>CAWJSC010000001.1:0-199077 GCA_963845425.1 uncultured Microthrixaceae bacterium
TCGCGGCGATGTCGGTCGTGGTCCTCCTCGTCTCCTCGTGCTCGTTCCTCAGCGACGGCGGTGACGGCGGCTCGGCCGCCGCGGCGACGGCCGACGCCTACCTGACGGCGTGGGCCGCCGGCGACGTGGCGGCCATGGGCGCGCTGGTCGCCGACCCGCCTGCAGACTTCACCACCGTCCAACAGCAGTTCCGGACCGGCCTGCAGGTCGTGACCGCCGAGGTGTCCGCCGTCGACGTGGCGACCTCCGGGGACACGGGCACGGCGTCGTTCCGGGCGGAGCTGGGGCTCCAGGGCCTCGGGACCTGGGCGTACGACGGCGCGCTGGACCTCACGGAGGTCGACGGTGACTGGCGGGTGGCGTTCACGCCTGCCTCGCTGCACCCGGCGCTGACCGACGGCGCCCGTCTCCAGCGCACACGGGCCCAGGGGCCCCGGGCACGATCGTGGCCGACGGCGGCCAGCCGCTCGCCGTCGGGGGACCGGGGGAGGGGGCTCGCCAGGACGAGCTGGCCGGGGCCCTCGTCGGCCAGCTCCGGGAGTTGAGCGCGCCGGAGGCGGCCCAGCTCGGCCTCGAGTACGCCGCCGGCGACCTGGTCGGGGCCGACGGTGTGGAGGCCGGCTTCGAGGACCAGCTCGGCGGGTCGGACCCGGTCGGGCAGATCAAGGTCGTCGACGGCGCCGGGCGGGTCAGCGACGTGCTCCACGAGTTCGGCGGGGAGCGGCCCGAGCCCCTCCGCCTGACCCTCGACTACGCCACCCAGCGGGCGGCGGAGGAGGCGATTGCCGACGTGGCCCTGCCGGTGGCCCTGGTCGCGATCGACAGCCGCACGGGCGCGGTGCGGGCGGTGGCCAACAACCCGTCGGGCTTCGACCGGGCCCTGCTGGGGGAGTACGCCCCGGGCTCCACCTTCAAGATCGTCACCGCCGCCGGCGATCCTCGCGGCCGGCGTGGAGCCCGAGCAGGTCCTGCCCTGCCCCTACGAGACCCGTCCGGGTGACTCGGCCCCCTTCACCAACGCCTTCGGCGAGGACTACGGCGACCTCCCCTTCATCGACACCTTCGCCAAGTCCTGCAACACCACCTTCGTCGACCTGGGCTTCCAGCTCGGGCCGACCCGGCTGCTCGAGGCGGCGGAGTACGTTCGGGTTCAACCAGGCGTCTACGACCTCGGGGTGCCGACCGAGTTCGCCTCCTTCCCCCTGCCGGAGTCCGACACCGAGACCGGGGCGGCCTCGATCGGCCAGGGTCGGGTGTCGGTCACACCGCTGCACATGGCCACGGTGGCGGCGGCGGCCTACGACGGCACCTGGCGCCCGCCGTTCCTCAGCGGCGAGCCGCCGACCGAGGGCGCCCACGAGCTGCCCGAGGCGGCCCGGGAGCACCTGCCCGAGTTCCTGCGGGAGGTGGTGCGGACCGGCACCGGCCAGGCGGCCGGCATCCTCGGCCGGGACATCGGCGGCAAGACCGGCACCGCCGAGTTCGGCGAGGAGGACCCGCCCGAGACCCACGCCTGGTTCGCCGGCTTCATCGGCGACCTGGCCTACGCCGTGGTCGTCGAGGGGGGCGGCATCGGCGGTGAGGTGGCCGCGCCCCTCATCCACGAGTTCCTGGCCGCCCTGCCCCCGCCCCCGGACGGCCCCGGCGAGATCGAGGGCTTCGGCGAGGAGCCGACCGACACCGACGAGGACTGACCCGGGTTCGACCCGCCGACAACGGCGTCGGTAGCGTGCGAGCCATGGCATCCCCCACCCGAGTGGCCGTGACCGGCGCCGCCGGCCAGATCGGCTACAGCCTCCTCTTCCGCATCGCCAACGGCGACCTCCTCGGCCCCGGACCAGCCGGTCCAGCTCCAGATGCTGGAGATCCCGCCGGCCATGGACGCCCTGCGGGGCGTGGCCATGGAGCTGGACGACTGCGCCTTCCCGCTGCTGAGCGGGATGGTCATGAGCGACCAGCCCGAGATCGCCTTCGAGGGGGCCGACGTGGCGCTCCTGGTCGGCTCCCGTCCCCGCTCCAAGGGCATGGAGCGGGCCGACCTGCTCGAGGCCAACGGCGCCATCTTCACCGTCCAGGGCAAGGCCCTGTCCGCGGCCGCGGCCGACGACTGCAAGGTCCTGGTGGTCGGCAACCCGGCCAACACCAACTGCCTGATCGCCATGAACAACTGCGAGCGGCTGCCCGAGAAGAACTTCACGGCCATGACCCGCCTCGACCACAACCGGGCCCTGGCCCAGGTCGCGGCCAAGGCCGGCGTCCCGGTCACCGACGTGACCCGCATGACCATCTGGGGCAACCACTCCGCCACCCAGTACCCCGACGTCTTCCATGCCCAGGTCGGCGGCCGCCCCGCCACCGAGGTCATCGGCGACGAGGCCTGGATCGAGAACGAGTTCATCCCCACGGTCCAGCAGCGGGGTGCGGCCGTCATCGAGGCCCGGGGCAGCTCCAGTGCCGCCTCCGCCGCGAACGCCGCCATCGATCACGTCCGCACCTGGATGGACGGCACGCCGGAAGGGGACTGGGTGTCGATGGCGATCCCCTCCGACGGCTCCTACGGCACGCCCGAGGGCCTGCTCTCGTCCTTCCCGTGCACGACGGCCGACGGCGAGTGGTCCATCGTCCAGGGCCTCGAGATCGACGACTTCTCCCGCCGGCGCATCGACGCCAGCAACGGCGAGCTGGCCGACGAGCGGGACACCGTCGCCGGCCTCGGCCTGCATCTGACGTCGGGCGGACGACCGAAACCGAGGCAGGGATGGGGCGTGGGGACGGGCTGAAGGCCGTCGGGGGCGAAACCGACGTCAGATCTCACGGCCAGTGAACGCCTCCTGTTCTGGCTCCTGATCCTCCGGTCATAGGCGGAGGATCAGGAGCCAGTACGCCGAAGCTGTAGCGCACCGGGCGGTTCGGCCACGGAGGGTGCTGATTGGGCGCCGACGAGCCCGGCGGGAAGCACCAGGCCCCCGTGGTTGCCGCGGTTTCGGTCCCCCAGCCCTACGGCCGCGTCACTTGCAGGAACTTGCTGGTGGTGTTGTCGGCGAGGACCTTGCCGTCGGTCTGGCAGGTGGCGCAGTAGTTGACCGTGTACTTCACGTAGGCCACCTCGCGCACGGTGTCGCCGCAGACGGGGCAGGTCTCGCCCTTGCGGTGGTGGACGGACCCGGGCCGCTCCTTGGACGAGCTCATGTCGTCCCGCCCCCGCTCGTAGGCCAGGCCCTCGGCCACCGCCTCCTGGATGGCGGCGTGGAGGCGCTCGATCTCCTCGGCGGTGAGCTTCGAGGCGTTGGCGAACGGTGAGAGCTTGGCCTTGTGGGTGATCTCGTTGGCCAGGCGGCGGCCGATGCCGGCCATCGGGTGCTGGTCCCGCAGGACACCGTGGAGACGCTTGGACTGGTCACCGATGCGCTCGGCGACGCCGGCGGCGTCGAGCGAGTCGGCGTCGGGCCCGAGGTGGGCGATGGGCTCCTCGCCCTCCCGGAGCTCGCTCGACGACCCAGACCCCGGCCCGCTTCTCGGTCCCCGCCTCGCTGAGCAGCAGGGCCCGACCGTCGGCGAACACCCAGCGGGCCAGGCCGCCCCGGGGCTTGGGTGACTGCTTCTCGTCGGGCTTGAGCCGGCCGCCCTGCATGAGGTGGACGACGAAGGTGGCGGGCTCGAACACCAGCGCCAGGTACTTGCCCCGCTGGTCCGACCCGCAGCAGCGGCGAGCCGTAGGCCACGTCGGGGGCCGGGGCGTAGGTCTTCAGCGCCGTGAACGAGATCGGGACGAACCTCTCCAGGACGGCCCCGCCGAACTCGGCCGTCAGCCGCTCGGCATGGGCCCGGATCTCGGGGATCTCAGGCATCGGCCAGGGCCTCGTCGATCCGGGCCAGCGCCTCCCGGTGCTCGGTCAGCCGGGCCGTCGCGCCCCGGACGGTCAGTCGACCGGCGGTCAGGGCGGCCCCTGCGCTCAAGGTGCCGTCGGCGATGGCCTCGGCGGTCTGCTCGGTCCTGGCATGAAGGTCACGTCGGGCGCTGTCGGCCCGCCCGGCGAGCACCCGGACGCCGTCGGGCCCGAGCACGAGGTGCCAGGCGATCTCGTCGTCGCCGTCGGTCACGACCTGCTGGACGACGAAGGCCTCATCGGCGGCCGGGAGGTCCCGGACCGCGATGTCGAGCGCCTCGACCCACGCTGCCGAGAAGCGAGGCACCATGCCTCGCACGGTAGGCGACGTCGGCGGCCGCTTGACTCACCGGCGGGCGGAATTCTGACCAGTATATCTAGTCAGATAGGATTTTCCGTATATCCTGGAATCATGACGGAGCGGACGATCATGGCCAGCGCCTTCAAGGAGCAGTGCCTGGCCGTGCTCGACCAGGTCGCGCTCGATCACATCCCTGTCGTCGTCACCAAGCGAGGCCGTCCGGTGGCCCGGCTGGTCCCGATTGACGCCGGACCGACCGGCCGGTCCACGATGGGCTCGGTCCGGCTCATCGCCGAGGACGACGAGGCCTACTTCTCGACCGGGGAGCGGTGGGAGGCTGAGTCCTGATCGTCCTCGACACCCACACCTTGCTCTGGTGGCAGGCGGGAAGCGAACGGCTCTCGCGGCCCGCTCGTTTCCGGATCGAGAAGGCCGCCCGGATCCTGGTGAGTCCGATCTCGCTCTGGGAGATCGCCCTCCTGGTTCGCAAGGGCCGGTTCGAGTTGGATCGCAACCCGTTCGACTGGGCCAGGGACCTCCTGGCTGAGGACCGGATCGAGCTGGCTCCGCTCACGGCGACCGCCGCCGTCGGAGCGGGGCTCCTGCCCGCCGACGGATTCGAGGGCGATCCTGCTGATTGCATCATCTACGCCACCGCCCGGGAGCTCGTGGCACCGCTCATCACCAAGGACCACCGCATGCACCGCTTCGCCGCCGCTGCCCGCGGCATGCGCATCGTGTGGTGAATGGCCGGTGGCGGTGGGTGTGGTCAGCGGACGGGACTGAGGCGGGGCACCTCGGAATGGCGTTCCTGGCCGATCGGGTGGAGGTGACGGCCTCGCTGGCCCGGCCGGGGCACGACCTGGTGGTCCTCCACGAGCCGGATGCGCCGTTGCCCCGCGCCGGGTCCCGCGAGATCCGGGCGTCGGGGCTGTGGGCCGATGCCATCGAGGAGGAGCGGGGGCAGCGGTGGACGATCGGGCTGGAGGCCTTCGCCCTGGCCGTCGACCACCCCGACGACACGATCGGCCGTCGGGTCCCGATCGGCTTCGACCTGGAGTGGGAGCGGTCCGGTCCCGACGTCGAGGGCCAGACGCCGGCCCGGGTCCACGGTGAGGTCCTGATCGAGGCCGACGCCCTCGACCTGGATGCTGCGGGCTGGTGGCGGTACTGGGGTCCGGACGGGCCCCACCGGTAGCCTCGCCCGGTGCTCAGTGTCGTGCTCGCTGCTCTCGGCAGCCTGGATCCGGAGAACCTGCTCGACGCGCTTCGGGGCCATCGGCCTGTTCCTGATCGTCTTCGCCGAGTCCGGCCTCCTCATCGGCTTCTTCCTCCCCGGCGACTCGCTCCTGTTCACCGCCGGCCTGCTCTCCTCCCAGGGCCATCTGGCCCCCCTGCCCGTCCTGCTGGCCGGTTGCTTCGCCGCCGCCGTCGCGGGCGACCAGGTGGGCTACCTGTTCGGGCGCCGGGTCGGCCCGTCGCTCTTCAACCGACCGGACTCCCGCATCTTCAAGCAGGAGTATGTGGAGAAGGCGCAGAACTACTTCGAGGAGCACGGATCCAAGACCATCGTCCTGGCCCGCTTCGTTCCCGTCGTGCGCACCTTCGCCCCGATCGTGGCCGGCGTGGGCCGCATGCACTACCGGACGTTCGTCTCCTACAACGTCCTGGGCGGCTTCCTGTGGGCCGTCGGGATCACCACCCTGGGCTACATCCTGGGGGAGACGGTCCCCTCGATCGACAAGTACCTGCTGCCGGCGATCGCGGTGATCATCGGGCTCTCGGCCCTGCCGGTGCTGCTCGAGATCCGCAAGGCCCGGCGGGAGTCCGCCGCGGCGGCGGCCACGCCGATGCCCGAGCCCGTGCTGGGTCCGGACGTCCCCGTCGACACCGAGCCCTGAGCCGCTGCGCCGATGAACATCCTGCTCGGGGGGATCGTGGTGGCCGTGGTCACCGCGGTGAGCATCGTGGCCATGCTCGCGGTCCGTCGTCGGGCGCCTGAAGGCAGCTACTTCTCCGACGGCGACCGGGCCTCGGGGGTCTTCGGCGTCCTGGCCACCGGGTTCTCCGTCCTGCTCGGCTTCATCGTCTTCCTCTCGTTCACGACCTACGACGCGTCCCGCTCGGGGGCGGAGGAGGAGGCGGTGATCGTGGCCCAGCAGTTCGAGACGGCCCAGTTCTTCGCCGACGACCTGGCCGACCGAGCTGACCGGCGAGCTGGTCTGCTACGGCCGCTCCGTGGTCGGTGAGGAGTGGGACCGGCTCGAGGCCGGGACCCTCGGCGACGAGATCAACCCTTGGGGGCTCGTCCTCTTCGAGACCCTGCCAGACGGTCGAGCCGGAGACGAACGCCGAGCAGTCGGCCTACGACCGGTGGCTCGACCAGACCATCGCCCGCGAGGACGGCCCGCAACGACCGGGTGCACGCCGTGTCCGGGGTCATCCCGAGCCCGCTCTGGATCGTCCTGCTCTTCGTCTCGGCCGTGATCTTCCTGCTACATGCTGTTCTTCGCCGACAGCGCCGAGCGGGCGACGACCCAGGCCCTGCTGATGGGGTCCGTCGTCGCGGTCATCACCACGCTGCTCCTCCTGCTCGTCTTCTTCAACCAGCCGTTCCAGGACGACGTCGGCGGGTTGCGGCCGGACTCCATGGAGCGGGTCCTGCGCATCATCGACGAGACCGCGGACGCCGCCGACATCGAGATCGTGGCCCCGTGTGACGCCGTGGTGCGGCGATCTGAGGTGAACGGGCGCGCTCGACCGAGCCGGCTGGAGCTGGCCGCCACGGTGCTCCTCGCCGTCGCCGCGGTGGCCACGGCCTGGAGCAGCTACCAGGCCACGCGCTGGAACGGCGAGCAGGCCAAGGCGGCCAGCCAGACCAACGGCATCCGCATCGACGCGGCCCGGGCCCAGGGCGAGGCCCAGGCCGAGACCGAGGTCGACGTGGCCCTGTTCATCCAGTGGGTCGACGCCGACGCCACGGGCGAGGAGGAGCTGGCCGACTTCTACGCCAGTCGCTTCCGCGACGAGTTCCAGCCCGCCTTCGACGCCTGGCTGGCCACCGACCCGCTCGACAACGTCGACGCCCCGCCCTCGCCGTTCGCCCTGCCGGAGTACCAGGTCGAGGCCCAGGACCAGGCCGACGAGTACGACCGGCAGTCCGAGGCCTCGGCGGCGACCGTGCGCCGCGACATCCAGCGGGCGACCAACTACGTGCTGGCGGTCGTGCTCTTCGCCGTGGCGCTCTTCTTCGCCGGCATCAGCACCAAGCTGACCAGCGAGCGGCTCCGGGCCACGCTGCTGGTCGTCGGTTGGGTGGTGTTCCTCGGCACGGTGGCGTGGATCGCCACCTTCCCGATCAGCTTCGCCGTCTGATCACACCCGGGAGAAGAGGATCTCCCGCTTCACCTCCTCGATGGCCTGGGTGACCTTGATGTCGCGGGGCAGGCATCGGTGCAGTTGAAGGCGGTGCGGCAGCGCCAGACGCCCGTGCGGTCGTTGAGGATGTCCAGGCGCTCGGTCCCGGCCTCGTCACGGCTGTCGAAGATGAAGCGGTGGGCGTTGACGATCGCGGCCGGGCCGACGTAGCCCGAGTTGCCCCAGAACACCGGGCAGGAGGTGGTGCAGGCGGCGCAGAGGATGCACTTGGTGGTGTCGTCGAAGCGCTCCCGCTCCTCGGCGGACTGGGTGCGCTCCCGGTAGCCGGGCTCGTCGGTGGTGACCAGGTAGGGCAGCACCGAGCGGTACTGGGCGAAGAACGGCTCCATGTCCACGACCAGGTCCTTGATGACCGGCAGGCCCCGGATCGGCTCGACGGTGATCTTGTCGCCCACGTCCTGGATGAGCAGCGTGCAGGCCAGCCGGTTGACGCCGTTGATGATCATGGCGTCGGAGCCGCAGACCCCGTGGACGCAGGAGCGGCGCAGGGCCAGGGTCCCGTCGTGGTGGTACTTCACCTCGTGGATGGCGTCCAGCACCTTGTCGGTGGGCTCCATCTCGACCGTGTAGGTCTCCCAGTGGGGCTTGGTGTCGGTCTCGGGGTTGTAGCGCTTGATCTGGAGTTCGACCTGCATCAGTACTTGCGCTCCATGGGCTCGTAGTTGCCGCCGATGACCGGCTTGTAGTCGAGGCGGACCCCACCGTCGTCCTCGCGGGTGGCCAGCGTGTGCTTCATCCAGTGCTCGTCCTCCCGCAGGGGGTGGTCGTCCCGGAAGTGGGCGCCCCGGCTCTCGGTCCGGGCCCGGGCGCTGGCCACGGTGACCTTGGCCAGCTCGATCAGGTACCCGAGCTCGAGGGCCTCGGTCAGGTCGTAGTTGAAGATCTGGCCCTTGTCGTCGATCGAGATCTCCTCGTACTCCTCGGTGAGCTCGTCGACCACCTGCGGTGGCATGGGCCAGGCTCTCCTCGGTGCGGAAGACCATCGCGTTGGCGGTCATCTCCTCCTGGAGGCGCTCCCGCAGCAGGGCCGTGTTGGCCGTCCCGCTCCCGGCCTTCATCTTCTCGATGCGGGCCGCGACCTCCGCTTCGGGGGCCTCGGGCGGTTCGGGCTGGTCGGCATCGGCGACGAAGCGGGCCATGTCCTTGCCCCCCCGGCGGCCGAACACGACGATGTCGAGCAGCGAGTTGGTCCCCAGCCGGTTCGCCCCGTGCACCGACACGCAGGCGCACTCGCCGGCGGCGTAGAGCCCCGGGAGCACCGTGTTGTCGGCGTCGATGACCACCTGGCCGTCGACGTTGGTGGGGATGCCGCCCATCGCGTAGTGGGCCGTGGGCTGGATCGGGATGGGGTCCTTCTTGGGCTCGATGCCCAGGTAGGTCCGCACGAAGTCGGTGATGTCCGGAAGCTTCTCGTCGATCTGCTCGGGCGGCAGGTGGGTGAGGTCCAGGTAGACGCCGTCCTTGTCGGCGCCGATCCCCCGACCCTCGCGGATCTCGGTCATGATCGACCGGGAGACCATGTCCCGGGGGGCCAGGTCCTTCACCGTCGGCGCGTAGCGCTCCATGAAGCGCTCGCCGTCGGCGTTGCGCAGGATGCCGCCCTCGCCCCGAGCGGCCTCCGACAGCAGGATGCCGAGCTTGTAGATGCCGGTCGGGTGGAACTGGAAGAACTCCATGTCCTGCATCGGGATGCCCCGGCGGTAGAGCAGGCCGGGCCCGTCGCCGGTGAGGCTGACGGCGTTGGAGGAGATCTTGAACATGCGTCCGAAGCCGCCGCTGGCGAAGAGCGCGGCCTTGGTGGTGAACACGTGGAGGTCGCCGGTGGCCATCTCGTAGGCGACCACGCCGGCCACCCGACGCCCGGCGGGGGTGCCCGGGTCGTCGGCGAAGACCATGTCCAGGACCTGGAACTCGTTGAAGAAGGTGACGTCCCGCTTCACGCACTGCTGGAAGAGCGTCTGCAGGATCATGTGGCCGGTGCGGTCGGCCGAGTAGCAGGCCCGGCGCACGGCGGCCTCGCCGTGGTTGCGGGTGTGGCCACCGAAGCGGCGCTGGTCGATCTTGCCCTCGGGCGTGCGGTTGAACGGGAGGCCGAAGTGCTCCAGCTCGACGACGGCGTCGATGGCCTCCTTGCACATGATCTCGATGGCCGGCTGGTCACCCAGGTAGTCGGCGCCCTTGACCGTGTCGAAGGCGTGCCACTCCCAGGAGTCCTCCTCGACGTTGGCGAGGGCGGCGCACATGCCGCCCTGGGCGGCGCCGGTGTGGGAGCGGGTGGGGTAGAGCTTGGTCAGGACCGCGACCCGGCACTGGCCGGCGACCTCGATGGCCGCCCGCAGGCCCGCACCGCCCGCCCCGACGATCACCGCGTCGTAGCTGTGATGGTGGACGTTCACGCCCTCGATCCTCGCATGCCGCTGCCACCCCGGCGAAGTCGTCGGATCACCGCTCGATCACCGTCGTGTAGCGGTTGGTGGCGGTGACGTCGCCGGCGGTGAGCGTGAGGTCCAGGCAGGAGCTCGCCGGGGACCGGTGGGACCTCGGCGTCGACCCGGCCGATGCGCACGCAGGCGTCCGCGCCGACCTCGCCGCCCCAGTGCCAGGCCCGGTGGCCGTCGGGCCAGGTGAGCTCGGCGGTGACCGCGGCCCGGACCAGGGGGACCCGCAGGTCGCTGACGACGTGGACGTCCAGGGCCAGCGCCTCGCCCGGGGTGACCGCGGCGGGCAGGCGGTCGGCCACCACGATCACCGGCCGACAGGCCTCGAGCAGCGCCTGGTAGCCCGCCTTGGGCACCCGCTGGTGGTCCAGCAGGGACCAGGAAACCGCGGGCTGCGCGTCGGTCAGCAGGAACTGCAGGAACCCGCCGGTCGGGCGGTACTTCAGCCGGCGGAGCTCCTCGACGTGATGGCGCACGACGGTGGCCTGGTACGCCTGGGTCGCCGCCCGCCAGGAGGCGTAGGTGGCGTGGTCGGCCTCGGGCACCCGGCGGTCGAGGAAGGCCCGCTGCAGGCTGTGGTGGCGCTCCAGGCGATCCCAGTCCAGGTCCGGCCACCGGTCGGGCTCGACGAAGGCGTCGGATTCGGGCACGGCCTGGGCCCCGAACTCGGACACGAAGCGCACCATGCGGGGCAGGGTGGCGGCGAAGGCGGGCAGGTCCCGCTCGTCGCCGTGGTACCAGCCGAAGTAGAGGTGGCTGTCGGTGCCGTCGAGGCGGGGGAGGTGGGGCCACACGCCGCTGTGGGGTATCACCGGGCGGGAGCCGTCCGCCTTCTCGATGGCCCGCTTGATCGATCGGTCGAGCACCGTCTTGTTCCAGGTGGGCAGCTCCATGCCCGCCAACGTCCTGAGCCCCATGCGGCGGGCGACGGCGGGGTCGGCCATGGCCCCCGTCGGCTCGTCGAGGGCGAGCGGCTCGTTGTGGCCGCACCAGATGGCCACGGAGGGGTGATGGCCGAGGATCTCGACGGCCTTGCGGGCCTGGCGCACAGCCTGTTTGCGCACCGAGCGGGCGTACCCCCACTGCAGCGGCAGGTCCTGCCAGACCAGCATCCCCTGCTCGTCGGCCTGGTCGTAGAGCGCGTGGGTGGTGACGTGGGCGTGGACCCGGACGAGGTCCAGACCCGCCTCCCGCGCGAGGTCGATGTCGCGTCGGACCTCGTCGTCGGAGGCGTCACCCAGCAGGGCCCGGGTGGGAGCCAGGTTGGCGCCCTTCAAGAAGAGGCGCTCGCCGTTGACCGACAGCTGCCAGTCGTCGAACACCAGCGAGCGCAGGCCCACCCGCCGCTCGAGGATGTGGCTGACCCGGCCGTCCTCCGCGATCGCCTCGACCGTGACGTCGTAGCGGGGCTGGTCACCCAACGCCCACGGCCACCAGAGCGAAGGCTCGGGGACCGTCACCAACCACTCCAGCTGGTTCTCGCCCGCGGCGAGGCTGAGCTCTTCGGTGTAGGGCTCCTGGCCCTCGACGGTCGTCGCGATCTTCACGATGCCCGGGCGGGGGGTGTCGGCAAAGGCCCGAAGGCGCAGGGTGGCCGACTCGCCGCCGGCCTCGGTGCAGACGACGGACAGGCGCCGGAGCCGGACCGGCCCCGTTCGCTCGAGACGCACCGGTCGCCAGATCCCGCCGGGGTTGAGGTCGGGGTCGATGCAGTCCCAGTGCTGGAAGACGCCGGTCAGGGCCCGCTTCGCCGTCCGGTCGCCGGGGGGCGAGCAGACGACCTGGGCCGCCAGCACGTGCTCCTCGCTCGCCTGGAGCTGGTCGGTGATCTCGAAGGTGTGGCCGAAGAAGTAGCCCTCGGTGTCACCGACGTAGCCGCCGTCGAGCCACACGTCGGACTGGTAGAAGACGCCGTCGAACACCAGCCAGGCCCGTTCGCCGTCCTCGGGGCGGTCGGCGGTGAAGGGCACCCGGTAGAGCAGCGGGCCGTCGGCCTCGGCGAAGGCCGGGGTGCTGCGCCAGTGGCCGGGGACCCGGACCGGCTCCCAGGTCGCGTCGTCCAGGTCGGGGCGGGCGAAGTCCCGCTCCAGGAGGGGGTCGGTGGGGGTCACCCGCCAGTCGTCCGGCAGCCTGACTGACGCGGTCACCCGGGTAGGTTGCCAGCTATGTCGTCTCGTCCCGCAACGATCGGTCAGCTCCGTGAGTCCGGCTGGGAGTCGGTGCCGGTCAAGGAGGAGGTGCGACGCAACGCCGTGGCCCGCATCCTGGCCGGCGAGTCGGTCGTGGAGGGCGTCCTGGGCTACGAGGAGACCGTCCTGCCGCAGCTGGAGAACGCCGTCCTGGCCGGCCACGACGTGATCTTCCTGGGGGAGCGGGGCCAGGCCAAGACCCGGATGATCCGCTCGCTCACCAACCTGCTCGACGAATGGCTCCCGATCGTGGCGGGCTCGGAGATCCTCGACGACCCCTATGAGCCCGTCTCTCGTCACGCCCGGGACCTGGTCGCGCAGCACGGCGACGACACACCCATCGAGTGGGTCCACCGCGACGATCGCTTCGGTGAGAAGCTGGCCACGCCGGACACCTCGATCGCCGACCTCATCGGTGAGGTCGACCCGATCAAGGTGGCCGAGGGCCGCTACCTCTCCGACGAGCTGACGATGCACTACGGCCTGGTGCCCCGCACCAACCGGGGCATCTTCGCCATCAACGAGCTGCCCGACCTCTCCGAGCGCATCCAGGTCGGCCTGCTGAACGTCCTCGAGGAGCGTGACGTCCAGGTCCGGGGCTACAAGATCCGCCTGCCCCTCGACGTCATGCTGGTGGCCTCGGCCAACCCCGAGGACTACACGAACCGGGGCCGGATCATCACCCCGCTGAAGGACCGCTTCGGCAGCCAGATCCGCACCCACTACCCGCTCGACATCGAGACCGAGGTGGCCATCGCCAAGCAGGAGGCCCGGCCCTTCGTCGTCGACGGCGTCCGGGTCGACGTCCCTGACTTCATGGCCGAGATCGTGGCCACCCTGACCCACCTGGCCCGCGAGAGCCCCCATGTGAACCAGGCCTCCGGTGTGTCGGTCCGCCTGACGGTGGCCAACATGGAGGTCCTGGTCGCCAACGCCACCCGGCGGGCCCTGCGCCACGGCGAGACCGACGTCGTCCCCCGCATCACGGACCTCGACGCCCTGGCCGCCTCGACCTCAGGCAAGATCGAGATCGAGACCCTCGAGGAGGGTCGCGACGGGCAGATCATCGACCAGTTCCTCCGGGGCGCGGTGCTGACCTGCTTCCGGGAGACCTTTGACCTCGGCGAGCTGACCGGGGTGCTGGACGCCTTCGACGAGCGGGCCGTCGACGCCGGCGAGGACATCAGCTCGGCGGCCTACGCCGAGCTGGCCGCCGAGATCCCCGCCGTCCGGGAGGCCGTGAACCGCCTCACCGAGGACGAGTCGGCGGCGTCGGTGGCCTCGGCCGTCGAGTTCGTCCTCGAGGGCCTGCACCTCTCCAAGCGCCTCAACAAGGAAGCCGCCGGCGGCCGCGCCACCTACCGGAGCCGGGGCTAGATCATGCCCCTCTTCCGGCGCAGTGCGGGTCGACCACAGTTCCGCTACTCACGCTGGGACGGCACCCAGAAGGGCTTCGAGCTCGGGGCCGACGAGGTGATGGCCGAGATCACCGACGACCTGCTGTACCACGGTGACCTCAACGCCGCCCTGCGCCGCATGCTGCAATCGGGCTTCGACACCCCTGACGGCGAGCACCTGCAGGGCCTGCGGGAGACAATGGAGAAGCTCCGCCAACGGCGGCGGGAGATGCTCGAGCAGCACGACCTCGGCGGCGTCTACGACGAGATCGCGGACGCCCTCCGAGAGGTCGTCGAACAGGAGCGGGCCTCGCTGGCCGAGATGGCCCGCGAGGCCGCCGAGTCGGGCGACCAGCGACGCCAGGAGGTCACCGAGGAGGTCGTCCAGCAGCGCTCCATGGACCTGGACCTCCTGCCTCCCGACCTGGCCGGCCAGGTCAAGGCCCTCCAGGCGTACGAGTTCACGTCCTCGGAGGCCCGGGAGCAGTTCGAGGCCCTGATGGACCAGCTGCGCGAACAGCTCATGCAGCGCTTCGTCGACCAGGTCTCGGGCTCCATGCAGAACATGACGCCCGAGGACATGGCCCGGATGAAGGACATGCTGGCCGAGCTCAACCAGATGCTCGAGCAGCGGGCGAACGGGCAGGAACCCGACTTCGACGGGTTCATGGAACGCCACGGCGACTTCTTCCCCGAGAACCCGCGGGACCTGGACGAGCTGCTCGAGCTCATGGCCCAGCGCATGGCCGCCATGCAGGCGATGCTCAACTCGATGACCCCCGAGCAGCGGGCCCAGCTCCAGAGCCTCTCCGAGCAGCTCCTGGAGGACATGGACCTGCAGTGGCAGGTGGACCAGCTCGGCCAGAACCTGCAGGCCGCCTTCCCGGACATGAACTGGAACCGGCGTTACGACTTCTCCGGCCAGGACCCGCTGGGATTCGGGGAGGCGGCGTCGATGATGGAGCAGCTCGGCGACCTCGATCAGCTCGAGAACCTGCTGCGCAACGCCACCTCACCGGGCGCCCTGGCCGAGGTCGACCTCGAGAAGGTGAAGGAGCAGCTCGGCGAGGACTCGGCCGAGAGCCTCGAGAAGCTGGCCGAGCTGGCCCGTCTGCTGGAGGAGGCCGGCCTCATCGAGAACAAGGAGGGCCGCTTCGAGCTGACGGCCAAGGGCATGCGCCGCATCGGCCAGAACGCGTTGGCCGAGCTGTTCAAGCGCCTGGCGGTGGACAAGATGGGCGGCCACCAGGTCGAGGTGGTGGGCACCGGCCACGAGCGGGCCTACGACACCAAGCCCTACGAGTTCGGCGACCCCTTCAACCTGCACATCGAGCGCACCCTGCGCAACGCGGTCAGCCGGCAGGGCCAGGGCACCCCGGTGCGGCTCAGCCCGGAGGACTTCGAGGTCGAGCGCACCGAGCACCTCGTGCGCTCCAGCACCGTGCTGATGCTGGACCTCTCCCTGTCGATGCCGATGCGCGACAACTTCCTGCCCGCCAAGAAGGTGGCGATGGCGCTGCACTCGCTCATCTCCAGCCGCTTCCCGCGGGACTTCCTGGGCATCGTCGGGTTCAGCAGCGTGGCCCGGGTTCTCACCCCCGAACAGCTCCCGGAGGTCTCCTGGGACTACGAGTACGGCACGAACATGCAGCACGGCTTCCAGCTCAGCCGGCGGATGCTGGCGCGGCAGTCGGGCACCAAGCAGATCATCATGATCACCGACGGTGAGCCGACCGCCCACAACCTGCCGAACGGCGAGGTGTACTTCAACTACCCGCCGGTGCGGGAGACGGTCGAGGCCACCATGCGTGAGGTGGCCCGCTGCACCAAGGAGAACATCCGCATCAACACCTTCATGCTCGACCCCAACGGGCACCTGAAGGAGTTCGTGGAGCGCCTCACCAAGTTCAACCAGGGACGGGCCTTCTTCACCACGCCCGAGACGCTGGGCGACTACGTCCTGGTCGACTTCATCGAGCAGAAGCGGGCCATGGTCCGGGGCCGCACGGGCGGCCGACGCTCCGCCTGAGCCCCGCGGTGGGCTCCCCCGCCGAATGCACCGATACCGGAAAACCACGGATTTCCCCGTCGCGCCCTTGCGCCCGGGGGGTGACCGGTGGAATGATGACAGCAGTGTAATTACAGCGGTGTCCCGGACGGGTGGATCTCTCCACCGCGAAGGGCACCAGTCGCTTGGGGAAGCAACGGGCGGTGCGCCAACAAGGAGGCACACCAATGAGATCGATCTTCGATGAGACCGAGGACCTGACCTGGCAGGAGTACGCCAACTGCCTGGGTGTCGACCCGGACCTCTTCTTCCCCGAGCGGGGCGCCTCCACACGGGAGGCCAAGGAGGTCTGCCGGGGCTGTGTCGTGCGCGACGACTGCCTCGAGTACGCCCTCACCAACGGTGAGAAGTTCGGCATCTGGGGCGGCATGAGCGAGCGCGAGCGTCGTCGCATCCGCCGCCAGCGGGCCATCGCCCGCGAAGCCGCCGCCGTCGCGGTCACCGTCCACACCGCCTGATCCCGGTCGGCTCTCAGCGGCCGAGGCGGGCCTCCACGGTCCGGTCCTCGGCCAGGCCCAGGGTCGCCCACCGCTCGGGTGCCACCGCCTCCAGCACCCGACGGGGCAGCAGGCCCACCAGCTCGGCGCCGGCCACCCCGACCCGCGCGGCGACGCGGTCGTAGGCGTCGGCCGGGCCCACCCGGAACGGTTCCACCAGGTTCATCGACACCTGGACCCTGTCCCCGACGGCGAGGCCGAGGGCCCGGATGCCGTCCCCCCGCACCGCCGCGGCCACCGCCCGGGCCCGGTCCAGGTCCGGCTCGGCCAGCCAGAGGTTGTAGGCGACCAGCGGCGGCCGACGGCCCACGGCCACCGCCCCGGCCGTCGGATGGGGCTGGTCGGGTCCCGTGTCGGGGGCCAGGTCCACGAACGCCCGACGGCGCACCTCGGGCAGGGTCGGGCGGCCACCCTCCTCCCCGTAGATGAAGGCCGGGACACCGAGCTCCGCCGCTATCCATTCGGCGAAGCGGTCCCGAGCGACACCGGCCTGGTCCGGCGTCGATCCGTCCAGGGCGACGAAGGGGACGACGTCCACCGCCCCCAGGCGGGGGTGCACACCGTCGTGGGCCCGCAGGTCGATCGCCCCGACGGCCACCCGGGCGATCCGGCGGGCGGCCTCCTCGCCCACGGTGGTCAGCACCGTGCGGTGGTGATACCGATCGACGTGGCGATCCAGCAGGTCGGCACCACCTGCGGCCGTCAGGGCGTCGAGGACGGCGGCGTCCCGGCCCTCGCTCACGTTCACGATGCACTCGAGCACTCAACGACCTCCCTGGCGCGATGACCACGGGCGGTGGCCCGCCACCGGTACGCTCGAACCCGTGAACCTCGGTGCACCCGAACTGATCATCGTGCTCCTCATCATCCTGCTGATCTTCGGCGGGTCCAAGCTCCCGCAGCTGGCCCGCTCGCTGGGCAAGGCCCAGTCGGAGTTCAAGAAGGGCTCCGAAGAGGACGCGACGACGACCGGCACCGGCGATTCGTCACCCCCGGCCTGACCGACTCCGCCGAGTCGTCAGTCCGTCGCTGACCGATCGCTAGCCCCGGCCGGGAACCGGGCGCGCCCCGGCGTCGTTGCCATGTCGAGTCCTCCGCCACCACCGACTCGCACCGACCGGGTGCCGAGCTGGGAAGAGGTCGCCCATGACCACGGGCGCTTCCTCTACACGGTGGCCTACCGGCTCACCATGAACCACGACGACGCGCAGGATCTGGTGCAGGACGTGCTGCTACGGGTGCAACGAGGGCTGGCGACCTACCAGCCGGGCTCCATGGAGGCGTGGCTGTCGCGCATCACCACCAACGCCTTCCTCGACGGGGTCCGCCGCCAGAAGCGCCGCCCCCAGGACCCTCTGCCCGAGGAGAACCCCGAGCGGGTCCTGCCGACGGCGGTGTCCGCGGCCGAAGCCCTCGATGCCGCGGTGCTGCCCGAGCACCTGCAGGACGCCTTGCGGGACCTGCCCGAGGACTACCGGACCGCGGTCGTCCTCTGTGACGTCCTGGACTTCAGCTACGAGGAGATCGCCGAGGCGCTCGACATCCCGGTGGGCACCGTCCGGTCCCGCATCCACCGCGGTCGTTCCCGACTGCGGGCGGCCGTCGAGGCGATGCCGTGAACGAGCCGACCGACGCCCCGGTGCCCGAGGAGGACGACGCCGTCCGAAGGCTCCTGCAGGGCCTCCCCGAGGTCACCCCGCCGGAGGGCTTCTTCGACGACCTGATCCGCAGGCGGCGGCGCCGGGCCCGGGCCGTCGCCGTGGGGGGGCTGGCCGCGGCCGGCGTGGTCGGCGCCATCGTCGTGGCCCAGGCGACCGGGATCTACGGCGACGTCGATCCCGCGATGGACGACCTGGCCGAGCGTCACGCGGAGGTCATGGCGGTGGAGACGGCGTCGATCCGCGGGGCGATGCCCTCCGACGAGGTGCCGGCGCCCTACCAGGCCCCCGAGCAGGTCGGCGAGCTGCAGCGGGGCATCGTGGTGCGCCATCCCGACGACGTCGTCCAGGTCGTCTACGCCGCCAACGGCCACTACGTCTCGATCTTCGAGCAGGTGGGCGACATGGACGACGACGCCATGGCCGACGAGCTGACGCCGGCCGACGTGGCCGGGGTCGACGCGTGGTGGACCGAAGACGGTGCGCTGGTGGTGCGGCGCAGCGACGTCGTCTACGTGATCGTGGGGGACCTGGACCCCGAGGAGGCCAGGGCGGTCGTGGTCGACCTGCCCGATGCCCGGCCCATGGGCCTGACCCGGCGGATCGGTGACGCCATGGACGACCTGGTCGACGCCTTCGGCCTCGGCTGAGACGACAGGCGAGATCTCGTCGAACCCTCAGGCCCGGGTGGCGGCCTCGGCCTCGACGGCCTCGCGGCGGCGCTTCAGGATCCGGCGGCGCTCACGCTCCGAGCAGCCTCCCCACACGCCGTGGTCGATGCGGTGGGTCAGGGCGTACTCGAGGCACAGCTCCTTGACCGGGCAGTCGGCGCACACGCGCCGGGCGACCTCGACCCCGACACCGTCGCTGGGAAAGAACAGCGACGGAGGCTGGTGGGCGCAGTGGCCGTAGGCCATCCAGTCGGTCTCGGTCTCATCGGGCTTGCTCATGTCGGCGGGGGGACCTCCGTTCCACCTCTACTACGGCCTCGGGGGCGGTTCGGTTCCCGGGATCCCGGGGTTTTCCGAGAAATTCCGCCGATGCCGGTAGCCTCGCCTGCGATGTCGAACGTCGTGGAACCATCCCTCGAGACCGAGCCGCCCCGGGGCGCGGTCAAGATCGTGTACCTCGGGCCCGTCGCGCCCCACTGGGAGATCCGCTCCGACTTCGGTGACCGGGCCGTCATCGACGCCTTCCGGGACCGGGTCAACGCCCGGCTCGTGCTGCTGCCCCCGCACGACCCCCAGTTCCGCCGCAACCGGGAACGGGTGAACCGCGACGCCGAGCGCGAGCTGTTGTTGATCGACTGGGACCTCGGCTATGACGAGGACGAGGACAACGACCTCGGGGCCCGGCCTTCCTGAGGTGACCGGCCCGTACCATGGCGGGTGTGGAAGAGACCGGGGCTGAGCGCTTCCTGAACCGCGAGCTGTCGTGGTTGGACTTCGACACCCGCGTCCTGGTCATGGCGGAGGACGCCTCGGTGCCCCTCCTGGAGCGGGCGAAGTTTCTCGCCATCTTCTCCCAGAACCTCGATGAGTTCTTCCAGGTGCGGGTGGCGGGCCTGAAGGACCAGGTGGCCGGCTCGGTCACCAAGCGGACCCCCGACGGGCGCACACCGGGCCAGCAGCTCGAGGAGATCCGAGACCGGGTCGGCAAGCTGCTGACCCGGGCCGAGCAGGTCTTCCGCGACGAGATCGTCCCGGCGCTCGGTGACGCCGGCATCCGCTTCTCCTCGTGGGACGAGCTCGACGACGACGACCTCGAGTACCTCGGGACCCAGTTCGACGAGCGCATCTTCCCCGTGCTCACCCCGCTGGCGGTGGATCCCGGCCACCCCTTCCCCTACATCTCGGATCTCTCGCTCAACTTGGCCGTTGTGGTTCACGACCCCGCGTCGGGCCTGCGCCGCTTCGCCCGGGTCAAGGTCCCGCCGTTGCTGCCCCGCTTCGTGGTCATGCCCGACGGCGAGCGCTTCGTGCCGCTCGAGCAGGTCATCGCGGCCCACCTGGACACGCTCTTCCCGGGCATGGAGGTGGTGGAGCACCATCCGTTCCGGGTCACCCGCAACGCCGACCTGACCCTCGAGGACGAGGAGGCCGACGACCTGCTGGCCGCCGTCGAGGTGGAGCTGCGGCGCCGGCGCTTCGGCAAGGCCGTGCGCCTCGAGCTCGAGGCCACGGTGACCGACGAGGTCCGTGAGCTCCTCCAGCGGGAGCTGGACCTCGACGACGAGGACCTCTACGTGGTGACCGGGCCGCTGGACCTGAGCGGCCTGTGGTCGCTGCTGAGCCTGGACCGCCCGGACCTGAAGGACGAGGCCTGGTCGGGCGTCGTCCCGCCCCGGCTGGCCGGCGAGGACGGCGAGATCCGGGTCTTCCGGGTCCTGCGCCGGGGCGACCTCCTCCTGCACCACCCGTACGACTCCTTCGCCAGCACGGTCGAGACCTTCATCGACCAGGCCGCAGACGACCCCAAGGTGCGGGCCATCAAGCTCACGCTCTACCGCACGGACGGCGACAGCCCCATCGTCGACGCCCTGATCCGGGCGGCGGAGTCGGGCAAGCAGGTGGCGGCGCTGGTCGAACTGAAGGCCCGCTTCGACGAGCAGGCCAACGTGGGCTGGGCCCGCCGCCTGGAGAAGGCCGGCGTCCACGTGGCCTACGGGCTGCTCGGCCTCAAGGTCCACACCAAGACCACCCTCGTGGTCCGCGAGGAGCACGGCGGGATGGTCCGGTACTGCCACATCGGCACCGGCAACTACAACAGCCGGACCGCCCGGATCTACGAGGACTGTGGGCTGCTGACCGCCGATCCCGAGATCGGCGCCGACCTCACCCACCTGTTCAACTACCTCACCGGCTACGCCCGCGACATCGACTACAAGCGGATGCTGGTGGCCCCCGACTCGCTGCGCTCGGGCATCCGGCGGCTCATCCGCCAGGAGGTCGACGCGGGGCCGGGCCGGGGTCGGATCCTGGCCAAGATGAACTCGCTGGTGGACCCGGGGATCATCGAGGACCTGTACGAGGCGTCGGCCGCGGGGGTCGAGATCGACCTGGTCATCCGCGGCATCTGTTGCCTGCGGCCGGGTGTCCCCGGCCTGTCCGAGCGCATCCGGGTGCGGTCCATCGTGGGCCGGTACCTCGAGCACTCCCGCATCTTCTGCTTCGCCAACGGCCACGGCCCCGGCGTGGCCGCCTGGTACATCGGCTCGGCGGACTGGATGCCCCGCAACCTCGACCGTCGGGTCGAGGCCCTCGCGCCCATCGACACCCCGTCGCTGCAGCAGCGCCTCATGGAGGTCCTCCAGGTCAACCTGGCCGACGACACCCTGGCCTGGACCCTCGGCCCGGAGGGGGAGTGGGCCCCGCCACCCGGTACCGGCCGGGTGGACACCCACCTGCGCCTCCAGGAACTGCACCGGGCCCGTTCTTGACCGAGCCGCAGGTCCGGGCGGCCGGGTGCGCCGTCTGGCGCCCGGCCGGCGACGGCATCGAGGTGTTGCTGGTCCACCGGCCGCGCTACGACGACTGGTCCCTGCCGAAGGGGAAGCTGGATCCCGGGGAGTCCTGGGAGGAAGGCGCCCGGCGCGAGGTCGAGGAGGAGACGGGACGCACCGGCACCCTCGGGCCGCGCCTGGCGACCACCACCTACATCGACGGCAAGGGTCGTACCAAGGAGGTCCGGTGGTTCGAGCTGCGTTCGTCGCGGGGCGAGTTCGTGGCCAACGACGAGGTGGACGAGGCGGTGTGGCTGTCGTCGGAGGCCGCCCGGCGTAGGGTCACCCGCCCGTCCGACGCCGAGGTGATCCGCGCCCTGGACGAGCACCTGGAGCAAGCTGAGCCGACCGTGACCACGCCCACGCCGCCACGCCTGCCCTCCCTGTGGCGGCGCGTGCCCAACACCCCCGACGACTGGTTCTCGCCTGACGAGCTGGACCGCGCCCGCCGCTACCGCAAGCCGGTGAGCCGCGCCCGGCTCGTGCGCATGGCCATGGCCACCGTCGCGTTGCTGGTCATCGTGTTCGCCGAGGCGGCCCCGGAGTTGGTGGACGCCCTCGACATCACCAACTGGGTCCTGCAGCTCGTGGTGATCGTGCTGTTCCTGGAGCTGGTGAGCACGGCGATCGCCACGCCCTTCGACGCCTGGCTCGAGCTGCGCCACGATCGCGAGTGGGAGCTGTCCACCCAGACCGGGCGGGGGTTCGCCAGTGACCTGGCCAAGGGCCTGGTGCTGGGCCTGATCGTCAACGTGCTGCTGTTGCTGCCCCTGTTCGCGGTGATCCGGACCACGCCGACGTGGTGGTTGTGGGGCTGGCTGGTGATGGTCACCTTCACGATCGGCCTCGGCTTCCTGTACCCGGTGGTCATCGCCCCGATCTTCAACACGTTCACCCCGCTCGAGGACGAGGACATGAACGGGCGGATCGACCGGATCGCCGACATCGCGGGCGTGCAGATCTCTGGCGCGTACGTGGCCGACGAGAGCAAGCGGTCCCGCCGGGACAACGCCTATGTGGCCGGGCTCGGCGCGACGCGCCGAGTGGTGCTCTTCGACACCCTCTTGGAGCACCCGCCCGAGGTGGTCGAGCAGGTGGTGGCCCACGAGATCGGCCACTGGCGCCTGAAGCACCTCCGCAAGCAGCTCCCGGTCATCGCTCTCCTCCTGCTCGCCCTCTTCGCCGGTCTCAAGCTGTTCAGCGAATGGACCTGGATCTTCGAGCAGGCCGGCGTCGTGACCTCGGGCGACGTGCCCTACGTCGGTCAGCCCACCGCTCTGCCGTTGCTGGTGCTGGCGGCCCAGATCGGCTTCGGCCTGTTGGGCCTGCTCACGGCCTGGGTGTCCCGGGCGTTCGAACGCCAGGCCGACATCGAGGCCCTCGAGCTGCTGGAGCAACCCCAGACCATGCTCGACATGCAGCGGGGGCTGCACACCAAGAACCTGGCCGACCTCGAGCCCGGGCTGGTGAAGCGCCTCCAGGCCAGCCATCCGCCGGCGGCCGAACGTATGGCCCTCACCTCGGCCTGGGCCGCCGGCAAGGGCGTGTCGGTCACTCCGTGACGCGCCCGGCTTCGTTCCCGACGGCGGGGTAGAAGCGCTGCTTCGCCCACAGCGACACGTAGACGAGGGCGACCAGGGCCGGGACCTCGATGAGCGGTCCGATGGTGCCGGCCAGAGCCTGACCCGAGGTGACGCCGAACACGGCGATGGCCACGGCGATGGCGAGCTCGAAGTTGTTGCCGGCCGCGGTGAACGCCACCGAGGCGTTGCGCTCGTACGGCATCCCGAGGCGGTAGGCGGTCAGGAAGGCGCCGCCCCACATGAGGGCGAAGTAGATGAGCAGGGGGACCGCCACGCGGGCGACGTCGAGCGGGTTGTCGGTGATCTGCTCTCCCTGGAGGGCGAACAGCACGACGATGGTGAACAGCAGCCCGTAGAGGGCGACCGGGCCGATCCGGGGCAGGAAGGTGTTCTCGTACCAGTCGGTGCCCTTGCGGGCCTCGCCGATGGTGCGGGTGAGGAACCCCGCGAGCAGGGGGATGCCGAGGAAGATGAGCACCGACTTGGCGATCTCCCCCATGGAGACGTCGAGGTCCGCGGTGTCGAGCCCCAGCCAGTCGGGGAGCACGGTCAGGTAGAACCAGCCGAGCACCGAGTACATGACGATCTGGAAGAGCGAGTTGACGGCCACGAGGACGGCCGCCAGTTCCCGACTGCCACAGGCCAGGTCGTTCCAGATGAGGACCATGGCGATGCAGCGGGCGAGGCCCACGATGATGAGCCCGGTGCGCAACTCCGGCAGGTCGGAGAGGAACACCCAGGCCAGGGTGAACATCAGCAGCGGCCCGATCACCCAGTTGAGGAGCAGCGACAGGCCGAGGGTGCGACCGTCGGCCAGCTCGTCGCCGAGGTGCGTGTAGCGGACCTTGGCCAGGACCGGGTACATCATGGCCAGCAGCCCGATGGCGATCGGCAGCGAGACGGTGTCGACCTTGATCCGTTCGAGGGTGTCGTTCAGGTCCGGGATCATCCGGCCCAGCGCCAGCCCGCCGGCCATGGCCAAGCCGATCCACGCCGGCAGGTACCGGTCCAGCGGGGAGAGCTTGGCCGTGACCGACTCGGCCGCGGCGGGGGGAGGGGTGGTGGTCAGCGGTCGGCGAGGGCGACGGGCTCGGCGGCGTCACCGGCGCAGCACACGGCGGTCTCGCCGTCACCCACGACCTCGTCGGTGAGCTGGTCCGAGTCGCCCGTCTTCACGTACCACTCCCAGCGGGCGCCGTCGGGGTCCGTCAGCCAGGTCTCGACCTTGGTGGCGTAGCAGCAGATGGTGTCGTCGATCCCGGTGGTCTCGAGCCCGGTGTCGCTCAGGCGGGCCTCGGCGGCCTCGACCTCACCCGCGGACTCGGTCTCGACCCCCAGGTGGTTGAGGGTGCCGCCCTCCGGGCCCCTCGAAGAGGACCAGCTTGAGCGGGGGGTCGGCGATGGCGAAGTTGGCGTAGCCGGGCTTGCGCTTCGCCGGCTCGGTGGCGAACAGCTTCGAGTAGAAGTCCACGGCCTCGTCGAGGTCGCTGACGTTCAGGGCCAGTTGCAGTCGGGACACGGGATCCTCCTGGGCTTATTGATCGATGAACATCGATCGGTAGGCTTACCCTACCAATCGATCGATGATTGTCAATGTGTTTGTTCGGTCGTGGTGGACATCAGCTCGGCGCGAGGGCGGACCGGAGGGCGGCCAGACGATCGGGGACGATCCGCCAGTACACCCAGCGGCCCCGCTTCTCGCCCACGATCAGACCGGCCTCCGCCAGCGTCTTGGTGTGGTGGCTCACGGTGGGCTGGGACTTGCCCAGGGGCTCCTGCAGGTCACAGGAGCAGACCTCGTCGGCGCCGGCGATCATGCTCAGCAGTCGGAGGCGCACGGGATCGGCCAGGGCGGCAAAGGCCTGGGCCAGGAGCCGGGCCTCGTCCTCGTCGAGCGGGGCGCCCATCACCGTCGGGCAGCACTCGCCGAGGTCGAGGACGGGGATCGGTTGACTGTTCATCTCGCGCTCCAGTCTGTCTATTGACACCCGTCGATACATTCGCGAGGGTTGATCAATCGACAGTCGCGAATGTACCAGGAGCACCAGCCATGACCGAGCCCGGGATCCTCAGCCCCGACCAGTCCCTCGCCATGAAGACGGCCGCCCGTCACCTCGCCGACGAGTTCGACGGGGTGTTCGGTGAGGAGACCATCGAGCTCTTCCTGACCACGAGCTACGACCAGTTCGCGGGCCGGGCCAGCTTCCCGAACTTCCTGCCTCTGCTGGCCGAGCGCTTCGCCCGGCAGCGGCTCCACGCCCTGGCCAAGGTCGAGGGCAAGGCGACCGACGGCCTCCCGGTGGTGCTCTTCCTCTGCGTGCACAACGCTGGCCGCTCCCAGATCGCCCTCGGCTGGTTCAACCACCTGGCGGGGGACCGGGCCATCGCCTGGAGCGGTGGGTCCGAGCCCGTCGGCGAGATCAACGCCGCGGCGGTGGCCGCGATGGCCGAGGTCGGCATCGACATCGCCAAGGAGTACTCCAAGCCGTGGACCGACGAGATCGTCCAAGCCGCGGACGTGGTCGTCACCATGGGCTGCGGTGACGCCTGCCCGATCTTCCCCGGCAAGCGCTACGAGGACTGGGCGCTCGAGGACCCGGCGGGCCTCGGCGTCGAGGCCGTGCGGCCGATCCGCGACGACATCGAACAGCGCGTCCGGGGCCTCCTGGCCGACCTCGGCGTGACCGTCTGACGGTCATCGCCGCCTCTTCGGCCCCTGTTCACCTGCCGGTCACCTGACGGCTGATCGCCGGACAGGGGGCCTCTCTAGGTTCCCCTCCGACAGAGAACGAGGGCACCGCGCCCTTCCTCAGGAGGACACGTATTCCATGTTGCGCAACAGCCGCCTCCGGTGGCTCCTTGGCCTGCTGGCCGCGCTGTCGCTGCTCGCCGCGGCGTGCGGCGACGACAGCGAATCCAGCAGTGACGACGGTGGCTCCACCGAGTCAGCCGTTCCCGCCTGCCTCGACATCCCGGCGCTCTACGCCCTGACCGGGCCGGAGTCCACGGGCTTCGCCAACTGGTCCGACGCCGCCGATCTGGCCACCACGGTGGGCTCGGCCTACTCGGCCGACCTGCCCGACGAGCCGCTGACCATCACCGGTCCCGGTGAGGAGTCCGGCACCTACGACACCTACGTCGAGTTCGTGGTCGAGGGCATCGCCGAGGCGCAGGGCCTCCCCGAAGAGGAGTGGGTCACTCGTCCCGACTACACGTCGTCGCCCAACGACAACGTGATCATCGAGGGCATCTCCGGCTGCCGACAACTCCTACGGCTGGGTCGGTTTCGCCTTCGCCGAGGAGAACACCGACGTCGTGCGGGAGATCGAGATCGCCGGCGAGGACGGCACCTGTGTCGCTCCGACCGTCGACACCATCTCCGACGGCTCCTACCCGCTGTCCCGGCCGCTGTTCATCTACGTGAACGCCGCGAGCCTCGCGGACAACCCGGCGGCAGCCGCGTACGTCGACTACTACCTCGGTGACGAGGGCTACGCCGCCGTCGCCGACGCCGGCTACGTGCAGATGCTCGAGGACGACTTCGCCGCCACGGCGGATGCCTGGACCGAGGCCGGCGGTGCGCCGGGCGAGCCCGCCGAGGGCGTCTCCGGTGAGGTCGTGATCTCCGGTTCGTCCACCGTCGAGCCCATCAGCTCGCTGGTGGCCGAGGGCTTCAGCGCCGCCAACCCGGATGTCAGCATCTCGGTCGACGGCCCGGGTACGGGCGACGGCTTCGAGCTCTTCTGCAACGGTGAGACGGACATCTCCGATGCCTCCCGTCCCATCGAGCAGGAGGAGATCGACGCCTGCGCTGCCTCCGGTGTCGAGTTCGTCGAGCTGCAGATCGGCCTCGACGGCCTCTCCATCCTCACCAAGGCCTAGACCTCACCAAGGCCTAGACCTCACCAAGGCCTGACTCTCCCCCCAGGCCCCGAGGAAAGCAGCCGGGGGCGGGTTCCCACAGAGAACCCGCCCCCGCTCCTCGCCCCGGCCCCGTTGCCGGTTGTTCACCTTCCGTTCACCCTCCGGTCAGGAGACCGCCCCTCCCATGACACGCCTACTCCGTAGCTTCGGCGCTGTCCAGAGCATCCAGGCCCCGAGGAGCTGCCACCATGGCTGAGATCACACTCACCGCGACCGATCTGCAGATCAGCTCGTCCCGGCGCCGCAAGGAGTCCGGGGTGCACATCGCCCTCTTCGTCGCCGCCACCCTGTCGGTGGTCATCACCGTCCTGATCGTGGTGTCGCTCATCGGCGAGGCACTGGCCTTCGTCCGCGGCGAGGACTTCACCTGGAGCAGCCTCACCGACATCGGCTGGTTCCCCCGGCGGGGCTTCTATGACATCGGCACGCTCATCGTCGGCTCCCTCATCGTGACGGTGATCGCCATGGTGGTCGCCTGGCCGTTGGGTGTGGGCGCCGCCATCTACCTCTCCGAGTACGCCAAGCCGCGGGTCCGACGGGTGCTCAAGCCCGTCCTGGAGATCCTGGCCGGCATCCCCAGTGTGGTCCTGGGGTTCTTCGCCCTGACCGTCATCTCTCCCGACCTGGTCCAGACCATCTTCACCGACAGTCCGCAGTTCAACCTCCTGGCCGCCGGGCTGGGGGTCGGGATCCTGACCATCCCCCTGGTGGCCTCCATCTCCGAGGATGCCCTCCGCTCGGTGCCCAACGCCCTTCGCGAGGCCTCCGAAGGGCTGGGGGCCCGCAAGATGACGACCACGGTGCAGGTCGTGATCCCCGCCGCGGTGTCCGGCCTCATGGCCGCCCTCATCGTGGGCGTCTCGCGGGCCATCGGCGAGACGATGGTGGTCGCCATCGCCGCCGGCGCCAGTGGTGGTTCGCTGTTCACCACCGATCCGCTCGCCCCCGGGCAGACGATGACGGCGGCCATGGCCTCCCTGGCCACCGGGACCGATCAGGTGCGGGGCGCCAGCGGCGCGTTCCAGAGCCTCTTCTTCGTCGGTCTGGTGCTCTTCGTGATCACCCTGCTCCTCAACATCCTGTCAGAGCGTTTCGTCCGCCGCGTCCGTCAGCGGTACTAGGAGTTGATCATGTCCCTCCTCACCCAACCCGCCGACATGGCCCCCATCACCCGGGAGGCGGTGGCCGAGCGCCTGAAGGGCGGCAAGGTCGACATCGCCAACGTGGTCTACAAGTGGACCATGCTGGGGTGTCTCCTGGTGTCCCTGGCGGTCCTCCTGCTGCTCATCTGGTCCGTGCTCGGCGACGGCCTCGAGGTCCTGACCGACCGCGGCCTGGACTTCCTCACCTCCGGCAACTCCGGTGACTCCACCACTGCGGGCATGTGGCAGGCCATCTACGGGTCGTTCTTCATCGCCCTGTTCGTGGCCCTCGTGGCCTTCCCCCTGGGGATCGCCGCCGCGGTCTACATCGAGGAGTACGCGTCGGACACCTGGCTCACCAGTCTGATCAGCGTCAACATCCGCAACCTGGCCGGCGTCCCCTCGATCGTGTACGGCCTCCTCGGCCTGTCGGTCTTCGTGAAGACGCTGGAGGGCTTCACCGGGGGCCGCTCGATCATCGCCGGCGGCCTGACCTTGGCCGTCCTCGTACTGCCCATCGTCATCATCACCGCAGCCGAGGCGCTCCGGGCGGTGCCCGACAGCATCCGCGAGGCCGGCTTCGGCGTGGGCGCGGCCCGTTGGGAGGTCACCCGCGGCCACGTGCTGCCCTACGCCGCCCCCGGCATCCTCACCGGCACGGTCCTGGCCCTGGCCCGGGCCCTCGGAGAGGCCGCCCCCCTGATCCTGGTCGGCGCGGCCGTGGGCTTCTTCGACACCGCGGAGGGCACCGGCACCCTGGACCGACTCCAGGGCACCTTCACCGCCCTGCCCAACCTGACCTACGGCTGGGCCCGCCAGCCGGGGGAGGACTGGCAGGCCAACACCAGCGCCGCCATCCTGGTGATGCTCGTGGTCATCTTCGCCTTCAACGCCGTCGCCATCCTGCTTCGCAACCACTACGACCGGAAGAGGGACCTCTAGAGATGTCGTCCGACCCCACCACCACCGTCACCGGAACGGAGAAGTACGTGATCGACGAGGACGGGGAGACCCTGTTCCGGGAGCCCGAGCCCCAGGCCAGGGCGACCCCACCGGGCTCGGAGCCGATCGACGAGCAGAACGCGGTCTTCGACATCCGTGACCTGTCCGTGTTCTACGGCGACTTCCGGGCCGTCCGCAACGTTGACCTGGTCGTCCGCCGCCACGAGATCACGGCGTTCATCGGCCCGTCCGGCTGTGGCAAGACGACGGTGCTGCGGTGCCTGAACCGGATGAACGACCTCGTTGCCTCGGCTCGCGTGGAGGGCCAGATCCTCCACCACGGCGTGGATCTCTACGACCCCGAGGTCGACGCCGTCGAGGTCCGACGTCGGATCGGCATGGTCTTCCAGAAGCCCAACCCGTTCCCGAAGTCGATCTACGACAACATCGCCTACGGGCCCCGCATCGCCGGCGTCCCGAAGTCCGAGATGGACGACATCGTCGAGCAGTCCCTGCGCCAGGCCGCGCTCTGGGACGAGGTCAAGGACCGGCTCGGCGCCAGTGCCATGGGCCTCTCCGGCGGCCAGCAGCAGCGGCTCTGCATCGCCCGCGCCGTCGCCGTCGAGCCCGAGGTGGTCCTGATGGACGAGCCGTGCTCGGCCCTCGACCCGATCGCCACGTCGCGCATCGAGGACCTGATGCAGGAGATCAAGGACCAGTACACGATCGTCATCGTCACCCACAACATGCAGCAGGCGGCCCGGGTCAGCGACAGGACGGCCTTCTTCATCACCGAGGTGAGCGAGGCCGCCCAGGGCCAGGGCGGCGATCAGCGCACCGGGCTCCTGGTGGAGTACGACAACACCGAGACGATCTTCTCGAACCCCGCCGACGAACGGACCGAGAACTACATCACCGGCCGTTTCGGCTGATCGGCGTGGAGCCCAGCCTGGCCGACCGGCCCCGCGGCGCCGCCGCCGACAGTCCTGACGGGACGCCCGCCCGAGCGGCCTACCAGGCCGAGTTGGAGCAGCTGGGTCTGCAGGTGGAGCTCATGGGCGTCCGGGTCGACCAGAACCTCGAGCGCATGCGCTCCGTGCTCCATCAGGGCGACCAGGGCGAGGCCGGGCTGACGATCGCGGCCGACGACGAGATCGACGCCATGCAGGTCTCGCTGACCGAGCGCTGCTACGACCTCCTGGCCCGGGAACAGCCGGTGGCTTCGGACCTCCGTCTGATCGTGTCGGTGGTGCGCATCACCGCGGAGCTGGAGCGCATCGGCGACCTCGCGCTCCGCGTGGCCAAGCTGGCCCCGGACCACACACTCCTCCACCGGTCCGACGACATCTTCGACCTGCTCGCGGCCTTGGCCGACCTCGCACTCGACCACTACCGCCTGGCCCTCCGGGCCTTCGCGGCCAGGTCGGCGGAGCTGGCCGAGGAGGTCGCCGCCGGATCGCCGGAGGTCAGCCTCCTCACCGACCGTCTGGTGGGCGAGGTCCACCGCCTCCACGGTGACGACGCCGTACCGGTCGCAGTGAAGACCATGGCCGCCGGGCAAGCCCTGTCTCGCATCGACGACCACGCCACGATCCTTGGCGCCCGGCTGCGCTACCTGTTCACTGGAGACCCTGACCACCTCGCCGCCGAAGTGCGGTGAAGGAGACGACCCGCATGTCCGACACCCGGCCCACCTTCCACCAGCAACTGGACGCGGTGAAGACCGACGTCGCCCGCCTGGCGGCCATGGTCACCGACGTCATCCCCCGCGGCACCCACGTCCTGCTCTACGGGGACCTGGAGGGGGCCAAAGCCCTCATCGAGCACGACGACGAACTCGACCGGGTCACCCTGGAGATCGAGGAGCAGTGCTATGGGCTGCTGGTCCTCCAGCAGCCCATGGCCAGTGACCTGCGCGTCATCGTCAGCGCGCTGCGCATGGCATCGGAGATCGAGCGCTCGGGCGACCTGGTGGTCAACATCGCCAAGACCATGCGCCGCATCTACGGCGACGAGCTCACCCCTCGCCTTCGGGGCCTCATCGAACAGATGGGGGAGGAGGCGGCCAAGCTCTACAAAGCCGCCATCGACGCCTACCTGGACGACGACGCTGCTCTGGCCGCCGCCATAGACGACATGGACGATGTCCTCGACAGCCTCCAGAAGGACTTCATCGAGGCGGTGATCGCCGCCCACGAGGCCGAGCGCATCGACCTCAACGCCGCCGTCCAGCTCGCCCTCATCGCCCGGTACTACGAGCGCATAGGCGACCACGCCGTGAACATGGGCGAGCGGGTCCAGTACCTGGTCACCGGGTGGCTGCCGGAGCACGGTGCCGCCGCGCTCGCCGAGGCTCGGGAGAAGCACCGGCCGGGCCCGGTGGAGGCCGAGGTCGTCGAACGGGTCGAAGAGGGGTAGAGAGGCGCGCATGCGCATCCTCATCACCAACGACGACGGCTACCAGAGCGGGGGCATCGGTGTCCTCGCCGCAGCGGTCGCCGCCGCGGGCCACGACGTCGTCGTGGTCGCGCCCGACCGGGACCAGAGCGGTTGCGGTGCCGGCATCGGCCAGTGGCACATGGACGAGCACATCGACGTGCAGGACGTCGAGCTGCAGGACGCCCCGGGCGTCCGGGCCGTGGCGGTGCGGGGAACCCCGGCTCTAGCCGTGTTCGCGGCCAACCTCGGTGCCTTCGGCCTGCGGCCGGAGCTCGTGGTCTCGGGCATCAACCCCGGCCTGAACACCGGGCGGGCCACGCTGCATTCGGGCACGGTCGGCGCCGCGCTCACCGCGGCCAACCTCGGGCTCTCCGGCCTCGCCGTGAGCCAGGACTACGGCGATCCCATGCGCTGGGCCACGGCGGCCGACCTCGCCGTCGACGCCATCGGGTGGCTGGCCGAAGCGCCGGACCGCACCGTGCTGAACCTGAACGTGCCCAACACCGATCCGGCCGCCGTGAAAGGCATCCGATGGGCCACGCTGGCCCCGTTCGGCTCGGTCCGGGCGGCCATCGCCGACAGCGAGGACGGCCGCCTCCAGATGGAGTTCCGCGAGGTCGAGGAGGAACTGCCGACCGACTCTGACACCGCGCTCGTCTTCGCCGGCTATGCCGCGGTGTCCTCACTCGTCGGCATCCGGGTCGCCGCGCCGCTGGCCGTGGCCGATGGGGTCGATCCCCCGGTCCGCCGGAGCGCCTGAGCCATGGTCGCCGGTCTCCTGCTCGGGCTCGTCCTGGGAGCCGGAATAACCGGCCTCCTCGCGGCGCGGTGGTCCCGCCGCTCGGCGCAGGGCACGGCCCACCTCCGGCGCCGGGCCAATGCCGCCGAGGCCGAGCTGGTCGAGGTCGTCGGCGCGGGCCCGCCGCCTGGAAGGCGCGTTGGACCTGGTCGGCGAGGGGATCGTCATCGCCGACCTCGACGGCCGCCGTCTGTTCACCAATGCCGCAGCCGGCCTCCTCACCGACGCCCGGCACGAGGAGGCGCTGGTCGCCGCCGCGGTCGACGCCGCCCTGGCCGAGGGGCTGGAGGGTCGCACCGTGGAGCAGGGCATCGAGCTGTTCGGGCCGCCGACGCGCCAGGTCACGGTGGCGGCCTCCCCGTTGGGCCCCGGCAGCGGCCGTCTCGGCGCCGTCGTGCTGGTGCGGGACGAGTCCCGTCTCCGCCGCCTCGAGGCCATCCGGCAGGAGTTCGTGGCCAACGTGAGCCACGAGCTGAAGACCCCGATCGGCGCCATCGCCCTCCTGGCGGAGACCCTGGCCGCCACCGACGACCCCGCCGACGCCGAGCGTCGGATCGCGCTGCTCGTCGAGGAGGCCCACCGCCTCGGCCGCATCATCGACGACCTGCTCGAGCTCAGCGAGGTGGAGGGCCGAGATCACGCCCGGGAGCCCGTCGACCTCGCCGATCTCGTCGAGGCGTCCGTGCGCAGCCTCAAGCCGCTGGCTGAGCGGCTCGGCGTCCGCATCGAGCTGGACCTCACCCGGGGGCCGGCGTGTCTGGCCGACGCCCGCCAGCTCGGCTCGGCGGTGACCAACCTGGTCGACAACGCGCTCAAGTACTCCGACGCAGGCACCCCCGTCGCCGTGAGCGTCCGCCCGGGCGACGGCTGGGCCGATGTCATCGTGACGGACGGGGGCATCGGGATCCCCCAGCCCGAGCTGGAGCGGGTCTTCGAACGCTTCTACCGGGTCGACAAGGCCCGCAGCCGGGACACCGGTGGCACCGGCCTCGGCCTGGCCATCGTCCGCAACGTCGCCCGCGCCCACGGCGGCGAGATCCTGGTCAGTTCCCGTGAAGGGGAGGGGTCCACCTTCACCCTGCGCCTCCCGCTCGTGTCCGTACCCGCTGGTGACAAGGAGTCCCGCCGTGGCTGATCAGCCCACCATCCTCGTGGTCGAGGACGAGGAGAACTTCATCGAGGCCCTCACGATCGGGCTCAAGAAGGAGGGCTTCCGGGTCCAGGTCGCCCGTGACGGGGCCGAAGCCCTGCTGGTGTTTGACGCCGTCCGCCCCGACCTGGTCCTCCTCGACCTGATGTTGCCCAAGATCTCGGGCGTGGACGTCTGCCGCGAGCTGCGGTCCCGTTCCAAGGTCCCCATCATCATGGTGACGGCGAAGGGCTCCGAGGTCGACACGGTCGTCGGCCTCGAGGTCGGCGCCGACGACTACGTCACGAAGCCCTACCGCCTCCGTGAGCTCGTCGCCCGGATGCGGGCGGTCCTGCGCCGCACCGCCGAGCGGATGCCCGACCGGGCGCCGGGCACCGGCGACGAGGTCCTGGCCTCCGGCGACTTGGTGCTGGATCCCGACCGGCACGAGGTGAGCATCCGGGGCGAGGCCCTCGACCTGCCCCTGAAGGAGTTCGAGGTGCTGCAGCTCCTGCTGGAGCGGGCCGGGCGGGTCGTGACCCGCGACCAGCTCATCGACGAGGTGTGGGGCCACGACTACGTGGGGGACACCAAGACCCTCGACGTGCACATCAAACGCCTGCGCAGCCGGATCGAGGTCGACCCGTCGGCCCCCGAGCGCATCCTCACCGTGCGGGGCGTGGGCTACAAGATCGTGGTCCCCGACCGCGCCGATCCCCGGGTAGCGTCAAGGATCTGAGATCTCCCCCGACGGCGGAGCAGCGATGAGGCGTCAGCCGAAGAGCCGGTAGCAGCGTGACGTTGCCATCGACCATCGCCGTACAGTCACTCCGGTGACCTCGGGCCCGGGTTGGAACATCTTCGCCGGCCCCGGGGGCCCGCCCCAGCGCTCTGCTGACCACTTCGTCGCGTCGCCCTTCACCCGCCTGGCCCGGGTGCAGGCGACCCAGATCGCCGGCGACGCGCTCATCGCCCTGGCCCTCGCCAACTCGCTGTTCTTCTCGATCGAACCCGACGCGGCGCGGGAGAAGGTGGCGCTCTACCTCGTCCTGACCATGGCGCCGTTCGCCGTGATCGCCCCGTTCATCGGCCCGGCCATCGACCGGGCGGCCAACGGCCGGCGGCTCATGGTGATCCTGATCGCCTTCTCCCGGGTGCTGATCGGGCTGGTCATGATCGGGAACCTCGACGACCTCCTGCTGTTCCCGGCGGCGCTGCTCATGCTCGTGTCCGGGAAGGCCTACGGGATCGCCAAGAGCGCCATCGTCCCCACGACGGTCTCCACCGACCAGGAGCTGATCGAGGCCAACTCGAAGCTGTCGATCATCACCGGGTTCGCGGGCGTCGTCGCCGGTGTGCCCGGCCTGGTGCTGGGCTGGATCGGCGGCCCGCAGTGGATCGTGGGCCTCGCCATCGTCGTGTTCGCCCTGAGCACGGTGCTCGCGTTCTCACTGCCGCGGGCCGCGGTGGCCGCAGAGCCGGTGGGGGAGGCCGAGGAGACCGAGCTCCGTAGCCGGGGGATCTTCCTCGCCGCCTCGTCGATGGGCCTGATGCGGGGCATCGTCGGGTTCCTGGTCTTCCTGCTGGCCTTTGCCATGCGGGAGCAGCCGACCTGGCACCTCGGTGTCGCCGTCGGGGCCAGTGTGGCCGGTTCCTTTGTGGGTTCGATCCTGGCCCCCCGGGTGCGGCGCACGACCCAGGAGGAGGACATTCTGGTCGGATCGATGCTCATCGCCGCGGTGGTTGCCATGCTGGGTGCCCTTGCGGGAGGCCTCCTGGCGGCGGTGCTGGTGACCTTCACCATCGGCTTCGGTGCGAACACGGCGAAGCTGGCGTTCGACTCGATCGTCCAGCGCGACGCCCCCGACGCCAACCGCGGTCGCTCCTTCGCCAAGTTCGAGACGCGCTTTCAGATCTTCTGGGTAATCGGGGCCTTCATCCCCGTGATCATCCCGATCCCGGCTCGGTTCGGCTTCCTGATGATCGCGGTGACCGCCGGGTTCGCCGCCGCCACCTACTGGATCGGTCGCCGCGACGCCGCCGCGGGCCGTCCGCCCCGTCAGGCTCGTCGCAGCCGGCGCCCGTCGCGTGAAGACCGGGACCGCACCGAGGTCGCCCCGCCACCGGACGCCACCGTCATCGACGAGACCGTGGCCGCCTTCCTCCCGCCCCCCGAGCCGATCATCCCCGACCACGCCCCGCCGGCCGAGACCGAGGACGTGGCCGCCCCCGGCCCCGACCGTCGCCCCCGGAACCCCGGTCGCCGCCCGGACGCGTCCGGCGGGACCCGACCGCCCCCCGGGGCCGGCCGTCGTCGTCGCCGCCCCACCCAGCGCCAGCCCCGCCGCCCCCCGTCGTGACACTTGCTCGCCTCCGGCTCGCCGGCCCCCGGTTCGGCGGAGCGGCAACGAGGCGGATCAGGCCTGGTCGGGGAGGTCGATCCTGGCCAGCCACAGGCCGGGAGCGTCGACCTCGGCGGGGGTGGGCAGCTCGCGCTCACTGCGCCAGAGCCGCTCCAAGCCGCGTTTCCCCGCCCGTTCCACCACACCGGCGACGAACGCCTCGCCTCGGTCGCACTGCTCCTGGGTCAGCTCCAGGCCGAGCAGGCGCTCCACGAAGCGGCTGGACTCGTCGGCGGTGACCCGGCGGCGGCGCAGGGCTTCGCTGAGCATCGTGTAGGACGAGATCAGGCCCTCGCCGATGGTGTCCATCACGTGGTCCACGTAGCCGATGATCACCGCGACCAGCGCGTCGAGGTGGGGGAGGAGCTCGCGCTGGGCGGGCGACTGGACGGCACCGAGGACGGCCTCGGGGTCGTTGAACATCGACTGCAGCCCGGCCATGCCCTCGGCGTCGCTGATGTCGAGCTGGCCGAAGCGCTCCTCCAGGGCGTGGGGGTCGGCCTCGAAGCCGGCGGCGTACCGGTTGAGCAGGTCGTCCAGCCGGGCCCGGACCTGGGGCAGGCCGAGCACGGCGTGATGGGTCAGTTCGTGGAGGCAGACCCAGAGGCGGAGGTCGTCGTCGGGCAGGCTCCAGTCGGCCGCGAACTGGTCCACGTTGCGGCCGATGACGATCAGCTCGTCGGTCGGCGGGCGGGGGATGGGCAGGTCGTACTGGCCGAAGGAGGTCGATGCCAGGTGGCCGACCATCGAGCCGGCCGCCATGCCGATGAGCATCGGGGTCATCATCCCCATGAGGTTGCCGAGCATGGCCGCCGGATCACCGGTCGTCGGGTCGATCTCAGGCGGGGCGGCTGACAGCGACGAGGCCAGGCTCTCGAACCGGGGGCGGAAGGCGGGCAGGCTGGCCTGGACCCACTGCGTGCGGGTCACCGGGACGATGGTGACCGCCCGACCGGTGGTGGACACCGACAGGCCGGTCGTCTGGGCCACCTGCAGCTCGGCCACCCGGGCCAGCTCCTCCAGCCGGATGCGCTCGAGGGGGTCGACGTTGGGCTCGGACTCGCCGCCGGTGGCCACCTGGAAGGCGAGCTGGCCGGCGGCGTCCCAGCTGACGGCCCCCTGTTGGCGCAGGATCTTGGCCAGATCACCCAGGAACGGGATCCCCTGGAAGGGATCCGGGTCGCCGCCGGGTGGATCCGACTCGCTCACGACGGCATCGTACGGGGGTGAACATCGTCGTCCTCACCGGGTCCGAGGGCCTCCTCGGGGGCCGCGTGGCCGATCTTCTCGCCCACGATCCCGCCGTCGACGCCATCGTCCGGCTCACCGCGGACGACCTCGACCGGGCCCACGACCAGCCCGGCTCCCTCAAGGCCCGGCTGGAGGGCGCGACCACCCTGATCCACCTCGGCCGCAGCGACGGGGTGGCCGAGCTGGACGGCACGGGCACCGCCGGGGTGGACGTCGTGGCCACCCGGGCCCTGCTCGACGCCGCCGGCTCGGTCGGGGTGAGCTCGGTGGTGCTCCTCTCCAGCGCGACCGTCTACGGCGCCTGGCCCAACAACCCCGTGCCCCTGACCGAGGACGCCCCGCTGCGTCCGCACCCCGCCCTGGCGTACGCGACCCACAAGGCCGAGGTCGAGCGCCTCGCCGCCGACTGGGGGGACCAGCATCCCGACGTCCGGGTCGCGGTCCTCCGCCCGGTCATCGCCGTGGCCGAGGACACCACCGACTGGCTGGCCGCCTCCCTCTGGGCCGGTACCTCCTTCGCCCCCGGCGAGGCCGACACCCCCGTGCAGTTCGTCCACCTCGACGACTTGGCCTCGGCGGTGGACCTCGCCCGGCGGGAGGGCCTCGACGGCCCCTACAACGTCGCCCCGGACGGCTGGATGCGCAGCGACGAGCTCCGTCGGCTCGCCGGTCGCGGTCCCCGGGTCCGCATCCCGGAGCGGGTGTCGCACCGCCTGGCCCAATGGCGTTGGAACCTGGGCATGACCTCCACCCCCCCGGGTGTGGTCGCCTACCGGGTGAACCCCTGGGTCGTGGCCAACGACCGCCTGAGGGCCGCGGGCTGGTCGCCGGATTACACCAACGAGGAGGCCTACGTGCTGGGCGACCGCCCGACGGGCTGGGCCTCGGTCTCCCCCCGCCGCCGCCAGGAGCTGATCCTCGGTGGCCTGGGCGTCGGCGTCTCCGCCCTCGTCGCCGGCGCGGTCTTCACGGCCCGCCGGTACCTGAAGAAGCCGAACCCCTGAGCCCCCGGACGGGACGAACCGATGGCAACCACGGGGGCCGGGTCCCTCCTGCCGGACTCGGCGGCGCCTCTCCATCCCGTTTCGCCACCCTCGGTGACCCAATGGCGTGGTCTTCCGCTCGTTCGGCGTACTGGCGCCTGATTGCGGTGCCATAGCACCGCAATCGGGCGCCAGAACCGAGGTCGGTCACGGCGAGTGACGTTTCGTGGGATCCGGCCGCTCGAGTGCCCCCCGACGGGTGGCGGCCTGTCGCCACGCCCCCGTTGGGTCGTTGTCGGTTGCGTCCGGCGTTCTCAGGTCGATTCGGCGAGCGTGGCCCGGCACCAGTGGTGCTCGCCGGCGCGGAGGTAACCGATGCGCACCTGGTCGCCGGGGTCGAGGTGGCGCAGAGCGGTGACCAGGTCCCCCATGGAGGTGATCTCGTGGTCCCCGACCTGAGTGATCACGTCGTCGGTCCGGAGGCCGGCCGCGGCGGCGGGGCTGGCCTCGAGCACCGACGTCAGTTCGGCGCCGCCCCGCACACCCCAGTCGGCGGCGACGGTGGTGTCGAGGTCGCCGCCCTCGATGCCCAGCCAGGGGTGATCGGCGGCGCCGGTGGCGATGATGTCCTCGGCCACGATGCGGGCCAGGTCGATGGGCACCGCCCGCACCACGTCGGTGTCGCCGACGCCCGTGGTGACGCCGATCACGGCCCCTTGGGCGTCCACCAGGGCCGCGCCCTCGACCGGTTGGTCCTGGACGATGTCCGTGCCGATGAGGCCGTGCAGCGGCACCTCGTCGTGCCGGGTCACGGTGACGGCCAGGTTGGCCACCACCCCGGTGCGGACCTCAGCCGCGTCCTCGCCCCGGAGGGTCACGGCCCGGGTGGGATCACCCACGGTCACCTCGCCGGCCACGCCGAGCACGGCGCCCGCCCGGTCGAGGCCGGCCACCCAGAGCACGGCCACGTCGGTCGCGGGGTCGGTCCCCACCACCTCGGCCTCCAGCGCCGGGCCCTCGACGGGCTGCACGGTCACCTCGGTGTGGTCGCCCACGAGGTCGGCGGTGGTCAGGACGTGACCGTCGTCCCGGAGTACGACGCCCGAACCCTCGACGGCATCCACCTGTACCACGACGAGCGCAGCGGCGAGCTCGTCGATGTCGTCGCGTGCCGCCGTCCCCACGAACACGGTGGCCGCCGGTGTGGCCACCCGCTCGCTGGCCGTCTCGGGCCCGGGCCCGGCCGGGTCGTCGAAGGCCCCGACGCCCCAGGCGGCCAGCAGCGCCAGGCCGGCCCCGGCCCCCGCGGCCACGGCGAGGGCGGCTGCCCCCCGGCCTCGCCGCGCCCGTCCGGTAGGGAGCCGGGCCACCTCCGACGGGTGCCGCCAGAGGCGGTCGTCGGGGGGGAGGGGCGCGCCCCGGAAGCCCGGGTCAGGCGGGGTTCCCTCGTCGTCGGACACGGCTGCGCAGCGTAGGACCCACCCCTGCGATGCTGGTCGCGGGGTCGGGCTTGGTGCCGTCCCGTAGGCTGGGGGGCCGTGCTGCACGCGCCCGATGACCTCACCTGGGTGGGGCTGACCTCCGAGGTGCTGCCCGTGGGCCTCGTGGCCGACTGGGCGGTGCTGCCCTCCTGTGGGGCGGTGGTGACCTTCACCGGCACCGCCCGCGACCACGCCGAGGGCCGTCCGGACGTCAGCCGGCTCGAGTACGAGGCCTACGAGAGCCAGATCGAGCCCCGTTTCCGCGCCATCGCCGACGAGGCCCGGAAGCGCTGGCCCGACCTCGGTCGCTTGGCCATCCTGCACCGGACGGGCCCGGTGGCCATCGGCGAGGCGTCGGTCGTGGTGGCCGCCGGTTCCCCCCACCGGACCGAGGCCTTCGAGGCGGCCCGCTGGTGCATCGATACCTTGAAGGACACTGCACCCATCTGGAAGCGAGAGACCTGGGCCGGGGGCGAGAGCTGGGGCCTCGACGCCAGGGCGCTGACCGACGTGACCACCGATCGTTGACCGGAGATCTCCCGACGTGACCAACCTGCTGTTCCTGCTCGCTGCCGTGGCCGTCGCCGTCCTGGGCATCGCCGTCCTGTGGGCCCGCTCACGCACGCCCCGGTCGGTGGACTCCGGCGTCGAGGGCTTCAACCGCCAGATGGACGCCCTGTCGCCCCGTGACCGGCGCCCGCCCCGGTGACCGACCGGAAGCAGTAGGACATGGCCCGGGATCTCGCCATCGACTTGGGGACCGCCAACACCCTGGTCTACGTGCGCGGGGAGGGCATCGTCCTCAACGAGCCGTCGGTCATCGCCCTCAACAACCAGAGCCATGACGTCCTGGCCGTGGGGACCGAGGCCTGGCAGATGATCGGGCGCACCCCCGGTCACATCATCGCCGTTCGCCCGTTGCGGGCGGGGGCCATCACCGACTTCGACGTCACCCAGCGCATGATCCGGCTGGTGTTGGAGCGGGTCGGGGTGTCCCGCTTCAACCGACCGCGAGTGGTCATCTGCGTCCCGTCGGCGATCACCCATGTCGAGCGCCGGGCCGTGACCGAGGCCGCCCGCCGGGCCGGAGCCGCCGAGTGCCAGCTCATCGAGCAGCCCATGGCCGCGGCCATCGGCGCCGAACTGCCGATCAACGAGCCGATGGGCTCGATGGTGGTGGACATCGGGGGCGGGACCTCCGAGTCCGCCATCCTCTCCCTCGGCGGCATCGTCTCGCTGAAGGCCGTGCGGGTGGGCAGCTTCGACTTCGACGCCGCCATCCAGACCCACATCCGCAAGGAGCACGGCATCGCCATCGGCGAGCAGACGGCGGAGAAGATCAAGATCGCCATGGGCTCGGCGTTTCCCACCGACGAGGAGTTCCGGGCCGAGGTCCGAGGCCGCGAGCTGATGTCGGGCCTGCCCAAGACCGTCGTGCTGGAGCCGGAGGAGATCCGGGGCGCACTCGAGGAGCCCATCACCACGATCATCGACTCGATCGTGGCCTGCCTCGGCGAGGCCCCGCCCGACCTGGCCCAGGACCTGATCGTCAACGGCATCCACATGGTCGGGGGCGGTGCCCTGCTGCGGGGGCTGCGGGAGCGCCTGACCCTCGAGACCGAGGTCCAGGTCAAGCTGGTCGATCTCCCCCTGGAGGTCGTGGTCCTCGGCGCGGGTCGCTGCATCGAGTCCTACGACGCCCTCCGCGTCATGTTCATGGAGTGAGTACGGCTGCCGTCGGCAGTCACAGCCGCGCAGGCGGTGACGGGTGGTATAGCGTCCCCGGCTCGTGGGGGAGCTGTTGGGGGTCCAGGACGTCAGCGTGCGCTTCGGCGGCGTCGTGGCGCTCAACGGGCTGACCTTCGCGGTGGACGAGGGCCAGATGTGCGCTCTCATCGGTCCCAACGGCGCCGGGAAGACCACCCTCTTCAATGTGATCAGTCGGCTCTACGAGCCGACCGAGGGCAAGGTCACCTTCGCCGGACAGGACCTGTTGGCGGTGCCGCCGCACCGCATCGCCAAGATCGGGATCGCCCGGACGTTCCAGAACGTGGCGTTGTTCCCGGGCCTGTCGGTGCGGGACAACGTCCTCATGGGTGCGTTCTCCGACACCAGGTCCGGCTTCCTGGCCACCACCGTCCGGTGGCCGACGGCCATCAAGGAGGAGCGGTCCAGCCGGGCCACCGCGGACGAGCTGCTCGCCGAGCTGGAACTGTCCCACGTCGCCGACCGCCCTGCGGCCGGCCTGCCCTACGGCACGCTCAAGCGCGTCGAGCTGGCCCGGGCGCTGGCGTCGAACCCCTCCATGCTCATGCTGGACGAGCCCGCTACGGGCCTGACCCACGGTGAGGTCGACGAGCTGGCGGACCTGGTGCGGCGGGTGCGCGACGAGCGCAACCTGACCGTGCTCCTCGTCGAGCACCACATGGCGATGGTGATGCGCATCTCGGAGAAGATCGTCGTCCTCGACTACGGCGCCAAGATCGCCGAGGGCGAGCCGGACGCGGTCCGCAACGACCCCCAGGTCATCGAGGCCTACCTGGGTGGGGGCAACTCATGACCCCCTTGCTGGAGGTGCGGGACCTCGAGGCCGGCTACGGCCCGGTGCAGGTCATCCGGGGCATGAGCTTCTTCGTCGACCCCGGCGAGACCGTCGTCATCCTCGGGGCCAACGGCGCGGGCAAGACCACCACCATCCGGGCCGTCAGCGGGATGATCGAGACCAAGGGCCGTATCGAGGTCGACGGGACCTCGATAAGCAGCAAGAAGGCCGAGGACATCGTGCGCCTCGGCGTGGCCCATGTCCCTCAGGGCCGGGGCACCTTCGTCGACCTCACCGTGGAGGAGAACCTCCGGCTCGGGGCCTACGTCCGCAAGGACGGCGAGATCGAGGCGGACATGGACCGCTGGTACGACGTCTTCCCCCGGCTCCGCGAGCGCAGCGACCAGGTGGCGGGCGGCATGTCCGGCGGCGAGCAGCAGATGCTGGCCATCGCCCGGGCCGCCATGTCCCGACCCCGGCTCCTCCTGCTCGACGAGCCGTCGCTGGGCCTGGCGCCCCTGGTCACCCAGGAGCTGTTTCGCCAGCTGCAGACCCTCAACCAGCAGGAGGGCACGGCGCTCCTGGTGGTCGAGCAGAACGCCAACCTCGCGTTGAGCATCGCGGAGCGGGGCTATGTGTTGGAGGCCGGGGCCATCGTGGCCAGCGGGACGGCGGCGGAGCTCCAGGCCGACGAATCGGTGCGCAAGGCGTACCTCGGGATCTGAGGGGAGGCGACCGGTGGAACTGTTCTTCAACCAGGTGATCAACGGCATCCAGAGCGGGTGCATCTACGCCGCGTTGGCCCTTGCGCTGGTCCTCATCTTCCGTTCGACGTCCCTGCTCAACTTCGCCCAGGGCGAGATGGCCATGTTCTCGACCTTCGTGGCCTACCTGTTCGTCGACTGGGGCGCCCCGGTCGTGCTGGCCATCCTCATCGCCATGGTCATCTCCATGGCCGGCGGGGCGCTCATCGAGCGGACCCTGATCCGACCGGTCGGCGTGGACAACGTCCTGGCCATCGTCATCGTGACCATCGGGATCTTCATCGCCGTCAACGCGCTCGCCGGCTGGATCTACGGCACCGACGGCCGGGTGTTCCCCCGCATCTTCGCCAACGAGTCGCTGGTCAGCTTCGGTGATGTCACGATCACCCAGGAGACGGTGGGGACCCTCGGGATCCTCCTCGGGGTGGTGGGCCTGCTCTACCTGCTGTTCCAGTTCACCAAGGTGGGCCTGGCCATGCGGGCCGTGGCCTCCAACCCCGAGTCCAGCCGCCTCGTCGGCATCCCGGTCGGGCGGATCCTCATGCTCGGCTGGGGCCTGGCCGCCGCGCTCGGCGGCCTGGCGGGGGCACTGGCCGCCCCGCAGCTCAACCTGAGCCTGAACCTGATGCAGGGCGTGCTCATCTACGCCTTCGCCGCCGCCACCCTCGGCGGCTTCGACAGCCCGTTGGGGGCCGTCGTCGGCGGCCTGATCGTCGGGGTCACCCAGAACCTGGCCGGCCAGTACATCGACTTCTTCGACGGCTTCGAACTGGCCTCCGCGTTCCTGCTGATCCTCGTGGTCCTCCTGGTCCGGCCCCAGGGCCTCTTCGGCAGCAAGGTGGTCACACGCGTATGAGCGGAGCGGTGGCCGGAACGGCCCGCCGGCGAAGCCGGCAGGAGTGGGGAGCGACGTGAGCCGCATCACGCTCAGCCCGCGACGGGTGGGCCTCGGTGTGCTCGGCATCGTGCTGGCCGCCGTCGTGCTGTACATCCCGCAGTACTTCGAAGAGTTCCGGGTCGCCCAGTTCAGCAACGTGATCGCCACGTCGATCGCCGTGCTGGGCCTCGCCCTGCTCACCGGCTTCAACGGCCAGATCTCGGTGGGTCACGGCGCCTTCTTCGGCGTCGGCGCCTACACCACGGCCATCCTCACTGCGGACCACGGCTGGGGGCACCTCAGCACCATCCCCGTCGCCATGGTCCTCTGCTTCGTCATCGGCGTGATGGTGGGGCTGCCCGCCCTGCGCATCAGTGGGGTCTACCTGGCCCTGGTCACCCTGGCCCTGGCGACCCTGTTCCCGCTGATCATCGAGAAGTACTCCGACATCACCGGTGGCAGCACCGGTATCGGGGTGCCCGACTTCGAGCCGCCCGCCTGGGCGGGGGACATGGCCGATGACCAGTGGCAGTACTACGTCCTCCTGGCGTTCGCGGTGGTCACCTTCGTGGCGGTCCGGAACCTGATCCGCAGCCGGGTGGGCCGGGCCATCATCGCCATCCGTGACGGGGAGACGGCGGCTGAGGTGCTCGGGGTCAACCTGGCCTTCTACAAGGTCGTCACCTTCGGCATCAGCGCCATGATCGCCGGACTGGGCGGCTCACTCATCGTCATGAACACCGCCGTGCTGGACCGGGTGACCCCCGGGCAGTACACGATCACCCGGTCGATCGAGTTCCTGGCGGCCCTGGTCATCGGCGGCGCCGCGACCATCCTCGGCCCGGTCCTCGGGGCCCTGTTCATCGTGTTCGTGCCCGAGTTCTCCTCGGATGTCAACGCGGAGCTGTCCCGGGTGATCTTCGGCGCCGTGCTCATCGGTCTCATGTTGGTGCTGCCCAGCGGCTTCCTCGGTGGCCTCCAGCGTCTGGAGGCCGGCGTGCTGCGCCGCCTGGGCCGGGACGGCCAGTGGCGCAAGGTGACCACGGCCGATGAGCCGGAGTCCGATTCCCCCGATCCGGGTGGGTCGCCTACGGTGGACACCGCTGCAAGCTGAGCTCTGAGAGGACCAAACCAGATGATCCGATCCACCCGTTCACGCGCGCTCGTTGCGCTGTTGGCGGTCCTGGCGTTGATCGCCGCTGCGTGCGGGGGCGGGCGTGAGGACTCCAGCAGTGACGAGGACAACGCCGCCGCCACCGAGAACACCAGTTCCGAGGCCGCGGAGTACCTCCACGTCGAGGACTGCGAGGGCGACTTCACCCAGGGCGTCACCGACGACACGATCAAGATCGGCTCGAGCTTCCCGCAGTCCGGTACCTTCGCCGCCTTCGCCCAGATCTCGACCGGCTATGACGCCTACTTCAACTACGTGAACGAGGAGCTCGGGGGCATCGACGGCCGCCAGATCGAGCTCATCGCCCTCGACGACGGCTACGAGGCCGGTCGGACCGCAACGAACGCCCAGCGCCTCGTCCAGGACGAAGGCGTGTTCGCGATGTTCAACGTCATCGGGACGGCCAACAACCTGGCCATCTGGGACAACCTCGAAGAGGAGTGCGTGCCCAACCTGTTCGCCGGCACCGGCTCGCCCCTGTGGGGTGACCCGGAGCACGCCTGGACCATCGGCTCCTTCCCGTCGTACTCGCTCGAGGCGGTGATGTACGCCCGCTACCTCGAGGAGAACGACCCCACCGCCGAGGTGGCGCTGCTGACCCAGAACGACGACTTCGGCGGGTCCTACGTGGAGACCTTCACGCAGGCCATCGAGGGCACCGACATCACGATCGTGGCCGAGGAGACCTACGAGGTCGCCAACCCCGACACCACCTCGCAGGTGACCAGCCTGGCCGCGACCGGGGCCGACGCCGTGGTCCTCGGGACCACGGCCCTGGCCTGCCCGAACGCTTTGAACGCCATCAACGGCACCAACTGGGAGCCCGCGATCTTCATCTCGGGCACCTGCACCTCGCCCACCCTGGTGGGCCTGGCCGAGCCCGGGGCGGCCGACGGCATCATCAGCGTCACCGCGTTCAAGGACCCCCGCGACCCGCAGTGGGCCGAGGACGAGGCGATGACGCTCTTCCTCGAGAAGGCGGCCGAGTACGGCGTCGCCGACATCGACCTGGAGAACTCCATCGTGGCCTACGGCTGGACGATGGGCGCGCTCCTGGTGGACACGCTCACCAACGCGGCCGAGCTCACCCGCCCGGCGGTCATGGAGCAGGCCCTCAACATCGACGGCCTGGTCACCGGGCTGGCGCTGCCCACCAGCCCGTTCAACACGGTGCTGGGGATCGACAAGTTCCCCGAGGAGGTGCTGCAGCTCATGCAGTACAGCGAGGATCTCGGGTATTACGAGTTCGTGGGCGAACCCCAGGACTTCGAAGGCCAGACCGCTGAGGTCACCCCCGAGAACCTGATCATCCCGTAGCCACCTGCCCGAGACCCGCTGGCCTCAGCCCAGCAGGTCCTCGGCGGCCTGCCGGACCTGTCGATCGCGGTCCTCCAGCGCACGCTGGAGGGCCGCATCGACGTCTTGGCCCTCGAACGGGGCCAGCGCGATGACGGCCCGCCGGCGCACGGCGGGCTTGTCCGCCATGGCTACCAGGATGGCCTCGAGGCCGGATTCGTCGCCGATGGCCCCGAGCGCGGCGACCGCGGCCTCCCGGCAGAGCGGGTCGTCATGGTCCACCGCCAAGGCGCTGAGCGCGGCGACCGTGCCGGGCACCACCGGCTCGCGCTCCCCACAGGCCCAGGCCGCGGCCTCCACGACCGTGGGGTCGGGGTCGGCCAGGAGCGGGAGGAGGTCGACGGTGACCCCTGGCGCCCGCCCCGCCTCCTCGGCGGCCCGCCGGCGCACCGAGGGTGCGGGATCCCGCAGGCCGGCGCGGAGGTCGTCGGTCCCCAAGCGGTCCATGCGGGCCAGGGCCCCGAGGGCCACCACCCGGGCCCGGGGGTCCGCGGCGCCCAGGCCGGCCCGCACGGTGGGCTCGTCACCCCGGTGCCCGGCCAGGGCGACGGCCATCGGGCCGCGTTCTGTGTCCACAGGCTCAAGTCTGGCCGTCGGGGGCCGAAGGAGCGGTGCAGGCTCACGAGAAGGAGAAGGCCTTGTCGCACATGGTGATCTACCGCACGGCGGATGGTCAGCCCGGGTATCACCAGGCTGATGAACTTGACGAAGCGGTCCGGTTCGTGGAGCGGCTTCGCAACGGCGATGGCGTCGACGGGGCCCGCATCTTCAAGATGGAGGAGGTCAGCTTCGACTTCCGCCCGTACTTCAAGGTCGAGATCGGTCCCGGCGGTGTCCCCGTCGAGGCGCCGATCACCCCGGCCTTCGCCGGCCGTGACCACGGGTTCGGCAGCGGGTTCAAGGCCCCGGCCCCGGCCTCCGGCTACGAGGCCCCGGCCTTCGACGCCAGCACCTGGAGCGAGCCCGAGGCCCTGGACGTCCCCGTCGATTCGGCCACCGACCTGGGCCTGGAGCCTGAGCCGGTCCCGGCGTTCGCGGCCCCACCCGCGGTGACCGACTCGTCGGTCATCGACGCCCTGCCCGCACCCACCGGCGAGACGGCCTTCGATGCTCCGGCCCCGATCCCGGCCCCGACCGAGGGTGAGGGCGAAGGCGAGGAAGTCGACGCCGGTGTGGGCGGCGCCCGCCGCGGCCTCTTCGGAAGGTAGAAGCGGGACGTAGCGCTGGCGGCAGTCAGTGACGCCAGTCCGGTGTCACTGAACGGCGGTCTCCACGGCCTGGCTGATCACGGTCACGCCGGCGAGGAGACCGAGGGCGATCCCCGCCCCGACCACGGCCACGATGGCCACCAGGGTGACCCCCGCCCATAGGCGCCGGAAGACCCCCGGCCGGGCCGGGACCTGATCCACCGCTGCGGCGCCCACGGGTGCCGCAGCGGCGCGCCGGGCCTTGGCCCGTTCCCGTCGGGGGGCGCGGTGGGGTGCGGGCGGTTCCGTGGCAGGCTTGCGCTCCCCGCTGGCGGCGAGCTTCGCCGCGACAGCGATCGAGCCCCCTACCACCACGAGGGTCAGCACCACCGTGGACACGACATCGGCGACCTTACCCGTCGCCCCCCCGGATCATCCGCCGCCGCCCCCGCCGGCCCGTTCGACGCGGCGCGCCCGCTGGCCCTGGGTGCTCGGGGCCCTCGGGGTGCTGGTTGCTGCTGCCGCGCTCTTCGCCCTGGTCGTGGAACTGCCCTACTACGCCCTCTCGCCGGGCAGCGCCCGGGCCACCGAACCGACGGTGAGTGTCGAGGGGGCCGAGACCTTCCCGGCGGGCGACGAGCTGCTGTTCACCACGGTCACGGTCGGTCAGCGCCGGGTCAACGGGTTCGAGTGGCTCGAGGCCAAGCTGTCCTCGGACATCGAGCTGGTCCCGGCGGAGCAGATCGACGGCGGGCAGACGCCGGCGGCGAACCAGCGCCTGAACCAGCAGCTCATGGACGCCTCGGAGGAGACCGCGGTCGTGGTCGCCCTCGAGCACCTGGGGTACGACGTGGTCTCAGGTACCGGGGCCACGGTCGAGGAGGTCGTCCCCGATGCGCCGGCCGACGGCGTCATCGACCCCGGCGACACCGTCGTGCGGGCCGCCGGGCAGCCGGTGGAGCGGGTGGAGGACTTGGTGGCCGAGATCGACGCCCGGGACCCCGGTGATGAGCTGAGCCTGGTTCTGGAGCCCGGAGACGGGCCCCGTCGTCGGGTGAGCGTGGAGCTGGCGTCGTTCCCGGACGCCCCGGACGAGCCGTTCCTCGGGGTGTCGGGCCTCACCACGCGCGACCTCGAGCTGGACTATCCCTTCGAGGTGACCATCGACCCGGGCGAGGTGCGGGGGCCGTCGGCCGGCCTGGCCTTCACCCTGGCCGTGCTCGACGTCCTGACGCCGGGAGACATCACCAACGGCGTGGACGTCGCGGTGACGGGGACGATCGACGGCCTCGGCCGGGTCGGCCAGGTCGGTGGCGTGGACTTCAAGGCGCTGGCCGCGGAGCAGGCCGGCGCCGAGCTGTTCCTGGTCCCGGTGGGCGAGGAGGAGCTGGCCGCCAGCCGGGTGGGTGACGACCTGCGGGTGGTGCCGGTGGCGACGCTTCAGGACGCGCTGGAGGCCCTCGACGACCTGGGGGCCGACGCCACGGACCTCGAGGTGCCCGACCCGGCGTGAGCGGTCGGGGCCGCTCCCGACCGATGAGGTCCTCCCGACGGGGCGCGTCACCCTACGATCGGGAGAGTGATCGAACCCGGGGCCTCGGACGCCGACCGTTTCCTGGACATCGAGCTGCCCCACAGCTTCCGGGGCCTGGACCCCGAGGCGGTGCAGGAGCTCCTGACCGACGCCGTGGGTGCCCTGCGGGAGGCCCACGGCCGGGAGGTCGAGCTGCGCACGGTGGTCGCGGCCCTCGAGGCCGAGCTGGCCGAGGCCCGGGCCGACGCCACGGCCGAGCTGGAGGAGGCCAAGCGCCGGGGCCGGCAGATGGTGACCGAGGCCCAGACGGTCCGGCGCCGGATCCTGGAGGACCTCGTCCGTCGTCGCAAAGTGCTGCGGCGCCAGATCGAACAGCTCCGCGTCGGGCGGGAGCGCCTCCTCGAGGCCTATGAGGTGGTCGGTCTCACCGTCGAGGAGGCCACCGCCGAGCTGGGGGTCGCGCTCCCGGCGGCCCAGGCCGCCGCCGAACGGGCCGGCCGTCGGCTGGGCCCCGATGCCGAGGAGGTCACCCCCGAGGAGCTGCACGCCATCGAGGCCGAGATCGACGCCGCCCGCGTCGCCGGTCTGCCCATCCTCGAGCCGCCGACCGCCGCGGAGCGCGCCGCCACCCCCGCCGACGGGGCCGCCGAGGAGATCCCCGACGACGAGGCGGTACCGCCGCTGGTCGAGGTCGAGCCCACGCTGGCCGCCTTCGAGGAGATGCGTGTCCTCGGTCCCGCCGACGACGAGCCCGAGCCCGAGCCGGAAGTAGATGCGGAGCCGGAGCCGGAGCCGGAGGCAGATGCGGATCCGGAGCCGGGGCCCGAGCCGGAGCCGGAGGCAGGGCCGGGGCCGGGGCCGGCGTCGGATGCGGAGCCGGAACCCGAACCCGAGCCCGAACCGGAAGCGGAGCCGGCCTCGGATGCCGAGCCCGAACCGGAAGCGGCGCCCGAGCCCGCTCCGGAGCCGGAGCCCGAAGCCGAGGCCGAAGTCGAGTCCGAGCCGATGGTGGACGAGGCGCTCACGCTGCCGCTCTTCCAACGTCTGCGGGCCGGTGAGCCCGAGCCGACGGTCGACGTCGTCGAGGCCATCGAGGCCGAACCGGGCGAGGCCGAGGCTCCCGACCCGGTCGCCGTGCTGGCCGACGACCTGGCCCGACGGCTCCGCCGGGCCCTGGCCGACGAGCAGAACCAGGTGCTCGACCGGCTACGCCAGGACCGGAAGGGCCAGCTCGGCCTCGACGGCCTGCTCGGCGACACCGATGCCACCGTGGCCCGCCTGGCCACGGCCATCGAGCCGCGGCTGCGGGAGGCCGCACTCGATGAGGGGGCCACCACCGATGCCGGCGTGGCCGACCTGGCGGCCCGCCTGGCCGGTGCCGTGGCCGACGGCGTGCGGGCCGACATCGACCGGCAGGTTGCCGTCGAGGGCACCGACGCCGGCGCGGTCGACTTCGGCCGCCCGGTGCGGGAAGCCTTCCGGGCGTGGCGGACCGATCGCATCCTCCCCATGGCCACGGAGGTGGCCGCGGAAGTCCTGGGTCCATAGCTCTATAGGCTGCCCCTCCCATGCGGGCCCCCTCGGACATGCCCCCTCCGCGCCGTCCACGGAAGCGACGTCTGTCGCCCCGGGGCCGCGTCATCCTCGTCCTCGTCGCCGTCGGCCTCTTCGTGCTGGTCACGTCGCTGCGCGGTATCGCCGGCTTCTACACGGACTACCTGTGGTTCGAGGCCCTGGGCAAGGAGGACACGTTCCGCACGATCCTCGGGGCCAAGCTCAGCCTGGCCGTGATCTTCATCGGGGTCTTCTTCGCCCTCTGCTACGTCAACCTGGTCATCGCCGACCGCCTGGCGCCCCGCTTCCGGCCCATGGGCCCCGAGGAGGAGCTCCTGCGCCGCTACCACGAGATCGTGGACGAGCGCTCGGGTTGGGTCCGGGCCGGGGTGTGCCTCCTGTTCGCCCTCATCGCCGGCGCGGGCGTCTCGAGCCAGTGGAACTCCTGGCTCCTGTTCACCAATCGGGTCGATTTCGGCATCCAGGACCCACAGTTCAACACCGACATCGGGTTCTACGTCTTCCAGCTCCCCTTCCTGTCCTTCGTGGTCTCCTGGCTGTTCGCCGCCCTGGCGATCATCCTGATCGTCACCACCGTGGCCCACTATCTCAACGGCGGCATCCGCGTGCAGAACCCCGGGCCCCGGGTCACGCCGCAGGTGAAGGCCCACCTGTCGGTGCTGCTCGCGCTCCTGGCCGTGGTCAAGATCGCCGACTACTGGCTGCAGCGCTACGAGCTGACCCTCTCCACCCGCGGGACGGTCGACGGTGCGCTCTACACCGACGTGAAGGCGCAGCTGCCGGCGACCTACCTGCTGCTGATGATCGCCGCGCTGTCGGTCGTCCTGCTGATCGTCAACATCTGGCGCCGCGGCTGGGTGCTGCCGGTGCTGGCCGTCGGGCTGTGGGGCTTCGTGGCCGTCGTGGTCGGGGGCATCTACCCGTCGGTCATCCAGAACCTCCGGGTGGAGCCCGCCGAGTCGTCCCGGGAGGCCCCCTACATCGAGCGCAACATCGAGGCGACCCGCACCGCGATGGGACTGGCCTCGGTGAGCACCCGGCCCTTCGACTACAACGAGGACCTCACCGGAGCGCAACTGCTCGACAACGAGGAGACGGTGCGCAACATCCGGCTCCTGGACCCGGGCGTGGTCACCGACACCTATCAGAACCTCCAGGCCGAGCGGCCCTTCTACCGCCTCAACGACCTGGACGTGGATCGCTATGAGATCGACGGCGAGACCACCCAGGTCGTGATCTCGGCCCGGGAGCTGAGCACCTCGGGCATCCCCCAGCAGTCCTGGGAGGGCCAGCGGGTGGCGTTCACCCACGGCTACGGCGCCGCAGTGGCGCCGGCCAACGCCGTGACCTCGGAGGGTCGTCCCGACTTCGTCGTCGGCGACATCCCGGTCGCCAGTGACGACGACACCTTCGCCATCGACCAGGCCGGCATCTACGTGGGTGAGGACCTCGACGGCTACTCCATCGTCGGGGCCACCCGCGACGAGATCAACTACCAGACCGCCGGGGGCGAGACCGTCACCAGCCGCTACGACGGCGAGGGCGGGGTGGCCATGAGCTCGTTCGTCCGCCAGGCGGCCTTCGCCCTGCGCTTCGGTGAGCTGGAGCCACTCATCTCCAACTTCGTCACCGACGAGAGTCGGATCATCTACATCCGTGACGTCCAGGAGCGGGTGGCGGTCCTCGCCCCCTTCCTGCACTGGGACGCCGACCCCTACCCGGTCATCCTCGACGGTCGGATCCAGTACGTGCTCGACGCGTACACGACCACGTCGATGTACCCCTACGCCCAGCGGGCCGACACCGATCAGCTGCCGGCGGGCAGCGGCCTCGACCACGCCTTCAACTACGCCCGCAACTCGGTGAAGGCCGTGGTCGACACCTACGACGGGACCGTGGACCTGTACATCGTCGACGAGGAGGATCCCATCGCCGCGGCCTACGACGCCGCCTTCCCGGACCTGTTCTCCCCACTGGAGGACATGCCCGTGGAGATGCGGGACCATCTCCGTTACCCCGAGGACCTCTTCCGGGTGCAGACCAACGTCTGGGGCCGCTATCACATCGACGGCGCCCAGAACTTCTACGAGCAGGCCGGCGGCTGGGTGGTGGCCCAGGACCCGGGCACGGGGACGACGGCCGGCCAGGTCACCCAGACCACCAACGCCGACACCGGCGAGGTCGAGGCGACCCGGGAGCGGCGCATCGACCCGCAGTACCTGCTCATGCGCCTGCCTGACGAGGAACAGGAGGACTTCCTGATCCTGCGGTCGTTCGTGCCCAACGCGGGCGACACGGAGCGGCGGGAGCTGACGGCCTTCATGGTGGCCAAGAGTGACCCGGACAACTACGGGGAGATCGAGGTCTTCGAGATGCAGAGCTCCGACATCGCCGGGCCGGCGATCGTCAGCTCGAACATCCAGAGCGACGAGCGGATCGCCAGCGAGATCACCCTGCTGGACCAGCAGGGCTCTCAGGTGGTCCAGGGCAACCTGCTCCTGATCCCGGTCGAGCAGTCGATCCTCTACGTCCGGCCCCTCTACACCCAGGCCGAGAGCGAGACCGCGGTCCCCCTCCTGCGCAAGGTGATCGTGGCCTTCGGTGACGAGATCGTGATGCGAGACACGCTTCGCGAGGCGCTCATCGAGATCTTCGGTGACGCACCCGAGACCCTCGAGGATGCCTCCCCGGATCCCGGCGACGAGGAGATCCCGCCCGACGGTGAGACACCGCCGGAAGAGGAGCCCGACCCCGCCCAGCAGGTGGCCCTGCTCCTGGCTGAGGCCGAGAACCTCTTCACCCAGGCCGACCTCGCGCTCGCCGAGGGCGAGCTGGGGCGGTACCAGCGCCTGATCGAGCAGGCCCAGGCCCTGATCGCCGAGGCGCTCGACCTGAGCCTGGGCGGCGAGACGCGCCGACCACCACGACCGTGCCACCGGACGAAGCCTGAGGGGAACGTTCGCGCCCTGACGGGCGTTGACCCGTTCATGCTCTTCGGATCCAAGAAGGACCAGCTCGTCACCGCCGAGGAGGCCCTGCCTGGCCGCCCCGAACCGCTGTGGGTCCCGCCCCGCCACTTCGTCAACGGCACCTCGATCGTGCCCCCGTTCCCCGAGGGCAGCGAGCAGCTCGTCGTCGCCATGGGGTGCTTCTGGGGAGCCGAGCGCGTCTTCTGGCAGACCCCCGGGGTCCTGACCACGGCGGTCGGCTACGCCGGGGGCGTCACGCCGAACCCCACCTACGAGGAGGTCTGCTCCGGCCTGACCGGGCACACCGAGGTCGTGCTGGTGGTCTTCGACCCGTCGCTGGTCAGCCGTGAGGCCCTGCTCAAGGTCTTCTGGGAGGGTCACGACCCCACCCAGGGCATGCGCCAGGGCAACGACCGGGGCACCCAGTACCGCTCCGCGGTCTACACGGCCGACGCCGCGCAACAGGCGGCGGCCGAGTCGTCCCGGGACAAGTTCCAGGCGGTGCTCACCGAGGCCGGCTTCGGGGAGATCACCACCGAGATCCGCCGGGCCGAGGCGTTCTACTACGCCGAGGACTACCACCAGCAGTACCTGGCCAAGGTACCGAACGGCTACTGCGGCCTGGGCGGCACCGGGGTGAGTTGCCCGGTGGGGGTGGCCTCCGCGGACTGACGGGTACCGCCGGGCTCAGTTCAGCATCTGGGGCAGGCCGACCGGCTGGAGTCCCCGGGCACGGACGCCGCGGATGATCGCCTCCAGGGCCTGCGCCGTGTGTGGCGTGGTGTGCAGGAGGATGATCGAGCCGGCCTTGGCGCCGCTCAGGACCCGGCTGATGACGGTGCCCGCGTCGTTGACATCCCAGTCCCGGGGGTCGATGTCCCAGAGAACCGTGTAGGCGAAGGACGCCCGCCCGGCCGCGGCGAGGACCTCGGTGTCATAGGAGCCGTAGGGCGGCCGCAAGAAGGGTGCCGGGGTCGAGCGGGCCACGTCCCACCAGGCTGCCTCGTCACCGAGGAGGCGGTACAGGGCTCCGCCGAAGCCCACCGTGGCGAGGTCCGCGTGATCAGTGCTGTGGCTGCCGATGCTCACCCGGTCGGTGGCCACCGTGCGGCGGGCCACGTCGGCGAACCGGCGCACGTACTGCCCGTTGCAGAAGAAGGTGGCGCCGGCGTCCAGGCGATCGAGCGTGCTGAGCATGGATGACCAGGCAGTGCGGTCGTAGCAGTCGTCGATGGTGATGGCCACCCGGCGCCCGGCCCCCGCCACCTGGTGCAGGACCCGGGTCTGCACGACCCGGTGGACCCGGAACGGGACGGAGCGCCGGCGGGTGTTACCGGCCGCGTCGCGGACGACGACCTCGGCCTCGTAGAGCCCGATGGGGAGGGTCTGGCTCCTGGCGTCGGGGTGCCAGCTGATCGTGTGGGTGCTGGCCGGGCGGCTGTGGGGCGGTGACTGGTCGACGACCCGCCCATCCCGCAGCACGCGGGTCCACATCGTCAGTGGGCGGGACGGGTCCGACACCGAGAAGTGCTGGGTCAGGGCGCCCTGGCCGGTCCAGGGCTCCGGGGACACCCCGCCCGCCCGCAGGGCCGGCGCCCGCGTGTCGACCACGACCGTACGGCTGGCGGTGGCGGTGTTGGTCGCGAGGTCGACGGCCTCGACGTCGATCACCATGCGCCCGTTCCCGGCCGTGGCCCAGGTGGCGTCGCCTCGCCGGAGGCGGCCGAGCCACACCAGGGATTCGGTCCCCGGCCCGGTGGGCTGGTCAGCGGCCAGAGCGGCGCGCCCCCCGCCGATGGGGTTGTGCACGGTGGCTGACAGGGCCACGGCCTCGTCCACCGTCACCTGGACGGTCAGTCGGTCCAGGCGTCCGTCGCCGTTCGGGCTGATCACCGGTGAGCTCAGGGCCACTCCCAGGACCGGCGGTGTGGTGTCCACCGATGCGGCGTCGGTGGTCGGTGACGGGGTGGTCGGTGACGGGGTGGTCGGTGACGGGGTGGTCGGTGACGGGGTGGTCGCGGGGGCGACGACAGTCGTGTCCACCGCGGGTGTCGGTTCGGTGGCGTCCGCCCCCGGTGTGACCACCAGCACCGCCAGGCCGGTCACTGCCGCGAGGGCCGCCCCCCAGATCCGTTGCTGCATCCCCGTACTCCCGCCGTACCGAGCGCTCAGTGTGACAGGTTTCCCCACTCTCTGTCCCATCGCGCCTCGACTGTTCCGACGCACGACTTCGGTGCTATGACCCCGGGATCAGGCGCCGGAACAGGAGCGGTCGACGTGAAGTTGGGGATGACGTGGGGGTACTGGGGACAACTGCCGCCGGCGGACATCGGCGGGGTCAGCCAGGAGGCCGAGCGGCTGGGCTTCGACTCGATCTGGACCGCCGAGGCCTGGGGATCGGACGCCTTCACGCCGCTGGCCTGGATCGCGGCCCACACCGAGCGGGTCCGCCTGGGCACCGCCGTGGCGCAGTTGGCGGCCCGCACGCCGACGGCCACCGCCATGCACGCCATCACGCTGGACCACTTGTCCGACGGCCGGCTCATCCTTGGCCTGGGGGTGTCGGGCCCGCAGGTGGTGGAGGGCTGGTACGGGCGCCCGTCCAACAAGCCTCTCGCCCGCACCCGGGAGTACGTGGAGATCATCCGGCGGGCCGTCGCCCGTGAGGCCCCGGTCGAGTTCGACGGTGAGTTCTACCAGCACCCCTACACCGGTGAGGGTTCGGGGGGCCTGGGCAAGGCGCTCAAGGCCATCACCCACCCGCGGCGCCGGGAGATCCCCATCTTCCTCGGCGCCGAGGGCCCCAAGAACGTGACCCAGACGGCCGAGATCGCCGACGGGTGGCTGCCGCTCTACTACTCGCCCTACCGCCAGGAGGTCTATGCGGACCAGTTGGCGGGGGCCAAGGAGGGCTTCGAGATCACGGCCATGGCCACCCTGGTGGTGACCGACGACATCGAAGCCGGCCTGGCGCCGGTGAAGGCCATGCTCGGCTTCTACATCGGTGGGATGGGGGCCAAGGGCCAGAACTACCACACCAAGCTGATGCAGCGGATGGGCTTCGAAGCCGAAGCCTTGAAGGTCCAGGAGTTGTTCTTCGATGGCAAGCGGGAGGAGGCCGTCGCCGCCGTCCCCAGCGACTTCGCGGATGAGATCAGCCTGGTCGGCCCCATCGAGCGCATCCGGGACCGCGTCGCGGCCTGGGAGGACAGCCCGGTGACCACGATCCTGGTCCACGGCGGTCACGTCCCGGCGCTGCGCCAGGCCGCCGAAGCGATCCTCGGGTGAGGTCAGACGGCTCTGAACGCTCGGAGATCGGTGGCCGTGCGGCCGCGGAGGGACTCGACGATGCGAACGGTGGCCCGGCCCACCGGCTCGAGGCTGTCGACGTGGACCTTGTCGAGCGTGTCGGCTGAGTCGAACAGGTACATCGGGGCGGTCAGGAAGTTCACCAGCGGGACGCCGGCGAGGTGGAAGAAGCCGCCATCGGTCGTGGGCTGGGGTCCGAACACGTCCGGGGGCAGGACGAAGGACCGGCCCAGGTCTTCGGCCTCCAGCGCCGATTGCACCGCCTCCTCCAGGCCGAGCTCCCGGCTGGTGAACCACCACCGGACCTCCGGGGCGCCGGTCGGCTCCAGGCCACCCGCCCCGTCACTGCGGGTCTCGTTGGCCGTGTGCTCCAGGTGGACCTCCAGCACGACGTCGTCGAGGAGGTCGGCATGGTCGGCGATGAAGGCCCGGGTACCGGTGCCGTGGACCATGTGCCCCGTGGTCAGCAGGAACAGCAGGTTGTGGGGCCGTTCCTCGGCGGGCACCGAGGCCCAGTGGGCGACCTGGGCCAGCACCATGGCGATGCCGCTGCCGTCCTCGACAGCCGACGCCCAAGGGGCGTCGTGGTGGGAGGCGATGATCACCCACTCGTCGGAGGCCCCAGGCAGGGCCCCGACCACATTGTGGGCCACGACCTCGTCCCGTCGGGCGTCGATGTCGAGCCGGCCGGTGACCGGTCCGGCATCGAGGAGCGCGGTCAACGAGGCCCCCGCGGCCGGGCTCAGCCAGAGCGCGGCGACGTCACGCTCCTCGCCGTCGTAGGGGACGTAGTAGTCGCAGGTCTCCCACGGCAGCTCGAGCAGACCGACGAACCCGGCCGCCCCGCCGGCAATGGCCGGCTCGGCCACATCCTGGAAGCGGGGGCCGAACGGCAGCGTCTGGACCAGGTCGACGAACTCGCCGTCGGGATCGTGCCGGGACGTGGCCAGCCGCGCCAGGAGCGACTGGGGCAGCTCGCTCAGCGCCAGGGCCTCGACGGCGATGGCCCCGGTGGCGTCGTCGCCCTCGGCGAAGCGCACCAGCGGGGCTAGGAGGCCGTCGGCGCCGGTGGTGTGGGGGAGGGCGAGCCCGTCGAGGACCATCGACTGCTCCGGTGCCCCCGTCGGCCACGCGGTCAGCCGGGCGTGGTCGGACTGCCAGTAAGGAAGGGGAACCGGCTCCCGCCGGACGTCGTCGAGGCCGAGTTCCAGGAACCGGGCCTCACACCACTGGGCCACGGCCTCGTCGGCCGGGGACCCGGGGCGGCGGATCCCGAAGGCCAGGACCTCCTCGATCCAGGCCATCTGGCGGTCCGCGGGAGGGATCATCGCTCTACTCCAGCAGGTCTCGGGTGATCTCGTCGACGGTCGTGGCGCCGACGAGGGCCATGGTCCTCCGCACGCCGGCGTCGAGGAGGCCGAGCATGTGGTCCACGCCCCGCTCGCCGCCGGCGCCCAAGGCGTAGAAGTGCACCCGACCGGCCATGACCGCTCGCGCCCCGAGGGCCACGGCCTTCACCACGTCGCTGCCCCGGCGCACGCCGCCGTCACAGATGACCTCGAGGCGGTCGCCGACGGCCTGCACCACCGGCTCGACGAGGTCGAGGGTGGCCGGGGCCGTGTCGAGCTGGCGGCCGCCGTGGTTGGACAGCGCGACGGCCTCGATGCCCATCGACGCCGCGATCTCGGCGTCGGCCACGGTCTGGATGCCCTTGATGACCAGGGGGCCGTCCCAGACGGACCGGAGCCACTCGATGTCGTCCCAGGACAACGAGGGATCGAACTGGCCGTTGATGTAGTCGGCCAGCGACACGGCGTCGGACCCGTCGCCGACGTCCTTGCCGGCCACGTTGGCGAAGACGATGGGCTCGGCGCGGACGAAGGCCCAGGTCCAACCGGGGTGCAGCGCACCGTCGACGATGGTGCCCAGGCCGATCTTCGGGGGAAGGGTGAAGCCGCGCCGGATGTCGCGCTCACGGCGGCCGAGCACGGCGGTGTCGACGGTGAGGGTGATGGCCTCGTAGCCCGCCGCCTTGGTCCGCTCCACCAGCTCGAGGGTCAGGCCCCGGTCCCGGAAGACGTAGAGCTGGAACCACTTCGGCCCGTGGTTGACCGCGGCGATCTCCTCGATGGAGCGGGTGCCGATGGTCGACAGGGTGAAGGGGACGCCGAACTTGTCCGCCGCCCGGGCCACGGCCAGCTCCCCCTGGGGATCCGCGATGCGGGCGAAGCCCGTGGGGGCCAGGACGAGGGGGAGCGGGACCCGTTTGCCGAGGAGGGTGGTGGACGGATCGACCGCGCTCACGTCCCGGAGGACCCGGGGCCGGAACGTGCGCCGGCGGTACGCCTCGGTGTTGGCCCCGTAGGTCCGCTCGTCCTCGGCGGCCCCGTCGATGTAGTCGAAGACCCCGTGGGGGAGACGGCGCTCGGCGATGCGGCGGAGGTCGCCCACGTCGGCCGCCTTGGCCAGCCGTCTCTCGACGGGGTCGAACTCGAGGGGCTTGAACCGGATGACCGATTTCAGGGTCTGGTACACGCCCATCACATCGGTCGGGCCCTGCGGCCCTCCGGGCTCCGCCCATCGTGGCCCTCGACCAGCACCGGCATGGCCCGAGGGTACCCACCGGCCCGCTGGCGGCCCGAACGGTGCCGTGCCGCCCGCGGTGGCGGCGTCACCGGGCGATCGTCACCGCGGGGCAGACTGGCGCCATGCAGGACGGACGGCCGAGCATCGATCTCTGTGACCCCGCGTTCTACCGGAGCGCGGGGATGCACGACGCGTTCACCTGGATGCGGGCCAACGAGCCCGTCTACCGGGACGAGGGAAACGGCCTGTGGGCCGTCAGCCGCCACGCCGACCTGCTCGACGTCGAGCGGCGGTCCGACGTGTTCGTGTCGGGCCGCGGCTACCGGCGCAACTGGGAGCCGACCGAGAACAACATGATCGCCTCGGACGACCCGGCCCACCAGGAGCAGCGGCGCCTGGTGTCCCGGGGGTTCACGCCCAAGGCGGTGCGGCGTCACGAGGACGTGCTCGAGGCGCTGATCGCCGAACTGCTCGACCCCATCGACGGCGAGGTCGAGATCGTCGAGGCCCTCGCCGCCCAGCTGCCGGCCCGGATGACCGCCCGCCTCCTGGGCTTCCCCGAGGAGAACTGGCACCAGGTGAAGCGCTGGTCCGAGGCCCTGATGCGCCTGGACACCGCGCTCGAGGACCCCGAGATCGAGATCGGCGTCGGCACCGCCTGCATGGAGTTCAACATGCAGCTCATGGAGATGGTCCCGGCCCGGCGGGAGTGCCCGGCCGACGACCTGGTCTCGGCCTGGGCCAACGCCTACGAGCACGACAGGGTGTTCAACGAGACGGGCCTGTTCATCGCCGGCGGGGCCGAGACCACGCGCACTGCCATTGCCCACGGCCTGCGAGCCTTCGCCGACCACCCGGGTCAATGGGAGCGCCTGCGGGCCGAGCCCGAGCTGGTCCCCTCCGCCGTCGACGAGGTCATCCGCTGGGTGACCCCACTCAACAACTTCTTCCGCACCGCGGTCCGGGAGGCGACCATCGGGGAGCAGGTCGTCGCCGAAGACGACCGGGTGATCCTCCTCTACCCCTCGGCCAACCGGGACGAGGCGGTGTTCGACGAGCCCTTCACCTTCGACATCACCCGCCGACCCAACCCGCACGTCGCCTTCGGCTACGGCACCCACTTCTGCGTGGGGGCCAACTTCGCCAAGTACGAGTTGGGCCTGCTCTTCGCCGAGATGACCCGGCGCTTCACCCCGCCCGAGGTCGTCACCGAGCCCGACGTCGAGCCCAACATCTTCGCCCGGGCCGTTCGGAGCTTCGACGTGCGGCTCACCCGTCGCTGAGGTGTGGAACCGTCAGCCGTCGGCTTCGTCGGCGGCCAGGGATCGGCGGTCGAGCTTCTGCATGGCGGTGAGGGGGAGCGCGTCGACGAGCCGGACGGCCTCGGGGAGCTTGTGGGCCGACAATCGGTCCTCGGCGAAGGATCGCAGGTCGTTCAGGGTCGGCGGGGCGGTCGGGTCGCGCGGCACGACGACGGCGACGCCGATCTCGGACATGATCTCGTCCGGGCGGGGGACGATGGCGATCTCGGCCACGGCGGGATGCTCGGAGAGGACGGCCTCGACCTCGAGGGGGTAGACGTTGTAGCCGCCCCGGATGAACATCTCCTTGGCCCGCCCCGCCAGGACCAGACAGCCGGCCTCGTCGAGAGCGCCGAGGTCACCGGAGTGCAGCCAGCCGTCCCGTAGCGCGAGAGCGGTGGCCTCCGGGTCGCCCCAGTAGCCCGCCATGACGCAGGGCGAGCGAAGGCAGACCTCGCCCACGTCGCCGTCCGGCACCGCGTGGCCGTCCTCGCCCCGGACGGACAGCTCGACCGGCGGGCGGGGCCGGCCCACGGTGTAGAGCGCCTCGCTGTTCGGGGCGTCGAAGGCCGTGCCCGTGCCCACCCCCCCGCTCTCTGTCGAGGAATAGCGGATGGAGTAGGCGGCGCCGAAGCGCTCCCGGGCCTCGTGGACCAGGGCCGGAGGCGAGGGCGCCGCCCCGACGATGATCGTCTGCACGCAGCTCAGGTCACGCCGGTCGAAGTCCGGCTCCTGGAGGAGCAGGGCGATCTGGGGGGCGACGCCGCCGACCGAGGGCACCCGGTGGGCCTCGATCTGGTCGAGCACGTCTGAGGCCCGCCAGCGGTCGAGCAGCAGTTGCGTGGCGCCGAGGCGCAGGTACCAGGCCAGCTTGGTCATGAACCCGATGTGGGCGAACTGGGTCGAGGCCAGCATCGGCCCCCCGCCACCCCACGTGTCGCCGACGTCGGCGGCGGTGATGGCGGCGATCTGGCGCACCCGGAACTCGGCGCCCCGGGGTCGTCCTGTGGTGCCGGACGTGAGCACGATGGCCACCGGCCGATCGGGGTCGTCGGGCAGCGCCGGAGGTGCCTCGTCGGGTACCCGCAGACGGGCCACCTCCGCACTCGAGGTCACGACGAGGTCCGGGTCCACGACCGCCAGCGCCGTGGCCCGTTCGGCATCGGTCAGGCGGGGGTTCACCCCCGCGGTCACGGCCCCCACCTTCGTCAGCGCGGCGTAGGCCACGACGTAGGCGGGCGTCGACGGCAGGGTCAGAGCGACGACAGAGCCGAGGCCGACCCCCCGGCGGCCCAGGCCCACCGCCACCTCGTCCGAGTGCCGGTCGAGATCGACATAGCTGACCGGCGCCCCGTCCGGCGCGAGCAGCGCCGGGCGGTCCCCGAAGCGCCGTGCCGCCTCGGGGACGATCCTGTCGAGCACGCCGAGAGTCTGGCCGCCCCGCCCCGACCGGCGGCAACTGGTGGCCCTGGCGCGGGTGACACCACTCGACGGGATCGCCGGTTGGCCGAGTCGGGAACGATCGTGGCTGCCGCGACCACTACGCTGCCGCGCACCGTGCTGACCTTCATCCGCTTCGACATGCGGGCGCCGGCCTCGGGCGCCGCCTCCGCCGCCGAGCTCCATTCGGCCACCCTCGACATGGCCGAGTGGGCCGACCGCGTCGGCTTCGACTCCATCGTGGTCAGCGAGCACCACGGGGCCGAGGACGGCTTCCTGCCCTCGCCGATCGTGGCCGCCGCCGCCATCGCCGGCCGCACTCGGCGGGCCGGCATCAGCATCTCGGCCCTGCTGGCCCCGCTGCACGACCCCATCCGCGTGGCCGAGGACCTGGCCGTGCTCGATCTGCTGTCGGAAGGGCGGGTGGTCACCATCCTCGGCCTCGGCTACCGGCCCGAGGAGTACACGATGTTCGGCGTGCCGTGGGAAACCCGCGGTGCCTACTTCGACGAGTGGGTGCAGGCCCTCCTCGACGCCTGGAAGGGTGAGCCGTTCGTCTACCAGGACCGCAGGATCCCCGCGGTCACCCCCCGGCCCCTCACCGACCCCCACCCGCCGATATTCATCGGCGGCCGGTCGAAGGCCTCGGCCCGACGCGCCGCCCGCTTCGGCCTGAACTTCTTCCCCGACTCCTCGGACCCCGCCCTACGGGAGGCCTACGAGACCGCCTGTGTGGCCGAGGGCCGGGAGCCCGGCTTCATGATCACGCCCGAGGACCCGGTCACCTTCGTGTTCGTCCATGACGACCCCGACGGCTACTGGGAACGCATCGGCCCCCACGTGCTGCACGAGGCCATGACCTACTCGGGCTGGCAGCGGGAGGGCGAGACGTCCTCGGCTGCCACCGACGCCCGCTCCCTCGAGGAGTTGAAGGCCGGGGACCGCTTCGCCGTCCTGACGCCCGACGAGGCTGTGGCCCACCTCCACCGGGGCAACCTGCTCCTGTACCCCCTCTGCGGCGGCCTCCCGCCGGAGCTGGCGTGGGAGTCCCTGCACCTCGTCGAGCACGAGGTCCTCCCGAAGGCCCGCTCGGGATCGTGAGCGGGCCGGTCGACCTCGACGTCAGCCCGGCGGGGATGCTGCTGACGGACCGGGTCGCCGTGGTCACCGGCGCCGCCCAGGGCATCGGCGAGGCCTGTGCCGTCGGCCTGGCCCGCTTCGGCGCCCACGTGGCGGTCTGTGACCGCAACGCCGAGGGCCTGGCCGCCACCGTGGCCGACGTCGAGGCGCTCGGGCGTCGGGCCGTCAGCGGGGAGCTGGATGTCCGCGACCCCGATGCCGTCGACACCTTCCTGTCCACCGTCGAGGCCGAGTACGGCCACGTCGACATCCTGGTCAACAACGCCGGTGGCACGTTCTTCTCCCCCTTCCTGGACGTCAGCGGGCGGGGGGAAGCGGCCCTCATCGCCGAGAACTTCACCCAGGTGTCGCACTTCATCCGCCGCACGGTCCCACTGATGGGGGAGCGCGGCGGCTCGATCGTGAACGTGACCTCCATCGAGGCCCACCGGGCCGGGCCCGGCTTCGCCGTCTACTCGGCCATGAAGGCCGCGGTCGAGAACCTGACCAAGAGCCTGGCCTTGGAGCTGGCGGAGCGGCGCATCCGGGTCAACTGCATCGCGCCCGACATGATCCCGACACCCGGCGACGAGGGCCTGTCCGTCGACGCCGCGGCGGCCGAGCGGGACTGGTCGACGACCGTGCTGCCCGAGATGGGCCACCCCGACGACTGCGCGGCCGCCGTGGTCTACCTGGCCTCGGACTTCGCCCGCTTCCTCACCGGCTCCACCCTGCACCCCGACTCCGGCAACCTGGCCAGCGGCGGCTGGAAGCGCCTCCCCGACGGCAGGTACACGCTGTAGTCGTCATCGGTCCTCACGGTTCTGGCCGGTGATTTCGCTGCCCCAGGGGTGAAATCAAGGGCCAGAACGAGGGGCTGGCGGGGCGGGACTAGCGTCTCGGCTCGTGCCGGTGGACCTCGCTGCTCTCGTTGATCCCGGCCACACGGTGGTGGTGACCCAGGAGTGCCAGGTGGGGGTGCTCGGAGCGACGTCGGCCTTCCCGGAGTTGGCGGGCGCCGCTCGGGCGACGGGGATGCTCGACGCCGCCGGGCGACTGGTCGCGGGGGCCCGTGCCGCCGGGATCGACGTGGTCCACTGTGTTGCCGCCCGGCGCCCGGACGGGAAGGGCTCGAACCACAACGCGCGCCTGTTCGCGGTCGCCGCGAAGGCAGACGGCCAGCTCGTCCCCGGGACCGAGGCGGTCGAGGTCTGTCCCGAGATCGGGGTCGCACCGACCGACGTCGTCCTCACCCGCCTCCACGGCCTCGGGCCGATGGGGGGCACCGACCTCGACGTCGTGCTCCGCAACCTCGGCGCCCGCACCGTGGTCGGCGTCGGCGTGTCGGTCAACGTCGGTATGACCGACTTCGCCTTCGACGCCGTGAACGCCGGGTACCAGTTCGTGCTGCCCCGGGACGCGGTGACCGGCGTCCCGGCGGCCTACGCCGACGCCGTCATCGACAACACGCTCGCCCTGGTCGCCACGGTCACGACGGTGGATGCCGTCCTGGAGTGCTGGTGAGCGCCGAGGAGGTCACGCCCCGGGCCGTCGACGGTCGGGTGCCGGGCCGTCGGGGCCTCGCCACCAGACAGCGCCTGCTCGACCACGTGGCCGAGATGCTGGCCTCCAGCTCGTACCGGGACGTCCGAGTCGTCGACGTGGCCCGCGCCGCGGGGACCTCGCCGGCGACCTTCTACCAGTACTTCGCCGACGTCGAGGAGGCCGTGCTGGCCCTCGCCGAGGAGGTGGCCAGAGTCGTCCAGGACACGCTCGTGCCCCTGGCCGAGGGCCCGCGCTGGCGGGGCCGGGAGGGGTACGAGGCGGCCCTGCGGGTGGTCGACGGCTACCTGGACTTCTGGGACGACCATGGCGCGGTGGTGCGGGTGATGGACCTGGGGAGCAACGAGGGCGATGCCCGCTTCCGTCAACTGCGCAGCCGGCTGTTCACCCGCTTCAACGAGGCCCTGGCCGACCGGGTGACCCAGGAGCGGCCGGTGGGGGACGACGTCGATCCCCGGGCCACCGCAGGGGCGATGACCTCGATGCTGGCCCACGTGGCGGACCATCGCTACGGCTTCGAGGCCTACGGGATCCGCACGGCGGACGTGCGTCAGACCATGGCCCGGATCCTCTTCACCACGGTCACCGGCCGCCCGCCACCGCCCGCCGGCGCCTGACGATTGGCGACCGCGGGCCTCCACCCTCGCGAGGTGGTGACATGAAGCCCCGAACCGCGGTCGCCCTCGTCGCCGCCGGGGCCGTCGCCGTGCTGGGTGCGGCGTTCGTCCGTCGCCGCTCCACCGAGGACGGTCCCGTCCACCTCACGGCCACGCGGCGGTCGGCGCGCACCGCCGTCGTCGCCAAGTTCGGGGCCCGCACCGGTGGGTCCTACGCCGCCCACCGGGCCCGCTCGCGGTTCGCCTCCGCGCCCCGCCAGGAGGCCCTGGGCCAGGCCTTCGCCCTCCGCACCGCCGAGCAGGTGGCGACCGAGCTGGGGAACCTCAAGGGGGCGATGATGAAGCTCGGCCAGATGGCCAGCTATCTGGACCAGGGCCTGCCTTCGCCCGTGCGCACCGCCCTGGCCGACCTGCGTCAGGACGCCCCGCCCATGAGCGCCGAGCTGGCCGCCGGAGTCCTCGAGGCCGAGTTCGGCAGGGGCCCCGATGAGCTCTTCGCCGAGTGGGACCCGGTGCCCCTGGCCTCGGCTTCCATCGGCCAGGTCCACAAGGCCATCACCCACGACGACCGGGCGGTGGCCGTCAAGATCCAGTACCCGGGCGTGGACGAGGCCATCCGGGCCGATCTCGACAACGTCGACGTCCTGTTCGGCGCGGCGGCCTTCATGTTCAGCGGGCTGGATCCCGACGCGCTGGTCGTCGAGCTCAAGGCGCGCCTGGTCGAGGAGCTGGACTACCGGGCCGAGGCCGCCAACCAGCGCCTCTTCGTGGAGTACTACCGGGACCATCCCTTCATCCGGGTTCCCGAGGTGGTCGACGAGCTCTCCACCGGTCGGGTCCTGACCACCGAGCTCTCCGCCGCGGCGCGCTGGGAGGAGCTGCAGACCTGGAGCCAGGAGGAGCAGGACCTGGCCGGTGAAGCCATCTTCCGCTTCGTCTTCCGGTCCCTTTACCGGCTCCACGCCTTCAACGGTGATCCGCACCCGGGCAACTACCTGTTCGAGCCCGGCGGCCGGGTCACCTTCCTCGACTTCGGGCTGGTCAAGCGCTTCACCCCCGACGAGGTCGACCTGTTCCACGACCTCATCGACGCGTTCGTCCTCCGGCGAGACATGGCCGACTTCCGCCGCGCCGTGGAGCGGGCGGGCCTGCTGCGGGCCGGGGCTCCCGTCACCGACGAACAGGTCGGCGACTGGATGGGTCACTTCTATGCGTTCGTCCTCGAGGACCGGTCGACGACGATCACCCCCGAGTACTCCAGCCAGACGATGCGCCAGATGTTCGACCTGACCGGCCCCAACGCCGACATCATCAAGTCGGCGAACACACCGCCCAGCTTCGTGATCATCCAGCGCATCAACTTGGGCTTGTACGCCGTGCTCGGCGAGCTCAACGCCACGGCCAACTGGCGTCGGGTGGCCAACGAGCTGTGGCCCTTCGTCGACGGCCCTCCTTCCACCCGACTGGGTGAGGAGGAGGCCGCCTGGCGTGCGGCCACGGGGCGCTGAACCGCCCGCCGTCGCTTCTGCACTAGGAATCGGGGCATGGGACTGCTGGTGGGGTGCCGGGCGATCGTGACCGGCGGGGCGTCGGGGATCGGGGAGGCCACCTGCCGACGCTTCGTCGAGGAGGGGGCGACGGTGGCCGTCCTGGACATCGACGAGGCCGGCGCCAACGCCGTGGCCGGCTCGCTCGGGGCGCTGCCTGTGGTGGCCGACGTGGCCGATGCCGAGGCGATGGCGGCGGCCGTCACCGCGGCCGCCGACGCGCTCGGCGGCCTCACCTGCCTGGTCAACAATGCCGGCACCGGCAACGTGATGCCGCTGGCGGACTACCCCGACGCCGAATGGGACCGCCTGCTCGACGTGAACCTGCGGGGCACCTTCCACGGCCTGCGGGCATCCCTCCCGCTCCTCCGGGACGCCGGCGGCGCCGTGGTCAACGTGGCGTCGGTCAGCGGCCTGCGCCCCACCCGCGGCGAGGCCCCGTACGCCGCGGCCAAGGCGGCCGTGATCTCCCTGACCCGCAGCGCCGCCCTCGAGTACGCCCCCGAGGTCCGGGTCAACGCGGTGGCCCCCGGGTTCATCGACACCGCGCTCACCGGCTTCGCCGTCGTCGACCCCGCCTACGCCGACCCCATCATCGCCGGGACGCCCCTGGGCCGCATCGGCTCGGCCGACGAGGTGGCCGACGTGATCGTGTTCCTGGCCTCGCCTCTGGCCCGTTACGTCACGGGCGAGACCGTCGTCGTCGACGGTGGCTCGGTGCTCGGCAACCCCCAGGTGGACACCTTCCTGCGCAGTCTGCTGCCCTGAGCCGCGCCGGGGCGGCACCCGAGGTCGCCACGTAGCGTGACGTGAGGTTCGGCTTGAAACCACTTTCCGTGGTGGCTACGGTGGGCCCGCATGGCCGACTTCCTCCGACCGATCGCGGTCGACCGCCGGGAAGCCGATCGTCGCATCGACCTCCGTGACGCCGTCGCCGACCGCCGTCAGGTCGAGCGTCGGGCCCTGCACTCCCGGCCGGCCGATCTCGGGGCCGCCGATCTGGTCATCGACCTGCGGGACGGACTGCCCCGCGTCGAGCTCCTGCCCGACGTCGAACAGGTCCTGGCCCGGCGGTGGTTCCTCCTGGCGATCCTCGGGGCCCTGAACCTGCTGGACCTGGTCACCACCAAACTGGTTCTGCACGCCGGCGGCGCCGAGGCCAACCCGATCATGGCCCCGATCATCCACCACCCGGTCGCCCCCGCCCTGGTCAAGACCTGCGGGTTCGTCATGGTGGCGATGGTGCTCAAGGCCTGCCCGGCCCGCTCCAAGATGGTGGATCGGGCCCTGGTCACCGTGACCGGCCTCTACCTGGCCATCGTGACCTGGAACCTCCTCAACCTGCTGCTGAACACCTGACCTGACGACCCGTCAGATCCGGGGAGTACGCTCCGGCGCCGTGGCCACCATCCCCGCCGTCGACCCTGGACCCCAGCAGCTGTTCATCGGCGGTGAGTTCGTCCCCGGGGGCAAGGGGGCCTACGAGGTCCGCAATCCCGCCACCGAGGCCCTGGTCGGCGAGGCCCCCGACGCCTCGGTCGACGACGCCGCGGCCGCCGTGGACGCCGCCCAGGCTGCCTTCGGTCCCTGGTCCCGAACCGACCCGGCGGAGCGGGCCCGACTGCTCGACGCCCTGGGCGACGCGGTAGCCGCCCGCCACGACGAGCTGGCGCCGCTGATCCAGGCCGAGACCGGGGCCACCTGGAAGGTCTCGAACGGTCTGCAGCTCACCCAGGTCGTCGACCGGTTCCACCGCTACGCCCGGGGGGCGATGGAGGCGACGGTGCTGCCCCTGCCGCCGCAACTGATCGAGACCACCGACCTCGCGCCCGGTGGGGTCATCTCCGCTTTCGCCGCCCGTCGTCCCGTCGGGGTCGTGCTGGCCATCACCTCCTACAACTTCCCGCTGACCAACATGGCCGGGAAGCTCGGTCCGGCGCTGGCCGCCGGCAATCCGGTGATCGTGAAGCCCGCGCCCCAGGACCCACTGGCCATCCTCAAGTTCGCCGAGATCGCCCGGGACGTCGGCTTCCCCGACGGGGTGATCAACGTCGTCGTCGGCGAGGGCACCGACGCGGCGGAGGCCCTCGTCACCTCCCCCGGGGTCGACATGATCAGCTTCACGGGCTCCACCGCGGTGGGCCGTCGCATCGGCTCGGTGGCGGGGGAGGGGATGACCCGCCTCCTGCTGGAGCTCGGGGGCAAGGGGGCCTCGATCATCTTCGACGACGCCGACGTGGGCCGGGCGCTGATGGGCACGGGCTCGACCTGGGCCTTCCACTCCGGCCAGATCTGCACGGCACCGACCCGCGTGCTGGCCCAGCGCGGCGTCTACGAGCAGGTGGTGGAGGGCCTGACCCGGTTCGCGGGCGCCCTCAAGGTGGGGGACCCCCTCGAGGACGACACCGTCGTCGGCCCGGTCATCACCGAGACCCACCGCAGCCGGGTCGAGGAGTACATCACCACGGGCCTCAGCGAGGGCGCGGAGCTGCTGGCGGGTGGTGAGCGCCCCCCTCACCTGGACACCGGCTGGTATGTCCCGCCCACCCTCCTGGCCGGCTGTTCGGGCGACATGCGGGTGGTCAAGGAGGAGATCTTCGGCCCGGTCCTCGTGGTCGTGCCCTTCGACGACGAGGAGGAGGCGGTGGCCCTGGCCAACGACACCGACTTCGGCCTCTACGACTACGTCTGGTCCGGCGACGTGACCCGGGCGGTGAACCTGGCGGCCCGTCTGCGCACCGGCAACGTGGGCATCAACACCCTGCAGCGCAATCACGAGGCCCCCTTCGGCGGCTTCAAGCTCTCCGGGGTGGGTCGGGACGGCGGTTCCTTCGGCCTCCACGCCTACAGCGAGCTCCAGTCCGTCGTCTGGCCCGACGCATGAGTTCCTACGACCTGGCCGTGGTCGGCGGCACGCTGGTCGACGGCTCCGGCCTGCCCCGGCGCCGGGCCGACGTCATGGTCAAGGACGGCAGGGTCGCCGCCATCGGCTTCGCCGAGGAAGGCGCCGCGGACCGCACCGTCGACGCCACCGGCCTCGTGGTGGCCCCCGGGATCGTCGACCCTCACACGCACTACGACCCCCAGCTCACCTTCGAGCCCTACGCCACCTCGTCCTGCTTCCACGGGGTGACCACCGTCCTGGCCGGCAACTGCGGCTTCTCGGTGGCGCCCACCAGGGAAGCCGACCGGCCCTACATCACCCAGATGTTCGCCCGGGTCGAGGGCATGTCGGCCGCCGCCCTCGACGGCCTGCCCTGGGACTTCGAGACCTTCCCCGAGTTCCTGGCCGCCCGCCAGGGCCGGCTCGGCGTGAACATGGCCTGCTACATCGGCCACTCCGCCGTGCGGCGCTGGGTCATGGGCGACGCCGCCTTCCAGCGGGAGGCCACCGAGGACGAGATCGGCGAGATGGCCGGGATCGTCAGCGAGGCAATGGCTGCCGGGGCCGCCGGGTTCTCGTCCTCCCACGCCCCCACGCACTGGGACAGCGCCAACCGCCCGGTGCCGTCCCGGCTGTCGTCGCTGAAGGAGCTGAAGGCCCTGGTGGCCGCGGCCGGCCGGGCCAACGCGGGCACCATCGCCTACCTCCCTGAGGGCGCCATCGGGGGCCTCCAGCCCGAGGACGAACAACTGCTCATCGAGCTCTCGCTGGCGGCCCGGATGCCGGTCATCATCCAGGGCCTGGGGGCGCGGTCGAAGGTCGATGCCCCCACCGCCGGGTGGGACAACGCCAAGCGGTTCGTCGACGAGGCCACCGAGCAGGGCGCCGCCGTCTACTCGATGATGATGGCCCGCCCGTTCAACCGGACGTTCACCTTGGCCGAGGGCACGACCCTCTACGAGGGGGTGCTCGAGCTCAACCGGATCTTCACCGAGGCCAAGACCGTGCCCGAGCGGATGGCCATGGCTCTGGACCCGGCGTTTCGGGCCGCCGTGCGGGGCTCGGTGCGCAACCCCAACAAGGACGCTTCCAAAGGCCCGACCCTGCCGCCGCCGAACTGGGACGTCCTGCACGTCAAGGCCGTGGCCCGGGCCGAGCACGAGCGCTTCGTCGGCCGTCCGTTGGCGGACCTGGCGGCCGAGGAGGGCAAGGCCGAGGAGGACGTGCTGTTGGACCTGGCGGTGGCCGAGGAGTTGCAGACCGAGTTCGTGTGGCGGACCGAGACCCCCGCCTGGCGGGAGGGGACCCGGGTCGCCCAGCTCGACCCCCACATGGTCATCGGCACCTCCGACGGCGGCGCCCACCTGGACCGCGACGACGGGGCCGAGAGCTCCAGCTACTTCCTGCGCTACTGGGTGCGGGAGTGGGGCGCCTGGACCCTGGAGGAGGGCATTCGCCAGCTCACCCAGTGGCCGGCCGCCCTCTGCGGCTTCAGCGACCGGGGCATGGTCCGTCCCGGCTTCGCCGCCGACCTCATGGTGTTCGACCCCGACACCATCGGCCCGGCCGAGAAGGGGGTCGTGCACGACTTCCCCAACGGCGAGGCCCGCTACGTCTCCAAGCCCGAGGGCATGAAGGCCACCATCGTGAACGGCGTCCCCATCGTCCAGAACGGCGAACTCGTCGGCGACGGCGCCCTACCGGGCCAGGTCCTCCGCCCGGAGGGCTGAGTCCGCTCATCCCCGGCCGGCCCGGTCCGATGGATAAGGATTGGGGTAAGGCCCACCGGAGCGGAGGCCTCACATGGCGACCGAGTTGGCGATCACACACCTGTCCGACCTGCGGCGGGAGCTGGGCGACTGGCTCCGAGCCCACGCCGGGTGGCCCGAGGCGGCACTGACCTGTGCCTGCTCGCTGGCTGCCGAAGCCGTGGGGGACGAGAGCCGAGTGGGGGCGACCATCGCCATGGAGGGCCCTACGGTGCACCTGCACGTGGACCACTGTGCCGACCTCGACCGCGTGGCCGACACCCATCCCGGTCACGTCGAGGTGGCCGCCCACGGCGGCGACATCCTCCTGCGCAGCCTGGATTGAGGCGTCAGTCCGACGGTCGGCGGTGCACCGAGACGGCGTAGTCGCCGCCGGTGAAGGGGTCACGGGTCCACGTGGCGACGCGGTCGAGGAGAACCAGGCCGGCGGCGGTGCAGGCGGCGTCCCAGTCCTCGAGGGCGTAGCCACGGTCGATCGAGAAGCCGGCGACGAGGTGGCCGGCTCGGCCCAGGTGGGTGGCGCAGTGGGCGACCAACGCGGGTTGGGTACCCGGCGGGGTGAAGAGGGGGACGTTGCCGGCCAGGAGGACGAGGTCGAAGGCCCGTCCGAGGTCCAGCGCGGTCAGGTCGGCCTCGACCCACGTCAGGTCGGGGGCTTGTCGGCGGGCGGTGGCCAGCATCGACGGGTCGACGTCCGCGCCCACCACCTCCATGCCGCGCCGGGCCAACTCGATGCCCACGCGGCCGGTGCCGCAACCCGCGTCCAGGACCGAGGTCGGGGCGAACGCCGTCACGAAGTCAGCCTCCCCGTGCACGTGGGTCCCGGACGCCGCGAGGCGGTCGAACCGGGCCTGGTACTCGTCGCCCTCCCAGGCGGTCATCGGCGCCCGGTCATGCCGGTACCAGGGCGCGGGCGATCCGGCGCCGGGCGGCCAGCCAGGCGGGGGCGATGGCGCCCAGCAGCGCCAAGACGAGCGCCACGGGGATCACGAGGGCCACGTGGGCGAGGTCGACCCGGGGCGGGGCCACCACCCCGAGGTCGGCGATGATCCGGCTCCACGCCCAGCGCCCGATGGCCACGCCGGTCGGCAGTCCAACGAGCAGGCTGGCGCTGGTCACGAACACCGCCTGCCAGAGCACGGCCCGGCGGACGTGGGCCCGCCGGGAGCCGAGGAGCCGGAGCATGGCCAGCATGGCCTCGCGCTCGCGGACCGCCGTCACCAGGGCGTGCACGAGGCCGAGGAAGCCGAGGACGGCGAAGAACGCGACCAGCGCGGGCCCGATGCTGCGGGCCTGGTCGAGGTTGTCGAGGCGCACGGGCAGCGTCGAGCCCCGGAAGCCCACCCCGTGGTCCTGGCTGAGGCGGCCCTCGAGATCGCCGGTGTCGACCCCGTCGTCGTAGCGGACGACCAGTTCGGTCACCCCGCCGCTGGAGGACAGCGTGTCGAAGGCGTCGGCGGTCACCACGGCCCCGACCCCGGGGTCGCGGTCCTGGAAGGTCGGCAGGACGACGGTGCCCACGACGTCGAGGTCCTCGGTGTCGCCCTCGGGGCCGGTGACCGTGACCGTGTCGCCCACCTCGACATCCAGGTCCCGGCGGGTGAGCAGGCCGAGAGCGATCTCGTCGGCGGCGTCGGGCTCGCGGCCGTCGATCAGCGTGTGCTCCACGTCGGTGACGGTGTCGAGGGCGTGGGCGGTGACCTCCTCGCCGTCGACGTCGAGCAGCCCCACCCGGTAGACGGCGACGCCGTCGACGCCGTCCTCCCCGGCGATGGCGGTCGCGGTCCGGTCGACCCGCGTCGAGTCGAGGGGCGTGGCGATCGAGTCCCAGTTCCAGCCCCACTGCCCGGGCGTGGCGACGAGGTCGTCGAGGCTGACCACGACCGTGCCGACGGCGACCGCGCCCAGCACCCCGATGGTCGTGGCCACCAGGGCGGACCGCATCATCGAGCTGTCCCGGTCCGCCCGACGCTCGAAGGCCAGCCGGGCGCCGCCGATGAGGGCGGGGTCGGCACCGAGGCGGGCCAGGGCCTGGGCCACGCCCGAGGGCCGAGGGGCCTTGCGGAGCCGGCGGGGATCGGCCTGGTGCCAGGCCCGCCAGCCGGCCCAGGCCGAGGTGAGGGCGACGAGTCCGAGGGCGCCGAGGCCCAGGCCCACGGCGTCGAACCGGAAGCCGGGGTCGGGCTCGATCCGCTCTGCTCCCCCGAACGGGAACCACCACGACGTCGGTGCGGCGACCGCCGTGGTCACAACGGCGCCGACGACAGCCGCGCCGGCCACGGGCAGGCCTTCGGCCAGCGCTCCCTCGCGTCGGGTCAGGCCGAGCTCGCGGAGGCGCAGTGACCGGTCCCTTCCGGCGGCCAGGTGCCGGCTGACCGCCTGGGCCAGTACGAGGCCCCCGGCCAGGGCACTGATCGTCGCGAAGACGAGCAGGCCGTTGCCGAGGACGTCGACCGCGTCGCGGGGAAACGCCAGGTAGTCGCTCTCGGCGTCGAGCACGAGGGCCCCATCGCCGTGCTCTTCGGCCAGGGCCTCGAGCCGGTCGATGTCGTCGGCGCCACCGGCCAGGCGGACCAGGACCTCGTCGCCGAAGTCGCCGGTGCGGTCGCCGTACTCCTCGTGGAACGACGGGGGGGCGATGGCCTCCGGGCTGAACTCCCGGCTCAGCAGGCCGTCGACGTCACGGAACACACCGGTGACCAGGAGGGTCTCGGGCTCGCCTTGGGGGAGCTCCAGGACGCAGGACTGCTCGATGGCGCAGGCGAAGTTCTCCGGCTCGAAGGTCTGGACCTCCAGGGTTTCGCCGGGGCCGATGCCCTCGTCGTGCACGGTCTGTTCGTCGATGGCGATCTCGTTGGTCGTGCCGGGCCGAGGAAGCCGCCCCTCGACCACGAGCGGCCGGTCGACGGTGCTGCCGAAGCCAGGGTCGTCACTGGCGCCGACGGTCAGGGCGGTGCCGGGGCCGGTGGCGAAGACGAGGCGGGTCATCAGGGCCGACGCGGTCACCCAGGGCTGGTCCTCCAGGGCGGCGTCCAGCCCGTCGGCGTCGTAGCCGGCCGGGAGCCCGATCCGGGCGTCCCGCGCCCGGGTGGTGTCGACGAAGCGGTCGAGCGACGACGCCGTGCGTCGGGCCCCGGCCAGAGCGCTGAGGCTCGCGGTCCCGACGAGGGCGACGAGCAGGGCCAGGCCGAGCAGGGCGCGCCACCGGGATCGGACCTCGGAGCGGGCGACGAGGCCCACCGCGTCGCCGAACGGTGCCATCAGCCCCTGACCGTACGTCCTTCCGGCACTGCGGCGGCCCGCCCCAGGCGGTCAGCCGGTGAGGACGGGGAGGTGCTCCCAGCCCCGGACGGTGGAGGTCCTGGCCTGGACGGCGTTGTCGACGTCGACCGTCCAGGTCGAGAACCGCTGGAGGACCTCGTCCAGGGCGATGCGGCCCTCCAGGCGGGCGAGCGCGGCGCCGAGACAGAAGTGGATGCCGTAGCCGAAGGTCAGGTGGTGGTCGATCTGGCGGTGGATGTCGAAGCGGTCCGCGTCAGGGAATCGTCGCTCGTCGCGGTTCGCCGAGGCGGTCAGGAGGAGCATCGCGCTGCCCTCCGGGACCACCGTGCCGTGGTGCTCGACGTCGGCGGTCACGTACCGGGCCTGGACCGGGGAGGGGGCCTCGTAGCGGAGCAGCTCCTCGATGGCGCCGGGGACGAGGCTGCGGTCCTCGGCCAGCTCCTGCAACTGGTCCGGGTGGTCGGCCAGCACCTTGCCGGTCCAGCCGATCAGGCGGGTGGTCGTCTCGTTGCCGGCCGCCGCCAACAGGCCGACGTAGCCCAGCACCTCGTCGCGGGTGAGTCGTCGGGTCTCGCCGTCCACGTCCTCGAACTCCGCCTGGAGGAGCTCGGTCATCAGGTCGTCGGACGGGTGCTCGGCTCGCCAGTCGATGTACTCCCCGAAGACGCCGGCGGCGTCCCGGTCCCCGTACTGGGCCTCGAAGTCGGGCATGGAACCCTCTTCCAGGCGGAGGCCGCCGTCCATGCGGTCGCGGATGGCCACCTGGTCCTGTTCGGGGATCCCGAGGAGCATGCCGATGGTGCGCATGGGCATCTGGGCGCCCAGGTCGGCGATGAAGTCGAACCCGCCGGTGCCGACCATCGGGTCGAGGGCCCGCGCGCAGAACTCGCGGATCTTCGGCTCGATGGCGGCGACCTTGCGGGGGGTGAACACCCGCGAGAGGAGCCCTCGGTGGAGGTCGTGCTCCGGCGGGTCCTCGAAGATGATCGTGCCGGGCGGCATGGCGGTGCCGCTCTTGATCAGCTCCAGCACCGTGCCCCGGCTCGAGACGTAGGTCCGCCAGTCGACCGAGCAGCGCTCGACGTCGTCGAAGCGGCTCAGCGCGTAGAAGTCGTAGCGCTCGTTGTGGTAGCACGGCGCCTCGTCCCGGAGCCTCGCCCAGACCGGGTACGGATCGGCGTCGATCTCGAAGTCGTAGGGGTCGTAGTACGGGTCTGGAGCCTCGCTCATCGGCCCATCTTCGCGCACAGAGAGACTGGCGTTGCGCGAATGCAAGAAGTAGGTTCTCATCATGCGCATCGGTGTGATGATCGGGCCGGAGCGCGGCCGCTACAGCACCAAGGTCGAGCGCCTCTGCGCGGATGCCCGCGGGGCCGAGGAGGCCGGGCTGGCGTCCGCATGGATCCCCCAGATCCCCGACGAGTTCGACGCGCTGACCGCGGTCGCCCTGGTGGGGCAGGCCACGTCGCGCCTCGAGATCGGCACGGCGGTGGTGCCGATCCAGACGCGGCACCCCATCGCGTTGGCCCAGCAGGCCCTGTCCGTGCAGGCCGTGTGCGGGGGCCGCCTGTCCCTCGGCCTCGGCGTCTCGCACCACTGGATCATCGAGGAGATGCTCGGCCTGGACTACGAGCGCCCCGCCAAGGCGATGGCCGCCTACCTGGACGTGCTCGACCAGGCCCTCCGGGGCCCGGGCCCCGTCGACGTCGAGAACGACTACTACCGCGTGCACAACCCCCTCGACATCACCGACATCGCCCCGACGCCGGTCCTCCTGGCCGCTCTCGGCCCGATGATGCTGCGCCTGGCCGGCGAGCGCACCGACGGGACCATCCTCTGGTTGGCCGACGAGCGGGCCATCGCCGGCCATGTGGCCCCGCACCTCAACCGGGCCGCCGAGGCGGCCGGGCGGCCGACGCCGCGGATCGTGGCGGGCATCCCCGTGTGCCTCTGCCGTGACGACGAGGTCGACCGGGCCGTCGAGCGCACCAACCGCATCCTGTCCGAGGCCGAGGTGTCGCCCAACTACCAGAAGCTGCTCGACCTCGGGGACGCCCGGAGCGTGGGCGACATCCTCGCCGCCGGGAGCGAGGCCGCCGTCGAGAAGCGACTGCGGTCGTTCGCTGATGCGGGGGTGACCGACCTCTCGGTGCGGGTCGTGCCCATCGGCCAGGGCCGCGACGAGCTGCTCGCCTCGTCGCAACGGACCCGGGCCCTGCTGGCCTCCCTGGCCTCCGCCTTCTGAGCGACTGACCTTGCGGTTACTGGCGCCCGATTGAGTCGCTCCAGCGCCGCAATCAGGCGCCAGAACGGTCGGTTGTCACGGTCAGGTCGCCGAGGACCTCGTCGGTGTGCTCGCCGAGGCCGGGTACTGCCCCGACCGGGCCATTGGTGACGTCGGAGAAGGTGACCGGGCCCCGCACGGAGCGCTGGGCCGGGCCGCCGGCGCCTTCGGCGATCTCGACGAGGCCGTCGTTGGCCAGGAACTGTGGGTCCTCGACGACCTGAGCCGGGGTCTGGGCGGGTGCCCACCAGACGCCCTCGGCCTCGAACCGCTCGGCCCACTCGTCGAACGTCTTCGTGGCGAGGATCTCATCCAGGACGGCGATGACCTCGGTCCGGTGCTTGCGGACGCTGCGGGCGTCGGCGAAGCGAGGGTCCTCGAGCAGGTCGGGCCGGTCGAGGGCGCGGCACACGGCCGGGAGGTGGCGGGCGGTCTCCAGGCCGGTGAAGAAGAACCAGCGTCCGTCGGCGGTGAGGTACGGGTTCATCAAGGGCGCCTGGTTGCGGTCCCGGGGCTCGGCCCCCGCCACCTTCCCGAGAGCCAACTGGATGCCGAGGTCCCACCCGAGGACGTAGGCGCCGGTCCGGAGCAGCGAGACCTCGACGACCTGGCCGCGGCCCGTCAGGCGCTGCTCGAGCACGGCGGCGAGTACGCCGGCGAGCGTGGCGAGGCCGGTGATGTGGTCACCGATCCCGCCCCGGGCGTTGAGCGGGTTCCCCTCGCCGTCGGCCATCTGCATCGAGAGCCCCGAGCGAGCCCAGAAGGCGCCGATGTCGTAGGTCGGGCGGTTGCGTTCGTCGCCCTGGAGGCCGTAACCGCTGACGCTGCCGTAGATCAGGCGGGGGTGGCGGGCGACCGTCGCCTCGGGCTCGAGGTCGAGCTTGTCGAGGGCGTCGGGGCGGAGATTGGTCAGGAACACGTCGGCGGAGACCAGGAGGGCTTCCATCCGCTCGCGCTCCTCGGCCTGACGAAGGTCCAGGACCACGCTGCGCTTGCCCCGGTTGTCGAGGGCGAAGGCCGGGTTCGGCATCTCGGACCCGATCCCGAGAGACCCGAAGACGTGGCGCATCGGGTCACCGGCGGGCGGTTCGACCTTGATGACCTCGGCGCCCCAGTCGGCCAGGAGTGCGGCGGCCGACGGCGCGGCCACCCAGACACCCAGTTCTACGACCCGGAGGTCGGCGAGGGCGGCCAGCCCGTTCGGGTCGGTCACTTCACCCGGGCCCGCAGGGCGTTCTTCTCCACCTTGCCGGTGGCGTTGAGCGGGAGCTCGTCGACGAGCGCGACCGCCCGGGGGACCTTGTAGTTGGCCATCTGGTCCCGGCTCCAGGCGATGACCGCCTCGGGGGTCACCTCGGTCCCCTCCCGGGTGACGATGAACGCCATGCCGACCTCGCCCAGCCGTTCGTCGGGGATGCCGATCACCGCGGCCTGCTGGATGTCGGGGTGGCGGAGGAGGGCGTTCTCGATCTCGGCCGGGTAGGCGTTGAAGCCGCCCACGATGAACATGTCCTTGACCCGCCCGACGATCCGGAGGCATCCGCGGTCATCGGTGACACCGAGGTCACCGGTCCGCAGCCACCCGTCGGGGGAGAGCGCGAGGGCGGTCGCCTCCGGATCGTCGAGATAGCCCGCCATCACCGTGGGGCCCCGGAGCACGATCTCGCCGGGCTCGCCGGCGGGGACGTCGTGGCCCTGGTCGTCGGTGATGCGGAGCTCGAAGCCGGGCCGGGGCCGGCCCACCGTCGTGGCCACCGTCTCGGGGTCATCCCCGGGTGCCGTCGCGCTGGCGGTGCCCGCTTCGGTGAGGCCGTAGCCCGTGACGATGAACGAGAAGGGGAGCTCGGCGTCCACCCGTCGGATGAGCTCGACGGGGATGTCGGCCGCGCCGGTCACCGCGACCCGCAGCGTCGAGAGGTCGTGGTCGTCGCGGCCAGGGTGGTCGAGGATCGCCTGGTAGATCGTCGGGGCGCCCGGGAGGACGGTGACCTGCTCCTCGCCGACCCGGGCGAGGACGCGATCGACATCGAAGACCGGCTCGGGCAGCATCGTGGCCCCGGCGGCCACGCAGGCCAGGATCCCGGCCTTCAGGCCGAACATGTGGAAGTAGGGGTTGACCATCAGGTAGCGGTCGTCGGAGCCGAGCCCGGTCATGGCGGCCCAGTCCGTCGCCACACCGAGCGTGCGGCCGTGGGTCATCACCACGCCCTTGGGCACGCCCGTGGTCCCGGACGTGAAGAGGATGTCGGACGGGTCGTCGGGACCGAGGGCGGCCCGCCGCTGGTCGACCGTGGTCCTGGCCTGGTCGGTGGCCCGACCCAGAAACGCGTCCCAGCCGACGGTGCCCTCCGGCGCGTCGCCGCGGGCGACCACGACGGTGTCGAGGTCGGGGAGGTCGGCGCCGGCGCCCTCGAGCATGGCCAGGTAGTCGGTGTCGAGGAAGTCGGTGACGGTGACCAGGACCTTGGCGTGGCTGCGGATGAGGAGATCCGCGGCCTCGGCGCCCTTGAACCGGGTGTTGACCGGCACCAGGACCGCGCCGGCCTGGAAGAGCCCCAGGACGGCGACGATCCACTGGGCGCGATTGGGGGCCCAGATCGACACCCGGTCACCCGTTTCGACGCCACTGGCCACGAGGGCGGCGGCGAAGGTCCGGGCCTCTTCGAACAGCTCGGCGTAGGAGAGCCGGACCGCACCGTCGACGACCGCGGTGCGCTCGCCGAACCGTTCGGCGGCCGCGGCGGTCATCGACGGGATGCTGGCCCAGCTGTCGCCGGGCCCGGTCATCGAGCGGGTACCTCGCTGAGGTTCATCAGCTTGGTCAGGTTCCCGCCCATGATCTTGCGGACGGTCTCCTCGGGGAGGCCCTTCAGCTCGTCCACGTAGCTGACCGGGTCGGCCAGGCCCTCGGGGTGCGGGTAGTCGGAGCCGAACAGCACCTGCTCGACCCCGAGGAGGTCGCTGAGCGCACCCAGGTCCTCTTCCCAGAAGGGGCTGATGTAGATGTTGCGCTTGAGCACCTCGACGGGGTCCTCCAGGAAGTCCTGGGGCATCTTCTTGTAGGTGTCGGCCATGCGCCTGAGGAGCGGCTCGACCCAGCTGCTGCCGTTCTCCACGACGGCGACCTTGAGCTTCGGGAACCGGGACAGGGCACCGTGGCACACCATGGAGGAGACGGCGTCCTCGACGGGCCGCCAGGCGGAGAGCATTCGGAAGGCCTCGGGTTGGAACGGGAGCATCTCGCTGTTGTTCCCGATCCACTCGTTGGCGTAGCGCTCGTAGCCGCTGTCGGAGGAGTGCATGGCGACGAGCACGTCGGCGTCCTGCACCCGCTCCCAGAAGGGATCGAACTCGGGGAGGGCGAAGGAGCGCGGCCCCCGGGGGCCGTACACCGGCGCCGGCCGGACGAGGATGGCCTTCGCGCCGCGCTCCAGGAGCCACTCGAGCTCCTCGATGCCCCGCTCGACGATGGGCAGGGTGACGACGGGGACCGTGAAGATGCGCTGCTCGTAGTCGAAGCTCCAGGTCTCGTGGAGCCACTCGTTGAGGGAGTGGATCACGGCGTGGGTGAGCTCGGGATCGTCCCGCATCCGCTCCTCGACGACGCTGGCGAGGGTGGGGAACATGAGGGCCCGGTCGACGCCCTGCTCGTCCATGAGCTCCATCCGGGCGCCCGGCTCCCGGAACGCCGCCATCGCGCGCATCGGCTCGCCGAAGATCGCCCGACGATCCTTGCCGTCGGGGTTGCCGTGGCGGAAGTAGTCCTCCATCGCCCCCGGACGGGCCACGACGTCGAAGGTCGGGTTGGGGATGTACTCGCTGATCGTGCCCTTGATGACGATCTTGGTCCGGCCCCGCACCTCCACGTAGTCCACTGCCCCCCGGTAGCGCTCGGGCAGGAACTTCGTCAGCGCGTCCTTCGTCTCGTACAGGTGGTTGTCGGCGTCGAACACCGGGACGTCGAGCGTGGGTGAGGCCATGGGGCTCCTCCTTGTGAGAACGCTATTATCGTACAGCGAGAGCCATCGTGCAACCGCCGATCGGCGCTACTCCAGGTGGAGCTGGGTCATGAACTCCACGACACCGGTGGCGGGCTCGAAGGCACCGGTGGCTCCGGCGCTGCCGTAGCCCGCGTCGGTGACCACGGTGATGCCGTTCACCCCCACCGCGGCGTCGCTGCACAGGAACACCAAGGGGTAGGCCTGCTCCAGGGGGGTCGAGGGCTCGAGGTCGAGCTCGGCCCGGAAATCGGCCGCGAAGCCGAGCCACATGTCGGCGTTGGCCCGGGCCAGGGGGGTGTCGGTCGGCCCGGGCATGATCGCGTTGATCCGGATGCCCTCCTTCCGGAGGGCGAACGACTCCTGGGCGACGTAGGCGTTGATCGCCATCTTCGACCACATGTAGTCGGCCTTGCCGTGCTCCTGGGCCCACGCCGAGGCCGTCTCGAGGTCCATGTCGAGGTAGGACTGGAGCAGCGGCAGGTTGACCTGCCAGCCGACCCCGGCGAACGAGGAGATCATGCCGATGGCCGAGCCGCGGGGCAGCTGGCCGCCGGCCCGCAGCCGGTCGATGAGGTGGCGGTGGCCGAGGAAGTTGATGATCTCGATGCCCGGGGTGCCGTCGGCCACGCCGGCACAGGAGAACAGGGCGTGCACGGGCCCGCCGCACTCGGCCACCGCCGCGTCGATCGACGCGGGGTCGGCCAGGTCCAGCTCGATCGAGGTGACGCGGTCGAGGGTGACGGCGGCCCGGTCCATGACGACGACCTCGGCCCCGGCGTCCAGGGCCAGTTCCGCCGCGGCCGCCCCCATGCCGGTGGCACCACCGACGACCAGGACGCGCTTGTCGTCGTAGCGGAAGGCATCGAACAGGCTCATGGCAACGCTCCCTCGAGAGGACGGGTCCGGCGTCGGAGATGACGGGACTGTTAGTCGGGTCAGAGTAGTCAGGTCAGCGGCCGAGGAAGCCACGCTCGATGATGTAGGCCGCGGCGTCGACCGTGGTGGACGACCGTCGTCGGGCGCCGAAGGCCCCGAGCAGCGCCACCATGAGCACCGCGTCGCGATCGATGTCACCGAAGTCGCGGGGCCTGAGGAAGCGGACCATCTGGCGCCGGCCCCAGTCGTAGGCGGCGGCCGAGTCGGCTCGGCGCTCGTCGTCCTGGGAGACGTCGACCCAGACCCGGATCATCGCGGTCTCGTTGGTGTGGGCGTCGTTGTACCGCCGCAGCCACTGGCGGAGGGCCTCGCCGTCGCCCGCCGAGCCGTCGGCCACGGGAGCGTCGGGGATCTGGGTGAACGCGGTCGACACCCGCCGGATGGCGTCCACAGCGAGGACCTGGGCGAGTTGGTCCTTGTTCTCGAAGTAGCGGTAGAAGGCACCGTGGGACACCCCGGCGGCGGTGACCACGTCGTCGACCCGCGTGCGGTGGTACCCGCGGCGCACGAGGACGTCGGCCCCCGCCTGCAGCAGGGCCTCGAGGGTGCGTCGGCCGGCGGCGGTGAGGTCGGCGGGCGCCTCCTCGCGCTGGAGCACCTCGCGCATGGCCGGGCCGAACTCGAGGACCGGCGGCCGGGGACGGGCGGGCGGGCGCACGTTGACGTCGGCCTGGAGCCCGAACAGCGTCCGGTGCATGACGTCGGCAAGGGCGTCGGACACGCGCTCGGTCGGGTAGGCGGCGGGGGCCACGGAGCGGAGGATCCCGGCGACGTCGTGGGTCCGGGTCAGGCACTCCAGCAAGAGGTGGATGAGTGGATCGAGCCGACGGGGGGGAAGGGTCGTGGTGGCCAGACGGGACCGGATGAGGGCGACGATCCGCTCGCCGGTGCGGACCGACCCGCCGGCGACCTCCTCGTCGCTCTCCGCCGCCGCCTCGAAGGCCTGGTAGACGGGTTGGTAGCGCTCGTAGATCTCGCTGCGTCGGGTCACGAAGCTGCGGATCGCCGTCCATCCGTCGAGGTCCGGCGTGATCGGCCCGAGGGCCTCGGTGGAGGCGCTCACCTGCCGGGCCACCTGGGCGGCCAGGTGCCGGAACACGTCCTCCTTGCTGGAGAAGTACTGGTAGTACGAGACCCGTGAGCAGCCGGCGATCGTGGTGATCCGGTCGATGCTGCAGCGGTGGTAGCCGACCTCGCCGAAGACCTGGAGGGCCGCGTCGAGGATCCGTTGCTGGGTCCTCTGGCCCCTCGCCCCGACGTTGGGGTTGTCCGAGAAGGGGGCGCGGCGCACCACCTCCGCCGGTCGTTCGGCGGAGGCCTGGTCGGCGGGCTCGGCCTCCGCGCTCATCGGCGGATCGCCGTCGGGGCCCTCAGCCCTCCGAGCGGACCTGGTCCTTGACGGCCGGGACGATGGGTGAGGCGTCCTTCCAGTTGGGGATGCCGTCCTCCTCCTGGGCCACCGGGTACCCGCCCTCGTGGACCCAGGCCCAGTGCGAGTGGTTGAGCTCGTGGAGCGTGAAGCAGGCGTTCAGCGCGTTGTAGAAGCCCATGTTGTCCTGGGTCTGGTTGACCGCCTCCTTGATGAGGAGGGACGACATGGTCGGCTGCGCGGCGATGCGGCGGGCGAAGTCGAGCGTGCGGTCGGCCAGCTCGTCGGCCGGGAACACCTTGCTCACCATGCCGAGGGCGTGGGCCTCGTCGGCGTCGATCGAGTCGCCGGTGAGCAGCAGCTCCTTGGCCTTGCGGGGGCCGAACTCCCACGGGTGGCCGAAGTACTCGACGCCGCACATGCCGAGGCGGGAGCCGACCACGTCGGCAAAGGTCGTGTCGTCGGCGGCGACGATCAGGTCACAGGCCCAGAGCAGCATGAGCGCCGCGGCGTAGACGTCACCGTGGGCCTGGCCGATGGTGATCTTGCGCAGGTTGCGCCAACGGCGGGTGTTCTCGAAGAAGTAGTGCCACTCCTGCAGCATGAGGCTCTCGGCGCCCTTGCGGGTCCCGCCGTTGATGCCGCGGGTGGGGTGCTGGTTGGGGCCGGGGGTGTACTCCTCGACGGACACCTTGGAGCCGAGGTCGTGGCCGGAGGAGAACATCTTCCCGGTGCCGCCCAGGATGACGACCCGGACCTCGTCGTCGGCCTCGGCCCGGAGGAAGGCCTCGTTCAGCTCGACCAGCATCCCGCGGTTCTGGGCGTTCCGGGCGTCCGGGCGGTTGAGCAGGATCCGCACGATGCGCCCGTCGTCCAGGGGCTCGTAGAGGATGAAGGTGTAGTCGTCGTCGGCCATGGGGGTGACTCTAGTGTTAGTTTCGCGGGTGGTGGAGATCCAGACGAGTGACATCTACTACGACCCGTACGACTTCGAGATCGACGTCGACCCCTATCCGCTGTGGCGTCGCATGCGGGAGGAGGCGCCGCTCTACCGCAACGAGAAGTACGACTTCTGGGCGTTGAGCCGCTTCGAGGACGTCGAGCCCTGCCTGATCGACTGGGACACCTACCGGTCGGGCAAGGGCTCGATCCTCGAGCTCATCAGAGCCGACTTCGAGATCCCCCGGGGCGCGATCCTCTTCGAGGACCCGCCCCGCCACGATGTCCACCGGGGCGTGATGTCGCGGGTCTTCACCCCGAAGAAGATGAACGCCATCGAGCCGAAGGTGCGGGAGTTCTGTGCTCGCACGCTCGACCCCCTGGTGGGCAGCGGGCGTTTCGACTTCATCACCGACCTCGGCGCCCAGATGCCCATGCGGACGATCGGCTACCTCCTCGGCATCCCCGAGCAGGACCAGGAGGCCATCCGCGACCGCCTCGACGAGGGGCTCGCCCTCGAGGAGGGCCAGGAGGGGTCCTTCGACGCCGAGGGCTTCGACGGCGCGGAGATGTTCGGCGAGTACATCGACTGGCGGGCCGAGCACCCCTCCGACGACCTCATGACCGAGATGCTCAACGCCGAGTTCGAGGACGAGGACGGCGTCAGCCGCCGGTTCACCCGCGAGGAGCTGACCACGTTCATCAATCTGCTGGCCGGGGCCGGCAACGAGACGACGACCCGACTGATCGGCTGGACGGGCAAGCTGCTGGCCGAACACCCCGACCAGCGCCGGGAGATCGTCGAGGACCGGTCGCTGCTCGCGCCGGCCATCGAGGAGGTCCTGCGCTATGAGGCCCCCTCGCCGGCCCAGGCCCGGTGGGTCGCGCACGACGTGGAGCACCACGGACAGGAGATCCCCGAGGGGAGCGTGATGATGCTCCTCAACGGCTCGGCCAACCGGGACGACCGCCAGTTCCCCGACGGCGACACCTTCGACATCCACCGCGAGATCGGCCACCACCTGAGCTTCGGCTACGGCATCCACTTCTGCCTGGGGGCGGCGCTGGCCCGCCTCGAGGGCCGGGTCGCCCTCGACGAGGTGCTCAACCGGTTCCCCGAGTGGGAGGTCGACTGGGGTCAGGCCGAACAGGCCCGGACCTCCACCGTCCGGGGCTGGGCGAAGCTTCCGGTCCTGGTACCGTGAGGTGACGCCAACGTTAGTTTTCGATCGATCCCGGGGGGTCTGGTGATGGACATCAACGACATGGTGCTGGTCAGCGTCGATGACCACGTGGTGGAGCCACCCCACGTCTTCGACGGGCGACTTCCGGCCAGGTACGCCGACCTCGCGCCGAAGTTCGTCACCCGGGACGACGGCACCAACGCCTGGATCTATGAGGGCCAGGAGATCGCCAACGTCGCCCTGAACGCCGTCGCCGGCCGCCCGCCGGAGGAGTACGGCATGGAGCCGACGTCGTTCGCCGAGCTGCGGGCGGGCTGCTTCGACATCGACGAGCGGGTGAAGGACATGGACGCCAACGGTGTCCTCGGCTCGCTCTGCTTCCCGTCCTTCCCTCACTTCTGCGGCCAGCTCTTCGCCCGGACGGAGGACAAGGACGTGGCCCTGGCCATGGTCCAGGCCTACAACGACTGGCACATCGAGGACTGGTGCGGCACCCACCCCGGCCGCTTCATCCCCTGCGCGCTCCCCGCCATCTGGGACCCCGAGGTCCTGGCCGCCGAGGTGCGCCGGACCGCGGCGAAGGGCGTCCACGCCGTCACCTTCTCCGAGAACCCGTCGAAGTTGGGTTGGCCGAGCTTCCACTCCGACCACTGGGACCCGTTCTGGACGGCCTGTAGCGACGAGGAGGTCGTGGTCTGCCTCCACATCGGCTCGTCGTCCCAGCTGGTGATCACCGCCCCGGACGCCCCGATCGACTGCCTGATCACGCTGACGCCGCTGAACATCGTCCAGGCCGCGGCAGACCTGGTCTGGTCGCCGGTGCTGCGGAAGTTCCCGGATCTCAAGATCGCCCTCTCCGAGGGGGGGATCGGCTGGATCCCGTACTTCCTCGAGCGCATTGACTACAACTACCGCCGCCATCACGCCTGGACCGGTCAGGACTTCGGGGACAAGCTCCCCAGCGAGGTCTTCAACGAGCGGATCCTGACCTGCTTCATCGACGACAGGTTCGGCATGGCCAGCCAGGACTTCCTGAACATGGACCACGTGATGTGGGAGTGCGACTACCCGCACTCGGACTCGACCTGGCCCTTCGCCCCCGAGGAGGTGGCTGAGCACTTCGTCGGCGTGAGCGACGACGTCGTGGACAAGGTCACCCACCTGAACGCGATGGAGCACTTCAACTACGACCCCTTCTCGGCGCTCGGCGGCAAGGACAACTGCACCGTGGGCGCCCTCCGGGCCAACGCCGTGGGCCACGACGTCGCCATCCGTTCGGTCCGCCCGGACATGGTCGGGGCCCACGCCGCACTGGCCACCGACCTCTTCGTCCCGGAGACCTGATCCCGACGACCGGCGGGGCCCGGCCATGACGACCCCTGGGGAGCTCTTCGACCTGAGCGGCAAGGTCGCGGTCGTGACGGGCGGGAGTCGGGGCATCGGCCGGGCCGTGGCCGAGGGCTTGGCCGCGGCGGGGGCCGACGTGGTCGTCGCCAGCCGCAAGTTCGACGTCTGCGAGACGGCGGCGGAGGAGATCCGGGGGGCCACGGGTCGCCGCGTCCTGCCGATGGCCTGTCACGTGGGTCGGTGGGACGACTGCGACGCCCTCGTCGACGCGGTGACCGAGGAGTTCGGACGCTGCGACGTGCTGGTCAACAACGCCGGCATGTCGCCGCTCTACGACGGCCTGCCTTCGGTCACCCGGGAGCTGTACGACAAGGTCCACGCCGTGAACGCCAGCGGGCCCTTCCGCCTCAGCGCCCGCTTCGGGACGATGATGGCCGAGGGCGACGGCGGGTCGATCATCAACGTGACCACCGCGGGCTCGCTGCGCCCCGGCGCCGACGACCTGCCTTACGCGATGGCCAAGGCCGGGCTGAACGCCCTGACCCTGGGCCTGGCCGGCGCGTGGCCGCCGAAGGTCCGGGCCAACCTGGTGCTGCCCGGGGCCTTCGACACCGACATCACCGATGCGTGGCCACCGGGGATGAAGGACCAGGCCGCGGCGATCAACCCCATGCGGCGCATCGGGCGTCCCGAGGACATGGTCGGGGTCTGCGTGTTCCTCGCCAGCGACGCCGCCGGTTACGTCAACGGCGCCCAAGTCCTCGTCGACGGCGGCTTCTTCCGCACCCTCTGACCCGAGGGGGTCCGTAGCCTGCGGGGATGCAGCGGGATCTGTACGACGAGGACCACGAGGCGTTCCGGTCCAGCTTCCGGGCGTGGCTGGACAAGGAGGTCGTGCCCCACGAGCGGGACTGGGACGCCGCGGGGATCGTGCCCCGCGAGGTGTTCGCCGCCGCCGGCCGCCACGGGTTCCTGGCCTTCGACGCGCCCGAGGCCTACGGCGGGGGCGGGACGAAGGACTTCCGCTTCAACGCCATCATCACCGAGGAGCTGCAGTCGGCCGCGGTGGCCGGAGCCGGCCTCGGCCTGACCCTCCACAACGACATCTGTCTGCCGTACTTCCTCACCTACGGCACCGACGAGCAGAAGGCGCGGTGGCTGCCCGGCATCTGCTCGGGGGAGCTGATCACCGCCATCGCCATGACCGAGCCCGGCATCGGCTCGGACCTGGCCTCGATGACGACCACCGCCCTCCGGGACGGGGAGCACTACGTGGTCAACGGGTCCAAGACGTTCATCACCAACGGCATCAACGCCGACCTCGTCATCACCGCGGTGAAGACCGACCCGTCCCTGCGCCACAAGGGCATGTCCCTCCTGGTCCTCGAGCGGGGCATGGACGGCTTCGAGCGGGGCCGGAACCTGGAGAAGATCGGTCAGCACGCCCAGGACACCGCCGAGCTGTTCTTCACCGATGTCCAGGTCCCGGTGGCCAACCTGCTGGGGGAGGAGGGGCAGGGCTTCGTCCAGCTCGTGCACAACCTGCCCCAGGAGCGCCTGTCGATCGCCATGTCCGGGGTCGCCGCGGCCCGGGCCGCCCTCGGCTGGACCCTCGAGTACGTCCGGGAGCGCCAGGCCTTCGGCCAGCCCATCGGTTCGTTCCAGAACAGTCGCTTCGTGCTGGCCGAGATCGCCACCGAGGTCCAGATCGCCGAGACCTTCGTGGACCGGTGCGTCCTCGCCCTCAACGAAGGCGAGCTGACCGCCGAGGAGGCGGCCATGGCCAAGTGGTGGTGCACCGAGCTGCAGAAGCGGGTGGTCGACCGCGGCCTGCAGCTCTTCGGCGGCTACGGCTACATGCTCGAGTACCCCATCGCCCGGGCCTACGCCGACGCCCGGATCACGACCATCTACGGGGGTACCACCGAGATCATGAAGGAGATCGTGGGACGCTCCCTCGGGCTGTAGCCCGCCCCTCTAGGCCAGGCGAGCCGTCGACCCGCCGTCGATGGGGATGATGGCGCCGGAGATGTAGCTGGCCCGGTCCGAGGCGAGGAAGCAGGCCAGCTCGGCGACCTCCTCGGGTTGCCCGGCCCGCTTCAGGCCTGTGGCCTGGATCATCTGCGGGAAGCGCTCGCCGGCGCCGGGGCCGCCGGACATCTCGGTCTCGATGAACCCGGGGCAGATGGCGTTGGCCCGGATGCCCTGGGTGCCGTACTCGATGGCCGCGTTCTTGGTGAAGGAGATCACCCCGGCCTTGGTGGCGGAGTAGACGCTGGTGCCCAGGGAGGCGCCCAGGCCGCCGATCGAGGACCAGTTGACGATCGCCCCGCCGCCGCTCGCGGTCATGGTCTTGATGCCGTGCTTGGTCCCCAGCAGGACGCCCCGGAGGTTCACGTCGAAGATGCGGTCGTACTCCTCCATGGTGGTGTCGGCCAGCATCCCGCCGGCGCCTATGCCGGCCACGTTGAGCACGGCGTCGACCCGGCCGAAGGCCTCGAGGGCGGCGGCGAACATGGCCTCGACGTCGGCCTCCTTGGTGACGTCGACCCGGCAGGCCAAGACGGCGTCGCCGAGGGCGGCCGCCGTCTCCTCCTCGCCGCCGCTGATGTCGGCGGCCAGCACCTTGGCCCCCTCGCGCACGAACACCTGGGACGAGGCCCGCCCCATCCCTGACCCCGCGCCGGTGATCACCGCCACCTTGCCGTCCAACTCACCCATTGGTCTGTCTCCTCTGTTCGGGCGGGGGAAAGAACCCGTCGAGGGTCCCCGCCGAGATCCGCCGGATCGTGCGGTCACGATCGGCGCGTTCGTCGTGGTGGCTCTCCAGGGCGACGACGAGGGCCATGCCCATGACGGCCCGGGCTGCGACGTCGGTCGACTCCAGGTCTCGGCCGTACCGGGCACCGGCCTCCTGCCACGCCACGCCGAGGCGGTCCATCGCCACCGAGAAGCTGTCGCGGTAGAAGCGGCGGGCGATCTCGGGGTCACCGAACAGGACGAGGCCCAGCAGGGGGAGGACGTCGTCGAGGGCGGTGGTGAGCCGCCGGTAGAACGCCTGCATGGTCTCGACCCGGCGCTCGGGCGTGAGCGGCTCGTCGCGGTCGACGACTGCGGTGGCGGCCACCAGGGCATCGACCGCCGTGCTCAGGGGTTCGACGACGGCCTCGATGAACAACTGGTCCTTGCTGTCGAAGTGCCGGTAGATGACGCCCTCGCTGATCCCGGCGCGCTCGGCGATGACCCGGACCGTGGTGCCGTTCGCGTCGCCGGTCTCGATGAACGCCCGTCGAGCCGCCTCGAGGATCGAGGCCTTCCGGGCCTCGGCGGTGAGCCGACGCCGGACGGGTGGCCGGCCGTCGGCATGCTCGGCCGACCCGAGCGTCGCGTGCTGGGCCATGGGTCCTCCTGGGGCCAGGTCGCCGGATCCTTCGTAGGTGCGATCCGCACCCTACGGGACCGCACTACTGAGCAAGCGTTTGGTCACCAACAGTCGGCGGGTCGACGGCCGTGCCCGGTGGATTCAGGCGCCGACGGTGATCGGCGACAGGGCCCGTCGACCCTCGCGGCCGCCGACCCGGTAGTAGCGGAGCTGGTTCTCGCCGGCCCGGAGGAAGTCGGGCACGAGCATGGCCTCCAGGCGGTGGGCGACGTCGCCGTCGGGCCAGGTCGTGACGACGGCGGCGATCCGCCCGTTCAGGCCGATGGCGACGGTGATCTGGTCGTCGGGGCCGAGCCCGTCCACGCGACCGACGAGGTGGGTGCGCAGCACGCCGCTCGGGGGGTCGACGCCGGCCAGCGCCTCCGGGTCGTCGAGGGTGACCGAGAGGGACGACGGGGGTCTCGCCGTCACGCCGTCGACGCGGGCGCCCACGAGCTCACCCGCCTCGTCGATGTCGTAGATGCGGTGGTCGGGGTTGTCGGCCAGGAAGAGGGTGTCGACGTTGCGCTCGAGGGCCTCCGCGAAGACCTCGGCCCCGTCGAAGGCCGTCGCCGGTCCCACCTCGGTCGGGCCGATGGGGCCACCGTCGAAGGAGACCAGGTGGAACCGCTTCTGGTCGTCCGGTCGGCGCTCGTTGGTGACCGCGATGCCGTCCACCGACCACGGGATGTCGATGCCCAGCAGCGCGGCGAGGGTGGGCATCAGGTCGATGGTCTGGACGTTCTCGTCGTTCACCGCCCCGGCCTCGATGCCCGGGCCGCGTACGAGCATCGGCACGGGGAGCATGTCGGCGTACGCGTCCTCGGTCATGTTCTCGGTCGTCGTCGGCCGGGGCGTGGCCCCGGGCTGGAGCCCGACGCCGTGGTCGGCCACGACGACCACGATCGTGTCCTCGTCGAGGCCCGTCTCCTCCAGGCGGTCGAGGACGTCGCCGACCACCCGGTCCGTGTACATGGCCTGCAGGACCAGGCGCTGGCGGTCCAGGTCGGCGCCGTGCGGGTCGGTGCTGCGGGTCCCCGTGATCTCGCTCATGCCCCCGGCGAGTCTGGCGTCGGGGTCGTAGGTCTGCCCCGAGGGCAGGAAGTGGTAGGGCGCGTGCGGCATGAGGAGGTGGAGGTAATGGAGGGTGGGGTCCTCGCCCGCCTCGATGGAGTCGACCAGGTCGCCCACGGCGTCGAGCTCGAGCACCGGGATCCCCGCCAGGCCGGCCGGGGCGAAGACCGGCGCCTCACCCGCGGCGGCATCGTCGACCGCGTCCTCGGTGGTCGGGCCCTGCGTCGGCCGCGTGGTCGGCGGCCGCGTGGTCGTGGTCACCACGCTCACCTGCTCCTCGAGCGCGTCGACCGAGCTCACCGCGTCGGGGTCGGGGGAGACCAGCACCCGGTAGGTGCCGGCGGCGTCATCGAGCAGGGCCCGGAGCCCCTCGGGGGGTGACGGTGGCTCCGGCGGGGGCGGCGCGTCGGCTTCTCGGGGGGCCGGGCGGTCGATGAGCTCCTCGTCGCAGAGATTGGGCGGACAGAGGCGGGCGGCGGTCTCGATGACGTCGAGGTCGAACTGGTTGGCCAGGAGGGTGAACAGGTTCTCCGGGTAGTCGCTGGCCACCGCCGTCCGGCTGCCGTCGGGGTACCGGCCGGTCAGGATCGCGGGCACGGCGTAGGAGGTGAAGGTGGCCACCGTGGTGGCCCGGCGGTACCAGGTCCCCCCGTCGGCGAGCCGGGCCAGGTTCGGGTACAGCTCCCGGTCGATGGCGCCCTCCTGGTCCATCGCCATCGAGAGCGGCCATTCGTCGAGTTGGAGGAACACCACCGAACGGGGTTGGCGGGCCGGGGCGACGTCGGCGGCCGCAACGGTCTGGGTCGCGAGGAGCTCGGAGGTGGGGCTGGTGAGGAGGAACGCCCCGACGAAGAGGAGCGGAGCGAGGCCGAGGTAGAGCAGGAGGAGCCGGGCCGTCGACCACCGGCGGTAGGCCAGAACGGCACCGGCGGCGGCGGCCAGGGCCACGAGGAGGGCCATGGCTCCCTGGGTCAGCTCGGCTTGTTCGAGGATGGCCAGGGACAGGAGGGCGGCGAGGCCCCCGAGGAACGCCAGGTGGACGACCCCCCTGCTCGCCGGAGCGACGAGCCCGACGACGAGCTCGATGGCGAACAGGACCAACGCCGGGACGAAGGCGACGACCAAGGCGAAGGCGATGATGTCCACCCGGTCGGCGTCCCGGAACAGGAACACGTCGGGGGCCCTCCCGAACACGTCGAGCAACGGCTGGGTGACGGCCAGGCTGCTCAGGGCGACCAGTTCGGTGAGCGCCCGTCCCTCCCCCCGCCAACCGCGCCATCGGCGGGGGCCGTCGGGGTACGCCTCGACCTCGGTTGTCACCATGACGTCGCCCCCCGGCGTGGTCCCTCACCCGACGCCCGCAGGCGACTCCCTTGAGCAGTGCATTCTCGCATGTGAGAATCCGCCTCATGGGGTCGGGACGCTCACGGCGGGTTCGGCGCGCCGTCGGTTGCCTGACGTTGGTGGTGGCGATGGCGGCCGTGGCGTGTGCCGGCGACGACAGAGGTGGGGGTGAAGGTGACGCAGCCGAGGGCCCGTCGACCACGGTGGCGGGGGTGACCACCACGAGCCCGCCCCCACCCCCGGCCACCAGCCGGTCCTTCGCCACCACGGTGGAGCAGCCGCCCGACCTGCCCGGCTACAACCTCTACCGCCCGGTCGACCTCGACGCGACCGGCGCGCCCCTACCGGTGGTGGTGTGGGCCAACGGCGGCTGCGTCCGCCACGACGCCACCTGGAGCTCGATGCTCGAGCGGTGGGCGGCGGCGGGGTTCGCGGTGATCGCCATCACCGTGCCCGCCGAAGGTGCGGCCGAGACCGTCCCGGCCTCCAGCGCGGCGGACCAGGCCGCGGCGATCGACTGGGCCGAGGCGCAGACGACCGGGGCGGGCGCCGATGCGGGCCACTTCGACCTCGAGCGCGTCGTGGCCGCCGGCAACTCGTGTGGCGGGATCACCTCCCTCGACCTGGCGGCGAGCGACGACCGGGTGCGATCGGTGTTCGTGCTCTCCGGCTCCAGCGTCGGGCCCGGCGCCACCCCGGAGCAGGCGGCGGCGGTCATGGGCGAGATCTCGGTACCGGTCGGCTTTGCCGTCGGGGGTGAGGAGGACATCGCCCGTCACGAGGCCCAACAGGACTACGACGCCCTGCCCGCGGGGGTGCCCGGCCTGGTCGCCGGCCGCCGCACCTTCGACCACGTCCTGGTCTCCACCGACGAGGGGTCGTTGGCCGACGTGGCCGAGATCGGGATCAACTGGATGGACCTCACGCTCCACGGCAACCAGGCGGCGCTCGACGCACTCGATCAGAACCCCTGTGGCGAGTGCCCACCGGGTCTCTGGACGGTCACGGCCAAGCACCTGGACACCCTCGTGTCCTAAGCGGTCGCCTGCTGGCGGTGGGGTTGGTGGTCGCGCTCGCCGCGGCCGGGTGTGCGGACGATGGCGGCCTGTCGCGCGGTGACGCCGTCGCGGTGCGGACAATCGAGGGCCCGATCACCGGGGGCGAGCGCAGCGGCCTGCCGTCCAACCCGACGCCGCCGGAGCTGCTCGAGGAGTTCGGGTACGTCGAGGAGGAGTTCTTCATCAGCGGTGACGCGGCTTCGTATGCGCCGGTCGGCACCCTCGGCCAGGACGGGAGGTGGGTCGTCGAGCCTGCCGGGACCGCTCCGTACACACACCCCGAGGCCGACCGCTTCCAGGTGAGATTCACCTCGAGGCCCGACAGTAGGATCGCCGTGATGTCAGAGAACACTCACTCCGCCCAGGACGCCGTCGTCGTGGCCACGGCTCGCACGCCGGTCGGGACCGCCTACAAGGGCTCCCTGGCCGAGGTCGACGCCCTCGACCTGGGCACGCGGGCCGTTGCCGAGGTGGTCCGCCGGTCGGGGATCGACCCCGAGCGCTTCGACGACGTCATCCTCGGGGAGTCGCTCTACGGCGGTGGGGCCATCGCCCGCTACGCCGCCATCGAGGCCGGGCTGGTCAACGTGCCCGGCCTGGCCCACAACCGCCACTGCGCCTCGGGCCTCAGCACGCTGCAGAGCGCGGCGGCCTCGATCATGGCCGGAATGGACCGCGTGGTGGTGGCCGGCGGCACGCAGTCCAGCTCGACCATGCCGCAGGTGAACTTCCGGGTGCCGGGGACCGACCACGTCGAGGAGTGGTGGCTGTCGCCCACCCACCCCGAGACCCCGGACGCCCCGGCCAAGGACATGACCATCACCGTCGGCTGGAACGCCGCCCAGAAGGCCGGCCTCACCCGGGAGGAGATGGACGCCTGGGCCTACCGCTCCCACCTGCGGGCCGTGGCCGGGATCGACGCCGGCGCCTTCGACGACGAGGTCTTCCCCATTGAGGTCACCAAGGCCGGTGAGACCTTCACCTTCGCCTTCGACGAGCACCCCCGGCGGGAGTCCACGCTCGAGAAGTTGGCCTCCCTCAAGCCCCTGCACCCCGAGATCGAGGGCTTCAGCATCACCGCCGGCAACGCCGCAGGGGTCAACGACGGCGCCGCGGCGATGGTCGTGACCGACCGGGCGTTCGCCGAGGAGCACGGCCTGGAGCCCCTGGCCGTCGTGCGCTCGTGGGCCTCCGTCGGCGTACCTCCTGTCGACACCGGCCTGGCGCCGATCCAGGCCATCCCCAAGGCCTTGGCGCGAGCGGGCCTGTCGATCGACGACGTGGCCCTCTTCGAGATCAACGAGGCCTTCGCCTCGGTGCCCGTCGCGGCCAGCAAGGCCTTCCGCCTGGACGAGGAGATCGTCAACGTCCTCGGCAGCGGCTGCAGCATCGGCCACCCCGTGGCCATGACCGGCTCCCGCATGGTGATGACCCTCACCCACGAGCTCCGTCGCCGCGGCGGTGGCGTGGCCGTCGCTTCGATGTGTGCCGGGGGCGGCATGGCCACCGCCGTGGTCCTCGAGGTCCCCACCCCCGCGTAGCCCTCAGCGGCGCGCCACCGTTTCATCGGTGCTAAGCAGTCGCACAACATCGCTGGGCCACGGCCCGGCGACCGGTGCCGGGGGGCTCCGGTCGGTTGGGGGATTGCTGATGGGGAAGTTCACCGCCGTGTCCGTCGCGGCGGCGCTCGTGTTGGTCGGCTGCACCGCGGGGGACGACGATCCGTCGACGACTGCCGAGGAGTCCCCGGCGCCGGCGACCACGGTCCTGACCGGGCCGGCCCCGGGTGTCACCGCCGACGCCGTGAGGATCGGTCTCACCTTTGTGGACACCGATTCACTCACCGCCGCCGGCGTGGACCTCGACCTGGGCGACATCGAGGGCGCGTACCGCGCGTTGGTCGACGAGATCAACGCCGACGGAGGCATCCACGGCCGTCTGCTGGATCCCGTGTTCACGCCGATCAACCCGATCGGTTCGGAAGGGGCTGAGGCGGCGTGCGTCGAGCTCGCGGAGGACGAGGAGGTGTTCATCGCCGCGGGGCTGTTCCTCTACGACGACGCCCTGTGTCTCGTCGAGACCCACGAGACGGCGGTCATCGGTGGCGGCATCACCGCGGAGCGGCTGGAGCGGGCGACCGTTCCCTGGTTCACCCCGGAGGCCGGCTCCGACCTCAACGACGCCGCGATCGCGGCCATGGCCGAGAGCGGCGAGATGGACGGGCCGGTCGCCGTGCTCGTCGACGCCGCCTCGGCGGACTACCTGGAGGACGACGTGCTGCCCCTGCTCGACGAGCTCGGGGTGGACGTGGTGGAGAGCGCGGTGCAGGACGCTCCGGCCGAGGACCCCACCGCCGTCCAGGCCCGGGTGCGGACGATCGCCGAGCGCTTCGACAGCTCCGGCGCGGAATCGGTGCTGCTGTTGAGCGGGGCCGGGCTGCAATGGACCACCGCGATGGCCGATCAGCCCTATCGACCTCGTCTCCTGTTCCCGCAGTCCGCGGGGGTCGACGCGTTCCTCCAGGACCAGAGCCAGCCCGACCGCTCGCTCCTCGAGGACGCGCTGGCCGGCGGGCCCTACGGCCCGAACCAGGCGGCCTGGGAGGAATCGGCGATGCAGGACTGCATCGCCGTCCTCGAGGCGGCCGGCCTCGAGGTGCCGGCGCCCGACGAGGTGGAGGGCGAGAGATCACCGTTCCTGGGTGCGTTCCAGGCCTGCCCGACGATGGCGCTCCTGAACGCCGTCCTCGAGGCGGCCGGCCCGGAGCTGAACTACGGCACGTTGCAGGCGGCCGGGGACACCCTGGGCGAGGTGGCCATCCCGGGTGACCCGGGGCCGCGGATCTACGGCCCGGGGACGGCGGCCGACGGCGATCCGAGGGCGTACCTCTACGCCTGGGACGCCGACACCGAAGCGTTTGTTCGGATCGACGACTGAAGGGGACCTGACCGTGGCAACCGAGGGCCGTGAGCTGGCCTACGTCTCGAACTCGTACGGCGACACCATCTCGGTGATCGACACGGCGACGCTCGCCGTCACCGCCACGATCCCCATGGACTTCGGGACCAAGAAGGTCATCCCGCGGTGGCCCGAGGGTGAGGTGGAGATCGCCAACGCCCCGATGAACCCGACGTTCACCCCGGACGGTCGGCTGCTCTATGTGGCTGACAGCCAGGGCAGCAACATCGCGGTGATCGATCCGAGGACCAACTCTGTGACCGAGGTCATCGATCTCGACATGCGGCCCTGCGACCTTGCGTTCACCCCCGACGGCGAGCGGCTGGTCGTGACCCTGATCCAGGCGTCGCCGTACGAGGGTCAGGGTGCAGTCATGGTCCTCGACCTCACCACGGGTGAGGAGGCCTCCCGGGTGGTCATCGGCACGAACCCGGAAGAGGTCGCCATCACCCCCGACGGCGCGCGCGCGTACGCGGTGGGCGCCTCCCTCTGGGCGATCGACGTTGCCCGCGGCGATGTCGTCCGGGACATCTACCTACCCCACCACTGCTACGACGCACTGGCCTCACCCGACGGCAAGCGGATCTATCTCAGCGCCACCTTCGGGTCCGACAAGATCGTCATCGTCGACACGGAGACGAACGCCGTCGCCGGTGAGATCGACGTCCTCATGCCGTGCGGCATGGTGATCAGCCCCGACCACCGGCGGATGTTCGTGACGAACGTGTACGCCAACTCCCTGCAGGTCGTCGACCTGGAGAGCAACCAGGTCACCGCCACAGCGCCGATGGCGGAGATCCCGTGCTACATCGAGCTCACCGGCGACGGCAGTCGCGCCGTCATCTGCCACCCCACCACCGACACGGTGACCGTGGTGGACACCGATTCCCTCGAGGTCATCGCGACCGTCGACACGGACGCCGGTCCCTGTGCCGTGGCCATCGGCACGGTCTGAACCCCTAAAGCGGTACCGCTTTACCCGGCCGGAGGTCGGCCCCTACAGTCGGCCCGAGGTGAGGCCTGCGTCGGCGGGCACCGAGGGGGACACCACCATGAGCGCAGGGACGATCGGTTCGAAGGACCCGCAGTTCGGGACGGCCGTCCTCGACATCGACGAGTGGCGGGACGACCCGGTCCGTCACCGGTACGTGCACGGCAGCTTCGAGGGCACCGACACCAAGTTCTCCATGTACTTCCCGCCCGAGGAGCTCTACGAGGGCCGCTTCTTCCAGCCCCTCATGCCCATCTCGGGCTTCGAGAACGCGGCGCCGATGATCCTCGGCGGGATGATGGGCGGCTCCATCGACTTCGCCGTGGCCAGCGGCGGCTACCTGGTCGAGTCGAACCTCGGTCGGACGGTCATGTTCCCCGGCGAGGACCCCACCCTGGTGGGCTACCGGGCCAGCGCCGCGGTGGCCCGCTACTCCCGGGAGCTGGCGGCGCAGATGTACGGCGAGCACCGGCCCTACGGCTACGTGTACGGCGGTAGCGGCGGGGCCTACAAGACGATCGGCTGCATCGAGAACACCGTCGACGTGTGGGACGGGGCGGTGCCCTTCGTCCACGGCTCGCCGCTGAGCCTGCCCAACCTCTTCACCGTCCAGGCCCACGCCATCCGGATCCTGCACGACGTCTTCCCCCAGATCGTGGACGCCGTCGAGGTCGGGGGCAGCGGTGACCCCTGGACCGGGCTGACCGTCGAGCAGCGGGAGGCGCTGGCCGAGGTCACCAAGATGGGCTTCCCGCTGAACGTGTGGTTCGACGTCGAGCGGGTCGCGGCCGGCTACACGGGGGTGTTCTGCAGCCTGATCGACAAGGTCATCGGCTACGACCCCGAGTACTTCGACCTGTTCTGGTCCGAGCCCGGCTACCTGGGTGCGGAGCTCCCCGCCTCGCTGGCGGCCGCCCGGGTCCAGCACGACACCACCATCAGCCAGGTGGTGCTCCAGTCCGAGGCCACCGAGCTCGGCCTGCCGATGTCGATGTCGGCCATGTTCGGCGACAGCGAGCACGACATGCCGGCCGCCCTGCGCCTGGCCGAGATGCCCGAGGGCAACCTGCAGGGCGCCAGCCTCATCCTCCGCAGCGGCGACGGCAAGGGGGCCATGCTCCACATCGCCCAGGTCATCGACGATCTGGTCATGACCGGCTTCGGCGAGAACAACGCCGACGCCATGCGCCTGTTCAAGGCCGGCGACGAGGTCAGCGTGGACAACTCGATCTACCTGGCCTCCCAGACCTACCACCGCCACCAGGTGCCCGACATCGAGGAGTACCCGGTCTTCGCCCAGTTCTGCTCCGGCGGCGAGCCCATCTACCCCCAGCGCCCCGAGATCATCGGCATGAAGTTCGCCCAGGGAGGCGGTGGCTCGATCCAGAGTGGCCGTTTCGCCGGGAAGATGATCGTGGTCGAGGCGATGATGGACGAGACCTGTTCTCCGTGGCAGGCCGACTGGTACCGGTCCCGGGTCCAGGAGGCGCTGGGCGACGACCTCGACGACCATTACCGGGTCTGGTTCATCGAGCACGCCATGCACACCTCGCCCAACGTGCTGCCCGACGACCCGCGGCCGGTGCGGACCACGCGGGCGGTCTCCTACGCCGGGGTGCTCCAGGAGGCCCTGCGGGACCTGAGCGACTGGGTCGAGCACGGCCGCGTGCCGCCGGCGTCAACCGAGTACGAGGTCGTGGACGGTCAGATCGTCGTGCCCGAGACCGCCAAGGAGCGCAAGAGCATCCAGGCGGTGGTCACGGTGACCGCCAACGGCGGGGCCCGGGCGGAGGTGGCGGTCGGCGAGGACGTCGAGTTCCACGCGACGGTCGAGGTGCCGCAGGGCACGGGCACGATCGTGACCGCCGAATGGGACTTCGAGGGGGCGGGGGACTTCCCCCATCCGACCGAGGGCCTCGACGGTTCGGCGTCCCGGCTCCGCCTGTCGACGACCTACACCTTCAGCGAGCCGGGCACCTACTTCCCGGCCCTACGGGTCGCCAGCCACCGCCAGGGGGCGGTCGACTCGCCCTTCGCCCGGGTCCTGAACCTGGGCCGGGCCCGGGTCGTCGTCGCCTAGCGACCTGCTGCCAGTTCGCTGAGGCCCTCACCCGCCGGCCTGGTCCCGGTACACCTCGAGGGGCGAGGGCACATCGGGGGCGGCACCGCTGAGGCGCAGGTACTCCCGCCACGAGGCCTCGGCCTCCTCGGCGTCGCCCTGTTCGATCAGGTCCACCAGGAGGGTGAACCGGCGCACCGAGGAGGTCATGGCCTCCTCGATCAGGTCGAAGCCGATCCGGTGCTCGGCCACGTAGGCCCCCAGCCCCTCGTGGAGCAGGGCGCCGGTGAGCTCGGCGTAAAGGGTCAGCGCTTCGTTGTGGGCGGCCCGCAGGAGCGCGTCGGTGAAGTCGGCGACCGCGTCGAGGAAGGCCTCGACGGTGGTGGCCGTGCCGGCATGGTCGGCTGCGGCGCGGAGGTGGGCGATGTCCTCGGCGTTGTGGGCGGCGGCGGCCAGGGCGACCACGCCGGGCTGGATGACGGCTTGGGCCTCGATCAGCTCCTGGACATCGGTGCCCCGCAGCTGCAGGTGCAGGCCGACCCGGCGGGCCAGGGGGGCGATGTCGGGCTCGGTCACCCGGGCGCCCCCCTTCATGCCGCGCTCGATGCTGACCAAGCCGTCGGACTCGAGGAGGCGCAGGGCCCCCCGCATGGTGGGTCGGGCGACGTCGTACTGCTCGAGCAGGGCCCGCTCGGACGGGAGCCGGTCACCGGGTCGTAGCTGCCCGGTGGCGATCTGGGAGCGGATCTGCTCGGCCACGGTCTCGGCCGCGGTGCGCGCCGCGGCCAGTGGGGGTGGGTTCACGGGCTCGGCGGACACGACAGCGCAGTATCCCACCGGGCTCGGCCCGACCAGGGGGTCTTGCCCCGACCGGCCCGGCCCGGCACAATATCGGTACCGTATTATTCCGACAGGGCGTCGGGCGCCGCGGCAGGGGGAGCACGATGCACGAGGACGAGCCCACGGTCGTCGTCTCGGTCGACACCCACGTCGGGCCGCGCCTGGTCGAGGACCTCCGGGCGTACTGCCCGGCCGAGCACCTGGAGGCCTTCGACGGGTTCGTGGAGGAGGCGGAGGCCCTCCTGGCCAACATCGCCGGGTTCGCCGACTTCCTGCTGAAGCACCCCAACCAGCGGACCGATGGCCACTGGGACTCGGCGGTCCGCCTGGCCGACTACGACTACGACGGGGTGGCCGCCGGGGTGATCTTCCACGGGAGCCAGAACTTCGTCCCCCTGCCCTTCGGCCCGCTCCTGCCTTTCATGCCGCCCGCCGACCCGGCGCTGGCGGCGGTGGGCCTGCAGATCTACAACCGCTGGCTGGCCGACTTCGTCGCCCAGGCGCCCCACCGCCACATCGGCCTGGCCTACCTGCCGATGGGGGACATCGAGGAGGCCATCGCCCAGGTCGAGTGGGCCCATGACCACGGCCTCAAGGGCATCAACTTCCCCGCCATGGTCGACGGCGACCTGCTCGAGTACAACGACCCGGCCTGGGACCCCTTCTGGGCGGTGTGCGAAGAACGGCGGATGCCGCTGGTCACCCACGTGGGGGCCAAAGGCCGGGCCAACTACTCGGGCCCCGAGGCCACGGCGATCATGGCCATGGAGACGGGCGGCTTCTACTCCCACCGCGCTGTCTGGTGGCTCGTGTTCGGCGGCGTGTTCGAACGCTTCCCCGGACTCAAGCACGTGATCACCGAGACGCCGGGGAACTGGTACCCGAGGCTGGCCGACGAGCTGGACGCGGTCTGGGCCATGTTCTCGACCGAGAAGGCGATGAACGCCGCCTTCTACGAGAAGGTGCCACGCCCGCCGAGGGAGTACCTGCGCCAGAGCCTGTTCTTCGGCGCCAGCTTCGCCTCACCGTACGAAGCCGAGCAGGCGGTGCTCCACGGTTTCGAGGGGCAGCTCATGTGGGGCTCGGACTACCCCCACCTCGAGGGCACCTTCGTCCATCCCGACGACGCCGACATGCCGTCGGTGACGAGGTTGGCGTTGCGCAACACGTTTTGCCAGGTCCCCACCGACCAGACCCGGCGCATGGTGGGCGAGAACGCCATCGAGGTCTACGACCTCGACCGGGCGGCGCTCGAAGCCGTGGCCCGGGACATCGGCGCCCCGACCGCCGAGGACCTGCGCACACCGATCGACGCCGTGCCGGCGGGCGCCAGCAACCATGCCTTCCGCTCCGGGACCACGGCATGGAGCTGACCGACGCCGAGCAGGTCGCCCACCGGCTCGAGGCGGCCTACGGGACGAGCCCGGAGAGGGCGAAGGCCACGTTGGATTCGCTCTTCGGCGCGGAGGTCGAGCTGCGCCACGTCCCCGCGTTGGCCTCCGACGGGCCGGTCGACGGCGTCCGTCTCGCCGAGGGGACGGGCAAGGAGGCCGCGGCCATCACCGGGGTCCTGGCCGACATGCACCACGAGGACGTCGAGGTCGTCGCCGACGGTGACCGGGTGCACGTAACGGCCTACATCTGCGGGACCCTGCCCGACGGGAAGGCCGTTCGGCTCCTGTCCGACATGTGGTGCACCGTGCGCGACGGCCGCATCGTCGGCCTCGAGCACCGCATGGACGAGGCCACGATGGCGGCCTGGCTCGAGGTGGCGAAGGCCGGCGGCCTGTTCCCGTCGAGTTAGGCCCCCGCCGCGACAAGGTCGTCGAGCTCGAAGCCGTACTCGTCGATGGTGGGTTGCAGGTCATCCAGGTCGAAGCCGTAGACCGCGGCGGCGTTGCCGTAGAGGATCTTGCGGGCGTCGTCCTCGGTGACGTGGGGGTTGGTCACGAGGGTGGTCACGTGGTCCATGACGTCCGGGAAGATCGACTCGAAATGGGGGTAGTCGACGCCGAACATGGCGTTGCCGCTGTGGATGCGGAAGCCTCCGCCGTCGACGACGTCTTTGCTGCCGAGGGCGTCCACGGAGATCTGGGCGGGGTGGAACGGGGAGATCCCGGCGTAGCAGTTGTCGGCCCAGTACTCGCTGGCGAGGCGCTTGAACGTGCCCGAGGACTTCATGAACTCGGCGAACTCGGTCCACTCGTCGCCCATGTTCATCCGCTTGTCGAGGTGCTCGATCATCGGCCCGATCCACCAGGCCTCGGTTTCGACGAAGGCCAGCTTCAAGTCTGGGAAGCGGTCGAACACCCCGCCGAGCATCATCTGCCAGAGGGAGCGGCCGGCGAAGAAGGAGTGCTCGGTGGCCAGGACCATGATCGCCGCGAAACCCGCGGGCTGGTAGTCCGGGGCGCCCGTGCCGCCGTGCTGGCTGAGGGGCAGGCCGACCTCCTGGGCCGCGGCCCAGATCGAGTCCAGGGCCGGGTCGAAGAAGAACTTCGAGCGGGACGTGAGCGGCGGCATCTGGATCCCGCCGAGGCCGTGCTCCTTGGCCCAGTGGACGTCGGCCACCGCCTGGTCGATGTCGTCGAAGTTGACGAGGGCCTGGCCCAGCAGGCGGCCCTGACCCTCCGAGCAGAAGTCGACCAGCCAGCGGTTGTAGGCCATGTTCGCCGCCCGGGTCAGCTCGGGCGGCAGCGTGCGGTGGCCGGCCTCGGCGAAGGCGGTGCCGTTGGCGAAGAGGACCTCGGCGACCACGCCCTGGGTGCTCAGATCGTCCAGCCGCCGCTGGGGGTCCCACTGGGCCTCCTCCATCTGCGGGCGCACGAAGCCGTCGGGCGTGTCCTCGACGCGGGCCAGCCACTCGTCGAACTCGTCCAGGTGCGCGCTCTCGAGGTAGTCGCGGTAGCGCGCCCGCGGCGCCTTCACGTGGCCGTCCACCGAGATGATCGCGGCTCGGGTCATGGTTCCTCCGGATGGCGTCGTCGTGGTCTCGATGGGTCAGCCCTCGTCCAGGACCAAGCCCGGGAGGGCCTCGTCCCAGCGGAACAGGTAGGCGGGGGGGTTGCCGTCGGCGTCGGGCGGCGGCCCGTAGGTGCGGAGAGAAGGATCACCGGAGGCGGTCACCTCGAGCCCGTCGATGGCGGCTTCCAGGGTCCCGTAGTTGAGGTCCTCCCCGGCCGCGCCCAACCAGGCCCGCAGGAGGTCGAGGTCGGGGCAGGCCTGGAACGCGGCCTGGAAGGGCTGGTTGGACGGGTCCTCGCCGACTTCGTCCGGCGACGGGGTCTCGATGCCTGCGTCGGTCAGCGTCTCGATGCACGCCTGCATCGTCGCCTCCTCGAAGCGGGCCTGGTTCGGGCCGTAGCTGCCGCCCGCGACGGCCCCGTCGAGCACCGATGTGTCCACGGTGGACTCATTGGTGGCGAAGGAGGCGACAGCGATGCTGTCGACGAACAGCAGCGTCGGGCGATACGACGTGTCCTCCTCCCGGTACGACGGCCAGTCCTGGCCGCTGGCCCCGACGAGCAGGATGGTGTCGGCGTCGGCGGCCTGGAACGCCTCGCTGATCGTCGCGGTGGCGGCCTCGAGGGCCGGGACGTCGGCCCCGTCCTCGATCCCGACCGCGACGGGCTCGATGCCGAGGTCCTCGAGGGTCGGCACGACCAGGTCGTCGACGACCTCCTGGTCGCGTGCGTTGGCGAACACGGCCACGTTGCCGTCCAGCTCACCCTGCTCGGCCATGGCCTCGATGACCTGCACGGGTCGGTCAGCGTCGGGCAGCCAGGTGAGCCACGGGGCGGCGGCCCCGTCGATGCGCTGGGGGGTCATCTCCCCGCCGATCACCGCCGTCTCGTGGGTGGCCACCACGCAGTTCACGGCGTCGGTGAGGAAGAACCCGACCACCATGAAGACGTCCTCGTCCTCGGTCAGGCGGACGCAGGCCTCCTCCGCCGGGGCGGGGCTGGTCGGGTCGACCGGGGCGAAGACGGGCTCGACCTGCCGGCCGTTGATGCCGCCGTCGGCGTTCAGGTCGTCGAAGAGCGCCTGGTAGACCGCCTCGTGCTCACCGAGGTCGTAGTTGAGCCCGACCGATGTCAGGGCCTCGGTGTCGACGTAGACCACGCCCACCCGGACCGCATCATCGGTGACGCCGGGCGCCGGCCCCGCGGCAACGGGCGTCGTCTCCTCGGTGGCGGTGGTGCCGTCATCGGTGGCCTCGGCCCCCTCGGTGCCGTCGTCCCCCGCCGTGCAGCCGACGACCAGCAACCCGGCCGCGACCAGGAACCGCAACACCCGTCGTGTGACCACGTCGGCCCCCTGTCTCACGATGGGGGAGCGCACGCCCCCCGGAGAGAGACCCTATTCCGGTACCGATATCGGTGCTCGGTGGCCGGAGGTCACGCCGGGACCGCAACGGCGCGGGCTTCCTCGACGATCCGGTCGCGGTCGTCGGGGAGCAGGAAGCGGGCGGCCACGGCGGCATCGGCCGAGATGGTCACGGCCGCCACGTAGTCCTCCTGCCTCGGGTAGCGGGCCTGCAGCTGCTCAGGGGTGAAGGGGACGGTCGAGCCGAAGAGCTGGAAAATGATCTCGTCGCCGGCGCTCTCGCCGGAGTGGGTGGCCACGGGGGCATCCACGGCGGGCGTGCGGACCCCGCCGATGGCGATGCCGTCGGCGTCACGACGGATCCCGGTGTCGGTGGTCGCGATCGGGTCGGCGGTGGGGGGCGGGGTCCCGGACGCGACCCACTCGTGAACGGCGATGAACGCGGCCCGCAGCACCTCCCGCTGCGGGCCCCGGTTCATCGTCGGGATGAACTCGGCCAGGTCGAACTCGACGTCGGGGTTGGCGATCCGGCCGTACTCCAGGAGAGACGCGTCGGCGTGGGCGGCCCCTGCGACCTCCCAGGTGACGATCCGGTCGGTGTCGGGCTGGCGGGCGGCGAGGTAGTTGAGGAGGACGAGATCGGTCTCGGTCTCGAACTGCAGGACGGGCACGTCGACATCGGTGCGGATGGTCACGGGCGGCCCCTCCTCGGGTCGCGGCTGCACCTCGCTGCCCGACACCGGGGCGCAGCTGCCGCCCCGGCTGTGGACGAGGAAGCCGTCGAACGCCGCGGTCACGGGCTGGATCGCGTTGATGAAGGCCACGAGACGGAAGGCCGACTGGGACTCGCCGGCGGCGATCACGTTGGTGGGCTGGGTCCCCCCGAGCAGGTCGCCGCGTCGGATCGCCGCAGCCACCTGGTCGTAGATGTCGTAGGAGAAGGCGTCTCCGGGGTGGACGAGCGAGCCGTAGCGCTCCGGGTCGCTCTCGGTCAGGGGGCGGCGGGCCCTGACCGGCGCCCCGGGGATGTCGAGCGCGCTCTCGCCCCCGCCGATGGCGACCTGCTGGGCCGAGACGCCGACGTAGACGAAGCCTCCGCTGAGGAGCACAGGGTGGAGCAGCCCGAAGATGGGGTCGCCGTCGACGCCCGCGGTCACGTTGAACCAGTCGACGACGACGGTGCCGTTGAAGGCGCCCGGGTCGGTCGGCCGCCGGACCACGACCCGGGTCTTGAAGGGTGCGGTCTCGTCCGGCTCGACGGCCCAGACGCCGTCCCCGGTCAGCTCGCCGACCGGGCGGTAGGACCGAGCGTCACCCTGGAGGAAGAACTCCTCCTCGAGGTAGTCGTACTGCTCGCTCAGCACGGGCGGCATGCGGTTGGCACAGGGTCCCGGGATCGGGCCGGTGATCTCGACCCGCTGCTCCGCGTCCCTCATGTCGTTCCCCTCGGTCGTGGCCCCGCCGTCCCCGATGGACAGTAGTGAGCTACTCGTGTGGATCGAACTCCAGGTGCAGCTTCGTGAGGCCGCGGAGCACCCAGGTCGGCTCCCAGCGGAGGTGCCGGTCGCCCGGGGGACCGTGGTGCTCCTCGGACAGGCGGATGTCCCGCATGCGGTCGAGGATCCGCTCGAGGCTGATGCGGCCCTCGGCCCGGGCCAGGGGGCCGCCCGGGCAGGAGTGCACCCCGCGGCCGAAGGCGACGTGGGACTGGGCGTTGGGACGGTCGGCGTGGAACTCGGCGGGGCACTCGAAGCGTTCCGGGTCCCGGTTGGCGGCGCCGTTGAGCAGCATGACCGGGGTGCCGGCAGGGACGTCGACCCCACCGATGGTCGTGGTGCGGAGGGCCATGCGGAAGTCGGCCTTCACCGGGCTCTCGAAGCGCAGCACCTCCTCGAGGAAGTCGGGGATGCGGCTGCTGTCGGCCCGCAGCTCATCCTGCAGTTCGGGGTGCTCGGCGAGGTGGGCCAGCGCGGAGGCGAGCAGGCGGGCGGTCGTCTCCTGGCCGGCGGCGAACAGGAAGGTGGCGGTGCGCACGACCGAGATCACCTCCGGCGTGCTGCCGTCGGGATAGGTGGCGAGGGCCATGTCGGTGAGGACATCCTTGCGGGGCTCCCGACGCCGGTCCTCGACGTAGGCCGCGAACCACTCGTCCAGCCACGCCAGTGGGTTCTCGCCGACGTTGCCCTTCTCGCCGGCACCGACTGCGCCGATCTGTCCGCCCAGGCCGAAGCCCTCGCGGAACCGCTGATGGTCCTGCTCGGGCACACCGAGGAGGTCGGCCACCGCGAGCATGGCGAAGGGCTGGGAGAAGGCGCTGATGAACTCACAGCGGCCGTCGGCCACGAAGGTGTCCAGTTGCTGGTCGGCCAGCCGCCACATGAACGCCTCGTTGTCCTTGAGGCGCTTGGGGGTGATCAGGCGCATGAGCAGCGCCCGCTCCCGGGTGTGCTCGGGCGGGTCCATGGTGACCATGTGCTCGTGCATCGGGACCTCGTCCCGGTGGGTGGCGACGATCTCGGTGATGTCGTCGCCCTCCAGCGGCACCGGGAACGAGATGAAGGGACCCATGACCGAGTTGCACGACGAGAACGTCTCCGTGGCCCGGTACACCTCGCTGATCTCGTCGTAGCCGGTCACCGCCACCACGCCGAGGTGGGGGAGGGCGACCGCCGGCCCGGTCGCCCGCAGGGCCTCGAAGTACGGGTACGGGTCATCGACCAGCGACTCGTCGAAGAAGAAGTCCAGGCTCGTCAGGTCGGTCACGCGGGGTGTCCTTCGGGGTCGCTGCTGTGCAATCGCACAGCAGGTTCGTGCAGTTGCTTAGCATCGCGCGGTCGGCGTGACAAGGTGTCGGCGTGGCCGCCCCCTCGACGCGTCGGATCGGAGCAAAGGACTCCAAGACCCGCGCCCAGTTGCTCGACGCGGCCGAGGCCCTCCTGATGGAGGAGGGCTACGCCGCGGTCACCTCCCGGCGGGTCGCGGCCCGGGCCGAGCTGAAGCCCCAGCTCGTCCACTACTACTTCCGCACGATGGACGACCTCTTCATCGAGGTCTTCCGCCGCCGGGCCGAACAGGACCTCCCCCGCTTCGAGCAGGCCATCGCCGAGGACGGCTCCCTGCGGAACCTCTGGCGGCTCAACGCCGATCCCCGCGGCGCCCGGTTCACGATCGAGTTCATGGCCCTGGCCAACCACCGCAAGGCCATCCGGGCCGAGATCGCCCGCTACGCGGAGCGGTTCCGGGCGGCGCAGCTCGACGCGTTGACCGCGGCGTTCGCCGCCCGGGGCGTCACCGACGACCAGATGCCGCCGATCGCCGCGCTCCTCCTGATGACCGGTCTCTCCCAGGTCCTGGCCCTCGAAGGCGCCCTCGGCGTCACCGACGGCCACGACGCCACCCTCGAGTTCATCGAGCACGCCATCGACCGCCTCGAAGGCGACTGACGGTCGAAATTGCGTTGATTTGTCACGCCAGGCGTTACGAATGGACGCAATTTGGCTGACCCTCAGGTCGGGACGACGCCTCGGGGGAGCGGCAGGGGCAGGTCGGTGTAGGTGACGATGCCCGGCGGGGCGGCCACGACGAGAGGGATGGCGTGGATGGCGGGCATGGCCGTCATGATCATCCCGAGCACCATGAAGTCGGCGAAGGTGGTGGCCTCGAAGTCCGGCGGGGGCAGGTACTCGAAGGTGACCTTCACGGTGGGCCGGCCGTCGACGGTGACGACGTGGCCTTCCTGGATCGTCCAGTCGGGGTCGAGGGTCTGGCCCTTCTTCCACCGGACGTTCAGCTCCACGATGGTGCGGTCGCCGACCTTGCCCTGCCAACTGGCGGCGACGCCGGCGACGCAGCCGGCGGCGATGGTCCAGGAGTCCATGACGACGTCCTCGGTGGTCCGGGCGTACTCGGCCTCACAGACGATCTCGTCCAGCTCGACGCCGAGGGCGTCGGCCACCATGGCGACGGCCTCGCCGAACACGGCCGTGCCCTGAGCGGCCATGCCCGGGAGCTCGGGGTCGTCGATCGGTCGGCCGAAGCCACAGGGCAGCTCGGTCGCCGGCGAGTCATAGAGGGTGGTGTCGGAGCCCTCGTCGATGGTGAGCTTGTCGATGCGGTCACAGATGCCGGCGGTGGCGATGCCGACCAGCTCCACGAAGCCGGGGCTGATGCCGGTGCCGAACATCGAGGAACCACCCCGGGTGCAGGCGTCGACCAGGCGGTCCCGGCCGTCACCGAGGCCCAGGCCGTTGACGAAAGCGGCCGTGCTGACCACGTTGACACCGGCCTCGAGGATCCGGACCAACTCGTCGACGTCGGGCCACATCGGGTTGTAGACGACACAGTCGGGGCCGAGGGCGAGCAGGGCGTCGACGTCGTCGATGGCGGTGACGCCGACCGGGTCGATGCCGCACAGCTCGCCCACGTCGCGGCCGACCTTGTCCGCCGACCAGGCGTAGCAACCGACCAGTTCGAGGTCGGGGTGGGCGACCACGGCCCGCACCGATCGCCGGCCCACGTTGCCCGTCGTCCACTGCACCACTCGGCTACCCATGGCCCAGGATCCCCCTGCTGTCGTGCCCGTGCTGGGCGAATGCTTAGCATGGCCTCATGGGGGCATCGCCGTTCCATCCTGAGTTGCGCCGGGTCGCGAGGTTCCTCCCGCGATCGGCTGTCGGGCGGCGCTCGCTGCCCCTGATCCGGGCGGGGACGCGCCTCATGGAGCGGCGCCGGCCCGATGGGGTGGAGGTCGTCGAGGTGGGCGAGGTGGCCGTGCGGGTGCACCGTCCGTCGTCGGGCGCTGGGCCCCATCCGGGCCTCGTCTGGATCCACGGTGGCGGCATGGTCATCGGGACCGCGGCCCAGGACGATCGGCTCTGTCGGGCCTTCGTCGAGGCCACGGGATGTGTCGTGGCCGCGGTGAACTACCGCTTGGCCCCCGAGCACCCGTTCCCGACCCCCCTCGAGGACTGCCACGACGCCCTGGCCTGGCTGGCCGCGGACCCCGGGGTCGACCCCGACCGGATCGCGATCGGTGGGGCCAGCGCCGGCGGGGGCCTGGCCGCGGGACTGGCCCTCCTGGCTCGGGAGCGGGGCGAGGTCCAACCGGCGTTCCAGTTGCTGGTGTACCCGATGCTCGACGACCGGACCGCCCTCCGCACCGACATCGACGAGAAGCACCTACGCCTGTGGAACAACCGCAGCAACGCCTTCGGCTGGACCGCCTACACCGGCCTGCCGGTCGGCGCGCCGGAGGTCAGCCCGCTCGCCGCCCCTGCCCGCGAGGAGGATCTCGCCGGGCTCGCGCCGGCCTGGGTCGGGGTCGGCACCCTCGACCTGTTCCACGACGAGGACGTCGCCTACGCCGAGCGCCTGCGGGCGGCGGGGGTCGCGTGCTCGCTCGAGGTGGTCGAGGGGGCGTTCCACGGCTTCGACGGCATGGCCCCGAAGGCCGCCGTGACCCGCCGCTTCCACGCCAGCCAGGTGGAGGCCCTCCTCGGTGCCTTCGCCGGAGCCGAGAGGACGGCGCCCTGATGGACACCGTGGGCGGCCGTTCGGTCGGGATGTCGGTGAAGCGGGTGGAGGACCCGCGGATCCTCAGCGGGAAGGGCGACTACCTCGACGACGTGACCCTCCCGGGGATGCTGCACGCCGCCTTCCTGCGCAGCGCGGCGCCCCACGGACGGCTGCTGTCGGTCGACGCCGGCGACGCCCGGACCCTCCCGGGGGTGGTGGCCGTCTACACCGGTGAGGACCTGAAGGCCCTGACCGAGCCGGTCGTCGGCGGCGCCGTGTCCGGGTTCAACATGATCCCGGGCATGGCCCTGCCCACCTTCTACGCGCTGGCCACCAACAAGGTCCGTCATGTCGGTGACCCGATCGCCCTGGTCGTGGCCGAGAGCCGGCGGGTGGCCGAGGACGCCGCCGAGCTGATCGTCGAGGACATCGACATGCTCGACGCCGTCGTCACCTACGCCGACGCCGTCGACCCCGACAAGCCCCTGCTCTACGAGGAGCTCGGGGACAACGTCAACCTGTCGATGCCGACGACCCTCGGCGACATCGAGGCCGCGTTCGCCAAGGCGGATCGGGTCGTGCGGGCCGGTATCGCCGTGCACCGTCACGCCCCGGTGCCGATGGAGGGCCGCGGCATCGTCGCCGACTGGGACGCCGAGGCCGGGAAGCTCACCCTCTGGGCCTCGACCCAGTCGCCCCACATGTACCGCATGGCCCTGCCCGCCCAGATCGGCGTCCCGATGGAGGACATCCGGGTCCTGACCGGTGACGTGGGGGGCGGCTTCGGGCTCAAGAACAGCGTCGCCCGGGAGGAGGTGGCGGTCGCCGCGGCGGCCAAGGACCTCGGGCGCCCGGTCAAGTGGGTGGAGGACCGCTTCGAGCACCTGGCCGCGTCCGGCCAGGCCCGCGAGGAGACGGCCGACGTCGAGGCCGCGGTGACCGCCGACGGCGTCATCCTCGGCGTGCGCATGGACGTGAAGGTCAACTTCGGCGCCTATCCCGCCGAGCCGTTCCCCGGGACCATGCAGGTGATGACCATCCCCCGGATGTTCCAGGGCCCGGCCCGGATCGAGGCCCTCGACGTCACCGCCGTGTCCCTCTACTCCAACAAGGCGTCCTACGTGGCCTACCGGGGGCCGTGGGCGACCGCGGACTTCCTCCGTGAGCGGCTGCTCGACCTCGTCGCCAACGAGCTGGGGATCGACCGGGTCGAGATCCGGCGCCGCAACTACATCGTGCGCGACGAGCCGCCCTTGGCGATGCTGACCGGCCAGCCCTACACCGCGGTGACCACCCAGGAGAGCGTCGAACAGACCGCCGACCTCGTCGACTGGGTCGGCTTCGCGGACCGGCAGCGCGCCGCTCGGGAGGAGGGCCGCTACCTCGGCATCGGGATGGCGTCCTACCTGGAGCCGGCGCCCGGCCCCAAGGTCCCGGGGCAGGCCCGGATGGACATCATGGGCGAGGAGGTGGCGCACCTGTCGGTCGAACCGGACGGGACGCTCGTCATCGTCACCCGCCAGCAGCCCCACGGCCAGGGCCACGAGACCACCCTCGCCCAGGTCGCCGCCGACGAGTTCGGCGTGGCCATGGACGACATCGTCGTGCGCTACGGCGACACCGACATCACCCCGGTGGCGATGATCGGCACCGGGGGCAGTCGGGCCGCCACCATGGCCAACGGGGCCGTGCTCCACGGTTCCCGGGAGCTCAAGGCCAAGGTCCTGGAGCTCGCGGCCGACGTGCTCGAGGCGAACCCGGACGACCTGGAGCTGGTCGACGGTTTCGTGTCCGTGCGGGGCACACCGGCCGTGCGCCTCGATCTGGCGGAGCTGGCCGGCCGGGCCGCGGATGAGCCGGACCGTCTGAAGGTCACCCGTTCCTATGACGGTGGCGAGTCGGGCTGGTCCGGGGGCACCCACTGCTGTGTCGTCGAGGTGGACCTCGACACCGGTCTCGTGGAGATCGAGCGCTACCTGGTGGTCGAGGACTGCGGGGTCGCGGTCAACCCGGCGATCGTCGCCGGCCAGGTCCGGGGCGGGGTGGCCCAGGGGATCGGCGCCGTGCTCCTGGAGCACGCCGCCTACGACGAGGACGGCCAGCCGCAGGCGGGCACGTTCATGGACTACCTGATGCCGAGCAGCACCACGGTGCCCCGCATCGAGATCCACCACGTCGAGACCCTGCTCACCGATCCCGACGTGAACTTCCGGGGGGTGGGCGAGGGCGGCTTCATCGTCTCGCCCGCGGCCCTGGTGTCGGCCATCGAGGACGCCCTGGGTCCCTTCGGGGCCCGGATCACCGAGCAGCACCTGCCGCCATCGCGGATCCTGGAGCTGGCCGGGGTGGTGCCGCCGGCATGAAGCCCGCGCCCTTCGCCTACACCGCCCCGGACTCGATCGAGGAGGTCCTCGCGCTGCTCGCCGAGCACGGCGACGAGGCCAAGATCATCGCCGGCGGCCAGAGCCTGGTGCCGATGCTGGCCATGCGCCTGGCCCGTCCCGCCCAGTTGGTGGACGTCACCCGGGTCTCGGCCCTCCGCGGGATCCACGACCGTGGCGGGTACCTGGCCTTCGGCGCCACGACCTCCGAGCGCGACGCGGAGCGGTCGGCGCTGGTCGCCGAACGGCTTCCCGTCCTGGCCGAGGCCCTGCCCCACATCGGCCACGTGGCCATCCGCAACCGGGGGACCATCGGCGGCAGCATCGCCCACGCCGACGCCTCGGCAGAGCTGCCGGCGGTGGCGCTGATGACCGAGGCCGACCTGGTGGTCCGGGGCCCCACCGGCGAGCGGGTCGTGCCCACCGACGGGTTCTTCCGGGGGCACTTCACCACCACGCTGGCCGACGACGAGTGCCTGGTCGAGGTCCGCCTGCCGGTCACCGAGCCGAACGCCGGTTGGTCGTTCCAGGAGGTGGCCCGGCGCCACGGCGACTTCGCCCTGGTCGGGGCGGCGGCGATGATCGCCCTCGACGCCTCGGGGGCGATCGGCGCGGCCCGCATCTGCCTGTTCGGGGTCGGCGACCGTCCGGTCCGGGTCGGGGCCGCCGAGGCCGCGCTGGTGGGGGCCCCGGCCTCGGCCGACACCTTCGCCGCGGCCGCCGTCGATGCGGTGGCCGACCTCGAGCCGGCCGCCGACACCCACGGCACCCGCGCCTACCGGCGCCACCTCGCCGGGGTCGTGGTCCGGCGGGCGCTCACCACCGCCGCCGAGCGGGCAGGAGGAACCCCATGAGCGAGCCGACCCGGCTCACCGTCAACGGGTCCCCGGTGGAGGCCGCCATCGAGGCCCGCCTCACCCTGGCCGACCTCTTGCGGGACGAGCTGGGCCTCACCGGCACCCACCTCGGCTGTGAGCACGGGGTGTGTGGCGCCTGCACCGTCCTGCTCGACGGCGAGGCCGTCCGCTCGTGCCTGGTCCTGGCCGTGCAGGCCGAGGGCCGCGAGGTCCGCACCGTCGAGGGCCTGGCCGACGGCGATCAGCTGGCCCCCGTCCAGCAGGCGTTCTGGGAGGCCCACGGGTTCCAGTGCGGCTTCTGCACGCCGGGTTTCGTGATGACGACCGTCGCCCTGCTCGAGGAGAACCCCACCGCGGACGAGGCCGAGATCCGCGAGGCCCTCTCCGGCAACATCTGCCGTTGCACCGGCTACCAGAGCATCGTGGACGGCGTCCTGCTCGCCGTCCGGCGGTTGAACGAGGGCTGAGCTCGGCTGAGCCCGGCTCAGTCCGCGGCGAGATCGACCGCGGGCCCGGTGCGGAGGGCGGCGACCACGCCACCGTCCACGGCGAGGTCGATGCCGTTCACGAAGCTGGCCTCGTCGGACAGCAGGAAGGCCACGACGGCCGCCACCTCCTCGGGCCGGCCCTCCCGGCCGAGCGGGGTGTGGCTGACCAGCAGGTCGTTGGTCGAGCGGGCCGCGGCCTCCTGGCGGCCCATCGGCGTGTCGATGATCCCCGGCGAGACCGAGGCGATGCGAGCGCCCCGCCGGCCGAGGCGCACCGCCTCGCGCTGCACGAGGCGCTGCACGCCCCGCTTGGCCCAGACGTAGGCCATGCCGGGGTCCTCGACCGACGGGCCGAGCACATCGTGCAGGCGGGCCGCCAGATCGGGGTGGAGGGGCTCGTCCAGGACGACGTCCACGGCGGGATCCGGGTCGCCAGCCGGACGAGGCCCTCGGCGTCGGTGATGTCGAGGACGAATGGCGCCGCGACACCCCGGTGCTCGCCCGCCGAGAGCGTCTCGGCCAAAGCCGCGGCCCCGTCGCCATCCCGGTCGACCAGGATCAGGCTGTCCACCTCGTCGATCAGCCGGCTGGCACAGGCCGCGCCCATCCCCCGGGCGGCTCCGGTCACGATCCCGACGCTCATGGCGCGGCACTCTAGGACGGCGCCGCGGCCCCCACCGGCGCCCCGAGTCGCCGAAAACGGCAACGGCCGCCCCCGTTAGGAGGCGGCCGTACCCGGAGGTCGCGGGCGTCAGCCCTCCACGGGGAGGTAGCTCTGCTCGTCCTCGTCCCAGGCGAACAGGTAGGCGGCGGGGTTCCCGTCGGCGGCAGGGAAGGCCCCGAACGTGCGGGCCGCCGGATCGCCGGAGACGGCGACCTCAAGGCCCTCGGCGGCAGCCGCGAGGGTCCCGTAGTTCAGGTCCTCACCCGCCGCCTCGAGCCACGCCCGCATTATGTCGACGTCGGGACAGGCCTGGAAGGCGGCCTGGTAGGGCTGGTTGGACGGGTCGTCGCTGCCCACCTCGTCGGGCGAGGGGACCTCGACGCCGGCGTCGGTGGCGATCTGGACGCACGCCTGCATGGCCGCCTCGTCGAAGCGGGCCTGGTCGGGGCCGTAGCCACCGCCGAGGAGCGAGCCCTCGAGCACCGAGGTGTCCGTCGTCGCCGCGTTCGTGTAGAAGGCGCGGGCCCCGGTCTGCTCCAGGAAGAGCAGCTTCGGGCGGTAGGCGTCGTTCTCCGCCATGGCGGTGGGCCAGTCCTGGCCGCTGGCGCCGACGATCACGACCGTGTCGACCCCCGACGCCTCGAAGCGCTGGGCGATGGTCTGGACCGACGTCTGCACGGCAGCGGGGTCGTCGGCCGGGGCATCCATGATCCCGGTCTCCACCACGTCGATGCCGAGCTCGTCGAGCACGGGCACCACGGTGTCCTCGATGGTGACCTGATCCCGTTCGGCCCCGTACACGCCGACGGTCCCGTCCAGCTCGCCCCCGTCGGCGAACGCGCGGGTGACGGCCTCGGGCTGATCGGTGTCGGGTGTCCAGGTGAGCCACGGGGCTTCGGCCTGGGCGGCCGTCTCGGCGTTCTGGGACCCACCGACGACAGCGGTGGCGTGGAGGGAGACCGGGCACAGCACCGCATCGTTGAGGAAGAAGCCGATGACCATGAAGACGTCCTCGTCCTCGGTCAGCTGGACGCACTTCTCCTCGGCCGGCGCCGGGTTGGTCGGGTCGATCGGGGCGAAGACGGGCTCGATCTGACGGCCGTTGATGCCGCCGTCGGCGTTGATGGCATCGAAGAGCGCGTTGTAGACGGCCTCGTGGTCACCGAGGTCGTAGTTGAGGCCGGAGGCGACCAGGGAGGCGACGTCGACGTAGGTGACGCCGATCTTGATCGTGTCGTCGGTGACTCCTGGGGCCGGACCGGTGGCCGACGGCGTCGTCTCCGTCGACGCCGTGTCCGCCGTCGTGTCGTCGGTGGCTTCGTCGTCGCCCGCCGTGCAGGCGGCGACGAGCAGCATCGCCGCCAGCGCGAGAGCGACGCTCGTCCGCAGTTGCTTCAACCTCATCAGGGTCCCCTCTGGTGTCGTCCCCGCCGACTGCCGGTGACGGCACGACGTTGGTAGGTGAGCGCCCACTCTATTAGCCCGGGGGCCGGGCGCAAGTCGCTTCGGTCTTCGCCGGTGGAATCCCCGTTCTTCGATGCCTAGCATCAAGTTCTCGGCGGATCGACGCCGCCGACGTCTGCGTCGGGGGACCCCATGGAAGAGACGGAGCAGTTGGCGGCGGCCCGGGCCATGCGCCGGGCGATGCTCGGTGACGCCTACGTGGACAGCCAGACCGCCGAGGCCAATCCGACCCTGGCCGAGTTCCAGGACCACCTCACCGCCATGGCCTGGGGTGTCTGGGCCCGGGCGGGGGCGCTGAGCTCCCGGGACCGGAGCCTGCTGGTGCTGGCCATGACCGCGGCCCTCGGGCGCATGGACGAGTTCGCCCTCCACGCCGGGGCCCAGGCCCAGACCGGGGTGACCGACGACGAGCTGGACGAGCTCCTGTTCCAGATCGCCGCCTACTGCGGCGCCCCGGCGGGGGTCGCGGCCAAGCGGGCCCTGCTCGCCGTGCGGGCCGAGAGGGACGCGGGGGAGCCGTGACCGAACTGGTCGGCATGGTCGGCCTCGGCAACATGGGCGCGGCCCTGGCCGCGAACCTGGTCGGCACCGGGCACGAGCTGGTGACCCACGACCGGGCCGGTGCTGGGCGCAACCCCGACGGCACCCGGTTCGTGGACGACCTGGCCGCTGTGGGCCGGGACGCCGACGTCGTCGTCCTCAGCCTGCCCGACGGCGCCGTCGCCGAGCAGGTGGCGACAGCCCTGGCCGCCGTCAAGGGGCGGCGGGTGGCCCACGTCGTGGACACCTCCACCTCGGGCGTGGCGGCCTCCCAGGCGATCGGGTCCCGGCTGGCCGACGCCGGGATCGGCTTCGTCGACGCCCCGGTCTCCGGTGGGGTGGCCGGCGCCCGGGCCCGCACCCTGTCGGTGATGTACGCGGGGACCGACGCCGCCTGCGCGGCGGTGGAGCCGGTGCTGGTCGGGCTCAGCGACCGGACCCGCCGTGTCGGGGACCGGCCGGGGATGGGTCAAGCCCTGAAGCTGCTGAACAACTTCCTGTCCGCCACGGCGCTGGCGGCGACAAGCGAGGCCATCGCCTTCGGCCTGAGCCTCGGCCTCGACATGGCCACGATGCTCGAGGTCCTCAACGCCTCCAGCGGCCAGAGCGCGGCCACCACCGACAAGTTCCCGAACCACGTGATCACCGGCACCCACGCCGCCGGGTTCGCCAACTCCCTCATGGCCAAGGACGTCCGCCTGTACCTGGAGGCGGTCCGGGACCAGGCCGGCCCGTCGGTGCTCGCGCCGGTCACCTCGGCGCTCTGGGACCGGTTCGCCGAGGCCGAGCCGGGGTCGGACTTCACCCGCATCTTCCCGTTCGTCGCTGGCGGATCGGGCTGAGCGGAAACGAACTTCTCATCTGACGAGATCCATGCTATCGTCGCTCGCTGTCACGCCGACCGGAGGGACCGACCGCACCATGGCGCACTTCACCAAGCCCGAAGAGGGCAGCTGGACGGAGCACTTCGGGCTCGCCACCGAGCCCGTCAACTACGACGACTCGACGTCTCCCCAGCACTACGCGCTGGAGCAGGAGGCCATCTTCAAGAAGACCTGGCTGAACGTCGGCCGGGTCGAGCAGCTGCCCAAGAACGGCAGCTACTTCACCAAGGAGCTGGACGGGGCCAACACCTCCGTCGTGCTGGTCCGGGACATGGCCGGCGAGGTCCGGGCCTTCCACAACATGTGCCGCCACCGGGGCAACAAGCTGGTGTGGAACGACTTCCCCGGCGAGGAGGTGAACGGCTCCTGTCGCCAGTTCACCTGCAAGTACCACGGGTGGCGCTACGGCCTGGAGGGCCAGCTCACCTTCGTGCAGCAGGAGGACGAGTTCTTCGACCTCGACAAGGACGCCTTCGGCCTGGCGGCGGTCAAGGTCGAGGTCTGGGAGGGGTTCATCTTCGTGAACTTCGATCCCGAGGCCCAGCCCCTGAAGGGGTACCTGGGCCGGCTCGGCGCGGGCCTCGAGGGCTACCCGTTCCACCTCATGACCCAGAAGCACACCTATCGGGCCGAGATCGGCGCCAACTGGAAGCTCTTCATCGACGCCTTCATGGAGTTCTACCACGCACCGGTTTTGCACGCGAAGCAGGCCACCGACGAGGAGTCCCGCAAGCTCCAGGGCTTCGGTTTCGAGGCCCTGGCCTACGACGTGGACGGCCCCCACTCGATGGTGTCGTCCTGGGGCGGCATGTCCCCGCCGAAGGACCTGGGCATGGTCAAGCCCATCGAGCGGGTGCTGCGCAGCGGCCTGTTCGGCGTCTGGGACGCCCCCGACGTGGGTGAGCTGCCCGAGGGCCTCAACCCGGCGCGGCACAAGGCCTGGGGCGAGGACTCGTTCCTCTTCTTCCCCAACTTCACCCTGTTGATCTGGATGCCCAACTGGTACCTCACGTACCACTACTGGCCGACGTCGTACAACACCCACATCTTCGAGTGCTCGCTCTACTTCGTGCCGCCGACCAACGCCTATGAGCGCCTCCAGCAGGAGCTGGCCGTGGTGACCTTCAAGGAGTACGGCCTCCAGGACGGCAACACCCTCGAGGCGACCCAGATCATGCTCGAGTCAGGTGCGGTCACGGAGTTCCCGCTGTGTGACCAGGAGGTCCTGCTCCGGCACCTGCACACCACCGCCCGCGGCTACGTGGCCGACCATGAGAGCAGCCAGCCGGGCAGCCCGGTCCAGATCTCGGCTGCGTCCTGAGAGGAGATCACGACATGAGCACCACTCCCGCCCTTCCGGCCGCCTTCGCCGACCTCGAGCCGTTCGCCGACTGGGCCCTGCCCAGCGAGGCCGACCGCTACGCCAAGCGCGTCGCCAGCACCATGGACGAGCTCCAGGCCTTCTACGACGCAGCGTTCCCCCGGCTCGAGAACAGCACCGACTACCTCAAGGGGGTCGCCCTCGAGGGAATCTCCGACGAGGACCGCCACCTGCTGTGGCTGTTCGAGTCGCTGGTCACCGTGTCCTTCCCGGTCGAGGTCTGGCGCCAGCCCCGGGTGCCCGACAGCGGCGCCTCCTCCATCGACGTGACCGTGGAGCCCGGCCCCTGAGGGATGATCTCCCGATGGCCACGTATGTCCTGGTCCACGGTGGCGGTCACGGGGGCTGGTGCTACCAGCGCGTCGCCCGACGGCTGCGGGCCGAGGGCCACGAGGTCCACGCCCCGAGCCTGACCGGGCTGGGCGACCGGGCCCACCTGCTCGGACCCCACGTCGACCTCCACCTCCACGCCCAGGACATCGCCGCCCTCATCGTGTCCGAGGACCTGCGGGACGTGATCCTGGTCGGCCACAGCTACGGCGGCATGGTGATCACCGGAGCGGCCGACCTGGTGACGGACCGGGTGGGACGTCTGGTGTTCCTCGACGCCGCCAACCCGGTGAACGGCCAGTCCCTCCGCGACGTCGCCGGCCCGATCATCGAAGCCGTCCGCCCCTTCGGCGAGACCGTCGATGGCCTGGAGCTGGTCCTGCTGCCCGCCCCCGACGCCGGCCTGCTCTACGGCGTGGAGGATCCCGACGACCTGGCCTGGATGGCCGAGCGGCTCACGCCCCACCCCTGGCAGTGCTTCGAGCAACCGCTGGACCTGCAGCACGAGGAGGCCCTCTGGGCCATCCCGCAGTACCACATCGTCTGCACGTCGACGCTGGCCACCCGGGACCCCGAGCTGATGGCCACGGCGGAGGCCGAGGGGCGGCTGTGGGCCATCGACACCGGCCACGACCTGATGATCACCGAACCCGAAGCCACGACCCAGGCCCTCCTCGAAGTGGCGGCCGCCTGATGCCGTTCACACTGGACCTGACCGGTCGCCGGGCGCTCATCACCGGCGCGGGCCAAGGCGTGGGCCGGGGCATCGCCCTCGGGTTCGCCGAGGCCGGGGCGGAGGTGGCGGTGAACGACCTCGCCGCCGAGCGGGCCGAGACCGTCGTGACCGAGATCGAGGCCGCGGGCGGCCATGCCGTCAGCGCCGTCTTCGACGTCACCGACCACGCCGCGGTGACGGCGGCCGTCGAGGCCCTCGGCGGCGTCGACGTGCTGGTGAACAACGCCGGCAACGCCGGGGCGGACGGTTGGCCGGCGATGACGCCGTTCGCCGAGACGGTGCCCGCCGACTGGGAGGCGTACCTCCAGGTCAACCTCTACGGCGTCCTCCACTGCTGTCACGCCGTGCTGCCCGGGATGATCGACCGGGCCGGGGGACGGATCATCACGATCGTCTCCGACGCGGCTCGCTCCGGCGAGGCCCAGATGGCGGTGTACGCCGCGGCCAAGGCCGGGGCCGCCGGGCTGATGCGCTCCCTCGCGGTGGAGGGCGGGCGCCACGGCGTGACGGTGAACTCGATCGCCCTGGGGACCATGCGGACCCCGATCAGCGAGGCCTTCTGGGCCGAAGAGGACAACCCCCGGGCCAAGGCCCTCCTCCAGAAGTACGCGGTCCGCCGTCCCGGCCTGCCCGAGGACGTCGCCGCCCTCGCGGTGTTCCTGGCCAGCGACCAGGCGTCCTGGATCACCGGCCAGACCTACCCGCTCAACGGCGGGGCCTCGTTCGCCCTGTGACCACCGGATCACCGGCCGGCTGAGGCCTGCAAGGATCGTCTGATGTTCCTGCTGCGCTTCGACATGCGGGCCCCCGGGCCCACGCCGATGGCGGACCTCTACGACACCGCCCTGGACATGGTCGAGTGGGCCGAGGACAAGGGCTGCCTCGCCGTGGCCATCTCCGAGCACCACGCCTCCGACGACGGCTACCTCCCCTCGCCGCTGCTCATGGCCTCGGCCATGGCCGCCCGGACGACGACCACCTCGTTCACCATCGCCGCCCTGCTGCTACTGATGTACGACCCCATCAAGCTGGCCGAGGACCTCAATGTCCTGGACAACCTGAGCCGGGGCCGGGTCACCCCGATCATCGGCCTCGGCTACCGCCCCGAGGAGTTCGCCATGTTCGGCATCGACCCGGCCCAGCGGGGCGCCGAGATGGAGGAGCGCCTGACGGTCCTCCAAGCGCTCCTGGCCGGCGAGACCGTCACCTGGCGGGGGCGCACGGCGACGATCCGTCCCGGCCCCTACACCGAAGGTGGCGTGAAGCTGGCCTACGGCGGCGGCTCCCCGGCCGCGGCCAAGCGGGCGGCCCGCTTCGGCCTCGACTTCGTCGGCGAAGCCGACAAGCCCGAGCTGGTCGACATCTACAACGCCGAGGCCGAACGCGTCGGCCGGGCCCCCGGCGCCTGCCTCGTGCCCTCCGCCGCGTCCCCCAGCTCGGTCTTCGTGGCCGAGGACGTCGACGAGGCGTGGACCACCATCGGCCCCCACCTCCTGCACGACGCCCGCGAGTACGGGGCCTGGCTGGGGGAGGGCCACGACGCGGTGACCCGCTCGGGGGCGACCACGGTCGACGAACTGCGGGCCGAGCAGGGCAACTACCGGATCCTCACGCCGGACGAGGCCGTCGAGATGGTCCGGACCCACGGCTACCTCGGCCTCCAGCCGCTGTGTGGCGGCGTGGCCCCCGACCTGGCCTGGGCCTCCCTGAAGCTCATCGTCGACGACGTCCTCCCCCGTGTCTGACCGGAGCGAGTCCTTCGCCGAGCAGTACGGGCCGTGGGCCCTCGTGCTCGGCGCGTCCGACGGCATCGGGGCGGCGTACGCCCGGGCCATGGCCGAGCGGGGCCTGAACGTGGTGCTCCTGGCCCGCCGCCAAGCCGTTTCGGACGAGGTGGCCGCTGCCATCGCGGCCGACACCGGCGTCGAGACCCGGGCCCTGGCGGTCGACCTGGCCCGGCCCGACGCCATGGCGGCGATCGCCGAGGGGACCATAGGCCTCGAGGTCGGGATGGTCATGTACTGCGCCGGGGCCGATCCCGACTACCAGCCCTTCCTGGCCAACTCGGTGGACGCGGCGCTGGCGATGGTCCAGCGCAACTGCACCGTCCCGCTGCAGGTCTGCCACCACGTCGCCGGACCGATGGTCGAGCGGGGCCGGGGCGGGATCGTGCTGCTGTCCTCCGGGGCCGGCATGGTCGGAGGTCCCAACATGGTCGCCTACGCCGCCTCGAAGGCCTTCGACACGGTCATGGCCGAAGCCCTCTGGGCCGAGCTCCGCGACGAGGGCGTCGACGTCCTGGGCCTGGTCCTCGGCGCCACCGACACCCCGTCTTTGCGCACCCTGCTGGCCGAGCGCGGCGTCCTGTCCTCCCCGGAGAGCACGACGCCGATCCCCGGCGCCTCCACCGTCGATGAGGTCGTGGCCGAGGCCATCGCCCACCTGGCCGACGGCCCTACCTGGTACGTCGGCGACATGCTCCGCGACGGCGCCCAAGCCCTGGGCGCCATGCCGAGGAACGACGCCGTCCGCCTCATGGCCGAACACGGCGGCGCGCTGATGAGCACACCCCTGGACGAGGACTGATGGCGACCGAGAGCGTGACCCGGGAAGTGCACCAGGACGTGGCCGATGTACTCGTGCGCTACGCCACGGGCATCGACCGACGGGACTGGGCCCTGTTCCGGACTTGCTTCACCGAGGACTGCGAGGCCGACTACGGCGAGATCGGGGTCTGGCACGGGGTGGACGAGATCACCGACTGGATGACCGTGGTCCACGACGCCTGCGGCCACACGCTGCATCGGATCACGAACGTCGCCGTGTCACCCGGTGCCGGCGACGGCGTCACGGCCCGCAGCTACGTCGAGGCGCTGGTGCTCGGCCCGGACAACGGCGCGGGTGTCCGGGCGACCGGCTTCTACGACGATGAGCTGGTCGACACCCCCGACGGCTGGCGCATCGCGCGCCGCACCTTCATCCTCGTCCGCCAGGAGTCCGTCGCCGGCCACTGACCGGCCGTACCCGGTCAGTGGCACTTCAGGCCGCAGGTCATGGCGGGTGAGCCGATCAGGGATCACCCGAGGTCATGGCCGCGGGGTCCGTCCAGTCCGCGAGGAGATCGCCGACGGCGGGCACGGCCATGGGCGGCGCCGCGAGGATCGCATCAGCCTCGGCGCGCTTGGACCGGGGATCGTGGGGTACGGCGAGGTCGATGGCCTCGCGAACGATCGTCGAGACCGGCGTTCCGCGCGGGGACGCCGCTCGCTGCAGGCGGGCCCGCTGCTCGAGAGTGATGCGCACGTGCAGGCGGAGGGACAATGTGCTCATGCGTTGTCCCTCACGGGTTCAGCAGAGGTCGGGGGGTCTTGCTCGGCGGGCGCCGGTGTCCACCTTGGTCGATCGGGGTGGGTCGTGTTTGTGGCGGGTCTTCCAGCGGTTGTGGAAGCCGCAGAGGCATTGGCCGTTGCGGCAGTCGGTGGGGCCGCCGTCACTGTGTTCTTCGATGTGGTCGGCTTGGAGGAACCGTCCCGTGCGGTCACAGCCCCAGGGGTGGGCGCAGCGCCGGTACTTGGCCCGCAGTGCCCCGTATTGGGGCGGGGCGTAGCCGCGGCGGGCTTTGCCGTAGTTGATGATCTCGTCGTCGGGGCCGTAGACGATGCGCCGGAAGTTGGCGATCGAGGCGAGGTAGAGGGCGGCGATGGGGGAGATGACGGTGCCGTCGTCGAGCTCGCAGAACCCGTCGGGGTCTCCGACGCTTCGGGGTCGCCGAGGTCGCGGGCGACGCCGGCTTCGTATTGGTCCTGGGTCATGTGGATCACGACTTCGACCGCGGCGGCCACGGCGCCGCCGGCGAGGGTCTTGGAGCGCTGCGCCATGACGCGGAGGGCGTCGGCGGAGCGTTGGGCGGGGGTGCGGGTGATCTGGGCGAGCTCGAGGGGGTCGGGGTCCCGGCCCAACACCTCGCGGGCGATGGCCAGGTCGGCCTGGTATTCGATGCCGACGAGGCGGTCGTGTTCGGCGGCGAAGATGGCGTAGGTGATGGGGTCCAGGAAGCCCTGGAGGTGGCCGAAGCCGTCGATGGTGGTGGCCTTGGTGAAGGTTCGGCCCTCGACCTGTTCTCTGAACCGGTCATCGGCATCGGTCGGCGACAGGTCATCGGCGAAGCGTTGGGCGGCTCGGGCGACGTCTTCGAACCGGGCGACCGTCGCGTAGTCCACCAGCAGCGGAAACGCTTCGGTCCAGGCCTCGGCGTGGCGTTCGCGGTGCAGGTCGGCGAACAGGTCGAGGTGGTCCAGGCTGATCCGCCCGTCGGCCATCGCGGCTTCCAGGATCGGCTGGTGATCGAGGAACCGGGCCAGGCGGGCGATCCGCAGGGCCTGGCGCTTCTTGAGGCGGCAGGTGTGCTGGAGCCAGGCGGCCACATTCACGTGGCCGTCGACCCGGTGCTCACCCCGGGCCGAGAACGACCGCACCGCCATCAACAGCGCGGCATCTTCCCGGTTGCGGGACCGAGACATGGCCTCGATGGCCTCACCCACGACCACGGCGGGCTCGTTGCCCCAGGCGACTTTGGCGACCATGGCGCTGGCCTGTTCGAGATCGTCGACTTCAGCGGGCACGGTCCCTCCCTTCACAGGCAGGACTCGTCGGGTTCTCCGGTAGCCGTCCCTCGGTCCCTAGGAGCAGGACCCCAGTCGACTACGAACTGGTGTACGAAACTCTACTGTGTTCTCCATGCAGAGGCAACCGCTCCGACGGATTTCTCGGGGTCAACCGGGCCGGATCGCGAGGGCCGGTGGCAACGGGTCAGTCGACCTCGACCACGACCTTGATCGATCCCGACGAGCGGTCGGCCGCGACGCGGAAGGCCTCGGCGGCGTCCTCCAGTGGGAAGCGGTGGGTGATGAGGGCCTCGGCCAGTTCGGGGCGGGCGGCGAGCATGTCGGCGGCCTGGGCCATGTCGCGGCCGCCGTCGTGGCGGCAGTAGCCCATGGAGGTGATGAGGGTCGCCTCCTTGTTCAGCATGGGGAGGAAGGGCACCTCGACCGGGGCGTAGTGCACGCCGAGGACCGAGATGGTCCCGCCGGGGGCGAGCTGTTCGATGCTCTGGTCGACGGCCTCGGCCGAGCCGCCGGCCTCGATGACCAGGTCGTAGAGCCCGTCGGGCTCGGTGGCGCCGAGCTGCTCGCCGATGGCCCGCTGGTGGGGGTGGCGGGCGGCGAGGGCGACCTCGGGGGCACCCATGGCCTGGGCGGCGGCGACGGCGAGCAGGCCGACCGAGCCGGCGCCGACCACGAGCACCCGGGTGTCGGGGCCCACGCCGCCGACCCGCACGCCGTGCCAGGACACCGAGGCGGGTTCGACCAGCGCCCCACTGGACACGTCCAAGCCGGCGGGGAGGTCGACCAGCCGGGCCGACGGGGCCCGGAACTGCTCGGCCATGCCGCCGTCGGCCATCATGCCGAGGGCCCGCTGGGTGGACTGGGGGCAGAGGTTGATCCGGCCGTCGAGGCAGTGCTCGCAGGTGCCGCAGCCGTAGAGGCCCTCGACCGCCACCGCCGTGCCGTCGGCCCGGACCCCGGCCAGCTCGTGGCCGAGGACGTGCTCGGTGCCGACCCGGAGGTAGAGGAGGTCGGACGAGCAGATGCCGACCGAGCGCATGCTGAGCAGTTCCCCCTCGCCCGGGGCGTCGTCCACGTCGACGAGGACGGGCGCACCGCCCTGGCCTCGAATCGCCTTCATGCCGAGGTCACCGCGGCGAGGCAGAAGCGGGTCATGCCCTCGAGGTCGGACTTGGCCGGCGGGCGGCCCTGCCAGAGGAGGTCGGACAGCTTGCCCATGGCGGCGTGGGCCGCGAGCGAGGCGTCGAGCTCGGGGTCCGGGCTGCCCAGCTCGACGAACGGCCCGTGGAGGAGCGTGGCCAGGGTGGCGCTGGCGCCATGGCGGCCGGCGCCCGTTCCGTCGACGGCGCCGCCGTTCCACAGCACGGCCAGGGTCGTGGCCGCGATCTCCTCGTCGGCCTGGGAGAGGATGCCCTCGACCCAGCGCCGGACCTTCCCCTCCGCAGTCGCCTCCTTGGCCATCTGGTGGGCCAGGTAGTCGTGGAGGCGCTCGGCCCCGTCGTCGAGGATGGCGGTGACCAGCGCGTCCTTGGACGGGAAGTGCCGGTAGAAGGCGTCATTGGACAGGCCGGCCGCCTCGACGATGTCGGCCACCCGAGGACGCGAGGTGGTCCCGCACTGGGCCATCATGGCGAGGCCGGCGTCGAGCAGGCGGCGGACCTCGTCCGCGTAGCCGGCCTCCCGCTCGGCCAGGATCCGCTGCGCCTTCGGAATTGCGTTCTGAGTTTCCAGAACGCTATTCTGACAGACGACGACAGGGGGACGCAATGGCGTGGGACTTCGAGACCGATCCTGAGTTCCAGGAGAAGCTGGACTGGGCGGACAAGTTCGTCCGCGAGGAGGTGGAGCCCCTCGACCAGGTCTGGGACGGTCTCGCCTTCACGCCGCTGGACGACAACCGGCGCCGGGCCGTCGACCCGCTCAAGCAGGCGGTCAGGGACCAGGGGCTGTGGGCCACCCACCTCGGGCCCGACCTCGGGGGCGCCGGCTACGGCCAGGTCAAGCTGTCACTGCTGAACGAGATCCTGGGCCGCTCGTCCTGGGCGCCGATCATCTTCGGGTGCCAGGCCCCCGACACGGGCAACGCCGAGATCATCGCCCACTACGGCACCGACCAGCAGAAGCAGGACTACCTCACCCCGCTGCTGTCCGGTGAGGTGTTCTCCAGCTACTCGATGACTGAGCCCCACGCCGGGGCCGACCCGACGATGTTCACCACCCGGGCCGAGAAGGACGGTGACGAGTGGGTCATCAACGGGGCCAAGTTCTTCTCGTCGAACGCCAACACCGCCTCGTTCCTCATCGTCATGGTGGTGACCAACCCCGACGTCAGCCCGTACAAGGGCATGTCGATGTTCCTGGTCCCGACCGACACCCCCGGGGTCAACATCGTCCGCAACGTCGGGCTCGGCAGCGAGCCGCTGGGTCACGGCTCCCACGCCCTCATCCACTACGAGAACGTCCGGGTGCCCGACGACGCCCTCCTCGGCGGTGAGGGCCAGGCCTTCGCCATCGCCCAGACCCGGCTCGGCGGCGGCCGCATCCACCACGCGATGCGCACCATCGGCCTCTCCCAGAAGGCGCTCGACATGCTGTGCGAGCGGGCCCTCAGCCGGGAGACCCAGGGCTCGCTGCTGGCCGACAAGCAGTTCGTGCAGGGCTACATCGCCGACTCCTACGCGCAGCTCCTGCAGTTCCGGCTGCTCACGCTCTACACGGCGTGGGAGATCGACAAGTACAACGACTACCGGCGGGTCCGCAAGGACATCGCCACGGTCAAGGTCGTCATGCCCACCGTCCTGCACGACATCGCCTGGCGGGCCATGCAGGTCCACGGCGCCCTGGGGGTCAGCAACGAGATGCCGTTCACCGGGATGATGCTGGGCGCCAACGTCATGGGTCTGGCCGACGGCCCGACCGAGGTGCACAAGGTCACCATCGCCCGCCAGGAGCTCCGCAACCACCGAGCCAGCGACGACCTCTGGCCCACCGAGCACAAGCCCAAGAAGGTGGCCGCCGCCCGCGAGAAGCTGGCCGAGTTCCTCGAGCACGAGGTCGGCAACCTGTGAGTGCAGCAACTCGTATTGGCGCCTCATTGCGGCGTCCCGGCACCTCAATCGGGCGCCAGAAGGGGAGGGGGGCACGGTGATCGACCTCGACCGCCTCGGAGCCTGGCTGGACGAGCAGGGGCTCGGCGAGGCGGGCGCGCCGATCGACTGCGGCTTCGTCTCCGGCGGCTCCCAGAACGAGATCTACGAGATCCGCCGGGGCGACCTGCACGGGGCCCTGCGGATCCCGCCGCCGTCCGCGCCCGAGACCCGGGACGAGGGCATCTGGCGGGAGTGGCGGATCACCGAGGCGCTGGAGGGCACCGATGTCCCGCACACGCCGGCCATCGCCGCCTGCCGGGAGCCGGAGGTGCTCGGCCGGGCGTTCTACGTGATGGGCTTCGTCGACGGCTGGTCGCCGATGGGGCTCGAGACCCAGCCCGACGGGAGCAGGCCGTGGCCCGCGCCCTTTGCCGACGATCTGGAGGCGCGGGCCGGGCTCGCGTACCAGCTGGTGGAGGGCATCGCCCTGCTCGGCAACGTGGACTGGCGGGCGAAGGGCCTGGCGGACCTCGGCCGGCCGGCCGGCTTCCACGAGCGCCAGGTCGACCGCTGGACCGCCTTCCTGGAGCGGATCAAGGGGCGCGCGCTGCCCGGTTTCGACGAGGCGGCGGCCTGGCTGCGGGCCCACAAGCCGATCGACTACATCCCCGGCCTGATGCACGGCGACTACCAGTTCGCCAACGTCATGTACGAGCACGGCGCGCCGGCCCGGCTGGCCGCCATCGTGGACTGGGAGATGGGGACCGTCGGTGACCCCAAGCTGGACCTCGGGTGGACGGTGAACAGCTGGCCCGAGGACCCGATGGACCCGTCGGCCTCAGGCTCGAGCTACGTCGACATGTACGGGATGCCGACCCGGGATCAGGTCCTGGCGCACTACGCCGAAGTGTCGGGTCGCCAGGTCGACGACATCGACTACTACTGCGTCCTGGCCAAGTGGAAGCTGGCCGTCGTGCTGGAGCAGGGGTTCCAACGCCGGGGCGACGACGAGAAGCTGCAGGCCTTCGGGCCCGTCGTGCTCGACCTGATGCAGGGTGCGGCCGACCTGGCCGAGTCCACCGACTACGCCGTCACCTGACGTGCGCGCCGCGGTCTGCCGGACCTACGGCCCGCCCGACGGCGTCGAGGTCGGAGAGCTCCCGGCGCCCGAGATCGGCCCTGGCCAGGCCCGGGTCCGCGTGCGGGCCGCCGCGGTGAACTTCCCCGACGTCCTGGTGATCGCCGACGAGTACCAGATGAGCGCCCCCCTGCCCTTCGTTCCGGGCAGCGAGTTCGCGGGGGAGGTCATCGAGGTGGCCGAGGACGTCGACACCGTGGCCGTCGGGTACCGGGTCTTCGGCAGCGCGTTCATCGGGGCCTTCGCCGACGAGATCGTCGTCGGGGCCGCCAACCTCACGCTCACCCCGGACGGGGTCGAAGACCGCTCGGCGGCGGCCTTCGGGGTCGCCCACCGCACGGCGTACCACGTGCTGCGCTCGGTGGCCCGGGTGCAACCGGGGGAGGAGCTGGTCGTGCTCGGCGCGGGTGGCGGCGTGGGGTTGGCGGCCGTGCAACTCGGCGCCCACCTCGGGGCGCGGGTGACCGCCGTGGCCTCCAGCCCCGAGAAGCTCGAGGCGGCATCGGCCCACGGGGCCGCGGAACTGATCGACCACAGGGCTGGCGACCTCCGTCAGGCGCTCCGGGAGCGGCACCCCGACGGGACCGACGTCGTCGTCGACCCGGTGGGCGGGGGCCTGGCTGAGCCCGCCCTGCGCTCCCTGCGCTGGGCCGGTCGCTTCGTGACCGTGGGCTTCGCCTCCGGGGAGATCCCCCGCATCCCCCTGAACCTCGTCCTGCTCAAGGGCATCCAGGTGCTCGGGTTCCAGTTCCTCACCTTCGCCACGAACGCCCCGGACGAGATGCGGCGCAACGACGCCGAGCTCCTGGACCTCCTGGCGTCGGGTGAGGCCGTGCCGCACATCGGCGCGACGTTCGCGTTCGACGACGTGGCCGCGGCCCTCCGCCACGTCGCCGACGGCAAGGCCATCGGCAAGGTGGCACTCACCGTCGACTGAGCCCGCCGGTGGTCAGGGGGCCGAATACCCGCCGTCGACCACCATCGCCGAACCGGTGGTCCAACGGGATGCCTCGCTCGCGAGGTAGGCGTAGGCCCCGACCAGGTCGTCGGCGGAGCCGAGGCCGAGCGGATGCCGTCCGGCGATCGCCTCGATCGCCGGCTCGGGCAGGTCGGCGTGGATGGCCGAGCGGAAGCTCCCCGGGCACACGCAGTTGACCCGGATCCCGTCCCGGGCGTACTCCACGGCCGCGACCTTGGCCAACTGGATCACCGCCGCCTTCGTCGCGCAGTAGGGCGCCGCATGGGACCACGCGGTGAGCCCGGAGACCGACGCGGTGAGCACGACGGAGCCCGACTGCTGCGGGCGCATCACGGCCACCGCGGCCCGGATGCCGTTCACCGCGCCGAGGACGTTGACGTGGAAGGCCCGCTCCCAGTCCTCGGTGGCCAGGTTGTGGATGCGGCCGTTGGGGGACAGGACGCCGGCGTTGCCGATCAGCACGTCGAGCCGCCCGTAGCGCTCCACGGCCCGGGCGACGACGGCCTCGACCTGCTGGAAGTCGCCGACGTCGGCCAGCACCGTCTCGACGGGGCCGTCGGTGGGGGGCAGGCCGGCGACGGTCGCGTCGAGGGACGCCTGGTTCACGTCGCTCAGCACCAGGTCGGTGTCGGGCTCGCCGGCGAAGTGGGCCGACAGCGCGCCGCCGAGCGCGCCGCCCGCTCCGGTGATGACCACGACCCGGCGCGTCATACGAGCAGGTACCCCCCGTCGACGTTCAGGACCGTGCCGGTGACGAAGGCCGAGGCGTCCGAGGCCAGGAACTGGTAGGCCCCGGCCAGATCCGTGGCGTCGCCCCACCGTCCCTGGGCCGTGTGCCCGAGGATGGCGGCCTCCCGCTTCGGGTTGTTCTTCCAGCCCTCGGCCAGCGGGGAGTCGAACCAGCCGGGGGCCACGACGTTCACCGTGATGCCGGCCGGAGCCAGCTCGAGGGCCAGCCCCTTGGCCAGACCGACCAGCCCGGCCTTCGAGGCGCTGTAGGCGGTCAGGCCCTTGCCCGGCCGCTCGCCGAGGACCGAGCCGGTGAACACGATCCGGCCGCCCTCGCCCATCACCCGGGCGGCCGCGCGGGCGCCGAGGAAGGCCGCGGTCAGGTTCACCTCGAGCACCCGTCGCCAGATCGCCGGGTCGGTCTCCCGCGGACCGGCCACGATCGGCGAGATCCCGGCGTTACCGATCCAGACGTCGACGCCCCCCCATTCGGCCACCGTGGCATCCGCCACCGCCTCGTTGGCCGCCTCGTCGGTCACGTCGCCGGGGCACACCAGGGACGGTCCGGGGAGCTCGGCCGCGACGGTCTTCAGCTCGGTCTCGGTGCGGGCGACGAGGGTCACGAGCGCTCCGGCCTGGGAGAAGGCGTGGGCCAGCAGGCGGCCGAGGCCGCGGCCCGCGCCGGTGAGGACCACCCGCTTTCCGCGGACATCGCCCCCCCGGGGCAGGGAGGGGGGGATCTCGATCTGTTGGCTCATGCTTCTCGCGATCTTGTACCGACCGGTACGGTACATCGCCGATGGCCTCCGTCGACGACCTGCTCGAGATGCACCGGCGGATGCTCGTGATCCGTGGCTTCGAGGAGCGCGTGGCCCGGCTGTACCGGGCCGGCGAGGTGCCGGGGTTCGTCCACCTCTCGATCGGCCAGGAGGCCTCCGCCGTCGGGGCCTGCTGGCCACTCGCACCCGCGGATGTCATCACCTCGACCCACCGCGGCCACGGCCACTGCCTGGCCAAGGGACTGGACCCCCTCGGGATGTTCGCCGAGCTCATGGCCCGCGACCAGGGCACCAACCGCGGCCGCGGGGGCTCGATGCACATCGCGGACCCGAACCTCGGGATCTTCGGGGCGAACGGGATCGTGGCGGCCGGGCTGCCCATCGCGGTGGGGGCGGCGACCGCGGCCCGGTTGCGGGCGGACCAGAGCGTGGCCGTGGCCTTCTTCGGTGACGGGGCGGTGGCCCAGGGCGCGTTCCACGAGGCGGTGAACCTCGCCGCCGTCTGGTCGCTGCCCGTCGTCTTCTTCTGCGAGAACAACGGCTACGCCGAGTTCTCCGCCGCCGCCGACCAGCATGGGGCGCCCCTGGTGGCCCGAGCCGTGGGCTACGGGGTCGACTATGTGGCGGTCGACGGCAACGACGTAGTGGCCACGGTCGCGGCGATGGTGGACCGGGTCGAGGCGATGCGCGTCGGCGGCGGTCCCGTCATCGTCGAAGCGACCACCTACCGGTGGCACGGCCACTACGAGGGCGACCCGGAGCGCTACCGCACGCCGGAGGAGGTCCAGGAGTGGGCGGCGCGCGACCCGCTGATCCGCCATGCCGCCACCCTCCGAGCCGCCGGTGTGGGTGACGATGCCCTCGGGTCGCTCGAGTCGGCCGTGACCGAGGAGCTGGACGCGGCCGTCGCGGCCGCCCGCGCGATGGCGGGCCCCAGCGTCACGACCCTGTTCGACTTCGTGACCCGCTCGAGGCCCACGCGCCCCGAGCCGCCGCACCCGGCTGCGGACGCGCCGGTCTTCCGCACGATGGACGCCGTCCACGACGCGCTCGAGGCCGAGCTGACCGCCGACGAGCGCGTGTTCCTCGCGGGCATCGACGTCGGGGCCGGGGGCAACGTCTTCGGCCTCACCCGGGGCCTCCATGACCGGTTCGGGGACCGGGTGCGGGACACGCCGATCTCCGAGACCGCGGTCATGGGCCTCGGTGTGGGCGCGGCGATGGCCGGGATGCGGCCCGTGGTGGAGCTGATGTACCTGGACTTCGTCGGGGTCTGTCTCGACCAGCTGCTCAACCAGGCGGCCAAGCTGCCGTACATGACCGGCGGCGCGGCACAGATGGCGCTGACGGTCCGGACCCAGTTCGGCGCCGGCCGGTCGTCGGGCAGCCAGCACTCCCAGAGCCTCGAAGCGCTGCTCGCCCACATCCCCGGGCTGAGCGTGGTCATGCCGTCGACCCCGGCCGACACGTACGGCCTGCTCCGGGCGGCGATCCAGGATCCCAACCCGGTGATTGTCATCGAGAACCGGCTGCTCTACGGCATGAAGGGACCCCAGCCGGCCGCCGACCATGTCCTGCCCATCGGGCGGGCCCGGGTGGTGCGGGAGGGGAGCGACATCACCGTGGTGTCCGTCTCCCGGATGGTCCACGAGGCGGTCGCGGCGGCCGAGGCCCTGGTGGCGGAGGGCGTGTCGGTCGAGGTCATCGACCTGCGCACCGTGGCCCCGCTGGACACCGGCACCATCCTCGAGTCGGTGGCCAAGACCTCCCGGCTCCTGATCGCCCACGAGGCGGTCGTCCCCTTCGGCATCGGCGCCGAGATCGCCGCCGTCGTCGCCCGGGAGGGCTTCTGGACCCTCGACGCGCCGATCGAGCGGATCGGTGCCGCGGCCACGCCCCCGCCCTACGCCCCCGACCTCGAAAGGGCCTGGCTCCCCGACCGGGAGGACATCGCCGAGGCCATCCGCCGACTGGCGGCCGCGTAGGGCCGCCGTCAGCAGCCGAGGGTGCGGGCGATGACCATGTGCTGGATCTCGTTGGTGCCTTCGCCGATCTCGAGGACCTTGGCGTCGCAGTAGAAGCGGGCCACCGGGGACTCGAGCATGTAGCCGAGGCCGCCGTGGATCTGGACGGCCTCGGACGCGGCCGAGACCGCGAGGCGGCTGGCCTTCAGCTTCGCCATCGAGGCCTCCTTGAGGAACGGCTGGCCGGCGTCCCGCAGGTACGCGGCGCGATAGGTGAGCCACCGGGCCGCCTCGAGTTCGGTGGCGATGTCGGCCAGCTTGAACTGGATCGCCTGGAACTTGGAGATCGGCTGGCCGAACTGCTCACGTTGACCGGCGTAGTCGAGGGCGAGGTCGAGGACGGCCTGGGTCAGGCTGAGCGACAGGGCGGCGATGGAGATGCGCCCGACCTCGAGCGTGCTGAGGAACTGGCTGAGGCCCATGTCGGGGTTGCCGACCAAGTGCTCGTCGGGCACCCAGACGTCGTCGAACCAGAGCTCGCGGGTGTCGAGGCCCTTCCAGCCGATGCCCCGCATCTTCGGGCCCATGGTGAAGCCGGGGGTGTCCTTCTCGACGACGAGGGTCGCGTACCGCTGTGGCTCGCCCTCGGCCGACGGCGTGCGGGCGAGCAGGGTCACGCCGAAGGACATGTCCGTGCCCGCGTTGGAGATGAAGGTCTTCCGACCGTTGATCAGCCAGCCGCCGTCCTGTGGCTCGGCCCGGGTGGTGATCCCCCGGGCGTCGGAGCCGGCGTCGGGCTCGGTGAGGCCGAAGGCGCCCAGGACCCGTCCCTCGGCCAGCGGTCGCAGCCAACGCTCCCGCTGCTCGTCGTTGCCGAACAGGTACAGCGGCAGGGACCCGATCGTCACGTGGGCCTGCCAGGCGGCGGCGACGGACTGGTCGGCGAGGCCGATCTGCTCCATGGCGGCCACGAAGCCGACCGTGGTCATCCCGATCCCGCCCCATTGCTCGGGGATCAGCATGCCGAGCAGGCCCAGTTCGCCCATCTCCCGGAGCAGGTCCGTCGGGCACACCGCGTCCTCCCAGGCCTGGGGGGCACGGGGGGCGATCTCCTTCTGGGCGAAGTCACGACAGAGGCCGACCAGGTCGCGCTCGGGTTCCGTGAGCGAGAAGTCCACGGCCTATAGTGTACCGGTCGGTACAACCTGACCCGGCATCATCCCAGGACGCGCATGACCCCAGCTGAACCCGACGTCGACGTGCTGGTCGTGGGAGCCGGCATCACCGGCATCTACCAGCTGTACCGGGCGCTGGAGGAGGGCTTCTCGGCGACCGTGCTCGAGGCCGGCGACGGCGTCGGCGGGACCTGGTACTGGAACCGCTACCCCGGAGCCCGGTTCGACTCCGAGAGCTACACCTACGGGTACCTCTTCTCCGAGGAGCTCTTCGACGAGTGGGAGTGGCAGGAGCACTTCGCCGAGCAGCCCGAGATCGAGCGCTACCTCAACCACGTCGTCGATCGCTTCGACCTGCGGCGTCACATGCGCTTCGACACCAAGGTCTCCGCCGCGGTGTGGGACGACCCGTCGGGGACCTGGCTCGTCACCGTCGATGACGGCCCGGAGGTGAGGGCCCGGTTCCTGGTCGCGGCCACGGGCGTCCTCTCGGTGCCCTACCTCCCCGATGTGCCCGGTCGGGAGGACTTCGGCGGGGTCCAGCACCACACCGGCCAGTGGCCGGCCGACCCGGTCCCCGTCGCGGGCAAGCGGGTGGCCGTCGTCGGCACCTCGTCGAGCGGGGTGCAGGTCGTCCCCGCCATCGCCGACGAGGCCGCCTCCGTCGAGGTCTTCCAGCGGTCCGCCAACTGGTGCACGCCCCTCAACAACGGGCCGATCACCGCCGAGGAGCAGGCCGAGCTGCGAGCCGGGTTCGAGGAGCTGCGCGAGGTGCTGAACACCTCGGTCCACGGGTTCCACCACCCGCTGAACACCCGGCGGGCCTTCGAGGACCCACCCGAGCGGCGGCAGGCCTTCTTCGAGGAGATGTGGGCCAGCCCCGGCTTCCGGAAGTTCACGAGCAACTACGTCGACATCCTGGACAACCCCGAGGCGAACGCCGAGTGGTGCGATTTCATCGCCGGGAAGATCCGGGCCATCGTGCAGGATCCCGACACCGCCGAGCGGCTGATCCCCCGGGACCATCGCTACGGCGAGAAGCGGCCGCCGTACGTCACCGGCTACTTCGAGGCCTTCAACCGGCCGAACGTGTCGCTCGTCGACCTGCGGGAGACCCCCATCGTCCGGTTGACCGAGACCGGGATCGAGACCACCGACGGCGGGCACGAGGTCGACGTCATCGTGTGGGCGACCGGGTTCGACTTCGGCACCGGGGCGATGCTGCGGATGGGCATCGTGGGCCGGGACGGCCTGGCCCTCGCCGACCACTGGGCCGACGGGCCGACGACCTTCCTCGGCATCCAGACCCACGGGTTCCCGAACCTGTTCTTCCCCGGCGGCCCGCACGCCGCCGCCGGCAACAACCCGCGCTACAACGGCGACCAGGTCGATTTCGTCACCGACACCCTCGTTCGCCTCCGCGAACACGGCGACGACGTGATCGAGGTGACCGCGGAGGCAGAGGAGCGCTGGACGACCATGATCGACCGGGCCGCCGCCGCGACCCCGTTCGGGACGATCGGCCAGTACGTCGGCGGCAACATCCCGGGCAAGCCGAAGCGCTACCTCCTCAACGCCGGCGGCCGCCCCAAGCTCCTCAAGGAGATGGCCCGCGTCCGCGAGAACGGCTGGGTCGCGTTCAGACGGTCGCGACCGGGGTCAGCGGAGAGCCCACGATCCCCGGGAGGCGCAGCGGCGGCGCGGTGAGCAGGAACCGGCTGCGGCCGTGCTCACGCAGCCACGTGGCCAGTTCGTGCAGGTACCACAGCTCGCCGAGGGGGACCCCGAGCTTGAACAGGCAGAGGTGGTGGATCGGCAGGAACGAGTGGCGGCTCGGGTCCCGGTCCTTGCCCAGCAGTCCCTCGACGGCGTAGTTGTCGGCCACGAGGGCCGAGATCTGCGACTCGGCGATCCACTCGAGCAGAGCCGGGTCGTGCGCATCCAGGTAGGAGCAGGTCGTGAAGACCTGCCTCGGGTCCGGGGCCTTGTCCCACTCGAGGAGCTTCGTGGCGAACCCGGTGTGCAGCAGGAGCATGTCGCCGGGTTCGACCATCACGTCGTCGGCGGCCATGACCTCCTGGAGGGTCGCCAGGTCGACGCCCCGCCAGTCGTGGCCGAGGTGGTGGGCCAGGTCGACGAGGACGCCCCGGCCCTGCACGCCGTGGAAGGCCATGTGCTCCAGGCCGAGGTGGTGGGCGAAGGAGCGGTGGCCGCTGCCGTCTCCCCGGGCGTCCTCGCTCGGACCGACGAGGTCGATGCCCGCCCGGTAGCCGTTGTAGTACACGGCCTCCTCGGTCCCGTCGCCGTCGGCGTCGAACTCGGCGCCGACGTGGGCGAGGGCGTCCCACTGGGTGGAGTACTGCAGGGCGAGGGTGACCACGTCGTCGGCCCAGACGTCGACGTACTTCGGGTCACCGAAGTCCGGCATCTCGCTCATGTGGACGTTGTAGAAGGTGTCCACGACGCCCTCCATGTCCTCGGTCGGCGCCACGCGCGGCGGGGGCCGGCGCTGGTTGAGGACCGTCCCCCCGGGGTAGTCGAGCGGCAGGCTCAGGCAGAAGGTCTCGCCGGTCTGGACCTCGCGCGCGCCCTGCAGGACCTTCTCCGGCGTGAGCAGGTTGATGCGTCCGAGCTCGTCGTCGTCGCCCCAGTCCCCCCACGTCGAGCCGGGCGGGCGTTGCTTCCACCGGTCGGTCACGGCCGTCACACTACGCAGGGCCGGACATTGCTTGTACCGACCGGTTGGCTTATTGTCGCGGCGGTGACCGACAAGCCCCTGGTCGTCTCCGCCGACGGGCACATCCTCGAGCCCACGGACCTCTTCAAGACCCGCCTCCCCGAGCACCTCAGGGACCGGGGGGTCTGGGAGGAGGACTTCGAGATCGACCCGCTGGTCGATGGCGGCGCGAGCGTCTTCCGCAAGCTCCACACCCCGGGGTTCGAGGGCTGGACGATCTCGCGCTACCGCCAGACGAGCGGGCGGACGCCCGAGGGTGACCCGCAGCTGATCATCGAGGACCTGGCCGAGGACGGCGTCGACGCCGGGGTGATGCACCCGAACCTCTCGCTCTTCGGGCTCTACTCCGACGACCACGAGCTCTCCATGGCGCATGCCCGGGTCTACAACGACTACGTCGCCGAGCGGTTCACGCCGTACTTCGACCGGATCGTGCCCACCGCCCCGGTGCCGATCACCGACATCGGCGACGCCGTGGCCGAGATCGAGCGGGTCGCCGCCGCCGGCTTCCGGGCGATCCTCCTGCCGGCCACGCCGCCGATGCCGTACTGGTCCCGCGACCTCGACCCGGTGTGGGCGGCCGCCCAGGCCAACGGCCAGCACATCTTCATCCACACCCAGACGGGTGGGGTGAAGGTCAACGACCCGGAGTCCACGACGCTCAAGGTGGTCATGGAGTCCGCCGCCCAGGTCAACCAGCCGATGACCGAGAAGTCGGCCTCCAAGCGGATGATCACCCAGTCGATCTACAGCACGATCGTCCCCCAACAGGTCATGTGCGAGCTGATCGGCGGCGGCGTGCCCGAGCGCTACCCCGACCTCCACTTCGCGCTGATCGAGTTCAACGCCAACTGGCTGGCGTCGCTGGTGGGGGGCATGGACAAGTGCTGGGTCACCGGCATCGGTCAGGACGCCGACTGGTGGCTGGGGCACTGGGACGACGCCCGTCCCGCCGACGACCAGCCCCACATGGCCCAGCTCTTCCGCCTCAACGAGAAGTGGCCCTACCCGCTGACGCCGAGCGAGTACGTGAAGCGCCAGTTCCACATCTCGTTTCAGGACGACCCGGTGGCCATCGCCTGCCGCCACATTACCGGGGTCTCCAGCATCGTTTGGGGCAACGACTACCCGCACGCCGAGGGGACCTTCCGCGGCAGCAAGGAGCTGCTGGCCCGGGAGTTCGCCGGCGTGCCCGAGGACGAGAAGGCCGCCATGGTGGGCGGCACCCTGGCCGGGCTCCTGGGGCTGTCGTCCTCCGTCGCGGCCTGACGGTCGTCAGCCGGCGATCCCCCGGAGGAAGATGTCGGCGAACGGCTTCGCCACGTCCCGGGCCGTCAGGCGGCCGTCGACCTTGAGCCACAGGTAGGTGTAGTTGTGCATGCCGAGCCACGCCATGGCGGTGAGCCGGGGATCCACGTCCCGGAACTCCCCGGCGTCGATGCCCGCCTGCAGGACCCCCTCGACCCGGCGCTCGTACTCACGGCGGCGCACCCGGAAGGTCTCGGCCCGCTCCTCGGTGAGGGCGGGGAACTCGTGGAGGAACACCCAGACGTGGTCGGGGTAGCGGTGGATGACGTCGAGCAGCTCGTCGCCGAGCATGGCCAGCTGCTCCGACGGCGAGCCCGCCGATGCGGCGACCCGGTCGGCGCCGACCATCACCTCGTCCATCACTCGGTCGTGGATGGCAGCGAGCAGCTCCTCCTTCGACCCGATGTAGTGGTAGAAGGCGCCCTTGCCGAGCCCGTTGACCTCGCACAGCTCGACGATGCCGGTGGCGTGGTAGCCCTGCTGGGCGAAGACCTGCGCCGAGGTGTCGACGATCGCGTCACGGCGCGCCGTCCACTTCTCACTGCGTGGGCGATCGGCGCCCGCCCCGGTTCCCGGCACTGGACCGGACGGTACACGGACGCACGAGGGCGCCGGCGAACGAGGAGCCAGGCATGAACCAGCACCGATTCGACAGGCGCGTCGCGGTCGTGACGGGCGCGGGCCGGGGCATCGGCCGGGCCCACGCGCTCCTGCTCGCCGATCGGGGCGCGAGCGTCGTGGTCAACGACCTCGGTGGCTCGATGGAGGGCGAGGGGACCGACGCCGGCCCGGCAGCGGAGGTCGCCACCGAGATCGTGGCCGCTGGCGGGACCGCAGTCCCCGACACCAGCGACGTGGCCTCGACGGAAGGCGCCGAAGCCCTCGTCGCCACCGCGGTCGAGCAGTTCGGGCGGATCGACATCCTGGTCAACAACGCCGGGATCATCCGCTGGGCCGGGTTGCCGGAAGCCGATGCCGACAACCTCGAGGCGCACCTCGCCGTGCACGTCGGCGGCTCGTTCAACACGACCCGGGCCGCCTGGCCCCACCTGGTCGACCAGGGCTACGGCCGCATCGTGATGACGACCTCCGCCGGGTTCTTCGGTCTGCCCAAGAACCTCAGCTACGCCACGGCCAAGGGCGGGGTCATCGGGATGACCCGCAGCCTCAGCACGGCGGGCGCTCGCCACGGCATCAAGGTCAACCTGATCGCCCCGGCGGCGACCACCCGGATGGCCGGTGGGCCGAGCGACGCGGTGCCGGACATGCCGCCCGAGCAGGTCGCCCCGATGGTCGCCTTCCTGGCCCATGAGGACTGCCCGGTGAGCGGGGAGATCTACGCCGCGGGTGCCGGACGCTTCGCCCGGATCTTCATCGCCTCGACCGAGGGCTGGGTCCACCCCGACGGCGACCCCACCGTCGAGGACGTCGCCGACCACTGGGCGGCGATCAACGACGAGTCCGGCTACTACGTGCCCACTGGCCTCATCGACTGGTCCACCCACTTCACCGACCACCTCGGAGCATGATCCGGGTCGTGGCACGACCGTGTCGGTGACCAACCGACCCGCCGCGCCGAAGCTGGAGGACCTCGCCCGGTTGCGTCGCGTCCGGGATCGGATCGACCGGGAGTACGCCCAGCCGCTGGACGTCGAGGCCCTCGCCCGCGGCGCGTACATGTCGGCCGGGCACCTCAGTCGCCAGTTCCGGGCCGCCTACGGCGAGCCGCCGTACCAGTACCTGATGACTCGGCGCATCGAGCGGGCCATGGCCCTGCTCCGCCTCGACGAACTGAGCGTGACCGAGGTCTGCTTCGCCGTCGGCTGCTCGTCCCTGGGCACCTTCAGCACCCGCTTCACCGAGCTCGTCGGGGTGCCCCCCAGCGTTTACCGGCAGCAGGCCATCACGACGGCGGGGATACCGCCGTGTGTGGCCAAGCAGGTGACCAGACCCATCAGGAATCGAGAAGCGCGGGGCGCCGACCGTTCGTAGGTTGACGGCCATGAGCATCTCTATCCATTCGAGCTTCCTCCCCCATGACGACCCGGAGGCCTCGCTGGCCTTCTACCGCGACATCCTCGGCTTCGAGGTCCGCCTCGACGTCGGCCACGGGACCATGCGCTGGATCACCGTCGGCCCGGTCGGTCAGCCCGACACCGCCATCGTCCTGACCCCGCCGGCGGTCGATCCCGGGGTGACCGACGACGAGCGTCGCCTCATCACCGAGATGATGGCCAAAGGGACCTACGCCAGCGTCAACCTGGCGGCCGAGGACCTCGACGCCACCTTCGACCAGCTGGTGGCCGGCGGGGCCGAGATCGTCCAGGAGCCGATCGAGCAGGACTACGGCCTGAGGGACTGCGCCGTGCGCGACCCGGCGGGCAACCTGCTCCGGATCCAGGAACGACGCTGACCCCACCCATCTGACGAGAGAGGACTGACGACCATGAAGACGATGACCTGCAAGCAGTTGGGCGGACCCTGTGACCTCGCCCTCTCCGGCGACTCCGCCGACGACGTGATCAACGCCCAGGACGCCCACCTCAAGGAGACGGTCGCCGCGGGCGACACCGCCCACGAGCCGGCCCTGAAGGCGATGAAGGGCCGGTGGAAGCGCCCCATCAAAGGCATGGGCTGGTACAAGGACGTCAAGAAGGCGTTCGCCGCCCTCCCCGACGACTGAGCTCGCCGAGACCCCGCGACCGGTCAGTTGGCCCAGCGGTAGCCGCGGCGCAGGTGGGGCCGGCGGAGGGGGGCCGGTGGTGGGAGTTCGGCTGGTGCGAGCGACCGAACTCGACGGCGGACCCCTGCACAGTGATCTGGCTTCGATCTGTTGCTCCCACCGCAACAGATCGACGCAGTTTCAGCCCTGGTCCCGCAGTTCCCGCTTGAGCACCTTGCCCGACGGGTTCCGCGGCAGGGCGTCGATGATCACGATGTCCTTGGGGACCTTGAACTTGGCCAGCTGCTCGCGGCAGTGCTCGACCAGCTCGTCGGGGGCCACCAGCGCCGCCGGATCGAGGACGACGTAGGCGACCGGCACCTCGCCCCACTTCTCATCCGGGCGCCCCACCACCGCCGCCTCTACCACGGACGGATGCTCGTAGAGCACCCGCTCGACCTCGGACCCGGCGATGTTCTCGCCGCCGGACACGATCATGTCCTTGAGCCGGTCGACGATGTACACGAAGTCGTCCTCGTCCTTCACGCCGACGTCGCCGGTGTGGAACCAGCCCCCGGCGAAGGCCGTGGCCGTCGCCTCGGGGTCCCGCCAGTAGCCCTTGAACACCTTCGGGCCGCGGAGGACGACCTCCCCCCGCTCGCCGGCCGCCACTGGTGAGCCCGACTCGTCCCAGATCTCGAGCTCGAGGTACGGGCAGGCCCGACCGACGCTGCCCAGCTTGGACACCGTGCTGTCCCGGTCGAGGAAGGTGTCGCCGGACACGGTCTCGGTCAGGCCGTAGGCGTCGGCGAACCAGGCCGACGGGAACGTCCGGCGCAGGCGCTCGATGAAGGGGATCGGCATCTTCTCGCCGCCGGCGATGATGAGCCGGACCGAGGAGAGATCTCGCTCCTCGACCCCGGGCACCTCGAGGATCGCCCGGACCATGGCCGGGGCGGTCCACATGCAGGTGACCCGGGACCGCTCGATCTCCTCGACGACCCGCTCGGCGTCGAACACGCGGTGCACGATGGTCGTGGCGCCGACCGCGATCATCGTCGTGGTGATGAGGTCCAGCGCACCGACGTGGTAGAGCGGCCCACAGGCCAGGCCCACGTCCACCGCGGTCACGCCCAGCTCGGTGACGTGGGCGAAGTTCTTCCAGGCGAGGTTGGCGTGGGTGATCATCACGCCCTTCGGGCGCCCGGTGGTGCCGGAGGTGTACATGAGCCGGTGGAGGTCGTCGCCCGCGACGGCGACACGCTCGACGAGGTCGCCGTCGGCGCGGAGGTCGGCCAGGCGGAGCCAGCCGTCATGGCGGCCCGAAGAGACCGCCACGCGCACGGGTCCGCTGTCCAGGCGGTCGGCGGCGTCGCCTCCGAGGTCGAGCAGCTCCTCGTCGCAGACGAACGCCCGGGCCTGGGAGTGCTCGAGGATGAACGCCACTTCTGCGGCGGCCAGCCGCCAGTTGATCGGCATGGCGACGGCGCCGAGGTGGTTGGCGGCGAAGATCACCTCCAGGAACTCGAGGCTGTTGTAGGAGAGCAGCCCGACGACGTCGCCCGTCCCGACGCCGAGGTCCTGGAGCCCGGTGGCCAACGCCGCGGCCCGCTCCTGCATCTGGCGGTAGGTGACGACCTCGTCGCCCAGCACCGCGATCGGCTTGTCCGGCGTGCGGCGGGCGTGGTGCTCGAGCACGCCGACCCAGTTCAGGTCCGGCTGCATCGCTCGGTGCTCAGGAGATGGTGCGGCGGTGGAACCTCCACGTGCCCTCCGCGTGGTGGAGCGTGTCGGTGTACCGCCCCACGAACTGGATCGCCCAGCCCGAACCACCGTCGAGGATGAAGACCACGTCGCTGACCACGGTGGCGGAGTGGTCGTCCCAGTCGGTGACCAGGGTGTTGACGACGAGGTGGCGCTGGGGCCGCCGCGGCGTCATCCCGCCGTAGGCCTCGCGGAGGGCCTCGTGGCCCGCGAAGGTGCCGACGTCGGGAGCCTCGAGGGCGCCGTCAGGGCAGAAGGTCGCCACCACGTCATCGGTCCGGCCGTCGTCGAGGGCGTGGGTGTAGGCGGCGATGGTGGCCCGGACGCCTTCGCTGACTTCGGTGAAGGTCGCCATGCTCCTATCCTGTCTGTGTACCGACCGGTTGGTCGACAAGGTAGCTCGGCGAGCACCGGAGGGAAGACGTCGTGGATCAGACCTGGACGGCGCTCCCGGTGCCCCATGCCATCGAGGTGCCGGACCGGGCCCCCAAGGCCCGCTACGTCGACCCCGACTTCTTCGCGCTGGAGGCCGAGCAGCTGTGGCCCCGGGTCTGGCAGATGGCCTGCCGGCTCGAGGAGATCCCCGAGCCCGGCGATGTCGTCGAGTATGTGATCCTCGACCAGTCCGTGGTGGTGCTCCGCACCGACGACGGCGAGGTGCGGGCGTACCAGAACGCCTGCCGCCACCGGGGCGTGAAGCTGGTGGAGGGGCGCGGGACGGTGGCGAGCGGCTTCGTCTGTCCGTTCCACGGCTGGTGCTACGGCCAGGACGGGGCCAACACCCACGTCCCCCAGCGACGGACCTTCGCCGAGCACAACCTGCAGGCCGGCGACATCGACCTGACCCCGGTGCGGTGCGAGACCTGGGGCGGGTGCGCCTGGATCAACCTCGACGACGACGCGCCCCCGCTGCGGCAGTGCATCGAACCGATCGCCACCGCGCTGGACGCCTGGAAGGTCGAGTCCCTGCGCACCGAGTGGTGGTACGCCGCGCGCCTGCCCGTGAACTGGAAGCTGGCCCAGCAGGCGTTCCAGGAGCAGTACCACGTGGTCGAGGCCCACCCGCAACTGGTCATCCCCGGGATGCGCTACGGGGCGCCCGACGGCAAGGACGACCCCCGGTCCTTCATCGACGCCGAGATCCGCTACCTGCACACGATGAGCGAGGGCATGGCCGGGATGGTCCACGCCAACGACGTGCGCGTCGCCGAGGGCCTCCGGGACGTCGAGCTGCCCGACGACCGGGAGGAGGCGATGGCGACCTGGTACCGCCTGCTCAACGCCGCCGTCGTGGATTGGCACCGGGACCAGGGCAGCGACGTGCCCGACCTCAACGACCTCGAGGACCGCGGCCTGAACGAGCCGATGGGCTACTGCTTCCCCCACTGGTTCGTGCTCCCCATGTACAGCAGCGCCTCCTCCTACCGCTTCCGCCCGCTGGGTCCGGAGGAGACGCTCATGGAGATCTGGTCGCTCATCCGGTACCCGGAGGGCGCCGAGCCGGGACCGCCCACGCCGCCAGAGGTCTGGGAGCACGACGACCCGCGGTGGCCGCCGATCCCCGCCCAGGACTTCTCGAACCTGCCCAAGCAGCAGCAGGGGCTGCACACGCGGGGCTTCGAGTACATGCGCCTGTCCGAGAAGGGCGAGGGCCACCTGTCGAACTTCGAACGGACGCTGGACGGCTTCCTCGCCGGCCTCTCCCACGAGCAGCTGGCGCCGGCCTTGCGCGAGGTCAACGTGAACCCCCTCGAGCGCCCCATCGTCGACATCGCCTTCTGAAATTGCGCCGATTTGTCACGCTCAGCGTGACAAATCGGCGCCAGAACAGATGGGGTGAGGGCGGGCGACGGTCAGTCGGCGAACTCGGGCAGGACCTCGTTGACGAACTCCTCGATCCGGGTCTGCCCGGCTTCGGGCCAGCCACAGACCAGGTAGCCGTAGCCCGCATCCCGCCACTTCGCCGCGTGCTTGCGAGCCGTGTCGAGGTCGTCGAGCGACAGCGAGCTCGCGCGCGTGATCGAGGCCGGGTCCCGGCCCGCCTCGGTGGCGAGCTCGTCCACGCGGGCGTTCGCCTCCTGCAGCGAGTTGGGGGTGCCCCAGGTGTGCCAGACGTCGGCGTAGCGGGCCACGAGCGGGAGGGTCCGCTTGGGACCGCTGCCGCCGATCCAGATCGGCGGGTGAGGCCGTTGGACCGGCGGGGGGCTCAGGCAGGCGTCGTGCAGGGACACGACCTTGCCGTCGTAGGACACGACCTCGCCGGTGAACAGGCGGGTCACGATCTCGAGGGTGTCCTCCAGCAGGTCGAACCGCTCGGGGGTCGACGGGAAGGTGATGCCGAGCTCGATGTGCTCCTTGTCGAACCACGCCGCGCCGACCGAGAGGTCGAGGCGCCCGTGGGAGGCGTGGTCGATGGTCATGGCCTGGGCAGCGAACACCGAGGGGTGCCGGTAGGTGACCCCGGCCACCAGGAGCCCTAGGCGGATCCGGGAGGTGACGCCGGCCAGCGCGGCCAGCGTCGTCATGCCGTCGAAGGTCTCGCCCGGCCCTTCGCCGTACATCGGCTGGAAGTGATCGAAGCCCCAGGCGCCGTCGAAGCCGAGGTCCTCCGCGAACCGCACCCGGCTGACCACCTCGTCCCACGGCATCCGTTGTTGGGCGACGTCGAGGCCGAAGCGCATGGCCGCAACCTACCGAGAACCGCTCACTCCTCGAGCAGATCGGGCTGGTCCGCCACGATCCAGTCGTAGAGCGGTTGGAAGGAGAACCACCCTGAGCCGCGCCCGCCGACCTGCTCTGCGGTCTTCTCGGCCTGATCGGGGTCGATGAGCACCGGGGTCCCCGCCGCCTCGGCCAGCAGTTGGGCCTGGCACGTGCGCTCCATCGTGATGAACCACCACGCCGCCTCGTCGACCGAGGTCTGCCCGACGGTCAGCAGCCCGTGGTTCGACAGGATGACGGCCTTGTGCCCGCCCAGTGCGTGCGCGATCCGCTTGCCTTCCTCGAGGTCGAGCACGACGCCGGTGTAGTCGTCGAACACCGCATGGTCGCCGTAGAACGCGCAGGCGTCCTGGGTGAGGGGATCGAGCGGCCGGCGCAACGACGACCAGGCCTTGCCGTAGATCGAATGTGCGTGGGCCGCCGCGACCACGTCGGGCCGAGCGGCATGGACCTGCGAATGGATGGCGAACGCCGCCGCGTTCAGCGGCCAGCTCCCGTCGACCACCTCGCCCTGGTCGTTCACGAGGATGAGGTCCTTCACCCGGACCTGCTTGAAGTTCATGCCGAGCGGGTTGACCCAGAAGTGGTCGAGCCGCTCGGGGTCCCGGGCGGTGATGTGGCCGGCGACCCCTTCGTCGAACCCGAACTGCCCGAACAGGCGGAACGCGGCGGCGAGGCGTTGCTTGCGGTGCCGGCGCTCGTCGTCGATGTCGTCGAACTTCGGGAACCGCACGGGAAGACGGTCTGACGCCATCGTCAGATCGTAGGTCACGACGGGCGGCCGGGCTCCAGCAGTGAGCGGTCGAGGTCGGCCACGCGGGTGACGCCCAGGAGGCTCATGGTGCGGACCATGTCGGCCTCGAGCCAGTCGAGCACCCGCTCGACGCCTCGTTCGCCGGCGGCGGCCAGGCCGTAGAGGTAGGCCCGGCCGGCCATCGCCGCGGTGGCGCCGGCGGCCACGGTCTTGACGACGTCGCTGCCGCGGCGGATGCCGCCGTCGCAGATGATCTCGGTCCGGCCGCCGATGGCGTCGGCCACCGGGGCCACGAGGGAGAACGCGGCCGGGGCGCCGTCGAGCTGGCGGCCGCCGTGGTTGGAGAGGACGACGGCGTCGACCCCGGCGTCCGCGGCCCGGACCGCGTCCTCGACCCGGCCGATGCCCTTGACCATGACGGGGCCGTCCCAGATCGACCGCAGCCAGTCCACGTCGGCCCAGGACAGGGCGGGGTCGAACTGCTTGTGGATGTACTCGGACATGACGACCGGTGTGCTGGCGTCGCCCTCGTCGCGGCCGGCCACGTTGGCGAAGCGCACCGGCTCGCTGCGGACGAACGACCAGGTCCAGCCCGGGTGCCGGGCCCCGTCGACGATCGTGCCCAGCCCGATGGAGGGCGGCATGGAGAAGCCCCGGCGTACGTCGCGCTCCCGCCGGCCGAGGACGGCGGTGTCCACGGTGAGGACCAGTGCCTCGTAGTCGGCTTCGCGGGCCCGCTCGACCATCTCCTTGACCAGGCCGCGATCGCGCCAGGCGTAGACCTGGAACCACAGCCGCCCCTCGCTGACGGCGCGGACCTCTTCGATCGAGCGACTGCTCATCGTCGACAGGGTGTAGGGCAGCCCGGCCCGAGCCGCGGCTCGGGCCGCGGCCAGCTCCCCGTCGGGGTGCAGGAGCCTCGGAAAGCCGACCGGGGCGAGCACGAGCGGGAACGCGAGCGGCTGGCCCAGCACGGTCGAGCCCACGTCGACCGTCTCGACCTCGTTGAGCACCCGCGGCCGCCAGGTCACCGCGGCGTACGCGGCCTCGTTGGCGGCCAGGGTGCGCTCGTCCTCGGCCCCGCCGTCCACGTAGTCGAACACGCCGCGGGGAAGGCGGCGCCGGGCGATGGCGCGCAGGTCCGCCACCGAGGCCGCCTTGGCCAGTCGCCGCTCGAGTCGGTCGGTCTCGAACGGGCGGAACCGGACGACCGAACGGAGGGTGCGATAGGGGTTCACGACGGGTGCATCCCTAGCTGCCGTCCCGTTGCAGGAGCAAGACGCCCGACGGGGTACCGCCTCCGGAGGTCACCACCGCCGTGCGGGCGTCGGTCACCTGGCGCTCACCGGCGTCGTGGCGGAGCTGGGTGATGGCCTCGTACAGGAAGCCGTAGCCGTGGGTGCGGCCCTCCGAGAGCTGGCCCCCGTGGGGGTTCACCGGCAGGTCGCCGTCTAGGGCGATGCGGCGGCCGCCGTCCAGCCAGTCCTTCGCCTCCCCGAGGCCGCAGAAGCCGAGGGCCTCCAGCCAGGTGATGGCGTTGAAGCTGAAACCGTCGTAGAGCAGGGCCAGGTCCACGTCGGCCGGCCGCAGGTCGGTCCGCGTCCACAGGTGGGCCGACTGCCCGAGGACCTGGGGCTCGTGGGTGACCGTGTCCTGGTCCCAGGAGATCCGTTCGAGGATCTGGGTCCCGACGGCGTCGACCCGGATGGCCGGCTTGGGCAGGTCCCCGGCGACGGACGCGTCGGACACGATGACGGCGATCGAGGCGTCGCAGGGGACGTCGCAGTCGTACAGCCCGAAGGGGGAGGTGATGGGGCGGGCCGAGAGGTAGTCGTCCATCGTCATCGGGTCCCGGTAGATGGCCACCGGGTTGCGGGCCGCGTTCGCCCGGTCGTTGAGGGCGATCCAACCGAGCACCTCGCGGCCGGCGCCGTAGCGGTGGAGGTACTGGTTGGCGTTCATCCCGATCCAGTTCGCCGCGGACATCGCCCCGAACGGCGCCCGCCACTCGGCGAACGGCCCGCTGACCCTCCCGCCGCCGCCCGCACCGTGCAGGCCGAGGGCGGCGTAGGTCGACTCCCAGACCGTCCGGAAGCAGAGGACGTGGCGGCACAGGCCACTGGCCACGGCCAGCATGGCGGCGATGACCGAGCCGCCCGGCCCGGGTAGGTCGCCGCCGCCGTTGATCCAGGTCGGGTGGACGCGCAGAGCCTCCTCGACCGCGGTCACCCCACCCTCGCTCATCCCCATGGGCGCGCCGCCGGGATAGGTGGAGAGGCCGTCGATGTCGTCGAGGGAGAGGCCGGCGTCCTCCACCGCCGCCAGGCAGGCGTCCACCGTCAGGGACAGGGGGTCCCGCATCAGCCGCCGCCCGATCGCCGATCGGCCGACCCCCGAGAGCACGGCGCGCTGTTCGAAGCGGTCGGTGGACACCGGGGCCCGCGGGGTCGGCCGCTGCGGCTCGGGCACCCGCTCGGTCGGGTCGTCGCGGCCCGTCGGCTCGAACAGGGGGATCCAGACGTCCTCGGTCTGCTCGAAGCGGACCTGCACCTCCTGGCCGATGTGGACCTCGTCGGGCGCGCAGCCGACCACGTTGGTGGTGAGGTGCACGCTCGGGTCCTCGGCCAGCACCACGTTGGCGATCACATAGGGGGGCTCGAAGTCCGGGTGCCAGGGATGCTGGTTGACGGTGAGGCCCACGACGGTGGCGACGCCGGACACCGCGGTCGGCGTCCAGGCGCGGCTCCGGCAAACCGGGCAGATGGGGGTCGGCGGGTGGACCATGGCCTGGCAGTCGTCGCACCGCTGGACGCGGAGGCGGCCGTCGGCCCCCGAGGTCCAGAACCACTCGTTGGCCGGGGTCAGCTGGGGGAGGGGGCGCACGGGGTCTCCAAGGGTCGATGGGGAGTGCGGTCAGGGCGCGGGCCGGTCGGCCGGGAAGGTGTTGGTGGGCGGCGACCCCGGGTGGGGGTGAGGTTCACAACGCCGTCCGCTCGTCGGCCGCTTCGGACGGGTCCGCGAACGCTCGCACCATGGCGTCGACGGTGAAGGAGGCCAGGAGGCCGCCGGGTTCGTCGTACACGCGGCACTCGGCGTGGGTCATGCCGTCGCCCGCGAAGGTCGAGAGGTGGTGGTAGCGCATCCACCGGTCGGCGTGGACCTCGGCGTGCACCGACAGGGCGATGGCGTTGATCGCGGTGGACAGGGTGCGGTGGGCCTCGTCCTGGCCGATGCCCGCGTGGGGGCGCAGGGCCGCCGCGATCGACAGGTGCCCGGTGAACTGGGCCATCAGGCCGGCGTGCAGCGCCGGGTCGTCGGGCAGGTCGTCGAAGCGGACCCACGCGTCCAGGACCGGCGGACCGACCGGGGCTCCCGGGTCCCCGGTGTAGGCGTCGTCGACGATGCGCACCTCCCGGCCGGTGACGCCCACGTCGTAGGTCTCGCTCTCCTCGGGACCGGCCGCGGGCAGCGGGGCGGCGGCGTGGCGGATGACGTCGGGCGCGGTCTCGCCCAGCAGGAGCGTTCCCGCGGCGCGCATGCGGTCGTCCTGGAGCACCGACACCGCCGAGGTCGTGAACGTCCGCCCGGCGCTCAGCGCCGCCAGCTCGAAGGTCAAGGGTCGGGACGCGTCCGCCGCCCGCAGGAAGACCATGGACGCCGACACGACGCGCCGGCCGGGGGCCCGCCGGCCGGCGGCGACGATGGCCTGGCCGAGCATCTGGCTCCCCTCGACGACCGGACGGCGTTCGTCAGCCCGGGCCACGCTGACGAAGCGGCCCTCACCGTCGGGGCGGACGTCGAGGATGTCGACGAGGTGGGCGGCGTCCCCCCAGGTCGGCACGCCGGCGGTGCCCGGTCTCAGGCCACGACGCCGCGGACCTTGAGGTCCACGATCGTGTCCCAGTCGAACCCGAGGCCCTCGAGGATGGCGTCGCCGTGCTCGTTGAACTCCGGGGCCCGGAGGGCCGGCGCGGGCTGCCCGTCGTACTGGACGGGGGCCGTGGCCAGGCGGAACGGGACGCCGTCGGCCGTCTCACAGTCGCTCACGTAGCCGTTGGCGACCGACTGCGGGTCAGCGGCCGCCTCGAGGGTGTTCTGCACGATGGCCCACTGCCCGCTGAAGTCGGCCAGCTGTTCCCGCCAGTCGTCGAGCGTGCGCTCGGCGAAGGTGGCGGCCAGGAGCTCGTAGCCCGCGTCGCCGTTGGCGAGGATCGTGGCGGCGTCGGCGAAGCGCTCGTCATCCGCCAGCTCGGGCCGTCCGATGAGGGCGACGGCCTCGGGCCAGTACTTGCCGGGCTGCAGGCAGCAGAGGGCCACGTAGCGGCCGTCCTTCGTGCGGTAGTTGGCGACCAAGGGGTTGCCACTGGGGCTGCCACCCTTCGGCGGTGGGCCCCACGGCACGTCGAGCTGCAGGGAGAGGGCCAGGGCGGCGCCCATCGACCACAGGCCGGCGGCCAGGAGCGAGACGTCGACGGTTGTGGCCTCGCCGGTGCGCTCCCGGTGGAACAGCGCGCCCATGATCCCGCCGGCGATCGTCATGGCCCCGATCGAGTCGCCGAAGGCCGGCGCCGGGGGCGGGGGCACGTGGTCCTCGTCGGGCTGCTTCTGGCCCATGGCCACCCCGGCCCGGTTCCAGAAGGCCAGCGAGTCGTAGGACCCCTTGTCGGCGTCGGGGCCCCGCTCGCCCTGACCCGTGCCCCGCACGTAGATGATGTCCGGGTTGTGGGCCCGGATGTCCTCGACGTCGACATGCAGCTTGGTGCGGACCGACGGCATCTTGTTGGTCAGGAAGACGTCGCAGGTGGCGGCCAGCCGGCCGAGGATGTCGAGGCCGTCCTCGGACGTGAGGTCGAGGCCGATGCTCTGCTTGCCCCGGTTCGAGTGCTCCAGGAGCACGTGGACCCCGCCGCCGAGGTTGACGGTGCCGCTCGAGGCGAGGCCCCGCATGGCGTCACCCCGCTCGACGTGCTCGACCTTGATGACCTCCGCACCCCAGTCGGCGAGCAGCGCCGACGCCGCCGGGACGAAGGTGTGCTCGGCCACCTCCAGGACCCGGACGCCCTGCATGACTGCGGTCATCGTTCCTCCAGGATCGATCGACAGATGACGCCGATGTTAGACGGCGGCGAGACCGGAGACCCAACGGAGCGGAGTCGGGCCAAAAAGTTGACGTGAGTGTTAGAGAAACGTATCCTGGCTCCCATGGCTCGCATCCTCGATTTCCCGGTCTTCGACGCCGACAACCACCTCTACGAGACCCAGGACTCGTTCACCCGGCACCTGCCCGACCGCTACAAGGGCGCCGTCGACTACGTCGAGGTGCACGGCCGCACCAAGATCGTCGTGCGGGGCACGATCAGCGAGTACATCCCGAACCCCACCTTCGAGGTCGTGGCCCGGCCCGGGGCCCAGGAGGAGTACTTCCGCGTGGGCAACCCGGAGGGCAAGTCCTACCGCGAGCTGGTCGGGGAGCCCATGAAGGCCATCCCCGCCTTCCGCGACCCCGTCGCCCGCGTCGAGCTCATGGACGAGCTGGGCCTCGACCGCACCCTCATGTTCCCCACCCTCGCCAGCCTGCTCGAGGAGCGGATGCGGGACGACCCGGATCTCATCCACGCCGTGATCCACTCCCTCAACCAGTGGCTGTACGAGGAGTGGTCCTTCAACCACGAGGATCGCATCTTCACCACGCCGGTCATCAGCCTGCCCATCGTCGAGAAGGCGCTGGAGGAGCTCGAGTGGGTCCTCGAACGGGGCGCCAAGACCATCCTCATCCGCCCTGCCCCCGTGCCGGGCTACGGCGGCTCCCGCTCACCGGGCTTCGAGGAGTTCGACCCGTTCTGGCAGGCGGTGGTGGACGCCGACATCCTCGTGTCGATGCACGCCTCCGACAGCGGGTACGCCCGCTACCAGGCGGACTGGACCGGCCCCCAGGAGATGCTGCCGTTCAAGCCGAACGCCTTCAAGATGATGACCCACCAGAAGCGGCCCATCGAGGACACGATGGCCGCCATGGTCTGCCACGGCGCGCTGACCCGCTTCCCCGACCTGCGCATCGCCTGCATCGAGAACGGTGGCAGCTGGGTCCTGCCCTTCCTCGAGCACCTCGAGCAGACCCACCGCATGATGCCGCAGGCCTTCGACGAGGACCCGATCGCGGCGTTCAAGCGCAACATCTACGTGAACCCCTTCCACGAGGACAACCTCCAGGGCCTGATCGACGAGATGGGGGCCGACCACATCCTGTTCGGTTCCGACTACCCCCACCCCGAGGGCCTCGCCGAGCCGTGCTCCTACGTCGACCACCTGCCTGCGGACCTGCCCCAGGAGGACGTCGCCAAGATCATGGGTGGCAACCTCGCCGAGATCATGCGGGTCGAGACCGCCGCCGCGGTCTGACACCATCGCGTCTCGCGACCGTCCGGTCGCAACAGAGAGGGAGCACGTGGAACCAGCAGGACGATCAGCGCTCGTCACCGGCGGCGCCGGTGGGTTGGGCGGGGCGACGGTCCGTCGCCTCGTGGAGACGGGTTGCGGTGTGGCCATCTTCGACCGGGACGGCGAACGGGCCGCGGCCCTCGCCGACGAGCTGGGTGACCTGGCGGTCGCGGCCACCGGCGACGTCAACGACGACGCCGACGTGGGCGCGGCCATCGCCGCGGCCCAGACGCTCGGCCCGCTGTCGGTCGTGGTCAACGTCGCGGGTGGCGGCGTCGGCGGCGGCCGGACGGTCGGCCGTGACGGCTCACCCCACGACAAGGACGCCTTCGTGGGGACGATGGAGATGAACGCCATCGGCACCTTCAACGTCAGCCGCCTGGCCGCTGCGGCCATGGGCGCCAACGAGCCCGACGACGAGGGCGAGCGCGGGGTGATCGTGAACACCGCCTCGATCGCCGGCATCGAGGGTCAGACCGGCCAGCTGGCCTACGCCGCGGCCAAGGCGGCCATCCTCGGCATGACCCTGCCCATGGCCCGCGACCTGTCGCCGCTCGGGATCCGGGTGTGTGCCATCGCCCCCGGCACGATGGGCACGCCGCTCATGATGAGCACGCCCGAGGAGCTGCAGGCCCACCTGGTCAGCACGATCCAGTTCCCGAAGCGCATGGGCAAGCCCGACGAGTTCGCCCTGCTCGTGGAGTCCATCGTGCGCAACCCGTACCTCAACGGCGAGTCCATCCGGTTGGACGGCGCGCTGCGCTTCCCGCCCAAGTAGCGGTGGTCACCGTCGAGGAGCTGGTCGGGGCCCTCGAGCTCGAGGCGACGGGCCCCGACCGCTACCGCGCCGGGCACGCCGAGTCCGGTCACGGGGTCGTGTTCGGCGGTCAGTTGCTCGCCCAGTCCCTCGTCGCCGGGTCGGCCGGCCACGAGGGGAAGCGAGCCAAGACCCTGCACACCGTCTTCGCCCGGGGTGCGTCGCCCGACGCCCCCTTGGACATCGTCGTCGAACCGATGCACGCCGGGCGGGCCTTCGCCAGCTCGACGGTGACGATCAGTCAGGGCGACCGGCTGTGCACCCGCTCGCTCGTGCTGCTCAGCGCGGAGGAGCCCGACCTCATCCGCCACGCCGATCCGGCCCCCGCGGTGCCGGCGCCCGAGGACGCCCCCGACTCGGGCGAGTGGGAGATCCGGGTCGTCGACGACGTCGACATCAGCGACCCCGAGCTCACCGGCCCGCCCGACCTCGACGTCTGGACCCGGTTCCCCGGGGCGCCCGACGACCCGACGACGGATCAGGCCCTGCTCGCCTTCGCCACGGACGGCTTCCTGATCGGCACGGCCATGCGGCCCCACGCCGGGGTCGGGCAGTCCCAGGCCCACGTCACCCTGTCGACGGGCGTGGTGAGCCACACCATCACGTTCCACGAGCCGTCCCCGGCCCGGGACTGGCTCCTGCTGTCGCACCACAGCCCGTACGCCGGGAGGGGCCGCTCCTACGGTCGGGCCGACGTGTTCCGGGCCGACGGGACCCTGGTGGCCTCCTATGTCCAGGACGCCATGATCCGCTCCCGCGACACCGGTCGCGCCGGGGCCCTGTGACTCGTGGGAACGTGACCTTCGCCTTGTGTTGACAGCGATCTCGGATTCCGAGAACAATGTTTCCGTGGCAGTGGCCCTGATGCACGGGGGCCTCGAGCGCGCCGCGGACCGCTTCGGCAGCCGCGACGCGATCCGGGCCGACGACGACCGGTGGTCGTTCGAGGACCTCGACGGCTGGGCCAACGCCTTCGCCCGCGTGCTCGGCGAGCGCGGTGTCACGCCCCGGGACCGGGTGGCGGTCATGACCTCGAACCGGGTCGAGTTCCTGGTCGTGGTCGAGGCGATCAGCCGGCTCGGCGCCGCCGCCGTCCTCCTCAGCCCGGCCTGGAAGGCCACCGAGGTCGGTCACGCCCTGGCGGTCACCGGCGCCCGCCACGGGGTCGTCGAGGCCGCGACCGGGCCGCTGCTCACCGACGCCCTCGGTGCGGCGGCCGTCATCGACCTCGACGACCCGGCGACGAGCGCCGCCCTGGCCGCCGCCTCCCGGGAGCGCGTTGGCCCCGCCGGCGTCGACGAGGGCGACGAGGTGGTGCTCGTCTTCAGCTCGGGCACCACCGGCCTGCCCAAGGCCGTGCGCCACACCCACGCCTCGATCGGGCGGGCCACGACCGACTGGTGCGCCGCCCTGGGCCTCGGGTCCGACGACCGGTTCCAGGTGGCCACGCCGCCGTCCCACATCCTGGGCCTGATCAACCTGCTCGCCGCCGTCGAGGCTGGCGCCACCGTCCGCCTCCACCGCCGTTTCGACCTCGACGAGGTCCTCGACCGGATCGAGTCCGACCGGATGACCCTGGAGATGGCCGTCGCCCCGATCGCCCTGGCGCTGGCCGGCCACCCCGGGCTCGAGGACCGGGACCTCTCCTCGCTCCGCTACATCATGTGGGGGGCCACGCCGGTGACCGAGAGCGTCGCCCGGACGGTCACGGAGCGGACCGGCGTCCGGTGGCTGCCGGCCTACGGCGCCAGCGAGCTGCCCGTCATCGCCGCCAACCCGGTGGACGACCCCGCTGCCTGGCGGCTGGACTCCGCCGGACTGCCGGCGCCAGGGGTCGAGCTCCGGGTGGTCGATCTCGACGACGGTCGGGTCCTGCCGTCCGGCGAGACCGGCGAGATCCAGGCCCGCAGCCCGTCGCTGATGGCGGGCTACCTGCCCGAGGAGGCGAACGCCGAGGCCTTCGTCGACGGCTGGTATCGCACCGGTGACATCGGCTGGCTGGAGCCCGAGGGCTGGGTCCACCTCACCGACCGCGCCAAGGAGATGATCAAGGTCAAAGGGTTCCAGGTGGCACCCGCCGAGATCGAGGCCGTGCTGCACGGTCACCCGTCGGTGCTCGACTGCGCCGTGTTCGCCGTCGCCGACGAGGCGGCCGGCGAGGTCCCCGTCGCCGCGGTCCAACTCGACCCCGAGCACCCGGTGGCCCCCGACGCGCTCCAATGCCTCGTCGCCGACACCCTGGCGACCTACAAGCAGGTGCGTGAGGTGATCGTGGTCGACGCCATCCCGCGGCTCCCGTCCGGGAAGGTGCTACGCCGGGTCCTCCGGGACGAGTGGTCCCCGCAGCCCGCGGCCCAGGGGGTCCGTGGCTGATGGACGTCCGACTCTCGCCCGAGCAGCGGGCGTTGCGCGACTCGGCGGCCCAGGTGGTCGACCGTCTCGGGCCGTCCACCGTCGGCGCCCTCGACGACCGCGAGCGGGTGGCCAAGCTCGAGGCGGCGGTGGCCGCCACCGGTTGGCTCGAGTTGCGGTCGTCGGCGGACGGCGACGAGCCGTTGGCCTCGGCGGTCGAGGCCGCCATCGTCGCCGAGGAGCTCGCCCGCCGCCTGGCCGACGCCCCCTTCCTCGGTCCGACCCTGGCCGCCGATCTCCGGCGCCGGGTCGGCGCACCGCCCGCCACCGGACCCGAGACTGTCGCGCTGATCCCTGACCTCGCCGCTCCCGCGCTGGCCGCCGACGTGGCCGGTCCGGCGGGGGCGGTCGCCGTCGACGCCCAGGGCGCCTCAGTGGCTCTCGTCCTGCTGGCGGCCGACGGCGGCCACACCCTGGCCACCGTCGACCTTCCGGCCGCGACGGTGCGAGTAGACCTCACCCGGCCGTCGGCCGTGCCGGGGCGGCGGGCGGCGGTCGTGCCGGTCCCGGACCAGGCCCGGGTCCTCGGCCCCGATGCGCTCACCACCTGGACCGCCCTCGGCCTCGCCCTCACGTGTGCCGATCTCGTCGGCACGATGGTCGGTGCGGTCCGGCTGGCGGTCGACTACGCGGCGGAACGTCGGCAGTACGGCGTGCCCGTCGGGTCCTTCCAGGCCGTCCAGCACCTGTTGGCCGACGCCCATGTGGCGACCGAGGGCTCCCGCAGCGTCGCCCTCCACGCCGCCTGGGCGGTGGACGCGCTGCCGGCGGAGGAGGCCTTGGCGGCCGCCGCGGTGGCCAAGGCGTACTGCGCCCGGGCCGCCCGCTCGGTCTGTGAGACGGCCATCCAGGTCCACGGCGGCATCGGCAACACCTGGGAGTGCCTCGCCCACGTCTACCTGCGGCGGGCCTTGCTCTCCAGCGAGGTCCTCGGCGGGGTGGGGCCCAGCCTCGACCGGGTCCTCCACCGCCACGGACTGGGAGGCAGCCATGGACTTCGGTGACTCCGCCGAGGAGGCCGCGTTCCGGGAGCGCCTCCGGGACTGGCTCCGGGAGAACAACCCGGGCCTGCCGGCCTCGTCCACCTCCGACGAGTACTGGGAGGGCCAGGCCCCCTGGCACCGAGCGCTCTACGACGCCGGGTTCTTCGCCATGTCGTGGCCGACCGCCATCGGCGGCCAGGGCCTGCCGACCGTCTACGAGGTCATCGTCGACGACGAGTTGGCGGCGTCGGGCGCCCCGCCCCGGCCGAGCCTGGGCTACCTGGTCAAGGGCATCCTCGAGCACGGCAGCGAGGACGTGCAGCGGCGGTTCCTGCCCGGCATCGTCAACGGCCGCGAGCGCTGGTGCCAGGGCTTCAGCGAGCCCGACGCCGGTTCCGACCTGGCCTCGTTGCGCACCCGGGCCGAGCGCGACGGCGACGAGTACGTCATCACCGGCCACAAGGTCTGGACCAGCTATTCCGACGTCGCCGACTGGTGCCTCGTGCTGGCCCGCACCGACGGCGACGTGCCCAAGCACAAAGGCCTCTCGGCGTTCGTCGTCCCGATGGACCAGCCCGGCATCGAGCAGCGGCCCCTGCGCATGATCAACGGCATCACCCGGGAGTTCGGCGAGGTCAGCTTCGACGGGGCCCGGGTGCCGGCGGAGGACATGATCGGCGCCCCGGGTGACGGCTGGCGTCTCGCCATGACCGTGGTCAGTCACGAGCGGGAGCCGGGCGAGCTCGGCTACGTGGCCCGCTACCGGAAGGTCGTGAGCCAGTTGGCCCAGCAGGTCCGTGACGAGCCGGACCGGTTCGGTCCCGAGGCCGTTCGCGACCTGGGCTGGGCCATCGTCGAGGCCGAGATGCTGCGCCTCCACGTCTGCCGGCGCCTGTCGGACAGCCTCGACGGCATCTCCCACGGTCCCGAAGGGTCGGTCGACAAGCTGCTCATGACCAACGTGGAGCAGGCCGTCGGCCACGCCGCCCTCGCCGTCGGGGGCGCCGCCCACGACGACGACGACACCTGGCTCAAGGTGTACCTCTACAGCCGAGCCCAGAGCGTCATGGGCGGGACCTCACAGATCCAACGCAACCTCGTCGCCAGTCGCATCCTGGAGCTACCCACCTCATGATCGAGTACCGAGTCCCCGACGCCATCCAGGTGGAGGTCGACGGCCCCGTCCGGGTCGTCCGCCTGAACCGGCCCGACAACCTGAACGCCACCAACCACGAGCTGCACCAGGGCTTGGCGGAGCTGTTCCCCCAGCTCGACGCCGACGATGATGCCCGGGTCGCGGTGCTCACCGGCAACGGCCGGGCCTTCTCCGCGGGCGGCGACTTCGAGTACATCGACGAGCTCGTCCGTGATCCCGCCCTCCGGACCCTGAGCCTCACCCACGGCCGTCAGATCGTGACCGGGATGGTGGCCTGCCGGGTGCCCATCGTGGCCGCCGTGAACGGACCGGCGGTCGGCCTCGGCTGCAGCCTGGTGGCGCTCTCCGACGTCGTTTTCATGGCGGAGAGTGCCCACCTCGCCGACCCCCACGTGCTGATCGGCCTGGTCGCCGCCGATGGAGGACCGGTCACCTGGCCCCTGCTGACCAGCCTGCAACTGGCGAAGGAGTACGCGCTGACGGGCGACCGCATCCCCGCTGAGCGGGCGGCCGCGATCGGCCTCGTGAACCACGTGTGCCCCGACGACGAGGTCCTCGACCAGGCGATGGCCTGTGCCCAGAAGATCGCCGCCTTGCCCCAGCAGGCCGTCGAGGACACCAAGCGGATCCTGAACCTGCACCTCGAGCGGGCGGTGACGGCCACCATCGACTTCGCCCTGGCCGCGGAACACCGGTCCTTCGACTCGCCCGAGCTGCGGGCGAACCTCGACCGCTTCCTGGCCCCCAAAGACTGACGAGAGGACCTCGTGGACTTCGAGCTCGACGACGACCAGCATGCGCTGCAGGACGCCCTGCGCGACCTGGTCGACAAGGAGTGCCCGCCCGAGCTGGTGCGCGCGGTCGTGGAGGGACGCGACGACGGCGATGCGTTCTGGCAGACCCTCGTCGACCTCGAGTGGCCCGGCCTGACCATTCCCGAGGAGGACGGAGGCACCGGGGCGTCGGCCGTCGAGTTGGTCATCGTGCTGGAGGAGCTGGGCCGGGGCGCCGACCCCACGCCGTTCCTGGCCACGACCAGCCAGTACGGGGCACTCGTGCAGGAGTGCGTCGGTCCTGCGCTCCGCCGTGAGTTGCTCGGTGGGGTCTGTCGCGGCGGTACCGGTGCGGCCGCCTTCGCCCCTTCGACAGTCGGTGCCCGTCGGTCCGGGGATGGCTGGGTCCTCTCGGGCACCGCGACCTATGTGGTCGACGGCGACCGGGCCGAGGAAGTGGCCGTCGTCGCCACCCACGACGACGGGGTCGGCGTGTTCGTCGTGCCCACGGCCGCGGTGACCGCCACCCGCTTGACGGTGTTCGACGGGGCGTTCCACCTCGCGGACCTGGACCTCGACGCCGTCGAGGTCGCCGCCGCGCGGGCCGTCACGGGCCCGGACGTCGAGCGGGGCGTCGCCCGGGCGACCGACCTGGCCGTCACGGGGGTGGCGGCCACGATGGTCGGGGCCTCGCAGCGGGTGTTGGAGCTGGTCCTCGATCACGTCAAGGCCCGGCACCAGTTCGGTGTGCCGATCGGCTCGTTCCAGGCGGTCAAGCACATGGCCGTCGACGTCTACGTGGCTATCCAGCGGGCTCGGGCGCTGTGTCAGTTCGCCGGGCTGACCATCGCCGAGGACGACGATCGACGGTCGCTGGCCGCCTCCATGGCGAAGGCCGCGGCGGGCGACTGCCAGCGCCTCGCCGCCCGGTACGGGGTCCAGCTCTTCGGGGGCCTGGGCTTCACCTGGGCGAACGATCTCCAGCTCTACTTCCGACGGGCGAAGGTGGGCGAGCCGCTCTTCGGCGGCACCGCCGAGCACCGCGGGCGAGTGGCCCGGGCGGCCTTGGCCGGCCGCCGACCGGAGGTGGCGGCATGAAGCTCCGGTTCGACGACGCGACGGAGGCGTTCCGGGCGGAGTTCGTCGCCTGGCTCGAGGAGAACGCGCCCGACCCGGCCGAGACCGCCGTCCGTCCGCGCTCGACTGCGGATGTCCCCGAGTGGGCCCGGCGCTGGCAGCGCAAGCTCTTCGACGCGGGCTGGCTGGTGCCCGGGAACACGCCGGAGTTCGGGGGCCGGAACGCGTCGCTGCTGGAGCAGTTCGTGCACCTGGAGGAACTGGGCCGCCGACGGATCACCCTCAGCTTCAACCCCCAGGGCCTCAGCATCGTCGTGCCCTCGATCCTCGCCTTCGGGACCGACGAGCAGAAGCGACGATGGGCCGCCCCCGTCCTCCGGGCCGAGATGACCGCCGCCCTCGGCATGAGCGAGCCCGACGCCGGCTCCGACCTCGCCGGACTGCGGACCCGGGCCACCCTCGACGGCGACCACTTCGTCGTCAACGGGCAGAAGGTCTGGACCTCCGGTGCCCACGACGCCGACGTCATCCTGGCGTTCGTCCGCACCGACCCCGACGCCACCAAGCACCGTGGGATCAGCTGCCTGGTGGTCCCCACCGACCTACCCGGCCTGACCCGGCGGCCCTTCGGCTCGATCGTCGGGCCGGAGGACCTGGACTTCAACGAGGTGTTCTTCGACGACGTCGAGGTCCCGGCCGAGAACCTGATCGGCGAGCTGCACGGCGGGTGGCGGGTGGCCACCGGCTCCCTGGGCCACGAGCGGGCGATGATGTGGCTCGGCTTTGCGGAGCGCCTGGACTTCATCGTCCGGGAGGGGGGCAACTCGCTCGTCGACCACGGGACGGACACCGACCCGGTGGTGCAGGACTGGTTCGGCGGCGTGGTCATCGACACCTACGCGCTGAGGCTCCTCGGCTACCACACGCTGGCCAAGGCCCGGCGGGGCATGGAGCCCGTCGAGCAGTCGATCCTGAAGCTGTTCGGCTCCGAGGCCGGCCAAGCCGCGGCGCTCCACATGCTCGACGCGCTCGGCCTCGACGGCCTCGACCCCACGCAGGACTCGATCGCCGCGGCCCCGCTCCAGTCCGACTGGGTCCACGCCAGCTGGTTCACCCTCTACCTGCGCACCTTCGCCGGCACCGTGGCCGGCGGCACCTCCCAGATCCAGCGCAACATCATCGCCGAACAGGTCCTCGGCCTCCCCCGCTCCTGAGTCGGGCCCGGAGTCTGACGCCGGGTTCAACGGCCTCGCTCCGGGCAGTACCGAGGCAGGGATGGGGGCGTGGGGTCACCCCGAGGGCCGTCGGGGGCAGAACCGCTCCGTGTCGCCACGCGCAGTGACTGCCCGCATCCGCTTCGCCGGTTTGACCCCCCATCGGAGGCAATAGAGGGCGGCTTCCGCCCCATATTGCCTCCGACGGACCGCAGGTCCGGCCAAACGAGCCCGGAGTCTCACGGAGGGTGGGCGGCCAGTTTCAGACCGAGGGCCCGCTCGCCCCCGACGGCCTTCGGCCCGATCCCACGCCCCCGTGGTTGCCGTCGGTCGGCCCGGAGCGAACGTCGGGAGGGCACCGTGGACACGCGGCGGTGAGACCAGGCCCCATTCCTGCCTTCGGTTGCCCATCTGGGTCAGTCGGGAGGGCACGGAGGACGGGTGGGCAGCGAGCCAGGCCCCCATTCCTGCCAGCGGTGTGCCGGACCCGTCCCGAGTGGGGGCACGGAGGACCGGCGACACGAGGCCCAGGCCCCCTATCCCTGCCATCGGTGTCCCCGATCGCCACCGACGGGTCAGAGGGGCAGTAGCGCGGGGAGCCGGCGGGTTGCCAGCAGCTGTTCGCCGAGCTCGATGGTGAGGCGCCGGGAGTCGCCGAGGAGGGCGTCCAGCACGAACGTGCGGCGGAGGTGGTGGTGGAAGGGGTGCTCGGCGGTGAAGCCGACACCGGCCAGGACCTGCTGGGCATGGCGGGCGACCGTGCGGCCGGAGCGGCCGGCGACAGCCTTGGCCATCGCGGCGGTGAGGGGGGTGCCGTCGTCCGAGGCGGCCCCTACGGCGGCGTCGGCCGCCTCGATGGCGACCAGGCTCTCGGCCAGGCGGTGGCGGACGGCCTGGAAGGACGCGATGGGCACGCCGAACTGGATGCGGTCCACGGCGTGGTCCCGGGCGAGGGCGAGCATGGCCCGGGACGCCCCGACCAGTTCGTGGGCGAGGGCTCGTTGACCGGTGGCCATGGCGTCGGCCCAGGCGGCGGGGTCGAGGGGCGTCCCGTCTCCGGTCAGGTCGGTCGCGGTCACGTCGACCATCCCGTACCCGGGGTCGATGCCGTCGACCGGACGGAGCGTCAATTCACCGGCGTCCACGGCCGAGACCGTGAGCCTGCCGTCGCCGGCCGTGGCGACGACGGCCACCGTCCCGGCGGACCGGACCCCGGCGGTGCCGAGGCCGAGAATGTCCCCGCCCGCGCCGGGCGGGTCGTGCCGACCGAGGGCGGGGAGGACGACGGGTCCCTCGACCCCGAGCGCGGCGGCCAGCACCCGGTCGAGGGCGGAGGACGTGGCGTCGGCCCGCCCTTGGTGCTCGAACAGCAGGCCGATGGCGGTGGCCGGGTCCTCGGCCAGGGCGTCGGCCCACCCCAGGTCGTCGAGCGCGGCGTCGAGGGCCTGGCCCGTGTGCTCGGCCGTGACGTGGGCCAGGCTCCGGTCGAACAGCTCGCGGTCCTCCGCGTCCATCAGCCGGCACTCCGTTCTGGGGGCTGTAGCGCGCGCTGGGGCGCGCATCTGAGCCGCCAGAACCGGTGCGGGGGGCGGGAGGGGGCGTCCATCAGCGGTCGTTCCCGAGGTCGAGGAGGCGCTTGGCGATGATGTTGCGCTGGATCTCGGCGCTGCCGCCGTAGATGGTCGCGGCGCGCGAGTAGAGGACCTCGGTCCGCCACTGCTCGGCCTCGGGGTCATCGCCGAGGAGCACGTCGTCCGACAGGCCGGCGGCGGCCAGACCGAAGAGGGCCTGCTCGCTACCGGCGAGCAGGACCTTGTCGACAGAGGTCTCGGCCCCGAGCTTGTCCCCCCGCGCCAGCCGGTGCTGGGTGGCACAGGACCGGGCCCGGAAGGCGTGGAGCGCCAGGAACACCTCGCCCACCTCCACGGCGGTGAGCGCGTCATCGGGGACCTCGGTCAGGAGCTGGCCCATCCGATGGTGCAGGTGGGCGCCGCGAAGCCCCAGCGCCGTGCTGCGCTCGTAGGGCAGCAGGTCCATGGCCACCGACCAGCCGCCCCCGACCTCCCCCAGGAGGCGCTCGGTGGGCACGAGCACGTCGTCGAAGAACACCTCGCAGAACTCGGCCACCCCGTGCAGGGTCTCGATCGGCCGCACGGTGATCCCGGGCGTGTCCATGTCGACGAAGAAGGCCGTGATGCCGCGGTGGGCGGACTCCTGGGTGCCGGTCCGCGTGAGCAGGACACAGCGCTGCGCGTACTGGGCCAGGCTGGTCCAGACCTTCTGGCCGGTGACCACCCAGCCGCCGTCCGCCGGCGTCGCCCGACAGGAGAGGGAGCCGAGGTTGCTCCCGGTGCCCGGCTCTGAGAACCCCTGGCACCACGTCTCGTCCCCGGAGAGCTGGCGGGGCACCATCTCGGCGGCCAGGTCCGGTGCCGCGTAGTCGATCATGGTCGGCACCAGCACCTCGGTCATCGAGTAGAGGCCGGGTTGGATGAGGTCGCGGGCGGTGAGGGCCTCCCCCAGGTACCCCCGGAGAAGGGGCGAGCCGGGCCGACCGCCGACCCGCTCCGGCCAGCCGTGGCGCATCCAGCCGGCCTCGAACGCCAGACCTTTCACCTTCGAGAGCTGGGCCATCTGCTCGTCGAGGGTGCCGGCACCGGCGTAGGTCGGCGCGAGCACATCGGCCTGCTCGTCGAGCCAGGCGTCGACGCCGGCCCGGAAGTCGTCCAGGTCCATCGGGGCTACTCGGGCGCCGTGGTCGGCTCGGGGCGCGTCGGGTCGTGGGCCCGACCCGAGTCGCGGGTACCGCTACGGCGCAGGAAGGTCATCGACCGGGTGTGGAGCCGCCAGCCGTGCTCCGTGCGTCGGTAGGTGTCGGTGTACCAACCGATGCGCATGGCGTGGTTCGTCTGGTCGACGAAGCACAGGGTCTGGCGACCGGAGCCGACGTCGCCGTCGAGCTCGAGGGACGGCGTCCCCGTGAGGAACAAGCCCTTGGGGGCGGCGGCCACCAGGGTGGGGAAGTCGGCGAGGGTGTACGTGTCCCCGAACGCGCTGTAGGTGCCGTCGGGAGTGAAGACCTCGATGACGGCCTCGATGTCGTCCTGGGTCATGCCGACGGCGTAACGCGCCAGCAACTGCTCGACCTCGATGATGTCAGCGATCTCGTCCTGGTCCATGGTCACCCTCATTCGTAGACGACGTGCACCGTCGGGCTGACGGGCACGGACTGGCAGGTGAGCACCCAGCCGTCGTCGACCTCGTCGTCGGTCAGCGCGTTGTTGACCCGCATGGTGACCGAACCGTCCACCAGTTTCGCCATGCAGGTCGCGCAGCTGCCCGCCTCGCACGAGGACGGCGCGGGCAGGCCGAACTGGCGGGCGGTCTGCAGGAGGGTCGTACCGGGATGGTGGTCGCCGGTCTCCGTGCGGCCGGCGAGCTCGATCGTGATCCGGGTGGGCGCCCCTTCGGGCGGGACGTCGGTCGCCTCGACCGGCTCGGGCACGGCGAACCGCTCCACGTGGACGCGGTCGGGCGCCATGCCCTGGTCGAGCAGGCTGTGCTCGACGATGTCCATGAACGGCGCCGGCCCACAGAGGTAGAAATCGGGGTCGTCACCCACCCAGGCGAACGGCGCGATGGCGGCATCGTCCACGAAGCCCCGCTCGGCGTCGAGGTGGTGCACGAGCTCGAAGCGCCCCGGGAACCGGTCGGCGAGCTCGTCCAGTTCGGTGGCGAAGATCGTGCTGTCCCGGTCTCGATTGGCGTAGAACAGGTGGACCCGGCGGCGCGACCCCCCGAGGGCGGCCTTGACCAGGGAGATGACCGGGGTGATCCCGCTCCCGGCGGCGAAGGCCACGAGGTCACCGTCACCCGGGGCGAGGCGGAAGACGCCGGCGGGACAGGTGGCCTCGATCTCGTCACCGGGCTCGAGGGTGTCGATCATCCAGTTCGACACCAGGCCGTCCGCCACCCGCTTGACGGTCACCTGGAGCTCGGCGTCGACGCCCGGTGCGGAGCACATCGAATAGCAGCGCAGGTGGGGCTCGCCGTCGATTCGGACCCGGAAGGTGCAGAACTGGCCGGCGTCGTACCGGAACGCGTCGCGGAGGTCGTCGGGCACCTCGAGCACGAACGAGCGGGCATCGGCGGTCTCGTCCACGACGCGAGCGATCCGGAGGGCGTGGAAGTCGTGGTCGCGCGCGCCCTCCAGAGGGGAGGGGAGCGAGACCGGGACCGCCATGGGGGGTGATGATAATCGAATTCTCAATTGTGACAATGGTGATCGCGGGGGATGTAGGCTCGCGTGGGAGAGCCGTCTGACCGAGGGGTGCGCGGAACATGGGGGGTACGCAGCGGTGGGCGCGTCGTGCGCTGCCTGAGGACTTGGCGCGGGACTACGTCGCCCAGGGCTGGTGGACCGACGCCGCTCTCGGCTCGATGGTCGCCGACGGGCTCTCCGGACTGGGCCACACCGAGTTCCACGTCCGGTCGAAGGTCCGTCCCTGGGACGGCACGTTCGCCGACGTCGACCGGGCGGCCCGCGGGCTGGCCACGTCCCTGCAGGCCGAAGGGGTGGGGCCGGGGTCGGTGGTCATGCTCCAGCTGCCGAACTGGGTCGAGGCCGGCATCGCCTTCTGGGCGGCGGCCTACCTGGGGGCGGTCGTGGTCCCCGTCGTGCACTTCTACGGCCCGAAGGAGGTCGACTACATCCTCCGGGCCACCGAGCCGGACGTGGTGGTCACCGCTGAACGCTTCGGCCACAGCGACCACCTGGCGAACTACGAGGCGCTCCTCGCCGACCGGCCCGGGCCCCGCTGGCTGGTGGTGGGGGACACCCCCGCGAGCGGGCTGCCCACGCGGGCGGAGCCGTTCGCGCCGTTGCTGGATGCCGAGCCTCTCGCCGAGCCCGTGCCGGTCGACCCGGACGCCCCGGCGATCATCGCCTTCACCTCGGGCACGACCCGCGACCCCAAGGGCGTCATCCACTCACACCGGACGATCGGCTTCGAGACCCGGCAACTCGACTACATGTTCCCCGGGGGTGGCCCGCCGCAGATCACCGGTGCCCCGGTCGGGCACTTCATCGGGATGGTCAACGCGTTCCTCGTCCCGCTGCTGCGGGAGCGGGCCGTGAACCTGGTCGACGTGTGGGATCCCGGTGAGGTCCTCCGTCTCATGCGGGAGGAGGGCCTCGGGGTGACGGGGGGCGCCACGTACTTCCTGACCAGCCTGCTCGACCACCCCGACTTCACCGACGAGCACCTCGCCCTGATGCCCTTCGCCGGGCTCGGGGGGTCCACGGTGCCGATCGCCGTCATGGAGCGGCTCACGGCCCTGGGCATCGACGCCTTCCGCTCCTACGGGAGCACGGAGCACCCGTCGATCACCGGCTGCCTGCTCGATGATCCCCTGGAGAAGCGCCAGACCACCGATGGCCACCTGCTCCCCGGGGTCGAGCTGCGCATCGAGGACGAGGGGGAGATCGTCACCCGGGGCCCCGACTGCTGCATCGGCTACACCGACCCGGAACTGACGGCGCGGGCTTTCGACGCCGAGGGTTGGTATCACACCGGCGACGTGGGCGTCCTCGACGACGACGGCTACCTCACCATCACCGACCGGCTCTCCGACATCATCATCCGCGGCGGTGAGAACATCAGCGCCCAGGAGATCGAGGAGCTGCTGATGGGGATGGACGCCGTCGCCGAGGTCAGCGTCGTGGCCGCGCCCGACGAGCGCCTCGGGGAGCACGCCGCGGCGATGCTCCGCCTGCACGAGGGCGCCACCGCCCCGACCCTCGACGACGTCCGGGCCCACCTCGGCGCCGCGGGCCTGGCCCGGCAGAAGTGGCCCGAGGAGCTCCACGCGGTGGACGACTTCCCGCGGACCCCGTCCGGGAAGGTCCAGAAGTACGTGCTGCGCCGACAGCTGAAGGACAGCCAGTGACCGAGGCCCGCATCCCGGCCCTGGCGCCCTCGGACTGGCCGGCGTCGATGCGCGAGGCGCTGGCCGTGCTCCTGCCGGAGAACCCGCGCCATCCCCGGTTGCGTACCGAGGGACGGCCCAAGGCCCTCAACGCCCTGGGGACCCTCGCCCAGTACCCCGAGCTGGCGCGGGCCTACCACGTCTTCAACGGTCACGTGATCTACAACACGAGCCTGTCGCCCCGGCAGCGGGAGCTGCTGGTCCTGCGGGTCGCCGCCGTCCGCGGGAGCGAGTACGAGTGGACCCAGCACGTGGTCCTCGCCGCCGACGTCGGCATCAGCGACGACGAGGTGGACCGGGTGGCTGCCGGCCCCGATGCGGCCGGATGGTCGCTCGGCGACGCCGCCCTCCTGCGGGCGGTCGACGAGCTCCTGGCCGACGCGATGGTGACCGACGAGACGTGGGCCACCCTCGCCGAAGAGCTGGACGTCCAGCAGCTCATGGACGTCGTCTTCACGGTCGGGTCCTATGACCTGCTCGCGATGGCGTTCCGCTCCTTCCGCGTCGAGCTCGACGACGACCTGAAGCCCCACCTCCGAGAGACCTGAGAGGACCGATGGAGACCGTCCCCCATCCCCCCGACGTGTTCACCTGGCCGTCCGACGAGCCCCAGCTCATCGGCGCGCGCTGTGCGGCCTGCTCGGCGATCACCTTCCCGATGGCGACCTCTTGCCCCCGCTGCGGCACGCCCGACCTGGCCGAACACCTGCTCCCGCGCCGGGGGACGCTGTGGACCTGGACCACCCAGGACTTCCTGCCCAAGGAGCCCTACGCCAGCGGGGAGACCAACGAGACCTTCCAGCCCTACGGCGTCGGCCTGGTCCAGCTCGGCGACGAGGTCCGGGTCGAGGCCCGCCTCACCGAAGCCGACCCGGCCAAGCTGGACTTCGGCATGGAGGTCCAGCTCGTGGTGGTGCCGTTCCGAGAGGACGGCGACACCACGATCGTCACGTTCGCCTTCGAGCCGGTGCAGGAGGATTGAGATGGAAGACGTCGCCATCATCGGGGTGGGTCTCCACCCCTTCGGTCGCTTCGGTGACAAGTCGGCGCTCGACATGGGGGCCGAGGCCGTGCGATCCGCCTGCGGGGACGCCGGCGTGGCGTGGAAGGACGTGCAGTTCGCCTTCGGCGGCAGCGCCGAGCTGGACACCCCCGATGTCGTGGTCAACCGCCTGGGGCTCACCGGCATCCCGTTCATGGGCGTCTACAACGGCTGCGCGACGGCGGCCACCGCCCTCAACCTGACCGCCGACATCATCCGGTCCGGCCAGCACGAGATCGGTGTCGCGGTGGGCATGGACAAGCACCTCCCCGGAGCGCTCACCGCCGACCCGGTCGACTACGGCGCGCCCTCCTGGTACGGCGAGCTCGGGTACTTCCTGACCACGAAGTTCTTCGGCATGAAGATCAACCGCTACATGCACGACCACGGCATCTCCCACGAGACGTTGGGCCGGGTGGCGGCCAAGGCCTTCCGCAACGGTGCGCTGAACCCCAACGCCTTCCGGCGGAAGCCGATGGAGGTCGAGGACATCGTCGGGTCCCGGATGCTCAACTACCCGCTGACCCAGTACATGTTCTGCGCCCCCGACGAAGGGGCGGCCGCCGTCGTGCTGTGCCGGGCCGACCTGGCCCACAGGTACACCTCGACGCCGATCTACCTCCGGGCCACCGCGCTGCGGTCCCGGCGCTACGGCGCCCACGAGGTGCACGCCACGTGGGCCGCGATCGATCAGGACGACTCGCCGACGGTCTATGCCTCCCGGGCGGCCTACGAGATGGCCGGGATCGGCCCCGAGGACGTCGACGTGATCCAGCTCCAGGACACCGACGCCGGGGCCGAGGTCATCCACATGGCCGAGAACGGGTTCTGTGCGGACGGCGAGCAGGAGAAGCTGATCGCCGACGGGGCCACCGAGATCGACGGGCCGATGCCGGTCAACACCGACGGTGGGCTGATCGCCAACGGCGAGCCCGTCGGCGCCTCCGGTCTGCGGCAGGTGCACGAGCTGGTCCGCCAGCTCCGGGGCCAGGCCGGCGACCACCAGGTCCCGGGCCACCCCAAGGTGGGCTACGCCCAGCTCTACGGCGCCCCGGGCACCGCGGGGGTGTCCATCCTGAGCACCTGACGGGAACTTCGTTCTCGCCGACCTCGGGCGATGCTGGGCAGCTCAGAAGATCCAGGCTCTCACCATCGTTCCACTAGGCTCTCACCCATGACCGTGAACGATCCCGTGGCCGAGTCCTCGGCGGGTGATGCCGCCCCCAGCCGACGGGAACTGGCGGTGGCCCGGTCGCTCGACCCGGCCCGGGCCCGGGCCGAGAAGCGGGTCCAGCGCTTCCTCGACGCCGCCCTCGAGCTCATGGCGACCGCCCCCGAGAAGGAGTTCACGGTCCAGGAGGTGGTCGAGCGCTCCGGGCAGTCGTTGCGCAGCTTCTACCAGTACTTCGCCGGCAAGCACGAGCTGCTGCTCGCCCTGTTCGAGGAGTCCGTGCGCTCCACCGCGGAGCAACTGAGGGAGACGATCGCCGCGGAGGACGATCCGCTGGACCGGCTGCGCCGCTTCGCGGTGGAGTACTACGAGACCTGCCGCCCGGACCCCCGGAGCGGGGCGGGCAAGGAGCGCCCCGTCGCGCTGGCCGAGTTCGCCCAGCAGCTCCTGACGGCCCACCCGAAGGAGGCCTCCCGCGCCTTCGTCCCGCTCGTGTCCCTCCTCGAAGAGGTGCTCGAGCAGGCCGCCGCCGCCGGCGCCATCCGGGCCCACGACCACCACCGCCGCATCGCGGGTGTGCTGCTGCAGGCCATCATGTTCAACGCCTTCGCGGCCACGATCAGCGGCACACCGGTCGACCCCGAGGACGACGCCGCGGACGAGCTCTGGGCGTTGATCCTCCACGGCATCGGCCCCGCCCCGGAGGGTTGAGCGGATGAGCGACGTCGATGCCGCCGACGAGCCGAACTTCTTCCGTGACCCCGAGCTGGTCGCCGACCCGTATCCCTTCTTCGAGGCGATGCGGGCGGCGTGTCCGGTCCGGCGGGAGCCCCACGAGGACGTGGTCCTGGTCACCGGCTACGACGAGGCCCTGGCCGTCTACCACGACACGGCGACGTTCTCGTCGTGCACCGCCGTCACCGGCCCCTTCCCCGGCATGCCCGTCCCGCTGGAGGGTGACGACGTCACCGACCTCATCGAGGAGCACCGGGGCAGTCTCCCCTTCAGCGACCAGATCACCACGATGGACCCGCCGAAGCACACGGCGCACCGCGGCCTGCTCATGCGGCTGCTCACGCCGAAGCGGCTGGCGGAGAACGAGGACTTCATCTGGTCCCTCGTCGACCGCCAGATCGACCAGTTCCTGCCCACCGGTCGCTGCGAGGTGGTCCGGGAACTGGGCGGGCCCTTCACCATGCTCGTCATCGCCGACCTGCTGGGCGTGCCCGAGTCGGACCACGAGTGGTTCGTGGAGGCGATGGGCCAGCGCGGGGGAGGGCACGTGGGGGCGGCCACCGGGGCCACCATGGCCAAGACCCCCCTCGAGGTGCTCTACGACCGGTTCGTGGCCTACATCGAGGACCGTCGGCGCGAGCCGAAGGGGGACGTCCTCACCGGCCTGGCGACCGCGACCTTCGCCGACGGCTCGACGCCGGAGGCCAGCGACGTGGCCAAGATCGCCAGCAACCTCTTCGCCGCCGGCCAGGAGACCACGATCCGCCTCCTGGGGACCGCCTTCCTGCGCATCGGTGAGGACCCCGAGCTGCAGCAGCGGCTCCGGGACGACCACGGTCTGATCCCGAACTTCATCGAAGAGTGCCTGCGCCACGAGTCCCCCGTCAAGGGTGACTTCCGCCTCAACCGGGTCCCGGTCACGGTCGGTGGCGTCGACCTCCCCGCCGGGACGACGGTCATGGTGCTGAACGGTGCGGCCAACCGCGACCCTCGCAAGTTCGCCGACCCGAACACGTTCTCCATCGAACGGGACAACGCCCGGGAGCACCTGGCCTTCGGCCACGGGATCCACTTCTGCCCCGGCGCCGCCCTGGCCCGCACCGAAGGCCGGGTGGCCGTCGAGAGGTTGCTCACCCGTACGAGCGACATCCGCATCGACGAGGCGGAACACGGTCCCCCCGACGCTCGCCACTACGAGTACGCCCCGACCTTCATCCTCCGGGGCCTGGAGAAGCTGTACCTGGAGCTCACCCCCGCGGGTTGAGCCCTCGGGTCCTCAGGCCACGCCGCCGCGGCGCACGGCGAGGCGTGAGAATAGCCGATCGGCTAGCGACGTCGACACCGGCGTTACGCTCGTCGGATCGTGGACACCATCACCCTCACCGCGGCCCAGGCCCGCGTTGTCAACGCCGCGCTGGGGCTGTTCGCCCAGTACGGGGTGAACGGGACGTCGCTGCAGATGATCGCCGACGAGCTCGGGGTGACGAAGGCCGCCGTCTACCACCAGTTCCAGAGCAAGGAGGAGATCGTCGTCGCCGTCGCGGAGATGGAGCTGGCCCGGCTCGACGCCGCCGTCACCGCTGCCGAGGCCGAGCCCGATCGGGTCCGTGCCCTCGACGTCCTGCTCGGCCAGATCATCGACTTGGCGGTCGAGCGCCGGCACGTGGTCAGCACGCTCATGACCGACCCTGTCGTGGCCGGCCTCCTGGCGACCCACGAGCCCTTTCCCCAGTTGATGGGCCGGGTCTCCCGCGTGCTGATGGGCGACGCGCCGAGTGTCGAAGACCGGGTGCGGGCGGCAATGGTCCAGGCCGCCATCGGCGGTGCCGTCTCGCAGCCGATCCTGGGGGGCCTCGATGACGAGACCCTGCGGGTCGAGCTCCTGGCCCTGGCCCGACGGCTGTACGGCCTGGCGTGACCTCGGGCCGTGGGGCTGGAGGAACGACAGCGAGGCACCAATGGGGCGAGGTCCTCTCGCGGGCGTCGGCGGTGCCCTTCCGGCCCGTTTCGCCACCCTCCGTGGCCAACTGGGCCAATCTGGTCAGGTTTGCTCCTACTGGCGCCTGATCCTCTGCCTATGGGCGGCAGATCGGGAGCCAGAACGGAATCGGGCCACTGCGAGTGAGATTCGGAGTCCAACCAGCGGGTTCGCATGCCCCCGACGATGGGCGGTCCGAACCCCCGCCCCCGTGGTTGCCTCGTTTCGGTGCGGTCAGCGGGGTTGCTGGAGGTAGACGTCGAGGTGGCGGATCTTGCCGGCGTCGTCGAAGGCGAAGACGGTCAGCGAATTGACGACATTGACCCGGTCGCCCGCGTGGTGCCGCTCCTCGACCTCGTAGTAGACGAGGCCGGCGACCTCGGAGATGCGCCGCACCGTCGTTTCGAAGGTGGCGATGGCGCCGGCCCACTGGGTGAGCATGGCGGTGTACTGCTGCCAGTCTTGGACCTCGAGGAACGTGCCCACCCGCTCGAAGTCGTCGACGGCGACGAACTCGGCCAGCGGCGCCCAGTCCGCCGGGCTCGCCACGGTCGGCACCAGCTCCTCCATCGTCCGCACGTAGTCGAGGACCGTCCTCGTGAGCGGTCCGGGGTCGGTCATGGGAGGTCCTCTCGTCGGGGGCCACGGGGCAGGATGTGGGGAAGGTCCTCGGTCGTGAGCATCCCGGGGGGTGCGGCGCACACGTAGGGGATGGCGTTGACGGGCCCGTTGGCGTTGAAGGCGGGCACGTAGGACGCCAGATCGTCGAGCGGGACGGGGAACGGCATGCTCAGGTCGAAGGGGGCATCGCCGTGGATGCGGATCCGCCAACCCGTCGGCTGCAGGCCCCAGTCGGGGTCCACGTCCATGGCGACGAAGCCGTACTGCGTGAAGCGGATGCGCTCGACACCGCCCTCGTGGCCGTGGACGACGACGCGTTGGGCCGCCGCGGTGCCCGCCTCGATCACCCCGGCGACGATCGTCACGTCGTCCTTCGCGGCGGCCACGCCGCCCTCGGCGGTCCACTCGTCGATCTGGAACCCGGCGAGATCGGCCAGCACGCTGAGCGGGGGCTGGTACTCGCCGAACAGGTGGTTCTTGCGCCGCTCGGGATCGAACTCCTCGAGCGGCTTCCCGAAGCGCATCTGCTCCATGACCATGTGGGGTGACGGGCGATGGGAGAGGTCGCCGAACTCTTCGATCTCGATCCGGTCGACGCGCCGCTGGACCGACAGCAGGGCCATCGGCAGGGTCTCGGTGATGAACCCGGGGTCGCTCCCGCTGGCCCAGACGGATGCGTCGCCGGCGGCGCAGGCCTCGACGACCCGGGCCCGGTTCTCGTCGCTAAGGCGGACCCCGCGGGCGAACAGGTCGCTGCACGTCGTGACGACGTTGGTGCCCGACCCCAGGAGCGCGACCACGTCGTCGACCAGCTCGTCCTCGGTGAGGCCGGCCCGGGTCTGGTCCCGGCCGGTGGCCCGGGGCATGTAGACGACACAGTCCGCCTTCAGCGCGAGGACCGCGTCGCGATCCGTCGTGGCCAGGACGCCCGTCGGGCCCTCGCCGCAGAGCTCGCCGGCATCGACGCCGTCCTTGGCGGCGTCGTACACGCGGACGCCAACCAGGTCGAGGCTCGGGTGGCGGATGACCTCGCGTAGGGCTCGCAGGCCGGTGTTGCCGGTTGCCCACTGCACGACGGACGTCATGAGCCCGTGACCACCGGCATCGCGTCCCAGCCCCGCACCGTGGAGGTCGGCGCCCGACGGGTGTTCGCCTCGTCGACCTCCCACTCGGGGAAGCGCTTGAGGACCTCGTCCATCGCGACCCGTCCCTCCAGCCGGGCCAGGTTGGACCCGAGGCAGTAGTGGATGCCGTAGCCGAATGTGAGGTGCTGGCCGATCTCACGGTGGATGTCGAAGCGATCGGGGTCCGGGTACTGGCGGTCGTCCCGGTTCGCCGACCCACTGAGGCAGAGCATGGCGCTGCCGGCGGGGACCGTCGTGCCGTGGAGCTCGACGTCACGGGTGACGTAGCGGGCGACGTGCGGGGTGGGCGGCTCGAAGCGGAGCAGCTCCTCCACGGCGTTCGGGATCAGGGACGGGTCCTCGGCCAGCTCCCGCCGCTGGTCGGGGTGGTCGGCCAGCACCTTGCCCATCCAGCCGATGAGGCGGTTGGTCGTCTCGTTCCCGGCGCCGGAGAGCACGGCCACGTAGATGAGGACTTCGTCCCGGGTCAGGCGACGGGTCGTGCCCGTCTCGTCCTCGAACTCCTTGAACAGCAGCTCGCTCATGAGGTCGTCGGAGGGGTTCGCCATCCGCCAGTCGAGGTAGTCGGCGAAGAAGTCGCCCTGCCCGATCTCCATCTCCTCGACGTCCATGGGCTGGCCCGCTTCGGTCCGGAGCGACGCGTCGGCCCGGTCCCGGGCCGCCTCCTGGTCGGCCTCGGGGACGCCGAGCAGCATCCCGATGGTGCGCATCGGCATCTGGGCGCCGAGGTCGGCGACGAAGTCGAAGCCCCCGGCCCCGACCAGCGGATCGAGGGCCCGGGCGCAGAACTCCCGCACCTTCGGTTCCAGGGCCTCCATCTTCTTGGGGGTGAAGACCCGGGAGAGCAGGCCCCGGTGGGCCGTGTGCTGGGGTGGGTCCTCGAAGATGACGATGCCCGGGGGGAACTCGATGTCGGCCTTGATGAACTCCAGCACGGCGCCCTTGGCGGAGCTGAAGGTCTCCCGGTCGACGAGGCCCCGCTGGACGTCGTCGAACCGACTCACGGCGAAGAAGTCGTGCTCCTCGTTGTGGTAGAGGGGCGCTTCCTCACGCAGCCGGCGGTAGATCGGGTAGGGATCGGCATCGATCTCGAGGTCGTAGGGGTCGTAGGCGAGGTCGGAGCGGGCCGTGTCCACGGCGGGCAAACTAGCCGAGCGGCTAGCAGGGGTTGTGCTCAGCGGCCCTTCCACACGGGGTCCCGCTTCTCGATGAAGGCGGCAGCACCCTCCCGGGCGTCCTCACTGGCGAACACCTTCGCCTGCCACTCCGCCTGCACCGCCGTGACCTCGGCCGGGCCCCGGGTGGCGAGGCGGACGAGCTGTTTGGTGGCCCGGAGCCCGAGCGGGCCGTTGGCGGCGATGCGCTCGGCGAGGGCCAGGGCGGTCTCGAGCACCTCGGCCGGCGGCACCACCCGGTTCACCAGTCCGAGAGCTGCCGCTCGGTCGGCGTCGACGAGGTCGCCGGTCAGGGCCAGCTCCAGGGCGATGGCCAACGGGATGCGCGTGCCCAGGGCCGTGCCGCCGCCGGCGGCGAACAGCCCCCGCTTCACCTCGGGCAGGCCGAAACGGGCGTCGGTGGAGGCCACCACCAGGTCACAGCCCATGAGGACCTCGAAGCCCCCGGCGACGGCGGTGGCGTTGGCCGCGCCCACGATCGGCACCGCGATGTCGCCCTCGGTGAATCGGCGGAAGCCGGCCATGCCTTCGGCACTCGGTTGCATGGCGCCCTCGGCGGCGAAGTCGGCCAGGTCCATCCCGGCACAGAAGGCGCGCTCCCCGGTCCCGGTGATCACGACGCAGGCCACCTCGGGGTCTGCCTCCGCGTCGACCAGCGCGAGCCCGAGCTGGTCCAGCAACTCGCCGTTCAACGCGTTGCGGGCCGCGGGCCGGTTGAGGCGCAGCACCAGGACGGCGCCCTGCTGCCCGCGGACGAGGACGGGTTGCTCGGTCATGTCGTCACCCATGGTCGCATCCTCGCGCCGCCCCGCTCGGTGGCGGGCACCGGCCCCGGAGTATAAGCTCCCTCTGCCTAGACGGAAGTACCGTTCTCATCCCATCATCCTGAAGGGGACCATGACTGACGTACGCCAGATGTCCCTCGTCGGCTTCATGCAGGCGGGCAACGCCACCGTCTACGCCGGCTCCTGGCGGCATGCCTCCACCGAGCACGGCTTCCTCGACGCCCGCTACTACCAGAAGCTGGGGCGGACGCTCGAAGAGGGCTGCTTCGACCTGATGTTCTTCGACGACCGCCTCGCCATGCCCGGCATCTACGGCGGGTCGGTGGCCGAGGCGGTGCGGGTGGGGGCCCGTCCGGTGAAGCTGGACCTCAGCGTCGTGCTGGGGGTGATCGCAGGGGCGACGCGGGCCATCGGCCTCGGGGCGACCTACTCGACGACCTACTACTCGCCGTTCCACGTGGCCCGCACCTTCGCCACCCTCGACCACCTCACCGACGGCCGGGCGGCGTGGAACGTGGTCACCTCGGTCAACGACAGCGAGGCCCAGAACTACGGGTTCACCGAGCACATCGCCCACGACGAGCGCTACGACCGGGCCGACGAGTTCCTCGAGGCCACCACGGGGCTGTGGGACACCTGGGAGGACGACGCGCTCGTCCTCGACCGCGAGTCCGGCCGCTTCGCCGACCCGGACAAGGTCCACGAGCTGGGCTACGAGGGCACGTGGTACAGCACCCGGGGGCCACTGACGGTCCCCCGGTCGCCGCAGGGTCGCCCGCTGCTGATGCAGGCGGGCTCCTCGGGCCGCGGTCGGGACTTCGCGGCCCGCTGGGCGGAGCTCATCTTCATGGGCGACCCCGACATCGACATCGCCCGGGCCCACTACAAGGACCAGAAGGAGCGCATCGCCGCCGAGGGCCGGGATCCTGACACGGTGAGGATGTGCCCGATGGCCTACACGGTCGTCGGGGAGTCCCGGGCCCAGGCCGAGGAGCGCGAGCAGCACTTCCTGAACGACCTGGTCGATCCCGTCGCCTCGCTCACCCTGTTGTCGGAGCTGATGAACCACGACTTCTCGTCCATGGAACTGGACGACCCCATCACCGACGAGCTCGTGGAATCCGTCTCCGGCATCCGGGGTCTGGTGCAGAACCTCCGCCAGCACATCGGCGGCAACGTCACCCTCGCCGACCTGGCCGGGCACCGCGCCACCCTGCTCCAGGGGCCCCGCTTCGTCGGTACCGCCCAGGACGTGGCCGACCAGATGGAGGAGTGGTTCGGCGGCGTCGCCTGTGACGGTTTCGTCATCGCCGCCACCCACACGCCGGGGGCGTACGAGGACATGACCCGCCTGGTGGTGCCCGAGCTGCAGCGTCGGGGTCTGTTCCGCGACCGCTACACGGGCACCACCCTGCGCGACCACCTGGGCGCCGCCCGCCCCGAGGTGACCCCACGTGGTTGACGGCGGGCCCGGCCCCCTCGACGGCGTCCGCGTCGTCGAGTTCGCCACGCTCGCCGCCGGCCCGATGGTCGGCACCGCCCTCGGGGAGTTCGGAGCCGAGGTGATCAAGGTCGAACAGCCCGGCGCGGGCGACCCGATGCGCACCTGGGGCGACCGCCGCGAGGGCATCGGGCTGGTCTGGAAGAGCGTGAGCCGCAACAAGCGCTGCGTCACCCTGGACCTGCGCCGGGACGAGGGCCAGGCGCTGTTCCACGAGCTCCTCGCGGTCAGCGACGTCCTCGTCGTCGGCAACCGGCCGAGCGCCCTCGAGCGGTGGGGCATCGACTACGACTCGGTGCACGCCGCCCACCCCCACGTGGTGATGCTGCACGTGACGGGCTACGGGCGGGGCGGCCCGAAGAGCGATCGCCCCGGCTTCGGGACCCTGGCCGAGGCCATGTGTGGCTTCGCCCACCTCACCGGCCAGCCCGACGGGCCGCCGACGCTGCCCCCGTTCATGCTGGCCGACGGGGTGGCGGCCCTGGCCGCCACCTATGCGGTGATGATCGCCCTCTACCACCGCGACGTCCACGGTGCGGGTGGCCAGCTCGTCGACGTGAACCTGATCGAGCCCCTGGCCCGGCTCATGGAGTCCTCGACGCTGGGCTACGACCAGCTCGGCACCATCGCCGGCCGCGTCGGCAACAGCCTCCCGGCCAGCGCGCCCCGCAACGCCTACCGCACCGCGGACGACCGGTGGGTGGCCATCTCCAGCGCAGCGCCGAACATCGCGGTCCGCCTGTTCCGCGCCGTCGACCGTCCGGAGCTGGCCGCGGACCCCGACTACGTCGACCCCGTGCGCCGCCAGGCCCACGCCGCGGAGCTGGACGACCTGGTGGCGGGCTGGGTCGGTGAGCGGACCTTGGCCGAGGCCATGGCGGTCTTCGAGCAGGCCGAGGTCGCCGCGGCCCCCGTCTACGACGCGCCGCAGCTGCTGGCCGACGAGCACCTGCAGGCCCGGGGCACGTTCGTGCCCATCGAGGACCCGGACTTCGGCGAGGTCACCGTCCAGGGCCCGGTCGTCGTCCTCAGCGAGACCCCGGGGCGGATCGACCACCTCGGCCGGGACCTGGGGGCTGACAACGATGCGGTCTTCGGCGGCCTGCTCGGCCTCGACCGCGACCGTCTCGCCGCCCTCACGGCGGCGGCGGTGATCTGACCGCGATCCCCGGAGGCTGACCCGTGCCCACACCCCGCGTCCGACGGTCGGAGCTGGCCACGCCGGCCAGCAGCGAGAAGATGTGCGCGAAGGCGCCCTCATCCGGGGCCGACCTGGTCTTCCTCGACCTGGAGGACGCCTGCGCCCCGTCAGCGAAGGAGGGAGCACGGGCCATTGCCGTGACCGCCCTCACCGGCCAGGACTGGGGTCGCACGGTCCGCGCCGTGCGGGTCAACGGCCTCGACACCATCTGGTGCCACGACGACATCATCGAGGTCGTGACCGGCGCCCGTGACGACCTCGACGTCCTCATCGTCCCCAAGGCCCGGTCGGCCCGGGACGTCTGGTGGGTCGACGTCCTGCTCACCCAGCTGGAGGCCAAGCTCGGTCTCCAGAAGCGCATCGGCCTGGAGGTCCTGATCGAGGACGCCGAGGGCCTGGCCAACGCGGTGGAGATCGCTCGGGCCAGTGACCGCCTCGAGGCCGTGATCTTCGGGGCGGGGGACCTGTCGGCCTCCCAGCACGCCCGGGTGGACGGCAACTTCGACCCGGTCAGCGAGTACCCCGGCGACTTCTGGCACTTCGCCCGGGCCCAGGTCGTCACTGCGGCCCGGGTGGCTGGAATCGACGCCATCGACGCCCCGTACCCCGCCTACCAGGACCCCGACGGCTACCGCCGCTCGGCGACCCACGCCAGCCTGCTGGGCTTCGACGGCAAGTGGGCCATCCATCCGTCCCAGATCACGATCGCCAACGAGGTCTTCGCCCCCACCGCCGAGGAGGTCGAGGCCGCCCGCGCCTCGGTCGAGACCTACCGCGCCGCCGAGGCCGACGGCATCGGCGCCATCGGCCAGGACGGCCGCCTCGTCGACGCCGCCCACATGCGCCTCGCCGCCAACGTGCTGCACAAGGCCGCCCTCGCGAAGGGCGAGACCCCCGAGTAGGTCTGGGCCGTCGGGCGGGACAGACCGGCGGCACTCACGGGAGCCGGCCGCCACGGCCGACCGGCTGCGGTGCCCTTCAGGTGAGGGGGCTGCGGGGACCGATGCCGATGGCAACCACCGGGGCGTGGGGTCGGGCTGCTGGTCGTCGGGGGCACACGAGCGCGGGCATCGCACGCCGAGTGGTCGATTTCGAGGACTCCGATTGACCTCGAGGCAATACCTGTCGGAGTCCGACAGGTATTGCCTCGGGTTCGACAGTGCCCCCTTCGTGGCCATCGGTCGCGGTGGGTCCGGCCCGACGGGCCGAGCCGGTCAGCTGGCCGGCGGGGTGAGGAGGGCGGCCACCATGCCGCCGTCGACCAGCAGGTCGGTGCCGGTGACGAAGGAGGCGGCGGGGCCCAGGAGGAACGCGGTGGCGGCGGCGATCTCCTCGGGGGTGCCGGTCCGGCCGGCGGCGGAGGCGGCGACCATCTGGCGCATGCCCTCGCCGTGAAGGCCGGCCAGCTCCTCCTCGCCCATCGGCGTCGAGATGATCCCGGGGCTGATGGAGTTGATGCGGGCCTGGCGTTCGCCCCAGGTCCCCGCGGCCTGCCGGACGAGGAAGCGGACCATGCGCTTGGCGTAGGCGTAGGCCAGGCCGGGGTCGGAGGCGATCGCCTCCCGGACACAGGGGACGCTCGCCAGTTCGGCGGTGGTGGCGTGGGCCAGGTCCGCCTCCTGCTCGGCCGGGAGGGGACCGACCAGGTAGCCGGAGTTGGAGGAGATGATCACGCCGGCCCCGCCGGGAGCGATCACCTCGGCGAAGGCCTCCAGCGCGTAGGCGACGCCGAGCAGGTCGACGGCCACGATCCGCTTGGCCGTCGCCTGCACCGGCGAGAGCCCGGCGGTGTGGGCCAGGGAGCGCACCGGGCCCAGGGCCGAGGCGGCCGCGGCCAGGTCGCTGACCGACGCCGGGTCGGCGACGTCGGCCCGGTGAGGGATGACGTCGTGGCCCGCCTCGCGGAGGGTCGCCGCGGTGGTCTCCAGCGCCTCCTCGTCGACGTCGGCGAGCAGGACCCGGTGCCCCGCGCCGGATGCCCGGACGATCGCCTCGCCCATCCCGCCGATCCCGACCACCACCAGCACGCCGTCGTCCATCGGCCCGAGGATAATCTTGATCTCGCACGGCAAGAGTCCGGTTCTAGGGGGGACATGAGCGCACCGCTCCGGGTGGTCCAGTGGGCCACCGGCAACATCGGGACGAGGTCGCTGCGCGCGGTCATCGAGCACCCGGGCCTCGAGCTCGTCGGGGTCCACGTGCACGCCGACGACAAGGTCGGGAAGGACGCCGGCGAGCTCTGTGGCGCCGACCCGACGGGGGTGCTGGCAACGAGCTCCATCGACGAGGTCCTCGCCCTCGGGGCCGATTGCGTGCTGTACATGCCACAGGGATGTGACGTCGACGACGTGTGTCGGATCCTCGCGTCGGGCGCCAACGTCGTGACGACACGCGGCGAGTTCGTCCGGCCGGCGAGCATGGACCCCGAGGTCCGCCGACGGGTCGAGGACGCCTGTGCGGAGGGGGCCACGTCGATCCACTCGACGGGCAGCAGCCCGGGCTTCATCTCCGAGGCGTTGCCGATCGTGCTGCTGACGATGCACCGCCGTCTCGACCTGCTGCAGATCGACGAGTTCGCCGACATGTCCTCCCGCAACTCACCCGAGCTGCTCTTCGACCTGATGGCCTTCGGCGGGGACCCGGCGTCCTTCGACGCCCGTCGTTTCGGCCACCTGGCCCACGCCTTCGGCCCGTCCCTCTCGCTGCTCGCCGACGCCATCGGCCTGCCGATCCACGCCATCGAGTCCAGCGGCGATGTCGCCGTGGCCGTCCACGACGTGGAGATCGCCGCCGGCACGGTCGAGGCGGGCACGGTGGCCGCGCAGCGCCCGATCGTCACTGGGCTCCGGAACGGCGAGCCGCTCATGCGGTTCCGGGCGAACTGGTACGTGACGACCGACGTCGAGCCGGCTTGGGACCTGCGGGAGACCGGTTGGCGGGTGCAGGCCCTCGGCGACACCCCCATCGACCTCGAGATCCGCTTCCCGGTCGAGCCGGATCAGTACGCCCAGGTGTCGCCCGGCTTCACCGCACATCCCGCCGTCAACGCCGTGGCGACGGTGTGCGCGGCGGCTCCGGGGATCCGCACCACGTTCGATCTCCCGAAGGTCATCCCCACCTTCGGCTGAGCCGGCGGGCCGCTCTCAGCCGACGGGCTTGGCCAGGGTCTTCAGTTCGAGGTACTCCTCGAAGCCGGCGACGCCCATCTCGCGGCCGATGCCGGACTGCTTGCAGCCCCCGAACGGGCAGTCGGGGCCGGCGGGACGGAGCTCCCCGCTGATGAGCAGACGCTCATCGTGCCCCATGCCGCGGAAACTAGCTTCTCGCATTCTGAGAGGCAATACTGCAGGGGTCGGGTCCGGCGACTTGCCCCAGGGCAGGGTGCCGTCTAAACATGTAGATGTCTTACCGGGGGTTGTGAGCCGGTCGGAAACGGCCAAGGGGGAGTACGGACATGTCGAGGACCTTTGCCCGACTGGTGGCTGCGCTGATGACGTTGGCCCTGCTGGCCGGGGCGTGCAGCAGCGACGACTCCGGCGGTGGCAGTGACGCCGGCGGCGACGGTGGGGGGGAGGAAGCCGCGGCCGTCGAGGTCGACTACGAGGCCATCGGCCTGTGGGACGACGGCCCGTGTGACGAGGCGCTCGAGCCCCTGCGCATCGGGCTCATGACCGTGTTCGAATCGCCGGTGCTCTCCCTGGAGGACCAGGCCACCGCCCTCGAGGCGTCCGCCGAGGCGTTCAACGCACGCGGCGGCGCCAACGGTGCCTGCATCGAGGTCACCACCTGCGACGACGGCGGCAACGCCGACCAGGCCCTGGGCTGTGTGCGCGAGGTCGACGAGGCCGGTGTCGTGGCCACGGTCAACGACCAGGGCACCGCCGGCCAGGCCGACGTGTCCGCCGCCATGGCCGAGGCCGGGATCCCCCGGGTCGCGTCCAACGTCGTGTCCGAGGACTGGGGCGACCAGAACGCGTACCCGCTCGACGCCTCCGGCACCGGGGTGACCTTCCTGCTGCCCCAGGCGCTCATCGAGGAGGACGTCACCGACATCGGCCTCATCCGGGTCGACCTGGCGGCGGCCTCCGCGCTCGTCGGCCTGCTCGAGGATCTGTACGCCGACGACGGCGCCACGTTCCCCTATGACGTCCCGGTCCCGGCCGGCACCACGGACTTCACCCAGTTCATCCTCGGCGCCCAGGACGCCGGTGTCGGCGGCGTGTCCCTCGCCCTGGGCGAGCAGGAGGCGGTGCAGGTCGTGCGGGCCGGACAGCAGCTCGCCACCGACCTGCTCATCGGCTCCAGCCTGGGCACCTTCTCGCAGGCGTCGATCGCCGAGCTCGGCGACTTCGCCCAGCAGATGGTCTTCCTCTGGTCGTTTGCCCCGGCCACCTTCGACCTGCCCGTGTACGAGGCCCTGCGACAGGACCTCGCGGCGTCCGGGCTGGAGTCGCTCCAGCCGGCCAACCTCAAGGCCAGCCCGATGCGCTCCTGGATCGGTCTCTACGCCCTGCTCTACATGATCCGGGACGCGGGCATGACGGAGTTCACCCGGGAGGGGATCACCGAGATGCTGGAGACGGCCCAGGACGTCCCGATGCTGGACATCTACGGCGGCGAGAACTGGACGCCGGACGCCGATCACCCCGGCGTGTTCCAGCGCGGCGGCATCGACCGCTGGTCGACGTGGACCTGGGATCCCGAGGGCGTGACCCCGGACGGGCTCGAGGGCAACTTCGTCGAGGGCTCCGAGATCAGCTTCGACGAGACCCTGTGCGGCTCGCCCTTCGGCGCCCCGACCTGTTGAGCCCGAGCGCCGCCTGACTCGACCCGCCCTGGAGGCCGGTGACCTTTGCAGTCGTTCCTGCAGTTCCTGATCATCGGCCTCGGGGCGGGGGCCACCTACGCCCTGTTCGCCCAGGGCGCGGTCCTCATCTACCGCGGGTCCGGCCTGGTCAACTTCGCCCAGGGGGCGATCGGGACCTTCGCCGCCTACATCGCCTTCGTCGAGCTGCAGGACGACCGGGGTTGGGGGACCTGGCCCGCCATCGCCGTCGCCGTGGTGGCGGCCGGCCTGGCGTCACTGGCGTTCCAGGCGCTGGTCCTCCGGGCCCTGCGCCACGCCGCGGCGATCGTCCGGGTCATCGCCACGATCGGCCTCCTCGGCCTCCTCCAGGCCATCGTGCTGAAGCGCTACGGCGCCGCCAACCAACCGGTCGAGCCCTACCTCCCCGACGACATCTACGACTGGGGCGGCATCACCGTCCAGCAGGAGCGGCTCACCATCGTCGCCATCACGGTCGTCGTGACCGTGGCGCTCTGGGCCTGGACCCGCTACACCCGGGTCGGTCTGGCCATCAACGCCAGCGCCCAGAACGAGCGGGCGGTGCAGACCCTCGGGTGGTCCCCCGACCGCCTGGCCGCCCTCACCTGGACGATCGGCGGGATGCTCGGCGGGTTCGCCGCCGTCCTCGCCGCGCCGCTCACCGGCCTGTCGGCGGCCACCTTCACCATCGTGGTCACCGTCGCCGGCCTGGGGGCGGCCCTGCTCGGCGGCTTCCTCTCGTTCCCGCTGACCCTGCTGGGCGGCCTGATCATCGGCGTCACCGAGGCGATGGCCACGCTGTACGGCAACGACATCACCGACTTCCTCCACCAGGACCTGATCGCCGGGCTCAACCGCGCGCCGGCGTTCCTCGTGATCTTCCTCGTGGTCGTCGTCCGGGGTCGGGGCCTGCCCCTGCGCTCGCACATCGCCGAGAGGTTGCCGAGGCTCGGGACCGGCGAGATCAGCATCCGGGCAGTGCTGTTGGCGTCGGCGGTCGTACTCGCCCTCCTCTTCGGGGTGATGGACGAGTCGTGGGCTCAGGCCACCTACATCTCGGTCGCCACCGGGGTGATGGTGCTGTCGATCGTGGTCCTCACCGGGTACGCGGGGCAGATCTCGCTCGCCCAGTGGGCCCTCGCCGGCATCGGCGCCCTGATCGCCGGTCGCTTCGTGCACGCCGACTTCCCCGTCGAGCTCTCGATCGTCCTCGGCGTCCTGTTGACGATCCCGGTGGGCCTGCTCTTCGCCGTCCCGGCGTTGCGGACCCGCGGCGTGAACCTCGCCGTGGTCACCCTCGGCCTCGGGTTCATCGTGTCGGAGGTGGTCTTCGCCAACCCCAACTACCTCGGCGAGGCCATCGACGGCGGGACCCGGATCGGCCAGGTGGAGCTGTTCGGGATGGAGGTCGACGCCGTCAACCATCCTCACGCCTGGGCGGCGGTCAGCCTCGTCGCCTTCGTGCTGGAGGCGCTGCTCGTCGCCAACCTGCGGCGTTCGCGCACCGGCCAGCGGCTCATCGCCGTGCGGACGAACGAGCGTGCCGCCGCCTCGCTCGGCATCTCGGTGTTCGGCGTGAAGCTCTACGCCTTCGCCGTCTCGGCGGGCCTGGCCGCCGTGGCCGGGATCCTGATCGGGTTCCGGGGCCAGCTCATCACCTACACCGAGTTCAACGTCTTCGCCTCGATCAACAGCCTCGGCTACGCCGTGATCGGCGGCCTCGGGTACGTGCTCGGGGCGGTCTTCGCCGCGCCGAACGCGATCGGCGGTCTCGGTACCCGGGTCATCGAGGACTGGATCGGCCTCGGGGCGCAGTGGGACCTCATCCTCGGGTCGCTGCTCGTCTTCGTCATCCTGATCGTCCATCAGAACGGCATCGCCGACGTCGCCGTCGCCCACGGCCGGGGGCTGTGGGAGAAGCTTCACCTGGTGGCGCCACGAGGGGAGCGCGAACCGCTGCCCCGGGCCGAGGTCGAGCCGGTGGCGGGGTCGACGCTCGCCATCGAACGACTGACCGTCCGCTTCGGATCGGTGGTGGCGGTCAACGACGTGTCGATGGAGGTCCGCCCCGGGGAGGTCGTCGGCCTGATCGGGCCGAACGGCGCAGGGAAGACGACCCTCATCGACGCCGTGACCGGCTTCGTGGAGGCGAGCGAGGGGTCGATCTCCCTCGACGACCGCCGCATCGAGCACGTGAACGCGACGAAGCGGGCCCGCCTCGGGCTGCGGCGCTCGTTCCAGTCCCTCGAGCTGTTCGAGGACGTCAGCGTCGAGGAGAACATCCGGGCCGGAAGCGACCAGACCGCGTCGAAGTGGTCGTGGGTGACCGACCTGTTCTGGCCCGGACGTCACGACCTGCCGCCCACCGCGGTGGCCGCGGTGCACGAGTTCGAGCTCGAGCCGGATCTCGACAAGACCCCCGAAGAGCTGCCGTACGGTCGGCGCCGGCTCGTCGGCATCGCCCGAACGGTGGCGGCGGGGCCGTCGGTGGTCCTGCTGGACGAACCCGCGGCCGGCCTCGACGAGACCGAGTCCGCGGATCTGGCCCGCCTCATCCGGCGGCTCGCCGACGAGCGCAACATGGCCGTGCTGCTCGTCGAGCACGACGTGGGCCTCGTGATGTCGACCTGTGACCGCGTCGTGGTGATCGACTTCGGCCACGTGATCGGCAGCGGCACGCCCGAGGAGATCCGTAGTGACCCTGCGGTGCGGGAGGCGTACCTCGGTCAAGCCGAGGAGATCGAGGAGATCGAGGAGATCGAGGAGCAGCGCACGTGACCGACACGCTCATCGAGGCGCGGGGCCTGTCGGCCGGCTACGGCCGGATGGCCGTCGTCCGCGAGGTGGACCTGCGCGTCGACGCGGGGGAGGTGGTCGCCCTCATCGGGGCGAACGGCGCCGGCAAGACGACCACGCTGCTCACCCTCGCCGGCGAGCTGGCCCCGCTCGAAGGGGAGATCCGGTTCATGGGGGAGCCGACCCGGTCACCGATGCACGTGCGGTGCCGGAACGGTCTCGGCTACGTGACCGAGGAGCGGTCGGTGATCATGAACATGTCGGTCGCCGAGAACCTGAAGCTGGCCTCCGTCCCCCCGACGGTCGCCTTCGGGTACTTCCCTGCGCTCGAGAGCATCATGGACCGCCGCGCCGGGCTCTGTTCCGGAGGTGAGCAGCAGATGCTGTCGCTGGCGCGAGCCCTCGGTCGTCACCCGAAGGTGCTGCTGGCCGACGAGCTGTCCCTCGGTTTGGCCCCGATCATCGTGGCCAACCTCCTCCAGACCGTCCGCGACGCGGCCAAGGAGCGAGGGGTGGGTGTGCTGGTCGTCGAGCAGCACGTCCGCCAGGCGCTCAAGGTCGCCGATCGCGTCTATGTGATGGAGCGCGGGCGGATCGTCCTGAGCGGGACCTCCGACGAGGTGGTCGGCCAACTGGACAAGATCGAAGCCGCCTACCTCTCCACCGGCGAAGTGAGCAGTGCCGAGCCAGACGGAACGTGAGACGGAGGCCCTGGAGGCCTACTGCGGGTACGAGGACCAGCGCACGAAGTGCCAGCATCCCTCCTCGCCTCGACCGCCCCTGACCAGCGCGAGTTCATCGGGCCGGCGTCGTTCGGGCGATCCGACCACCGAGGCAGGGAAGAAACATCTAGAGGTATGGCCTATCGTGGGGGCGTGAACCTGGACGGCAAGGTGACGGTGATCACGGGCGGTGGTGGTGGGCTCGGCGCCGCCCTCGGGAAGGTGTTCGCCCAGGCCGGCACGGGGGTGGCCGCGCTCGACATCGACGAGGCTGCGGCGGGGCGGACGGCCGCCGAGCTGGCCGAGACGTTCGGCGTGCCGACGACCTCGTTGCGGGTCGACGTCGCCGATGCCGACTCGATCGAGGCGGCCGCCCAACACGTCGAGGCGGCCCTCGGCGGCTGCGACGTCCTGTGCGCCAACGTCGGTGTCCAGCAGTTCGGGGCCATCGACCGCCTCACCGACGAGGAGTGGTCGTGGGTGCTGCAGGTCAACGTGCTCGGCACCGTGCGCACCGTCCGGGCGTTCCTCCCGCAGATCCGGGCCCGAAGCGGGTTCCGGCGGATCGTCCTGACCGCGTCCTCCAGCGTGCTCGCCCCGGCCGTGCGCTTGGGCGCCTACCAGACGAGCAAGTTCGCCGTGATGGGCTTCGGGGAGACCCTGCGCGAAGAGCTCGCCGACGAGGGCATCGGGGTGACGCTGCTCTATCCGGGCGGGATGATGACCGGGCACCTCGACAGCAGCGAGCGAGCCCGGCCGGCCGACCTTGTCGCGACCGGCGCGGAGGACGACGACCTCACGACGATGCTCGAGCACCGGCCGATGGGCGCGGACGACGTGGTGATGCCCGATCACGCCGTCCGCAACCTCCTCGCCGATCTCGAGGCCGACGAGCCGTACTGCCTCACCCACGGCAGTCACCGGCCCGTGTACGAAGCGCGCCGGGCGGCGATGGATGCCGCCTTCGACCGGATGCAGGGCTCATGACCAACCAGGACGACCAGCTCCGAGTGCTCGTCGACATCGAGGCGATCAAGCGGCTGAAGGCCCGGTACTTCCGGCACATGGATCGCAAGGACTGGGACGCCTGGGGCCAGGTCTTCGCCGAGGACGCCGTGCTCGAGGTGCCCGAGGTGGACATGGTCCTGACCGGCCGGGAGGAGATCGTGGCCTCGGTCAGCGGCTCCCTGGTCGGCGCCCAGACCGTGCACCACGGCCACATGCCCGAGATCGAGCTCACTGGCCCGGACACCGCCACGGGCGTCTGGGCCATGGCCGACTATGTCGAGTGGCCCCAGGCCGAGGGCGAGGCCCGGGTGGGGCTCAAGGGCTACGGCCACTACGTGGAGGCGTACACCCGCGCCGACGGCGAATGGCGCATCGCCCGCAGCCGCCTCGAGCGACTCCGCGTCGACCCACTGACGTGACCACCGTCTGGGCCGAGACGCCGTCGATCCCGCCCGCCGGGGCCCGCCTGGTGGCGGACCTCGTTGACGTCGACTTGGCCGTGGGCCGGCCGTTCATCGCCGGCGTGCCCCACGATGCCTTCGACGTGCTCCGTCGCAACGGCGGCATCGCCTGGCACGTCGAGCCCCCCGCGGCCGGGATGCTGGGCGACAACCCGATGCTCCAGTTCGTCGACAGCCCCGGGTTCTGGGTCGTCACCTCCCATGCGCTCGTGAGCGAGGTCGACCGGGACCAGGAGCGCTTCTCCTCCGAGGCCGGAGGCACGTCGGTGCCCTCGATGACCGAGGACAGCCTGGCCCTGTTCCGCCAGATGATGCTCAACATGGACCACCCCCGGCACACCCGGCTCCGGCGGATTCTGCAGCCGGTCTTCACCCCCAGGTCCATCGAGCGGCTGCGGGGCTCCATCGAGGAGAACGCCCGGGAGATCGTCGCTGACCTCGAGGGTGACATCGACCTGGTCACGACGGTCTCGGCGGAGATGCCGCTGCGGGTGTTGGCCGACCTGTTCGGGATGCCCCGGGAGGACCGCCGGCTGATCTTCCAGTGGAGCAACGCCCTGATGGGGGCGGACAACCCGGGAGCGGAGCAGCACGCCGCGGACTCCATGGAGGCGATGGCCGGGATGATGGCCTACGGCCTGGCGATGGCCGAGGACCGGCGGGCCGATCCCCAGGACGACATCGTCAGCCGGATCGTCAATGCGGAGGTGGACGGCGAGCGGCTCACCGACGACGAGTTCCAGATGTTCTGGCTCCTCCTCGTCGTCGCCGGCAACGAGACGACGCGCAACGCCGTGAGTGGGTCGGTGCTCGCCCTGCACGAGCACGGCCTCTGGTCGTGGATGGCGGAGCACCCCGAGCACGACGCGACGGCCATCGAGGAGCTGCTCCGGTATGTCTCGCCGGTCCACCAGTTCCGGCGCACCGCGACGCGGGACCTCGAGCTCGGGGACCAGCAGGTCCGGGCGGGGGACAAGGTCGTCATCTGGTTCGGCGCCGCCAACCGGGACCCCGAGGTGTTCGCCGACCCGCACGGCCTCGATCTGGAGCGCGACCCGAATCCGCACGTCGCCTTCGGGGTCGGTCCCCACTTCTGCCTCGGCGCGCACCTCGCCCGGCTCGAGATGTCCGCGATGCTGCGCCACCTGCTCGACCGGGCCCCGGGCCTGGCGGTGACGGGGGAGCCCTCCCGGGTGGCCTCCAACTTCATCAACGGGGTGGCGCACCTCCCGGTGCGGGTCAGATGACCGTCCGCCGAACAGCGATCACCGGGGCCCGCTGTGGCACACGGGTACCGTCGTCCCGACGAGCGAGAACGAGGGACCCATGGCCAGGCCGTCCGGCGCCGTGAGCCCGCAGGGCCCCAGCGGGGCGCCACGGGCGAAGCGGGAGAAGCCGCAGCAGATCGCGGATGAGATCCGCCGGCTCATCATCGAGGGCCGGCTGGTGGAGGGCGAGCTGCTGGGCCACGAGCCGGAGCTCATCGAGCGCTTCGGTGTGTCGCGCCCGTCGCTGCGGGAGGCGCTGCGCATCCTCGAGGCCGAAGGGCTGATCACCGTCGTCCGGGGCGTGCACGGCGGTGTCCGGATCCACCAGCCCGACCACCGCCAGGCGGCGCGCACCGCGGCCTTGGTCCTCCAGGCCCGCAACGTGCCCCTGGCCGACGTCTTCGAGGCCCGCACGATCATCGAGCCCGCCGCTGTCCGCAGCGTCGCCCAGGGCCGTGGTCGCATGGCGGCGGCGAAGGAGCTCCGCGCGCTCATCGCCGATCAGGAGGAGGTCATCGACGACCCCGACGCCTTCGGGAAGGTCAATGTCCTCTTCCACGAGAAGCTGGTCAGCTTGGCGGGCAACCAGACGCTGACGGTCCTCGTCGAGATGTTGAACGAGGTCGTCACCCGGGCCGTGACCGCGGTGAGCCACGCCGAGGCCGACGGGGACTCGGTCGCCACCCGTCGGCGGGGCATCAGCTCCCAACGGCGGCTGGCCACACTCATCGCGGACGGTGACGCCGAGGCGGCCGAGGCCCACTGGCGGACCCACATGGGCGTCGTCGGCCGGGTCATGCTGGGTCAGCAGGCGAAGACCGTCGTCGACCTCCTGGACCACTACTGATTCCGATTAACCTCTAGAGGTTTTAGGAGTAGGCTGACCCCATGCAGAAGCCCCTCGCCGATGTGTTCACCTGGCCCGACGAGCACCCTCAGCTGATCGGCAGCCGATGCGACGACTGCGGGGCGACGACGTTCCCCGTGCAGTCCCGTTGCCCGCGGTGTAGCCACACGGCGATGGCGGAGCTGCGGTTGCCCCGGCAGGGGACGCTGGTGTCCTGGACGACGCAGGGGTTCCCTCCGGTGCTGCCCTATGCCGGTGACCCGACGGGCGCGTCGTTCGAGCCCTTCGGGGTGGGGCTGGTGCAGCTGGGCGACGTCGTCCGGGTGGAGTCGCGGCTGACCGAGAGCGATCCGGCCAGACTCGAGTTCGGCATGGACGTCGAGCTGGCGATCGTCCCCTTTTACGTCGACGACGAAGGTGACGAGATCATGACCTTCGCCTTCGCGCCCGTCGCGGGCGCGGCCGAGAGCAACTGAGGAGGCGAAGATGAACGACGTCGCCATCATCGGGGTCGGCCTCCACCCGTTCGGTCGGTTCGGTGACAAGACCGCGTTCGCCATGGGGGCCGACGCCGTCGAACTGGCCCTCACCGACGCGGAGGTCGACTGGAAGGACGTCCAGTGCGCCTTCGGCGGGAGCTGGGAGGTGGCCCAGACCGACCCGCTCACCGGCCTGCTCGGCCTGACCGGCATCCCCTTCATGAACGTGTTCAACGCCTGTGCCACCGGGGCGGCCACGATCCAGCAGGCGGCCAACGCCATCGTCGCGGGCGTCGCTGATGTCGCGGTGGCCGTGGGCATGGACAAGCACCCGCGGGGCTCGTTCAAGGTGGACCCCACCCTGACCAACGTCCCGGCGTGGTACGGCGACAACGGCCAGTTCGTCACCACGAAGTTCTTCGGGATGAAGATCAACCGGTACCTGCACGACCACGGCATCCCGGTGGAGACCCTGGCCAAGGTGGCGGCGAAGAACTACCGCAACGGCGTGCTCAACCCGAAGGCCTTCCGGCGGGCGGCGGTCAGCGAGGAGGACATCCTCGCTTCGCCGGTCCTGAACCATCCCCTCACCCAGTACATGTTCTGCGCGCCCGACGAAGGCGCCGCGGCCGTCGTGCTGTGCCGGGCCGACCTGGCCCGCCGCTACACCGAGACGCCCGTCCACGTGAAGGCGACGGCTATCCGCTCGCGCAACTACGGCGCCTACGAGGTCAACACCACCTGGGCCGCCGTCGAGGAGGACGTCGCCCCCACCGTCTACGCGTCACGGGCCGCCTACGAGGAGGCGGGGATCGGTCCCGAGGACGTCGACGTGATCCAGCTCCAGGACACCGACGCCGGGGCGGAGGTCATCCACATGGCCGAGAACGGGTTCTGCGCCGACGGGGAGCAGGAGCAGCTGCTGGCCGACGGGGCGACCGAGATCGACGGCCCGATGCCGGTGAACACCGATGGCGGCCTGATCGCCAACGGTGAGCCGATCGGTGCGTCGGGCCTCCGCCAGATCCACGAGCTGGTCCTCCAGCTGCGCGGCCAGGCCGGCGAACGCCAGGTGCCGGGCGACCCGGCGGTCGGCTACGCCCAGGTCTACGGCGCGCCCGGCACCGCCGCCGTCACGATCCTCTCGCGCTGACGGCCCGCATGAGCGACGGCGGGTCCCCGGACCTCCAGCACCCGAGCCGGTTCGCGGCGACCGCCCCCGACCGCCCGGCGGTGATCATGGGGAGCGGCGAGGTCCTCACCTACGGCGAGCTCGAGGACCGGTCGTGTCGTGTCGCCAACCTCCTGCGTCGCGCCGGCCTCCAGACCGGTGCCCACCTCGCCGTCCTCGTCGAGAACCGCCTCGAGTACTTCGAGGTCGTGTGGGCCGGGCTCCGGTCGGGCTTGTACGTCACGCCCATCAACTGGCACCTCGCCCCCGGCGAGGCGGGGTACATCGTCGAGGACTGCGGCGCCTCGGCGCTCGTGGCCTCGGCCGGCCTGGGCGACGTGGTCGACGGCCTCGCCGTGGCGAGCGGCGCCCTCACCGCCCGGTTCGCGGTCGGCGGGAGCCTGCCCGGGTACACCGACTACGAAGCCGCCGCCGCCGCCCAGCCCGCCACGCCGCCCGCCGAGGAGGGCGAGGGCAACTGGATGTTCTACTCATCGGGCACCACGGGCCGCCCGAAGGGCATCAAGCCGCCGTCGGTCGGCGGTCCTCTGGGGGCACCGACCGGCTTCGTGATGCTGGTGCAGGGCCTCTACGGCGCGGGCGAGGACACCGTCTACCTCAGCCCGGCGCCCCTGTACCACGCGGCACCGTCGGGCTGGACGACGGCCGTCCACCGTCTCGGGGGGACGACGGTCGTCATGGACCACTTCGACCCCTTGGAGGTGCTGGCCCTCATCGAGCGCCACCGGGTCACCCACGTCCAGTTCGTGCCCACCCACCTGGTGCGCCTGCTCAAGCTCCCGGCCGAGGAGCGGGCCCGCTTCGACCTGTCGAGCCTGCGGGTGGTGGTCCACGCCGCGGCGCCCTGCCCGCCGGAGGTCAAGCGGGCGGCCATCGAGTGGTTGGGGCCCGTCGTGCACGAGTACTACTCGGGGAGCGAGGGGGTGGGCTTCTGCGCCATCGACTCCGAGGAGTGGCTGGCCCACCCCGGCTCGGTCGGGCGCTCGCTCATGGGCGCGGTCCACATCGTGGGCCCCGACGGCGACGAGTTGCCGGTGGGGGAGGAGGGGCAGGTGTGGTTCGTGCCCCCGGGCCGCTTCGAGTACCACGGCGACCCCACCAAGACCGCCGAGGCCTTCGACGCCCACGGGTGGGGCACGCTCGGCGACATCGGCCGGGTCGACGAGGACGGCTACCTCTACCTCACCGACCGGGTGTCGAACATGATCATCTCCGGCGGGGTCAACATCTACCCGCGGGAGGTGGAGGACGTCCTGGTCGTGCACCCGGCGGTCGCGGACGTCGCCGTCGTCGGCGTCCCTCACCCCGACTTCGGCGAGGCCGTCCGGGCCGTCGTCCAGGTCGCCGACGGCGTCGACGAGGACGGCCTGGCCGAGGAGCTCATGACCTTCTGCCGGGAGCACGTCTCCGCGCTTCAAGTGCCCCCGCTCGGTGGTCTTCCTCGACGAGCTCCCCCGGCTCCCCACCGGCAAGCTGGCCAAGCGCCTCCTGCCGGACTCGGTCCTCGTCGCCGACGACTGAAACGACAACGAGGCAAGTACGGGGGCGTGGGTCGGGCGGCGAGTCGTCGGGGGCGGCTGGCCACCTGAATCTCACGGCCCGTGACCACTTCTCGTACTGGCTCCCGATTTACCGCCTATGGGCGGAGGATCAGGAGCCAGAACGCCGAGGTCGGTCCGGAGGCGACGATTCGGTCACGAACAGTGGCGAAACGGGGCTCGCGGGCGCCGCCGACGCCGGCCCGAGGAACTCGGCCTCCATGGTTGCCATCCCTGACACCCCGACCGGGGCGGTCAGGCGAGGTCGAGGTCGAGGTGGAGGCGCACCAGGCCGCGTAGGAAGAAGGTCGGCAGGTACTCGTACCGGCGGGCGTCGGGCGGACCGTGGTGGGCTTCGGAGATCCGGATGTCGGCGGTGCGGTCCAGGAAGCGGTTGAGGGTGACCCGCCCCTCGGCCCGGGCCAGGGGCGCGCCGGCGCAGGTGTGGGGGCCGTGGCCGAAGCCGATGTGCTGGCGGGCGTTCGCCCGATCGAGGTCGAGCACGTCGGGGTCCGAGAACACCCGGGGGTCGCGGTTGCAGGCCCCGGGCATGAGCATGATCGTCCCCCCGGCCGGGATGTCGACGCCCGCCAGGGTCGTGGCGACCCGGGCCATGCGGAACTGCGTGCGCAGCGGGCTCTCGAGGCGCAGCGTCTCCTCGATGAAGTTCGGGATGAGGTCGCGGTCCTCCCGCAGGGCCTCCTGGAGGTCAGGACGCTCGGCCAGCATCCGCAGCGCGAACGACAGCATCCGCACCGTGGTCTCCTGGCCGCCGGCGAAGAGGTTGGCGGCGATCAGGGCGACGTCGCCCACCTCGGGCACGGACCCGTCGGGGAACGTGGCCGTGGCCAGGCCGCTCAGCACGTCGTCCCGAGGGTCCTGGCGGCGCTCCTCGACGTAGGCGCAGAACCGCTCATAGAGGAACTCCAGTGGCTTGTGCTCCATCGCCTCGTGCACGGTCGACAGCCGGTCGCGGAACAGCTCGTGGTCGGCCTCGGGCACCCCTTCGAGGTCGGCGATGACCGTCAACGTGAAGGGCTCGGCGTACTCGCTGACCAGCTCGACGGACCCGTCGGCCGCGAACCCGTCGATCAGGTGGTCGGCGAACTGCCACATGAAGTCCTCGTTCTCCTTGAGGCCCTTCGGGGTGATGAGGCGCATGAGGAGGTGGCGGTGGGCGGTGTGGTTCGGTGGGTCGAAGGCCGGGAGCTGGTCGCTGAACGGCAGCTCGTGGCGGCACGCCTTGATGACCTCGGTGATGTCGTCGCCCTCGACGGGCAACGAGAACTTCACGAAGGGCCCGCTGACCGCGTTGCACGACGACCAGGTGCCCGAGGCGGGGTCGTCGTCGGGGAAGGTGGCGGGGTCGCCGTAGACCTCCATGGCCTCGGGATGGCCGGTGATCATGAAGACGCCGTACTTCGGCTCCTGCCACACCGGGCCCTGCTCCCGCACCCAGTCGAAGTAGGGGTAGGGGTCGTCCTGGACCTCACGGTCGCTGAAGAACCGGACGTCGGCGAAGTCGGTCACAGCCGGTCTCCCTCCGGGGTCGGGCGTCCTACGATCGAGCCGTGGCCCTGGACGTCGAGATCGACCGTGACCGGTGCATGGGCTCGGGGCACTGCACCTTCGCCGCGCCAGGCGCCTTCGACCTCGATGACGACCAGGTGGCGTTCGTCGTCGACCCGGCGGGGGCGCCGGAGGACGACGTCATCCTCGCCGCCCGGCAGTGCCCGACGAAGGCGATCACCGTCCGGCGGGACGGCGAGGTGCTGACCTGACCCCGTCATGACGAGGCTCCGGCGGCGTGACGGGCGGCGACGTAGCCGAACACCATGCTGTTGGCGATGCTCGCCCCCGGCCCGAGGTAGTGGCGGCCCATGACCGTGGCGGTGATGTTGCCGGTGGCGTAGAGCCCGGCGATCGGCTGGTCGTCCTGGTCGACGACCCGGGCGTGCTCGTCGGTGACGAGGCCGCCGCAGGTGCCGATGTCGCCGGGGACGACCTCGACGGCGTAGAAGGGCGCCTCGTCGATCGGGCCGAGGCACGGGTGGACCCTGGGGTTGGGGTCACCCAGCGCCCGGTTGTAGGCCGAGGCCCCTCGGCCGTAGTCAGGGTCGACACCCCGAGCGGCGTGCTCGTTGAAGCGCTCGACCGTGGCGCGCAGGCCCTCGGCATCGATGCCGCAGAGCCGGGCCAGGTCGTCGAGCGTCCAGGCCTGCTTCAGCCGGCCGCTCTCGAACACCTGGCGCGGGAACCGACCGGGGCGGGACCGCAGGTGGGCGTACCGCTTGCGGTAGCGGTCGTCGAAGATCAGCCAGCAGGGCACGGCCCGGCTCGTCTTGTCCCGCTCGTACATCGCCTTGCCGACCTCCATGTACGAGTTGGACTCGTTCACGAAGCGCTGCCCGGCGGCGTCGACGTAGATCGTGCGGGGCCGCTGGCGGGCCTGGTCGAGGGTCGACTGCCCGAAGCGGCCCGTGCGGGGTGACGGCAGCCACCAGGCTTCGTCCATCAGGGCGGTCTGGGCCCCGAGGCCCATGGCGGCCTCCAGGGCCTCGCCGGTGTCGCCCGGGTTGGCGATCGACCACCGGGCCGAGTTCGGCTGGTCACCCCCGTACCGCTGACGCATCTCGGCGTTGTGGGCGAAACCGCCGGCGGACAGCAGGACGCCCTGCCGGGCGCGGACCATGACCGGCGTGCCGTCGCGCACCGTCCGCACCCCGACCACGCGGCCGTCCTGCACCACCAGCTCGTCGACGGGGGCCTCGGTCCAGACCGGGATGCCCTCCGCCAGCGCGATCTCGAGCAGCTGGGCGATGAGCGAGGCGCCGTTGGTCAACAGGTCCTGACCCCGTACCCGGGCGGCGGCGGTGCGGAGCACGACCCGGGCCGCGACGGTGAACGCCCCGATGCTGCGGTTGTAGTGCCCGAGGTCCCGGGACTCGTTCGTCTTCACGGCCAGCCCGATGCTCTTGGCCAGGCCGGGCTGGAGCTTGGCCAGCCAGGGCCCCAGGGCGTGGCCGTCGTAGGGCACCGGCTCGATGCCCCGCCCGATGTCGTGGCCGCCCAGGGCGTCGGAGTAGTAGTCGCTGTAGCCGGGGCAGTAGACGAAGCGCACGCCCCGGTCCTGGAGGAACGACACCATGTCGGCCCCCTCGGTCAGGAAGGCGTGCCGGCGCTCGCGTGACGACGCCGGGCCGACGTCGCCGACCACGGCCTCGAAGTGGGCCATGGCGTCCGCGTAGGAGTCCTCGACCCCGGCGGCCCGCATCACGGGGTTGTCCGGCACCCACATGATCCCGCCCGACATGCAGGTCGAACCGCCGAGGAGCGCCTGCTTCTCGAGCACGAGGGCGGACGCGCCCGCGTCGACGGCGGCGAGGGCCGCGACCATGCCGCCGCCGCCCGATCCCACGCTCACGAAGTCGACGGTGGTGTCCCACGTCATGTTCCGCTCTCCCCCCGGGGAACGCCTGCCGAAGCGCCCGGAACGTAGCAGGGTCCGTTGACGATTGCTACGAATCCGAAGTAACGTCGCCGACCTCAGGCGACCGGGGGGACGCAGACGTGCGTGCGAAGACGATGACCTACCCACCCGCAGGGCTGGGTGCGCCCAAGGACCGGCACCCGGGTCCCGTCACCGACGTGGGCCTGCCCGCAGGCACCGAGGTGTTCTCGGCGGACAACCACATCTCGCTGGCCGAGGACATCTTCTACGAGCAGTTCCCGGCGAGCATGAAGGACCGCGTGCCCCGGGTGGTGAACGTCGACGGCGGCTGGGTGGTTGCCGCGGACACCACCCCGATCCTGGTCAAGGAGTTCATCCAGGTCCTGACCCAGTACGACCCGATCCCGGGCTCGCACACCGGTGACGTGGACGCCCGGCTGGCCGCGCTCGACGCCGAAGGCGTGCACCGCGAGCTGGCGTTCCCGAACTCGGTGCTCGCCGTCTTCGGCTGGCCCGATCGGGAGGTGCGGGAGCTCTGCTTCCGGCTCTACAACCAGCACATCGCCGAGGTGCAGGAGCGCTCCGGCGACCGCATCTACGGCGTCGGCCTCGTCAACTGGTGGGACCCGGAGGGCACGGAGCGGACGCTCACCGAACTGAAGGCGCTGGGCCTGACCACCTTCCTCATGCCGATCAACCCGGGCCGGGACGAGGACAAGCGGCCGATCGACTACTCGAGCACCGCCATGGACCCCGTGTGGGACGTCATCGAGGACGCGGGCGTCCCGGTGTCCCACCACATCGGCGAGAGCCCGCCGGCGACGCCCAACGAGTTCAACCCGGTCGCCATCGGCATGCTCCAGTCTGTTGCCCCGTTCCGCGACTGCTTCGGCAAGTACGTCCTCGGCGGGATCCTCGACCGCCACCCGCGGCCTGCGCATCGGGTGGTTCGAGGGCGGGATCAACTGGGTGCCGTCGGCGATCCAGGACGCCCAGCACATCCGGGCCTCCTTCGACCACATCGCCGACCTCCAGGTGGAGCACGACCCGCAGCACTACTGGGACGAGCACATGGTCGCCTCCTTCATGGTCGACCCGCTCGGCCTCGACCTGATCGACCGGATCGGCGTCGACCGGGCGATGTGGTCCACGGACTTCCCGCACAACGAGAGCACCTACGGGTACAGCACCGAGTCGCTGGCCTCGGTGGTCGAGGCCGTCGGGGCCGAGGCGGCGGTGCCGATCGTGGGCGGGAACATCCGTCGTTACCTCGGGCTGGAGAGCTGATGCCGGCGGGGCTCATGGCGGTGGCGTCGCCCCCCAGCATCCCGGACACCCCCGACCTGGGGCGGATGCAGCGGGAGCGCCTCGACCGCCTCCGGGCGCTGCTGGCCGGACAGGGGCTCGACGCCCTGGTGCTGCTCGGCAACACCCACGTCGTCTACGCCACCGGCGCCATCTGGCCGTTGGCCGATGCCGGTCGGGCCAACTTCGAACAGCCCGTGGCCGTGGTGCTCGCCGACGACGAGTGGCCGCACCTGTTCTCCCACGCCCGCGACGACGTCGACCTCCCCGCCGACCACCTCCACCCCCCCGTGCACCTGGACTTCGACGAGGGCGTCGCCGCCTTCGTGGCCCA
>CAWJSC010000002.1:0-381744 GCA_963845425.1 uncultured Microthrixaceae bacterium
GGGGGAGCCAGTAGGTGCTGAAGCCGTCGGCCTCGGCCTCCACGGCATGGGCCGCCAAATCCTCGAGGGGTGCCCCCATGATCATCAGGGCGCCGGCGTGGATTCCGATGCGCATGGCCCGGGACCGTAGTGGGTCACCCCCCGGGTGTCGCTGGCGATGCGCCGTGCGGTCGTCGCCCTCCGAGCCCTGGGGGGCCTCGCCCTGCTCCTGGTCGGCTGCGGTGGCGACGAGGCCGCGGCCCCCACGACCACGAGGGTCACCGTCACCCTCGGCGAGCCGCTTCCGGTCGGCGCGGCCTACCAGGACCCGAGCGGCAACGTGACGCTGACGGTCCGGGGCATCCGACTGACGGGCGGCCTGCTGCTGGCCGACAGCGCCGAGGCCTGCGCCAGGCGGGCTGCGCCCGCCCTGCCGGTGCAGCCCAACGCCTGGCAGCTCAGGCTCGAGGGCCGGGAGCAGACGGTCCCGCCGGTGACCCGGACCAGCCGAACCGTGCCGCCCGGCCGCCGCGGCCCGAGGCCGCCCAGGTGGAGGCGGGCGTGTGCGTCGAGGGCAAGGTCGCCTTCCGGGTGCCCCCCGCAGGCCGACCCGGCCGAGGTGCTCTTCACGCAGCTCCCCGCCCCGGTGGCCTGGACCATCGGGGGCTGAGTCGTGGCCGGCCGATCAGGCCTCCGCGGCCTGGCGACTGAGCAGGCGCCAGCGGCGCGCGGGCGTCCCAGTCGTACACCACGGTGGTGTGGGCGATGACGTCGTGGAGGCCACAGTGTCGCTCCTTGCCGATGACCAGACCGATGAAGCCGAGGCCGAGCAGGAGGAAGCTCAGGGGGAAGGCCAGCGTGCGCACGACGGCGTGGCGCACCGTGATGTCGCCGCCGTCGCGGTGGACGACCCGCAGCCCGAGTACGGCCATGCCCGGGGTCTTCGCCGCCAGCGCCCAGCTCCCGGCGAAGTAGAAGAAGAGCCAGAACCCCAGGCCGATCAGCCAGATCATCGAGTCCTGGGCCGGGACGGCCAGGTCCTCCCGACTCACGAGCTGCCAGAGGAAGGCCACCAGGCTGAGGGCCAGGCCGTAGGCCGAGACCGAGGCGAAGGCGTCGATCACGTAGGCCGCCAGGCGGGTCACCGGCCCGGCGTAGTTCCCGGCCAGCGAGGCGGCAGGGGGGGTGGCCTTCATGCCGGACGCTCCTGGGCCACGGTCGTCGACGGGGTCGTCTCGACGACTTCGGCGGTCGAGGTCCCCAAGAGGGGGGCCACGGGCCGGCGGCGGCCCCGGTGCACCACCCGGTCCGCGACGCCGTCGGACACCTCGTCGAAGGTGACCCCGAGGCTGCGGACGAAGTCGAGGAACTGGGCGACCATGCCCCCGGTGGACTGGACGATCAGGGTGCCCACCTCGGTGCGGCGCACGATGCCGTCGACGTCGACCCGGCCGATGATCCCGTCGATGTCGACCCGGCCGATGATCCCGTCGACATCGACCCGGGTGATGATCCCGTCGATGTCGACCTTCCGCACGATGCCGTCGATGTCGAGCACCCGCACGACATCGTCCACCACCTGGCCGATCACCGGCTTCCACCTGCTCGGCCGTGGCCTCCCGGTGGCGCCGCCCACTCTCGGCGGCCGGTTCCAGGCGGTCGGCCAGCGAGCCCGGCGGCGTCCCCCACCGGGCTCTGGTCGAGGACCTTCAGGGCGACGTCGGTGCCGGCCCGGCCGAGGCCGATGGCGGCCCGCAGCCCGGCCCGGCCCCACGCGATGCCATAGCCGATGCCTGCGTCCCGGTCGCCCGCACCGCCCTACGGACGTGGTCCGAGTCCAGGGGGTCAGCGGTCACGGCCGGCGGCTCGATGGCCGGCGGGCCCTCAGGCGTCTCGTCCGCCGGGGTCGGGTCGGTCACGCGGCGCTCCCGCCCGACGTCGGACAGCGCATCGTCGACGACGTCGGTCAGCTCGTCCAGGTGCACCGCGCTCGCCTCCGTCCTTCAGCTCCTCCGGGACGGTATCCGGCCGGATCCGGGCCATGATGGGTCATGGCTGTCACCGTGATCACCGACGAGGCCCGCCCCACCACCGCGGAGGTTGTTGACGGGGCCGTGGTCATCGACCCGGTCGACCTTCCCGCCGCCATCGGCTGGACCCTGCAGCCCGAGGGCTCTGTCACGGCGACGTGTGTGTGCCCTCGTCCGTGACCAGAACGCCCTCTTTGACGGCGACCGTCTCGACCTCGGTCGTGTGGCCGGCGCCCTGGACGGGCCGTTCCTGGCCGCGGACGGGGCGGCCGCTCTGGGCGAGCCGCGCCTGCGCCTGGCCACCGACGGCCTGCAGGCGCCCACCTTCACCCTCCCGGACCTCCAGGGTGAGCGCCACTCGCTGGAGGAGAGTGGCGGGGGCGCAAGAAGCTCCTGGTCGCCTTCGCCAGTTGGTGAGGCTGCCGCTACGACCTGCCCGGGTGGCAGGCCCTCAACGACGAACTGGCCGACACCGGCTTCGTGGTCATCGCCGTCGCCCTCGACGAGTCCGCTGACCTCATCGAGCCCTTCACCGAGGGCATCACGATCCCGGTCCTGCTGGATCGGGAGCACACGCTGAGCGAGACCTACGCGATCACCAACGTGCCCTCGGCGGTCTGGATCGACGAGGACGACCACATCGTGCGCCCCAACTCGCCCACCTTCAGCAACGACATGTTCGTCGACTTCACGGGTGTGTCCTGCGAGCCCGGGATGGCCGCCATCCGCCGCTGGGTCCGCGACGGCGAGATCGACCTGTCCCGGGAGGACGCCGTCGCCGCGGTCGAGGACCTCGCCCCGCGCTGGAGGAGGCCCGGCTGCGGTTCCGCATCGGCGCCCACCTGGCCCGCGAGGGCGACGAGGAGGCGGCGAGGCGTCAGCTGCTGGCCGCCACCGAGCTGGCCCCCGACGACCTGACCATCTGGCGAGCGGCCCTGCCGCTCATCGGCGACGACCCCTTCGGTGAGACCTTCTTCGCCCAGTACGGCGAATGGCAGGCCCGTGGCCTCCCCTTCAACGGCCTACCTCCCATCACCTGACGAAATTGCGCCGATTTGTCACGCCTGGCGTGACAAATCGGCGCAATTTCAGACCAACCGGGATCAACCGGGGTTGATGTCGACATCCAGGTGCTTGATGCCGTGGATGAAGTTGGACAGCAGGCGGTCGGGCTCGCTCACCGCGGCGATGTCGGGGACTCGCTGTCAACAGCTCCTTGAACATGACGGTGATCTCACGGCGGGCCAGGTGGGCGCCCAGGCAGAAGTGGGGGCCGGGGCCGCCGAAGCCGACGTGGGGGTTCGGGTCCCTCGCGATGTCGAAGGTGAACGGGTCCTCGAACAGGGCCTCGTCCCGGTTGGCCGAGTTGTAGAAGAGCACGACCTTGTCGCCCTCCTTGAACTCCTGACCACCGAGCGTGGCGCCGTCCTGGGTCACCGTGCGGCGGAAGTGGATGACCGGGGTGGCCCAGCGGACGATCTCCTCGACCGCGGTGGTCGACAGTCCGTCGATGTCGGCCAGCCACGCCGCCTTCTGGTCGGGGTTCTCGGTGAGCAGGTGCATGCCGTGGGCGATGGCGTTGCGGGTGGTCTCGTTGCCAGCGACCACGAGGAGGACGAAGAACGGGCCCAGTTCCTCGTCGCTGAGCTTCTCGCCCTCGACGTCGGCGTTGACCAGGGCCGAGGTGAGGTCGTCGGTGGGGTTCGCCCGCCGCTCGGCACCCAGTTCCTGGACCAGCTGGGCCAGCTCGTACCCGGCGGTCAGGAGCGCGGGCACGACCTCGTTGATGTCCGAGACGTACTCGGGGTCCCCGGCGCCGAGGATGATGTTCGTGCGGTCGAACACGAACTCGTACTGGCTCTCGGGGATGCCCATCATGTCGCAGATGATCGCCAGAGGCAGGGCGGCGGCGACGTCGGTGACGAAGTCACAGGTGCCCTTGTCGATGAGGCGATCGACGATCTCGGTGGCCCGGCGCTCGACGGAGTCCTGCAGGTCGGCGAGGTGGCGGGGGGTGAAGCCCCGGGAGACGATGCGGCGCAGCCGGGCGTGGCGGGGGTCGTCCATGTTGATCATGGAGCCGAAGAAGTCGAGGAACGGCTCGGGCATGTCGCCGATGTTGGAGCCCTTGCCGGAGCAGAACAGCTCGGGCTGGCGGCTGGCGTCGAGGACGTCACGGTGGCGGCTCAGGGCGTAGTAGCCGGGACCCTGCGGGAACACGACGTAGTCGCGCTCCTCGTGGAACGAGATGGGCCGCTCGGCCCGGAGGGTCGCGAACGCCCCCTCCCGTTCCTCCTCGGGCCGCGCCCAGAACAGGGGATCGGACAGGTCGATGTCGTCGACCGCGAGATCGGACCGGGGAACGAAGGTCTGCGCCATGGCCGTACTCTGCCACGCCGCCCGCTGACCTACGGTGCCCGGACGTGAGCCCCGCTCCCCGAGGCATGGACCCCGACCGGCTGGCCAACGTCACGGCCGTGACCCACGGCTACGTGGACTCCGGCCGCTTCCCGAATGCCGTGACGGCGGTCCTGCACCGGGGCAAAGAGGTCCTGCGGGACGTCTACGGCTGGGCGGACACCGCGGACGGGCGGCCGATCGAGGAGGACTCGATTTTCCGCATCTTCTCGATGACCAAGCCCATCGTGAGCCTGGCCCTGATGCAGCGCTACGAGAAGGGCGAGTTCCTCCTCGAGGACCCGATCGGCCGCTACATCCCGGAGCTGGCCGACCTCGGCGTCTGGGCGGGCGAGGGCGAGGCGCCGGTGGCCGCCGAAGGTCCCGTCACCGTGAAGCAGCTGCTCACCCACACGGCGGGGTTCACCGCCGGGTTCCAGTTCACCCAGCCGGTGGCCGCCCTGTACCGGGATGCCGGCGTCGGGGACCTGCGCCCGTCGAAGCACGACCTGGCGACGACGATGGGCATCCTCGGCGGCCTGCCGCTGGTCTGCCAGCCCGGATCCGCCTTCCACTACGGCATGTCGACCGACGTGGTCGGCCGCCTGGTCGAGGTCCTCAGCGGCCAGGGCCTGGACGAGTACCTGGCCGAGCACGTGCTCGGGCCGCTGGGCATGGACGACACCGGGTTCTGGGTGCCCGAGGGCGACATCGACCGCTTCATCAGCAACTACCTGAAGACCCCCGACGACAAGCGCTACCGGGTCGACACCCCCGACGTGAGCCGCCACTGCCACCGGCCGACCTTCCTGTCGGGGGCAGGCGGTCTCGTGTCGACCCTGGACGACTACCTGCGCTTCTGCCGGATGCTGCTCGGCGGCGGCGAGCTGGACGGGCAACGGGTCCTCGGGCGCAAGACCCTGGCCTACATGGCGACCAACCACCTGCCCGACGGCCGGATGCTCAACGAGCTGGGTCAGGACACCTTCAGCGAGGTGGCCATGGAGGGCATGGGCTTCGGCCTCGGGGTGTCGGTGCTGCTCGACCCCGCGCTGGCCGGGGCCATCGGGTCTGCGGGCGAGTACGGCTGGGGCGGCGCCGCCAACACGGTCTTCTGGGTGGATCCCGCCGAGGACCTCGCCGTGGTCTTCCTCACCCAACTCGTGCCGTCCGGCGCCTACCCCATCCGCCGCCAGCTCCGAGCCACGGTCTACGGCGCCCTCACCTGACCGCGCCGGTCACGGCGGAACGCCGTGGAGGAAGCGACGGACCTCGCGGTCGAAGGTGGCGGGCGCCTCGAGGTTGACGACGTGGCCCACCCCGGGGATCACGGCCAGCTCGGACCCCGGGATGGCCCGCTCGATCTCATGGGCGACCGCGAGCGGTGCCCGGCTGTCGAGCTCGCCGTAGAGCAGCAGGGTGGGGACGACGATGTCCCCGAGAGCGTCGCTCAGGTCGGCGGCCGCGAGAGCGTGCACCATCGGCTTGATGCCGGCGGGTCGGACGTCGAGCATGATGCCCAACATCTCCTCCTCCAGCTCCGGCGCCACCGGGCCGGCGAAGAAGCCCGGCAGATACGACCGCACCCAGGTCTCCGGCGGCTGATCGGCTTCGGCCAGGACCTTCGCCACCCGGGCCTCGATGACCTCGGGCGAGAGCGAGCCGGCCCACCCGGCGTAGGCGGAGACGAGGACGAGGGACCGGATCGCCGTCGGGTGCCGGTGCGCCACCTCGATGGCCAGGCTGCCGCCGAAGGAGAGCCCCAACAGGTGCGGCCGGTCGAGGCCGAGCGCCCGAACGAGGCCCACGACGACATCGGCGTACTCGGCCAGCGAGAAGGTCTCGGGTGGGTCCGATGACCGGTCACAGCCCGGCGCATCCCAGGCGACGACCGTGAACTCGTCGCTCAGTGACTCGAGCTGGAGGCGCCACTCGCGACTGTCGCTCCATGCCCCGTGGAGCAGCACCAGCGCCGGTCCGTCGCCGGACCGGCGGTAGCCGATCTGGAAGCCCTCGACCTCGGCGATGCCCAGTGCCATGGCGGCCCCCAACGTCGGTCGCGTGAGCGTAGGTCGGCAGCCGGCGCCCAACCAGCGCGGACAACGACATATTGACACTCCTCATGTCACTATTTAGCCTGCCGTCGTGCGACAGCGCCCCACCATCGAGGTGACGACTTGACCGACACCGACCGCCGCGTCGCCCTGATCGCGGATGCCGGCTTCTACGTCGGCCCGGCGCTGTCCCGGCTCATGGCCGAGCGGGGCCACGACCTGGTGCTCGGCGACCCCAAGCCCGAACTGGTCGAGGAACTGACCGCCGGTGGGACACAGGTCGAGGTGGTCGAGGGGGCCCGGGACCTGAGCGAGCCCGACGCCGCCGGCCGCCTGGTCGCCGCCGGGCTGGAGCGCTTCGGGCACATCGACTCGGCCACCGCCTTCTCGGGGATGATCGTCGTCGGCCGCTTCCTCGACTCCTCGGTGGAGGACCTGCACACGGTCGTGAAGGGCTGCATGGAGGCGCCGTACCGCTTCCTGCGGGCCGTGGTGCCGCCCATGGTCGAGCGGGGCGACGGCCAGGTCCTGGTCATCACCAGCGCCTCCGCGGCCCGGCCCACGCCGGGTGCCCCCCTCTACTCGTCGGCCCGCGCGGGGGCGACGATGCTGGTGCGCAACGTGGCGGGTGAGGTGGCCCGCACGGGCGTCCAGGTCAACGCCGTGGGCACCAACTTCATGGACTTCCCCGAGTTCCTCCGGGCCAACCGCATCACCGACGACGAGAGTCGCGCCAAGCTCGAGGCCTCGGTGCCCATGCGTCGCCTGGGGACCATGGAGGAGTTCGCCGCCTTCTGCGGCCCCTACATCGACGGCACCAGCCGCTTCACCACCGGTCAGTTCACCGCCTACGCCGGCGGTTGGGCCTGACCGCCCGACCAGATCGAAATTGCGCCGATTTGTCACGCTGAGCGTGACAAATCGGCGCAATTTCAGGTTGAGGGGGCACGGATGGCCGGGAACTCTCACGGGACTCACAGCGTGGTAGGTCGGTGATCGACGACATCGACGTCCGCCGGCGCGCGGGCGTCGCCGGCGCGCTCAGCGCGGCGCTGGCCTTGGCGCTGACGGAACTGGCCGCCGGGCTGTCCAGCGAGATCCCGTCGCCGGTGGCCGCCGTGGGCGACGTCTTCATCGACGGCCTGCCGGGCTTCATGGTCCGGGCGGGCATCGACTCCCTGGGCACGTCGGACAAGCCCTTCCTGGTCACCATGATCGTGCTCGTCTCGGTCCTGATCGGCTGGCGGGTCGGCACCGCCTCGCGGCGTCGCCGTTGGATCGCCCCCGCGGCCTTCGGGACCGCCGGGGCCATCGGGGCCTGGGCCACAGCCCGGGACCCCCAGTCCAGCGCCTTCATCTCCGTCCTCGCCACCGTCGGACCGGCCGTCATCGGCGCCGCCGTCCTCCTGAAGCTGCTCGACCTGGCGGAGGCCACCGCGGTCACCGGCGAGCAGGCTCGGGCCTCCTCGGCCATCGGCTCCGGGACCGACCGGCGTCGGTTCCTGCTCGGCGCGGGCGGCACCGCCGCCGTCGCCTTCTTCAGCGCCGTGTTCGGCCGGCAGCTCAAGCGGCGCTTCTCGGTGGAGAGCGAGCGGACGGCGCTGACCCTGCCCGATGTCGAGCCGGCCGTCAGCGTGAGCGACCTCGGCGCCGAAGGGCTGTCGCCCTACATCACACCCAATGACACCTTCTACCGGATCGACACGGCGCTGACCGTGCCCCAGATCACCCCCGACGACTGGACGCTGCGCATCACCGGGATGGTGGACGACGAGATCGAGCTGACCTTCGCCGACATCCTCGAGCGGACCCAGGTCGAGGAGATCGTGACGCTGTCGTGTGTCTCCAACGAGGTCGGCGGCGACCTGGTGGGTAACGCCCGCTGGCAGGGCGTCCTGCTGGCCGACCTGCTGGCCGAGGCCGGCCCCCAGGAGGGCGCCGAACAGGTCGTCGGCGTGTCCATCGACGGCTTCACCGCCGGCTTCCCCCTCGAGGTCGCCATGGACGGGCGGCCCTGCCTGTTGGCCATCGGCATGAACGGCGAGCCGCTGCCCGTCGTCCACGGCTTCCCCGCCCGCCTCGTCATCCCCGGCCTGTACGGCTACGTGTCGGCCACCAAGTGGCTGAGCGAGATCCGCCTGACGACCTGGGACGGCTTCGACGGCTACTGGATCCCGCGGGGCTGGGGCAAAGAGGGGCCGATCAAGACCCAGAGCCGCATCGACGTCCCCCGGGGCGGGGCCTCGCTCACCGCCGGCCGCAATGCCATCGCCGGCGTGGCCTGGGCGCCGGCCCGGGGCATCGAGCGGGTCGAGGTGCAGGTCGACGACGGCGACTGGCAGGAGGCCCGCCTCGGCGACGAGACCACCGACCTCAGCTGGCGCCAGTGGGTCGTGGAATGGGACGCCCCCGTCGGCGAGCACGAGATCCGGGTCCGCGCCACCGATGGCGACGGTGAGACCCAGACCTCCGACTACGCCCCACCCGCCCCCGACGGCGCCACAGGCTGGCACGACATCAGCGTCACCGTCGACCCCTGACCCCGTCGTTCTGGCGCCCGATTGAGGCGTGATCGCGCCGCAATCGGGCGCCAGAAGGGGAAGAGTGGGGGCATGGACGTCGAGATGTCGGGTACCGCGCTGGTCCGAGGCGAGGACGCCGAGGTGTTGCGGTCACCGACAGACCTGATCCGGCTGCTGGTCACCGACCGGGGCGACGTGCAGGTGGCTGAGATCACCAGCACCGACCGGCTCGGACCACCGGTCCACACCCAGGAGTGGCACGAGGTCCAGTACGTCCTCGCCGGCGAGGTCGAGTTCTGGCTCGACGGCGAGTGGCACGGGCTCGGTCCCGGCGACGTCGAGGTGCTCCCTGCCGGCGTGCCGCACACCGTCCGGGTCCCGACGGGCGAGGGCCGCATCCTCCTGGTGACGATCGGCGCCCCCTTCGACGCCTTCATCCGCGACATGGTCGCCCTCGACAACGACCCCTCCGCCACCGGCCCGGCCAAGGGCGACGCCGCCGCCCGCCACGGTGTCCGGGCGGTCTGATCCGGAGCACCGCGGCTCTCATGACCCGACGGGGTTGATCCCATGTACCTGCTCGAGGCATGACAAGTGAACCCCCGACACCGAACCACCGTCGAGTCAGTGGTCCCGCCCCGGACGCGCAACGGCCGCCGGGGCAATTGCCCCGGCGGCCGCCATCAGGTTGTCAGATGGTCAGCAGCTCACCACGAGGGTGAAGCCATCATCGGCGGACATCTCGGCCGGCGCCCCGGCACTGTTCCAGGTCCGGACCCAGAGGTTGTTCGTGAGGGCCACGCTCTCCTGTTCGACACCGATCTCGCCGGGCGAGACGACGCCGGCGCCGTTGTCGTTGCGGGCCACGGTCCAACCGCAGTTGTTGACCGGCGAGGCGAAGACGACCCGGTAGACCCCAACCCCCACGCGGCTGGCGCTGACCGCGCCTCGTCCCCGGATGAGCGAGGTCGACACACCGGCGTCCACCTTGGCCCAGCGGGGTCGGACGTTGATACCCAGTTGGCCGGGGCCGACGGCGCCGGGCTTGATGTCGATGCCCTGGATGGTGCCGTTGACGATCTTGGCGCTGGTGACCGAGTTGTTGGGGACGGATTCGGTGGCGGCCTGGGCGACGCTCAGGCTGCCCGCCACCACGACGGCGGCGATCGCGGCGGCGCCGACCGCGGTGGCGGTCCTCGACGCTGCGGTCTTCAGGAACTGTCGACTCATGATTCCTCCTCAAGTAAGGCGACGTGCCTCACGGCTAGTCGTACACCAGATGACGTCCCGCGCGCATGAGTAGCACTACTCAATTTCGGTTTGGCCTGGCCGGACGGAACACGAAGGATTGACGGACATCGGGTTGAGCTCACCGCGCACGGTCGACGGCCTCGTGGCCGCCAGCCGATGGGCGGCAACGCGGCCAGAGGCCACCCGCGCCGCAGTGCTCGCTGACCAGCCGCTCCTCGGCGGGTCGTCCTTTCGCTACCCGCGCTCGGTGCCGAGGATGCTGACGAAAGAGAGCATCTCGCCGGGGTAGCCGCCGAGGTTGTGGACGAGGCCGAGGCCCCGGTCCGCGGTCTTGATCCGGCGCTCCTCGGGGGCCTCGCCCCGCAGCTGCAGCCAGTGCTCGAAGTGCATGCGCAGGCCCGAGGCCCCGACCGGGTGGCCGAAGGACTTGAGGCCGCCGTCGGGGTTGACCGGCAGGTCACCGTCCAGGTCGAAGGTGCCGGCCAGCACCTCCTTCCAGGCCATGCCCCGCTCGGCGAAGCCCAGGTCCTCCATGAGGACCAGCTCGGTCGGCGTGAAGCAGTCGTGGACCTCGGCCATGGCCAGCTGCGAGCGAGGATCGGTGATCCCGGCCTGGGCGTAGGCGTCGGCCGCGGCCTTCGCCGCCTCGGGGAAGTGCGTGTAGTCATAGGCCGGGTCGAGGTTGCCGGACTTGGTCCCCGCCACGAAGCCGAGACCCTTCACGTACAGCGGCTTGTCGGTGTACCTGTGGGCGTCCTCGGCCCGGCACACGATGGCCGCCGCTGAACCGTCGGCGACGCCCGAGCAGTCGAAGACCGAGAGCTGACCGGCGACGGTGGGCATGGCGCAGATCTGCTCGGCGCTGGTCTCCCGCCGGAACTGGGCCCGCTCGTTGCGGGCGCCGTTGTAGTGGTTCTTCTCGGCGATCTTGGCCACGACCATGCGCAGCTCGTCGGGGTCGACCCCGTAGCGCTTGGCGTAGGCGGGCAGGATCATGGCGTACATGGCCGCCGCCGTCAGTGTCCTGCCCGTGCCGTCGGTGGGGACCTTCGCGGCCCCGTGCAGGCCCTGGTACCCGCCGTCCTTCACCTTCTCCACGCCGATGGCCATCGCCACGTCGTAGGCCCCGGCGGCCACGGCGTAGCAGGCCTGGCGCAGCGCCTCGGAGCCGGTGGCACAGAAGTTCTGCACGAGGCTGACCGGCTTGTCGACCAGCTTCAGCGGGCCGGCCAGGTCCATGCCGCTCGTTCCCGACATGGCGGTGCCCAGCCAGTAGGCGTCGACGTCCTCGGGCCTGATGCCCGCCGACTCGTACGCCATGTTCGACGACTCGATGAGCATGTCGTCGGTGCCGGTGTCCCAGCGCTCACCGAAGTGGGTGCAGCCCATGCCGATGATGGCGACCCGGTCCTTGATGCCGTGCGAGCCCATGTCAGCCCTCCGTGGGTGTCTGGCCGGGAAGGAGTCGAGCCTTCCAGAAGTAGTTGTGGATCCCGTCCTGGGTGCCCAGGACGCGGAAGGTCATCTCGGTGCGGTCACCGATGTGCAGGTCGTCCTCGGTGCAGTCGGTCAGCTCACAGGGGAAGCGGCCGCCGCCGTCGAAGTCGAGGATGGCGAAGACGACCGGCGGGCTGGGCGAGTACGCCATGCGGTCGACCGTGAAGGTGGCGATGGTCGCCTCGATGTCGGCCATCGGGGCGGCATCCATGTCGTCCTGGTGGGCGTTGGTGAACGACACCCGGGCGGGGGGCAGGTGCAGGGCACCGGACTCCCGGTCACGTGAGCCCTCGAAGGCGAACTTCCAGTCCTTGGTCCGGTGGGCCACCGAGGTCGAGGCCCGGCCGGGCTCGGGTCGGTTGGGCGGCTCGAGCTCGATCTCGCCCCGCCAGGCCAGAAAGGTGCCGTAGGACAGGTCGACCGCGGCGGCCACCTGCCGGGCGACGGGTCGGGCCGAGGCGCCGGACGCGGTGTCGGTGGCCCGGAAGAGGAGGACGTCGGCCCCGTCGACCAGCGAGACCAGGGCCAGGACCTCGCCCGGCTCGGCCGTCTCGACCATGGCGGCCAGCAAGAGGCCGGCGTGGGCGGTGGCGGTGTTGCCGACGGTGGCGCTGAGGTCGTCGACGACCTGGACCTCGCCGAGGGACTTGACCATGCGGCCGGCCGCCCGGGCGTTCTGGCTGTGGACAGCGACCTTGCTGACGGCGTCGGCCTCGAGGGAGGCCGCCTTCAGCGCCGCCTCCCAGGCCTGGCGGCCGAGGTCCGGGTAGACGGACTCGCCGAAGCGGTCCTCCCAGGTCCGGGTGTGGCGGTCACCGGGCGCCTTCCATCGCTCGGTGAACTCGTCGGTGACCGACGCCCCGCCGAGGTACTCGGCGATGACCTCGCCGTCGCCGACGAGAGCCGCGGCCGCTCCGTCGCCGCCCGAGACCTCCTCGGCGCTGGAGGGACGGCCGGAGCGGAGGTCGGCGCTGACGACGAGCGTCGTCCCAGCGGACTCGAGCGCCGAGCGCAAGGCGCCCACCCCGGAGCGAATGGCGCCGCCGGCGTCCATGGCCAGCACGCCCGAGTCCAGCCGCAGGGCGGCGTGGACGGCGGTGGCGTTCGTCTTGTCCAGGTAGGCCGGGGCCGCGGTGGCGAACCAGAGCCGGTCGGGCGTGACGTCGGATGCGGCCCGCAACGCCAGGCGCCCGGCCTCCACCCCCATCGTGGTCGTGTCCTCGTCGTAGGAGGCCACCGAGCGGGTGCCCTTGCCCCCGCCCTTGCCCAACACGCCCCGGATGTCGCCCCGCTGGAGCCGGTGGTGGGGGACGTAGCCCCCCACGCTCAGTAGTCCTCGCATTGGTCGGCAGGGTAGTTGTGGGTCGTACCCTCCCGGGCATGCGACTGGGTGAGGTGGTCCCCGGGGAGGGCCCCGACAACGGCAAGCCCCTGGAGGGCATCCGGGTGCTGGCGGCCGAACAGATGCAGGCGCTCCCGTACGCCACCCAGCTGCTCGGGCGGCTCGGCGCCGAGGTGGTCAAGGTGGAGCACCCCGTCCACGGCGAGTCCGGCCGGGGCGCGGCGCCGGCCATGCAGGACCCCGAGGGCCGAACCGTCGGCGCCACGTTCCTGCGCAACAACCTGTCCAAGCACAGCGTGGGCATCGACCTGAAGACGGACGCCGGCAAGCAGCTCTTCCTCGACCTGGTGCCCCACTTCGACGTCGTGGCTGAGAACTTCAAGGCGGGGACGATGGACCGCCTCGGGCTCGGCTACGAGGACGTCCGGGCGGTGCACCCCGGCGTCATCTACGTGTCGGTCTCGGGCTTCGGCAACCGAGACGACAGCCCCTACCGGGAATGGCCCGCCTACGCCTCGATCGTCGAGGCCATGTCCGGCATCTACGCGTGGGCCCAGCGTCCGGGCGAGCCGCCCCGGCCGAACCCGATGGGCGCCATCGGCGACATCAGCAGCGCTCTGTTCGCCGTCATCGGGATCCTGGCCGCCCTCCGCCACCGGGACCGAACGGGCGTGGGCCAGTACGTCGACATCGCCATGCTCGACGCCGTCGTGGCCATGACCGACGTCGTGTCCAACCTCTACTCGCTGGGTCAGCGGCCCGATGAGCCCCTCCCGATGATCCTCGACGCCTTCCTGGCCAAGGACGGCTACCTCAACATGCAGGTCGTGCGGGAGCACCAGTTCGTCGCCCTGGTGAAGCTCATCGACCGCCCCGAGTGGGCCGACGACCCCCGCTTCGCCGAGCGCCTCGGCTGGGCCGAGCACCTGGAGAGTGACATCCGCCCCGCCATCGAGGCCTGGCTGGCCGACAAGACCCGCCTGGAGGCGACCGACCTGCTGAGCAAGGTCGGCATCGCCGCCGGCCCGGTGCACACCTCGCCGGAGATCATCGCCGACGAGCACGTGGCCAAGCGCCACATGATCGTCGAGATGGAGCGCACCGACGGCGTGGCCGACCCTGTCCTCATCCCCGGCAACCCGGTGAAGCTCTCCGCGGTGGCCGAGGGCCCCGAGACGCGGATCCCCTGGGTGGGCGAGCACACCACCAAGGTCCTCCAGGCCGAGCTCGGCCTGTCGGGTGTGGAGCTGGACCAGCTCCGGGCCGACGGGGTCATCACCTGAAGCGGGCCCTCGTCCTCGTGACGGCCGCCGTCCTGGTAGCGGCCTGCGGAGGCGACGACGCCGCGGGGCCGGCCTCGACCACCGCTCCGGCCCCCACGGCGAGCGTCGCCCCCCCGACGTCGACCCCACTCGCCTGTAGCGACCTGGCCGAGCAGTACCTGGACACGTTCTTCGCCCTCGGCGCCGGTACGCCGGAGGACCCGGAGGCGACCCACGTCCGCCTGCCCCGCCAGGCCCTGCGGGCCATCAACCAGCAAGCCACCGACGCCGGCTGCCGGGACTTCGTCGACGTGGCCTGCAGCGCCTACGCCGAGCTCGCGGCGCAGGGGATCGAGGCGGTCAACGCTGAGGCGCCCGCCGACTGCTGACCCTCGATGGTGGTCAGTCGGTCAGTTCCCGGGCGAGCGCGATGCGCTCGATCTGGCAGGTGGGCGGGTCCCGCGGGGGCGCGTCAGGGTCGATCGCACCGACCGTCACGGTCCAGCCCCTGTACTCGCGGTCGGCCAGCCCCTGTACCGGGACCTCGGTGGTGGTGCCGTCGTAGAGCCGGTCGTCGACGAGGACCGCCAACTGGAGCAGGAACGCCTGGGGCGCGCCCGACGTGTTCTGCACCCGACCGCCCGCTTCGATCACGTCGTCCACCACCTCGCAGCGATCGATCCGGACAACGGCGTCGTCGGGAGCGGCCAGGCCCGTCTCGACCAGCTCGGCTGCCGTCCCCGCGTCGACGTCGGCGCTCGAGGTGCCCTCGCTGTCGTCCCCGTCCGGAAGCACCTTGACCGCCAGCCAAGCGCCACCGGCGAGCACGAAGGCCCCCACCCCGATGACGACCAGCAGAGAAAGCACCGGCCGGATCCAGGGTGGGCGGTCGGGCACGACGTCAGTGTGACCGACCGGGGCGGGCCCGCCGAGTCAGGCCGTTTCTGACGGGTCGTCAGATCCTCGGTAGCCTCCGGCCCCATGGATTTCGAGTTCTCCGAGGAACAGCAGGCCTTCGCGAAGGAGGTCGAGGCGTTCCTGGACGAGCACGACGATCCGCACGTCTTCGACGTGACCCGGGAGAACATGGCCCAGATCGTCGACACGCCGAGACGGCGGGCGTTCATGGCCCTCCTCGGGGAGCAGGGTTGGCTGGGGATGACCTGGCCCGAGGAGTACGGCGGCGGCGAGGGCGAGGGCGTCTACGAGTACCTGCTCAACGAGCAGCTGGCCGGCCGGGGCGGCCCCCAGATCGGCAAGGGCGTCGGCATCATCGGCAAGACCCTCATCCGCCACGGCAACGACCGGCTCAAGGCGGAGTTCCTGCCCAAGATCCTGCGCAACGAGGTCGAGTTCGCGGTCGGCTACTCCGAGCCCGACGCCGGATCGGACGCCGCCGCCATGAAACTCAAGGCGGTCAAGGACGGCGACGGCTGGATGCTCAACGGCCAGAAGGTGTGGACCACCTCGGCCCACTTCGCCGAGTGGTACTGGCTCGGCGCCCGCACCGACCCCGACAGCAAGCATCAGGGCATCACCCTCTTCCTCGTCCCCCTCGACCATCCCGGGATCACCATCAAGGAGATCTGGACGATGGGCGACGAGCGCACCAACGAGGTCTTCCTCGACGACGTCTGGGTCCACGACGACTACGTGGTCGGCGACGTCAACAAGGGGTTCCAGTACATCTCCGAGGCGCTGGACCTCGAGCGCTTCACCATGTTCACGTTCTCGCCGGTCGAGCAGCGCTTCGACATCCTCGTGGAGTACGTGCGCACCGCGACTCGGGACGGCGAGCCGCTGCGGGACGACCCCGTCATCCGCCAGCGCATCGCGCGACTGGCCACCGACCTCGAGGTCTCGCGGGTGCTCGGGCTGCGGGTCGTGCACGCCTCGATGCAGGGCGGGGCCCCGCCGACGACCCAGGCCTCGGAGTACAAGCTCTTCACCACCGAGCTGTCCAAGCGCCTGGCCGATGCGTCGATGGACATCTGCGGGCCGGGCAGCCAGTTGCGGGTGCGGACCAAGGAGGCTCCGTTGGAGGGTCGGTCCGAGTCGACCTACCGCTACACGGTCATCGACACCATCGGGGGCGGCACCTCCGAGGTGCAGAAGAACATCATCGCCCGCCGCGAGCTCGGCCTCCCGAAGAACTTCTGAGCTGATGCCTGCCGCTCCGCTGATGCCGTTCGAGGCCACGAAGGCCGGGCCGCCGCCGGTCGGCCGCCAGGGCACCTGCGGTGGCTGACGCGTCCGGCCGGGCCGGGACCGGCCCTCTCGAGGGGGTGCGCGTGCTGGACTTCAGCACGGTGGGCCCCGCGGCGCGCTCGGCGCGCTGGCTGGCGGACTACGGCGCGGACGTCGTGAAGATCGGCGCGCCGGCCCGGGCCGGCGCCGTCCAGATCGAGCCCGTCTTCTACGCCTACTCGGCCCACCGGGGCATGCGCCGCATTCGCCTCGACCTGAAGGCCGACGAGGGCAAGGCCGCGTTCCTGCGGCTGGCCGAGACCGCCGACGCCGTCATCGAGAGCTTCCGGCCCGGCGTGGTCGATCGCCTGGGCATCGGCTACGAGGCCGTGAAGGCGGTCAACCCCGGGATCGTCTACTGCTCGACCTCCGGTTACGGCCAGGACGGCCCCCGGGCCCAGTGGGCGGGCCACGACCTGAACTACCTGGCCGTCGGCGGCTACCTGGACTGCTCGGGCCGCTCCCCCGAGGGGGGCCCGGCCCTGCCCGGTGCCACCATCGCCGACGCCGCGGGCGGTGGCATGCAGGCCGTCATGGGGATCCTGGCCGCCCTCATCCAGCGCCAGTCCACCGGCGAGGGCCAGCACCTCGACGTGGCTGCCGCCGACGGCGTCCTCGCCCTCATGTCGCTCTACGTCGAGCAGCACCTGGCCACCGGCGACGAGCCCGGTCCCCGCCACGACCTGCTGACCGGCCGCTACGCCTGTTACGACCTCTACGAGGCGGCCGACGGCGGGTGGCTGTCGGTGGCCGCCATCGAACCCCACTTCTGGACCAACCTCTGCCGCCTGCTGGGCCACGAGGAGTTCGCCGCCCACCAAACCGACGACGCCCGCCAGGACGAGATCCGCGCCGCCTTCCGGGCCTCCTTCAAGGCCAAGACCCGCGACCAGTGGGCGACCGAGCTGGGCCCGGCCGACACCTGCGTGGCCCCGGTGCTGACGATCGCCGAGGTGGCGGCCGACGACCAGTACGCCGCCCGAGGCGCCGTGGTCGACGCCACGCACCCGACCGAGGGGGCGTTCCGCCAGGTCGGCCCCGTCCTGGCCGGCCAGCCCGGTGCCGGACAGGCCGTGACCGTCCCCGACTGGGCCAAGACCTCCACCGTCGAGATCCTCACCGCCGCCGGCTACGCCCCCGCCGCGCTCGAGTCCCTGCTGGCCGCAGGCGTGATCGCATGACCACCACCGTCGTTCTGGCGCCTCATTGCGGCGTTCCCGCGCCTCAATCAGGCGCCAGAACCAGGACTGCTTCGAACTGGCGCCTCATTGCGGCGTTCCCGCGCCTCAATCGGGCGCCAGAACGAGTGGCAGGGGGTGTGGCGTGAGCACGGACGCGGCGGGGGCGGAGGCCCGGTCGTGGATCGGGGTGGCGAAGTACGAGGAGGACGGGGGGTTCCCGGCCGAGATGGGCTACGTGTGGACGTCGCTGTCGTCGGTCGAGAACGGGAACCCGCTCTTCTGGGACGAGGCCGTGGCCGAGGAGCTGACGGGCGGGCCCATCGCGCCGCCGTCGATGCTGTCGGTCTGGTTCCGGCCCCACAACTGGGCGCCCGGCGTGTCCGAGCCGCAGGTCCCGCTGCAGGTCCACTTCGACCTGAAGGAGACCCTCGGTCTGCCCGAGGCCGTGATGTCCGACAACGTCATCACCTTCGGCGAGCCCGTCCACCCGGGGGACCGCATCACCACCCGCCAGGTCCTGCGCTCGGTGTCCGACGAGAAGACGACCAAGCTCGGCACCGGCCGCTTCTGGGTGATCGACGTCGAGTACCACACCCAGGAGGGCACCTGGGTGGGCACCGAGTCCTACACCGGCTTCGGCTACCGGCGGGAGCCGGAGGCGAGGCCCGAGCGGCCCGGCAGCGGAGCCGACCCGAGCGGGGAGCACAGCGACGCATGAGCCTGCTGCTGAGCGACGTCACCGTCGGCGACGAGCTGCCCGAGCTGGCCTACGACGTGACCGCCACCACCGTGGTCCTGGGGGCCCTGGCCACCCGGGACTGGCGGCCGATGCACCACGACTACAAGTTCGCCACCGAGCGCAACGGCACCCAGGACATCTTCCTGAACACGCCCAACCAGGCCGCCTGGTTCGAGCGCTTCCTGACCGACTGGACCGGACCCAAGGGCCGCCTCGGCCAGCTCCGGTTCCGGATGCTCAGTTCGGTCTTCCCCGAGGACCGCATGGTCCTGACCGGGACGGTCACCGCCGTGACCACCGATGACGACGGCGGCGGCTGGGTCGACGTCGACCTGGCCCTGAAGGTCGGCGAGCGCACGTGCACCACGGGCCACGCCCGCATCGCCCTGCCGACCACCGCGGTCGACAACCCCTGGGCCCGCCGCGGCGACACGTGGCGACCCTTCCCACCCGAGTGACCCCATTGGAGGCAATAGGGGGCGGAATCCGCCCCCTATTGCCTCCGACGAGAAGAGGATGACGATGGATCTGGAGTTCAGCGCCGAGCAGGACATGCTGCGGGAGATGGTGCGGGGCCTGCTGGCCCAGCACAGCCCGCTGACCAAAGTGCGGGAGCTGGAGGACGACCCGACCGGGTACGACCCGGCCCTCTGGAGCCGGCTCCGGGAGCTGGACCTGGTCGGCCTACTCCTGCCCGAGGAGGCCGGCGGCTCCGGCCAGTCGATGCTCGAGGGCGTCGTGCTGTACGAGGAGTTCGGCCAGGCGCTGACCCCGAGCCCCCACTTCGTGAGTCCGGTCATGACCGGTGGCGTCCTCGCCTCGGCGGGTGGCCACGACGACCTCCTGGCGGCCATCGCCTCGGGCGAGAAGGTCGCCACCGTGGCCTGGCTCGAGCCCGACGGCGCCTACCGCGCGGCCGGCGTGCAGACCCGGGCCGACGGCGACCGCCTGACCGGCGTCAAGCGCCACGTCGCCTACGCGGCGGCAGCCGACGTGCTGCTCGTGCTGGCCCGCACCGGTGACGACGCCGAGGACGTCGGCCTGTTCCTGGTCGACCGGGCCGCCGAGAGCGTGACCCTGACCCAGCAGTTCACCATCGCCTCGGACTGCCAGTACCGGGTCGACCTCGACGGGGCCGTGGGCACCAAGATCGAGGGCGCCACGTGGGAGACCTGGCACCGGGCCATGCTCGACGGCGCCATCCTCCAGGCCGCCGCCGCGGTCGGGGGGGCCCGCTACGCGCTCGACATCACCAACCAGTACGCCAAGGACCGCCAGCAGTTCGGCAAGCCCATCGGCGCCTTCCAGTCCCTGTCCCACTACCTGGCCGACGCCGTGACCCGGGTCGACGGCGCCGAGGTCCTGGTCCACGAGGCCGCCTGGGCCCGCTCCATGGGCCGCCCCGTCGACCAGCTCGCCCCCATGGCCAAGCTCTTCGCCGACCAGACCTTCCGCGACGTCACCGCCATGGCCCAGCAGATCTGGGGCGGCGTCGGCTTCACCCTGGAATACGACATCCAGCTCTTCTTCCGCCGCGCCAAGGCCATGCAGCTCAACTGGTGGGACGCCCGCCACCTCCAGGACCTTGTCGCCAACGCGGTCCTCGCCGGCGTCTGATTCCTTTCCTCCTCCATCGGCAGCATCTGTCGATGGCCGTCGAGCACCCTCCTGACAACCATGCCGCGTCAGGCTGGGGTGACCTCGACCATGGCGTCGTTGAACCGGGCGCCGCCGGCCAGGTCCGAGAGGGTGTCGGGCGCGAAGGCGTTGGCGGTGAGGCCCTCGGGGGTGGCGGTGCACCAGAGGCCCTTGGGGATCGACGCCACGCCGGGGCGGATGGCGCCGTCGACGACGACCGCCACGGTGATGGTGACCGAGCCGTTGGTGACCTTGGCCTGCTGGCCGTGGGCCAGGCCACGGGCCGAGGCGTCGTCGGGGTGGAGGTGGATCGAGGGGTCCGACGGGTCGTACTCGCCGAACATGGACGTGATCGTGCGGTTGGTGGCCGGGGTCAGCAGGGTCAACGTCCCGCCCGTGACGTCGTTCTCCCGGTAGGTCGGCACCCGGTCCGAGGTCGGGTCGTCGGTGACCAGGCGGGCCCGGCGGGAATCGGAGCCGGCGTGGGCGGGCCAGCGGTCCCGGAACTGGACCGCATCTTCGGCCTGCAGGCGCAGCGGTAGCTCGAACGGGCCGACCATGAGCTCGCGCAGCCGGGCCGGGCTGGGGTCGAAGGCGTCGCCGTCGAGGCCGAGGCGGACAGCCAGGCCGTGGGCCACCTCGTTGTTGGGTCGGCTCTCCCCCACGGGCGGGATCACGGCGGGGGCGTCCTGGACCCAGTAGCCGCCGTAACCGGCGACGATGTCGTCGACCTCGAAGCTGGTGGTGGCGGGCAAGACGATGTCGGCGAAGCGGGCGGTGTCGGTCAGCACCTGGTCGTGGACGACGGTGAACAGGTCCTCGCGGGCCAGGCCCTCCAGCACCGTCACCTGGTTCGGGGCGGTGGCGCCCGGATTGGAGCCCTGGACGAACAGCACGTCGACCGGGCCGCCCTCCCCCGCCAGCACGGCACCGAACCGGTTCATGTTCACGATGCGCCGGTTCGGGAAGGCGCCGCCGCCGAGGACGGCATTGCGCACGGCGACGCCCGTCGGGTCCTCGTTGGGGCTGGTCGACCCGACGACGCCCGCCCCCGGCCTTCCGAACGCCCCCGCCAACACCCACAGCGACAGGGTCGCCCGGTGGGCCGAACCGCCGTTGCGGTTGCGCTCCATGCCCCAACCCACGCGCAGCAGCGGGGCCTCGGCCGCGACGAGGTCGTCGACGAGGCCGGTGATGTCCCCCGGCTCGAGGCCACAGACGTCAGCCGCCCGCTCCTCGGTCCACTCGGCACAGGCCGCCAGGTACTCGTCGACCCCCTCGGCGTGCTCATCGACAAAGGCCCGGTCGACCGCGCCGCGGCGCTCCAGTTCGGCGGCGGCCGCCATGGCCAGGACCACATCGGTCCCCGGCCGCACGGGCAGGAAGCGGGAGGCCCGATCTGCGGCCGGGGTGCGGCGGGGGTCGATGACCACGACCTTGGCTCCTTCCCGTCCCCGGGCCTCGATGCGGGGGGCGAGGTGGGAGTTGGACACCGTCGGGTTGGCGCCCCACACCACGATGAGGTCGCTCTGGGCCACGTCGGTCGGGTCCGCGCTGGCCATGGTGCCAAGCACCAGTCGCCAGGCCTTGCCTGCGGTGGCCGCGCAGATGGTGTGCTCGACCTCGGCCGCCTCCAGCGCCTCGAACAGCAGCGGCGTGAGGCCGTCGCTCTCCAGGACGGGTGCGGAGGAGTTGTAGAGGTAGGGAACGACCGAACCCGGGCCGTCGGTGTCGATGGCGGTGCGGATGCGGGCCGCGATCTCGTCCAGCGCCGCGTCCCAGCCGATCGGCTCGAACTCGCCGGACCCCTTGACCCCGACGCGGCGCAGCGGGGTCGTCAGCCGGCCCTCACCGTGGATGCGGCGGGTCATGCGCCGGACCTTGCGGCAGATCCAGGCGTCGGTGAGCGGGTTGGCCGCCTCGCCCTCGGGCACGGCGTCGATGCCCGTGATGCGGTCGTCCTCCGCAGTCACCGACAGCGAGCACCCGTCGGGGCAGTCCAAGGGGCAGGCCGTGGTGATCGTGGTCACGGCCGAAGGCTAGACAGGGCGCCGTGAGCACCGCCGTCGATTCCGCCCGTGACCTCTTCACCCTGATCTCCGACAACGCCGAGCGCACCTCGCCCGAGCCCGTGCCGGCCGAGACGATCGACGCCCTCGTCGAAGCCGATCTCCACGCCATCTCCAGCCCGAAGGCCGTCGGGGGGACCGAGCTCCCCCTCATGGACCAGATGGACGTGCTGGCCGAGGTCTCCCGGGCCGACGGCTCCGCCGGCTGGGTGCTGTTGGCCAACACCGGGACCATCGCCTTCTTCGGGGCCTGGGCCGGTGACGACTTCGTCGACAAGCTCTTCGCCGACGGGGTCCCCCTGGCCGCCGGGCAGTTCGCCCCCAACGGCGTGGCCGTTCCCACCGACGGTGGCTACCGGGTGACCGGCGACTACCAGTTCGGCTCCGGGATCAACCACTCGACCTGGGTGGGCGCCGGCACCATCACCGAGGAGGCCGAGGGCGGCGACCCCCGCTTCCTCTTCACCCTCATGCCCATCGAGGAGGTGGAGCTGCGGGGCAACTGGGACGTGCTCGGCCTGCAGTCGACGGCCAGTTACGACTACGCCGTCCGCGACGTGTTCGTCGACGAGCAGGCCACGTTCGACTTCTTCGCCCCCGTCCGCCGCCGGGGCGGCCCCCACTACGACCTCGGCGTGATGTGCCTGACCGCCGTCGGCCATGCGGGCTTCGCCATGGGCGTCACCCGCCGGGTCCTCGACGAGCTGATCGAGGTGGCCCGCACCAAGCACCGCATGGGTGCGGCCACCCCGCTCAAGGACAGCGACCGCTTCGTCTACGCCGTCGGCCAGCTCGAGTCCCGCTTCCGGGCGGCCGAGGCCTGGATGCGCAACACGGTCACGGCGGCGGAGGCATCAGTGACCGACGGCGGCGAGCCCGGCCTGTCCGCCATCACCGCCTGCCGCCAGGCCAGCGTCTTCCTGACCCAGCAGGGCGCCGCCATCGCCCGGGAGGCCTACCTGCTGGCCGGCACCACGGCCCTCCGGGACGGCCCGCTGCAGCGCGGCTTCCGCGACCTCCACGCCGGCAGCCAGCACTTCTTCGCCAGCGACGCCGCCACGCTGGACCTCGGCCACGAGCTGCTTGACCCTTGACCCGAGCCCGTCGGGAGCTGGTCGTCAGTCGCGCCAGCTGGAGGCCATGTCCATGAGGTCGACGCGGAGGCGCTTGTAGGGGATCGCCATGAGGTCGAGCTGCTGGGCGGCCTGGGTCAGAGCCTCGTCCTCGACCTCGGGGTCGGTGGCCTCGTCGGGGCTGCGCAGCTCGTAGCGGAGGTTGAACCAGGTCAGGCCCGGGCTGTAGACGAACGAGCCCTCCCGGCTGAACGACGTGTTCAGGATGTCATGCTCCTCGGCCCGGGCCCGGAGCGCGACCTGCTGCTCCTCGTCGAGGCCGTCGAACTGGCCCCGCACCGTGGCTCGGAAGATCCGCATCGCCGGACCGTAGGTCCCGCCCGACGCGAACTGGCGCCCGATTTCCCGGCCATGACCGGCAAATCGGGCGTCAGAACGGGAGGGTCAGGTGGTGACGGCGACGAGGTCGCGGTCGGCGACGGGTCCGTCGAGGACGAGCTGGAGCTCCTGGGCCTCGGCGATCTCGATGCAAGCCTGATCGCCGGCGTCGGGCTGGCCACCCACCTCGAGACGGATACGGACCTCGCTGTCGGTCTCCTCGACGACCGAGGCCCGGGCGCCGTAGCACTCCTGGACTCCGCCGTAGAAGTGGATCAGGACGGCGTTCGGGTCGTCGGGGTCAGGGACGATCTCGTCCGGCGTGGCCACGATCGGGTTCACCAGGTCCTCGGTCGGCTCGATGCGGGTCCACGTCAGGGTGGGCTCGCTGCCGTCGTCGGTCCCAGGCGGGCTGGAGACCGCGGTGTCGGGATCGACGGTCGTGGACGACCCGTCGTCGCCGGCGACGACCTCGCTGTCGTCATCGCCGCAGGCGGCCGCCAGCGAGGCGACGACCAGCAGGGACAACAGGACTCGGGTGACCTGGCGCATGAACGTTCTCCTCGGTTCGGGTGACGGCGCCGTTGCCGTCACCGCTTCTGACGACGGTGGGGAACCGATCAGTTCCCGGGATCGGGCAGGTTCGCGGGGTCCGCACCCGGACCGACGACCAGGACCAGCCGGTCGACGCCAACGGAGGCCAGGCGGCGGCGCTCGGGGCTGTCGGGATCCAGCCAGGCCCGGCCGAGGCCGGCGAACACCGTGACCAGGAACCCGTCGGGGTCAGCGGACGCCGCCCGCGCCGCGCCCACGACCGCCTCCAGGTCGGGCAGCGCGGCCTGGGTGTTGATGCCGTCGGCCACCTCGCCGGCGATGGCGGCCAGCTTCGGGCCGAAGGCGGCGACGATGACCGGGGGCGGCGGGTCAGGACGGAGGAAGCCGCCCACGCCACCCACCGTCCCGGCCCAAGCCGACCGGATCGTGGCGATGTACGCGACCAGCGCGGCCCGCCGCTCGGGATCGTGGGCCGGCTGCCGCCCCAGCGCGAACTGCTCACCGGCGTAGGAGCCGGTCGGGCTGGTGCCCGCCCCGAGGCCCAGCAGGAGCCGACCGCCGGACACCTCCTGGAGCGTGGCCGCCATCTGGGCCACCATCGCGGCCTCCCGATTCGCCTGGTTCAGCACCAGCGGGCCGATCTTGACCCGCTCGGTCACCGCGGCAAGGGCCGACAACAGGGTCCAGCCCTCCAACACGTGGTCCTGGCTGTGGACCACCCCCGACAGGTGGTCCCAGGTCCAGATGCCGCCCCAGCCCCGTTGCTCGGCGGCGACGGCCAGGTCCCGGACCTGCGGCCACGAGGCGTCGAAGGGGTCGACCAGGAGATCGAGGTGCACCGGCGGTCAGCGTAGGGTCGGGCCCCATGGGAACTGGGATCGAGCCGGACGCGGTCAACCTCGCGCTGCTGGGGCTGCGCCTCATCCTCGGCGCCGTCATGCTGGCCCACGGGATCAACCACATCATCGGAGGCGGCAAGATCGCCGGGACCGGCCGGTGGTTCGAGAGCCTGGGCATGAAGCCCGGCCCGCTGCACGCCTGGCTGGCCAGCCTCACCGAGGTCGGCGCCGGGGTCATGCTGGTGCTGGGCCTGCTCACCCCGCTGGCCTGCGCCGGGGTGCTGGGCGTGATGCTCGTCGCCCTCGTCACCAACCACTGGAAGAACGGGTTCTTCATCTTCCGGCCGGGCGAGGGCTACGAGTACGTCCTGACCCTCATCGTGGTCAGCCTCTGCCTGGCCCTGCTCGGCTCCGGCGAGTGGTCGGTCGACGACGCCTTGGAGACCACCGACCTCGCCGGCTGGAGCGGGCTCTGGATCGCCCTCATCGCCGGCGGCGGCGGCACCGCGGCCCTACTCGGCATCTTCTGGCGGCCGCCGGCCAAGACCGAGGATTGAGGCGGCTCCTCGGCCGCATCGGCCGGGCGGTGGTCATCGGGGTGGCGACGATCTTCGTGCGCAAGCCGGAGCCCGACCAGCACTGGTCGGAGCCGCCGACCGTGCCCGTTCGACGACGAGGCCGACGCCGACGCCTCCGGTGACCCGCCGGCCTGAGGGGCCGGTACGGTCCTCCGACGATGAGTGACATCGTGAAGATCAACGCCATCCGCGTGCCCGAGGGCATGGGCGAGATGATCGAGCAGCGCTTCGCGGCGCGGGCCGACGCCATGAACGAGGTCGAGGGCTTCATCTCCTTCGAGCTGCTGCGCCCCACCGCCGGCGAGGACCGCTACTTCGTCTACACCCGCTGGGAGACCGAGGCCGCCTTCCAGGCCTGGCGGGAGAGCCAGCGCTTCGCCGAGAGCCACGCCGGCCAGACGGGTGGCGCCCCCGAGGGCCACGGCGGTCCGCCGGCGGGCCACGGCGAGGGGGCCGAGGGCCCCGGGGCGAGCTCCGGCCCCGTCGGCATGGGCGCCGACCTCCTCGAGTTCGAGACGGTCCTCTCGGTCACCAAGCCCTAGCGCCGCGACCGTCGCCGGGTCAAAGGCCCAGGCGCTGCCACGGCCCCCAGATCGCGAACGTCAGGGCCCGGCCCGCCTGGATGTTCACGTACAGCGTGTGACCGTCGGGACTGAACGTGGCCCCCGCGAACTCGTCGTTGACTTGACCGGGCAACTCGTTCTTGGCGATGTCGAACAGCCGCCCGGACGGCGACAGGCCCCGCATGAAGTTGCCGTTGCCGCCGTCCTCACAGAGCAGCAGCGCCCCACCCCGCCGACGGACGGTGACGTTGTCGGGCAGGTCCAGCGTGTCCGGGCCGGGCGACTCGTAGGCCAGGCGCAACGTCTGGCTACGCGGGTGGTAGGCCCACACCTGCCCGGAGCCGTTGCCGAAGCCGTTGGCGATCGGCCCGGGGCTGGTCTCGGCCGGACCGCCGCCCTGGGTCGCGGTGAACCACACCGTGCTCCGGTCGAACACCGCCCCCTCGAGACGAGAGAACAAGGCCGCACCCTGGGCCCGGCCCTGGTCGCCGACGTAACGGATCGCGGCGTCGTTCGTGGTGGGGGCGGACATCCCTGGCGTGTAGGGGAAGCTGGGAGCCGGGTCGTCGATGTCGACCCACGTGACCCGGTAGCGGGCGCCCGGGGCCTGAGCGGCCGCGAGGTCGGCGTTGGGCTGCCCCGCCACGGCGAGCATTTGGAGGCGGCCACCGTCGCGGATCCGACCGCCGTGCCAACGCCCGCCGGGCGGGAGGTAGCGGTACAGGCCCGAAGCAAAGCCGAAATTGTCCTCGGTGAGGTACAGCACCCCCTCAGCCGGGTCGAACGCCGCCGCTTCGTGGGGGAAGCGACCCGCGGCGGTGATCGGCTCACGCCTGCCCTGCCCGCCGGCGGGCACCTCGAAGATGAACCCATGGGGCTTGGCCAGCGTGATGTTGGACGCCCCGGTGAAGTCGGGCCCGACGTCGGGACCGTTCACCGTCTCCTCGCAGGTGATCCAGCTGCCCCAGGGCATCGGGCCGCCGGCGCAGTTCATCTGGGTCCCGTTGAGGCTGGTGAAGGCCCGTTCGACGTTGCCGAAGTGGTCGACCAGGACCGACGTCGTCCCGCCTCGGGCCATGGCGTCGTAGGGCGTCCCCGGCCCGAAGGCCGCGCCGGGGCCGTTGACCTCGTGGTTGCGGACCAGCCAGACGCGACCGCGACCGGCGGGGAAGGCGGCCATGCCGTCGTGGCGGGCCGGTAGCACCGTCCCGTCGTCGAGGATCACCGGCGACGCCGTGTCGTGGAAGGACCGGTAGCGGAAGCCGTCGGGCAGCAGGAGGCGCACGACATCGTCCCGTTCGTCGGGCACCGGCCCCAGGGGCAGGAGTTGACTCCCCGGATGCGCCGCCAGTGGGTCGGTGAGGAACCCGGCGAACGGCCCGGCGAGGACCACCCCGCCGGCGGCGGCGGTGGCAGCACGGAGAAACTGGCGACGATCGAACGGTGACATGGACAACGACCCCCTGATCCAGCCCGCGCCGCGTCTTTCTACTCGACCGGCTCGTCTGCTGCTGCGACGCCGACGGCGATCCTGTGCCAGGACCGGACCAACAACGTCCGCCTCACCCAGGTGCTGGGGTTCGGCGCCGCCCGCTTCTGACCCGCGTCAGTCCAGGTAGGTCGGCGTGCGGCCCTCGCGGCGGGCGCGGATGTACTCCTCGAGGTTCTGGGTGGTGAGCCGGACCAGGAGCTGGTTGCGGTTCTCCATGTCGATGGCGGCCTCCAGGCTGCCCACCTCCAGGGCTGACCACAGCACCTTCTTGGTCATCGACACCCCGTGGGTGGAGAAGCCGCAGATGCGCTCGGCCAGCTCGTAGGTCGTCTCCAGGAGCCGGTCGTCGGGGACGGTCTGGGACACCAGGCCGATGCGCTCGGCCTCCTCGGCGTGGACATCCCGGCCCGAGAGGCAGATCTCGAAGGCCCGGGACGACCCGATGGCCCGGGTCAGGGTCCAGGACAGGCCCAGCTCGATGGCGCCGAGGCCGTTGTTGATCCCCGCCGCCCGCCAGTAAGCCGACTCGGCGGCGATGCGGATGTCGGTACCCATCGACAGGCACATGCCTCCGCCGATGGCGGGGCCGTTGACGGCGCCGATGACGGGCTGGGGCAGCTTGCGCATCTGGGGGACGATGTCGCCGAAGTACTCCATGGCCCGGATGGCCAGCCGGGAGAGGGTCAGGCCGTCGGCGTGAGGCGGCACCCCGGCGTCCTCGAGGTCCAGGCCCGAGCAGAAGCCGTCGCCGTTGCCGGTGAGGATCACCACCCAGCAGTCGTTGTCGTGGCCGGCTGCCTCCAGGGCCTCCCGCAGCGGGATGATCGTGTCGAACGACATGGCGTTCATCCGCTCGGGCCGGTTCAGCGTGATCTGCCGGACGTGCGGACGGGGGTCGGTCACCTCGACGTAGGCCATGGGCCGAGATCTTGGCAGCCTCCGACCAAGGACTTCGACGGCAGCGCTACCGCGGGACCCGACGTTGCTGCTAAGCCGTCCTCCCGTGCATCGACGCCTCGCTCCGGGTCTCCTGACCCTCCTTGTCCTCCTGGCGGCCGCCTGCGGTGGTGACGACGGCGAAGGCGACGGGGCCACCGAGGCGACCGCGCCGGCCGCCACGTTCGCGCCACCCTCGGACGCCGAGCCCGCCGACTTCTCCGGGCGGGGGCCGTACGCCGTCGGCCAGATCGACCTCGAACTGGATCCCGAGCACCGGGTGGCCGTCTTCTACCCGGTCGACCGGGGAACGGTGCCGCCCGGGGCCGAGGCCTACACCTACGCCGGCGAGGACGTCCTCGACCCCACGATCAGCGCCCTGCTGCCGGGCTCCCTCAGCGGTGAGGTCGCGCCGGCCGACACCTGGGTCGGCCTGCCCGCCAGCGGCGACGGCCCCTTCCCCACCGTGCTCCACAGCCACGGCTTCTCGGGCAACCTGCGCTTCGGCAACCGGCACAACGCCGCGGTCGCCTCCTGGGGCTACGTCGTCGCTGCGGTGGACCACCCCGAACGGGGCCTCGCCTCGATCCTGGACGCGTTCGTCGCCGGCGAGGAGGACGAGCGGGAGCGACCTGACGAGTACCTCGACAGCGATCAGCTCATCGCCGGACTCGACCTTCTCGCCGAGACCAACGAGCAGGCCGACTCCCCCGTCGCCGGCGCCGTCGACACCGAGCAGGTCGCAGCCGAGGGCCACAGCGCCGGCGGCAGCGCCTCGGGCACGGCGGCCTACGACGACCGGGTGGACCTCTGGATCGGCCAGGCGCCGGGGGCGCCGCTCGAGCCCGGGGCCGACCTGTCGGCGGTCACCGAGGAGGTCACCGAGGACGGCGTGACCCGCGAGCAGATCGACGACGAGGCCCTCCTCGAGACCACCGACCCGCCGGAGGTGCCGTCCCTCATCATCGCCGCCGAAGGCGACACCATCATCGAGCTGAACCGGGTGATGCAGACCTACGACTGGCTCACCACCCCCAAGCGCCTGGCGGTGATCGCCGACAGCGGCCACGCGGTGTTCGTCGACCCCTGCGTGCCCATCCGCGAGGAGGGCGGCCTCAGCCCGTTCGTGGAGGCCCTCGGCCTCGATCCTGCGGAGGTCCCGCTGGTCGAGTTGGGCGAGAACGGCTGCCTGCCGAACGACACCGACCCCGAGGCCGTCTGGGGCCTGATCGACCACCTCACCGTGGCCCAGCTCAACCAGGTGTTCGGGATCGACACCGAGGTGGCCACGGCCTCGCTCGACCCCGACTACCTGGACGAGGCCTTCCCCGGTCTGCTCCGGGAGATCGTCACGAACTAGCCCTCCACCAGCCGCAGTCGACGCTGCGGAGCGGAGCGCAGCAGCCCTCATGGACCCGCGGCATCGGCGAAGCCGGCGCAGCGGAGCGGAGCTATGTGAACGTCCAGTCGGGCTGCTTGCGGTGCTGGTCGGGGTCGTACCGGTCCAGTTCCACGAGCTTGGGGACGTCCAGGCCCCGGCCCTCGATGCCCCGGCCGTCCAGGGCGGCGACCACGTCCTCGGGGAACAGCCGCAGGATGCTCGAGACGAGCACCTGTTCCTGGGTGCCCAGGTAGCAGCGGTTGGCGTCGGTGACGGTGAGCAGCCGGGCACCAATGGCCTCGACGTCGTTGTCGTCGCCCCCGGAGCGGGCGATGCGGTCGAGGCGCTCGGTGATCTCCCCCGAGCCCAGCTTGCAGGGTGAGCACTGGCCGCAGCTCTCGACGTAGAGGTAGTTGCTGGCCAGGCGGGCCACCTCGACCATGTTCGTGCGGTCGTCGTAGACGATGAAGCCGGCGGAGCCCAGCCCGCCGCCCGCGTCCCGGAGACCCTCGTAGCTGACCGGGGCGTCGAGGTCGGCGCCGGTCAGCGCGGGGTTGGCGAAGCCCGACAGGACGGCCTTGACGTAACGGCCCTCGCCCAGACCGCCGGCGTGGGTCTCGATGAGCTCGATGAGCGGGGTGCCCATCTCGACCTCGACCACCGTGGGACGGGCCACGTCGCCCACGACCGTGCAGACGATCGGCCCGGGGGACTCCTCGGTGCCCATCGAGCGGTACCACTCGGGGCCCAGGGCCAGGATCTGGGGCACGCTCGCCAGCGTCTCCACGTTGTTGACCAGGGTCGGGTTGGCCTTGTTCGGGGGCTCGGCGTCCTTCTTGGGCGCCGAGGACCACCCGGCCTGGGGTCCCGTGGCGAACAGTCCCTGCAGGTACGGCGGGGCCCAGCGGGGCAGGGGCTCCTCACCCTCGATGACCTGGAGAAGGCCGGTCTCCTCCCCGAGCAGGTAGTGGTCGGGGCCGGCCACCAGCTCGAACTCGACCCCTGCCGTGAGACCGGCCGCCTCCATCTCGGTGAGCGCCCGCTCGAGACGGTCGATCTCGGTGCGGAAGGTGCGCTTCAACCCGATGAAGGCCTTCGCCGCGCCCACCGTGACGGCGGCGATGGCCGCCCCTTCGATGAGCTGGTACGGGTTGGCCCGGATCAGGGCCCGGTCCTTGAACGTCCCGGGCTCGCCCTCGGCGGCGTTGACCACGACGTAGCGGTCGCCGGTCTCGGGACGGGCCTGGCCGATCGAGCGCCACTTGCGGGCCGTCGGGAACCCGGCGCCACCCCGGCCCCGGAGGCCGGAGAGGCTCAGCTCCTGGAGCGTCCCACCCTGGCCCAGCTCCTGGGCCCGGTCGAGGCCGATGCCACCCCCGGCTTCCCACCAGTCGTCGATGGTCGGGACCTCACGCAACAGAACCGGCTCGTGCACCCCCCCGTCCTACCCGATCCGGCCGCGACCCCGACGTCAGACGCCGGTGTGGAGGCGGGCGGCGAAGCGGGGGTCGGTGCCGCCCGAGGCCTGGTGTAGGGCGATGGCGGCCACACCGTCGCTTCGAACAGGGCGGAGGTGAACTGGGCTCAGTTGCGGGGAACGTCGATCCAGGGCAGTTCCTTGTCCGTGCGGGGCTCGCCGGGCAGGCCGAGGATGCGCTCACCGAGGATGTTGCGCATGATCTCGGACGTGCCGCCCTCGATGGAGTTGGCCCGGGAACGCAGGAACATCTTGCGGGACGACCCCGGCGGGCCCTCCAGACCGATGATCTCCGAACGCCGCATGGTGTAGTCGAAGTCCACGAGCGCGGCCGGCCCGAGCAGGTCGAGGCACAACTCGTAGATGGCCTTGTTGATCTCGGCGAAGCGCAGCTTGAGCACCGAGCCCTCAGGGCCGGGGTTGCCCGACTTCGCCGTGGCGGAGGCCCGCAGGGTCGTCATCCGCAGCGTCTCGGCGTCGATCCAGCGGCGCATGAGCCGGTCCCGCATGACCGGGTCCTTGTCGGTGCGCTCGTTCCAGATGCGCACGGCCTCGGCGATGGGCCCCGACCCCCGCGGCCGGGTCCCGCCCCCACCGCCGATGCTGGTGCGCTCGTTCATCAGCGTGGTCATCGAGACCCGCCATCCGTCCCCGACGTCGCCGATGCGGTCGGCGTCGGGGATCCGGACCTCGGTCAGGTACACCTCGTTGAACTCCGCCTCACCGGTGATCTGGCGCAGCGGCCGGACCTCGACACCGGGCGCGTGCATGTCGACCGCGAAGTAGGTGAGGCCCTTGTGCTTGGGCACGTCCGGATCGGTGCGGGCGACCAGCATGCCCCGGTCCGCCAGGTGGGCCATCGTGTTCCAGACCTTCTGACCGGTGACGACCCACTCGTCGCCGTCCCGCACGGCCTTGGTGCCGAGGCCGGCGAGGTCGGAGCCCGCGCCCGGCTCGCTGAAGAGCTGGCACCAGACCTCCTCACCGGTGTACATCGGGCGCAGCAGCCGCGGCCGCAGCTCGTCGGTGCCGTGGGTGACGACCGTCGGACCGGCCAGGGCCAGCCCGAAGAACTGGGTCTCCTCGGGGGGCGACCCGCCGGCCTCCCGCAGGCGCCGCTCGACGACGGACTGCAGCCGGGGCCGCAATCCGAGGCCTCCGTACCCCTCCGGGAAGTGGACCCAGGCCAGCCCGGCGTCGTACCGGGCGCCCCGGTACTCCTGTGCGCTCATGGCGGCCGGGTCGGTCGCGGCGATGAACGCGTCGAGCGCGGCCTCGACGCGAGCGGTCTCGGCATCGACGGCGGTGTCGAGCGTGTCGGTCATGGCCCGGACACTACGACGCCCTCTGGCTGCAGTCCGATTCTCCGGGTGAGGCTCGTCGGGCTGGGGGAACCGATGCAACAACGGGGGCGCGCGGTCAGACCACCAGTAGTCGGGGGCACGCCGGTCCGTGAGCCCGGCGGGACCGACGCAACCACGGGTGCGTGGAGACAAGCAGCTCGCCGTCGGGGGCACGCCGGCCGTCGTTGACACCGGCACCACGATGGGTGGTTGCCTCGAGCCCATTGGAGGCAATATGGGGCGGCTTCCGCCCCTCATTGCCTCCGACGACCTCCGGATGTGCCCGATTTCGGCGCCGAAGGACCTGGGTGACCACGGTCAGTGGTGAACGGGACCCGCCCTCCGTGCTCTGGAGGCGGTTGTGCCCCCGAGGATCCGCAGCCGCATCCCACCCCCCATCCCTGCCATCGGTTTCCCACTGCCCGACGAGCCGCACGCCCCGACGACCTCATGCCGTCCATCCCTGCATCGATTCTCCAGCTCGAGGGACGAGCCGGTCATACCGCTTGCAGCTCGGCGACGGCAGCGGCGAAGGGCTCGTCGTCGGCGGGTTCGCTGGGCGGGTGGAGGAGCACGCCGTCGGCGAGGTCGGCGTAGCGGTCGCCGAGGACCTTCGCCAGCTCGTCGTAGCGGCCGGCCGCGACCACGGTGTCCAGTACCTCGTCGGTGACCGTGGCCTCCAGGTCTTCCCACCGGCCCTCCTTGGTCATCGACCGCAGCTTGTCGCCCAAGTCCTCCCAGCCGTGGAGCTCGAGGGTGCGCCGGTAGGCGGGGGTGGAGAAGAGGAAGCCGAGCATGTAGCGACTGCGGGAGCGGGCCTCGGCCACCGCGGCGTCGTCCCGGCCGGTGGCCACCATGCCGCCGACGACGACCTGGACCTCGGAGCGGTCCCGGCTCGTGTCCATCAGCCCCTGCTCGAGCGCGGGCAGGCACAGCTCGCCCAGGTAGCGGCGGTCGGAGTTGGTGGGGTGGGTCACGTACCCGTCGCCCACCGCGCCGGCCAGGCGGCAGGCCCGCTTGTTCACGCCGCCGAGCCAGATGGGGGGCGGGCCCTCCGCGAGCGGGCCCGGGTTGAACTCGGGCTGCAGCCGGGTCAAGCGGTAGTGCGGACCCTCGTGGCGCAACGGGCCACCCTCCTGGAAGGCGGTGAAGACAGCGCGGACGGCGGCCACGTAGTCGCCCATCCGCTCGACCGGATCAGCCCACTCGACCCCGAACCGACCGACGATGTTCGGCTTGATCTGGGTGCCGAGCCCGAGCTCGAAGCGGCCGGGGGCGAAACCGGCCAGCGACCACGTCGAATAGGCCACCTGCATCGGGCTGCGCACGAAGGCCAACGCCAGTGCGGGACGCACGACGAGCGTCGACGTGTGCTCCAGGGCCAGGGCACACGTGATGAAGGCGTCGTTGGTGGTCTCCGCCACGTGCAGGGCGTCGAACCCGAGGGCCTCCACCCGCTGGGCGTGGGCCCCGATGTCCGCCAACGGGGCGCGTGGATCCATCCCGGCGACAACTCGCATGAACGTGTTCTAGCGGCCGGGGAGATCCGTTCTGGTACCAGCCGTGTCCACTGGGGGGCGCGCGTTGCTGGGACCAGAACGAGATCCGTCAGGCTTCGGCGCCGGGGAGCAGGCCCAGGGCGGCTTCGAGGTGGCGGTGGAGGTTGATGATGCGGCACTCCTCCGCGGAGAGGCGGAGGTGGGTGAAGCCGGGCTGGTGCAGGCCCCGCTGGACCTTGGGCAGGTTCTCCACGTCCTGGTCGAAGATCAGGCCGAGGCTGACCGCTCCGGGCTCGATGTCCATCACCGCCGGCCGGGGGGTCGGCTCGTCGGCCGAGGGCACCCGGAAGGCGACGAAGAAGGTCAACACGCACTCGTCCGGCGTCGGCCCGGGCGTGGCCGTCATGGCGCTGACGGCATCGCTCAGGTAGATCACGGTGGCGTTGGGGAAGAGGTTGTACTGGTGCAGGTCGAGGACCTGCTCGGTGTCGAACGCGCGGAGGTCCAGGCCCTTGCCCGCGGCCTCGTCGCGCACGGCCTGTTCGATGACGGACCGCATCGTGGAGCCTTCGGGCACCTCCGGGGCCGGGGCCTCGGGGTCGGTGACCCCCATGCGGGCGCCCTGCGTCTCGATGAAGCTGCGCCAGATCTCAGCGTCGGTGGCTCCGCCCCGCAGCCGGGGCGACGGGACGCCGTAAGGCTGGCTCAACTTCCCGTGGCGGTTCCAGAGGCGCTGGGGCGAGTTGACGTCGTCGGTGGACGCCAGCATCTCGCGGTGAATCCCCTGCACGTGGTAGGTCTCGCTGAAGGCCTCGATGCCGACCTTCCAGTTGCAGTCCAGCGCCACGCGCAGCACGGCCTGCATGCGGTACTCGTCGGGTCGGGCCCAGGCCACGTCGTCGGGCACGCCCTCGAGGTAGTCCGCCAGCGGCTCCGCGTCGGGGTCCAGGTTCACGAAGACCAGCTCGCCCCAGGTGTCGACCCGGACCGGGACCAGCGGCAGGTCCTCGTTGCGCAGCGGCCCGAACCCCCTGCGGGACGGGATCTCCCGGAGCTCGCCCCGGAGGTTCCAGGCCCACCGGTGGTAGCCGCAGCGGATCTCGGAGCGGTCCTGGCCCTCGCCCGAGCAGAGCTCGTTGCCGCGGTGCAGGCAGACGTTCTGGAAGGCACGCAACTCGCCGTCGTCGCCCCGCACGATCAGGACCGAGATCGGCCCACAGCGGTACTCGCACCAGTCCCCCGGCGCGGCCACCTGGCCCCGGGCGGCGGCGATCTGCCACGAGTGCGGCCAGAGGCGCTCGGCCTCGAGGTCGGCCCACGCCCGGGACGTGTAGCGGGACGCGGGAATGGTGGCGGTCCCCAGCGGGCCGGTCGCGATGGTCGAGCCGACCGGCGCGTCGTTCGTGAGCTCGCGGTCCTGGGTGTCGGTCACCGGACGGCAGCGTAGGGCGGTCCCTCAGACGGGCGGGCGGGTCAGCTCCCAGGTGTTGTCCCGCAGCACCCGGCGTTGGTCGGCGTCGGCCAGCTCCTTGACCTCGGCCACGTAGTCGAGCGGGCGGGGCATCCCCTCGATGTGGGGCCAGTCCGAGCCGAAGATGACCCGCGCCGGGCCCATCAGCCCGGTGACCTCGTAGGGATCGTCCTCCCAGAAGGGGTTGATCCAGACGTGGCGCCGGAACGTCTCGGCGGGATCCTCGGGGAAGTATCCGGGGTACTTCTTGGCCGTCGAGGCCAGCTTCCGGAGCAGGTCGGGCAGGAACTCCGAGCCGTTCTCGACCGAGGCGATGCGCAGTCCGGGGTGGCGGTCGTAGAGCTTCTCCAGGCTGAGGGTCAGCAGGAAGTCCAGCGCCGCCCGCTCGATGGCGTACATGCGCACCGACGGCGCCCAACCGCCGGAGAACTGGGCGGTGAACTTGTCGTCCGCGTAGCCCTGCGAGGAGTAGCCGGAGTCACCGGCGTGGATGACGGTGGTGATCCCGGACTCGGCCACCCGGGCCCAGAACGGGTCGAACATCGGATCGGCGGGCGACGTCGGCCCGTCGGCGGTGAACGCGGCGGCCGGGCGCATGACGATGACCCGGGCCCCGCCATCCAGCGCCCACTCCAGCTCCTCGACCGCCCACTCGGGGTCGGCCAGGGTCAGGTACGGAGCGGCGAAGATGCGGTCCTGGTAGGCGAAGCCCCAGTCCTCCTGAATCCAGCGGTTGAAGGACCGGAACGTGGTGGTGAGGGCGAACAGGTCGTCCTTGAGGAGCTCCTCGTAGAGAACACCGAGGGTCGGGAAGAGCCAGATCGCCTCCAGGCCGAACTCGTCCATCTTCCCCAGCCGGGCGTCACGGTCCCGGTACTCGGCACAGATGGGCTCCCGCTCCCGCAGGAACTCCAGCGGCGACTTCCCGTCCGGGTTCCCCCGGAAGTAGTCGTGCATGGCCCCGGCTTTGGCGATGGGGTCGAAGGTGGCGTTGGTGACGGCCCGGCTGACCTTGCCGCCCACCACGTGGTACTTCCTGCCGTCGATGTCGCACCACTGAACACAGCGCGGGCCGAGGGCCGGGTCCAGGTGGCGGGTGAAGGCGTCGAGCGCCTCGTAGTAGTGGTTGTCGCAGTCGAAGGCGTCGTAGTCGAGCTCGCTCACGGCCTCGACAGTACCGGGGTCGCCCCTACGGCTCGTCCTCGACGAGGCGCCACACGGTCAGGTCGACGGGGACGGGTCGGGCCTGGCGCGGACGGTTGGCCAGACCGTGCTCGAACTCGCTCAGCTCGGTGACGATGCGCCGCTCCTCCTCCAGCACCCCCGCGGCCCGGGGCGGGGGTTGGTCGCCGTCGGCGACGAGGTAGAGGGTCCGGTCGCCGAGGGCGTCCTGGAGGGCCTGCAGCGTGTTGGCCGACGGGTCGACAGGACCCGACAGGCCGGGCAGGCCCAGCCAGGTGAAGGGCGTGGCCGCGAAGTTCGGTCCCATGGTGCTGCCGCCCTCCCAGACGAAGACCACGTCCTCGCCGGCCGCCACGTCCTCGAGCTGCTCGATGACCCCCAGCGAGCCACCGAACTCCTCGTGGCCCCACAGGTCCGAGGACTGGCGCAGCATCCAGCCCGCCATCACCACGACCACCGCCGCGGTGCCGACCCGCACCAGGGTCTGACCTCGGCCCCGACGCTCCCAGAGCCAGGCCACCGCCACCCCGACCAGCAGCAGGAGGGTGGGCACGACCATGGGGACGTAGCGGCGCCCCCACCACATGAGGTCAGGGGCGATGCGGGGCTCCCAGATGAGGACGGGCGCGATCACGAGGCCGGGCAGCACCAGCACCCAGCGGGCCGCCGACCACCGGGCCCGGACCCCCACGACCAGCGCGCCCACGGCGGCGACCAGCGCCATCGGCGTCACGAACAGGGCCAGGCGCATCAGGTTCAGCTCGTCGTACCCGCGGGACCGCTCCCCCCGCTTGTCGATGCGGTAGTTCTGGCCGAGCAGCTCCTCCCGGAACCAGGCCACGGCGAGGAACACGACGAAGAGCGCCACCAGGCCGTAGCCGACGAGCCGCCAGGCCCGCTCCCGGTCCACCGCGGCCAGCCGCCTCCTCCACCCGGCGAACAGCCCCGCGTCCGACGAGCCGGACGCCAGGGCGCGGGAACGCGCCCAGCGCGCCACCAGCGCGACGAGGACGAGCAGGACCGCTCCGGCCACGGCCTCCTCGAACGAGGGCAGGCCCTGCTGCAGCCGGGCGTAGCGCGAGCCCCGGCCGTAGGCCTGGTAGGTGCCGAGCAGGAGAAGCGGGGCCAACCCGGCGGCGAAGGCCCACGCCCGGCCGTCCAGCCGGTCGAACACCCACAGGCCGGCCAGCACGGCCGCGGCCAGGCCGACCACGACGATGCCTTCGGGCCGGGCGACGAAGCCCACCCCGACCAGTGCCCCGCCGAGAGCGGCGGCCACCCGCCAGCGGGTCGACAGGGCCAGCGCCACGGCCAACAGCGCGCCCGCGTAGACGAACAGGGACAGGGACTCGGCGGTCGGGAACTTGGCCTGCCAGACCATCAGCTGGTTGGCGGCCAGGAGCCCGGCGGTCACCGTGGCGGCCAGCAGGCCGAAGCCGCGCCGGGCGGCGAGGAAGAAGAGACCGACGGCGCCGACGGCGAACAGCGGCGTGAGGTTGAACAGCGCTCCGGTGCCACCCAGGTCGTGGGCGGTAGCGAGGGTGGAGGGCCACAGGTGGAAGAAGTCGGGGAGGATGTGGTCGGCGTCGTCGGGATCGGTCGGGAAGCTCCGGTAGGGCAGCTTGCGCCAGGCGACCTCGCCGGCGTCGGTGACGATCCGGGCGATGTCGTCGGTGACGACCAGCTCGGCGCCGGTCTCGGCCACGGGGTCGGTCAGGGTGGTGTCGCCCTGGCGGGCGATGGCGACGGCATGGTTGACGTAGACGCCCGGGTCCCGGTTCTTGGCGGCGAGCGGGAAGCCGGGGAAGAACTGCGACGCGGCCAACACCAGGACGGCCCCGAGGGCGATGGCCGCAGGCCAGGACCAGGGCGCCGGCGACCAGGTGCGGCGCCGTGCCGCCACCACGACGGCCGCCGCGGTCAGCAGCCCGCCGCCGAGCAGGGCCACCCACCCCTCGTGGGCCCCGACGGTGGCCAGGACGAGCGAGAGCACGGCCACCGCGGCGCCGAGGGTGACCGCGACCAGCCCGCCCAGCTCGAGGGGCGTCGGCGCCTCGAGGGGCCCGTTGCGGTCCGCGACGGTCATCGGCCCAGGAGCCGGCGGGCCCGGTCCCGACTCCGGTTGACCACCGAGGTCAGCGGGCCCGCGGCGTTGACCCGCGGGAAGGGGTCGTCGGGCACCGGTCGGCCCAGGAAGCCGCACAACTCGGGCCAGCCCTCGCCCTCGGTCAGGCGCAGCACGAGCAGGGCGCCGGGCCGGTCGGCGAAACGGGCCGTGACCTCGGCGTTGTGGCGCTCGTAGCGCTCCCGGTAGAGCCCTTCGTGGCCGACGGGGTCCCCGTTCCCCTCGCCGTAGATCCACTCCCGCATCGGGGTCGAGCGGCCACCGAAGTGGCCGACGACACTGGCCCACCACTCGTCGGTGGGGCGCACCGTGAGCACGAAGCGGCTGCCGGGGTGGGCCTCGTCCAGCCTCCGGTACAGCAGGGGCCAGGGGTTGTCCTGGACGGCGTCCACGCTCGCCAGGCGCCGCTTCGCCTCGGGCCAGGCCGTCTGGGCGATAGCGGGGTCCCGGACCCCGAACGGCCCGCCGACGCGGTAGCCGAGGTGCTCCAGGGCGCGGCCCAGCGACGAGGTCCCCGTCTTGTGGAAGCCGACACCGAAGAGCTTGGGCGTGTCCAGGAGGTCCGAAGCGTAGTGCTCCGCCACCGAGGGGTACCCTTCCTCGGCCCCATGAGCGAGTCTCCCGCACCCGTCGACGTCTCCATCGTCCTCCCCGTCTACAACGAGGCGGGGCACCTGCGCGCCGAGATCGACCGGATCCGCCTCGCCATGGACGCCTCGCACCACTCCTACGAGCTCGTCGTGGTCGACGACGGGTCAGACGACGGCTCCGGCGAGGCGCTCGAGCACGTCGAGGGGATCCGCCTGATCCGCCTCCCGGTCAACCGGGGCTCGGGCACGGCTCGGAAGGTCGGCACCCGCGAGTCCGTGGGCGACATCGTGGTCTGGACCGACGTGGACATGACCTACCCCAACGACCGCATCCCCGAACTGGTCAAGGAGCTCGAGGGCTACGACCAGGTCGTCGGGGCCCGCACGTCCGAGCAAGGAACGGCCAAAGCGCTCCGGGTGCCCGCGAAGTGGACGATCCGCAAGCTGGCCGCCTACCTGGCCAACACCGAGATCCCGGACCTGAACTCCGGCTTCCGGGCGTTCCGCCGCAACGTCGCCCTGCAGTTCCTGCACCTCCTCCCCACCGGGTTCTCCTGCGTGACCACGATCACCATGACCTTCCTGGCCAACGGCTACACGGTGAAGTACATCCCCATCGACTACGCACCCCGGGCGGGCGAGTCGAAGTTCCACTGGCGCAAGGACACCACCCGCTACCTGGTGCAGGTCGTGCGGCTGGTCCTGTCCTACAACCCGCTGCGGGCCTTCGGGCCGGTCTTCGGGATCCTGGCCACGATCGGCTTCGTGAAGCTGGGCTTCGACCTGGAGAGCAAGGCATGGCGGGTGCCGACCAACACCCTGCTCATCATCTTCGCCGCCTTCCAGGTCCTGGTCATCGGCCTGCTCGCCGACCTCGTCGTGCGGGTCACCCGGCCCCGTGACGAGGTCGCCGGCGCCGGAAGGTGACCGGGTCGGGGACCACCCCCGGCCGCCTGTTGGTCATCACCTCGAACTATCCGCGCTGGGCGGGTGACTCGACCACGCCGTTCGTGCTCGACCTCACCCGCGCGCTGGCCGACCGGGGCTGGGAAGCCGACGTGCTCGCTCCCCACGCCCCCGACGCCGCTCGGGACGAGGTCCTCGGGGACATCCCCGTGCACCGCTTCCGCTACCTGCTCCCGGAGCGGGCCCAGACCGTCTGCTATCAGGGCGGGGCGCTGGTGAACCTCCGCCAGCACCGCACCAACCTGCTGAAGCTGCCCGCCCTCGTCGGCGCGGAGTGGGCCACCGTGGTCCGACGCGTGCGCTCGGGGCGCTACGACGCGGTGCACGCCCACTGGGTGCTGCCCCAGGGCCTGGTCGGCGTGCTGGCGACCCGGAAGGTCCCCGTCGTGGTCACCGTGCACGGCGGTGACGTGTTCGCCCTGGACCAAGGCCCGCTGCGGGCGGCCAAGCGGCTGGCCTTCGGGCGGGCCGACGCCGTCACCGTGAACAGCTCCGCGACCGAGCGGGCCGTACTCGACCTGACCCGGCCGCGGCGCCTGGAGCGCATCCCGATGGGCATCGACGTGGACCCGGTCGTGGACACCGCGGCCGTCGAAAGGCTGCGGAGCGAGCACCGACGGGGGGACGGCCCGCTGCTGGCCCTCGTCGGCCGAGTGGTGGCCGAGAAGGGCGTCTTCGACCTGCTCGACGCGGTCGACCGGCTGCGAGCCGACCTCCCGGGGGTCCGGGCCGTGGTCCTCGGGGAGGGTCAGGACCGGGTGGCGGCCGAGGCCCGGGCCGCCGACCTCGGTCTGGGCGACCACATCGCCTTCGTCGGCTGGGTCGACCCCGCCGAGGTGCCGGCGTGGCTGGCTACCGCGGACGTGGTCGTGGCCCCCTCCCGGACCGCCCCCGACGGGTGGGCCGAGGCCCAGGGCCTGTCCATCGTCGAGGCCATGGCCGCAGGGCGGCCGGTCGTGGCCAGCGACAGCGGCGGCATCGGCGACGCGGTCGAGCACGAGGTGACCGGCCTGGTCGTCGGCGAGGGGCGGCCCGACGAGTTGGCCGAGGCGGTCCGGCGCCTGCACCGGGAACCCGCTCTGGCCATCCGTCTGGCCGAGTCCGGACGGGCCCGCGCCGTCGAGCGGTTCTCCGCCGATGCCTCCGCCGACGCCTTCTCGTCGCTCTTCACCGATCTGATCGGGACCCGACGATGAGCGGGCGGGCGCTGTTCGTCGTCTCGACCGGGCGCACCGGGACCCAGTTCCTGGCCCGCACCGTCGAGGCCTGGGGAGCCCGCAGCCACCACGAGCCCGGCCCGTGGTGGCTCCGGCACCTGTCCAACGCCCACGCCTCGGGCGCGGTGAGCCAGGCGCGGGCCGTGCGCCTGCTGCACCGGGTACGGGACCCGGCCCTGGCCGCCGACGAGCCCTGGTTCGAGGCCAGCTGCCTCGACCACGGCCTGGTCGGACCGCTGCTGGCTGCGTTCCCCGAGGCCACGGTCGTGCAGGTGGTCCGCCATCCCGTCGGCTACGTGCGCTCGGCCCAGGACTGGGGGGCCTACCGCTTCGGGGGCCGGCCGCTCAACCTGCTCCCGTACCGACGCCTGGCCCCGCCTCAGTTCGACCGCTGGAGCGCGGCCGAACGCGTCCGGTGGGTGGGCCAGGACCAGTTCGAGCGGCTGGCCTGGGCCTGGGCCGCCATGAACCGGGCCATGCGCACTCAGGGCGAGGGCTCGGACCGCTTCCGGGTCGCCCGCTTCGAGGACGTGACCGACGCCGAGCGGGGCCCCGCCGAGTTGGGTCGGCTGGCGTCCGACCTGGGCCTGACCGTGTCGCCCGACGTCCTGGCCGCCGCGGTCCAGAAGCGGGTCAACGCCAGCCAGCCCAAGGCCGGCGACTGGACCCCCGAGCAGTGGGCCACGCTCGTGGACCTGACCGCCCACGAAGCCGCCCACTACGGCTACGAGATCACCCCGCCCTGGTCCTGACCGGAGGGGACGGGCTGCTGGTCGTCGGGGGGAGCCCAGCCGGTTCCCACTCCGTGTGGCCGGTCACAGCACCCATCGTGCCAGCCGCGAGCCCAGCCGATTCTGGCGTCGATTTGTCACGCCTGGCGTGACAAATCGACGCAATTTCAGATGGGACGGCCGTCAGTAGCCGTAGCGCTTGCGCAGCGGCCAGGTCAGCGCGTTGACCACCAGCCGGTCCCGGGTCGGCAGCAGGGCGCGCCACTCCTCGTCTTCGCGGATGGTGACCTGGGTGTCGGCGAAGCGGGTGGGGTTGCCGGCCAGGGTGTGGCCCTGGGTGACCGACAGGGTGCGGCCGTCGAGGACGGCGTCGACGTCGGGGGTGCGGCCCGTGAAGGCGCCGAGGTCCACCAGGGTCGAACGGGGATCGGCGGTGAAGGCCTCGTAGTGCAGCGTCGTCCGGAGCCCCGATGAGCGGCGGGTGGCCAGGCTGACGACCAGGTTGCGACTGGTCCAACTCAGGCCGGAGTGCCAGGCCGGGAAGCGGTCCATCTCCCGGGGCTCGATCATGTCGTGGTGGGTCTTGGTCCGCTTCCAGGACCAGGCCACCGCCCGTGGGTCACGGACCAGGAGCACAGAGAAGGGGCGGATGCCGTCGACCCGGCCGAGGACGCCCGGTTCGGTGGGCCACTTGGAGGAGTCGACGACGACCTCCGCCCCGGTGACCTCGGCCACGGCCCCGACGAGGCGGGTCGTGGCCGCCGACCACCGCTGGAAGGCGGCCCAGCCCCGGGTCCGGCCCGCCAGCAGGCGGGGGGCGGCGCCCCAGCGGAACACCGCCTCGCTGTCGCGGGCCAGGGCCTCGGCGTCGAGGTCGGCCAACCGGTCGGCCACCGCACCCCAGACGGGACAGGCGGTGATGGGCCGGCCGCACGCACAGCGCCGGTCCTCGACCAGGCCTCGGCGCCAGAAGAACCGCAGTTCGCCGGCCGCGAAGAAGCCGTCCAGTTCGCCCAGGGCCATGGACAGCAGGGTCGATCCCGAGCGGCCCTTGCCCAGCAGGTAGAGGACGTCGGTCACACGGACTCGGGATCGGGTGCGGGATCGACCTCGACGTCGACGACGTGCTCCCCCGCGACCACCTCCGCCTCACCCGGGATGTCCCGTCGCCCCATGACGCCGACGATCAGGGCCATCACCGCCATGACGGGCAGGGACACCAGCCGGTCGAGGCCACTGGCCAGGAGGCCGCTGGAGGCGGGATCGCCGACCAGGCGGCTCAGGGCACCGGAGATCACCTCCCGGATCCCGAAGCCCGAGGGGAAGAACCCGATGGCCGACGAGAGCACCCCGGCCAGGGGCAGGAGCATGGCCCCGGCGAAGGACCCACCGATGTCGAAGCCGACCATCACCAGCCAGAAGCGGACGCCGCGTACCACCACCATCAGGATCTCGACGCCGAGGAGCACGGCGCTGCGCCGGAGGGCCTCGCCGGACGGGGCGTCCTCCCGACGGGCGACCAACGAGCGCACGGCCGTGTGCCCGACCAGGCTGGCCAGCACGCCGCCGGCGCCGAAGAGCAGGGCCAGCCAGGGGCGGACGGGTATCAGCACCACGGCGCCGACCAGCAGCGCGCCCCCCAGCCAGAACAGGGCGGTGGCCAGCGTGGCCGAAGCGGCGCGGCCATAGGAGGAGCCCTCCCGCTTGAGCCCCTGCATGCGGACGAGGGCGGAGCCGGGTAGTGGCAGGAGGTTGGCCGCGCGGGCGTAGATGGCGATGGGCATGGCCACCCGGAGACGGATGCGGTGGCCCAGCACCGCCCCCGACGCCGTGTACTCGAGCGCGTTCAGCCCGATCAGCACCGGCACCCCGACCACGCTCGTCAGCAGGATCGCCCACCACTGCAGCTCCCGTTCCCCCGAGGGCAGTCCCCGGATGCCCAAGGCCATGGCCACCACGAACACGACGGCGGAGACGGCCATCGAGATCTTCCGGCCCCGGGGGGTCTCGGTCTTGGCCGAGATGCGGTCGAGGAACCTGGCGGCGCGGCGCAGCAGGGGTTGGAGACGGTCCACGTCAGCGACCCCGCCTCACAGCCGGTTGAAGGGCTCGGCGTACACGAACGGCCCGGCCACGACGGCGGACGGGTCCAGCACCCGCACCTGGAAATGGGCGCCCCAGGTCGGGTCCGGGGCCTCGACGCCGTGGTCGGCCGCGGGTTCGAAGCCGAAGCGGCCGTAGTAGTCGGCGCGGCCCACCAGGGCCACGAGCGTCTCGCCCCGGGCCTCGGCCACGGCGACGACGGCATGCACCAGCGCCGAGCCGATCCCCTCGCCCTGGTGGTCCGGCCGGACCCCGATCGGGCCGAGCCCGAGGGCCGGGCGCCGGTCGGCGCCGACGGTCCCCCGGGTGCAGACGACGTGGCCGACGACGTCACCGTCGACCTCGGCGACCAGGGACAGGTCGTCCAACCAGCCCTCGTCCTGGCGCAGCTCGTCGAGCAGCCCGGCCTCCACCGGCTCGTCGGCCCCCTCTGGCGTGGGGAAGGCGGCGACCTGGACGGCGCGCGCCGCTGCGACGTCGCCTGGTCGCTCGCGCCGCACGATCACAACGGACGCTCGGCCTCGAGGACCTTCCGCAGCACCTCGGTGAGCGGGATCGGCTGTCCCTTCCGGAGGTGGACGTGCACCGTCTCCCCCGTCGCCAGGCAGCGGTCGTCCAGGAACACCCCCTGGCCGATGGTGAACGAGGACTCGCCGAGGTCCACCACACACGAGCCCACGTCGAGCTGCGCCGGGTAGGAGGCCGTGCCCAGGTAGTCGATCGCCACCCGGCGGACGATGAAGTTGTCCCCCTGGCCCTTGTGCGGGATGACCCGGTCCAGGAGCAGCTCCAGTCGGGCGTTCTCCAGGTACTCGGCGTAGGCCACGTTGTTGATGTGCCGGGCGCCGTCCTGGTCACCCCACCGCACCTTCTCCGCGCTCCAGTAGCCGTAGGTCGACCGGTCCGTCAGCTCCACCCCGTCAGTCTGGCCCGCACCACCCCCCGACAGCCGAACCAGTGGCGAGTTCGAGTTCGTCGCGGCGAACAGCCCCGCCCTGGAGGTCGCCCTGCGCCCGGTGCTCACGGGCGAGGAGACCGGCGACCTGAGTGAGTACGAGGACTTCGTCGAGCGGTGAGGGGTACCACCAGCGCCGGTCCGCCCCGAGGACTACCTTGCCCCCATGAGCACCGAAGGTCTCGCCAAGTCCCACGCCGCCGCCCGCGCCGCCCTGGCCGGAGTCTCCGCCGACCAGCTCGACCAGCCCACGCCGTGTGCCTCCTGGACGGTCCGTGACCTCGCCAACCACCTGGTCGGCGGCAACTACTGGTTCGCCTCCTGGGTGAACGGGGAGACGCCGACCGAAGGCGACGAAGCCCCCGACTTCGCCGCCGGTGACCTCGTCGCCGCGTTCGACGAGGGCAGCCGCCAGGCCATCGCGGCGTTCGAGGCCCCCGGAGCCATGGAGAAGATGATCACCCTGCCGTTCGGCACCATGCCCGGTGGCGCCTTCATGGGCCTGGCCACCACCGACCAGTTCGCCCACGCCTGGGACCTCGCCCAGGCCACCGGCCAGCAGATCGACTTCGACCAGGACCACGCCGAGGCGCTCCTGACCGCATCCGAAGCCTCGATCCAGGACGCGTTCCGGGGGGCCGACGGCCAGGCGCCGTTCGGTCCGGCCCAGGAGATCGATCCCTCGGCCCCCGCCGCCGACCGCCTCGCCGCGTTCCTGGGCCGCCAGGTCTGAAGCGCCCGGCCGATACCGTTCCCGCCCGGTGACGGGCCCTTTCGACGACCTCCTCGAGGCCAACCGGCGCAACCAGGCCGACTTCGCCTTCGCCGGGCTGACCGGACGGCCCCGCCTGGGCCTGGCGGTGGTGGCCTGCATGGACACCCGCATCGACCCCCTCGCGGTCCTCGGCCTGCAGCCGGGCGACGCCAAGATCCTGCGCAACGCCGGTGCCCGGGTGACCGACGACATCGTGCGCTCGTTGGCCATCGTGGTGGCCAACCTCGGCGTGGACCGGGTGGCGGTCATCGCCCACACCGACTGTGCCCTGGACAAGCTCTCCGCCGACGAGCTGCGCGCCCGGGTCGCCGAGACCAGCGGCACGCCCACCGACGACTGGGACCCACTGGCGGTCGACGACCAGCAGACGGCCCTCCGTCAGGACGTGGCCCGGCTCCACGCCGAGGCCCTGCTCCCCGACGACCTGACCATCGGGGCCTTCGTCTACGACGTGACGACCGGCGCGCTCACCCCGGTGGACTGATCGGCTCCTGCAGCAGATCGGCCAGCTCGACGGGGCAGGCCAACATCGGCGAGTGGGCGCAGTCGAGCACGTCGGCGGTCACGCCCAGGCGCTCCCGGGCCATGCGGATCTGCCAGTCCGGGTCCATGATCCGGTCGTCCGAGCAGGCCACGTACCGCAGGGGGACGTCGGGGTAGGCCTCGAGCGGCCAGTCGCCCTGCACCGGACCCCACCGTTGGGCCCGCAGGGCCGCCACGGCCCCGTCGAGCAGGTGCTCGGGGACGTCGTGGTAGAAGGCGGCGATCGCCCCCTCGCGGTCCCACCGGCTGCCGCCGTCGGGCTCGGTGCGCTGGTGGGCCGCCGTCAGCTCCGGGAAACCGGGGCTGAAGGCGTCCTCCCCCAACACCTCGCCGACCGGTCGGCCCGGGGCCGGGAGGATGGCGGCCACGAAGACCAGGCCGGCCACGGGACGCCGCTCGGGGATCAGCGGGATCGTCAAGCCGGCGAGCGAATGCCCGACCACGACCACTGGCTCGTCGAACCCGGCGGCGGCGTCCACGACGGCAGCCGCGTACTCCTCGAGGCCCGCACCGGGGTCCTCGCTGGGCAGGTCGGGGGCGACCACCCGCTCCCCCCGGGCCTCGAGCACGTCGACCAGGGGCTGCCAGCAGGCTCCGGCGTGCCAGGCGCCGTGGACCAGGACGAAGGGCGGGCTCATGAGACCTGCTTCTCCCGACCTTCCCAGAACGGGGCTCGGAGCTTGAACTTCTGGAGCTTGCCGGTCGCCGTCCGGGCCAGCTCCTCCCGGAACTCGATGGAGGTCGGGCACTTGTAGTGGGTCAGGCGGTCCCGGCAGTGGGCGATGAGGTCGGCCTCGGACGCCTCGGCGCCGCCGACCAGCACCACGAGAGCCTTGACCGTCTCACCCCACTTCTCGTCGGGCACCCCGATGACCGCCACCTCGGCCACCGCCGGGTGGGAGAACAGCGCGTCCTCCACCTCGATGGACGACACGTTCTCGCCGCCGGAGATGATCACGTCCTTCTTGCGGTCCGAGATGGCCACGTAGTTGTCCCCGTCGATGATCCCACCGTCACCGGTGTGGAACCACCCGTCGACGATGGCGTCCGCCGTGGCGTCGGGCTGCTCCCAGTAGCCGTCCATCACGTGGTTGCCTCGGGCCAGCAACTCGCCCTGGGGGTCAACCCGCATCTGGACGCCGAGGGCCGGCGCGCCCGCCCGGCCCAGCCGCTCGGCCCGCTCGGCGGGCGACAGGTCGTCGTACTCGGCCCGCGCCCGGTTCATGGTCAGCAGCGGGGTGGTCTCGGTGAGGCCGTAGATCTGGAGGAACTCCCACCGCAGCTCGGTCTCCACCCGTTCGATGGTCCGGGTCGGCGGCGGGGCGCCCGCGACCACCATGCGGGTGCGACCGGCGCCGGGGATCGGACCGTCCCACTCGGCCGCCGCGTCGAGGATGGCGGCCACGACGGCGGGGGCCCCGTTGAGGTGGGTCACGCCATGGGCCTCGACGCGGCGGAGGATCTCGGCGCCGTCGACCTTGCGGATCACGACCTGGGTGCCGCCCATGCCGGTGTGGGCGTACGGCATGCCCCAGCCGTTGCAGTGGAACATCGGCAGCGTGTGCAGGTAGACGTCCCGGTCCGACACGCCGGCCTGCCAGCCGAAGGTCGTGGCGTTCAGCCAGATGTTGCGATGGGTGAGCTGCACGCCCTTGGGCCGGGCGGTGGTCCCGCTCGTGTAGTTGATGGTGGCGGTGGCGTCCTCGTCGGGGGCCCAAGGTCGCGGATCGTCGGTCGAGCCGAAGAGGGCCTCGTCACCCTCGGTCCCGATGACGAAGCGGTGCGGCGCCGTGACCCCGGCCAGGTCGTCGTCCAGCTCGGGGTCCACGATCAGGACCGAGGCCCCGCAGTGGTCGACGATGTAGCCGATCTCGGCCGCGTTGAGCCGGAAGTTGATCGGCACCAGGATCCGACCGGACCCGCTGACGCCGTAGAACGAGGTGAAGAGCCGGGCCGCGTTGTGGGACACCATCGCCACCCGCTCGCCCACGCCGACACCGAGGGCGTCGAGCGAGGCGGCCTGGGCCCGGGCCTTCGCCGCGACCTCGCGGTAGGTCATGGCTCCCCACGACGGCGCCAGCTGGTCGGGCTCGTCCACGATGCCCACCCGGTCGCCGTAGACCAGCTCGGCCCGGGCCAGGAAGTCGTTCACGCTCAGTGCCACCCTCATGACGGCGAACGTACTCGCCTCCACCGAAGCGTGATCACCGGACCGACCCTCCGTCGGTGCGGGGCAACCTCCCGGACCTACGGTGGGCAGGCACCCTTGTCCGCAGGGGTCGTTCGGGGGACAACGGGAGTGTGAAGGGACACCGCGGGGCGGTGGCGTACTGCGTGCGGGCCGATGCACGCCGGTCCTGGCCGTCCTGGCTCGCCCTCGGGCTCCTCGTCGGCCTCGCCGCCGGCTCGGTCATGGCCGCCGCCGCCGGCGCCCGCCGCACCGAGTCGGCCTACCAGGACCTGCGCCGCGAGACCAACGCCATGGACGCGGCCATCGGGTTCGGCTGCAACCCGGCGATCGACCCGGCCTGCCCGGCGACGATCGAGGACATCCGGGCGTTGCCGGGGATCCAGGACGCAGCGCGGTTCGACTCCGAGATCGTCCCGATCCTCGACAACCACGGCCGAACCGTCCAGATCAGCGACGACCCCTGTGCCAGCGGCAGCGGGGCCCTCGACGTGACCACGCCGATCGATGCGGCCTTTGGCACCACCCTGCAAGGCATCCGCATCGTGGCGGGCCGGGCGGCGGATCCGACGCGAGCCGATGAGGTGGTGATGAGCCCCCTGGTCGCGGACCAGCTCGGGGTCGGCGTCGGCGACCGGCTGTTCCCCTACCTGGTGGACTGCTCGGTCGAGCGGGAGCACTGGGGAGCGCCCACGCCGGTGACCGTCGTCGGGCTCGGGCTCAGCACCGTCGAGGTCCCGCCCAAGAACGGGTACTACATCCAGACCCTGCACACGACCCCGGCCTTCGCCGCGCTACCGGCGTTCCAGGAGCTCCGGCTCCAGAACGAGTACCCGGCGACGATCGGTGTCCGCCTCGAAGACGGCGTGACCTTCGACGAGCTCGGGGAACTGCCGTCGTTCCCGCCCTTCCAGGTCATCGTCGACCTCGACACCGAGTTCGCCCAGCCCGTCGACGAGGGGCTCCAGTCCGATGCCAATGCCCTGTGGCTGGTGGCCCTCCTGGGCGGAGCGGCCTCGGTGTTCGTCCTCGCGCCGACGCTGACCCGGTACCGGGGCGACGCGGCGGCGACCGACGTGAACCTGACAGCCCTGGGCTGGAGCCGCCGTGACCGTTCCGCCCGCAGCGCGCTCCACGGGCTGGCGATAGGCCTCGTGGCATTGGCCGTGGGCCTCGCGGTCGTTCTGGTGGTCTCGACCCGCACGCCGATCGGGGATGCCCGGGCCATCGAGCCTGCGCCGGGCGCCGAGCTCGACCCGGCGGTCGTGGCCATCGGTCTGGTGGTCATGCTCGTCCTCGTCGTGGGGGTCCTGGCGTCGCTGGCCCTGCGGTCGCCCACGCCTGACCGCACGGCCCGGCGGACCCCGCTGGCCCGTCTGGCCGCCCGCGCCGGCCTGCCGTCCCCCACCGTGCTGGGGATCCGCATCGGGCTCGAGCCGGGGCCGGGCCAGGCGCCGGTGCGGTCCTCGGTCTTCGCCGTCGCCCTGGGCCTCACCGCCATGACCGGGGTGCTCGTCTACACCAGCAGTGCCGAGCACCTCCGCGAGACCCCCGCCTGGATCGGCCTGGCCTGGGACGACTTCGTCTTCGTGAACGACCACCCCGACGGCGTCCAGATCGCGGATGACGCCCGGTCGTGGCCCGAAGCGGAGGCTGTGGGCTACGCCCTCTTCTTCACCCCCACCCTCGTCCTCGGGCCGAACCACGAGGCCAGCCACGCCCTGGCGTTGAGCAGCGGGCCCGACGCGATCGAGCCCACGGTGATGGCGGGACGAGCCCCCGCCGGCACCGACGACCTGTTGCTGAGCCCCAAGCTGGCCGACACGCTCGGGGTCGGCGTCGGGGACCGCATCGAGGTGGCCTACGACCTCGAGTCCATGACCGGTGAGCCGGGGCTGGGCGAGCCCTTCACCGTCGACATCGTCGGCATCGGCCCGGTGCCGCTCGGAGACGGGAACTTCGACATCGGCTCGGCCATGACCATCGACGGGATGCTGGCCCACCTCCCGGCCGAGATCACCGGAGGCCCGGACGTCGAACCGCGGGCGGACTTCGTCCTCATCGACCGGGCGGCCGGGGTGACCGACGACGACATCCGGGAGCGCTTCGCCTCCGCGGGGGTCGAGATCGATCCCGAGTCTCCGGGCCTCGACGAGTTCGCCCAGACGATCGTCTCGGTGGACCCGACCAGCACCGAGTCGGCGCCGAACCTCCTCGCCGTCCTCATGGCCGTCATGGCCGGCGGCGTGCTGACCTACGGCCTCGTGACCGCGGTGACTCGCAATGGCCACGACCTGGCGGTGGCCCGCGCCCTCGGGTTCACCCCGCGCCTGCTACGGCGCAGCGGCCGCTGGGCCGGCCTCGTGTTCGTCGGCGCGGCACTCGTGGTCGCCGTCCCCGTGGGCCTGGTGCTCGGCCGGGTCGTCTGGCGGACCTACGCCGACGACCTCGGCGTCGTGCCCGACCCGGTGACCGACCCGCTGGGAGATCGTCATCCTGGCGCTGGCCACGCTCGTCCTCGCCTCCCTCGTCGGCGCGCTGGCCGCCGCCCGCCAGGCCCGCCGGGGCCCGGGGGCCGAGCTGCGGACGGAATGAACGGATGAAGCATCACCGGGGCGCCGTGGCCTACTGCGTGCGGGCCGATGCCCGACGCTCGTGGCCGTCCTGGCTGGCCCTGGGCGTTCTCGTGGGGTTGGCCGCCGGGGCGGTGATGGCGGCCACGGCGGCCGGTAACCGCACCGACTCGGCCTACCGAGATCTGCGCGACGAGACCGCCGCCATGGACGGTGCCATCGCGTTGCCGTGCGCCGTCGAGGACCCGGCGACCTGCCCCGTGATCGGGGAGATCCGGGCCTGGCCGGGGGTCGCCGACGCCGCCCGCTTCTCCACCGGCGCGGTGCCGATCCTCGACATCGACGGTCACCTGGTCCAGGCCAACAACGACACGTGCTACAGCGGCAGCGGGGCGGTCAACCTCATCACGCCGATCGACCCCGAGTTCGGGACGTCGCTGCACCGACTCCGGCTCTTGGAAGGGCGGCTGGCGGACCCCACCCGGGCCGACGAGGTGGTGATGGCCCCTTTGGCGGCCGAGGCGCTCGGCGTGGGGGTGGGCGACCGGCTCTTCCCCCGTCCCGTGGACTGCCTCGAGGATGCCGAGCGGTGGGGTGCGCCCATCCCCGTCACCGTGGTCGGCATCGGCCTTACTGCCTTGGAGGTCCCCCCGAAGAACGGTCTGTACCTGCAGGGCATCCACACGACGCCGGCCTTCGCCGAGCTGCTGCCTGAGCGCGAGGGCGGAGGCGAGGAAGGAGGCGAGCAGATCGCGGTGCGCCTCGACCCCGGCACCTCCTTCGCCGACCTGGCCGACACGCCCGGCGTCACCCCCTTCGATGTCGTGTTCGACGAGGCGACCATCGGCGACCCGGTCGAGGAGGGCCTCCGGACCGATGCCAACGCGGTGTGGCTGGTCGCGGCGCTCGTCGCCGCGACCTCCGCCTTCGTGCTCGGCCCGACGTTGGCCCGCTACCGGGCCGGGACCGCCGAGGTGGATCGCACGCTGAGCGCGCTGGGGTGGTCGCGGCAGGATCGGGTCCTGCGCAGCGGCGCGCACGGCATCGCGATCGGCACCGTGGCCGGATCCGTCGCCCTCGGCGTGATGGCGCTGGTGTCCCACTGGACGCCCATCGGTGATGCCCGCACCATCGAGCCGTCGCCGGGGATGGAGATCGACCTGTCGGTGCTCCTCGTCGGCACCGCGGTCACGCTCCTGGTGGTGACGCTCGGCCTGATGGCCCTCGCCTGGCGGACCCTGGCCACCAGGACTCCTCTCCGCCGGACCCCGCTCGCGGGCCTGGCGGCCCGGGTCGGGCTGGCCGTGCCCGCCGTGCTCGGCATCCGAATCGGCCTCGAGCCCGAGCGCGGAGGAGCCCCCGTGCGCTCGTCGATCCTGGCGGTGGCCGTCGGGGCAACGGCCATCACCGGTGCGCTCGCCTACACCAGCAGCGCGCAGCACCTCCGCGAGACGCCGGCATGGCTGGGGCTCACCTTCGACGACCTGGCCGACGTGGGCGAGAACCCCGACGGCGTGGCGATCGCCGAACGGGCCCGGGCGTGGCCCGAGGTCGAGGCGGTCAGCCACATCCTGCTGTTCCTGCCCCCGCTGGCCCTCGGTCCCGACCGTCGACTGGCCCAGGTCATCGCCTTCAGCACCGGCCCCCGCGCCCTGCAGCCCGCCGTCATCGACGGTCGGGCTCCGGACGGCGTTGACGAGCTCTTCCTCAGCCCGAAGCTGGCAGCCCTCCTCGGGGCCGACGTGGGCGACCGCCTCGACGCGGCCTTCGACGCCAGCGAGTTCACCGGCGGTGAACCGGCCGAGACCGCGCCGCTGAGCCTCCAGGTGGTCGGCATCGGCCCCGTGCCCGTCGGCGACGGGCGGACCATCCACGGAGCGACCATGACCTACGACGGTGCCGTCGCCGCGCTCCCCCCGGAGATGACCGCCGACTTCGAGGAAGGGCCGCGGACCAATGTCATCGTCGTCGACCGGGCCGACGGCGTGACCGAGGAGGCGATCGCCGAGCGCTTCGCCGCCGAAGGCGTCGTGCTCGGTGAAGGCGGCATCGATCGGGAGACGATCGCGGCCAACCTCGTGTCGGTCGATCCGACCAGCACGGAGTCGGCGCCCGACCTGCTCGCCGGGATCATGGCCCTGCTGGCGGCGGGCGTACTGGCCTACGGCCTGGCCATCACCGTGAGCCGCAACGGGCGCGACCTCGCCGTTGCCCGGGCCCTGGGCCTCACTCCCCGGATGCTCCGTCGATCGGCCCGCTGGGCAGCGGCCGCGTTCGCCGCAGCTGCCCTCGTCGTCGGTGTCCCCATCGGCCTCGTGGTCGGCCGGATCATCTGGCGGACCTATGCCGTGAACCTCGGTGTCATTCCCGATCCGGTGGTCGCCCCGGGAGAGATCGCGGCCTTCGTCGTGGCCACCTTCCTGCTCGCGCTCTCGGCGGGGACGGTTGCCGCCCGCCGACAGACCCGCCGCGGTCCGGGGGCCGAGCTGCGGACGGAGTAGCCCTCCCGATCAGGGGGCTTCGGCGACCCGGGCGAGAGCGGCGAGGGTGGCTTCCATGCTCTCCCGGTTGTGGGCGGCGCGGTCCGACACGCCCGTGATGACGCCGCCGAGCTTGGTGATGAGCCAGCCCCGATGGTCCTCCCAGCGCTCCTCCACCCGGCAACCCGTGGCCGTCGGCTCGAACCGGTAGCCCCAGCGGGCGACCTTCATCGGGCCCGCGGCGATGTCGAAGGCGAAGGCCTTCCCCGGCTCGGCCTCGACCACCTTGCCTTTCGTCGACCAGCGCCGCTTGCCCCGCTCGTTGTTGCCCTTGAACTTGGCGCCGACGCTCGGCCCGGATGCCGCATCGAGCCACTCACCGGCGAGGGCCTCCGGGGACCACTCCCCCATCCGGGTCACGTCACTCACCAGTGACCAGACCTGCTCGGGTGGCGCGGCCACGTCTCGTTCCACGGTCACGACGGGTCTGGTCACGGCCGTAGTGTCGCACCATCCCGAGTTGGCTGACCGAAGCGCAGCACGCCGTCCTGGACGCGGCCGTCGACCGGCTGATCCCGCCGGACGACGACGGCGCGCCCGGGGCGAAGGCCGCGGGGGTGGCCGACTACATCGACGGGCTCCTCGGCGCCTTCCTCGTCGACCCGCCCCGCATCTGGGCTGGAGGGCCGTTCTCGGGCCGCCACGGGGGTGATGCCGGCTTCGGGGAGTTCCTCCCCCTCGGCGCGGTGGAGGAGCTGGCCTGGCGGACCCGCATCGAGGGCAGCCAGGGGCGGCCCGAACGGGAGTTCAACGGGCCGGTCGTCGGCCTCCAGGAGCGCTACGCCGAGGGACTCGACCGACTGGGGGGCGGCTTCGCCTCCCTCGACCCCGACACCCAGGACCGTCGACTGTCCGCCGACCCGGTGTTCGCCCGGCTGCTGTACGACCACGCCTGCGAGGGGATGTACGGCGACCCGGTCTACGGCGGCAACCGGCAACGGGCCGGATGGGTCTCGGTCGGCTTCGGCGGCGACGTCCAGCCCCGGGGCTGGACCGACGAGGAGGTGCGCACCGGTGAGTGACCTCGACGCCGACGTGGTCATCGTCGGCAGCGGGCCGGGCGGCGCCACCTTCGCCGACGTCCTCACCGCGGCAGGGTGGTCGGTGGTGATCCTGGAGAAGGGCCGCAACCACCTGCTCGACCTCGAGCCGCCGTACGGCCTGAAGGGCGAGTTCTCCAACGACGAGATCAAGTTCGCCCAGCGCCACTTCCTCGGCCCCGACCCGTTGGTGGAGCCCCGCACCTTCCGCCGTACCGACGCCGACGGCGACCGCCTGTTCACCGGGGACGTCAACAACCTGCCCTCCACCGTCGGCGGGGGCGGTACGCACGCCGACGGCAAGCTGCCGCGCTTCCGAGAAGAGGACTTCGCCCTCCTCGAGGCCCGGGGCCCCGTCGACGGGGCGGCTCTGGCGGACTGGCCCCTCGATTACGCGAATCTGGAGCCCCACTACGCCCAGGCGGAACGCCTCATCGGCACGGCCGGCGACGCCGGGGCGAACCCCTTCGCCGCCTGGCGCTCCGGGCCGTACCCGATGCCACCCGGGCCGGACATGTTCGGCGCCGTCCTCAGCGCCGAGGCCGCCGAGCGTCGGGGCCTGCACCCCTACCGGGCCCCGACCGGCGCCAACTCCGTGCCCTACGACGGGCGTCCGGCCTGCAACAACTGTGGCTTCTGCGCCTTCGGCTGCCCGATCCACGCCAAGGGCGACCCGGTCGCGTCCCTGCGCCGGGCCTTACTGAGCGGCCACACCCAGCTGCGGCCGGAGGCGTACGTCACCGACGTGCTCGTCGACGCCTCGGGCCGACGGGCCACCGGCGTCCGCTACCTCGACGCCGACCGCCGGCCTCAGGAGGTCCGGGCCACCGAGGTCGTCCTCGCCGCCGGGGCCTTCGAGACCCCCCGTCTGCTGCTGCGCAACGGGCTGGCCGACTCGTCGGGCCTGGTCGGCCGCCACCTCACCTACCACTTCCAGACCTTCACGGTCGGGGGCTTCCCGTTCTCGATGCACGGCGAGCGGGGCCGTTGCGTCACCCACCTGATGGACGACCCGATGGTGCCCGGCCCGGCCGAGGACGCCGCCGCCCGGGATGCCGGCCTGCCCTGGATCCGGGGCGGCACCGTGGAGCACGGCTCGTCCACCCTGCCCATCCAGGAGGCGCTCAACTACCCGCCCGGCCCCCAGCACAACCGGTCCATGCGCGCCTCGGCCCTGCGGGACCGGCTCTGGGTCTTCACCATGCAGGGTGAGGACCTGCCCCAGGCCGGCAACCGCATCGACCTGGACCCGACGGTCGTGGACGCCTGGGGGTTCCCCGCCGGTCGGGTGACCTACCAGCCCCACCGCCACGAGCTGGTCGCCTCCGCCCACTGGGCGCCGATCCTGGAGGCGGTGATGCTCGACGCCGGCGCCGACTGGTCGTTCTCCAGCACCTCGCCCCCCACCGGCGACCTCGATCCGACCCTGGAGCACCCCCTCGGGCTCGCCCCGGCCTCCAAGCACGTCATGGGCACCTGCCGGATGGGCGACGACCCGACCACCAGCGTCGTGGGCCCCGAAGGCCGCTTCCACGACATCGAGAACCTGCTCTGTGCCGACTCCTCGGTGTTCGTCACCTCCGCCGGCTACAACCCGACGCTGACCATCGTGGCCCTCGCGCACCGCGCCGCCTCCCTGCTCTGTGGAGGGTCGACACCCGAGACACCACCGTCGACTCCCTGAACCTCGGCCCATCCCGGCCGATGGACCATCGTGGGACCATCTCGGACGCTCGCGTGGTCCTCTGCCGCGCTGGCGATCATCGCCTTCGGGCTCGTCGTGAACCTCGCGCCCGACACCGAGCTGGCCCTCGTCGTCGATGACGTCGGCACCACGGCCGCGGCCGCCCTCGCCGCCTTCTCCGGCCTGTGGTACTCGACGATCGCCAAGGGGGCCGAGGCGGATCCGGCCACGGCGCGGACCCGGCGAGGATGGCGGTTCGTGGGTCTGGCGTGTGCCTCGTGGGCCGCGGGCAACGCGGTGTGGGCCTTCTATGAGCTGGGTCTGGACCAGGACGCCCCGTTCCCGTCCCCCGCCGACTTCGGCTACCTCGGCTTCGTGCCCCTCGCCCTGATCGGGATCATCCTGCTGGGTCCTTCCTTCGCGAGCGTCGGCACGTTCAAGCGGTCCATGGACGTGGCCCTGGTCACCGTCGGCCTCGGCGGCGCGGGATGGATCCTGGTTCTGGCGCCGGTCGCGGCCAGCACCGAGGGCGCCCTCGAGCAGGCCCTCGCGCTCGCCTACCCGATCGGTGACCTGCTGATGCTGGCCGTCACCCTGTCGGTGATCACCCTCACCCGGGGACGCGATCGGACGCTCACCATCCTGCCGATCGGGCTGATCCTCTTCGCCCTCGCCGACGTCTCGTTCGCCTACATGACGGCCACGGACCAGTACACCAGCGGCGACCTCAGCGCCTGGGCCTGGTTCACCGGGTTCCTCCTGATGGCCCTGGCCGCCGGGCCGCCCGCCGCGCCCGTCGAGGTCGACCTGCTGCGTCAGAACTGGCCGACGGAACTGGTCACCAACGTCCCCGCCCTCGCCGTAGGGGCGCTGGCCGTCGGCGAGGAGGTCGTGAACGGCTCGGTCTCAGCGCCGACGATCGCGCTGATCGTGCTCGTGGGTCTGCTCAACGCGTTGCGCCACGTCGCCGCCTCCCGTCAGACCGCCAGCCTGAACCGCGCCCTGGCCCAACAGGTCGAGGCTCTGCGGGCCGAGCGGGAGCGGACCCACCTGGTCATCGACGAGGCCCGCGACCCCTACGTCGAGTTGGACCGAGACGGGCGGATCCTGGTCTGGAACGGACCGGCCGAGGTCGTCTTCGGCTGGACCGGGGACCAGGTGCTCGGACGTCCGGTGAGCGACATCGTTCCCGAGGACAACCGGGAGTCCTCACGCCAGCGGATGGCCGAGTTCGTCGCGACCGGTGACGCCTCGATCTGGGACGAAGGGGTCGACGTGCGGTACCTGCGACCCGACGGCACAGAGGTACCGATCGAGATCGCGGCGTGGCACACCGGGGAGGGCGACGCCTACCGGGTCCATGCCTTCGTCTGGGACATCAGCGACCGACTGGCCGAGCAGGCGCTGCTCGAGGCCAGCGAGGCCAAGTGGCAGGCGTTGGTCCGCCACTCCTCGGACATGACCATCGTGCTCGACGTCGAGGGGCGCCTGGCCCAGGAGGTGCCGACCACCCGGACGCTCCTCGGCTACCGGGAGCATGAGAACCAGGGTCGCCACTTCACCGATCTGATCCACCCCCAGGACCTCGACCGGGTGGTCGACCGCTTCGCTCGGGTGCTGGCCGAGCCGGGCCACCAGGAGCGGGAACGGGTCCGCATCCGCCGATTCGACGGGGGTTGGGCCCACGTCGAGGCCATCGCCACCAACCTCGTCGACGAGCCGACCGTCAACGGCGTGGTGTGCAACCTCCGGGACATCACCGAGCAGGTGGCCGCCGAGAACGAGCTCAAGCGCCAGGCCCGCCGGGATCCGCTGACCGGCCTCCCCAACCGCAACCTCCTGACCGCGGCGCTGGGCCGGCAGTGCACCGACGGCCAGGACGGTCACGCCGCGCTGTTGCTGATGGACCTCGATGGCTTCAAGGACATAAACGACGGCCTGGGCCACGACGTGGGTGACCAGCTCCTCGTCGAGATCGGGCACCGCCTGGACCGCGTGACCCGCGCCGACGACCTCGTCGCCCGGCTCGGCGGCGACGAGTTCGCCGTGCTCCTCACCCGTCTGCCCGCCTTCCACCACGCCGCCGCCATCGCCGAGAACCTGGGGGGGCTCGTCCGGGAGCCGATGCGACTCGGTGACGTCACCCTCGAGGTCGGCGTCAGCATCGGCATTGCCGGCTGCGTCACCGGCGACGACCCCCTGGCCGTGCTGCAGCGCGCCGACGTGGCCATGTACCGGGCCAAGCGTCAGCGCACCGGGCACGCGGTCTACGGCAGCGGCGATGACGAGGAACGGCGCAACAGCGTGAAGGTGGCCGCCGAGCTACGACACGCCATCGACCGGAGTGACCTGGTGGTGCACTACCAGCCCAAGATCGAGCTCGGCACCGGTCTGGTCGACTCGGTCGAGGCCCTCGTCCGCTGGGAGCACCCGACCCGGGGCCTCCTCCAGCCCGACGAGTTCATCGCCCTGGCCGAGCGGACGGGCCTCATCCGGGACCTCACCGCCAGGGTCCTGGCCAGCGCCCTCGGGCAGTGCGCCACGTGGCGGGCCGAGGGCCTGGACCTCCCCGTGGCCGTGAACCTCTCCCCCCGGGTCCTCGGCCAGACCGACCTGGTCAGCAGTGTCCGCCAGGCCCTCCTGGACGCGGAGGTCCCGGCCGGGCGGCTCACCCTGGAGATCACCGAGTCCGCCTTCCCCGAGAACACCCGCCTGCTCACCCGCACCCTCGCCCAGCTCGCCGAGCTGGGTGTGCGCTTGTCCGTCGACGACTTCGGCACGGGCTGGTCGTCGTTGTCCAAGCTCAAGGAGCTGCCGGTCCAGGAGCTCAAGATCGACCGGTCATTCGTCTTCGCCCTCGCCGAGGACGCCACCGACCACTCGATCGTGCGCACCATCCTCGACCTGGCCCGGTCCCTCAACCTGACGGTCGTGGCCGAGGGGGTCGAGACCGAGCCGGTGCGCGACCTGCTCGAGAAGCTGGGGTGCCCCCTGGCCCAGGGCTACCTGTTCTCGCGGCCGGTGCCCGGCCAAGAGCTCACCGGCTGGATCCTGCAGCGCCACCAGGCGCTACGTCACCCCGCGGGCGAGACCGAGTCGGAGTCCTCACGCCCCCACTGAGTGCCGGGGCACTGACGTCCGTCGCCGCCCGCTCACGGCTCGAAGGTCGCCGTCGACCGGGGCCGCCCGCCCGGGCCGCTGTACGCCAGGCCGTAGCCCGGCGCTCGGTCGTAGTCGATCGACGGCAGGCCCGCCCGCGCCGCCTCCCACGCGTCCATCAGCCGGTCCTCCGCGGCGTAGTCGAACGGGTCGGTCAGGACCGTCTCCTCCGGGCCGCCGGGCCCAGGCGGGTGCTCGGCCAGCCACCGGGCCGTGAGCGCCACCGCCTCGCGGGCGGGGGTCAGGTCCCGGTACCCGAGGCGGGTCCGGAGCCGGGTCAGGTCGAGCACCCGGTGGGTGGGCAGGGGCTGGGTGAGCAGCGGCCGGGCGGGGACCGCCAGGTCATAGGGCATCGAGACCAGCTCGAGGTCGGCGCCGAGCGCGGCGGCCACCAGCTCGACGACCTGGCGGACCGACAGGACCTCCTCGTCGCCCGCGTTGAACAGCGTGCCGGCCGCGGCGTCCGGCTGGTCGACGGCCAGGAGCACGGCGTGGGCCAGGTTGCGGGTGTAGCCGTGGTGGTGCAGCGTCAGGCCGTCGTCGGCCACCACCATCCGGCGGCGACCGTCGAGGACCCGCCGGACCACGGACCACTCGCGGGGCACCAGCTGGTAGGGCCCGTAGGCGTACGGGTAGCGCACGTGGGTCGCCGTCGGGTGGTGGGCGAAGACGGCCGCCTCGGTGCGGGCCACCCGGTAGCCCTTCTCGTCCTCGGCGGGGTCGCCCACGACCGGTGCCTCCTCGTCCACCGGCACGGGCAGGCCGGCCGGGTCCTGCAGCCAGGGGTTCATCCAGCCCCGGATGGCGGGCACGCCCCCCACGGACACGAAGCGGTCGGTCCGGCCCGCGGTCAGCTCGACGATCCGGCGCAGCCGGCCGTACATGGCCACCACCAGGTCGTCACGGCGACCGTCCAGGGCCCGGGCCAGGTCCCCGGCGTCATAGGGGTCATGGTGGAGGTGCTCGACCTCCTCGGGGGTCTCGGCCCGCTCGTGGGTGCCCCGGTGCAGGATCGTGACCGCCCAGCCCCGCTCGAGGAGGCCCTGCACGATCCACACGCCGGTCGGTCCCGTGCCGCCGATCACCAACGCCCGTCGCCCCACCCCGCATTCTTAGCCGTCGCCTCTCGACCCAGCGTTCGGACAGGAGCGGAGGGTCTACGCTCGCGCGCTCAGCCGTACACCCGGAGGTGGCAGCAGAATGGGCCTGTTCAAGAAGCTCCAGGACTCGATGGGACAGATGACCACCCCCCAGACGGGTGAGGAGGTCAGCGCACAGCAGCGGGCCATGGGCATCGACACCGCCGCCTTCGGTGGCCCGTCGAACGCGGCGGTGGCCGCCGACGACCCGATCTTCGCCCCGATCGAGGGCATCAGCCTCGAGGAGTACGCCCGCATCGCCAAGATCGGCTCGAACCAGGGCGTGACCGACGAGGCGGGCATGATCGCCGTCGCCACGGCCGAGGGCCACGACGCCGCGGCGTGGACCGCGGCGGCCAAGGGCTGGATCGAGCGCATGGGCCAGAACATGGCCATCGGCCAGACCTTCCGCAAGCACTTCGACGCGGCCTGAGCCCCGTCGCCCCGTCGCCCCGTCGGCTCCCACCGGCGGCGCCGGAGCGTCAGGCGGGGATGAAGAAGGTCGTCACGCCGTCGGGGTCGGCGTCGGGGACCTGGCCCGTGTCCCGCACCTCATAGACGTCGCCGTCCGGGCCGGTCAGGCTGGCCGCCACGAGCACCCCGGTGTCCTCGGCCAGGGTGTCGGCCACGAACAGGTAGAAGCGGGTGTCGGCACCCGGCGGGAAGGCACCGGCGCAATCGGCCAGCTCCACGTCGATCTGGAGGCCCGACGCGTTGTTCGAGGCGTCCGGCGTCACCACCTGCTCCTGGCAGAGGACGTTGTCGGTCGCGTCGACCGCGCCCACCTCCACCGAGAGGTCTCCGGCGTAGGGATGGTCGATGGTCACGCTCAGCTCGGGGGCACCGCCCCCAGGTGAGGAGGTGGGCTGGGCCCGCTCCCCGTCGGTGAGCAGGACCAGACCCGAGGGGTCGTTGTCCGGGATCGTGGCGGGGAGGCCGTCGAAGTCGATGGACTCGCCGTCGGGTCCGCTGAGGGTCAGGGACTCGACGGTCCCCTCGTCCACCGCGGCGGTGTCGGTGACCTGGACGAACCACCGGGTCTCGTCCGACGGCGGGTACTGGTCCGCACAGTCCGACATGTCGATGCTGCCCGACAGGCCGCCGTCGCCGGCGTTGGCGGAGTCCGGGGCCAGGACGTCGACCGAGCAGAGGACGTCACCGCCGTCGTTGTCCGCCGTGCCCGCCCGGATCGACAGGTCACCCACGTATGAGTGGGTGATCTCGATGTCGAAGGACGGACCGTCACCATCACCGCCGTCGGGCAGGTCCGGCGTGTCGGGGGACTCGCCACTGCCGTCGACGAAGGCGGTGGTGCCCGCCGGGTCGTTGTCCGTGATGGGCAGGGGCAGGCCCGGCGCTTCGTAGGGGTCCTCGCCGTCGTAGACGGTGAAGGAATCGATCTGGCCGGTGTCCTCAGCCAGGGTGTCCACCGCCTGCAGGTACCACTGCTGGTCGGCCGACGGCGGCATGAGCTCGCCGCAGTCGGTACCGCTCAGGTCGGTGAGGCCGGTCAGGTTGTCCTCGCCGTCGGCCTGGTCGGGCGAATGGAGGCTGACGGGGTCACACAGGTCCCGGCCGTCTCCGTCGACGACGCCGACCACCACGTCGAGATCGCCGCGGTAGGAGTGGGAGATCTCGAAGGCGACCGCGGGCACGCCCTCCTCGGGCGCGGGCAGGTCGCCGTTCGGGTCCATCGTCCCTCCACCACCGCCGACCAGGCCGTGGGCCTCGAAGGCCGAGGTGATCAGCTCCGCGTCGTCACCACCCGCGACGGCCTCGTTGGCCGAGATGAACGCGGCGGCGATGTCGGGGAGGGTCGTGCCCTCGACGAGGTAGCCGTGGGAGGTCAGCAGGGTGGCCATGACGCGGTCGGCGGTGTCCTGGCACTCGTCGGTGCCGGGGCAGTCCTCGATGTCGACGCCGTCCTCGGCGAGGAGGCCCTCGAACACGTCCCAGATGGCGCCCGTGTAGATCATCCCGTCGGCGTGGACCTCGTTGACCAGGTCGTCGGGGTACACGAGGTCGGTGTCGAGCCGCCGGAGGCACTCGCCCGACTCGGTCCAGGGGAAGAGGCAGCCCTGGTCACCGGTGCGGCCCGCCAGGGTCACGTAGTAGGCGAGCATGTCGCCGAAGCCCTCGTGGTAGGCGCCGCCCTCGGCGGAGTTCCAGAGCACGGGGGCCATCTCGCCGAGCACGGCGTGGCCGTACTCGTGGACGATGCCGCTGGCGTCCTCACCCTCGTTGATGCCGTCGGAGCCGACCCCCATGTGCACGGCCTCGCCGTCCCAGAAGGCGTTGTCCACGGTGTCGGCGTCGACCGCCTCCACCGGAATGGGCTCGTCCCAGACGGCGCCGAAGCCGAGACGTTCGAGGTCGCGGTGGGCGGTGTCGATCCAGTAATAGGCCATCGCATGCTCCAGGCCGGGCCGGGCCCGGCCCGCGGCCCACGTGCCGTCGGTCTCGACCGGGTAGTCACCCGTGTTGAGCGACACCGTGTCGACGTGGTCACCGACCAGTTCGCCCGATTCGTCGACCAGGCCCTCCAGGGGGCGACCCTCGAGGGTGGCGTTGGCCTCGGCGACATCGGGGGCGTCGCCCCCGTTGGCGTAGATCGGGTCCGGGACGAACAGGCAGGCGGACGGGGCGGGGCCCGGGTCGCAGGCGTCGCCGTCGGCCTGGAGCCGGGCGGAGGCCGGCAGGATCGTGGGCGCGGCCCGGCGGGGGCTCCACGGGGCGTGGAGGGCCCGGACCAGGCGGGAAGCCATCGAGTCGTCCACGTCGGTGACGGCGCCCGACTCGGCATCGACCTTCACGACCCAGGACCCCTCGGGATCCGAGGTGATCACCGCGACCGACCAGGACAGCGTCAGGTCGGGCCCGGTCGGCACCCAGATGAGCTCGGAGGGACCCACCTCCTCCGGGGTGCCCTCGACGGCCTTGCTCGCGTTCTCCTCGGCCTCCGCCTGGTCGATCGGATCCACGTCGTCGACGGGCTCGGCGTCGGTCAGGGCGTAGCTGGCCCCCTGGACCTCGTCGTCATCGAGCACGTGGACGATGAGCTCGGCGCCCAGGACCGGGTGGTCGTCGAGGAACTGGCCGAAGGTGACGTTGGTGACCGCCGGGGTGCTGGCCAGCTCGACGAAGGCCAACTGGTCCCGCTGCTCGTCGTCGAGATCGGCCTCGTCGTCGATCCAGGCCTGGGCGGCGTCGACCTTGGCCTGTTCCTCCTCGGTGAGGTCCTGGGTGACGGCAGACTCCCCGGAGGCGGCCTCGCCGCCGCCGTCGCCGCCGCCGTCGTCCGAACAGGCCGGGAGGATCGACAGGCCGAGGCCCACCAGGACGAACCCCACCGACCACGCGCTCCGCCGTGATGATCGCATGATGCCGGACCGTACCGCGGCGTAACCGGTCGTCAGGGTGCGGGGCCGGCGACCGGGCCTCGACCGCTCTCCCGGACACACGTAGCATCGCGGTCCTCGAGGAGGTGGGCATGCGGGTCTGGATCGACCAGGACCTCTGCACCGGCGACGGGCTCTGCGTCGACCACTGCCCGGAGGTGTTCGTGCTCCTCGAGGATGGGATCTCCTACGTCCAGGCGGGCGGTGTGCCCCAGAACGACCCCGGCGGTGCGGCGAGCATGGTGACCGTGCCCCCGGGCCTCCACCGCGCCGTCATCGACGCCGCCGAGGACTGCCCCGGCGAGTGCATCTTCCTGGAGGCCGACGCTCCCTAGCCGTGCGGGGTCACCCGGAAGACGGGGAAGTCGGGAGCGGCGGCGGACAGCGCCTCGGCGTCGCTGTCCTCGTCCAGGTCGTCGAAGAACCGCCCGACCTCCCAGGCCCAGCGGTCGAGGTAGGCGGCCAGCACGGGGCCCTTGTCGGCGTCGGCCAACTCGTCGGCGACGAACGGCTCGTCCCGACGGCCGACCTTCAGGGTGCCCTCGCCGGCCGCCCGTAGGTTGCGTACCCACTGGGTGTGGCCCCGGGGAGCGACGAGGAAGCGCTCGCCGTCGAGGTCGAGGACGTTGACGACCGTCGTGCGGATCTCACCCGACGTGCGGCCCCGCACCGCGAGCTGACGGGCGCCGGCCACGCCGACACCGTGACGGACGAGCCAGGCCACGACACGGTTGAGGATGGCGTCGGACCGGCCCGGGGCCAGATAGCGGGGGTCGACGGCGGGGATCTCGGAGATGGTCATGGGGTTCCTTCGTTCCTGTCTCGAGCACTGATCTGTGAGCAGTGCTCACAGTACCGAGAGCACTGCTCACTGTCAAGAGCACTGCTCACATTCCTGTGGCATGCTGGGGCCATGGCCGGACAACGAGAGCGCGCCCGCAACGCCGTCTTGGAAGAGATCACGGCTGAGGCGCGCCGCCAGTTGGCCCGCGACGGTGCCGCCGGGCTGTCGCTGCGCTCCGTCGCCCGGGAGCTCGACATGGTGTCGTCGGGCATCTACCGCTACGTGGACGGCCGTGACGCGCTCCTGACGATGCTGATCGTGGCCGGCTACGGCCGGCTCGGCGCCGCGCTGGAGCAGGCGGGAGCCGACGCCTCGACGCCCCGCGACCGTTGGCGGGCCCGGTGTGCCGGACTCCGGGCCTGGGCCGCGGCCAACCCCCACGAGTACGCCCTCCTCTACGGCTCCCCCGTCCCCGGTTACGCCGCGCCCCAGGACACCGTCGATCCCGCTACCCGGGTGTACGCCGCCCTCGCCGAGCCGCTCCGCGGGGTGACGTCGGCCGTCGGGGAGAAGGCCGTCACCGGACCGTTGGCCGCCGACGGGGCCCGGATGGCTGAGGCCCTCGGCCTGCCCCTGCCCGCCGAGCGGGCCGTACGTCTGCTCGGCGCGTGGGCCACGCTGTTCGGCCTGGTCTCCCTCGAGCTGTTCGGCCACACCCACAACGTCGTCACCGACCACGACACGTTCTTCGCGCACCACGTCGACGCCCTCGCCGACCACCTGGGCCTGTAGCGGCGGGCGCACGGGCGCGCTGATCGGGACGCCCTCCGGCATCGATCCGGACGGGCGCTCACCGGGAGGGGTGAGACACCACGGTCCTTTACTGAACCTTCGGCAACCTCCTGCCGACGGTAAGGACGTGGGACCGAACCGCGCGGGCTCCTGGCTGGCCGCAGGCCTGGCCGTCGCCGCCTTCGGCCTGGTGGTCAACCTCGCCCCCGACACCCAGGTCGCCGTCGTCGTCGACGACCTCGGCTCGACCGCCGGCGCGGCGCTCGCCGCGTTCGCCTGCCTGCACGCCGCCCGAACGGCCACTGGTGTCGCCGCCGACCGCCGTGGACGAAGGGGTTGGCGCCTCATCGGCCTGGCCTGCGCATCCTGGGCCGCCGGCAACGCCGTGTGGGCCCTCTACGAGCTCGGACTGGGACGGGAGGCGCCCTTCCCGTCCCCGGCCGACGTCGGGTACCTCGGCTTCGTGCCGCTGGCCGTGGCCGGCGTCGCCCTCCTCGGCCCCACCCTCTCGACCGGCGGCACCCTCACGCGGACGATGGACGCCGTCCTCGTCACCGTGAGCCTCGGCGGCGCCGGTTGGATCCTCGTGCTCGCCCCCGTGGCGGCCGGCACCGAGGCGAGCCTCGAACGAGCGCTCGCCCTCGCCTATCCGGTCGGCGACCTGTTGATACTGGCCTTGATCCTGTCGGTCATCAGCCTCCGTCGCGACCGCCCGTCCGCCCTCGGCCTGCTGCTCACCGGGCTCACCCTGATCGCGCTGGCCGACGTGTCGTTCGCCTACATGACCGCCACCGCCCAGTACGCCAGCGGCGGCCTGACCGCCTGGGCCTGGTTCAGCGGGTTCGTCGTCATAGCCCTCGCCGCCTGGACCAGACGGGCTGAGCCCGCCTCCCACCGTCCGCTCGACCCCGCCGAGGCTCGACGTAACTGGCCGGCTGAGCTCATCGCCCTCCTCCCGGCCCTCACCGTCGGCGCCCTCGCCGTCAGCGAGTGGATCGCCGACGGCGCCCTGTCGACGGCGACGTTCTGTTTGATCCTGATCGTCGGCGTCCTCAATGCCCTACGCCACCAGGTCGTCGGCCGCCAGACGAGGCAGCTCAACCGGGTCCTGGCCCGCCAGGTGGGGAGGGCGCAGGCCGAACGAGAACGGACCCGCCAGGTCATCGACGAGGCCCGCCACCCCTACCTCGAGCTGGACCGGGAGGGGCGGATCCTGGTCTGGAACCGCCCCGCGACAGCCACCTTCGGCTGGTCCGGCCTCGACGTGGTCGGCCGTCCGATCACCGAGTTCCTCGCTCCCGAGGACCGTGAGCGGGCCGCCCGTCGGTCGGCCGAGTCCACCGAGACCGGTGACCCGACCGCCTGGGACGACGACACCCGCCTCCACTGCCTGCGCCCCGACGGCAGCCGGGTCATCGTCGAGATCGCGGCCTGGCACACCGGGGAGGGCGACGGCTTCCGGGTGCACGCGTTCCTCTGGGACATCAGCGAGCGAGTCGCCGGACAGGCGCTGCTGGAAGCCAGTGAACAACGCTGGCGGGCGCTCGTACGGCACTCATCGGACATCACCCTCGTGCTCGACGGCGACGGACGCCTCGTCCATGAGATGCCCACCGTCCATGACCTGCTCGGCTACCGGGAGGGCGAGAACCACGGCCGGCACTTCGCGGACCTGATCCATCCCCAGGACTTCGCTCGGGTGGCCCCGCGCTTCGCCCGGCTCCTGGCCGAGCCCGGTAGGCAGGAACGGTCCCGGGTCCGCATCCATCGGGCCGACGGCAGCTGGGTGCCGGTGGAGGCGATCGCCACCAACCTGCTGGACGTGGCGAGCATCCGGGGTGTGGTGTGCAACCTGCGGGACATCCGCGAGCAGGTGGCGGCCGAGGACGAGTTGCGACGCCAGGCCCGGCAGGATCCCCTGACGGGCCTGCCGAACCGCAGCCTGATGTCCGCCGCCCTGACCGAGCTGTGCGACGGCCGGGAGGAAGGCCGTTCCGCGCTGCTGCTGATGGACCTCGACGGCTTCAAGGACATCAACGACGGCCTCGGTCACGACATCGGAGACCGGCTCCTGATCGAGATCGGCCAACGCCTGGTCCGGGTGACCCGGGCCGACGACGTGGTCGCCCGTCTCGGCGGCGACGAGTTCGCCGTGCTCCTCACCGGCCTGCCGGATTTCGGGTACGCCGTCCGGATCGCCGAGGACCTCGGGGCCGTCATCCAGGAGCCCGTCCACCTGTGCGACGTCACCCTGGAGGTCGGCGTGAGCATCGGCGTCGCCAGCTGTACGCCGGGGGACGATCCCCAGTCCGTGCTCCAGCGGGCGGACGTGGCCATGTACCGGGCCAAGCGCCAACGCAGCGGCGTCGCGGTGTACGGCAGTGATGACGATGAGGAGCGACGCAAGAGCGTGAGGGTCGCCACCGACCTCCGCCAGTCGATCGACCGGGGCGACCTCATGGTGCACTACCAGCCCAAGATCGAGCTCAGCACCGGCATGGTGGACTCCGTCGAGGCCCTCGTGCGGTGGGCGCACCCCGTCAGGGGCATGCTGGCCCCGGACGCGTTCATCGCCCTCGCCGAACGCACCGGCCTCATCCGGGATCTCACCACCTGGGTCCTGGCCACCGCGCTCCGCCAGTGCGCCACCTGGGCGTCGGAGGGCATGGACCTCCCCGTCGCCGTCAACATCTCACCCCGGGTGCTGGGCCATGCCGGCTTCGTGACCACCGTGCGGGAGGCCCTCCAGGCCAGTGGCCTCTCGCCGAGTCGCCTGACCCTCGAGATCACCGAGTCGTCGTTCCCCGAGAACACCCGCCTCCTGGCGGCCACGCTGAGCCAGCTACGGGACCTTGGCGTCCGGCTCTCCGTCGACGACTTCGGCACGGGCTGGTCGACCCTGACGAAGCTGAAGGAGCTCCCGGTCCAGGAGCTGAAGATCGACCGCTCCTTCGTGTCCACGATGGCTGAGGACGACACCGACCGGTCCATCGTCCGCAGCATCCTCGATCTGGCCCACTCGCTCGGCCTCACGGTGGTGGCGGAGGGCGTGGAGACCGAGGAGGTGGCGGACCTGCTCCACGACCTCGGCTGCCCCCTCGTGCAGGGCTACCTGTTCTCCCGCCCCATCCCCGGCCAGGAGCTCACCGGCTGGGTCCTCCAACAGCAGCTGAAGACGAGGGGACATCACCCCTCCAGACCGGCCGACGCCGAGGACACGCGGCACCACTGACCCGGTTGGCCCGCTCGTCACCGACCACGACATCCGGCGGACTCCGCCCGCCCTCCGGGGGTAACGTCCGCTCCATCGGCGACAGCGGGGGGTCTCCCGTGGACGGTCTCGGATGGACAGCGGGGCACCGGCCCACAGCCGCCCGCGTTGCGGTCGCACTGAGCCTCGGGCTGGGGCTGGCCCTGGTCGCGCTGGTCGGCCTCGCCCCGGCCGCCGGCGCCGCCACCACCGCCACCCTGACGGGCGGGCGGTTGACGGTCACGGGGACCGGGGGCAATGACGTGATCGTCGTACGAGCGGTGAGCGGGTCACAGATAGAGGTCGCGTCCCTCGGCTCCAGCGCCCGATTCCCCGCCACCGCCGTCCGGTCGATCCGGGTGTTGGCGGGCGCCGGCCACGACTCGGTGCGCATCGACGACACCCGCCTCGCCTTCACGGTCACCCGACCAACCGTCCTCGACGGGGGCACGGGCAACGACACCCTCCGCGGCGGCAAGGGGCCCGAGACCCTCCGCGGCGGGACGGGCAACGACACCGCCACGGGCGGAAAGGGCAACGACACCGTCGAACTCGGGGCGGGCACGGACACCAGCATCTGGAGCGTCGGCAGCGGCACCGACGTGGTCGAGGGCGGCACCGAGACCGACACCCAACGCGCCGTCGGCACCGCGGGCGCCGACAGCTTCGCCGTGGCCGCCGAAGGGGCGCGGGTCCGGGTCGGTGTCGGGCCGGGCGCGGCGCGGACGCGCACCGTCGAGGCCGTCGAAGTGACCGCGGGCAACGGCAACGACACCATCGGGGCCGGCTCGCTCGCCGGTCTCGGCCTGACCGCACTGCGCCTCGACGCGGCCGGCGGCACCGACTCGGTCACCGTCACCGGCACCACCGGCGCCGACACGGTGGCCGTGGCGGACGGCACCGTCGCCGGCACCCGCACCGTCACCGGCACCACCGGTCCCGTGGCCGTGGCCGTCAAGGCCACGGAGGCGCTGCGGATCAACGGTGGTGACGACAGCGACACCCTGACCCTGCCCCCGCTCAGCGATCCGGTGACCTTCGGCGGGGGGGCCGGCACCGACCGGCTCGTCGTCACGGGCACCCCCGCCCTCGACAGCTGGGCGTTCGCCGCCTCGGGCGCCACGCTCGAGATGTTCGACGGCGAATCGCTGCGGGTCGCGGCCACGGCGGTCGAGGGGCTGACCGCCACGCCGGGCGGCGGCGCCGACGGCGTGATCGTGCCGAGCCTGACGGCCACCGGCCTCACCGACGTGGACGTCGACCTCGGGGTCAATGCGCTTCCGGACGGCAGTGTCGACCGGGTCGACGCGGTGGCCACCGCCGGGCCGGACGTCGTGCAGGTGACCACCGTCGGCCCGGCTGTCCAGGTGCTCAACAACGGCCCCCAGGTCGACATCAGCCACACCTCGGTGACCGACGAGCTCCACCTGGCCCTGGGCGCCGGCACCGACACCGGCAGCGCCGGGGCGCTGTCCACCCTGATCGCCCTCACCATCGAGGGCGGCGCCGGTGGTGACACCATCAACGGCGGCAACGGGCCCGACACCCTCGTCGGCGGCGACGACAACGACACCATCGACGGGAACGGGGGCAACGACGTCGTGTTCCTCGGCGCCGACAACGACACCTCCGTCTGGGATCCGGGCGACGGCTCCGACATCACCGAGGGTCAGGCCGGCACGGACACCATGCGATTCAACGGCTCGGCCGGCGCGGAGGTCTTCGCCGCCTCGGCCAACGGCGGCCGGCTCCTCTTCACCCGCAACGTCGGCAACATCGTCATGGACGTCGACGACGTCGAGGCCGTGGACCTGAACGCCCTCGGAGGGTCCGACACCATCACCGTCAGCAGCCTCAGCCCCACCGACGTCAGTCGCTTCGACGTGGACCTCGGCGTGAACGGCCTCGGCGACGCCGCCCTCGACACGATCACGGTCAACGGCACCGCCGGCGAGGACCTGATCCAGGTGACGCTGCTCGGCAGCGAGCTCGCGGTCCGCAGCCCCGACCTGGATCTCGTCGTCGACAACCCGGAGCTGGCCACCGACGCCCTCACCGTCAACACGAGCAACGGCAACGACACGATCACGGCCGGGACCGGGACGAACCTGATCCTGTTCACGTTCAATGGCGGCAACGACAACGACGTCCTCTTCGGCTCCCCGGGCAACGACGTGCTGAACGGCGACGCCGGCGACGACGCCATCTTCGCGGGGGACGGCGCCGACACCATCAACGGCGGCACCAACACCGACTACGCCGACGGCGGCCCGGGGATCGACACGGCGAGCAACGTCGAGACCAGCGTCAACATCCCCTGACGCCTCGTCGCCGTTCGGTCCGGTCAGCTGACGCCGGGGGTGACCACACCGGACTCGTAGGCCAGCATCACCAGCTGGGTCCGGTCACGGGCATGGAGCTTGGTGAGCAGTCGACTCACGTGGGTCTTGACCGTGGCGTGTGACATGAACAGGGTCTCGGCGATCTCGGCGTTGGACAGGCCACGGGCCACCGCGACGAGCACCTCGCCCTCCCGGGGGGTCAGGCCCTTGAGCTGAACCGGCGGCCCCGGCGCCGGGGCCGCCGGAAGGCGAGCGAACTCCTCCATGATCCGGCGGGTCGCGGTGGGCGCGAGGAGCGACTCCCCCGAGGCGATCAGGCGGACGGCGTCGAGGAGCTCGTCGGGCGGTGTGTCCTTCAGGAGAAAGCCGCTCGCCCCGGCCCGCAGGGCGGCGAAGAGATACTCGTCGAGATCGAACATGGTGAGGATCAGCACCCTTGTCCCCGCCAGGCGATCATCGGCGGTGATCTGTCGGGTCGCCTCGACCCCGTCCATCTCGGGCATCCGGATGTCCATCAGGACCACGTCGGGCCGTTCCCGTTCGACCAGGCCGACCGCGGTCCGGCCGTCCTCGGCCTCACCGACGACCTCGATGTCGCCCGCCGCCTCCAGAAGCACGGCGAAGCCGCGGCGGAGCAGGGACTGGTCGTCGACGACGGCGACGCGGATCACGCCGGGACCTCGCCGTACGGGAGGCGGGCGGTGAGCCGGTAGCCACCGGTGGTCGACTTCCCGGTCTCGAGCGAGCCGCCGTAGAGGGCGACGCGCTCCCGCATGCCGACCAGCCCGTAGCCGCTTGCCCGCTTGTCCGTCGGCCCCCGCCCGTCGTCGTCGACGTCGACCACCAGGACGTCGGGTGTGCAGGCGAGGTGCACGACCGTCCGGTGCGCCCGCGCGTGGCGCAGGGTGTTCGAGAGGGCCTCCTGCACGATGCGGTACGCCGCCAGGCCCACGCCAGAGGGAACCAGGGTCGCGTCACCGTCGATGACGAGGTCGACGACGAGCCCCGTCCCCGCCACGTCCCGCACGAGCCGGTCCAGATCGGCCAGTCCGGGGGCGGGGGCGTAGGCCACGTCGGCCATCGGGCTGCGCATCGCCCCGAGGAGCCGGCGGATCTCGGCGAGGCTGGACCGGCTGGCGCCGGAGATGTCCGCCAGCGCCTGCTTGGCGCCGGCCGGGTCGCGGTCGATCACCTGCAGGCCCACGCTGGCCTGGACGGCGATGACCCCCAGGGAGTGGGCCACGACGTCGTGCACCTCACGGGCGATGCGCAGGCGCTCGTCGGCCGCCGCCCGCAACTCGGCCTCGGCCTGGTGGTCCTCCAGCGCGGCGATCCGGTGCCGGCGGGACTGGGCGATCCAGCCGATCAGCATCACCACGCCGAAAGCGCCACCGGTGGCCAGGAGCTGGCCGGCGCCGAACCCGGCGACGTCACCGAGGAGGATGAGGACGAGTAGGCCCCCCATCCCGACACCGGCCACCAGCACCTCGACGAGCGGGCGGTATGCCGCAACCGTGTACGCCGCGAGGAGGAGTAGGAGGGGGAAGGCGCCCTCGCTGTGGCCCCCGAGCATCCAGGCCGCCACCGCACCGCCACCGGCGACGAAGACGGCTACCAGCGACCACGCCGGCAACCGCTCCAGCCGCTGGGAGGCCCGGGACACCGTGGTCGCGGTCACCAGGCCAAAATACCCAGGGGGCGACGGCGGCGCATCCGGCCACGGACGTACGTCTCGGGACGTACCCGGCCCCCGTCGCAATGGCCGCCAGACCGACGACGGAGGCGGCGTCCGGGCGCATCGTCGAGCCATGGAAACGTTGATCGAACCCACAACCGACGTCGGCGGGGCCGACGAGGCCATCGTGACGATCCCGCAGTACACGCGAACGGCGATCCTCGGCATCTGGGCGGCCGCGGCCCTCCCGATGGCCGTGCTGGCCTGGTTGGTGACGCCCTGGCTGTCGTCCACCCTCGACGGGCCCGAGCCGTTCGCCCGGGCCATCATCGTCTGCCTCACCGTCGGATTGGTCTGGCAGTTCGTCCTGGTGGCCGGCCTCGTCCGGATCGAGCAGGGCAACCTCCGTTGGGCGACCCTGCGCGACGCCCTCTGGCTCAGGGCCCCCCGCAGCCCGCGGACCGGGCGTCGCGGCGGCAGGGTCTGGTGGGTGCTGCTCCCGCTGATCGTCGCGTTCGGGGCCAAGGACATCCTCCCGTCCCTGCCCCACCCCGCAGCCCGCGACCTCGGGCTCTTCCTCGAGTCAGCCACCGGCCAGAGCTTCATGAGCGGGGCATGGGGGTGGTTCGCGGTGATGCTGGTGATGTTCTTCTTCAACACCGTGCTGGGCGAGGAACTCCTGTTCCGGGGGTTCCTGCTGCCGAGGATGAACGGCGCCTTCGGCGACCGGGACTGGCTGGTGAACGGCGCGCTGTTCGCCGGTTACCACCTGCATGTGCCGTGGGTCATCCCCGTCACCCTGGTCGACACCTTCATCCTGGCCTGGCCGGCCAAGCGCTGTCGCAGCGCTTGGGTCAGCATCTCGGTGCACAGCGCCCAGAGCCTGTTCTTCGCGGTCGCCGTGCTCGCCCTCGTCCTCAGCTGACGCAACTGAGCGGCCCGATCGGTGCCCGGTCGCCCGTCGGCCGGGCCCGCCGCGTCAGGGTCGAGCGTCTCGGGCCTCACCGCGTCGCGGGCCACCGGCGGACCGAGCGAACGGACGCTCAGATCCCACCGATGGCCCGATGAGCGAGGATCCCGAGTTCCTCGGGTCGCCCGTGCTACAATGGTTTCTGTTGGTTGGTGGAGGTGAGCGGATTCGAACCGCCGGCCTCTACGTTGCGAACGTAGCGCTCTAGCCAACTGAGCTACACCCCCGGGTACGGGGGACCAAGGGTAGCGAGACAGACAGCTCAAGACCGACGCGGGCAGTGTCGATCATCAGGGAGTTCCATGTCCACCTCTCGCCACCGCCCCCGGTTCCGGCGTGCCGCGACCGTCGCCCTCTTGGCGGCACTGCTGCTGACACCGCCGATGCTTGACTCGCCAGCGTCGGCCGCCGAGGCGACCACCCGGGTCACGGCCCGGAGCATGAACGCCAGCCAGCAGCGCGTCGTCAACGACATCAACTACAGCCGACGGGCCAGAGGCAAGCGCTCGCTGAGGACCAACGGGCTGATGAACCAGCGGGCCCAGAACTGGGCCCGGCGCCTGGCCTCCTGTCAGTGCCTGCAGCACCGCAGTGGCCCCTACGGCGCCCCGAGTGGCTGGTGCGCGGCAGCCGAGAACGTCGGGCGCAGCGGTAATGGCGGTCGGCTCGGTGCCCTGCACGCCGCGTTCATGCGCTCGTCGGGCCACCGCCAGAACATCCTGAACAGTCGCTGGACGACGCTCGGGGTGGGCGTCGCCCGGGACGGGTCCGGCGAGTACTTCGTGGTGCACGCGTTCGCCGACCTCAGCTGCTGAGTCGCCCCGGCCGACGCCGGGGCGAGGGACGTCAGAGCGAGCGGTCCACGACGGCCGGCACGACGACGATCTCCGCCCCGGGCGAGGGACGACAGGCTCCGCCCCGGCACACCGGGCGAGGGACGTCAGGCTCCGCCCCGGCCGCACCGGCGAGGGACGACAGGCTCCGCCCCGGCCGCACCGGCGAGGGACGACAGGCTCCGCCCCGGCCGCACCGGCGAGGGACGACAGGCTCCGCCCCGGCCGCACCGGCGAGGGACGACAGCGCGAGCGGTCCATGACAGCCAGCACGACGACGATCTCCCCCGCGGCGACAGGGGACAGACAGACCTCAGGCGATGAGGTGGCGGGCTCGTCGGTCGCCGGGGCCGGCGATCAGGCGATCAGGGGATCAGTTGGCCTGGGAGCGGACGACCCGGAAGGCCGTCGACTCGATCTCGACCGGGGCCAGGTCGGCGTTGCCCGGGCGGAAGCCACCGCCCTGGGCCAGCAACTCGGAGGGAGCGACCCCCTCGCCGCCGTGGGGCAGGAAGGCGACCTTGATCTCGCGCTCGGCCTTGGCCTTCTGCAGGCGGATCAGCAGGGTCACGTAAAGGACCAGGGCGATGTCGATCAGCAGGTGCAGGGCCAGCACGGGGCCGCCCAGGCCGACGGCCATGAGCAGGCTGAGCCCACTGGCGGCGACGAGCGTGTAGAGGACCTCGCGGCGGCGCTTCCGGGCGGCCCGGGAGGCCATGACCTCGGCGGGGATGGGGCCTCGAGCGGATGCGGTGCCGAGCTCCCCCGATGTCTCGTCGACCTCGGGGGCCAGCAGGAAGCGGGCGTCCTCGATGACCACGTCCTGGGCCTCGGGGCCGGCGTCGGGACCACCGATGATGGAGAACGCGGAGGACTGGGGCTCGGGAGCGCGGGGCACGAGCTGGGGGGCGCCCCGGCGGGTCAGCGGGTGGCGGGAGCCGGCGGGCAGGGGGCTGCCAGCCTGCTGGGGGCTGCCCAGCGACGACGAGGCCACCGGGAGGTACCCCGAGCGGTCGCGGTGGCTGAACGAGCGGGAGAGGGCGTTGAGCGTGTTGGACACAGGGCTCTGGGAGCCTGCAGCCCGGTTGTCGTTGCGGTCACGGAGGTACGGCGGCAGCAGTACTGCGGCCCACATACCGACCAGGATCAGCAGGACGATGGGTGTCACTCAGAGGGTTCCTCTGTCGGCGGCAGGTCTCGCCCCGTCTCGGGCGGTGTCGTGATGGCGCGCTCTCGGCTCCGGCACGACGATTCTCAGTTGTTACGAACATTACATTTCTACTACGAAGAGGCAACCATAGCGAATCAGGGCGGCACTCGTGGTCATGGCGATCTGACTCAGGCGTCAGCGGACGGGGCGCCCTCGGTGTCGGCCCGGCGGTAGGTACCGGTGCGCCCACCCGTCTTCTCCCACAGCGTGATGTCGCCGATCACCATCGACTTGTCGGCCGACTTGCACATGTCATAGATGGTGAGAGCGGCGATCGAACAGGCCGTCAGCGCCTCCATCTCCACCCCGGTGCGGTCCACCGTCTCCACCTGCGCCTCGATCTCGATGTAGGTGTCCTCGATACGGAAGTTGACCAGCACCGAGCCCACCAGCAGGGGGTGGCAGAGGGGGATGAGGTCGGCGGTGCGCTTGGCCGCCTGGATGCCCGACACCCGGGCCACAGCGAGCACGTCGCCCTTCGTGATGGCGCCGCGGGCGACCAACGAGGTCGTCTCCGGCTCCATGTGGACCCGACCCCGGGCCACGGCCCGGCGGTGAGTCGCCTCCTTGGGAGTCACATCCACCATGCGGGCCCGACCGAGAGGGTCGAGGTGGGTGAGGCCGACGTCGCTCATGGCGGCCAGCCTAGTGAGCGGGGGTGGGGTGGCCCGAAGTGGGCTCAGCCGCCGATCTGGCTCATCGACTTGGCCGGGCGGATGAAGTGGACCTGGTTGATCTGGTGCCCGGCCCACTTGGCGGCGACGTTGGCGGTGACTGCGGCGGCCAGGTCGTCGTCGGTCCCGCCGCCCCGGAGCAGGCCGCGGAGGTCGACCTCGTCGAGGGCGAAGAGGCAGTTGCGCAGGCCGCCCTCAGCGGTCAGGCGAACGCGGTCACAGGAGCCGCAGAACGCATCGGTGACGCTGGGGATGACCCCGATCTCACCTCGGCCGTCCAGGTAGCGGTGGCGCTCAGCGGGGTCGTGGTCCCGGGTGACGGCCTCGAGGGGGTACTCGGCGCCGATCGTGGCCACGATTTCGTCCCGGCTCACCACCTGGGCGGCGGTCCACCCCCCGTCGGCGTCGAGGGGCATGAACTCGATGAAGCGGACGTGCACGCCCTTGTCGCGACCGAAGGTGGCGAAGTCGACGATCTCGTCGTCGTTGACACCGCGCATGAGCACGACGTTGACCTTGACCGGGTCGAATCCGGCGGCCATCGCGGCGTCGATGCCTTCCAGCACCTCGGTCAGAGCGTCCCGGCGGGTGAGCTCGCGGAAGCGGTCCGCCCGCAGCGAGTCGATCGAGATGTTGATGCGACGCAGGCCGGCGGCGGCCAAGTCGTCGGCCATCAGACCGAGGGTGGCGCCGTTGGTGGTCATGGCCAGGTCCACGCCGAGGGCGGCCAGCTTGGCGACCAGGATCGGCAGGCGGGCCCGGACCGTCGGCTCGCCACCGGTCAGGCGGATCGAGTCGAAGGCGAAGCGCTCCACCAGGACCCCGGCGATGCGCTCGATCTCCTCGAAGGTGAGGATCTCCTCCCGGGGGGTCCAGTCCATGCCCTCCTCGGGCATGCAGTAGACGCAACGGAAGTTGCAGCGGTCGGTGACCGAGATGCGTAGGTCGCGGTGCACCCGACCGAACGAGTCAACCAACGGCGTCCCCACGACTCCACCCTACGGGGACGGGTCGGCGGCGGCATCCGGGGATTCAGCCCGCGGCCGGGACCTCGTCGAGGGGGATGACCGTGAGGAACGTGCCCTCGACCACCCCGTCGCCGTCGGGGACCACGGCCAGGGCATTGGCCGAGGCCATGGCACTCAGGTGGTGGCTGCCCTGGCCGTCGACGGGGGCGACGTGGAACGCCCCTTCGCGGTAGGACGCCACGACCCGGACGAAGTGGGTCTTGCCGTCGGGCCGGCGCCCGAAGGCGGCGTCGGCCACGGCCTGCACCCGGGTGCGGTCGAGCTGAGGGTGACCCATCATCGAGCGCAGGGCGGGACGGGCGAAGAGCTCGAAGGAGACCAGTGACGAGACCGGGTTGCCGGGCAGGCCGAAAACCGGTGTGCCCTCGACCAGGCCGAAGGCGAAGGGCTTGGCCGGGCGGATGGCGATCTGCATCCAGCGCATGTCGCCCAGGGTGTCCAGCACCTGCTTCATGAGGTCGAAGTCGCCGACACTCACCCCACCCGAGGTGACGATGGCGTCGCAGGAGGCGGCGGCCTCGGCGATGGTCGCGGTGATGAGGGCCTCGTCGTCAGCGACGGTGCCGAGGTTGACGGGCTCGAAGCCGCTGGCCGCCACCTCGGCCAGCAGCATCGGGCGGTTGGAGTCCCGGATCTGGCCGAAGGCCAGTGGGGCCGGGGCGGTGACCAGCTCGTCACCGGTGGACAGGACGCCGACCCGGGGGGGGCGACGCACGGTCACGGCCTCGCGGCCGACGCTGGCCAGCACGCCGATGTGGGCCGGGGTGAGCACCGTGCCCTCGGTGACGACCACGTCGCCGGGAGTCACGTCCTCACCGATCCGGCGGATGTGGTTGCCCTCGGGCACCGACGCTCGGACCAGGACCCCGGTCTCGCCGTCTCGCCCGGTCAGCTCGACCATCACGATGGCGTCGGCGCCCGGGGGCACCGGTGCGCCGGTCATGATCCGCACCGCCTGACCCGGGCCGACCTCGGGGCGCTCGCCGCTGCCGGCGGCCACGGTGCCGATGACCTCGAGGCGGGCCGGATCCGACTCGTCGGCCCCGGTCACGTCCGCGGCTCGCAGGGCGTAGCCGTCCATGGCGGTGTTGTCGAACGACGGGATGGGGTCGCCCGCGGTCACGGCCGCGGCCGTGACACAACCCACGGCGTCGGCCAGCGGGACCGCCGCCGGAGTGAGCCGGGGCACCCGCTCGAGCACGTGGGCCCGCGCCTCCTCCGGCAGGATCACCTCCGAGTCACCAGCCCTCGCGCTCGGACACGTCCCGCAGGAACTTCCGGAACGCGGGGCCGAGGTCCTCGCGCTGCAGGGCCAGCTCGACGGTGGCCCGCAGGTAGTCGATCTTCATGCCGATGTCGTAGCGCCCCCGGTCGAAGGTGTAGCCGTAGACCCCCTGAGTCTTGGACAGCACTGCGAGGGCGTCGGTCAGCTGGATCTCGCCGCCGTAGCCGGGCTGGGCGCCCTCGAGGGCGTCGAAGATCTCCGGCGTGAGGACGTAGCGGCCGACCACGGCCAGGTCCGACGGGGCGTCGGCCGGCTCGGGCTTCTCGACGATGTCGAGGACCTTCACGAGGCGGTCCGCCACCGGCTCGGGGCGGACGCAGCCATAGGAGGAGATGTCCTCGTGGGGCACCTCCAACAGGGCGATGACCGACGCCTGCTGCTCGTCGTAGGCGCGGATCATGGAGGTCAGCAGTTCGGCACCGTCGACCATGATGTCGTCGCCCAACATGACCACGAAGGGGTTGTCGCCGACGTGCTTGCGGGCGATGGAGACGGCGTGGCCGAGGCCGAGGGCCTCGCCCTGGCGGACGTAGTGGATGTCGGCGAGGTCGGCCAGCTGGCGGACCTCGAGGAGGTCCTCGTCCTTGCCCTTCTCGTGGAGCTGGTGCTCCAGCTCGAAGTTGCGGTCGAAGTGGTCCTCGAGGCTGCGCTTGCCCCGGCCGGTGATGATCAGGATGTCGTCGATGCCGGCCTGGACGGCCTCCTCGACCACGTACTGGATCGCCGGGCGGTCGACGACCGGCAGCATCTCCTTGGGCTGGGCCTTGGTCGCCGGCAGGAAACGGGTACCGAGGCCCGCCGCGGGGATCACGGCCTTGGTCACCGCGCTCATCGCTGCCGCCTCGTCGCCTGACGGCTCATCGCGTGCAGGGCTGTTCGCCCTGCCTGATCGGCTTCGCCGCTCATCGCTGCCGCCTCGTCGCCTGACGGCTCATCGCGTGCAGGGCTGTTCGCCCTGCCTGATCGGCTTCGCCGCTCATCGCGGCTCTCCTGCAGGCCGCACGGGTGCTTCCTCTCGTCGGATCAGTCGTCGGATGTTCTCGTGGTGGCGGGCGATCACGACCAGGCTCACTCCGGCGGTGATCAGGACCTCGGTACCACTGTGACCCGTCACCCCCACACCAATCGGCAGAAGCACGGCCAGCACGAGCGAACCTACCGAGCTGCGTCGGGTGACGGCGACCGTAAGGGCGAACACGACACCCATCGCCAGGCTCAGGGCGGGGTAGAGCACGATGGTCATGCCGGCCGCAGTGGCCACGCCCTTGCCGCCTCGGAAGCCGCGGCCGGCGGGAGCCACATGACCGAGCACGGCGGCCGCGCCGGCGACGAGCCCGAGGAGGTGGTCCCCCACCAGTAGGCCCAGGCCGGCGGCAAGGGCGCCTTTGGCCAGGTCGATGACCAGGACGGCCAGGCCTGCGCCGCGGCCCGAGGTCCGGTAGACGTTGGTGGCCCCCGGGTTGCCGGAGCCCTCGGCGGTCGGGTCGTGGCCTGTCACGCGTCCGACCATGGCCGCGGTGGGGAAGGTGCCCAGGAGGTAACCGGCGACCACGACCAGCGCTGCGCCGAGCATGGGGCCATCGTAGGACCGGGGTATCCTTGGCACTCGGCGTGAGCGAGTGCCAACACCCGCCACGCGCCCCGGATCAGCCAGAGGCGGAGCCCCCGATGCCCACCTACGAGTACAAGTGCAAGGACTGCGACCACCAGTTCGACGTCGTCCAGTCCTTCAGCGACGACGCGCTGACCACGTGCCCGAACTGCAGGAAGAAGGCGCTGCGCAAGGTCTTCTCCCCTGTCGGCATCGTCCTCAAGGGCAGCGGCTTCTACAAGAACGACAGCCGCTCCGGTAACGGGAAGTCCTCCGCGTCGTCCACCTCCACCACGGCGGACAAGGCCGACAGCTCCAGTTCGTCCAGTTCGAGCGACGGTTCGTCCTCCTCGTCGGACACGAAGAGTGCGTCGTCGGACACCACGTCCTCGGACAAGAAGAGCTCGACCTCCGAGAAGAAGGCCACCGCCACGAAATAGGGTCCCGGCCGTGCGTGCCGCCGAGATCGGGGTGTTCGGAGGGTCCGGGTTCTACGCGTTGCTCGACGACGTCGAGCGGGTCGAGGTGGACACCCCCTACGGAGCGCCTTCGGACGCCGTGCACGTCGGCACCCTCAACGGTCGGTCGGTGGCCTTCCTGCCCCGCCACGGTGCCGACCACCGCTTTCCACCCCACGAGGTCCCCTACCGGGCGAACGTCTGGGCACTGCGGGAGGTCGGCGCGAACCGCATCCTGGGGCCGTGCGCCTCGGGCTCGCTGCAGGCCGGAGTGGCGCCCGGAGACTTCGTGGTCTGTGACCAGCTCGTGGACCGGACCTCGGGCCGGGACCACACGTTCTTCGACGGGCCGACCATCAACCACATGAGCTTCGCCGATCCGTACTGCCCCGAGCTGCGGGCCGTCGCCGTGGCCGCGGGCGAGGCCGAAGGCATCACCGTGCACGACGGCGGGACCGTGGTGGTCGTCGAGGGGCCACGGTTCTCCACCCGGGCGGAGTCGGCCTGGTTCGCCTCCGCGGGCTGGTCGGTCATCAACATGACCCAGTACCCCGAGGCCGCTCTGGCTCGCGAGTTGGGCCTCTGTTACGCGACCGTCGCCCTGATCACCGACTACGACGTCGGCGTCGAGGGTGTCGCCGAGCACGCGGTCACCATGGAGGAGGTCTTCGCCGTGATGGCCGACAACAACGACCGGGTGCGCAAGCTCCTCTTCCGGGCCATCGAGGCCATCCCCTCGAACCGCAGCTGCTCCTGTCTCGACGGCTCCGGCGGCCTCGAACCCGAACCCCCCACCTGACATGACCCCCCGTTCTGACGCCGAGGGCGTGGTCCTCGACGTGCTCGACGGGTTGGGCCTGGCCTCGGCCCATATGGTGTCCCCCGCCGTCGGTTGAGGTCACTGCCTCGGCCGCCTCGAGGCGGCCCACTCCACGAGGTGAATCCGTAGGCTGGTCACGGCGCCTCCCCCGCTGAGTCCCTCTCGCGAAGGAGGCGCGCCCGTGCGGCGACCTCAGTCCTCTCTCCGTCCGTTCGCCCTGTTCCGGGCCCGGCTGTGGCTGCGCCGCCGGCCCCTGCTCTGGTGGCTGGCCGTCCTCGGGTTGTCCCTGGCCGTCGGTTCCACGATCGACAGGTCGCTGTCGCGGGCCGAGGCTGACGCACTGCGCTTCGGCCCGTCGGTTCACGTGGCCGTGGCTCGGGTCGACCTGGCAGCCGGGGCGCTGGCCGGCCCGGCCACCGTCGAGCTGCGGCCGTGGCCCGAGCGGCTGGTCCCGGCCGGCGCGCTCCGTCAGGTGCCCGACGACCGGGTGGTCACCGAGCCCCTGCTGGCCGGTGAGCCCGTGGTCACCGAGCGGCTGGGCGCCGACTCGCTCGTGCCCCCCGGCAGCCGCGCGCTGGCCCTGCCCACCGGGCCCGGCGCCCTCGGCCTCCGGACCGGGGACCGCGTGGACGTGCTGGCCACATTCGACCCCCTCGTGACTCCCGCCGGCGAGGACCCGACGGTGACCGTGGCCCGGGTCGCCACCGTGGTGTCCGTGCGGGCCCGGTCGATCACGGTGGCCGTCACCGAAGCCGAGGCGCCCCGGGTCGCGCTCGCTCTCTCGCAGGCAACCATCACGCTGGCCCTCACGCCGCCCGGTACCTTCGCCCCCGATGACAGAGGATCCGGGGACACAGGTCCGTGAGGCACTGGACGCCGCCGGGGTGGCCTACGAGGTCATGGACTGCGACCCCGCGCTGGCCGACACGGCCGCCTTCTGCGAGCACTACGGCGTGCCGCTCGAGCGGTCGGCCAACACGATCCTCGTGGCCGGCAAGCCCCGGGGTGGGGGCGACAAGACCTATGTGGCCTGCGTCGTGCTGGCCCACACCCGCCTGGATGTGAACGGTGCCGTCCGCCGCCGGCTGGACGTGAAGAAGGCCTCGTTCGCCTCGGCCGACGAGACCCGGGAACTGACCGGAATGCTCATCGGCGGGGTGACCGCGGCGGCCCTGCCCGAGGGCGTGGCGCTCTGGGTCGACGCTCGGGTGATGGACGCCGAGTGGGTCGTGATCGGCGGCGGCGACCGCAGCACCAAGATCAAGGCCGCCCCGTCCGCCCTCACGGCCCTCGGCGCCGACGTCGTCGCTGACCTCGCCACGGTCCCCGACCCCGACGCTTCTGGCCCGCCTGATTTCCCGCTCATGACCGGCAGATCGGGCGCCAGAACGGGAGGGTGGCGCATCGGGGATCTGGCGGATCACTTGGACCTGGTGCCGGTGGTGGCAGCCTGGCACTGGCGGGAGTGGCGGGCCGACGAGCCCGACAGCGCCGAGGCCAAGTTCCTCGCCATCCTCGCGGCGCGGACCCGGCGGGACGACGTGCCGTTCACGCTCCTCGCCTTCCTGGGCGACGACGTCGTCGGGAGCATCTCGGTCTGCTGGGACGACGCCGACGCCGCCTTCGCCGACGAGGGACCGTGGTTGTCGGGCATGTTCGTGGTGGGCGCGGCCCGGGACGTGGGGGTCGGCCGCCGGCTGGTCGAGGCCGCCGAGGCCCGGGCGCTCGCCCAGGGGCACCCCGAGCTCTGGGCCCACACCGGCGAAGCGGAGCGCTTCTATGCCCGCTGCGGCTGGGAGGTCGTCCGCCCCAAGGAACCCTTGGTCCGCGACGCCGTCGTCCGCCGCGTCCTGAGCTGAGAGCCGGTCGTACGCTCGGCCCGTGACCGACCGCAAGCCACCCCGGCCGATCGCCGACGAGCGCACGACCGTGATGGCCCTCCTGCAGTTCCAACGGGAGTCGTTCGTCCGCAAGCTCGACGGCGTCAGCGAGGAGGACGCCCGGCGAAGGCTCGTCGGGAGCGAAACGACACTGCTCTGGCTGACCAAGCACCTGGCCGTGGCCGAGGACCTCTGGCTCCTGCGCCGCTTTGCTGGAGGACCCGGCGTCGTGGTCGACGACACGGTTACCGAGGCCGACACCGTCGCCGGCGCGATCGCCACCTACCGGGAGGGCTGGGCCCGTGTCGACGCCGTCGTCACCGCCACGCCCGTCCTCACCACCCTGTGCGCCGACACTGGAGCAGAGTCGCCCGTGAGCCTGCGTTGGGTGCTCGTGCACCTCCTCGAGGAGACGGCCCGCCATGCCGGCCACGCCGACATCCTCCGCGAGCTGAGCGACGGCACGACGGGCCGCTGATCGTCGGGATCAGGCCAGGCCGAGCAGGACGAGGGTCTCGGTAGGGGTGGCCACGCTGCGGCCCGAGGCCTCGACGCGGCGGGCGGCCTCGACCACGAGCTCGACGTTGGTCGGCGGGGCGTCGGGGTCGCCGGCGAAGCACTCGAGGCCGAGGTGGAGGTGGCCGCCCTGGGCCAGCGCGGCGTCGGCCAGAGGCGTGGACAGGAGGTCGCCGCCGAAGACCGAGACCGACCAGGGGAGGCCCGTCCCGTCCAGCAACTCGAGGTACGCGGCCAGCGCCTTCTCCGTCGGCGGCAGACCGAAGGGGGCGCCGCCGAGATAGCCCTTCTCGCCGCCGAAGTAGAGCTTGACCATGGCCCCGGCCGGGAGCCGCCCGGCGTGGTGCCAGGCCAGGATCGCCCGCAGCCAACTGGGGTCGAACACGGCCAGGCTCGGGCCGAGGCCGAATTGCTCGCAGAGGGCGAACATGTGGTGGGCGTCACTGAAGCTGTTGCGGTACACCCAGTCGCCGGTCGGCACGCCGTCGGGCTCGGCCCCGCCCAGGTTGACCGAGCCGAGGTCGGCCAGGCTCAGGCGCAACACCCCGGCTTCGGCCAGGGGGGCGAGGTGGGCGTAGCTCTCCTCGACGGTCGCCCCGGCGTTGGTCGTCGGGTAGAGCAGGGCGTCGGGGCGCTCGGCCAGTACGGACCGCCACGCCTCGAGGTAGCGCTCGGCCGCCTCCGGACCGGGCACCCCGAACCGGTCGATGTGGTTGTGGACGATGGCCGCCCCCGCCGCCATGCAGGCCAGCGCGTCGGCGGCGATCTCCGCGGGCTCGATCGGCACGTGCGGGTTGGCGGCCTTGGCCGTCACCCCGTTGATCGCCGCCTCGATGATGACCGGATCCCCCATGCCCCGATCCTCCCACCCCACGATCGTCCGCGAGGCCGACTCCCCCCGTACTGGCGCCCGATCGAGGGGTGATGGCGCCGCAATCGGGCGCCAGAACGGTGGTCTGGGCCTACTTGCCGGCCATGGAGACCTCGACGATGACGAGGGTGGCCGCGGTGGCGCCGCCCGGGCGCCATTCGAGGTCGTTGCCGACGGCGACGATGCCCAGCAGGAGGCGCTGGAGGGTCGAGGCGAGGGTGATCTCCCTGACGGGCTCAGCCAACTGGCCGTCGCGGACCATCAGGCCGTCGGCGCCGACGGAGAAATCGCCGCTCACCGGGTTGACCCCGGAGTGCAGGCCGTTGAGGGACTGCACGAACAGGCCCCGGTCGATGCCGGCCAGCAGCTCCTCGGGGGTCTGCTCCCCGGCCACCATCACGAGAGCCTGGCAGCCCGGAGCCGGGGTGGAACGGGACGAGCGCACGGCCGACCCGGTCGAGGCCGTGCCCGAACGCCGACCCGTGTAGCCGTCGTGGAGGAAGCCCTGCAGCACGCCGTCGGCGATCAGCGGGTTGACCCGGGTGGCCAGGCCCTCGCCGTCGTGGCTGTCGGCCCCGAAGGAACGGGGGTCGGTGGGGTCGTCGACCAGGGTCAGGAGCGGGGAGGCGATGGGCTCGCCCACCCGGTCGGCGAAGGGCGACCGGCCCTTCAGCACCCGGTCGCCGGTCAGGGTCCCGCCGGCGATGCCGAGGAGGGTGCCGGCCAGGCGGGGCTCGAGGACGATGGTCACCTTGTCGGTGACGGGCTGCTTGGCTCCGAGCAGGCGGGTGGAGCGCAGGACGGCGTCGGCCACGGCCTCATCCATGTCCAGGTCGGCCACGCCCCGGCCGGCAGAGAAACCGCCGCCGATCTGGGTGTCGTCGCCCTCCCGGGCCAACGCACTGGCCGACAGCGAGCAGGACGTACCCCGGGAGCCCACCACCAGGCCCGTACTGCTGGCCACGGCGGCCTCGCCCGAGCCCTCGCTGTAACCGGCGGAGCGGACCCCGAAGATGCGGGGATCGCCACCCCGGACCGCGGCCTCGAGGTCGAGAGCCATCTGCACCTTGGCCTCGGTGGGGGTCGTGGCCAGGTCGTCGCGCCACAGGTCGATCTCGGGTGGCTCCACGCCGTCGGGCCCGACCAGGCCGGCCCACTCGTCGGGCTCGGCGTAGGTGGCGTTGTCGCGGGCCTCGGCCAGCGTGTGCTCGAGGACCGACGGGTCGAAGCTGCCGGCCGAAGCGAACCCCGGGCGGCCGTCCCGGATGACCCGGATGCCGACGCCGAACGTCTCGGCCGAGGTGAACGACTCGACCTCGCCGTCGTAGGCCTTGGCCGACAACGACGTGCTGCGGGCCACGTAGGCCTCCAACTCCTCGCCGGGTTCGGCCCGAGCGGCGAGGCCCTGGGCCAGGTCGATGAGGTCCGTCACCGGCTCAGTATGGAGGGCGGCCCCGCCGGCACATTCAATCGGCGGCGCACCGGCCCCCGGGCTGAGTCAGTCGGTCACCCGCCGATGGCGACGCACTGGTGCCGACCCTGCCTTCGCTGGCGCTGGCCCTCCCACACGGTCAAACGCCGGAGACGGACACGTCGGCGATGACCAGGGTGACCCCGGCGGCCGACATGGGCAGCCAGGTCAGGTCGGAGCCGACGGCGACCACGTCCTGCAGCATGCGCTGGAGGGTGGAGGCGATGGTGAACTCCCGGACGGGGTCGGCCAGCTCGCCGTTCTTGATCCAGAGGCCGTCGGCCCCGGTGGAGAAGTCGCCGCTGACCGGGTTCACGCCGGAGTGCAGCCCGGCCACGTCGGCCACCAGCAGGCCGTCGCCGACCTCGGCCAGCAGTTCGGCCGGTGTGCGGTCGCCGGGCAGGAGGGAGATGGCCTGGCAGCCCGCCATGGGCGTGGTGCGGGACGAGCGCACGGCCGACCCGGTGGAGGCCACGCCGGAGCGGCGGCCGCTGTAAGCGTCGTGGACGAACCCGGTGAGCCGGCCCTGGTCGATGAGGACGTTGCGGCGGGTGGCCAGGCCCTCGCCGTCGTTGGTCCCGGCGGTGAAGGCCCGGATGTCGGTGGGGTCGTCGACGAAGGTGACCGACGCCGCGGCGATGACCTCGTCGACCCGGTCACCGAAGGGCGAACGGCCCTTGAGCACGGCGTCCCCGGAGAGGGTGGAGCCGACGATGGCCAGGAACTGGGCCGTGACGAAGGGGTCGAGGACGACGGTCAGGCGCTGGGACGGCGGCTTGGTGGCGCCCAGCAGGCGGGTGGCCCGGTAGGCGGCGTCGTTGGCGGCCTCGTCGACGTCCAGGTCCTGGGGCGAGCGGCCGACCGAGAAGCCGAAGCCGGTCTGGGTCTCGCCCGCCTCCTCGGCGAGGGCGTAGGCGACGAGGTCACAGACGGTCTCGGAGCCGCCGCTGCGCACGCCGGTCGAGCTCACGACGACCGAGGTGCCCATGGAGTCGGCGTACTCGGCGGACTCGAGGCCGATGATGCGGGTGTCGCCGGCCTTGGTCGCCCGCTCGAGGGCGAGGGCCAGCTCGATCTTGGCGTCGGTGTCGGTGGCGGCCAGGGCGTCGGACCAGAGGTCCAGGTCGGCGACGGCGACCCCGTCGGGCTCGGCCAGGCCGAGGTGCTCGTCGGGCTCCGCGAAGCGGGCGTTGTCCCGGGCCTCGTCCAGCATCTCGTCGAGGGCCGCGGGGTCGAAGGTGCCGGCGGAGGCGAAGCCCTGGCGCTGGTCGGCTACGACCCGAACGCCGACACCCTGGGACTCGGCGACCGAGAGCGACTCGATCTCGCCCTCGTAGACGCGGACCTCGGTGTCCTTGGAGTGGGCGACGACGACCTCGACCTGCTCGCCGGGCTGGGCCCGGGCGACGAGGCGGTCGGCGATGGCGTAGAGCTCGTCCTGCATCAGGACCGCCCGCCCCGGTAGGGCCCGGTACCGGTCGTCGGAGGCACGCTCACGCGGATTCCGGTGGCTATTGCCTCCGACTCGCTCGGTGGCACGCTCACGCGGCGGCGGTGCCGCCGACGGTCAGGGCCGAGACCCGCAGGGTCGGGACGCCGTCGCCCACGGGCACGCCTTGGCCGTCCTTGCCGCAGGTCCCGGGCGGACCGAACTCGAAGTCGTTGCCCAGGGCGTCGATGCGCTGCAGCACCTCGGGGCCGTTGCCGATCAGGTTGCCCTCGCGGAGCGGCTCGGTGATCTCGCCGTTCTCGATGAGGTAGGCCTCGGTCATGCCGAAGACGAAGTCGCCGGTCGCGGTGTTGACCTGGCCGCCACCGAGCTGGGCGACGTAGACCCCGCTCTCGGTGGAGGCGACGATGTCGTCGGGGTCGTCCTCGCCGTTGAGGATGAAGGTGTTGGTCATGCGCACCATGGGCAGGTGGCGGTAGCTCTGGCGCCGGCCGTTGCCCGAGGACTCCCGGCCCTCCTTGCGGGCCCGGAGGAAGTCCCACATGTAGTCGGTGAGGATCCCGTCCTCGATCAGCGTGTTGCGCTGGGCGGGGCGGCCCTCGTCGTCGACGGCGAAACAGCCCCATTCGTCGGTGATGGTGCCGTCGTCGACCAGGGTGATGAGGGGGCTGGCGACCAGTTCGCCGACCTTGCCCCGGAAGGCCGATGCGCTCTTGCCGACCAGATCAGCCTCGAGGCCATGCCCACACGCTTCGTGGAACAGCACGCCGCCGCCGCCCTTGCCGATGACGACGGGGACCGTGCCGCTGGGGGCCGGGCGGGCGTTCAGCTTGGTGAGGGCCCGGCCGGCGGCGCGGCGGGCGAGCTCGGCCACGTCGTAGCGGTCGAAGAGCTCGAAGCCGATGGTGTGGCCGATCGACTCCCGGCCGGTCTGCATGCCGGCGTCGCCGGTGGCCACGCAGGAGACGGAGAAGAGGGTGCGGGTCTGGTCGTCGCCGGTGAGCAGGCCGTCGGAGTTGGCGATCTGGATTCGCCGACGAGAGTCCGCGTAGCGGGCCATGACCTGGCTGATGGCTGAGCCGGCCTGCCGGGCGGCCTCGTCGGCCGTGGCCAGCAGCTCGACCTTGGTGCCCTTGCCGACGTCGAAGGGGGCGATGGTGACGGTGCTGGGGTGGGCGACGTCGCGGCGGGTGAGGTCGACGGTGGTGACGCCCTCCTTGCCGCTCCGGGCGGCGGCCGCCGCGGCCTCGGCGGCGGCGAGCAGACCGGTCTCGGTGAGGTCGGCGGTGTGGGCGAAGCCCGTGGTCTCGCCGGTGACGACCCGGATGCCGGCGCCCCGGTCGCGGCTGGAGCTGAGCTCCTCGACCTTGCCGTCGTCCAGGGTGGCCGAGCCCGCCTGGCGGTCCTCGGCGAACACCTCGGCGAAGTCACCGCCGGTGCGCAGCGCGGTGCCGAGCACCCGTTCCATCACGTCATCGGGGACCAGGGACACCACACGCTCCAGGGGTTCGAGGGCTTCCGGCCACCCCCGCACCGGCCGGGGCTGGCCCCACGGAGAGTGACGCTCGTAGGGTACAGACGGTGCCCCTGGAACCCGGTTCGAGTGCATCGGTCGACCTGCAGGTCGGCGCCGCCGACACCGCCATCGCCATGCGCTCCGGCTCGGTGCCCGCCCTGGCCACCCCGCGTGTCATCGCGCTCAGCGAGGAGGCCTGCGTCCTGGTCATCGAGGGCCAGCTGGCCGAGGGCGCCACGACAGTGGGCCAACGGGTGCAGATCGACCACCTGGCCCCGACGCCCGTGGGTCAGCGAGTGACCGCCGAGGCCACGCTCGAGGCCGTTCAGGGCCGGCGACTCACCTTCACCGTGTCCGTCAACGACGACCGCGGCCTCGTCGCCGTCGGACGGGTGACGAGGGTCGTCGTCGACACCGAGCGGTTCCTCGACAAGCTGCGCTGACGATCGAAGCGCTGATCGGTCCAGAAGGCGAAGCGGCGCGCGGCTCAGCCGAGGTTCGACTGCCTCGGGTAGATGTCCTCCGGGTCGGTGAGGACGTTTACCAGGTACGGCACGCCGCTGGCGAAGGCGCGGTCGAGCGCGGGGCCGACGTCTTCGGGGGTGTCGACGATCTCGCCGGCGCCGCCGAGGGCGTTGACGACGTCGTCGTAGCGCGTGCCGGGGGTGAGCTCGGCGGCGACGTCGTACCCGTAGATGGCCCGCATGGGGTGCTTCTCCAGGCCCCAGATGCCGTTGTTGCCGACGACGATGACCACGGGCAGGTCGTGGCGGACCAGGGTGTCGACGTCCATCAGGCTGAAGCCGGCGGCACCGTCGCCCAACATCACCACCACCTGCTTGTCCGGGCGGGCGATGCGGGCGGCGATGGCGTAGCCCATGCCGGTGCCGAGGCAGCCGTAGGGACCGGGGTCCAGCCAGCAGCCGGGCTCGTAGGAGTCGATGTACTTGCCCGAGTACGACACGAAGTCCCCGCCGTCGTTGACGACCACGGCGTCACGGTCGAGCCGCCGGCGGACCTCGCCGTAGATGCGGGACGGCTTGATGGGCGTGGCGTCGGCCTCCATGGCGGCCGACTCGTCGGTGGCCGCCCACGACTCGAGGTCCCGCAGGCGCTCGATCCACGGCTCGTGGTCGGCCCTCGGTCCGGTGTGGTCGGCCCATGAGGCCAGGGCCTTGTCGATGGGGCCGACCAGGGACAACTCGGTCTCGGCGTGGCCGGCCTGCTGCTCGGGGGAGTCGACGACGTGGATGACCTTGGCGTCGCCGAACGTCCCGAAGGAGAGGCGGAAGTCCAGCGGCGTGCCGATGACCACGACCAGGTCGGCCTCGGTCTTCAGCAGTCCCCGGGTCCGGCTGAAGGCCAGCTCGTGGTCGGCCGGCAGGCAGCCCCGGCCCAGGCCGTTGACGAAGGTCGGCACCCGCAGGTGCTCCACGGCGGCCCGCAGGTCGTCCCAGGCGCCGTCCCAGTAGACGTCGGTGCCGGCGATGATCGCCGGGCGCTCGGCCTTGGCGATCAGGCGGGCGGCCTGGGCCATGTCCTCGACCATCTCCTCCCGCACGTGGGTCCGGCCCAGCTCCAGCTCCTCGGCCTGGCCGTCGGCGAAGACGACGTCCAGCGGCAGGTCGGCGAACACCGGTCCCCGGTGCGGGGTCAGGGCGATCCGGGTCAGCTCGTGGACCTCGTGGGCGATCCGGTTCACGTCCTTGATCGTCCGGGCGTCCTTGGTGATCGGCTTCAGGACAGGAAGGTGGTCGAACTCCTGCAGCGAGCCCGAGCCCCAGCGGGCCTGCGGCGCCCGGCCACCGAGGACGACCAGGGGCGAGCCGTTGAAGTGGGCCGTGGTCACGGCACTGATGCCGTTGGTGACGCCGGGGCCGGCGGTCAGCACGGCCACGCCGGGGCGACGGGTCAGCTTGGCCGTGCCCTCGGCGGCGAAGGTGGCCGTCTGCTCGTGGCGGACGTCGACGATGCGCACGTCCTGCTTCACCGCGGCGTCATACAGCGGAAAGACGTGGCCGCCCGAGAGCGTGAACAGCTCCTGAACGCCGAACGGGGTGAGCGCGGCGAGGGCCAACTCGCCGCCGTGGCCGGTCGTGGTCATGGCCCGGACACTACGACGGGGGCGCCGGGCCTTCGATCCCGATGGCCTCAGCCGTAAGCTGGAGGGTTCCCGGGCAGGTGGAGAGCGTTTGAAGAAGAGGTGGGTCGTCCTCGTCCTGAGGATCGTGCTGAGCGCGGCCATGCTCGCCGTCCTCCTCTGGCGCGTCCCTGATTTCGAGCCCAGCGAGCTGGTCCCCGACTGGGAGCCGATGTCCGCGGTGTGGATGGTGCTGGCCATCGCGCTGACGATGGTCAGCATCGTGCTGTCGGCCATCCGCTGGGAGCAGGTGCTCCACGCCCTGGACCTGCGGGTGCCCCTGAAGCGCTTGACCTCGCATTACTTCGCCGGCCAGTTCGTCTCCAACGTGCTGCCCACCACCATCGGCGGCGACGTCCTCCGCATCGCCCGGGTCTCCCGGGACCTGGGCGGACACCGCTCCGAGTCTGTCGCCTCCGTAGTCATCGAGCGCCTCACCGGCTGGCTCGTCCTGCCCCTCATCTCGGTCATCGGCCTGGTGGTCAACCGGGGTCTGCTGCCCGACCACGGCGCCGCCACCGCCGCCCTGGTCATCAACACGCTGGCGCTGGTCGGCCTGATCGGCGTGCTCTACCTGGCCTCCCACCAGAAGATCCTCGGCCGGTTCAAGGAGCACGAGAACTGGTTGCAGTTCCTGGGCTCGGTCCACCTCGGCGTCGTCAACCTGCGCAAGCATCCGGGCGACACCCGGAAACTCCTGCTGGCCGCCTTCGCCTTCCAGGGCACGCTGGTGCTGGCCGCCTTCTGCGCGGCCCGGGTCGTAGGCATCGACGAGGCCGGGATCACCGCCATGATGGCTTTCATCCCCGTGGTGCTCATGGTGCAGGTCCTCCCGATCGGCATCTCCGGCCTCGGCGTCCGGGAGACCGCCCTGGTCCTCTTCCTCCACCCCCTCGGGGTCGACAACACCCAGGCCATCGCCCTGGGCCTCGCCCTCTATTTCCTCAACCTCACCGCCAGCCTGGTCGGCGCCCCCGCCTTCGCCTTCGGCGGCCACGCCGAGCCACTGCCCGGCGTGGCCCCGGGCATCGACCCCGACATCGACCCCGGTGCGGACCCTCAGGCGGTCCCGGCGGCGTGAGCGACCCTCGGATGGTCGACCGCGACCAGCGGAAGATCGACCTGACCGAGGCCGAGGCCGTCGAGGACGCCGAGCAGGAGGCGCACGGGGCCCGGGACGACGTCACCAACGTCCGCCTCCGCTGGTGGGTCGAGATCCTCGCCCTGCTCGCCCTCTACATCATCTACAGCGCCATTCGGAACGAGTTCGGCTCGGCCACGGTCAGCCCCGACCGGGCCTTCGAGAACGCCCGCTGGGTCATCGACGTCGAACGGAGCCTCGGTCTCTTCGTCGAGGAGAACATCCAGGACGCCTTCCTCGGCTACCGCCTCTTCCTGCAGTTCTGGAACGTCTTCTACGGGACCCTGCACTTCTGGGTCACCGGCTTCGCCCTCATCTACCTGTTCCGCAAGCAACCGGCCCGCTACTCGCTGTGGCGCAACACGATCGTCTTCGCCACCCTCCTGGCCCTCATCGGCTTCTCGTGGTTCCCGCTCATGCCACCCCGCCTGCTGGACGACTGTGGCCAGTTCGGGGAATGCGCCAGCTACGGCTTCGTCGACACCCTCGCCACCTACGGCGGGCTCTGGTCCTTCGACAGCGGGGCCATGGAGCAGATCTCCAACCAGTACGCGGCCATGCCCAGCCTCCACATGGCCTGGGCCCTGTGGGCCTTCCTGGTCCTCTACCCGCACATGAAGCACCGGTGGTCGCGGATCGCCATCGCCGCCTACCCGTGGATGACCCTCTTCGCCATCATCGTCACCGCCAACCACTACTGGCTCGACGCACTGGGTGGGGCCCTGGCCCTCCTGGGCGGCTACGCGATCTCCTGGACCCTGCGGGAGGCGTTCCGCCGCCTCCGTCACCGCCCCGCGGCGACGCCGGCGACCACCTGACCGGGTGACCCGGCAACGTTCGGCCCTGCTCGGCGCGGCAACCGCCCTCGTCCTCACCGGCCTGCTCGCCGGCCGGCGCACCCCCTGGGCCTTCGAGCGCAACGTGGGTCAGTGGATCTTCGACCGGCCCGACTGGCTGGAGACCCCGCTGGAGCTGATCGAGCAGGCGGGGACGCTGCTGGCCATCGTCCTCGTCGCCGCCGGGCTGGTCGTGACCGGGCGCTACCGGGCCGCCGGCGCGGCGGCCCTCGCCGGGTTCGGCGGCTGGCTGGCGGCCGCCGCCCTCAAGGAGGTCATCGAGCGACCCCGACCCACGCTGGCCAGTCTCGGGCGGGTCCCCCGGGAGGTGGCCGACGGCTTCTCCTGGCCGTCCTCCCACGCCACCATCGCGGCCGCCCTCGCCACGGTGCTGCTGCTGACCATCGCCCGGGGCCGGGTGGGGCGGGGGGTGGTCATGGCCGCCGCCACGCTGACCGCCGTGGCCCGGGTGTACCTGGGCGCCCACTGGGGCCTGGACGTCCTCGGGGGCGCGGCCCTCGGTGTGCTCGCCGGGTACGTGTCCGTCCTGGTCCTCGAACGGTGAGGCTGCGGGTGGCGACGTTCAACGTCCGGAACGGGCTGGCGCGGGACGGGTGGAACTCGTGGCCCTTCCGCCGGCACGCGACGGCGGCCGCCCTTCGGGGCCTCGACGCCGACGTGGTCGGCCTGCAAGAGGCCTTCGGGTTCCAGGCCCGCAGCCTGCAGGACCACTGCCCCGGCTACGGCTTCACCGGGGCGGGGCGCTCGCCCCGACGGTGGGGCGAGCGGTGCAGCGTCGTCTTCCGGCGGGGGGATCTGACCCTGGTCAGCAGCGAGACCCGCTGGTACGGCGCCGACCCCACCAAACCGGGGACCCGGCTGCCCGACGCCTCGTTCCCCCGGATCGCCACGGTCGTGCGCCTGCGCCAGACCGGCGGCAGGCCAACGGTCACCGTCGTCAACACCCACCTCGACGAGCACCATGAGCGCAACCGGGTGGCCGCGGCCGGGCAGCTCCTGACCTGGCTGGACGACGGTCCAACCGTCGTCGTCGGCGACCTCAACGCCTTGCCCGACAGCCCCGTCGTGGCCACCCTGGTCGCCGGCGGTCTGCGCAACGCCGTCGGCGATGACGCCCCCGGCACCAACCACGCCTTCACCGGTCGAACCGACGGCCGCCGCATCGACCACATCCTGGTGTCGTCCCACTGGGCCGTCGCCGGCGCCCGGGTCGACACGACTCGCCCCGGCGGCCGCCTCCCCAGCGACCACTGGCCCGTCGTGGCCGACCTGGTCCTCGCCACCTGACCCCGGTCTGGGTGACGCCGGTTCTTCTGGTTCTGGCGCCGATTCGTCACGCCCAGCGTGACAAATCGGCGCAATCTCGGGGACGGCTGCCCGGTCCGACGGACGGGAGCCCCCAGAACGGGTGAGCGCCCACGTGGGGGGTTCGTGGGCGCGGTACGGTTCCTTCGCAGCCATGCTCGAGCAGATCCACTCACCGGCCGACCTCAAGGGCCTGTCCCAGGACGAGCTCCCGGACCTCGCCCAGGAGATCCGGGAGTTCGTGGTCGCCGCGGTCGACGACGCCGGCAGCGGGCACCTCGGCTCCAACCTCGGCGCCGTCGAGCTGACCCTGGCCCTCCACCGGGTCTTCGACTCACCCCGGGACATCATCCTCTGGGACACCGGCCACCAGGCCTACGTGCACAAGATCCTCACCGGGCGCCAGGCGGGCTTCGCCGACCTGCGCAAGGCGGGCGGACTGTCGGGCTACCCGTCCCGTGAGGAGTCCGAGCACGATTGGATCGAGAACAGCCACGCCTCGACCGTCCTCTCCTACGCCCACGGTCTGGCTGTGGCCCAGGAGAGCGACCTCGGCGAGGGCCGGCGGGTCATCGCCGTCATCGGCGACGGCTCCATGACCGGCGGCATGGCCTTCGAGGGCCTGAACAACTTCGGCCACAGTGGCCGCAAGGCGATCATCATCCTCAACGACAACGGCCGGTCCTACGCGCCCACCATCTCCCGCCTCGGCGAGAGCCTGGCCCGCCTGCGCCTCAACCCGACCTGGCTGCGAAACCAGGAGCGCCTCGAGCGCACCATCCACAAGCTGCCCGCCGGCGAGCGCCTGGCCCGGGGCCTCGACGCCACCAAGGCCGCCGTGCGCGAGATGTGGGAACCACCCGCGTTCTTCGAGCAGCTCGGCGTCCGCTACACCGGCCCCTTCGACGGTCACGACATCGAAGGCGTCGAGCGGGCCCTGCGCAACGCCGCCGAGCTGGACGGGCCCGTCGTCGTCCACGTCCTCACGCAGAAGGGCAAGGGTCACGCCCCCGCCGAGCAGGACACCATCAAGCACCTGCACGACATCGGTGGCGTGAAGCCGGGCTCGTACACCGCGGCGTTCACCGAGGCCATCATCAAGGAGGGCGAGGAGCGTCCCGAGCTGGTGGCGATCACCGCCGCCATGCCCGACTCCACCGGCCTCCTCCCGTTCGAGGAACGCTTCCCCGGCCGCTGCTTCGACGTCGGCATCGCCGAGCAGCACGCCGTCACCTCGGCAGCCGGCATGGCCATGGGCGGCCTGCGTCCGGTCTTCGCCGTCTACTCGACGTTCCTGACCCGGGCCATCGACCAGACCTTCTACGACGTGGGTCTCCACCGCCAGCCCGTCGTGTTCTGCCTGGACCGGGCCGGGGTCACCGGCGACGACGGCCCCTCCCACCACGGCGTGCTGGACATGGTCCTGCTGCGCAAGGTGCCGGGGATGACGATCTTCGCCCCGTCCTCCTACCAGGAGCTCGGGGTCATGCTCCACGACGCCCTGGACCTGTGCGCCGGGCCCGCCGCCATCCGTTGGCCCAAGACCGCCGCCCCCAGCGTCGGCCCCGACGAGGTCGGCTCCGGACTGCACGCCCGCCTCGTGCGCCGGGGCACCGACGTCTGCATCATCGGAGCCGGCAAGATGCTGGCCGCCGCCACCGAGGCGGCCGAGACCCTCGAGGCCGAGGGCGTCTCCACCACGGTCTGGGACCCCCGGGTGGTCAAGCCCTTCGACGAGACGATGATCGACGACGCCCTCGGCCACCCCGTGGTGGTCACCGTCGAGGACGGCCTGGCCGACGGCGGTGTGGGCTCGGCCTTCGCCGACGAGCTGCGCCGCCGTGCGCACGGGGGCGGCCCCAAGGTCGCCGTGCTGGGGGTGCCCGACCGCTACATCCCCCACGCCAAGCCCGACGTGATCCTGGCTCAACTCGGCCTCGACGCCGACGGAATAGCGGCCACCGTCCGCGACCTTCGCGGCTGACCGTTCACGCCCCTCAGCCGGCCGGAATCGGCGGCCACGCGAATCTCTCCCCGCGCTGGATGACATATGTCACACCGGTGTATCGTTGTCCCCCTCGGGCGGACCCAGTCCACCGGGGCGACACCAGGGGGGATAGGCCCGGGGTCTTGCTGGGAGACCGGCGAGTCCCCGGGCCTCGTCGCGTAAGAGGAGCACCCTCATGTTCTGGACCGCGCCGGTCGATCAGGAGACCGTGCGGCGGGCAACCGGGGGCAGAGCATGCGCAGGCTGACGGCGGGCTTCACGACGGTGCTGCTCATCACGGCACTCGGCGCGAGTGAGGCGCAGGCCGCGCCGGCCGGCTGCGAGGGCTAGCTGATCGCCTGCGCTCGGTGACGCCGTCGCCGACTACCCGACCTCGAAGGGGGCGCTGCGGTTCCCCCGGGACGAACCGCTGCCCGAGTCGCTCGTCGAAAGACTCGTGGCGGCGCGACGAGGCGAAGCCCTCAGGTGAAGTAGGGGTTCTCGCCGGCGTCATGGTCGGTGCCGTCGATGATCTCGACGACCTCGGGGATGGCCTCCTTGATGGCGGCCTCGATCCCCTCCCGCAGGGTGATGGCGCTGACGGCGCAGCCCTGGCAGCCGCCACCCATGGTGACCACGGCGACGACGCCCTCGTCCCGCTCCTCGATGCGCTCCAGCACGGCGAAGCCGCCGTGGGAGGCGAGGGCGGGGTTGATCGACTGCTCGAGGAGCTGGCGGATCTTCTCCTCGGTGGTGCCCGAGAGGTCGATGTCCTCGCCGGCGAGGGGGTTGGGCCGGTTGGGGTTGCGCAGGACCAGGCCCTGCTGGTCGCCGGTCGGCAGGTCGAGGGTGGCGCCCATCAGCTTGGACACGCTGTCGGCGGGCACGATCACGGGCAGGTCGCCGGCGACGGCCACCGAGTCGCCCTCGACGGCTTCCTCGAGGGTGGCGAAGGCGAGGTCGTAGAGGTAGTCCACGCCCTGGGTCCCCACGACCTCGATGCGCAGGCAGAGATCGTCCGCGTCGTCCTCCTTGGCCTTGAGCTCCAGGATCTGGGCGAGGGCGTCGTCGGTGACGGTGATCACTGGCTCGGTGCGGAGATCCTCGGGAACGTCGATGCTCACTGGTGGGGTCACCTCGGTGGAGATTTCACGGGCTTGACCGGGTAAAGCCTACCGGTCCCTCTCGTCAGCCGACAGGGGCAGCTCCACGGTCGACACAGCACCGCCCTCGGTGCTTCCTCGGCCCACGCCGGCGACGGTCTCGGGCACGGCGTCGGGGGTGACCTCCCGGGCCGGTTCGGTCCTGGTTGAGGCGCACGACCGCTCGACCACCTCGTCGGAGGCCACGGGGCGAAGGGCTCCTCCCAACGTTGCCGACTCATCGCTCGCCCGAGATCGTTCGGGGCCAAACGGTTAGCCTCGCCGGCATGCAGGCCCTCGTGGTGCAGCACGACGCCTACTCCCTCCCGGGTCTCGTCGGCGATCGCCTGGAGCACCACGGGATCGCCCTGGAGCCGCTGACCGTGGTCGAGGACATCGCTGATCCGACCTCGGACGTCGAGTTCCCCGACCCCCGGGCCTACGACCTGGTCCTGGCCATGGGCTCACCCTGGTCGGTCTACGACGCCGAGACCATCGGCTCGTGGATCGGCCGGGAGCTGGCGATGCTCCGCGCCGCGGTCGACGCCGACGTGCCGGTGTTCGGCATCTGCTTCGGCGGCCAGGCGTTGGCCGCCGCCCTGGGGGCGGCCGTCGAGCGCTCCGACCAGCCGGAGATCGGCTGGCACCACGTCCGCCCCACGGACCCGGCCGTGGCCGGCGGCCCGTGGTTCCAGTGGCACTTCGACCGCTTCGCCCTGCCCGACGGGGCCACCGCCCTGGCCCGGGGACCACAAGGGGTGCAGGCCTATCGGATCGGCCGCCACCTGGGGACCCAGTTCCACCCCGAGATCACCGCCGAAGTGCTCGAGACCTGGCTGGACGTGGCGGACGAGGCCGAGCTCCGCCACCTCGAGATCGCCCCCGACCACCTGCTCGAGGAGACGAAGGACCGTCAGGAAGAGGCCCGGCCCCACACCGAGGCCCTGGTCGACCACTTCCTCACCGACATCGCCCGCCTGATGTGACCCCGACCCGCGCTTTCTGGGTACTGCCGTGTGTCGTGGGCGACACGGGGCTGCACCCAGAACGGAGGTTTCAGGCGGTCCAGCCGGCCTCAGGGCGAGGGAACCAGACGTGGACCTGGCCGGTGCCGGCGCTGGCCTCGTAGTCGGAGTACCGGACGCCGGGCGCGGTGCATGCCCTACCGCCCAGGGCGCCGACCAGCATCAGGTAGTGGGCGAAGAAGGCCTCCGGGGCGAACTGCCGGTAGTCCTGGTAGCCGTCGATGACCGCGGCGTGGTCGCCCTCGGCCCAGCAGGCCAGGATGTCTTCGTCGGCGGCGCGGGCCTCGGGGGTGCGGATGTGCTCGGGACCGAAGCCCTCGTGGTCCCGGAACTGCCTGAGGGGCCAGAAGCGATGGCTCATCCCGCCCGACCCCAGGAGCACGACCCTGCGGTCCAGGCGGGCGACGGCCTCGGCCAGCACCTCGCCAAAGCGCAGGAAGTCGTCCCGCTCCCCGGTCTGGCACACCCCGACCGACAGCCACCGCTCGTCGCCCTGGAGGTGGTGGAGGAGATTGACCGTGGCGTAGTGGACGGGCAGGTGGGGGTCGTCGGTGGCCAGAACCCAGGTGTCGTCCCGGTTCTCGGCGGCCGCCGCCACGACCCGGGCCAGCTCGGGGTCGCCGGGGGCGTCGTAGGCCACACCGTGGATGACTGTGGGCAGCTCCTCGGAGGTGAACGTCCCCGCCCGGCGCTCGTGGGCGCAAACGACGTGCTCCTGGGTGGTGAACCAGTGGGTGTCGAAGACGACCACGGTGTCGACCGCCAGCGGCCCCAGGACCTCGGCCTTCAGGCGAGCCAGGCCCTCGACCAGCGTGGTGTCCCGGCCGCCGTTCAGCGCCTGTCGACGGGCCGTCTCGACCATGATCGGGGGGACGTGGGCCACGACCCCTGCGGCGACGATCTCGCCCATGCCACCCTCCTCGATTGTTTGGACCCAAACTACCCGATGGGTGGCGGGTCGACGTCGAGGGAGTCGAGCATCTGGCGGACATCGGCCAGATCGGTCCTCGGGTGGATGAAGCACAGCCGTAGGACGGGCTCGCCCCGCCAGCGGGTCGGCACTACCAGCCACGTGCCGGCCTTGGCGTGCAGCGTGGACCAACGGGCGTACTCGTCCTCGCCCCAGCCCCGACGGCGCAGCACCAGGACGCTCAGGTCCGGCTCCAGCACCAGCTCCAGCTTCGGGCGGGCCCGGATCTCCTCGGCCACGTCCCGGGCCAGGCTCAGGCAGGTCTCCACGGCCTCCCGGTAGGTCGAGGCCCCGTGGACGGCCAGGGAGAACCAGAAGGGCAGGCCCCGGGCCCGGCGGGTCAGGTGCACCGCGTAGTCCGACGGGTTCCACACCTGGCGGTCGACGGTGTCCAGGTAGTCGGCGTGTTGGGAGTGGACGGCGCCGGCCAGCGCCGGGTCCCGGTAGAGCAATGCGGCGCAGTCGTAGTTGGCGAACAGCCACTTGTGGGGATCGACCACGAGGGAGTCGGCCCGCTCGATGCCCGCCAGGCGGTCCCGGGTCGACGGGGCGGCCAGGGCGGCCCCGCCGTAGGCGCCGTCCACGTGGAGCCACAGTCCCTGGTCGGCGCAGACGTCGGCCACGCCCGCGAGGTCATCGACCACCCCGGCGTTGGTCGTCCCCGCCGACGCCACGACGGCGAACACCCCGGTGGCCCCCTCCATGGCGGCGGCCAGGTTCGGCCCGATCAGCCGGCCCCGGTCGTCGGCCGGCACCTCGAGCACGTCCACGTCGAGGACGCGAGCGGACGACCGCACCGAGGCATGGGCCTCGCTCGTCGCGACCAGGCGCCAGCCGCCCTCGGGGCGGGGTCCGGCCGCGCCCCGGGCGGCCGCGAGGGCCGACAGGGTGCCGACCGTGGCCCCGGGCACGAAGCAGCCGCCGGCCCCCTCGGGCAGGCCGGCCAGCTCCCGGAGCCAGTCCAGCGCCTGGTTCTCGGCGAAGATCGCCCCGGCCCCGGCCTCCCAGACGCCCCCGAAGATGGACGAGACGCTGACGACGACATCCATCAGGCGGGCCGCCTCGGTCGGGGCAGTGGGGATGTAGGCCAGGTTCAGCGGATGGTCCTGAGCCCGGGTGGCGGGCGCCAGCACCTCAGTGAAGAGCCGGAAGGCCTCGTCGAAGCCGAGGCCTTCCTCGGTGACCGTCTGGCCGGCCGCCCGCTCCAGCTCGTCGCGGGACTTCGCCCCGGTGAAGGGGCTGGGGTCCTTGCTCAGCCGGGCCTCGGCCCAGGCCAGGACCTGCTGGGCGAGGTTCTCGTCGAAGGCCCACGGGTCACCCACGGCCGAGGGCCTCTCGCCCGGCCGTCGAGCGCGCACCATCCGGCCTGACCCAGGACGGGACCGGATCGCCCACCTCAGGTCACCCGGGTGCCGCGGGTCCCGGCGTCGATCTCCTCGACCGTGCGCAGGACCCGGCGCAGTCCGCCCGCCAGCGCGTCCGCCTGGGCGTCGTCCAGGTCCTGGGTCACCAGGGCCTCGTGGCGGTTGAAGGCCGGCATGACCGTCTCGATGACACGGCGACCCTCGTCGGTCGCGGCCACGACCACCCGGCGCTTGTCCGAGTCGTGGGCCCGACGCTGGGCCAGGCCCTTGCGCTCCAGGGTCTTGAGCACGCCGGTGAGGGTGCCGGTGGTTATGCCGGCCTCGTCCGCGAGCTGGTGGGCCTCCTGGTCCCCCCACACCCGCAGGACGAAGAGGACGACGAACGCGCTCCAGGAGAGGGCGTGCTCGTCGAGGACCGAGCGCTCCATGTGGTTGCGGACGGCCGTGGCCGTGCGGAAGATGTTCGAGACGGCCGCCAAGGCCCGGAAGTCGAGGTCGAGCCCGCCCAGCTCGGCCCGGACATCGGCCTCGGCGCGCACCAGCTCCCCGTCGTCGTCGCTGGCAAAGGCACGAGGCATCGAGTGGTCGTGTCCCCCCGGTCGGGCAGTCATGTGGCGCGATCGTTCGGCTCCAAACGATCCTCGCTAGTGTTGCCCGGCACCGGCTGCGCCGCAAGCGAAGAGGGGGACATGAGTCGCACCACCACCGTCGCCGGAGTCGACGTCGACCTCGACCACTGGATCGGTGGGCGGCGCGTCCCCTCCACCTCCACCTTCACCGACATCTCGCCCATCGACGAGACCCCCCTCGGCGAGGTCGCCCGCGGCGGCGCCGGTGAGGCCGACAACGCGGTGACTGCCGCCACCGAGGCCTTCGCCGGCTGGCGGGACACCAGCCCCGCTGACCGGGCCGCCGTGCTGCACCGCATCGCCGACGGCATCGAGGCCCGGGTCGAGGAGCTGGCCATCGTCGAGACCACCGACAACGGCGCGCTGCTGCGCTCTCACCGCCGGGGCGTGATGCCCCGAGTGGCCCACAACTTCCGCTTCTTCGCCGACTGGCTGACCCGGCTCGGCTACCCCGACTTCGACACCCGGGGCCACACCAACCACGTCACCTGGGACCCCTCGGGGGTGGCCGTGCTCATCACGCCGTGGAACGCCCCGCTGATGCTGGCCACCTGGAAGGTCGCGCCGGCGCTGGCCGCCGGTTGCACCGTGGTGCTCAAGCCCGCGGAGTGGAGCCCGCTGACGGCGTCGCTTCTGGCCGACATCGCCAACGAAGCGGGCCTGCCCGACGGAGTGCTCAACGTCGTCCAGGGCATCGGCGAGGAGGCGGGCGACGCCCTCGTCCGCCATGTTGAGGTGAGCCGCATCAGCTTCACCGGCTCGGTGCCGACCGGCCGAATCGTGGCCGCGGCCGCTGGCCAGAACCTGACGCCGGTCAGCCTCGAGCTCGGCGGCAAGTCCCCGATGCTGGTCTTCGCCGACGCCGACCTGAACGCCGCGGTGGCCCAGGCCGTCGAGCAGTACGACAACGCCGGGCAGGTCTGCCTCGCCGGGACGCGCCTCCTCGTCGAGGCGTCCGTGCGGGACGAGTTCCTGGACCGCTTCGTCGAACGGGCGAGCACCCTCCTCCAGGGCGACCCCCGTAACGAGGCCACCGACATCGGCCCCCAGATCAGCCGCGAGCACTTCGAGCGGGTGGACGGCTTCGTCCAGCGGGCCAGGGCGTCCGGCCTCGAGCCGGTCATCGGTGGCGGCCCGAACGAGGCCCTCGGTGGGCTCTACTACCGGCCGACGCTCTTCACCGACCCCACCCCGGGCAGCCAGATCGTGACCGACGAGGTCTTCGGGCCGATCCTCACCCTCCAGTCCTTCGCCGACGAAGACGAGGGCGTGGCCATGGCCAACGACAGCGAGTTCGGCCTGGCCGGCATCGTCTACACCGGCGACACAGAGCGGGCCGAGCGGGTCTCGAGTCGCCTGGTCGCCGGGACCGTCTGGGTCAACTGCTTCTTCGTGCGGGACCTGCAGGCCCCCTTCGGCGGCTCCCGCAACTCGGGCGTGGGCCGGGAGGGCGGGACCTGGAGCTTCGACTTCTACGCCGACGTCAAGAACACGGTGACGAGCCCGGAGCACTGGGACTCGTGAGCGAGGCATTTCGGGCCGAGGTCGTGGGCTCGCTGCTCCGCCCGCCAGCGCTGCGGGACGCAGTCGACCGGTTCTACGCCGACGGGCACCACGCCGTCTTGCCCGAGGAACGGGCCGCCGACCGCACCGAGCTGGAGCGGATCGAGGACGAGGCGATCCGGGAGGCCGTGCAGCGCCAGGTCGACCTGGGCCTCGACGTGGTCACCGACGGCGAGTTCCGGCGCTGGATGTTCCTCAACTCGTTCTGGGACGCCGTCGAGGGGTTCAGCACCGACCGCAACCCCGTGGAGTTTCGGGCCGACGACGGCTCGACGATCACGTGGAACGTCCAGCGCATCGAAGACCGGCTGCGGCCCGTGGACAGCCCGGCGGCCCGGGAGGCGGCGTTCCTGTCGGAGGCGACCGACCAACCGTTCAAGGTCACGTTCCCGGCGGCGTCACTGTTCGCCCTGCCCTTCACCTTCAAGCCCGGCGTGAACGACCACGCCTACCGGGACCTCGACGAGCTGGTCAACCACTGTGTCGAGATCGAGCGGGGCCTCGTGGCCGACGCCGTGGCCGCCGGTTGCCGCTACATCCAGTTCGACTTCCCCGCCTACCCCTACTTCGCTGACCCCCGGTGGGTCGCCGCCCTCGACGAGGAGGGCTGGACCGTCGAGCGGGCCTTGGCGGTCGCGGTCCGGGCCGACTGCGCCGTCCTGGAGGGGTTGCCTGCGGACGTGACGACGTCGATGCACGTCTGCCGGGGCAACAACCAGAGCCGGTACGTGTGCGAGGGGCCACTGGACCCGGTCGCCGAGACTCTGTTCGGCCTTCCCTACGACGTGCTCCTGGTCGAGTGGGAGGACCCCGAGCGCATGGGCGACTTCTCGGCCCTGCGGGCGCGGCCCGACGACGGCCCGACGGTCGTGCTCGGGCTCATCACCTCGAAGCGGCCCGGCCTCGAGCCCGACGACGCCGTCGTGGCCCGGATCGAGGAGGCGGCGCAGTTCGTCGACCTCGACCACCTGGCCCTGTCCACCCAGTGCGGCTTCGCCTCGACCCTCCCCGGCAATGCGGTGACGCCCGACGAGCAGTGGGCCAAGCTCGCCCAGGTCGCCCGCATCGCCGAACGCGTCTGGTCATGACCCATCCCCGTTCTGGGTACACCCACGTCTCGCCCCCGACACAGGGGCGGACCCAGAAGCACCAGCGCCCCCGTTCCGGGTACACCCACCTGTTGTCCACAACACAGGGGCGGACCCAGAACCGATGAGGCGAGCGCTGGACGTGGACGCCTCGCCGGTGGCGTGGCGGGAAGCGGGCGAAGGCCCGGTCGTCGTGTTCCTGCACGGACTCGGCGGGTCGCGGACGGCGTGGGAACCCCAGTTGGCCGCGCTGGCGGACGACTTCCGGTGCGTGGCCGGGGACCTGCCGGGCTACGGGGCGTCGCCGCCGCTGGACGGCCCGCTCACGTTCCCCGCCCTGGCCGACGCCGTGGTCGGTCTGCTCGACACGCTCGGCGTCGAGCGGGCGCCGCTGGTCGGCCTGTCTCTCGGCGGCATGATCGCCCTGCACACGGCGCTGGAGCGCCCCGACCGCGTCAGCGGCTTGGTCCTCCTCGACACCAGCCCCGCCTTCGGCCTCGACGGCACCGATCCCGACGAGTGGCAAGCCGCCCGCCTCACCCCCCTCGACGCCGGGCTCACGCCCGCGGACGTCGCCGAGCACGTGCTGCGGTCGGTCACCGGCGCCGGCTTCGGCGGCGAGGCCCTCGACCAGGGCGTCGCCGCTATGGCCCGCATCCCGTCCGAGGGGCTACGGGCGGTCATCGACCTGCTCCCGACCCACGACGTCCGGGCCCGCCTGGGCGAGATCTCGGCGCCGACCTTGGTCGTGGTCGGCGAGCACGACGCCGAGACCCCGCCCGCGTATAGCGAAGCGCTGGCCGCCGGCATCCCCGACGCCCGCCTCGAGATCGTGGCCGGGGCGGGCCACCTGACCAACCTCGAACAACCCGAGGCGGTGAACCGGCTCCTGGCTGGCTTCCTGCCCACTACGTTCCCCTCGTTGGAGGCGACATGACCGATCACGACCGCATCCGGGTGCTGTGGCCCGACCACCTCGGCCTGGCCCGGGGCAAGTACCTGCCCGCCCGCCTGGCCGAGCACGGCACGAACCACTGCACCGCGGTGTTCGCCCTGGGCTATGACCGCAGCATGGTCCCGGCGCCGGGGTCGGGGATGCTCGAGGGGTTCCCCGACCTGCACGCCGGCTTCGACCTGGCCGACACCCGGCCCGGCTGGGAGGACCGCACCCGGGTCGTCGTGGCCGACATCACCAAGGACGGCGAGGAGATGGCCATCTCGCCCCGGCGGGCCCTGAAGCAGGCCATCGCCGACTGGGAGGCCCTCGGCTACCGGCCCCAAGTCGGCATCGAGCTGGAGGCCTTCCTCTTCCAGCCCGACGGCAAGGGGGGCTGGGAGCCCTTCGACACGCCGGGCGGCTACGTGTACGGCACCGGGATCTGCGTCGACCCGCTCGGGGTGATCGACGACATCATGCGGGCCGCGGACGCCGCCGAGCTGCCCGTCGAGTCGATCAACAGCGAGTACGACATCCCGCAGTTCGAGCTGACCCTGCAGTACCGGGACGCGCTACCTGCGGTTGACGACGCCTTCCTCTTCAAGGTCTTGGCCCGCGAGGTCGCCCACCGCCACGGGCTGCTGGCCACGTTCCTGGGCAAGCCGCTCGGCGACCGGGGCGGCAACGGCACCCACATCAACCTCAGCCTGGTCGGTGGTGGCGTGAACGCCCTCGGCGACGGGGACGCCGAGGACGGCCTGTCCTCCCTCGCCAAGCAGTGCATCGCCGGGATGCTGGCCCACCACGTGGGCATGACCGCCCTCTGTGCGCCGACCGTCAACGCCTACAAGCGGCTGCGGCCGGCCCAGCTCTCGGGCTACTGGGCCAACTGGGGCTATGACCACCGGTGTGCGTGCGTGCGGGTCCCCGTCGCCCGCGGTGCGGGCACCCGCCTGGAGCACCGAATGGCCGACGGGGCGGCGAACCCCTACACGGTCACGGCCTCGGTCCTGCAGTCCGCCCGGCTCGGCGTGGTCGACGGGCTGGAGCCGCCACCCGCGGAGACCGGCGACGGCCTGGAGGAGATCAACACCGATGTCTGCTGCCCGCCGAACCTGGAGGCCGCCCTCGACGCGCTGGAGGCCGACATCGAGTTCGTCGAGGCCGTGGGGGCCGAGATGGTCGCTCAGTTCGTCGCGGTGAAGCGGGCCGAGTGGGAGCGCTTCGCCGGCGCCGTCACCGACTGGGAGCTCGACGAGTACCTCCCCTTCCACTGACATGGGGGGCCGGGGGGAGGGCATCGACCTGGCGGCGCTGGAGGCCGACCCCGACCCGATCCTGGCCGACCTGCGGGCGCATGAGCCGGTGGCCTGGGTGCCGGCGCTGGACATGTGGCTGGTCACTCGCTGGGACGACGTGGCCCTCGTGGACGCCCACCCCGAGGTCTTCACCGCCGCCACCGACCCGTCCTTCCTGGCCCGGGCACTGGGGCGCAACATGCTGACCGTCGACCCGCCCGAGCACACCCGGTTGAAGGACGCCCTGGGACCCCCGTTCCAGTCGGGCAGCACGGCGGGCCGCTTCGTGGCCGACGACCTGGTGACCCTGGCCGACGGGCTGATCGACGGCGTCGCGGCCGACGGGTCGGCCGACATCATGTCCGGCTACGCCGACGCGCTGTCCGCCGCCTCCCTGGCCGCCGTGCTGGGGCTGGACGAACACGGCTGGGAGCGGATGTGGGCCTGGTGCGGCGGGCTGTGCGCCGACCTGGCCAACTTCGAGAACGACCCCGCCCTGACCGCCAAGGGTGACCGGGCGCGCGACGAGCTGGGCGTGGCGATTGGCGCCCGGATGGACGAGCTGCGGTCCGCGGCGGCCGACACCGCCCTGGGCCACTACCTCGGCACCGACCTGACCGACGACGAGATCGTCAACAACGTGCGCCTGATGATCTCGGGCGGCATCAACGAGCCCCGGGACGGCATCGGCCTCGTGGCCTGGGTCCTGCTCACCCACCCCGAGGCCCTGGCCGAGGTCCGGGAGGACCCGAAACTGTGGCGCCGGGCCGTGGAGGAGACGCTCCGGCTCCACTCCCCCGTCGGGACGATCACGCGCCAGGCGACCCGGGACGGGGAGCTGGGCGGGGCCGCGATCCGGGCCGGGCAGATGGTTTCCGGCGTGTTGCGCTCGGCCAACCTCGACGAGGAGCACTGGGCGGACCCCACCCGTTTCGACCTGCACCGCCGCGAGGGAGGCCACGCCGCCTTCGCCCTCGGCACCCACCGCTGCCTCGGCGAGTGGCTGGGCCGTCAGGAGGTCCGGATCGGCACCCAACGCCTCTTCGAGCGCCTCGGCGACCTGCAGCTCGCCCCCGACCAGGAGATCACCTTGACCGGCTTCGAGTTCCGCGGCCCCGCCGCCCTCCCCCTGACGTGGACCCCATGACTGCGGTCGCCCCCCGGTCTGGTGGCTCCAGCGCGCGCCCCAGCACATCCAGCCACCAGAAGGATGGAGGCGCAGGGCGATGACGGGGCGGCACGAGGGGGCGGTGGCGTTCGTGACGGGCGCGGGGTCGGGGATCGGGCGGGCCACCGCACGGCGCCTGGCCGCCGAAGGGGCCGCGGTGGGCCTGGCCGACCTGGACAACGCCGCCTCAGCGGCGACACTGGCCATGATCGAGGCCGACGGGGGGCGGGCGCTGGCGCTGCCCGTGGACGTGCGGGAGCGGGACCTGATCCGGGTCGCCCGGGACGCCGTGGTCGACGCCTACGGGCCGATCACCCGCCTGGTCAACTGCGCGGGGCTGGTCACCATGTCGGGCCTCGACGACCTGACCGAGGAGGAGTGGGACCTCGTCCTCGACGTCAACCTCAAGGGCTACTGGCTGGTCACCCAGGAGGTGGCCCGGGTCATGGACGGCGGGGCCATCGCCTGCATCTCCACGGTGGAAGCCGACGTCGTCGTGTCCTCGACCGGCTCCTGCCAGGTCCACTACAACGCCAGCAAGGGCGGGGTGAAGATGCTGGTCAAGGCGCTGGCCGTGGAGCTGGCCACCAAGGGCATCCGGGTCAATGCGGTCGCCCCCGGTCCCATCGCCACCGACTTCGTCTCCCTGGAGGGCATCCAGAGCGACGAGGCCTGGTCCTTCATGAAGGAGCGCCTCCTCGTCCCCCGGGTCGGCCGGCCCGAGGACATCGCCGCCGCCGTCTCGTGGCTGCTGTGCGACGAGGCCGAGTGGATCACCGGTGTCCAGCTCCCCGTCGACGGCGGGTGGCTGACCCGGTGACCGGCGCGACGACCCTCCCGTTCAGCGGCAACAGGGAGACGGGACGATGAACGAGCTCAGCGTCGATGACCTCAGCGGCGGGTACGAGACCGTCGTCCTCTGCACGCCCGACATGCAGGGCCGCCTGCTCGGTCGGCGTCTCACCCGGGACGCCTTCCTACGGGGGGTCGACCGGGGTGTGGACATGTGCACGGCCGCCTTCGCCTGGGACATCACGCAGGACCCCATGGGCATGGTCGGCCGTCTCGACTGGGCCGGCTTCCACACCGGATGGCACGACATCCGCCTGGAGGCCGACCTGTCGACCCTGCGCCCGGCGGCCTGGGTGGGCCAGACGGCGATCTGCATGGCAGACGTCGTCGAGGTGGCCGACGGGACTCCCGTGCCCGTGGCCCCCCGATCGATACTCCGCCAGCAGGTCGACGCCCTCGCCGAGGACGGCTTCGCCGCCCTCACGGGCACCGAGCTGGAGTTCTACCTCTTCGTCGGCACCCCGGACGCGAACCGCCAGGACGGTCACCGGGACCTGCAGCCGACGACCCTGCAGCCCGCCGACTACTCGATCCTCGAGGGTGACCGTTTCGCCCGTTTCTTCAACGAGCTGCGCCGCTGCCTCTCGGCGTCGGGCATCGAGGCCGAGGCGGGCCAAGGCGAGTGGGGCCTCGGCCAGTGGGAGATGACGCTGCGGCGCCAGGACCCGGTGACCATGGCCGACCACCATGCCTTCTACAAGCTGGCGGTCAAGCGCCTGGCAATGGTGCACGGCCTCACCGCCACCTTCATGGCCCGGCCGAAGACCGACCAACCTGGCTCGTCGGGCCACGTCCACCTGTCGCTCTGGCGGGGCGGCGAGGCCGCCTTCGGCGACGAGGCCGTGCTGCGCTCGGCCCTGGCCGGGGCCATCGAGCACACGCCTGACCTGCTGGTCTGGTACGCCCCGACGGTCAACAGCTACAAGCGAATCGTCCAACAGGACTTTGCCGGCTGGGGCGTGACCTGGGGCGAGGACAACCGCACGACATCGTTCCGGACCCTCGGCCACCGAGACGACGAACGCCGCTTCGAGTTCCGGCTCCCGGGCGCCGACATGAACCCCCACCTGGCGCTCGCCGCCCTCCTGGCCTCGGCCCGCGACGGCGTGGCCCGGGCCCTCGACCCCGGCGACCCCATCACCGGCAACGCCTACGAGCAGGCCCCCGACGCCGGCCTCCCCCGCCACCTCAGCGAGGCCACCGACCGCTTCGCCGCCTCCGCCTGGGCCCGCGGGAGTTTCGGCGACCTCGTCGTCGACCACTACGCCGCCCACGCCCACGCCGAGGTCGACGCCTGGCTCACCGCCGTCACCGACTGGGAGCGCACCCGCTACCTCGACCTGATCTGACCTTCTGGAGACGCGCCCATGTTCTCAGGAAGAGCTACGCGGCTCCCGATCGGTCGTCAGGCGGGGGCGGAGGAGCCGAGGTAGGCCGCTCTCACCTTGGAGTCGGCCTGGACCTCGGCGGGGGTGCCCTCGGCGATGAGCTGACCGTGGTCGAGGACGTAGATGCGGTCACAGAGGTTGGTGATGAAGTGCAGGTCGTGGTCGATCACGATCACGCCCGCACTGACCCGGGCGGCCAGGGCCCGGACCTTGTCGATCATGGCGGCCGACTCGGCGTCGCTCATGCCCGAGGTGGGCTCGTCCAGCAGGAGGAACGACGGCGCCAGGGCGGCGGCCCGGGCCAGCTCGAGTCGGCGCTGGGCGCCGTAGTCCAGCTCGCCGGCCCGGCGGGCCTGGACCTCCCACAGCCCCCCGGCGACCAGCAGCTCGTCGACGGGGACCCGGACGCCGTCGGGCCGGTGGCGATCGGCGCTGAGGACGGCGATCTCCACGTTCTCCCGTACCGACAGGTCCGAGAAGAGCCGCAGGTTCTGGAAGGTCCGGGCCAGACCGGCGCGGCCGATGCGGTACGACGGTCGCCCGGTCAGGTCCTGGTCGCCCAGCGTGTAGGCGCCGTGGTCGCTGGGGACCACGCCGGTTATGACGTTGAGGAGCGTGGTCTTCCCCGCACCGTTGGGACCGATGAGGCCGACCACCTCATCGGGGGCCACCTCGACCGAGACCTCGTTGAGAGCCTGGAACCCGCCGAAGGCCACCGACACCCGCGAGGCCGACAGCCGGTCGTGGGGCCCAGCGTCCCGACCGGGGTCCTCGGCCACCTCGGGCTCGGGACCCACGTCCGTCCGCAGCACCCGGCGGGCGATCCAGTGATCCAACTCCCGGTCCCGCAGCAGCCCGTGGGGGCGCAGGAGCATGAAGCCGAGCATGGCGCCACCCAGGAAGATGTCCGACAACCCCGGCTTCAGCAGCCAATCGAGGGACTCCGGAGGCGAGTCGGCCAGAGAACGGGTGAACTCGGTGCCAGCGGTGATCACGACCACCCCGACCAGGGCACCGGTGACCGAGTTGCGGCCCCCCACGATCAGCATCGCCAGCGTGAGCAGGGTGAAGTCGAAGAAGAAGACGATGGGGCTGGTCGCCCCGAGTACCTGCACCCGCAGGGACGCCCCGACGGCGACGATCGCCACCGACGCCATGAACGCCACCATCCACGGCACCTGCACGTTGATCCCCGACGCCGCGGCGGCCACCTCGTCCTCCCGGCCGGCGTGGGCCAGCCGACCCCACCGGGACTGCCGGAACAGGCGGGCCCCGACCACCACGAGGGTCAGGCACACGTAGATCACGCCTCGACCCTCGATGCGGTGGATGAAGGACAGGCCGCCGCCCCCGTTGGTCATGTCGGTCCAGTTCAGGGCCACCTCGTGGACCACGAAGAGGAACGCGAGGGTGATCATCGTGGCCGCGATGCCGCCGGCCCGGGTGACGGCCAAGCCGACGAAGAACCCGATGGCCAGGACCACCACGAGGGCGACGAGGGTGGCCGCCAGGGGCCCGAGCTCGGTGTCGGCCAGGCCGAAGGGGGCGTCGGCGATGAAGCCGGGCACGAACTCGGTGCCGATCTTGCGCGACGCCGGGATGGTGAGGATGGCGACCGTGTAGCCGGCGATCGAGGCGAAGCCCATGTGGCCGAAGGAGAGGATCCCGGTGTTGCCGATGAACACCTGCAGGCCCATCACGATGATGGCGTTCACCAGCATCTGGGTCACGAGGATGTCCCGGGACCCCGCCCCGGACGAGGCATAGAGGAGGCTCCCGCCGACAAGGGCCCCGACCACGAGCAGCATCGACAGCGTCGGCAGCCCGACCCGCTCGAACCAGCGGGAGCGCACCGCGCCTAGACCCGCTGGGCCCGGCGGACCGAGATGATCCCACCGGGGCGGACGATGAACAGGATGGCCACGAGGGCGAAGACGAAGGCATCGGTCAGTCGGGCCATGTCACCGGGTAGCCGGGAGCGGAGCAGCACCTCGGCCAGACCGAGCAGGAGGCCGCCGAGTACCGCACCGCTGAGGCTGCCCAGGCCCCCGATGACCGCGGCCACGACGCCCTTGAGCAGCGGCACGGTGCCGACGTCGGGCTCGGCCTGGCCCGACCGCAGCATCAGGAAGACGGCCGCGATGCCGGCCAGGACGCCGGAGAGGGCGAAGGCCCGGGAGATCGTGGCATCGGCCTTGACCCCCATGAGGCGGGCGGCGTCGAAGTCCTCGGCCGCGGCCCGCAGCGACACCCCGAACATGGTGCGTTGGAAGATCCAGACCGTCCCCAACAGCGTCAGGGCGGTGACCCCGATCACGACCAGGTCGTAGACCTCGATGTTGATGCCGAGCACCTCGACGGTGTCGTTGATCCACCCCGGCTGGTCGAACTGACGAGGCGCGGCCGACAGGTACATGCGGAACAGGGCCTGGATGACGATCGCCAGGCCGAAGGAGGTCAGCAACATCGTGAACTCCGAGGACCCCCGCACCCGCCGGAACGCCACCCGCTCGGTCGCCACCGCGGTGAGGGAGGCGGCCACGATGGCGATCGGGGCCATCAACCACCAGGAGACGTCGCGGGTGGACAGTCCGTAGATCACGTACGCGGACACCGTGATGAGCTCGCCGTGGGCGAAGTTCACAAGGTGCATGACGCCGAAGACGATCGCCAGCCCCAGGGCCAGCAGGGCATAGGTGCTGCCGACGCCCAGGCCGTCGACGATCTCCTGGACGAGCTGGCTCACCGCGGGTCGCCTCCGGTCACAGCGCCGGTCCCGTCGAGCCGAGGTAGGCCTCGAACAGGTCGGTCCGGGCGAGGAGGTCGGCCCCCGTCCCCTGGTCGACCACGGTGCCCGTGCGCAGGATGTAGGCCCGGTCGGCCACCTCGAGGGCCCGCCGCGCGTTCTGCTCGACGACCAGCAGGGTCCGACCCTGACCCTTCAGGTCGGCGATCAGGCCGAACACGACGTCGACCAGCGCCGGGGCCAACCCCAGAGACGGCTCATCCATGAGGATGAGGCGGGGGTCGGTGACCAGGGCCCGGGCGACGGCCAGCTGCTGGGCCTCACCGCCGGAGAGATAGCCCGCGTGGGTGCGCCATTTCTCGGACAGGACCGGGAAGAGCTCGGCCATCTCGTCAAGGCGTCGACGACGGTCACCCGCGCCGAGGGTCACCCCGGCGACCTGCAGGTTCTCGGCCACGGTCAGGTCGGCGAAGATCCGCCGGTGCTCGGGGACGAGGGCCACGCCGCGGCGCAGCATCTCGTCGGGGGCCGTTCCGGTGACGTCCTCCCCGTCGAGGCGCACCGACCCCTCGGCCGGGGTCAGTAGCCCGGCGATCGAGGCCAACGTCGTGGTCTTGCCCGCGCCGTTGGGGCCGATGAGGGCCACGACCTCGCCCTCGTCGACCCGCAGGCCGAGGTCCCGGATCGCGGTGATCGCCCCGTAGCGGGTGGTCAGCCCGTCGAGCTCGAGCACGAGCCCGCGCTAGGTCCCCGACGATGCCCGCCCGCGGAGGGCGGTCTCGCCGTCCACCGACGGGCAGGCGGGCACGCTGCTACTCCCCGGGGATGAAGCTGTCGGCGAGGGTGATCTCGCCGTCCACGATCTGGTGGATGAACACGGGCTTGACCGGCGTGCCGTTTGTGCCCGCGTAGGTCACCGACTCGGTGATCAGCTCCAGGTCTTCGGTCGCCTTGATCTCCTCGGCGATGGCCTCGGGGTCGAGCGCTCCGGCCCGGGCGTAGGCGTCGGCCACGATGAGCACGGCGTCGGCGGCCAGGGTGCCGAAGCTGACGGTCTCCAGCGCCTCGCCGTTCTGGGCCTCGTAGGCGTCGAGGAAGGCCTTCATGCGGGTCCCCTCACCCGGGAAGCCGTGGGTGGTGTAGTAGACGCCTTCGGCGTCCGCCCCGGCCGAGATGACCCCGGTGGCGTCGAACGCATCGGCGCCGATCACCTCGACGTCACCGAGGCCGGCGGCGTCGAGCTGGCCGAGCAGCGTGCCGATCAGGGGCATCAGCATCGAGGTGTAGAGCACGTCGGGGGGCTCGGGCAGGTCGGCCATGGCGTTGACCTGGGTCGAGAAGTCGGCGTCCTCCAGCGAGTAGGTGTAGTCCTCGAGCACCTCGCCGCCGTCGGCCTCGTAGACCTCGGTGAACGTGGCCGGGTTCTGCTCGAAGTAGGGGGCGTCGGCGGACGAGAAGGTGACCGCCGTCTCCCAACCCTCGCCGAGGGCGAACTCCGCGGCCGCGGTGGCCTGGGCGGGATCGTCGAAGGGCACGAGGAAGGAGTTCAGCTCGGCGTCGGGCAGGACCGGCTCGGTCGAGGCCACGAAGAGCACCGGCACCTGGCCGTTGACCACTTGCAGAAGGGGCAGGCCGAAGTCGGAGAACGGTGGGCCGAGGATGGCGTCCACGCCCTCGTCGAGCAGGTCCTGGGCCGCCCGCTGGGTGATGTCAGGGTCGCCCTGGATGTCCTGCACGGTGACCTCGACGGGCGTGCCGTCGATCCCACCCGTGCAGTTGATCTGATCGGCCATGAACTGGGCCGCCTCGGCGCCGGGGCCGTCGGCGTAGCCGCCCAACTCGGAGAAGTCTGCGGCGTAGCCAATCAGGAGCGGGTCACCCGAGGGCTCCTCGCAGTCGGTGCCGTCGGAGGCCAGAACGGCGTCGACGTCCAGGCCGGCCAGGGCCTCGCCGTCGCCGCTGCCCCCGCCGTCGTCCCCGCTGTCGGCGTCGTCGCCGCAGGCCGCGGCCAGCAGCGTGAAGACGATCAGCAGCGCGATCCCGAGCTTTGCCCGCATGGGTGTCCCCCTCCGTCCGAGTGGCAGAAACCTAGAACGGTGATCGTTTGGATGCAAACGATGTCCGGGTAGGTAGAAGGACACGACCGACCAGGTGCCGCGGAGGTCGGCGTCGCTCACGGGGACGAACGCAACTCGCGACTATTGACCCTTCACCCCTTCTCCGGGCCCCGGATCCCCCGGAACTCCCAGTCCCCTCCCAGCGCGGTGGAGAGGACCTCCTCGGACTCGGTGGGCTGCGCGCCCACGTCGTCCCGGATCGGGGTGGGGCCGGTGACGATGGTGTTGGTCAGGGCGCCGAGGCCTTCGACCTCTACGGTCACCACGTCGCCCGGCTCGACGGGACGAGAGTTGGCCGGCGTGCCCGAGAAGATCATGTCGCCGGGCAGCAGGGTGATCGTCCGGGCCAGGTCCGCCACCAGGTAGTGCATGTCCCAGGTCATCTCCGCGGTCGAGCCGTTCTGGCGGACCTCGCCGTTGACCAGGGTGCGGATCGCCTTGTCGTGGAAGTCCCAGTCGGTGACCAGGCCGGGACCGACCGGCGCCAGCGTGTCCGAGCCCTTGACCCGCAGCATCGACCCGGCGTCGGTGTCGCGGAAGTCGTGGAGGCCGTAGTCGTTGCCGATCGAGTAGCCGGCGATGTAGGCACCGGCGTCGGTCGGGGCCACGTTGCGGCAGGGCCGCCCGATGACGACGACGATCTCACCCTCGTAGTTGAGCCAGCGGCACCGGTCGGGGCGTACCACCTCACCGTGGTGGCCGTTGAGGGCCGAGACCGGCTTGTGGAAGTAGGTGGGCGCGGGGGGCAGCGAGGTCTGGAACTCCTGCACCCGGCTGATGTGGTTGAGGTGGACGCAGAGGATCTTGCTGGGCTCGCTGGGCGGGAGGTGCACCGCCTCGTCCGCCGCCACCCGGCGGCCGTCACCGGCCACCAGCTCGTCAGCCTCGACCGTGACGGGGGTGACAGCGCCCTCGAGCAGGATGCGGCGGTATTCGGGCATGGCTACGGCGTCTCCCCCGGTCGGCTCGGTCCCGATCATTTGGGACCAAAAGAAAGTGTAGTGTCCGGCCCATGGCCGAGTTGGCTGGCTTCTTCGTCCCTCGCAGCCCCGAAGGGCGGGCATCGCTGCTGCCCCCGCCACCGTGGCACTACTCCGGCGAGTTGCTCACCGTCGAGTACCGCACCGACGCCGCCGCAGTGGCCGAGCTGCTGCCCGACCCCCTCACTCCGGTCGCCGACGACGAGGACCCCGGCGCCGTCGCCGTCATCTGGGCCGACTGGCAGTCCTGCTCGGACTCGGGCGACGAGCTGCTGGACCCGGTGCGGGCGCAGTACAAGGAGTGCTTCGTCGTGGTCCGCTGTCGCTACCGGGACCGAGTCTTCTCCCGCTGCGTCTACATCTGGGTGGACAAGGACATCGCCCTCGTCCGGGGCCTCCACCAGGGGTACCCCAAGAAGCTGGGCGACATCTGGATGACCCGCCCGGTGACCGTCGGGCGGGCCGGACCCCGCCTCGAACCGGGCGGGCGCTTCGGGGCCACCTGTTCGGCCAACGGGCGTCGCCTGGCTGAGGCCACCTTCACCATCACGGGACCGTCGGAGGGCACGGGCTTCGTCAACGGCCACCCGATGGTCCACCACCGCTGGATGCCCGCGGTCGAGTCCGACGGTCGCGACAGCCTGGCCGAGGTCGTGACCATGTCCGGCCGGGACGTGGAGCTGGGACCGGCCGTCACCGGCGAGGCCACCCTCGACCTGTTCCCCTCCCCCACCGAGGAGCTCACCCGCCTCGCCCCCCGGGAGATCATCGCCGGCTACTGGCGCACCGTCGGCACCACCTTCGCCGGCGGGACCACCCTGGAGGCCACGCCGTGAGCCGGACGGTCGACACCGACGCCCACGCCGACCTCACGAGCCACGACACCTTCATCGGTGGCGTCCCCCATGCCACCTTCCGCCGCCTCCGCCGGGAGGCGCCCGTCGCCTGGTACGGGGAGGCCGACGGGAACTCCGGCTTCTGGGCCGTCACCCGCTACGACGACGTGCTGCAGGTCAGTCGCGAGCACGAGACCTTCACCTCCACCGCCGGCATCCGCATGGAGGAGATGGACCGCGAAGAGACCGAGGCCCGGCGGACGCTCATGGAGCTGGACCCGCCCGAGCACACCCGCTTGCGGCGCCTGGTCAACCGGGGCTTCACCCGGCGCACCGTCGAGGCCTACGAGGCGGCCATCCGGGAGATCACCCGGGCCGTGCTCGACGAGGCGCTGCCCAAGGGAGAGTTCGACTTCACCAAGGAGGTCGGACGCGAGCTGCCCATGCGCATGCTCGGCCGGCTCATGGGGCTTCCCGACGAGGACCTCGACGAGCTGGTCACCTGGGGCGACGCCATGATCGGCAACACCGACCCCGAGTTCACCTCGCATCCCGTCGACCTGTCCGACACCGAGGAGTTCCGGCTCATGCCCTTCCGGAGCCCAGCCGCCCTCGAGGTGTTCCGGTACGCCGACCGGATGGCCCAGGCCCGACGGGCCGAGCCCCGCGACGACGTCATCACCCGGCTCCTGGCCCCCACCCCCGACGGCGAGCCCCTGACCGATCTCGAGTTCAAGAACTTCTTCGCCCTCCTCGTGGCCGCCGGCAACGACACCACGCGCTACACGATCGCGGGGTCACTGGACGCCCTCATCGACCACCCGGAGGCGCTCGCCCACCTCCGGGCCCACCCCGGGGACCTCGAGACGGCGATCGAGGAACTGCTGCGGTGGACCACGGTGACCATGCACTTCCGGCGCACAGCGACCCGCGACACCGAGCTGCGCGGCGTCCCGATCCGGGCCGGCGACAAGGTCGTGATCTGGTTCGTGTCGGCCAACTACGACGACGAGCAGTTCCCGGACCCGTACACCTTCGACATCGCCCGTCAGCCCAACGACCACTGCACCTTCGGGCGCAACGGCCCCCACTTCTGCCTGGGCGCGTGGCTGGCCCGCCTCGAGGTGCGGGTCACCTTCGAAGAGCTCCTCCCCCGCCTGGCCGGGATCGAGCGGACGGGCCCGGTCGAGTTCCTCCGGTCGAACTTCATCCACGGCATCAAGCACCTGCCGGTACGGGTCGTGACGGCGTCGTAGGGTCGCGGTCGTGCTCTCCGCCTTCGTCCTCATCAATGCCGATCCGGCCCGCATCGACGCCCTGGGCCAGGAATTGGCCGAGATCGCCGCCGTCCGGGAGGCCCACTCCGTCGCCGGGTCCGACGTCGACCTGGTCGCGGTCCTGGCCATCGCCGACCACGAGATGCTGGCCGACGTGGTCACCGGTGAGATCGCCAAGCTCGACGGCATCCGGGAGACCCGGACACTCATCGCGTTCCGCCGGTACTCCAGCGCGGACGAGACCGCCGCCTTCGAGGGCCTCGGCGACTGACGGCTAGGGCGCGAGATCTCCCTGGAGGACGCCGTCGAGAACGACCGGGGCGCCGTCGAGGGCGACCGTGCAGCCCCGCATCGGCAGGTCGAAGTGGCCATCGGTGAAGCGGCCGGCGACCTCGTTGGCACCCGTCGAGTAGAGGAAGTTGCCGGCGAAGGCCCGGAGTTCGGTGCCGTTGACCTGGGCCTTGTCGTAGAGGGCGAGGGCATCCCAGCGGGCGGCGGGGTTCATGCCCCAGCCCAAGTGGCTCACCGCAAACGCCTCCCTGTCGCCGAAAGCCCCGAGGTAGGAGCGGAACAGGTCGGCGTCGACGCTCTCGCCGGCGATGTCCACCACGTGATCGTCCTCGATGGTGAGGGTGACCGGGTCCCGTAGGTACTGCTTGAAGGTCAGGTTGACGTCGCCGGGCGCCAGCACCAACCGGCCGTTGACCGTCCCCGCGGCAGGGAAGCAGAGGACGAGCCCGCCCGGCCAATGGGCGATGTCGCCGGGCTCGTCGACCCAGCCCCAGGAACCAGCCCGCACCGCACCCTCGAGCACGACGTGGAGATCGGATCCGGCGGGCGAGGTGACCGTCAGCGTGGCCGCGGCGTCGAGACGGTCCTTGCCCCGTTGCACCCGGTCGCGAAGGCCGGGATCCTGGGCCAGTCGCTCGAAGACCTCAGGGTCCTCGTTGCTTATCATCAGCACCCGAGCCCCGCCGCCCAGGATCTCACCCAGCTCTGGCGCGTGCAGCAGGCCCTCGACCGTGCAGTCGGCCACGAAGTCGGCAGTGGCCAACGCCGCGACCGTCGACCGGTGGCCCGCCAGCGCCTGCGACGCGCCGGTCGAGCGGATGGGCACCGGGCCCCGCTGCGGCGGCGTGGGCACCACGACCTCGGCCACGGCGGCCCCGAGGGACCCCAAGCCGAGACGGGCGGCATCGACCAGCTCCCGGCGGCTCCGAGTCTCGGACAGGACAACGGTCGTCTCGCCCGCGTGGACGGCACAGGCCTCGAACTGCTGGACGAAGCGCTCGACGAGGGGCCAGGACGTCGTCATGCCGGTTCGCCCTCCTCGTCGAGCAGGCCGGCGCGACCCAAGCGGTCCAGGCAGGTCTCGACCGACCACGGCAGCATCGTGGCGCCGCAGCGGGCGTCGCGGTAGATCCGCTCGAGGGCCTGGGGCCGCAGCAGCGAGCGCCCGCCGCAGACGCGGATGGCCAGCGAGGCCACCTCGGGGGCCGTCTCCATCACCGTGACCTGCGCCGTCCAGGCCCGACGCAGCTGCTCGGGCGTCGGGTCGGCACCGGCCTCGTCGACCACCCGGTAGAGCAGGGCCTGGGCCTGCTCGTGGGCGAGGGCCATCTGGGCCCAGCCCGCCTGCTTCTGGGGATGGCGGCGCTTGTCGCCCGGCCCGCCATCACCGGCCAGGTAGGCCCGGGTGAACTCGATGACGGCCCGGGTCAACCCGAGGAACGTGAACGACAGGGTCAGGTAGAAGTGCGGCCAGCGGGCGGCCATCTGGTCGAAGGCGCCCGCCGGAAGGAACTCCCGCTCGGCAGGGACGAACACGGCTTCCATCACGAGGTTCTTGGAGATCGTCCCCCGCATGCCCAGCGGGTCCCACTCACCCTCGATGCGCAGGCCGGGGGTGCCGGCCTCGATGCCGAGGAAACGGATGCGGTCCTCGCCCTCCGCCTTGCAGATCACGTTGTGGCTGTCGGCGGCGTCGGACAGGGAGGCGAAGATCTTCCGGCCCGTCACCCGCCAACCCCCGTCGACCGGGCGGGCCACGGTGCCCACCCCCACCGTGGCTCCGGCGGCGAGGCCCTCGGAGAAGGGCTGGGCGTGGATGTGGCGGTCCTCGACCACGCCGCGGTAGAGCTCAGCCCGCCGTTGCTCGTGCACGGCCCGCTCTTCCTCGGGCAGGTCGAGGTCGTCGGCCACCTGCCCGGTGAGCAGCATCGTGGCGGTGTGCATGTTGAAGGTGAGCGCGGTGGAGCCGTCCCAGCGGCCCAGCTCCTCGGACACCCGGGCGTAGGTGGCGAAGTCGGCGCCCAGGCCGCCGTAACGCTCGGGGATACACAAGCCCAGGAACCCGGCGTCGGCGAGGTCTTCCCAGTTGGCCGTCGGGAACGCAGCCAGGCGGTCGTACTCCGGCGCCCGTTCGGCGAAGGTCGGTCCCAGGGCCCGGACCCCCTCGACGAGCTCCGCAGTGCGCTCAGCGTCCAGGGGTGACACCGTCCTCGGACGTGCGCCGGACCGCGGCCCGGGCGACGAAGTCCTCGAACAGCGGGCGTTCGCTGTCATCGGGCATCTTCTCGGGATGCCACTGCACGGCCAGGATCTCCACGGCCGGATCGACGGCCTCGACCGCCTCCACGATGCCGTCCGGGGCCCACGCCACCGCCTCGAGCCCGTCACCCAGCCGGTCCACCGCCTGATGGTGGATCGTGTTGACCTCCCGCTGGTCGACGCCGTAGACACCAGCCAGGCGGGACCCGGGCGCAATGGCGATCGGGTGCCGCTGGGCCATCACTGCTTCGGGGTCGACGGGGGTGGGCGGATGAGCGGAACCCTCCACGGCCACGTGCTGGTGCAACGTGCCACCCAAGGCCACGTTGAGGACCTGGAGGCCGCGACAGATCCCCAGAACCGGGATGCCCCGGTCCACGGCTCGGCGGGCGAGGGCCAACTCCCAGGCGTCCGTGCCGGCCAGGGCCAGGTGGTTGCCGCCCTGGTCGACGGCGCCGTAGGTGGCCGGGTCGACGTCGTCGCCACCGCAGAGCACCACGCCGTCGAGGCCGTCCAGGACCTCGTCAGCACTGCCGGGATCGAGGTGCGGAAGGATCAGCGGCAACCCACCGGCGACCGCGACAGAGGCTGCGTACTCCTCGCCCAGCGTGTAGAGGTCGGTACGGGCCGCCAGGAAGGTGGGCAACATCCGCCGCCAGGGCGTCATCCCGATTCGCGGCCTGCGCATCCCCCCAGTGTGCCCCGCCGCGAGCAGGCGGGGCGCCCGGGACCCGACTCGGCCCGCCCCGGCGGGGGCGGGCGGGGTCTCGGGTGCGGTCGGCTCGGCCGGAGACCAAGAGGGCGGTCGGCCCACCGTTGGGCCTGTCGTCGATGTACACGGGGCAGTATGGCCGGGCCGGGTAGGGGGCAGGACGCCCGGCCCACGGTTCGGCCTGCACCGCTAGCGTTCGGCCATGGCCGACCAGCTTCCGATGATCATCGGCGACGAGCGTGTCGCTTCCGACGAGAGCATCGAGGTGCGCTCCCCGTTCGACGGGTCGGTGGTGGGCACGGTGGCCAAGGGGTCCGAGGAGCACCTGGACCGGGCCGTGGCCATCGCCAAACAGCTGCACCGGGGTGGCCCGCTGCCCGCCCACCAGCGGGCCGCCATCCTCGACCGGGCCGCCCGGGCGCTCGCCGACCGGGTCGACGAGTTCGCCACGGTCATCTCCGCCGAGGCGGCCAAGCCCATCAAGACCGCCCGGGTGGAGGCGGCTCGCGCCGTGGACACGGTCAGCTTCTCGGCCGCGGTGGCCCGTACCCTCGGAGGCGAGCTGATCCCCCTCGACGCCTCCTCAGCCGGCGAGGGCAAGGTCGGCTGGGTCAAGCGGGTGCCGATCGGGGTCGTGGCCGGCATCTCGCCCTTCAACTTCCCGCTCAACCTGGTCTGCCACAAGGTGATGCCCGCCATCGCCGCCGGGTGTCCTGTCGTCCTGAAGCCCGCGTCCTCGACCCCACTGTCGGCCCTCAAACTGGCCGAGCTCCTCATCGACGAGTGCGGCCTGCCCCCGGGCTGGCTCAACGTGGTGCCCTGCGCGGGTTCGACGGCCAACCACCTGGTCGAGCACCCGGACGTGGCCATGATCACCTTCACCGGCTCGCCCCCCGTGGGCTGGGGCATCCGGGCCCGTGCGGCATCCAAGAAGGTCGGCCTGGAGCTGGGCAACAACGCCCCCGTGGTCATCGAGCCCGACGGCGACTGGGCCGCGGCGGCGGCCAAGATCACGATCGCCGGGTTCAGCCACGCCGGCCAGTCCTGCATCTCGACCCAGCGGGTCTACGTCCACGAGGACATCGTCGATGACTTCACCGCTGCTCTGGTCGCCGGGGTCGAGGGCCTCGTCGTGGGCGACCCGGCCGACGACGCCACCGACGTGTCGGCCCTCATCGACACCGGTGAGACCGAGCGGGTGAAGGGCTGGATCGACGAGGCCACCGCGGCGGGGGCGACCGTGGCCACCGGAGGCGACCTGACCGGCGACGGCGTGCTGCGCCCCACCGTGCTCACCGGGGTCAGCGACGACATGAAGGTCTGCGCCCTCGAGGTGTTCGGCCCCGTGGTCGCCATCGCCACCTACACCGACTACGACGACGCACTGGCCCGGGCCAACGACTCCCGCTACGGCCTACAGGCGGCGGTGTTCACCAAGGACCTCGGCAAGGCCCTGAAGGCGGCCGACACCCTCGACTTCGGTGGCGTGCTCATCAACGAGGTGCCCACCTGGCGGGCCGACCACATGCCCTACGGCGGCCTCCGCGACAGCGGCAACACCCGCGAGGGCCCGCCCTACGCCGTCCGGGAGATGACCGAGCAGCGCCTCATCGTCATGCAGCCCTGAGGGGCCCGGCGTCGGTCTCGGCCGAGGTCGGGGGGCGTACCGGACGCCTAGGCCGAGGGGGTGAGGAGGTCGACCTCGCGGACGGTGAGATCGGGGTGCACCTCAGCCGAGAGGTCACCGGCAGCCGATCCGAGGCTCATACGCCAGATCGGGCCCTCCCGGGTGACGCCGACGAGCACCCCGTCCTCGCCGGCGGTCGCCAGCAGCTCGACCACCGTGGGCTCGGCCAGGAAGACGTCCACGGCGCGGTCGATGGTGAGTCCGCCGGCGCCGGGGAGCTCGGGGAACGGCACCGTCGCCCGCAGGCGGCCCACCGTGCGCCCTTGGCGGTTCGCCTCGCGAACGACCGCCACCGCCACCAGGGCCGACGAGCGGTCGACGGCTTCGGCCCCCGAGCGGTACGTCCAACTGACGCTCTCGCCGGGGTCGAGGTCCACCGGAGCCACATCGGGATCGCACAGCCCGGGGTCGGGCACGGCCAGCTCCACGCGGAGCGAGGCCTCCCCGGCCGCGATCAGACGGTCCCGCAGCGCGCCGTTCCCGGGGGTCCCGGCCTGTCGTGGAGCAACACCCTCCGGGCCGATGGCGGGACGACCCGGGCCGTCGCACTCGTCGCTCCGGTACCAGGCCGGCTGATCCGAGGTGTTGGTCAGTCGGAGCGTGGCCGTGGCCTCCGCCAGGGGCTGGTCCTCCACCTTCACCACGAGCGTGACCCGCAGGCGGTCGCCCTCGGCCACGTCCCGCCCCGCCGCCGTCGAGCCCTCGTCCCGGAAGGCCACCACCAGCCCCGTCGCCGCGACGGCGACCAGCGCGACCACCGCGGCGACGTTGCGGGCCAGCCGGCGACGGGAGACCGCGGCAGTCATGCTCTCTCATCGACCTACCGCCCCCGGGTCCTTAGCTCCGCCCCCGACGCCGTCGGAGGAACCGCCCTCAGGGGGCCGTGGCTTCGCGGAGGGCGCGGAACCAGAGGCGGGAATCGCCCAGGCGGCGTTTGAGCTCCCTCTCGAGACCCCCGATGGGGTACAGGTTCTGGGGCGCCCGGGGGTCCTTGTGGCCCTCGGAGGCGAAGCGGGGCAGCGAGGCGGTGACCCGGTCGGCCAGGGCGAACAGCTCGGGGCCGCTGACGTCGTCGCCGGCTTCACAGCGCACGACGCCGGACCAGCCGTGGAGGATGGGCGTCGGCAGGCGCAGGTACCAGGCGGGGCGGCCCGCCCCCAGGCGGAAGACCGGGGTGCGCTGGCCGGGGGCCAGAGCGGCGACCACGCGCTGGGACAGCTCCTCGGGCAGGTAGGGCGTGGGGTGGGTCTTCACGTAGCCGACGGCGTGCTTGACGCCGTGACGGCGGCCGCTCAGCGGGCCGTCGGTGATGAGCAGGGCGTCGGGGCCGACCACCGCCGACCGGGCCACCTCGGCCTCCAGCTCGGCCATCCGCTTGTGCAGGGCGTCGACGAAGACCATCGACTCGTCGGAGGTGATGCCGTAGTGGGCGAAGGTGCCGTGGCGGGTGGCGATGTCGCGGGCCGCCTTGTCCGGGGCCAGGAACTCGTGGCGGACCTCAGCCGTGATCACTTCAGCCCGGCTGTCGCAACGCACGACCCCCGCGCCGTACGAGACACAGCGGCCCCGTCGGGCCTCACCCGAGTCGAGGGTGACGACCACGTTGGCCTCGATGCGCTGCACGCCGTCGACGAAGAACACGGTGCCGACCGGCTCCCCACCGGGCGACTGCGGCTCCCAGTGCTTCGGGTCACACTCGAGGTCCAGGACCGCCGGCTCCTGCGGGGCGTAGCCCCCCTCCTCGGTCGGCGACCCGTACTCCGGCGCCCACGGCTCGACGGCCAGCCTCACGCGTCGACCCGGGTGACCGTGCTGGTCGACGGGCCCTTGCGGACCTCGAAGCGGACGGGGAGGCGCTCGGCCAGCTCCCGGACGTGGCTGACCACACCGACCATGCGGCCGGACGCCCCCAGCTCCTCGAGGGCGGTGGCCACGATGTCGAGGGTGTCCAGGTCGAGGGAGCCGAAGCCCTCGTCACAGAAGATCGACTCCAGACGGGCACTGCCACCCGCCGCGAGGTCGGCCACCTGGTCGGCCAGGGCCAGGGCCAGGGCGAGGGAGGCCAGGAAGGTCTCGCCCCCCGACAAGGTCTTTGCCCCCCGCACGGCATCGGCATTGGCGTGGTCGACGACGGCGAAATTGGCCCCGCCGCTGTCCAGGGTGAGGGCGTAGGCCCCGGCCGACAGCTCGTCGAGGATCTCGGTGGCCCCCACGACGAGGCGCTGGAGAGCCTCGTCCAGGATCCACTTCTCGAAGTTGTTGGCCCGGAGGTGGTAGCCGAGCGACTCGGCCACCTCCTGCTGTTCGACCAGGCCCGCCCGCTGGGCCTCCAGCTCGGCCGCCTTGGCCCGGTCCTTGACCAGGCCCTCGTGGCGACCACGGGCCCGTTCTCGAGCCTCGGTCGCCGCGTCCCGCGGGTCGCGGCCATCGACGGCTACGTCCAGCTCGATGCAGGTCTCCCGGATGCGGAACTCGATCTCGCCCCGCTCCCGTTCCGCCTCGGCGACCTTCCCCCGAAGCGCGACCGACCGCTCCTCCAGCTCGGGCCGGGTCTCGTCGGCCCACGCCACGAGCGCGCTCCACGCTCCGCCGAGGTCCGAACGGTCGGCGCCGGGCGGCGTGAGGACCGCCAGTCGGTCCCGGGTCTCGTCGAAGCGGGACCAGAGCGCTCTCTCGTCGTCCGCCAGCGTCGCCGCCCGCCTCTCGGCCGCCTCCATCTCCCGGCGCCGGCTGCGCTCGGTCTCCCGGGCGGTCTTCACGTCCTGGTCGCGGCGATCCAGCTCCGCCAGCGCCGCCGTCGTGGCGGACTCGTCTGGACCGTCCCCCAGCTCGGCGTCGAGGCCGGCCAGGCCCTCGCGCACCTCGTCGAGCTTGGCGGTGACCCCGGCGAGCTTGTTCTGGGCCTCCCGTTCGGCGTCGTGAGCGGTGCGCATGGCGGTCGTCGCCGTCTCGAGGGCCGCGTCGGCGGCGGCGACGTCGGGCGCATCGCGGTGGCTGGGGACGTCGTGCACGACCTGGCGACACACCGGGCAGGGGGCGCCCGCGACGAGGTCACGCGCGATGGCCGCCGCACGATCCATGTCCTTGGCCGTGACCACGGCGACCTGGGCCGCGGCGTAGGCGGCGTCGGCCTCCTCCCGCACCGCGACGGTCGCGGCCAGGACCTCGGTCCGCTCGACCTCCATGACCGTCCCCGTCTCGATGCGGGCCGACTGCTCGGTGCGCCGGGCCAGGCGGGTGAGCCGCTCACGCAGGGCGACCCGGTCGGGCTGGTCGACCGTCGCCTTCTCGGCGACGTCGAGGAAGCCCTCGGCCGCGAGGTGGTCCTTGCGGGCCTGCTCCAGCTCGAGACGGGCGGCGTCGACCTTGCTGGCCAGGCGGGCCACGTCGCCGGGCACGGCCAGCCCGGTCAGCGCCGCGACCCGCTCGGCGACCTCGTCCCGCTCGGCGGTGGCCACGGTGATCGTGGTGACCAGCTCGTCGAGGCGCGGCCGGGCCTCGTCGATGCGCTCGACCAGCCGATCGAGCACGCCGACCCGACGCTCCGCCTCGACCAGGATCTCCTCGGACGCGTCGGCCAGGGAGGCGAGCTGGCCATCGAGCGTGTCGACCGAGCCCGCCGCCACCGCGGCCCGGGACCGGGCGCCCTGGCCCATGGCCTCGTAGAGGCCGAGGTCGAGGAGGACCAGGAGCATGTCCTGGCGGTCGGCGGGCGTGGCGTGCAGCAGCGCGGCGAATCGGCCCTGGGGCAGGACCACGCAGGTGCAGAAGTGGTCGAAGCTGAGGCCGAGGAGGTCCTCGACCGCGGCCGACAGCGCGTCGGCGTCCCCCGCCAGCGTCTCGGTCGACCCGTCGGGGAACCGGCGCTCGAGCCGAGCCTCCTTCGTCGTCCCCCCCGATTTCGTGGGCCGCACCACCCGGACCGCCGTGTAGCCGTCGCCGCCCACGGTGAAGTCGAGGCGTACCCGGGCCTGCTGCAGACCCTGGCTGATCACCGGGGCCACCGCCTTCTTGCCCAGCCGGGGGACCGAGCCGTAGAGGGCGAAGATCATGGCGTCGATCACGCTGGACTTGCCTGCGCCGGTCGGGCCGCTCAGGGCGAAGAGGTCGGCCCCCTCGAAGTCCACGGTGACGGTCTCCCGGAACGCGGTGAAGCCCTCGAGCTCGAGGCGCTCAGGCCGCATCCTCGGCCTCCGGGTCGCTCAGCTCGTCGTGCAGCTCGCGGAAGAGCGTCAGCAGGCGGGGATCGTCGACGTCGCGCTCGGCCAGATACTCGGCGAACAGCTCGTCGGGTGAGCGGCCCAGGCGCACGGCCCGGGGGCCACCGTCCTCGGCCTCGACCGGGCGGGCCGACACCTGCACGGCGTTGGGCAGTAGCGCCCGCACCTCCTCGGCCAACCCGGCCCGGGCGGGCTCGTCCACCTCGACCCGCAGCCAGGCGTCGCCCACCTCCTTGGCCAGCGCCCGGAGGTCGTCGACGGTCCCCCGCACCGTGTGGAGGGCGCGACCGGCGGTCAAGGGGACGGGCCGCACCGACGCGGGCCGGCCGGGCTCGGCCTCGACGACGAGGACGGCCTTGCGGTCGGTCTCCTCACCGAAGTCCAGGGCCAGCGGCGAGCCGGGATACCAGGCGGGACAGCCCGCCCCCGGCACCTGCTGGGTGCGGTGGAGGTGGCCGAGGGCCGCGTAGCTGAGCGACGCGGGGAAGGCGCCACCCGGCAGCTCGTACTGGAAGATCGTGTGGGCCGAGCGTTCGCCGCCGCCCATCGTCCCGCCCGTCACCATGGCGTGGGCCGCCAGCAGGTTCACCGCATCGGCCCCGTCGAGGCCCTCGGTCAGGTGGGCCACCAGCCGACGCAGCCGTTCGGCGTAGGTGGCCGAGTGGTCCGCGGCCTGCCGGCCCATGAGGTCGTCGGCCTTCACGATCCCCCGCTGGGACACGAACGGCAGCAGCGCCAGGTTGACCGGCTCCCCCCCGGCCGTCTCGAAGTGGATCACGCCGCCCGCGTCGGCCTTGGCGGGCTCGGCCAGCAGCGTGACCTGCCCCAGCGCCAGCAGAGGTGTGACGGCGGCCAGCCGGCGGGGGTTGTCGTGGTTCCCGGCGATCACCACGACCTTCGCCCCGGTTCCGGCGAGGCCCAGGAGGTGCCGGTACACGATCGCCTCGGACTCCGGCGACGGGGCAGAGGTCTCGAACAGGTCGCCGGTGACCAGGACCAGGTCGACGACCTCGGCCGCGGCGATCCCGGTGATCTCGGTCAGGACCGCCTCGTGCTCATCGGCCCGGCTCTGGCCCCGCATGGCCTTGCCCACGTGCCAGTCGCTGGTGTGGAGGAGCTTCACCGGCTCAGAGCCCCTCGAAGGGGTCGTCGGGCTGCTCGGTGGCCTGCGGGTTGACGCCGGCCTCGGCTGAGCGGGTGGCCCAGGCCGGGAACGGGAACTGGGTGACCAGGGGCACGGGCAGGTGGGGTTGGGCGACCAGCATCGTGCCCGGCTTGATGATCGTGGCCCGGTCCCGCTGGACCGGGGGCAGGAAGCCGTACTCGCCCCGCGACGCCTCCGCCGGGTCGAGGCGGCCCACCACCCGGATGGCGCAGTTGGCCACGATGCGCCGCTCCACCTCGCTGGCCGTCTGCTGGGCCCCGATGAGGATGATGCCCAACGACCGGCCCCGCTCGGCCACGTCGAGGAGGATCTCCTTGATCGGGCTGGCCCCCTCCCGAGGGGCGTACTTGTTGAGCTCGTCGAGGACCACGAACTGCAGCGGCCGGGCGTGGCCCTGGCGCTCCTTCTTGTCGAAGGCCCGGCGCAGCACGACGCCGACCACGAAGCGCTTGGCCCGGTCGTTCAGGTTGTGCAGGTCGACCACCGTGACCTGCGCCTCGTCGTTGACCAGGTGGGCTTCGGCGTCAGGCACATCGGCCCGGATGAGGCGGTCGAGGTGGCGGATGGAGCCGTGCAGCCGGCGGATGAAGGCGTTGACCGTGCCCGCGCCGATGGCCCGGCCGGCCCACCGGTCGGCCTCGCCCTCGTCCTGGACGCGGTTGGCGATGACCTCGACCAGGTCGCGGAAGGTGCGGGCCGTGTCGCCGTCGATGCGTACCGCCCCCTCGCCCGCGGCCAAGGCGTCGGCCTTGAGGCGTGCCGTCACGTTGTGCACGACCATCGTGTACTGCTGGCGGTCGTCCTCGGCGTCGGCGAAGAGGAAGGGCAGCAGTTCGTCCGCGCAGAACTGCTCGAGGGTCCAGAAGAAGGACGTGACGCCACCGTGACGGCCGGACACGTCGGGCGCCGCCGTCGGGTCGTCCCGCCGGGGCGGGGCCCAGACGGCCATGCTGCGGAAGGCACCGACCGGCAGGTCCAACTGGGCGTACTTCGCCCGCTCCGCCTCGGCCAACTGGGTGTTCTCGTGGTCGAGGAAGAGGAGGTCCTCGCCCTTCACGTTGAAGATCAGGGCCTTGGTGTTGACCGCCTCGGCACCCAGCACGCCCGAATGGAACAGGCTGTACAGCAGGAACGTGGCGTAGCTGGTCTTGGTGGCCACGCCCGAGACCCCACTGATGTTGACATGGGCCCCCTTGGTCCCGTCCAGGAAGTCGAGGTCCAGGAAGAGGGGTTCCTCGTCCCGGGAGAGGCCGGCGGGCAGCTTCCGGTCCATCTGGTCGAAGAACAGGGCCTGGTCCCGCGCCTCGCCCCGGGCCCGGTCCACCGCGGTGCCGGGCAGGGGCGGGACGAAGACCTCCGGCTCGAAGCGGGTGGACTGGATCAGCGCGGCCCGACTGACCTCGGCGGGCAGGATTCCGTCCTCGATCAGGAACACGTCGCTGTCCAGCGAGGCGCCCTCGTGGCGGGCCCGGACCTGGCTGACCATTCCGTAGATCTTCACCGTCCGCCCGTCGGGCAGGACGCGCTCCAGGGCCACGACATCGTCGAGCTGGAGGAAGGCGTCGGGCCCGATCCCCACCCAGAACTCCAGCGGCGTGGCGTCCTCGGTCCCGATCACCCTGCCCACGGTCGCCATCGCTCGGACCGTACCGCGAGCCTGTGACCGCGACGTGGCTCGGTTCAGGAAGGTCCGCCCCGGCCTCACTCGCCGGCGGGGGTCGCTCCCGGGAACGCGGGGAACCCGGCGCCGGAGCCTTCGCCCGGCTCGGACTCGCTCGGCCTGCGGGCGACATAGCCGACCAGCGCGATGGGCGCCCGCAGGGGAAGGCCCTCCCGCACCCGCTCGGCCGCGGTCGCGACCGCCGAGGCCCGGAAGGCGTCCTCCCCCACTGCCTGGATCGCCTCGTAGGCGGGGCCGGTGGACGCGAGGGCCCGGGCGTAGGCCTCGGGATCGGCGAACTCCCAGACGAAGGGGATCTCGATCCGCTCGACGTCGATGAAGCCCAGCCCGGCGAGAAGGCCCTCGCCCGCACCCGGCCGCCCCAGAGCCACCATGGCGGCCTGGTTCGCCACCTTCTGCGGTGCGGCCAGGGTGAACGGGGTGAGGGCCCACGCGCCGGGCGACGCCTTGATGTGGCCCCAAACGGTGAGACCGATGCGACCGCCGGGACGTAGCACCCGGCGGGCCTCGACGACGGCGTCGGGGGTCGTCCCCCAGATGCCGCGGAAGCTGGTCACGACGTCGAAGGCGCCGTCGACCCACGGGAGGTCGTGCATGTCGCCGACCCGAAGGTCGGCGTCGGGGCTGCGGTCCCGAGCCACCGCCACCAGGCGCTCGGAAGCGTCGATGCCGGCACAGGCGGCACCCCTCACCCCGGCCAGTTCCACCGCCAGGCCCGCGCCGCAGGCCAGGTCCAGTACGCGGTCGCCCGGCCCGACGTCCAGGGCCTGGTGAAGGGCCAGGTACTCACGGACGTTGGCCGGCTCGCTCAGCGTGGCGAAGTCGACCGCCCGACGACCCCATCCCTCGTCCACCCCACGCCAGTCCGGGTGGTCCTCACGGTCGTCGGACGAACGAGCGGTCGTCACGGGCGAAAGCTAGCGCTCCTCGCCAACCAGCCGCGCCCGGCACGGCCGCCTAGGCCACGCCCAGGTTCAACCGGGCGAGGGTGCCGGACCCCTCCGCCGACAGGGACAGCGCCGTCCCGTCGGCCCGGGGGTCGCCGGCGATCCCGTCGGTGGCCCAGGTCGTGTTCGGGGGGCCGAACTCGGCGTACTCGCCCGTGGTGAAGACGTCCTCGGTGTAGGCCTCGTCGAAGTACACCTGGCTGGTGAGGACGATGTCGTCGTCGCGGTGGACCCGCAGGTGGACGTGCACCGCCCGGCCCGGGTACCAGCCCGGGTAGATCGAGGTGAACTCGACGATGCCGTCATCGCCCGCCACCTGGGTCCCTCGCAGGAAGGTCGTGCCCTCCGCCTCGTCCTTGCCCCCGCCGCCGTCGGCGAAGGCCGAGTAGTCACCGGTGGCGTCGGTGTGCCAGATCTCCACGGCCGCCCCAGGCACGGGCGCACAGTCGGCGTCGACCACCCGGAGCCCCAGACGGAGGGGATGGCCCGGGTGTCCCTCGGTGATGTCCCGGCGGACGAACTGCTCGTCGAGCGGGAACGGTCCGGCGGTCTGTTCCGGCAAGAGGGTGCAGGTCCCCAGCCCGTCGAAGTCCGCCGCGGTCAGCGCGGTCGACGGGTTCGACCCGCCGCCGGCCACGGCGCTGGTGGGCGGCGCCGCACTCGACGGCGTCGGCCCGGCGGTCGTGGACGGCACAGCCTCGGCGCCACCGTCATCCCCGCCGCAGGCCGCGACGACCGCGGCGGCGGCCCCGGCCACGAGGAGCTCGCGGCGGGAGAGGGTGCGCACCGTCTCGTTCTACCGGGTCCGGGTGGCGAAGCGGCAGGCGGCATCGCCTTCGGCATCGGTGGCCTCGTCCCCTCGTCCCCGCAGGTGAACCCGGCGGCAGCCACGAGGAGGCCGGAGCGAATGGAGCCACACGCACCCGGGCCGCGATACTGAGCAACCTCAGACCACGAACCGGGGGAGACGGGTACATGCGGGGACGGATGACGGCGGCGTGTGTCGCCGCGGCACTGGTGCTCGCCGCCTGCGGAGGCGACGACGGGGGTGGTGGCGATGACCAGGCCTCGGGGGACACCGAGGCCCCGGCCGAGGAGACCACCACGACCACCGCGGCCCCGGAGACGTTCCGCATCCTGGTGTCCAACGACGACGGCCATGAGGGCGTCGGCGACGGCCTCGACGCCCTGGTCGAGGGCCTGCTCACGCTGGAGGACGTCGAGGTCACCGTCTCGATCCCCCTCGAGGACCAGAGCGGCACCAGCGACAGCACGGAGCCGGGCGAGCAGGCCACCAGCGAGGTGACGACCCTGTCGGGTTACCCGGCGACAACGGTCGCCGGGTTCCCCGCCGACGCCGTGGAGCAGGGCCTCGCCGCCATGGCCGAGCCCCCCCACCTCGTGGTGACCGGCATCAACTTCGGTCAGAACATCGGGCCGATCACCGAGCTCTCGGGGACCGTCGGCGCCGCCCGTACCGGGGCGCGGGGCGGGATCCCGGCGCTGGCCGTCAGCCAGGGCATCTTCGTCAACGGTGGCCCCGAGCCCGACTACCCGGCCGCGGTCGAGCTGGCCCTGGGCTGGATCACCGAGCACCGCGACGAGCTGGTGGCGGCCGAGCCGGTCGATGGTGTCGCCGAGGTGACCAACCTGAACGTCCCCACCTGCCCGACGGGCGAGCTCAAGGAGCTGGTCGAGGTCCCGGTGGCCACCGAGGCCGAGGTCGCCGGCTTGGACTACGGCGCGGTCGACTGCGAGGCCCCGCAGACCGATCCCCCCAACGATGTGGTCGGGTTCCTCGCCGGTTACCCGGTGCTGAGCGAACTGACCGCCTGATCGTCGGCCCCCGATCCGGAGTGGTCGCTCCCCGCTCGGTAGCGTCGCCCCGGTGAGCGACAGCATCCTCTCCTACGACCTCGACGGCGACGTCGCCGTCCTCCGCCTCGACGACGGCAAGGCCAACGCCATCGGCCCGGCCACCGTCGGCGCCCTCGACGAGGCCCTGACCCGGGCCGAGGGCGAAGCCGGCGCGCTGCTGTTGACCGGCCGCGAGGGCAAGTTCTCCGCCGGCTTCGACCTGTCGGTGATGACCTCGGGCGAGGCGGCGATGCAGAGCCTCGTGCAGAGCGGGGCCGAGCTTCTGGTCCGGTGGTACGCCAGCCCCCTGCCGACGGTGGTCGCCTGCACCGGCCACGCGCTGGCCATGGGCAGCCTCCTGCTCCTCGCCAGTGACACCCGGATCGGGGCCGAGGGCCCCTTCAAGCTCGGCCTCAACGAGGTGGCGATCGGCATGGGCCTGCCCATCTTCGCCGTCGAGCTGGCCCGCGACCGCCTGTCGCCGCGGGCCTTCACGGCCGCCACCATCCAGGGCCGGGTCTACGACCCCGCCGGGGCCGTCGACGCGGGCTACCTCGACCTCGTGGTCGCCGTCGACGAACTGGCGGCGACGGCCCGCGAGGAGGCCGGCCGCCTGGCCCAGCTCCGTCGCGGGGCGGTCAGCCACACCAAGGCCCGGGCCCGGCAGGCCACCGTCGACCGGATCCTGTCCACCCTCGCCGAGGACATGGCCGCCACCGGCATGCCCGACCCCCGCTGACGCCGGTCCCGTCCTGGGACCGGAACCCGCGTCCCGACCCAAATCCCGGACGCGGAACGGGCCGGTGGGGCAGGCTGGTGGGCATGGACGCCACGACCCACCTGACGGCCGACGAGCTGGACGCCGGGCTGGACGAGATCCGACAGTCACCCGCGGACGGGGGCACGCTCCAACTGATCGTGCGCCGGCCCGACACCGGTGCCCGTGAGGAGGTGGCCGAGGCCGACCTCGATCCGGTCGTCGGCCTGGTCGGCGACAACTGGAAGGTCCGGGGCAGCCGGCACACCGAGGACGGCTCCGCCGAGGTGGCGCGCCAACTCACGCTGATGAACGCGCGGGCGGCGGCCCTGATCGCCGTCGACCCGAGCCGCCGGTCTCTCGCCGGCGACCAGCTCTACGTCGACCTGGACGTCGGCGGGGCCAACCTGCCCGCGGGCTCCCGCCTGCAGGTCGGCGACGCCGTCGTCGAGGTCAGCCCCCTGCCCCACACCGGCTGCGCCAAGTTCATCGAGCGCTTCGGCAAGGCCGCCGCCCGGTGGGTGAACACCGGCCCCGGCCTCGAGCTGAACCTGCGGGGCATCAATGCTGTCGTGGTGCAGGCCGGCACCGTGCGGGTCGGCGACCCGGTCAGCAAGCTCCCGTGATCCCCGTCGTGTAGGTGAACTCGATGTCGCGGACGATCCACGAACAGGCCCCGGCCGCGGCCGCCCCGTCGACCTGGGCCTGCACCTCGGTCGCCCCGTAGGCCACCGCCGACGAGTAGTCCTGCAACCAGGGCACGATCGGTGTGGTCAGGTCGCCCCGCTGCTCGTTCGCGGCGTTGACCGCACCCTCGACCGTCTCGCCGGGGGACGACTGGGGGTCGGCCACGCCGAAGGCACCCGACGAATAGGACTCGGGGTAGACCTCGGGCGAGAGGTAGTCGACCACCGCGGCCATGGCCGCCAGGTCCTGGCCGTACACCGACGGGTCCTGCACCGACAGGCCGGTGGTCGTGGCGCCGAGGTAGGCGCCTTCGGCCCGAACGGCCTGCTGGGCCCGCCCGAGGAACGCGGTGAGGGTCTCCGCGTTGGTGCCCTGCCGCCCGACCGGCTGCATGTAGGTCGTATCGCCGCTCGGGCGGCGGACGTCGTCGAGCAGGACCTGGTCGGCACCGAGGCCGGCGGCCTCCTCGGCGAGGGCGATGTTGTAGTCCTGCACCGCGGTGGACGCGAAGTTGGTGAAACCGCCGATGATCGGTTCGGCGTTGGTCGCCTCGGGGCAGCCTTCGCCGTCGCCGTACTCCGGCCAAGGGTCGTTGGCGGTGTCCTGAAGGACCCAGTCGGCGTGGTTGTTGGCCCACGCCCAACGGGCGAGCAGCGGATCCCGGAAGGTGACCAGGCGGGCGATCAACTGGCCACCGTGGTCGTGGACGGTGGCGATGGCGTCCTCGAGCTCGTAGCGCTCGTCCACCGCGCCGACCTGCCCGGCCAGGTCCACGGCCGAGCCGTAGGTGACGATGCCGCACTCGTCCTTGACATCCAACACGATCGAGTCGACCTGGTCAGCGTCCAGGAGGGCTAAGGCGCCGTCCCGCAGACCGTCGTCGGCCCAGGCGTCGGCCGACAGGTACAGGCCACGGCTCACGGGCGGGGCAACGGTCACGGGCACGGCCAGGGCGGTCAGGTTCCCGGCCGGGTCGGTGGCCACGAAGTCGACGGCGCCCGCGGGAGGCGTGGCGAAGGTGACCGAGAAGGTCCCGTCCTCACCCACCGGGACCGGCTCCCCCTCGGCGGTGAGCTCGACCCGTTCGTCGACCTGCCCCGCGACGGTCACCTCGTCACCGATGCCCACCCCGTCCGGCGTCGGGACGTCCAGCACCGGGGGGGTGTCGTCGACGCCGAAGGTCATCGACCACGTCTCGGAGCCGAACACCGTCTTGGGCACTTCGACCGACAACTCATAGGTGCCCTCCTCCAGGCCTTCGGAGGGGGGCGTCCAGATGAACCCGGACTCAGTGGTCTCCACCTCATCGGTCACGTCGGTGCCGTCGAGGCGGACGGTGGCGCTGTTGAGGCGGCTGGTCGGGTCGACCTGCAGCTCGATGGCCAGGCCGGCCACCCCGGTGGTCGGCACCGCCCCGCCGTCCTCGAAGTCGCTGGTGACCCTGACCTGGTTGGACCGCAGCAGCCAGATCCCCCCGACCACGAAGAGGGCGGCGAAGGCGAGGCCCAGCGCCAGGTTGAACCGGTCCACCTCGAAACGTGGGCCCTGGAACCGCAGCCCGGGCCCGGAGCGCTTCCGGGGGGCGCGGGCGGTGGGCGCGACCTTTGGCGGCGTCTGCCACGGCTTGCTGGCGGGGCCACCGGCCACCTTGCCGAGACGGCCTCTCCTCTTACCCCCTCCGGCACCGGGGATGTCCCGCAACGACGAACCCATGTCGGCTGGTTTGTAGCACCGCGACCCGGGAACCGGGCGGCGGGAACGCTCAAGCGGTCAGCGTGACCTGGTCCTCGGGGACCCAGACGGCCAGCTCGTCCACCACCCGCTCGAGCTCGGCGGCGTTCGCGCTGCCGGGATGGCGCACGGCCAGGATGGCGGCAACGGACCGGTAGAACCAGACGAACTGGGCGGGCGTGGCCAGGAACCGCCCCCAGGCGCGGGGACCCTCCTGGCGGAGCTGGACCAGCAGCGTGCGAGCATTGTGGAGCTTGTCGGCCGCCGCCACCCGGAGGACACCCTCGGGCACGTCAGGGCCGTCGAGTTGGGCGAGGAGCAGGCGCTTGCGCTCCATCCAGGGACCCTTGGGCCCGCCCCGGGAGTCCGACAGCAGCGCGACGGCGCCGGCCACGTCGTCGCCGAAGCGACGCCGCACCTCGGCCAACGCCTCGTCGCCGCCCTGATCCTCGACCGCGTCGTGGCAGAGGGCGGTGATGGCGTCGTCCTCGCCGCCACCGTCCTCCAACACCAGGGCGGCGACCGCGAGGAGGTGGCTCACGAAGGGCACGTCGCTGCCCCCCTTGCGGGGCTGGGCGGCGTGCAGCTCGGTGACCCAGGCGACGGCCTCGACGAACCGGGGCCCCAACCGGACATGGGGGGTGGCCAAGGACGAATTCTACCGCCCGCCGCCCTCCGGAGGCCAGTGACCGGAGCGGGTACGGTCGGGGCGATGGCTGATCAGCCCCGGGGGACCGGGCCGGAGGACGCCAGCGCACCGGGGGACGGGTCCGGCGACGAGGCCACGACGACAGTGGCCAAGCTGGCGTCCCGGGGCGAGGCCATGCCGCCGTGGGTCCTGCGGGCCATCTTCTGGTTCTTCGGCACGGGGGTGGCCCTGCTCATCTGCTGGTGGCTCGTCCTGCGCCTCCGGGGCCTGCTGGTCATGCTGCTGGTGGCGCTGTTCATCTCCTTCGCCTTGGAGCCGGCGGTCAACTGGCTGGCCGAGCGGGGCTGGCGGCGGGGGACGGCGACCCTCACCGTCATGGTCGTGCTCCTCGTGGGGGTGGGCCTGTTCATCTGGGCCATGGGGTCGGTGCTGGTCAACCAGGTCACCGACTTCGTCGACGAGGCGCCCCGCTACATCGAGGACGCCGAAGCGTGGTTCAACGACACCTTCGACGCCGACGTCAAGGCCGACGACCTGACCCAGGAGTTCCAGCAGGGCGGCTCCGCCCAGGAGTTCGCCGCCAACCTGGCGGGCAACATCGTGGCCGTCGGGGCCACGGTGGTCCGCGTCCTGTTCCAGCTCCTCACGATCGCCCTGTTCACCTTCTACCTGGTGGCCGACGGTCCCCGCCTGCGCCGGGCGATCCTCTCGGTGCTGCAGAAGGAGAAGCAGGCCGAGGTGCTCCGGGTCTGGGAGATCGCCATCGAGAAGACCGGCGGCTACATCTACTCCCGGGCCGTCCTGGCCTTCTTCTCCACCGTGTTCCACTGGGTGGCCTTCGCCGTCATCGGCATCCCCTTCCCGCTGCCCCTCGCCCTCTGGGTCGGCCTCATCAGCCAGTTCGTCCCCACCATCGGGACCTACATCGCCGGCTTCCTGCCGGTGGCCATCGCCCTCATCGACAAGCCGATCGACGCGCTGTGGGTCCTGGTCGTGATCGTGCTCTACCAGCAGATCGAGAACTACCTGCTGGCCCCACCGATCCAGGCCGAGACGATGGACATCCACCCCGGGGTCGCCTTCGGCGGGGTGATCGCGGGGGCCAGCATCCTGGGCCCGATCGGCGCGCTCCTCGCCCTGCCTGCGGCGGCCACGCTGCAGGCCTTCGTCTCCACCTACGTGCAGCGCCACGAGGTCATCGACAGCCACCTCACCCGACGGCAGCGGGCCCGGGTCGACGTCCTGCGGCCGCTGCGGTACCTGCGGCGGACCCGGGGCGACGCGGTGGGCCCGGGAGACCCCGAGGCCGAGGGTGATGCTCCTGCTACCGAAACATCTGATTGACAACCAGATGATCTGAAATCATATTGAGGGGCGTGCCCATGCGGTCCTCCGTCCTGCTCCTGGTCCTCACCCTGGCCGGTGCGGGTTGTGCCACCGGTGCCGGAGCCGCGAACGGACGCCTCGCCGAGCCCACCATCCCGCCGTCGACGATGGCCCCCGCCCCGCCCCTCTCGGTCCTCGACGAGGTGGAGGCGGCCTACCGCAGGAGTTGGGCCGTCTACGCCGACGCGGTGGGCCGGGTCGACACCTCCCATCTGGCCGAGGCCTTCGGCGACCGCGCGTTGGGTCTGCGCCGGCGCGAGGTGGCGGGCCTCCGCCGGGCCGGGGAGGCCATCGCCGTGCGGGTGGCCCACCACCTGGAGGTGGCGCTCGTCGACGCCGAGACCGCAGTGGTCACCGACGTGCTCGACAACCACATGGTCCGGGTCGACGCGCGCACCGGTCGGGCTCTCGAGTCCGACCCGGACGGCACCCTCACCCGGGCCTACACCTTGCGGCGGGAGGGAGGGACGTGGAAGGTCACCGACGCCGTCGCCCTGGGCTGACCGCCCTGGCCCTGGCCATCGCCGCGCTCGGGGCGCTGGCCGCACCGGCCGGCGCGGCCGAGGACTCGGTGGGCGGCACCGTCGACCCGTCGGGGGTCACCATCACCATCGTGCGCTGGCAGGGCAGCGACCGGGTCGTTGCCAATGGCAGCGGCGGTGGGGACGACCCGACGGGGTGTGACTGGTCGATCGTTCCCGCCCCCCTCGGGGCCCTGCCCCCTGCGGACATCCCACCGTTTCGGCCGGACTCCTGGCTCGGGCTCCTGCTGTGCGACGGGGTCGGGGTGGAGGTCATCTGGGTCGGACCGCACAACACCGTGGACCTGGCGGTGGAGGCCCGGCGCCTGGTGGAGGAGTACGTCGCCCGGGTCCCGGTCCCCCGCATCACCGTCGGGGCCAATCCCCTACCGACGGGCCTGGTCGGCCTCGAGTCGTGGTTCTGGGCCACCGGCTATGACCAGCGGCCGATCGTGGACCGCATCGACGCCCTCGGCGTCGGTGTCGACGTGCGCATCGACCCCACCCCGGTCACCTGGGCCTTCGGCGACGACAGCAGCGAGACCGGGGGCCTCGGTGCCGCCTGGCCGGATCAGTCACCGGTGCGCCACGCCTACCTCCACCACGGCACCTGGACGGTGACCGCTCACCTCGACCTGGTCCCCCGCTATCGCATCGACGACACCGACTGGATCGAACTGCCCCCCATCACCGTCGAGGACACCCTGGCCCACCGCGTCCGCGAGGCCCAGGCGGTCATCACCGGCTGAGCCGCCCCTGGCCGGGGTTCAGGCGTCGTCGTCGTCAGGGACGATCGAGAGACGGCCGCCCGGGGTCAGGACCAGGACCCCGACCAGGGCGGCACCGGCGCCGAGGCCGAGGGCGGCCACGATCATCTCGAAGCGGGCGCCGGCCACGGCGGCGTGGACCAACAGCCCGGCCCCGGCCGCCGCCATCATCGTCACGGCGACGACGGCGAACCGACGGGTCGCCGACGACGTGGTGGGCCCACCACGGTCGGTCACCTGCGTCACGTTCATTACGAAAACGTTACAGCACACCCCGCGGGCGGGAAAGGGGGTATCGGTCGGGGGCGGGCTCAGCCCAGGAAACGGCCGCAGACCGGCCAGGGCTGGGCGCCCCGGGTCTGGAACAGCGCCTTGGCCCGCAGGTCCTGCTCCCAGTACGGGGCAGCAGAGGGGCGGCCGGTGCCACCCATCGTGGCCCAGGTCCGTAGGTCGAACTGGTAGGCGCCGTAGAAGCCGTTGCCGGAGTTGGCCGAATAGACGCCGCCGGACTCGCAGAAGCGCAGGCGTTCCCAGGCTCCTTCGCCGGGGTCCGAGCGGCTGGCCCCACCCATGGCCTGGGCGGCGCTGAGCTCGACCTGGGCCCGCTCGATCTCATGGTCGGCCAGGATGATGTCGGCGCCGGCCTGCTCGATGCCGGCCTGGATGTCGTCGACCCGCTCGGCCAGGGCGATGACGTCGTCGTCGGCCTGGGCCCGCAGGTCCTGGTAATCCTGGACGGCCGTGGCCGTGTCCACCACGTTCCCGGTGAGCAACTCGCTGCGGTAGAGGTGCTCGCCGATGTCCTCGGCGTCCATCAGGACCTCCAACTCGCGGACCCCGTCCCCACCCGTGTAGGCCCGGACGGTGACCACGCGCACCTGGCGGCGGGCCAACTCGAGCTCGTGGGCCAAGGCCACCTGCTCGAGGCCCAGGGCGCTGATCTCGGCCCGGGTGGTGGCGAGGTCGGCCTGGAGCTGGGCCTGGCGGGCCATGGCATCGGTCCGCTGGGCCTGGGCCCCGGCCAACGCGCTCTGGGACCCCTCCAACGAGGGCGGCCCGGGGTGCACCATCGTCTCGGCGGCGGCCGGGGCCGCGCCGAGCGCCGTCAAGGCGGTGAGAGCGACCACCGCCACTGTCGCCACTGCCCGCACGGCGGGACGAGGGCGCAGGGACGCGTCGCGACGGACGGAATGTTGCGAAGCCATTACGAGATCCGGCGGAGCGTAGCCCAAGCCACCGGCCAGAACCTCGGTCGGGTCGCCTCGCCGTTCGCCCGACCGGGTCGGCCCGGCGGGCTACGCTCGCAGCCCCGGGGGACCTGGAGGGGCAGACATGGCACATCACCACGAGTACCTGGACCGGCTGGCGGCGGTCCCGCTGTTCGCCGATCTGGACAAGGACGAGCTCGAGGCCGTCGCCGCGCTCGGCACCGACATCGATGTCGACGAGGGCCGGGTGCTGGCCAAGGAGGGCGCGGTCGGCACCGAGGCGTTCCTCATCCTCAGCGGCAGTGCGAGCTGCACCCGCAACGGCGAGGAGATCGCCTCGTTCGGACCCGGGGACTTCTTCGGGGAGATGGCTCTGCTGGTCCACGGCCACCGGACGGCGACCATCACCACCACTTCGCCCACCTCGGTGCGGGCCTTCCACCGCTCGGAGTTCGACAGCCTGCTGGACCGTTCGCCGAAGGTCGGGGTGAAGATCCTCCGCACCACCGCCGAGCGCCTCCTCCACGCCGAGGACTCCCCCCACCACTAGGGGATCGGGGTCCGATGCGGCCCTCACATCGCCGTCCCCGCCTCCGATGGAGACGGGGACTCCTACGACGCGATGCGGGGCAGAGCATGACCAGAGGCAATGACCAGCAACAGGACGCGGGCCTCCTGGCGTACGCCCTGCGGGCGCTCGGGGCCGGGGCCGTGGGCGCTCTCGTCGGCGTTGCCCTGGAACTGGGCACACGCCTCACCGGCTCGCTCGCCGCGGCGGTCATCGGTGGGGCCGTCGGCTTCGGCCTGGCCAGCAGCATCTACGTCGCCACCGGCGTCCGCTCGATCGACCGGCTGCAGGGCCGGATCGAAGAGCTCGAGAACCGTGACGCCCTGACCGGTCTGCCCAACGGCCGGGCCATGCGGGCCTGGCTGGGCCGGCACCTCCCTCACGCCAACGAGGTGCAGTCCCACACCGCGCTACTGGTCATTCACGCCGAGGGCATCGGCCGCATCAACGAGAGCCACGGCCGCGAGATCGGCGACGAGCTGCTCAAGGCGCTGGTCGCCCGGGTCCGCTCCTGCATCCTGGCCAAGGACCAGCTGTTCCGGGTCAGCGGGGCCGAGGTGGCCGTGATCCGTCCCGACCTGGCCGGGACCCACGCCGCCGAAGACCTGGCCGAGTCGATCCTGGAGTTGCTGGCCAGCCCCTACGAGGTCGAGGGCGAGCTGCTGCGGGTGCCCGTCTGTGTCGGTCTGGCTGTGGCCGGCGGACGGCCGACCACCGCTGACGACATGCTGCGCGACGCCGAGGTGGCCACCTACCGGGCGACGACCAACGGCCCGGGGTCCCTCGTCCGCTTCGAACAGGCGCTCGTGGAGTCCCTGACCCCGGCGACCGCGGAGCACCGGCTGCGCACCGCCCTCGAGCGGGGCGACTTCCAGGTCACCTACATGCCGGTGTTCTCCCTGACGACCGGAGAGGTCGTCGAGGTCGAGGCGCTGCTGCGCTGGATCGACGAGAGCCGGGGCCTGGTCGCCGCCGACGAGTTCCTCACCGCCATGGAGCAGACCGGCATCATCGTCCCCGTCGGGTCCTGGGTCGTCCAGGAGGTCTGCCGTCAGGCGACCTACTGGGCCCGGGCCTTCCCCAGCCACCGCCCGGTGCGGGTCACCGCCAACCTCTCCCGGCGCCAGCTGCTCCAGGTCGACTTCAACGACCTGGTGGCCGCCGCGCTCGTCGACGCCGACACCGACCCGACCCGGGTGATCCTCGAGGTCAACGAGGCGAGCCTGGCCGACCAGCGCGAGGATCTCTGGTCGGTGCTGCGCCGCACCAAGGACCTCGGCGTCGGCATCTCCCTGGACGACCTCGGGGCGGCCAACTCCTCGCTGGCGACCCTCCGACACTTCCACCTCGACCAGGTCAAGATCGATCAGAGCTTCATCGAGACGGTCATGGCCTCCGCCGAGGACGCCGCCCTCATCCGCCACCTGACGGCGCTGTGCCGGGAGCTCGGCATCATCACCGTGGCCAAGGCGGTCCAGGCCGAGGACCAGGCTGAGCGGCTGTGCCAGCTAGGCGTCGAGCACGCCCTCGGCCGCTACTTCAGCGAGCCGGTGACCCCGGGCCAGATCGACGAGCTGCTCTACACCGACCTGACCCGCTCGGCCCGGAGCGCCGCCACGGCCTTGGCCCCGGCACCGGCCGCAGCGGCCCCGAAGGCCGAGCTCCTGCCCCAGCGCACCCCGGGCGACCACCCCACCCCCGTCGAGGAGACCCGCTCCGAGCCGGTCGTCGTCCCCGACCTCGCCGCCACCCGGACGTTCCCCCGCCGCTCCGAGATGTTCCTCTGACATCGACGGACGTCGCCGGTCGTTCTCCACGGCGGCCAGGGCCCAGCGACACCACGCGACGAACAGTGGCCTCCTGAGCACTATCTGTGTGATTTGATCGTCGGTTCTCACGCAGCGTGGTTGGATGGTTACTTCTCGTGCCGGAGAGGAGTAGGGTGCAGGTATGCCCCCCCGAAGCCGCCGCCCGCGGTGGGCTCTGGTGATGACCGCCGCCGCCGGCACCGTCGTCGCCACCGCCGCTGCCGCCCAGCCCGCCGAACACCGGCCCCCGCCCACCACGGTCGTGGTCACCACCGTGCCCGTCACCACCGTGCCCGTCACCACCGTGCCCGTCACCACCGTGCCCGTCACCACCGTGCCCGTCACCACCGTGCCCGTCACCACCGTGCCCGTCACCACCGTGCCGCCCCCGCCGCCGCCGACCTCGACGACCGTGCCCGTCACCACCGTGCCCGACACCACCGTGCCGCCCCCGCCGCCGCCGACCTCGACGACCGAGCCCATCGAGGAACCCACCACGACCACGACGACACCCCCGCCGCCCCCGCCGACCTCGACGACCGAGCCCATCGAGGAACCCACCACGACCACGACGACACCCCCGCCGCCCCCGCCGACCTCGACGACCGACCCGGACGACGCCGGTACCCCCGGGCCGACCGGTGACGGCGGCGGTGCGAGCGATGGGCCCGGAGACGCCGGGGCCCCCGCGGCCGGTGACCTGGCGCCGGCGCCCCCCACCGGGGGCACCGCACCGACCGATGACGGAACCGGCGACGAGGTGGCGCTGCCCAGCGCCCGGTGGCTGTTCAGCGACGGTCGGGCTCTGGTCGCCCCCCCTGCCGAGGCCCCCGGAGACACCCGCCCGGTGTGGCTGGCCGTGCTCTTCGGCCTCGGCGCCGGCATCGGCCTCACCGCCGCCGCGTCCGTCGTGGTCAACAACCTCAACCACCGCTCCCCCCGGTAACCCCCGACCCCACGACCCACCCGCAGCGGGCGGTGGGTCAGGCGGCGAAGGTGATGGGGGGGTCGTCGTCCTTGGAGCGGTACATGGCCTGGTCGGCCCGGTCCAGGAGTGACTCGGCGCTCTCCCCCGGCCCGGCCAGGGCTACGCCCAGGCTCATGGCCACGTCGATCCGGTGGCCGTCGACCTCCAGGGGCTGGGCGACCTCGCGGTGGAGGCGTTCGGCGGCCAGCCGGGCTCCGGCCTCGTCGTCCAGCTCCTCACAGATGACCACGAACTCGTCGCCGGCATAGCGGCCCACCGTGTCCATAGCCCGGGCCGCGCCCCGCAGTCGCTTGGCCACGCCGACCAGCAGGCGATCGCCCACGAGGTGGCCGTGGAGGTCGTTGACGGCCTTGAAGGCGTCGAGGTCGCCGAAGACCACCGCCACCCGACCGCCGGTGCGCTCGGCCCGCAGCAGGGCGTGCTCGAGCCGGTCCCGGACCAGGGCCAGGTTGGGCAGGCCGGTGAGGTCGTCGTGGGTGGCGTCGTGGGCCAGCTGGTGCTCCAGATGCACCCGGTCGGTCACGTCGTGGCCGGTCAGCACGAGGCCGCCGATGGCCGGGTCGGCGAGCCGGTTGGCCACCACGACCTCGAAGCTGCGGTCCGAGCCGTCGCTGTGGCGGAACCGGACCAGGCCCTTCTCGGACACCCCCGGGCGGGAGGCCAGGGCGGCGAGCAGGGCGCGGTCGTCGGGGTGGACGAGGTCGGTGAGCCCACCGCCGGCCAGCGCCGCGGGGTCGCGACCGAGCAGGCTGATCACCGATGGCGTGACGAAACCGACCACCATCGCCGCGTCGGTGACGACCACGAGGTCCGACAGGTGCTGGACGACCGCCCGAAAGTTCTCCTCACTGCGATCCCGGGCCCGCTGGGCCTCCGAGGCAACCATGAGGGCGCCGGCCCGACCCCGGGCCAGCACCAGGATCAAGGAGCCGACGAGGACGCTCAGCGCGATCCCCGCGCCGAGGAGGAGGCCGGGCTCCCGCCAGCCGCCTCCGGCCAGGCCGTCCAGATCGGCCACCGTGACGAGCAGCGGTCCGCCCTGCATGGCGAAGGGGCGCACCGTACGGGCGTCTGACGGCACCGCGGACAGGTCCACGACCGCGCCGTCGTCGCGCGCCGTCGAGGCACCCAGCGGGGAGTCGCCGGCGGCCAGGGCGACGTCGAGCTCGTCGTCGACCCCTGCGGCCTGGGCGGCCAGTTCGTCCCCCGACAGAAGGGCGAGGATCCAGGCGCCCGGCCCGGCGGGCACAACCAGGGCGAAGGACGACCGGCCGAGGTCGGGGTGGACCGCGACGACGTCGGCGGGCAGCGCCTCGAGGCGGGGGGAGATGCGCACGGCCCGGCTGGCTGCGGGGGCGAAGGCGTCGGTCAGGGCGGGGATGGCCCGGAGGTCATAGCCCGACAGGATCGGTGCGCCGCGGGTGCTGGCCTCGAAGGTGGCCACGGCCGGGGCCGCGCCCGAGCGCTCGACGGACTGGATCTCGAAGTCCGGGAGGCCGGCGAACCGGCGCTCGGCGGTGAGGCGGTCGAGGCCGTCGCGACGCACCCGTTCCACCAGGCTGACCGTCGCCAGCGACGGCAGCTCCTGGGGGAGGGCCGCGGCCACCGCCCTCTCGAAGGACTCAGCGGTAACCGTCGAGGGGTCACCGTCCACCTCGGCCTGGGTGTCCTGCAGGAGGCCGATGGTGCTCTGGAGGCGCTGGACCACGAGCTGCTGGGCCTCGGTGGCGTCGAGGTCGAACTGCTCCTTGCCCTCGCCCTGGAGCTGGCTACGCCAGCCCACGGCCACGACGGCACTCAGCGCCATGAGCACCATGGTGACGGCGACGGCGACGGCGAAGGGGCGGGCCCCCTGACGGGGGGAGTCGACCCCGGCGACCTGGGTCATGCGGCCCAGGTTACCCCATTGACCACTTCACGCGGTCGCACGTGCACGCAGCGTGTCAGGCCGGCCCGGCGGTCCTCCCGGCGGGCCTCTACGCTCGCCCGCCTATGGCCGACGACGCCCCCACCCCACCCGCCGACTTCGCCGCCCGGATCACCGCGGGCTACACCGCCGAGGGCGCGGTGGTCGGCCTCGGCCGGGGCGTCCTCGGGGGGACCACCCACGCCGATGCCGTGGTCCAGATCCCCGCCGCCATGTGCAACCGCCACGGCCTGATCGCCGGGGCGACCGGCACCGGCAAGACCGTCAGCCTCCAGGTGATGGCCGAGCAGCTCTCGGCGATCGGGGTGCCCGTCTTCGCCGCGGACATGAAGGGCGATCTGAGCGGTCTGTCGGCCCCGGCCCAGCCCGACGACCGCCTCACCGGCCGCGCCACCGAGCTGGGGGTCGAGTGGACGCCGACGGCCTGCCCGGTGACCTTTCTGTCCCTCGGCGGCGTGGGTCCCGGCGTCCCCGTGCGGGCGCCGGTGACGGCCTTCGGACCCGAGCTCCTGGCCAAGGTGCTGGGGTCGAACGAGACCCAGCGCTCCTCCCTCGCCCTGGTGTTCCGCTACGCCGATGAGCACGGCCTGCCTCTGCTCGACCTGGCCGACCTCCGGGACCTGCTGCACTTCCTGACCGGCACCGAGGGCAAGGCCGAGCTCAAGGCCATCGGCGGCGTGTCCACCGCTACCGCGGGCGTGCTCCTGCGCTCGATCAGCGAGCTGGAGGGCCAGGGGGGCGACGCCTTCTTCGGCGAGCCCGAGTTCGCGGTCACCGACCTCCTGCGCACCGAGGGCGGAAAGGGCGTCATCAGCTGCCTGGAGCTCCCCGCGGTGCAGACGAAGCCGAAGCTCTTCTCGACCTTCCTCATGTGGATGCTGGCCGAGCTCTTCGAGACGCTCCCCGAGGTGGGCGACCTCGACCAGCCCAAGCTGGTCTTCTTCTTCGACGAGGCCCACCTGCTCTTCGATGACGCCAGCGACGAGTTCCTGGACCAGGTGGCCCAGACCGTGCGGCTGATCCGGTCCAAGGGCGTCGGCGTCTTCTTCGTGACCCAGCTCCCCGACGACGTGCCCGACGCGGTCCTGGCTCAGCTCGGCAACCGGGTCCAGCACGCCCTGCGGGCCCACACCCCTCGCGACGCCAAGGCCCTCAAGGCCGCGGTGTCGACCTACCCGACCACCGAGGACTACGACCTCGAGAAGGCGCTCACCGAGCTCGGCACCGGCGAGGCCATCGTCACGATCCTCTCCGAGAAGGGCGCGCCGACCCCGGTGGTGTGGACCAAGATGCTCCCGCCGTCGAGCTTCCTCGGCGCCTTGGACCCGGCGATGGTGAAGGCCGCCGGCGAGACGTCACCCCTCTGGCCCACCTACGCGGTGGAGATCGACCGGGAGTCCGCCACCGAGCTGCTGGCCGCCAAGATGGGCGTGCCCAACCCCACGGCCACGACCCCGGCCACCGCTCCGGCGGGAGGGGCTGAGGCCAAACCGACGATGAAGACGGGCACCAAGAAGGCGAGGGCCAAGGCCAAGAAGCCCGACGTCAGCGCGGTGACCGACTACCTCAAGAGCCGCGAAGGCCGCTCGATGCTCAACACCATCGCCCGCGGCGTCTTCTCCATGCTCAAGAAGTAGTGCGCGGACCGGGTGAACGAAGTGAAGTCAGTCAGAGGTGACGACGCCGCGGAGGCGCCAGCCGGAGCGGCAAACGACGCCCGCGGCATCGGCGGCGCCGGACTGGCTGAACGAAGTGCAGTCAGTCAGATGTAGAAGTCAGTCAGATGTAACCGCGCCGGTCCCGGGGACGTCACCGCTGCATTCGAGGATGCGCTCGCAGGCGGCTTGGACCGGGACACCGAAGGTGACGTCGCCGGTGGCGTAGTTGAGGGGGGCGTAGCCGATGGAGGCGATGGCCACGACCTCACCGCGGCCGTTGACCACCGGGCCGCCGCGGAAGGCGGCGTTGAGGGCCGCGGTGTGCTGGATGCCCACCGCGGACTGGTCGATGACCGAGCCGGGGCTGAGGCTCACGCCGTTGCCGCCGATGCCCTCGACGGCCCAGATGCGCTCGCCTACGAGGTGGGCCAGGGCGTCGTCGTCGGCCCAGGGCAGCGGGTCGAGGCCGCCCCGGGGCAGGATCAGCAGCGCCAGGTCGTTCTCGGGGTCCCAGGTGTAGAGCTCGGCCTCGAAGGACTCCTCACCGGAGCGGACCGTGATCGTCGGCGCCGGCTCGGTCGTCCCCGCGGCCACCGCGCCGAACGAGGTGACCAGGAGCGACTGGGCGTCGTCGGAGGCGGCCACGAAGGCCGAGCCCACCGACGGGGCGCCGTTCTCGTCGAGCGTCTCCACGAACCACACCGAGCCGTTCATCCGTCCCGTCAGGTTGCCGACCACCCGCTCCTGCTCGAGCAGGTCACGGAGGGGCGCGGCCTCCTGGCGGATGGCCTGGATGCTGTTGTCAGCGGAGATGTTCAGTTCCTCGTTGGCCTCCAGCAGACGGCGCTCGAGGCTCGCGGAGAGCTCGCCCACCCGCTGCTCGTTCTCCGACAGTCGCCAGTCGTAATAGGCGTAGAGCACCGCGCCGGCCAGGCCGACACCGAGGCCGAAGAAGAGCAGCATCGTGGCGATGCCGATGGCGGTCCGGGGAAGGATCCGGTGGCGGCGGCGCTCCAGCTTCTTCACCTTGGTCTGGTGCTTCAGCTCCCGCTTGCGGAGCCGGGCCTGTCGCCGGGTCAGCGGCCCGTCGGCCCGGTCCGCCGGTTCGCCGAGGTCGTCCTCCGCAGGCGCCGACTCGGGCTCCGGCCCGGCCGGCGGCACCGTGACCGGCGGCGCCAGGAGGGCGTCGGTCCCGGGTCCCGAGGTGTCGATCGCGTCCACGGGGCTCTCGACCACGGCCGCCTCGGTGGCCAGGCCGTCCCAGAGGGAGCGCACCGTGTGACCGTCCTCCAGGTCGGGCACCCGCAGGGCGTCCTCCAGGGTCGACGGGGCCTCGATGTCCATGTCGTCGGGCGGTCCCAGGTCTTCTCGTCGCATCATCGCCATGTCCTTCCCGGTCAGGGGACCAGATCTCGGGTGCACGGGCCGCCGCAGTCGTCGGGGATGACCGCGGCCGGTAGGGGGGAGCCCGCCGTGGCCCCGAAGGGCTCGGGGGCCGTCGGGGGCGGCGGGACCGCCGGCGCCTCGACCTCGGGCAGGGGCACCGCCGAGCCGGGAGTGAGGCCGGGCAGGGGCCCGGGCTCGACAAAGTCGATCACCGCCAGGGGCGCCATCGCCGCGCTCATGAAGCGGCCCCAGGTCTCAGCGGGGAACGAGCCACCGCTCACGCTGCCCACACCCTTGATGCCGACGAGGGGGCGGGGCACGTCGCGGTAACCCATCCACACCGCGGTGGAGAGTTGCGGGGTGTACCCGGCGAACCAGGCGGCCCGGTACTCCTGGGTCGTGCCTGTCTTGCCCGCCGCGGGCCGGCCGATGTCGGCGGCCTCGCCGGTGCCCTCGGTGATGACACCCTGCAGGATGTCCGACACGGTGTCGGCGACCGCCGGGTCCACCACCTGCTCGCCCTCGGGGGTGGTGTGGTCCTCCAGCACGTTGCCCTGACGGTCCAGCACCCGCCGGATCGGCGTGACCTGCTGGCGCACCCCGCGGTTGGCCAGCGTGGCGTACCCCGCGGCCATGTCGAGGGGGGAGACCTCGTAGGCGCCGAGCGCCAGCGAGAGCCCGTAGGGCCGCGTCGGGTCGATGGCCGACACACCGAGGCGCTGGGCCATCTCGGCCACCGTCTGGGGTCCCAACCGGTCGATGAGCTGCGCGTAGACCGTGTTGATCGAGTTGTGGGTGGCCGACCGCAGCGTCATCGAGCCGTGGTCCTCGAAGTCGTAGTTGTTGACCGTGCAGGTGGGGTCGCAGCCCGGGACCTCGATCGAAGCGGGGGCGGCGAAGGTGGTCTCGGGCGCGATCCCGGCCTCGAGGGCGGCCGCCAACACGAAGGTCTTGAACGACGAGCCCGGCTGCATGCCGACCGAGCCCCCGAGCCCCAGGTTCACCTGGCTGGCCGCGAAGTCCCGGCCCCCGACGAAGGCCCGGACGTGGCCGGTAGAGGGCTCGACCGACACCAGCGACATCTCCAGCGGGGCGCTGGTGCCGGCCAGCGTCTCGGCCACCGAGGCCTCGGCCTCGGCCTGCAGGGCCGGATCCAGGGTGGTCTCGATGCGCAGGCCACCGCGGTAGAGCTGCCGGTGGCCGTAGCGCTCCTCGAGGACCCGGCGCACGTAGTCCACGAAGTACGGGTAGGCCGTCGCCCCGTTGCGGGGCGGGGCCTGGATGACCGTGGCCGGCCCCGGCGGGGTCCCGAACGGGGCGTACCAGAGGTCCTGGCGGCGGGTCCGCAGGAACTGGCGACGGCTGATCAGGTCCTGCTCCCGCATCGAGCGCAGCACGAGGAGGCGACGGTTGTTCGCCGTCTCGGCGTTGACCCGGGGCCCGTAGCGACCGGGCGAGGCGATCGCCCCGGCCAGCAGGGCGGCCTCGGAAAGGGTCAGGTCGGACACCGGCTTGCCGAAGTACGACTCGGCCGCGGCACCGATCCCGTAGGCCCCGTCGCCGAAGTAGACCGTGTTGAGGTAGCGGAAGAGGATCTCGTCCTTGGACAGCTCCCGCTCCAGGCGGGTGGCGATCAGGGCCTCCCGCAGCTTGCGGGCCACGTCCCGCTCGCCGGTCGTGTAGGTGTTCTTGACGTACTGCTGGGTGATGGTCGACCCGCCCTGGACGACCTCGCCCTGCTCGAAGTTGGCGATCGCCGCCCGCACCAGGCCCTCGGGGTCGACGCCCTGGTGCTCCCAGTAGCGCCGGTCCTCGATGGCCACCACTGCGTCCTTCACTACCTGGGGGATGTCCCGGTAGCGGATGGGCACGGTCAACTCGAAGGCCCGGAACTCGGCGATCTCGTTCCCCGCGGCGTCCACCACGACGCTCGGGTAGGAGCGGATCCGGGGGTTGGTGTCCTCGGGCAGGTTGCCGGGGAGATCAAGGTTGAGCAGCGCCCAGAACCCGGCGGCGCCTCCCGCGGGCACGGCGACGGCCAGGAAGAAGACGGTGAGGACCGCGACCTTCACGGTCATCCGGGGGACCGCCCACCAGCGGCGACGTCGCTTGGCGGGCTTCATGTCGTCCGCTCGTAGGTGCAGGCCGGTGAGTCACCGAGCGCCTCGAGGTGCCGGGCGATCTCGGGGATGGTGATGACCCCGGTGCCGGTGACGGTCCGGCGGGCGGGGGCCCAGTCCCTGCCGGTCCAGGCCTCGTAGGTCAGGGCGCAGGTGCCGGGGTCGTCGATGACGGTGTAGGTCCCGGCGGGGATCGGCCCGCCGTAGGGCGGGGTGAAGGAGGCCCCGATCGGGAAGTCCGGCTCGGGCGGCTCGGGCGGAGGGTCGACGACGACGGGGAGCTTGCAGGTGGCCGAGACCGTCGTCTCGGTGCCCAGGGCCTCGACGCGGGCCGACACGGAGCCGGCCGCCTCGCAGGTGAAGGTCCACCGCACTCGGCCGGCGTCGTCGATGACCGCCGGGCGCGGACCGTTCAGCCGCCACGGCCCGAACACGGTGACGGTGGCGTCGCGTCCGGCGGCGGGCCTGGTGGTGATGATCCCCTGACCGTCGACCTGCTGGCGGGTGACCAGCGCGGTGATGGTGGCGGTGGCGCCGACCTCGGGGTCGGCGTCGTCGACGTCGCCGGTGACGTCGGCCCCGTCGTAGCGGTCGACGCCAAGGCTCAGGTCGACCTCGGCGTCCGCCGCGATGAAACGGAGCTCGGAGGCGGCCATGGCCAGGTCGGGCGTTCGCCAGGCGCGGAAGCGGTAGCGGCCACCGTGGACATCGACCGCGATCCAACCGCCGTCGGCGTCGGTGCGGACCTCGAGCGAACCCGACGACTGGCCGACGAAGCGCTCGAGGAGCACGGTGGCGCCGGCCACGGGCCCGCCGGGACCCTGCACCGAGCCGGTCAGGGTGAGGTCACCGCCGTTGACGGCGACGGGGCCGCCGCCTCGGGTTCCGCCGACGCGGGGCAGGGAGACGTTGCGGGTGTCCGGGAGGGGCTCGGGGGCGACGATCGGCCGCTGGTGCGGCGTCGAGGAGGACGGGGCCACCGCCTCGGGCGAGGACGAGCAGCCGGTCAGGAGCGCGCCGAGGAGGGCGACGCAGGCGGCAACCGACGCGACGCGGGCGACGCGTCGGGTCGAAGCCCCAGATTTCGGCGGCTGGGCCATCGCCCACCAATCGGCAGGCAGACCCGGCTCTAGAGGCTGTGAGGTGGGTCAGGCCCGGCCGCGGGGAGGGCCGAGGCATGACCACGACCCCCGATCCCGGCCCCGACAGCCCTCCGAACCCCACCCCAGTGATCCCCGACCCGAACCCCAACCCCGAACCCGCGCCGGTCATCCCCGATCCGAACCCCAACGAGGAGCCGGCGCCCCGATCCCGGAGCCCGACCCGACCTGATCCCTTCTGGCGCCTCATCGAGGCGTCACGGCGCCTCAATCGGGCGCCAGAACGAGAGGCCTCCCGTGTCTAGACCGGGCTGGGCCCGCCCGCCGCCGGCGGCGCCGCCGGGGACGTAGACGCCGATGCCGTCGGGAAAGGCGAGGCCCTCGGCCAGGGTCTCCGGGGGCTGGGGCTCGCCGTCGACGAACCGGATCCGGCGGACCTTGCCCGTGCCGTCACCCGGGCCGAAGCCGTCCTCGGGGTCGTTCACGATCCCGATGTCGGCGTAGTAGATGGTGCCGTCGGGCGTCACGCCGATGCCCAGCGGGGTGCCGGTCGACAGCGAGGTGTCGGCGCCGATGGCCTCACCCGCGGGCGGGGCCAGGATCGTGCGCACGAACCCCCAGTCGGCGTCGTACTCGTTGATGACCCCGGTGATCACGCTCGACAGGTAGTAGCCGCCGTCCGGCGACGGGGCGATGCCCGCGGGCGACAGGACGTCGTGCTCTCCGGGCGCCAGGACCTGCTCCCGGGTCACCGAATCGGCCAACGGGGCGCCGGTGGCATCGGAGTCGCCGCACCCGCCGGCCGCGTCGGCGGAGGTGGGCAGGTCGGTGTAGCGCCACACCCCGACGTGGGCGGCCGGGCCGACACGAGGTAGACCTCGTCGTCGGGACCGACCAGCAGGCTCTGGGCCGTGGCGATGTCGACGTCGACCTTGCAGTAGGTCTGGTCGGTGCCCTCGGGGTCGCCGAACCACACGATGAACTGGCCGTTGCCGGGATCCCCGGGCGCCTGGCCCCCGAGGTCGGTGGTGACCATGCGGCCGTCGGAGAGGACACCGCAGCCGTAGTTCTCGGGCTGGGCGCCCGCCTGGTAGGTCGGGGTCAGCTTGCCGATCTGCTCCGCCTCCAGGTCCCCGATGCCCGTGCCGCTGAGCTGGAAGATGCCCCAGCCCGCGGGCGGGTCCGGCTGGCCCGTGTCCTCGCCCGCGATGAACCGCCCCGAGCCGTCGGGGAAGAAGCAGATCTGGGCGTTGATGTCGAGGCCCTCGGGGTCCTCGGCCGCGGTGGTGATGACCCGCTGGACCTCGCTCGGGTCCCCGGTGCCGTAGGCGTCGAGGTTGTTGCCCTCGGCGCCGAACACCAGCACCTCGTCGGGCACGGCCGTGACGTCGGCCGAGGGTGGTCGTGGTCGACGCGCCGGGCGCCTCCGTGCCCTCGGTCCCGTCGGTCGCCTCGGTGGCCCCGTCGTCGCTGCAGGCCCCGGCCAGCAGGACCAGCACCAGCAACCGCGCCACCCCTCGTCGCATCCCCACGGCCTGACCCCCTCCGTGCGGACCCTACGGTTCCACGGCCCGCAGTGGCGGGTCGAAGCTCAGCGTGCGCACCAACCGGTCGGCGCCGTCCGACAGCGTCGGCTCGGTCGTCTCGTCGACGATCGCCAGCACGCTCAGGCGGTTGTAGGACGCCGCGTACCGAGGGATCGACGTGCCCGTGCAGCCGTCCTCGCCCTCGGCCCAGCTGCACACCAGCCCACCGCCCCCGAAGGGGTCGTCGTCGCGCGCGGAGAGGAAGACGCCGAAGCGGGTGGCGCCCGCCCGGGCGGCGGCCGAGCCCTGCCGGACCCAGTCCTCCGGCGCGCCGAGGTCGGTTGCCGTGACCTCGATGGCCAACGGGTCCGCGGTGAGCTGCACGAAGAGCTCGGGCCGGGTCCCGGGGGGCGGCTCGTTGATCTCGAAGTCCACGGGGCAGGGGGCGTCGGCGCACGGCAGTCCCACGGGCTCGAGGGCGGTGACCGCGGTCCCGTCCGCCGCGGTGGTCGACGGGGTGGTCTCGGTCGGCACGGCGTCCGCGCCCAGCGAGAAGCGGTAGACACCGCTCGTCTCGGAGCGCTCGTCGAGGCCCGGTTCCCGGATGCCCGCCACGGCGAAGAGGTCGTCGCCGCTGACGACGGCACCGCCGGACACCGCCCCCTGCATCTCCTCGGACCAGAGGATCTCGCCGGTGGCGAGGTCGAGGGCCCGCAGGGTGAAGTCGTTGCCCCCGAGGAACAGGACGCCGTTGGCCACGGCCGCCGAGGCGTAGGTGGCTGCCGGCTCCTCGTTCTGCCAGAGGAGCTCGCCGGTGACGGCGTCGATGCCGTGGGCGCAGGGGCACGGGCCCACTCCGGTCCCGCCCGCCACCACCCCGTCGCTGACCGCGGTGCCGCCGATGAAGCCCCCGGTGGAGAAGTTCGACCCTTCCTGTTCGAGGCCCGGCGCGGTGGCCTCGGCCTGCCAGACCGGGTCGCCGGTGGCCCGGTCGACCACGTAGTAGGTGCCGTCCTTGTTGCCGAGGCCGACCACGTCGCGGTCACCGATGCGGAACAGGTTGGGGGCCCCGGCGAAGTCGAGGTCGTCGTTGTTGGGCTCGTGGGGCTGGTAGGTCCACACCAGTGCGCCTTCGAGGTCGACGGCGAACATCGCCTCGGTGGTGGTGCCCCACCCCCGGGGCGAGGTCGGGCAGTTGCCGGTGCCGGCGAACACGAGGCCCCGGGCCTCGTCCACCGACGGCGAGGACCACACGTCGACACAGCCCGTCGGCGCCCCGCCGTGGCCCCCCTCCCGGTCGAGGTCGACGTCCCACACGAGGGCGCCGGTGGCCACGTCGACCGCCCGCAGGCCCGCCCGGTACCCGGGCGTGTTGTGGACGTCGTAGCCCACGATGGCCAGCCCGCCGGTCACGACGGGCGAGGACTCGATCTCGGTGGGCTCGTCGGCGTCACCGGCCTCGCCCAGCTCGTGGTGCCAGCGTTCGGTGCCGTCGGCCGCCGCGAGGGCGTACAGCGTCTTGCCCGCCCCGATGACCACGAGGCGCTCACCGTCGACGTCGACCACCGCAGGACTGGACACGATCTGGCCCGCGTACACGTTGCGGTGCTCGGCGGTCTGGAAGCGCCACCGCTCCTCGCCGCTCTCCCGCTCGAGGGCGTAGACCACACCCGCCCAGTCGCCGGTGTAGACGGTGTCGCCCACGACCGCCGGGGTGGCGGTGACCACGTCGTCGGTGGCGTGGAACCAGACCCGCTCGAGATCGCCCACGGTGTCCGGGGACAGGGCGGTCGCACAGGTCGTGGCGAAGGTCCGCTCCACGCCGTAACCCCACATGGGCCAGTCACAGGCGTCGATGGGTGCCCCGGCGGCCCCGGCGGCGGTCGGATCCCGTCATCGCCGGCGCAGGCCGACGCCACGAGGGCGACGACGAGCAGACCCCCCACGATCCCCCGCATGGGCGCGGAGCGTAGAGGCTCCCTGCGGGGCCGGCCGCGTACGGATCCGGACCGGCCACCGACACCGGGAGTACCGTCCCCCCATGGCTGTCGTCGCCGTCGCGAACCAGAAGGGTGGGGTGGGCAAGACCACCGTCACCCTCGGCATCGCCGACGCCGCCGCCCGCCGGGGCCTGGCCGTCCTCGTCGTGGACCTCGACCCCCAGGCCAACGCCACCAGCGGGCTCGGGGTCGCCGACCCCGGACGCACCGTGGACGACGCCCTGGCCGGCGACCGCACCGGGGCCATGGCCGACGTCGTCACCGCCTCGGGCTGGCCCAACGGGGCCGGGCCGTCGCCCGCGGTGGCCCCCAGCTCGCCGGCGCTGGCCGCCCGGGAACCCCAGTTGGCCACCGACCCGATCGGTGCCCAGGACCGCCTCCGTCATGCTCTGGAGGGCGTGACCACGGGCTACGACCTCGTGCTGGTCGACTGCCCACCCAGCCTCGGCCTGCTCACGGTCAACGGCCTGGTGGCCGCCGACCGGGTACTGGTCGTGACCGAGCCGGCGGCGTGGGCCTCCGACGGCGTCGAGCAGATGCTGCGGACCGTCGCCCGCGTCCGGGACCTGCGCCGCCCCGACCTCCAGGTCGCCGCCGTGGTCATCAACCGCCTCGGGCGCACCCGCGACGCCACGTACTGGCAGAGCCAGCTGGAGGAGCAGTTCGGGCCCCTGGCCGCGGGCCCGGTCCGCCTCCGGGCCGCCGTGGCCGAGGCCGCCGCCCAGTCGCTGCCCCTGGCCGAGTTGGGCACGCGGGCCGGCGCGCCCGAGGCCCGCGACGAGTTCGACGGCGTCCTCGCGCGCGTGCTGGGAGGTCCCTGATGGCCGGCTACGACCCCAAGGCGAAGCGGGCGCACTCCCGAGCCGCCCCCGACGGCCCCGCCCCGGTCGACGACCTGCTCGGGGCCCCGGCGACCGCCCCACGCGGGACCGCCGACCCGACGCCCGCGACGACGGACGCCACCCTCGAGCTCCTCCCCACCCCGCCGGCCGGGCCGGCGGCCTCCGTGGCCACACCCCGCCCGGAGACACGGCCGTTGGCGCCCACCCCGGCGGCCGCCGCCGGGCCGGACCGCAAGGTGCTGGCGGCCCTCGCGGCCGCCGTGCTCGCGGCGCTCCTGTTCTGGCGGCATCGCCGTCGCGGATCGGGCTGATCTCTCTTAGAGATTATGTGACTCAAGTCACGGGCACAAAACGTGCAGGTTCTGCAAGTAGCAGCCGATACTGCTCATGTGGACGAACTCATGAAGATCGCGGACACCCGGCAGGCCCTTCGTTGGCTCGCCCGGGAACTGGCCTGGGAGCGGGTGCTCACGGGCCTCCGCGACGACGACACCTCGACGCCGGACCGCGCCGCGGCCTGAGCCGCCTCCGTCGGCTCCTGCCGGCCGCGACGGCCCTCCTCCTCGTCGCCCGACCCGCCGCGGCCCAGGCCCCGGCCACCGACGACCCCCTGCTGGCCCAACAGTCGGCCCTCAGCGCACTGACCCTCCCGGAGGCCTGGGCCACCTCCACCGCTGAGGGCGTCCGGCTCGCCGTCCTCGATTCCGGCGTCCAGGCGGACCATCCCGACCTCGCCGCGCACCTGCTGGACGGTGGGGCCACCGACGACCTCCGGGGCACGGGCACCCACGCCGCCGGCGTGGCCGCCGCCGTCACCGACAACGGCGAGGGCATCGCCGGGGCCGCCCCCGACGCGGAGATCCTGGCGCTGGCCGTCCTCGACGACGACGGCGGGATCGAGGCGACCGTCCTGGCCACGGGCATCGCCGCGGCCACCGACGCCGGCAGCAAGGTGATCGCCTTGACCCTCGGCGGGACCGCGGAGAACCTCTCGGTCATCGCCGACGACGCCGTGCGGGAGGCCCTCGAGGCCGCGGTCGACGCCGGGGTGGTCGTCGTGGCCGGCAGCGTCGGTGGGAGCACCCTGCCTGATGACCTGCCGATCGTGGCAGTGGGCACCGGCGAGGACGGGCCGATCGACCCCGGGATCGTGACCGTGCCCGCCGACGGGGTCCTGGGCCCGGCCCCCCTGGGCCCGTCGGCCACCTGGCCCGACGGCACCGAGGGCTATGAGGCCCTCGACGGGATCGGTCCGGCCACGGCCCTGGTCGCCGGGACCGCCGCCCTGCTCGCCGCCCAGGGCCTGACCCCCGAGGAGATCGCCGATCTGCTCGTCGGCACGGCCCAGAACCCTGACGGCAACCCGGCTCTGGGCGCCGGGACCGTGGACGCCGCCACCGCCGTGGCCCAGGCGGACAGCCGGGGCGCCGGCGGCGGCGCCGTACCCACCGCCGGCGACAGCGACGACGGCCTGCGACCGGCGGTCGTCGGGGCGATCGCGATCGGCGCGGCCGTCCTCGCCGTGGGTACGACCATCCTGATCGCGGGGCGACGACCGCGCCCCACCGCTGACCCCGATACCCCACAGCGGCAGCCATCAGGTCGGGCCACCCACCGTTCGGGCCCTTGATTTCCCGGCTATAGGGGCGAAACCAAGGGCCAGAACGGCAGGAGGCTCAGGCCCGGATGGTGACCGGGGTGCCGACCGGGGCCAGAGGGGCGAGGCGCTCGATCACCCCGTTGGGCATGCGGATGCAGCCGTTGCTGACGGCCTGGCCGATGACCGACTCGTCGGTCCAGCCGTGGATGGCGATCTGACCGATGCCCCCACCGAAGCTGGTCAAGACGTTGGAGAAGCCGGCGACGCTCAGCATCCAGGCTCCGTAGGAGCCTCCGGGGTCGGCCACGGAGATGTCGACGTAGAACTCTCCGGTGGGTGTGGGTGTGCTGGGTGAGCCGACGGCGACCGGCGCCGACATGAGCGTCTCGTCGCCGTGGTTGGCCCGCAGCATGCGGTCACTGAGATCGATGACGATGTCGTTGGGCACGACGTAGGTGACGACCTGGCTGGCGTCGATCCAGGCCGTGCTCCCGTTGGGCCGGATGGGCAGCCGGACCTGCAGGCGGGCCCCGACCCGGTCGATCACGGTGAACGACAGCGGCATGCCCTCGTGGGTGGGGTTGGGCAGCGACCACATCGGGATGGTGGCCGTGGCCTCGGCAAAGAGGTCGACCTCGCCGGCCGAGGCCTGCGCGCCCAGGTAGCCGGGCTCGGGAACGCGGATCTGACCGATCGCCTTGGGGGGCAGGTTGGCGGCGCCGACATCGGTGGCCGCGGCCGCGACCGCCGTGCCGTCGGTCGGCGTGGCCTCGGCGTGGTCCCGACGGTCGACCGCCACGAGCCCGAGGGTCACGCCACCGGCCACGAGGGCGAGGGCAGCCACCACGGGCACGACAGGGCGCTTCAAGGCCCCAAGCGTACGGAGGTCCGGCCTCCGGGGGAAGGGCGCCACCACCCGACGGCCGGAAACAGGCCGATCGGCCTACGCCCCGCTGCGGCCGCAGGAGCCGCGCCGGCGACCGGGTTCAGAGGCTGAGCATGCGCTGGGCGTTGGTGCGGCAGATCTTGTCGACCACGTCCTGGGGCAGGTGGCCCATCAGGTCCTGGGCCACCGCGAGGGTGTTGGGCCAGGTCGAGTCCGTGTGGGGGTAATCGGTCTCGAAGGTGATGTTGTCGACGCCCACCTTGTCGATGGCGTCGAGGCCGTGGCGGTCCCGGAAGAAGCAGCCGTAGACCTGGCGGTAGTAGTAGGTCGAGGGAGGCTCGGGGACCTGGGCGGCCACCCCACCCCAGGCCCGGTGCTCCCGCCACACGTCGTCCGCCCGCTCCAGCACGTAGGGCAGCCAGCCGATCTGGCCCTCGGAGTAGGCCAGGGTGAGGGTCGGGTAGCGCACGAGCACCCCCGAGAACAGGAAGTCCGACAGCGATGCCATCGCGTTGTTGAAGCTGAGCGTGGCGGCGACCGCGGGCGGGGCGTCGGGCGAGGTGGCGGGCATCTGGGAGGACGAACCGATGTGCATGCACACCACGGTGCTCGTGTCGGCGCAGGCGGCGAAGAACGGGTCCCAGTCGCCGGTGTGGATGCTGGGCAGGCCCAGCTTGGGCGGGATCTCGCTGAAGCAGACGGCGCGCACCCCGCGTGCGGCGTTGCGCGCGATCTCGGCCACGGCGGCGTCGATGTCCCACAGTGGGATGATCGTCAGCGGGATGAGGGCGCCGTCGCTGTCGCCACACCACTCCTCGACCATCCAGTCGTTGTAGGCCAGCACACAGGCCATCGCGAGGTCCTTGTCCTCGGCCTCGGCGAACGTCTGGCCGCAGAACCGGGGGAAGGTCGGGAACGACAGCGAGGCCTCGACGTGGTTCATCAACATGTCGTCGACCCGGGCCTTGGGCTCGTAGCAGCCAGGACGCATCTCGTCGTAGGTGATGGGCGAGAGCGTCATGTCGTCGCGGTCGAAGCCGACCGAGGCCACGTGACGCTTGTGGGGGTACATCTTGCCCTCGTAGAACCAGATGTCACAGGGCGGCCCGTCGTCGGTCAACTCGTACTCGTAGGTGGTGCCCCCGACGTACTTGAGGCTCCCGAGTCCGTGGCGCTCGACGTGGGGGGCAGACCCCCGGTGCTTCTCGGGCAGCCAGGTCTGCCAGAGATGGGCGGGCTCGACGACGTGGTCGTCCACGCTGATGATCATCGGGATCTCGGCCACGGCTGTCTCCTGCTCGGACCCGTTTCTGACGGGTCGTCAGAAACGAACGATACCCGCGCCGGGCGGCGGCGGGGACCGACGGGGTTTAGCGTTGTCCCCCATGTCACACGCCGAGCTCCTCGCCCGCCACCGGGCCGTCCTGCCCTCGTGGCTCGCCCTCTTCTACGACGAGCCCATCGAGCTGGTCGAGGGCCAGGGTCGCCACGTGGTCGACGGTGAGGGCAACCGCTACCTCGACTTCTTCGGCGGGATCCTGACCACGATGACGGGCTACGACGTGCCTGAGGTGACCGCCGCCATCCGGGAGCAGGCGGGCCGGATGCTGCACACCTCGACGCTCTACCTGATCCGTCAGCAGGTGGAGCTGGCCGAGATGATCGCCGGGCTGTCCGGCATCCCCGACGCCCGGGTCTTCTTCACCACGTCCGGGACCGAAGCCAACGAGGCCGCCCTGCTGGTGGCCTCGTCGTACCGGCGGTCCAGCCAGATCGTGGCCGTGCGCAACAGCTACCACGGGCGCTCGTTCGCCACCATCGGCATCACGGGCAACCGGGGCTGGTCACCGTCGTCGCTGACCCCGTTCCAGGTCAGCTACATGCAGTCCGGCTACCGCTTCCGCAGCCCCTTCCGCGATCTGGACGACGGCGCCTTCATCGATGCCTGCGCCGAGGACCTGCGGGACGTGATCGCCACCCAGACCGCCGGGGACATCGCCGCCCTGATCGCGGAGCCGGTGCAGGGCGTCGGCGGCTTCGCCATCCCCCCCGACGGCTTCTTCGGGCCGATCGAAAAGGTATGCCGCGAGTACGACATGCTCTTCATCGCCGATGAGGTCCAGACCGGCTGGGGTCGGACCGGTGACCACTTCTGGGGCCATCAGGCCCACGGCATCACCCCCGACCTCCTGACCTTCGCCAAGGGGCTGGGCAACGGCCTGACCATCGCCGGGGTGGTCGGGCGGTCCGAGGTCATGAACTCGGTCTCCGCCAACTCCATCTCCACCTTCGGTGGCAATCCCCTGTCCTGCGCGGGGGCCCTGGCCAACCTGCGCTACCTGCTGGACCACGACCTCCAGGCCAACACCAAGGCCCGCGGCCGCGAGCTCATGGACGCCCTGGCCCCGCTGGCCGACCGCCATGCCGTCATCGGCGAGATCCGCGGTAAGGGCCTGATGATCGGCCTCGAGTTCGTGGGGGCCGACGGCTACCTGCCCGACCCCCAGGTGGCCGGCGCCGTGCTGGAGGGCTGCAAGGAGCGGGGTCTGTTGGTCGGCAAGGGGGGCCTGCACGGCAACTGCCTCCGCATCGCCCCACCCCTCTCGCTGACCACCGAGGAGGCCCAGGAAGGCGCCGCCATCCTCACCGCCACCTTGGACGCCATCCTCGGCTGACCCGACCGTTCTGGCGCCGATTTGTCACGCCTGGCGTGACAAATCGACACCGACGGCTTCTTCGGGCCGATCGAAAAGGTGTGCCGCGAGTACGACATGCTCTTCATCGCCGATGAGGTCCAGACCGGCTGGGGTCGGACCGGTGACCACTTCTGGGGCCACCAGGCCCACGGCATCACCCCCGACCTCCTGACCTTCGCCAAGGGGCTGGGCAACGGCCTGACCATCGCCGGGGTGGTCGGGCGGTCCGAGGTCATGAACTCGGTCTCGGCCAACTCCATCTCCACCTTCGGTGGCAATCCCCTGTCCTGCGCGGGGGCCATGGCCAACCTGCGCTACCTGCTGGACCACGACCTCCAGGCCAACACCAAGGCCCGCGGCGGCGAGCTCATGGCCGCCCTGGCCCCGCTGGCCGACCGCCACGCCGCCATCGGCGAGATCCGCGGCAAGGGCCTGATGATCGGCCTCGAGTTCGTGGGGGCCGACGGCTACCTCCCCGACCCCCAGGTGGCCGGCGCCGTGCTGGAGGGCTGCAAGGAGCGGGGTCTGTTGGTCGGCAAGGGGGGCCTGCACGGCAACTGCCTCCGCATCGCCCCGCCCCTCTCGCTGACCGCCGAGGAGGCCCAGGAAGGCGCCGAGCATCCTCACCGCCACCTTGGACGCCGTCCTGCCTGACCTGACCGTTCGGCGCGATCGCCGCGCACGCGCAATTTCGGATCACCGACCCGAGCACACAGGCCTCAGTGCGACATCAGCCGCTCCGCGATCGACCGGCCGCTGGGGGGCTTGCCGGTGCGGACGGCCTTCTCCTCCATGCGGGCGGCGGCCTTCTGGATGTAGCGGACACCCAGGTAGCGGAAGGGCTCGGGCTCCCAGGGCTTGGGCTCGTGCTGGACCATCGGCAGCTCGCACAGTGGCGTGCCGCCGCCCGCGATGAGGTCGGCCAGGGTGCGGCCCGCCAGGTTGGTCGCCGCGACGCCCTCGCCGGCGTAGCCCCCGGCCTTGGCCAGACCGGTGGTCCTGTCGAAGCTGAACGAGGGCATCCAGTCCCGGTGGATGCCGACGACGCCTCCCCAGCAGCGCTCGAAGGGCAGGTCCTTCAGCGTGGGGAAGAACTCCTCGAACTGCTGGCGGAGGCCCTGGGCCGTCTCCTCCACGCAGTCCCACTCGGGCTCTATGGCCGAGCCCCAGTGGTAGAGCGAGCCCCGACCGCCGAAGGCGATGCGACCGTCCCGGGTGATCTGCAGGTAGTCGATGGTGAGGCGCTTGGACTGCATGACGAAGCGTCGGTGCCAGCCGATCTCCGCCCGCTGGGCCTCGCTCAGGGGGGCCGTCAGCATGATCTGGGAGTAGACGGGCAGGATCTCCCGTCGGTGCTGGGGCAGGGCCGACAGGTAGGCCTCGCCCGCCAGCACCACCACGTCCGCGGCGACGTCGCCGCCGGTCGTGTGCAGCACCGGCTTGGGTGACAGGTCGTAGCCGGTGACGGCCGTCTGCTCGTAGATGGTGGCGCCGAGGGCCTCGACGGCCCGGGCCAGGCCCCGGACGAGGCGGCCGGGGTGGACAGCCGCGAACGGCTCGGCGGAGAGGGCGGCCCACGTGTTGTCGACCTTGACCAGTTCGGCGGCCTCCCCCGGCTCCAGCCACCGGTAGAAGTCCGGGTACCCGAGATCGGCCATCTCGTCGTAGATGTGGCGGACGGTCTTCACCTGGTGTCCACCCCGAGCCAGCATGAGCATCCCGTGGCGGTCGAGGTGGGCGTCGACGCCGTGGCGCTCGAGGGCCGACTCGACGTGACCGATCGTGTCGACGAGGGCGTCGTGGGTGGCCCGGGTCGCGTCCTTGCCGTGGCGGGCGATCATCTCGGTGTGGCTCACCGAGATCTCCGGTGACAGCCAGCCGCCGTTGCGCCCCGAGGCCCCCCAGCCCGCGATCTCCTTCTCCACGAGCACGACCTTCAGGCCCGGGTCCCGCTCCAGCAGGTAGAGGGCGGTCCACAGCGCCGTGTAGCCGGCGCCGAGGATGGCCACGTCGGCGGTGGTCGAGCCGTCGAGGGGCGGCCGAGGGGTCAGGTCGTCCCCGCAGGTCTCCATCCACCAGCTGACCGAGTGATCCTCCGACGCCGTCATGGGGTCGATCATGGCACCACTACCGTCGTGGTCCATGTCCCCACTCGCCGACGACGAACCCGTCCTGGTCGGCGTGGGCCAGGCTGTCCACCGCCCCCAGGACGGCCCGTTGCCCTCCCTCGTGGAGATCATGACCACGGCGACGAGGCGGGCCGGCGGCGAGATCGGGCCGAGCTTCCTCGAACAGGTCCGCTGGGTCGGGGTCCCCAAGGGGGCCTGGACCCATCCCGACCCGGGCCGCGAGGTGGCCGCCGCGGTCGGCGCGCCGGGTGCGCACACGGTGCTGGCCGAGGTCGGGATCACCCAACAGGAGGTGATCGACGCCGCGCTGGCCGCGGTGCGAGACGGTCGCGGCCCGGCGCTGGTCGTCGGCGGTGAGGTCAACCACTCGTCGTCAACCCCTGCCGCCGCGGCGGTGGGCGAGGCCCGTCAGGCCGCAGTCGAGCCCGACGAGCACCTCGTGGCCCACGACCTGGGCATCAGCGCGTTGGAGTTCAACCAGCGGTTCGTGGATCCCCCGACGGTCTACGCGGTGCTGGAGAACGCGTTCGCGGCGTCGCAGGGATGGACCGAGGAGGAGCACCGCCGGCGGTTGGGACGCCTGACCGAGGCCTTCGCCGCCCAAGCCGCGTGGAACGCCTACGCCTGGAACCGCGAGGCCCTGTCGGCCGACGCCATCGTCACGCCGTCCGCCGACAACCGCATGGTCGCCGAGCCCTACACCAAGCTCTGCTGCGCCAACCTGCGGGTCAACCAGTCCGCCGCGCTCCTCTTCACCACCGTCGCCGGGGCCCGGGCGGCCCAGGTCCCCGAGAACCAGTGGCTGTACCCCCGGGGCACGGCCTTCTGCAACCACGCCGTGCCCGTCGTTCAGCGAGCCGACCTGAGCCGCTCGGTCGTGGCCCGACTGGCCGGACGGCGGGCCATGGACCTGGCCGGGGTCACCAGCGAGGGGCTGCAGCACGTGGACCTCTACTCCTGCTTCCCCGCCGCCGTGCAGATCACCGCCCGGGAGCTGGGCATCCCCCTCGAACGGCAGCTGACCGTGACCGGCGGGATGACCTTCGCCGGTGGACCGCTGAACAGCTACGTCCTGCACTCGACGGCGCGGATGGCCGAGGTCCTGCGGGCCGACCCCCTCTCGGTGGGCCTGCTGACCTCGGTGTCGGGCTTCCTGACCAAGTTCGGCGCGGCCCTCTGGTCGACCGAGCCCGGTGTCCACGGTTGGCGGGGCGAGGACGTGACCACCCAGGCCGCAGCCGAGGACCGGCCGCTCACGGAGGTCGAGGACCCCGGCGCCGACGTCACCGTCGTGGCCGGCACCGTGACCCACGACCGGGACGGCATCCGCACCCGGATCGAGGTCGTCCAGACCCCCGCCGGCGAGCGCTCCCTGCGCTCCACCCCCCTCTGACCACCGGTTCTGGCGGCTCAGATGCGCGGTCGAGCGCGCACTACAGCCGCCAGAACGGGAGGGTCAGGTGCCGAGGAGGGGGATCAGGAGGTCCCGGACGATGCTACGGCCGTAGTCGAGGTCGGGGGCCCAGTGGCCGCCGAGGCGCTCGACGGTGGGCGCGGTGGCGTAGATCGACTCGAAGTGGCGGGGGTCGGGGGTGACGGCCCGGGGGTAGCCGGGCGCTCCGGCGTAGAGGGCCAGGTGGTCGATGCACGCGGTGACACCCTGGCGCCAGGTGGCAAAGCGCTGGTGGGCGTCGGGGTCGCCGTTGCCGCCGCCGGCGGTGATCTTCAGGCCGCAGGGGTTGTGCCACGAGGCGTCGATGACCCCCCCGAAGTTGCCGTAGCCCGTCTCCTTGGCCGACTGCGCGTAGGCGATCTCCGGCCGGATGCCGCGGGGCGGGGCCAGCTCGAAGTAGAGCCGGGCGTTGCTCACGAAGCGGGGGCTGGCGTCCTGGCTGTCAGCCCAGCGCTCGGCCGTCGCCACGTCGGTGAAGGTCCGACCCTCGATGCGGGTCTCGATGCCCCGGCTGCGGTAGGTGATGGCCTTCACCCGGTCGAGCAGGCCCGTCTCGAGGGCGGACCGCACGCCGATGCGGGTGATCGCCTTCGAGCCCACCGGTGCGGTGTTGCGGGCCTTGACCTCGACGGTCATGGTGCGAAACCCACCCGGGGGGACGTCCGCGAAGCGGTAGCTGCCGTTGCGCACGTGGGACGAGACCGGCGCGCCGTTCACGAAGTAGCTGATCAGGAAGTGCCGTGGGTTGCGGGACCCCTGGATCACGAACGTGTCGGTGCCGGTGCCGTCGTTGTCGAAGCGGACGACGTAGCGAGCCGTGGCGCCGGCGGGGATCACCGCGGCCCGGGCCTGGCCGACACTGTCGATGTTGTGGATGCCGTCACCCACCCAGTCCGCCGAGTTGATCCGGCGGATGCGCCCGTCGGGGCAGTGCTGGCCGCCCTCGCAGGTCGGCGTCCCCTCCGTCGGGGTCACCTCCTGCGCGGTGGCGATGACGGGCAGGACCAGCAGCACGCCGAGGACCGCGAGCGCGACCCGTGCCTTCTGTCCGCCGTGGGTCACCTGTCCGTCTCCTGCTCGTCGACTCGGCCCGCCCGGCACGAACGGTAGCGGCCCGCCTACGCTCCGACCCGTTGCCCAGGCCGACGGGGGGAGACCCGGTGCACCGACGATGGACCGCGCTGCCGGCGCTGGCCCTGCTGCTCACGCTGGCCGCCTGCGGGGACGACGCCGACATGGCCACCCCGGCCGCGACGACCGCCGCGCCGACGACGACCGCCGCGCCCCCGGTCGCCCCACCCGCGCTCGGCGAGGACCCCGAGACCGTGGTCATCGGCCACCGGGGGGCAGCGGGCCACCATCCGGACAACTCCCTGGAGGGCTTCGCCGCCGCCCGCGACCTCGGGGCGACCTGGGTCGAGCTGGACACCCGGATCTCCGCCGACGGCGACGTCTTCCTCAGTCACGACCCCGAGACTGAGGCGGGCACCGTCGTGGCCACCGCCTCGTCGGCCGAGCTGGAGGCCGAAGGCCTGCCCACCCTGCTGGAGGCCCTGGAGGTCATCGACGAGCACGCCCTCGGTGTCGACGTGGAGATCAAGGCGCTGCCCTGGGAGGGGGACTTCGACCCGCAGCTGGGCATGGTCGATGCCACGATGGCCGTACTGGCCGGCCGACCCATCGCTGGCCCGGTCGTGGTCTCGTCCTTCAACCGGGACGCCCTCGACCGCGTGCGGTCACTGACCGGCGACGACTACGACACGGTGCTGATCCTGCCGGCCGGCGCGGGCGGGCCCGAGGCGGTCGACGGCCTCGTCGACCGGGGCCACGACGGCCTGGCCCTCGAGGGCCCGGGCATCACCGCATCGGTTGTCACCCCCTTCACCGACGCCGGGCTCCCCGTCTGGTCCTGGACCATCGACGACCCCGAGGACGCCGAGGCCCTCGTGGCCGCGGGCGTCAGCGGAATCATCACCGACGTCCCCGACGTCATCAGCGAAGCCCTCGCGAGCTGACCATCTTCCGAAATCGCGTGACTTTCGGTCGCTGGACGACCACAACCAACGCACTGTCGTCGAGACCCGGTCCGTCCGAACGATCTGGCGTGATCAGGCGGAGGCGGACAGGCCGGCCAGGAGGGCGTTGCGGAGGTCCCGCGGGTCGATGACGTCGTCGTAGCCCATGGTGTGGGCGGTGCGGTAGGGGCCGCCGGCCTGGAGGATCTCGGCCGCGGCCTGCTCGTCGGGGGTGAGGCCGGCCGCCTGGCCGCCGGACTCGGCCGGCATGGCCCCGAGGAGGACACCGGGGAAGGCGACGGTCAGCGTCTGGTTGTCGAAGGGGTTCATGGCCATGGCCGAGGAGCCGAAGCCGAAGGCCTTGCGCAGGGTGACGTGCAGCTTCGTGTTCGGGTAGCGGTGCTGGGCGGCGAAGAGCCCGGCGGCGGCTCGGAGCACGCCGTCCCGCTCGGCCTGGGTCCCGGCCATGACGCCAGGGTTGTCGGCCAGGAACAGGGCGGGCAGGCCGAAGGGGGCGAGGGTGTCGAGGAAGCGGCCCGCCTTGTCGGCTTCGTCCCGGCCGATCGCCCCGGCCCGTGTCGACGGGTCGTTGGCCACGACGGCGACAGAGCGGCCGCCGAGACGGATCAGAGCCGTCAGCATCCCGCCGCCGAAGCCCGGGGCGACCACGAGGGCGGCCCCGTCGTCCGCCAGGCGCTCGACCACCTCGATCATCGGATACGGCCTCCGGGGATCGGGCGGAATGACCGCTAGGAGGTCGTCGAGGCGGCGGGGACCGGTGTCGGCCCCGGCGGCGACCGTCCCGCCGACGTAGCTCAGCCAGGCCCGGGCCCGGGCGATGGCGGCCGCGTCGTCGGCCACGACGTCGTGAACCACTCCCGAGGCCACCGCCACGCGGGGACCACCGAGGGACTCGGGCGTCACGTCCTCCCCGGTCGCCGCCTTCACCAGCACCGGCCCGGCGGTGAACAGGGCGGCCTGATCGGTCATCGCGGCGTAGTCGGCCAGAGGGGCCGCCAGCGCGCTGTGGCCGGCGGCGGGCCCGAGCACGAGGGTGACCAGCGGGACCTTGCCCTTCAGGTCGGCCAGGCCCTGGAGGTCGTTGGGACGGCGGCCGGCGGCCTCGCCGGTCATCCGGTGACCGGCACCGTCCAGCATCAGCACCACGGGCAGCCTCTCGCGGCCCGCGATCTGGGTCAGGCGGTAGCGCTTGTCGGTGTTGCCGATCCCGATGGACCCGCCCTTGACGGTGAAGTCCTCGGCGGCGGCGAGCACCGGGCGACCGTCGACCGCCCCGAGGCCGGCGACGAGCCCGTCGCCCGGCAGGTCGTCCAGCCCACCCACCAACGCCCCCAGTTCGGTGTAGGTGCCGGCATCGAAGAGCAGGTCCAGGCGCTGGCGGGCGTCCAGCTTGCCCTTGGCGTGCTGGCGTTCGACCCGCTCGGGTCCGCCCATCGCCCGGGCCGCGCCCTGCCGCCGCCGCAGCTCGTCGAGCAGCGGCCCCCACGCTCCTTCCGATGCGTCCCCCGTCACGGCCTAGGTTCTACCGGACCGCCGCCAGGCACCGAGGGGGAACCGATGCCCGACCCACGGGTGAAGCTCAGCTACGACGGCCCGGTCGCCGTCATCACCAACGACAACCCGGACAAGAAGAACGCCTTCGACGACGAGATGGACCTCGCCCTGTTCGAGATCCTGACCGAGCTCAAAGGACGCAAGGACGTGCAGGCGATCGTCTGGCGGGGCGAGGGCTCGGCCTGGTCCTCGGGGCGCGACGTGGGCGCCATCGGGGGCGGACAGGTGGCGATGACCCACCACGAACTGATGACCCGGGGCCAGTGGGGCATCCAGCAGCTGTGGGAGATCGAGGCTCCCGTCATCGTGGCCATCCAGGGTTGGGCCATCGGCGGCTCGTTCCAGCGGGCGCTGCTGTGTGACATCCGCATCGCGGCCGAGGGCGCCCGCTTCATGCTCCCCGAGACCAGGTACGGGGTCATCCCCGACACCGGCGGCGTCGGGGCCCTGTTCCAGATGGCGGGCCACGGTCTGGTCAGCGACATGGTCCTCACCGGACGGACGCTGACCGCCGAAGAGGCCCTGGCCCACGGGATCGTGTCCCGGATCGTGCCCCCCGGGGAGTTGGACGACACCGCCATGGCCATGGCGCACGAGATCGCCGGGCGCTCCGCCGTGGCCGTGAAGATGGCCCGCCGGGTCATCCGCCACCTGGGCCGGCCCGGGCTGGTGTCCTCCATGGAGGACGAGCTGATCTACCAGACCTTCATCAACAAGTCCGACGACTACGCCGAGCTGCGGGCCGCCCACGCCGAGGGCCGCGACCCGGTGTTCAAGGGGTCCTGATGCCGACCGACCACCGTTCTGGGTACACCCCGGTGTCGCCCACAACACAGGGATGTACCCGGAACCGGGGAGGTGGCCGATGAGCGCCAGCGAGCCCATCGGCCTACCCGAGCCGCCCGAGCCGGGGACCTCGGCCATGCCCGAGGGGACCTACGACGGGCAGGTCGTGCTGGTCACCGGGGCGGGGACGGGTCTGGGAAAGGCCATCGCCACCGAGTTCGCCCGCCTGGGGGCGGCCATCGCGATCCTCAGCCGCAAGCCCGAGCACCTCGATGCCGGCCGGGAGGCCATCGAGGGAGTCGGCGGCCGGGTCCAGACCGTCACCTGCGACATCCGGGAGCCGGACCAGATCGCCGCCGCGTTCGACGCCGTCGAGGCCGAGCTCGGCCTCTCCCACGTGCTGGTCAACAACGCCGCGGCCAACTTCCCCGTGCCGGCCGAGGACATGAGTGCCAACGCCTGGCGCACCGTCGTGGACATCACCCTCAACGGGACCTTCTTCTGCGCCCGGGAGTTCGGTCGCCGCCACCTGGCCGCGGGGACCCCGGGTTCGATCATCAACGTCGGCGCCTCCTACGCCTGGACCGGCGGCCCCGGGTTCGCCCACTCTGCGGCGGCCAAGGCCGGGGTCAAGAACATGGTCGAGACCCTGGCGGTGGAGTGGGGCCCCTACGGGATCCAGGTCAACGGGCTGGTCCCGGGCCTCTTCCCCCACGAGGACATGACCGCCGACATCCGCTCCAGCCTCGACAAGACCCACGAGAAGGACGGCTGCCAGCCCGCCCTGCGGGTCGGTCGGGTCCGGGAGCTGGGCTGGGCGGCCACCTTCCTGGCCTCGCCCTACGCCCGGTTCATCTCCGGGCACACGCTGGTGGTCGACGGGGCCAACTGGCAGCGCCGGTCCATGACCAACCCCCAGGTGGTCACCATCCGCGACCAGATGGGCAAAGGTCGCTTCGCTCTATGACATTGCTCCGCTCCGCTCCGCCGGCTCCGCCGATTGGGTCCCGACCTGAGCGCTGCTGCGCTCCGCTCCGCAGCCTGACCAACGGACGGAGCGCGCCGTGAGTGGACAGGTACCTCAGGCATACGCGGGCTTTCAGGGGCGGGTCGGACGGACGGTCGCGGGGTCCGAGCCGTGGTGGCCGCCGCGGGCCGAACCACCGGCCGGCGCACCCAACGTGCTGGTCATCCTCATCGACGACCTCGGCTACTCGGACCTCGGCTGCTACGGCTCGGAGATCCGTACGCCGAACGTCGACGCCCTCGCCGCCCGGGGGCTGCGCTACACGAACTTCCACGTCACCCCGATGTGCTCGCCGACGCGGGCGGCCCTCCTGACCGGGCTGAACAGCCACCGGGCGGGCGTCGGTCACGTCGCGCACAGCGACCCGGGCTTCCCCGGCTACGCGATGGAGCTGACCGAGCACGCCGCCACCGCGGCGGAGATCTACCGGGACGCCGGCTGGGCCACGTTCATGGCCGGCAAGTGGCACCTGGCCAAGGACTCCGACACCAACGCCGCCGGATCCCAGCACTCCTGGCCCTGCCAGCGGGGCTTCGAGCGCTTCTACGGGATCCTCGACGGCTTCACGAACCTGCACCATCCCCACCGGCTGATGAGCGACAACCAGGTGGTCGAGGTCGACCGGTACCCCGACGGCTACTACCTGACCGACGACCTCACCGACCGCTGCCTGGGCTGGTGGAGGGACCTACGGGCCAGCCACCCCCGCAAGCCCTGGTTCACCTATCTGGCCCACCCGGCCTGCCACGCCCCACTGCACGCCAAGCCCGTCGACATCGAGCGCTACCGAGGCCGCTACGAGGCGGGCTGGGACGCGCTGCGGGCCGAGCGCTTCGCCCGCCAGCAGGAGCTGGGCATCGTCGCCGAGGACACCGAGATCGCGCCCCGCAACACCGAGGAGGGCGACGACGTCCGGCCCTGGGACGAGCTGGCGGATCACGAGCAGGAGCTCTTCGCCCGACACATGGAGGTCTACGCCGGCATGGTCGACGGCCTCGACCAGTCGATCGGCCGCCTGCTCGACGGCCTGGACGAGATGGGCGAGCTGGCCAACACGATCGTCGTGTTCACCTCCGACAACGGCGCGTCCCGGGAAGGAGAGGAGGCGGGCACCAGCGGCTATTTCGTCCACCTGCTGGGCCAGCCCGACGTCGAGGCCGATCTGCCCCGCATCGACCTGCTGGGCGGGCCCCAGACCATGCCCCACTACCCCCGGGGCTGGGCCATGGCGTCGAACACCCCGTTCCGCCTCTACAAGATCAACACCCACGCGGGCGGGCACTCGGTGCCATTCGTGCTGTCGTGGCCCGACCACCTGGCGCCCCGCGGCGAGCTCCGGCGCCAGTACGCCCACGTGGTCGACCTGCTGCCCACGCTGCTGGAACTGACCGGGGTCGAGGCGCCGTCGGAGCGCAACGGGCAGCCGCTGATCCCGATGGCCGGCTCGTCCTTCGCGGCCACCCTGGACGAGGTCGACCACCCGTCGACCCGGACCGAGCAGGTCTACGAGATGCTGGCCCACCGCGGGTACTACCGGGACGGTTGGGAGGCGGTGACCCGCCACCCGCCGATGACCCCCATCGACGACTCGGAGTGGGAGCTCTACGCCCTCACCACCGACCCCACCGAGCTGCGGGACCTGGCCACCGAGCACCCCGAGAAGGTGGCGGAGCTGGCCGCCGCCTGGGAGGCCGCGGCCCACGCCGAGCAGATCTACCCGCTGGACGAGGGCAGCAACCTCAAGTTCGTCCAGCGCCCCGAGCGGTCCGCCGCCTACCGGGAGGCGATCACCATCTACCCCGGGACACCGACGCTCGAGCGCTGGCGGTCCATGGAGCTCATCAACATGCGCTCCTTCACGGTCACCGCATCGGTCGAGCTGACCGAGGGCGACCGGGGCTGGCTCGTGGCCCACGGCGATCAGGGCGGGGGTTACGGCCTCTTCGTCGACGGCGGCGGGCTGTGGTGGGTGCACAACGACGGCAAGGGCGTCGTGCGCCGTCTGTCGGGCGGGGTGGTCGGCCCGGGACCGCACGAGCTGGCCGCCGTGGTCACGGCGCCCGGCGGCTTCACCTGGGACGTGGCCCTGACCGTCGACGGCGAGGAGCGGGCGACCGACACGGGCTACCGGATGCTGTTCCCCATGTCCCCGTTCGAGGGCATCGACGTCGGCATCGACCGCCGGTCACCGGTGTCCTGGGAGATCTACGAGGCCGACGGTCCCTTCCCGTTCACCGGCGTCCTACACCGGGTCCGCTACGCCCCCGGTGACGACGCCCCCGACTCGGCCTGGCGTTGGATCGACATGCTGCGGGAGATGGGCGCCAAGTTCGAGTAGCCGTTGCGGCTCAGCTGGGCAGGCTCAGGTACGCGGAGGACACGACCTCGGTGCAACGTACGAGCTCCTCCGCCTGGGCGTCGGTGAACTCCTCGGAGCCCAGCGAGCGGTTCTCGGCCTGCAGGTCCTGATACCGGTCACCGAACTCCTCGATCCGAGCGCGCTCGTCCCCGTTCGACCGCTCAGCGGACGGCCCCGGACTCCCGCAGCGACGCGATCTCGCCGTCGGAGAACCCTGCCGCCGCCAGCACGGCATCCGTGTCACAGCCCGGCCAACGGGGCGACTCGCCTGGCTGACCCGGGGTGACGGACAGGCGGGGCACCGGGGGGACCTCGGTGCCGCCGTCGGGGAAGAGGCGAACGGCCATCTGGGGGTGGGTGACGGCCTCGACGAAGTCGAGGACGGGGGCCACGCAGGCATCGGTCCCGGCGAACGTCGCCGCCCACTCGTCCCGGGTCCGGGTCAGGAAGACCTCGGCCAGGCGGGCCTGGAGCTCGGGCCAGCGGGCCTGGTCGTACTGGTCGGGCAGGGCCTCCTCCGCCAGGCCGAGACCGTCGAGGAGCAGGGCGTAGAAGGGGGGCTCGATGGGGGCGACCGAGACCGAGCGGCCGTCGGCGCAGTCGTAGACGGCGTAGAACGGCGCCCCGCCGTCGAACAGGTTCGACCCCCGCTCGGGACCGTGGAAGCCCGAGGCGGCCATGGCGTAGAAGACCGCGGCCAGCGAGGCGACCCCGTCGACCATGGCGGTGTCCACCACCTGGCCCCGGCCGGTGCGTCGGGCGTCGAGGAGGGCGCACACGACGCCGTAGGCCAGGGTCAGACCCCCGCCGGCGAAGTCACCGAGGACCTGCAGCGCCGTCGACGGTGGCACCTCGGGGCGACCGATGGCGTGGATCACGCCGGTCACGGCCTCGTAGTTGAGGGAGTGCCCGGCCTGCTGGGCCAGCGGCCCGTTCTGGCCCCAGCCCGTGAGGCGCCCGTAGACGATGCGGGGGTTGCGGGCCAGGACGTCATCGGGGCCGACACCCAGTCGTTCCACCACGCCGGGCCGGAACGCCTCGAGGAAGACGTCGGCGGTCTCGGCCAGGCGCAGCACGGTCTCGACCCCCTCGACCTGCTTCAGGTCGACGGCGACCGAGCGGCGGCCCCGGTCCCAGGCCGAGTGCGGTTTCGCCACCGGCTCGTCGGGGACGTCTGCGGTCCGTTCGACCCGGATGACCTCCGCCCCCATGTCCGCCAGCCGCAGCGACCCGTACGGGAGGGCCCCGAGGCCCGCCAGCTCCAGCACCCGCACCCCCGCGAGGGGCCCGGCGCTCACCCCGGGGAGTGGCAGACGGCCTCGACGTTGTTGCCGTCGGGGTCGCGGAGGAACGCTCCGTAGTAGTTCGGGTGGTACTCGGGCCAGACCCGGGCCTCGTGCAGGACCTCGGCCCCCGACGCCCGGCCGGCCTCCAGAAACGCGTCGACCGCGGCCCGGTCCGGGGCGGTGAACGCGATGTGGGACTCCCGGAACCCCGCGCCCGTGGTGCGGGGGCCGAGCCAGAAGTCCGGCATCGGGGGGACCCCGTACCCGATGACCTCGCCGAAGTCCATGACCCGGGTCCCGCCGACGGTGGCCAGGACGGCGTCGTAGAAGGCGGCGCTGGCCTCGACGTCGGCACACTGGATGGAGAGATGGTCGAGCATCCCGCAATCATGGCCGCTCCCCGGGGCGGGGCCGCGCCGGATCAGCAGCCCGTGGCGGCCACCAGGACGCGGCAGGCTTCGGCCAGTCGAGGCGCGGCCAGCATCGTCACCCGGCGGCGGAGCTTGTCCCGGGGGATGGTGTGGAGGTTGTCGAAATTGACGACGCAGTCCGACGGGACCCCGTCGTCCACGGCGGTGAGCTCCAGCTCGGAAACGAGGCCACGGCGGGTGCGGGTGAGGGCCGCCACGACCACCGAGCCGATTCGATCGGCGACCGGGTCGCGGGTGAGGACGAGCACCGGTCGGTCGCCACCGGGCGTGGCCGCGAACCAGATCTCACCCCGCTGCATCGGTCCAGTCCGACCAGTCCTCGGCCGGACCCCAGTCGGCGATGTCCGACAGGAGCACTTCGCCGTCCTCGAGGGGTGCCTCCACCCACCGGATGACATCGTCCTCGCTGGCCAGCCGGTGGAGATGCCGTCGGAGGGCCTCCCGCAGCAGCTGTGAACGGTCGACGCCGGTGCGCTCGGCCCAACGCTGGACCTCCGCCGCCTCCGCGTCGTCCACCCGGAAGCTGAGCATTGTCATACGGCCAGCATAATCCGTATGACACACGCATCGGCCAAGATCGTTTGGTGAGCCCGACATCGGACGAGCAGCGGACGGAGCGGTTGGTGCTGCGGCGCTGGCGCGCTGCGGATCGGGACCCGTTCGCGGCGCTGAACGCCGATCCGGTCGTCATGGAGCACTTCGTCGCCCCCTTGACCCGGGGCGAGAGCGATGGCCTCGTGGATCGGATCGAGGACCACTTCGACCGGGAGGGTTGGGGGTTGTGGGCCGTCGAGGTCGCGGACACCGGCACGTTCATCGGCTTCACGGGGCTCTGGCCGGCCACCTTCGACGCCCCCTTCACCCCGGCCGTCGAGGTCGGCTGGCGGCTGGCCCAGGAGGGCTGGGGCCAGGGCTACGCCACCGAGGCGGCCCGGGCGTCACTGCAGGACGGCTTCGATCGCGTGGGCCTCGATGAGGTCGTCTCCATGACCGCCGTCGGCAACAGCCGGTCCCGGAGCGTCATGGAGAGGCTGGGCATGGCCCGGGACCCGGCCGACGACTTCGACCATCCGAACGTGCCCGTCGGCCACCCGATCCGACGCCACGTCCTCTACCGCCGGGCGGCACCCTGACCCACGGGCCGACCGCGGCGGGCCGAGAACGCGGAACGGGGCGGCGCCGAAGCGCCGCCCCGCGTCCGGGTGCTGCTGAGCGGAACCGACTAGCCGGCGAGGCTCGACGCCGCGTCGGTCAGCTGCTGGGTGCAGTCGGTCAGCGCCTGGCCGTCCTCGGTGGTGAGGTCGGCGGCGTTGGCGGCCAGGTCGGTGCCGGAGGCCTGCAGGTCCTGCAGCTGGGTGGACAGGTCGCCGAGAGCGGTCGGGTCGCCACCGGCGGCCTCGATCTCGTCGGCCAGGGCGCTCACGTCGTCGCAGTAGGCCTGGACATCGGCGTTGCCGCTGTCCGAACCGCCGTCGCCGGAGTCCGAGGAGGTGTCGTCCGTGCCACCGTCGTCACCGCTGTCGTCGCTGCACGCCGCCGCGCCGCCAACCAGGAACATCAGTACGAAGAACACGCTCAGAAAACGCTTGGGCATTTGTCAGTTTCCTCTCCCTAAAGGGGCCGTCCACCCCCGTCCGTCGAGGGCTTGCGGACCCAGTCTGCCCCGTGACCCTCTGGCTGTCCTGAGTAGGAACTACTCAATTCCCCCGGGGAACCGCCTAGAAGACCTGACCGCGGGTCCGCCAGCGATGCCAGGCCGAGCTGAGGCCGATGAGCAGCAGGCTCCCGACGAGGATCATCGTGGCCAGGACGTTGATCTGCGGGGGCAGCGCGGTCTTGGCCCCGTTGTTGACGTAGAGCGGGTAGGTGACGGTCGCGCCGGCCGTGAACAGGGTGATGATGAAGTCGTCCAGGGACAGCGCGAACGACAGCATCGCGGCGGCCACGATCCCCGGCACGATGAGCGGGAGGGTGACGCGCAGGAACGTGCGGGTCGGGTTGGCCCCGAGGTCCATGGCCGCGTCCTCGAGGCTCCAGTCGAAGCCCCGGATCCGGGCCTTGACCGTGAGGGCCACGAAGCTGATCTGGAACATGACGTGGGCGAGCACGACGGTGCGGAAACCGAGGTTCCACCCGAAGTCCAGGAACAGGGTGAGCAGCGACGCCCCGAGGACGACCTCGGGGCTGGTCAGGGGGACGACCAGGAACAGGTCGATGCCCCCGGCACCGCGGAACCGGTGCCGCACCAGCGCAATGGCCACCAGGGAGCCGAGGACCACGGCGATGGCCGTCGAGACGGCCGCCACCCGGAGGCTCACCTCGAGCGCGTCGACCAGGGCCGGATACTTGAACGGGTCCTGCCAGGCGTCGAGCGAGAAGCCCTTCCACACGAAGTTGAACTTCCCGATCGGCTTGTTGAACGAGAAGGCGACGATGACCGCGACCGGCAGGAACAGGTAGAAGAGGACGAAAGCGGCGTAGGCGTTGAGGACGTACCCCCCGACCCGCCGGAGCAGTGGCGGCGGTGCGAACCCGGGGCGGATCGCCGCCTGGTGCTCGGCGGGCGCGGTCACACCAGGTCCTCGGTCCCCAGGACCCGGGTGTAGACGAGGACCATCACCAGGATGATGATCATCAGCACCGCCGACAGGGCCGCGGCCAGCGGGTAGTCCTTGACCACCAGGAACTGGCTCTGGATGACCGTGCCGACCATGGCCTGGTTGACCCCGCCCAGGTACTGGGCGTTGACGAAGTCACCCGCGGCAGGGATGAAGGTGAGCAGGCTGCCGGCGAACACGCCGGGCAGCGACAGGGGCAGCAGGACCTTGCGGAAGGTGCGGACGCCGCTGGCGTAGAGGTCCCGGGAGGCCTCCAGGAGCCGGGGGTCGATCTTCTCGATGCTCACGTAGATGGGCAGCACCATGAACGGCAGGAAGTTGTAGGTGAGACCGCCGATCACCGCGTACGGGGTCGACAGGATCCGTCCGTTCGTGGTGAGGCCCAGGACCTCGAACACGCTGGTGAGGAAGCTGGAGTCGGCGAAGATCGTCTTCCAGGCGAGGGTGCGGATGATGAACGTGATGAAGAAGGGCAGGATCACCAGCCCCAGCAGCACGTTCTTCCACTTTCCCGACTTGAAGGCCAGGACGTAGGCCAGCGGGTAGGCCAGCACCAGCGCCAGCAGCGTCGCGGCGAGGGCGTACTGGAACGAGCGGATGATCTGCTCGTCGTAGGTGGTGAAGGCGTCGCCGTAGTTGCTGAACTCCCAGGAGAACTCGAGGGTCGGGTCGAAGATCGAGCCCGCGCTGGTCGACAGCGAGGTCCGCAGCAGGGCCCACAGCGGCTGGACGAAGAAGACGAAGAGGTAGGCGAGGGCGGGCAGGCTCAGCAGGTACGGCGTGACCTTGCGCCGTCTCCCCGCGGCGGCCGTGCCCGCCATCGTCTCGCCCCTCTCCCCGTCCGGTCGCCGAGTCGGGCTAGGCCCGGGCCACGGCGGCGTACATCCCGGAGTACTCCTGGTCCTCCTCGTCGGTGAGAGCCCGCCAGGCGATGGCCGAGTCCCGGACCTCTGCGGAGGGGTTGACCAGCTGGTTGTCGGCCAGGGCCGGGTCCAGGGCCACCAACTCCTCACCCACGCCGACCACCGGGGAGATGAACTGGGCGCCGGCGTTGACGCGGGCGGCGTTCACAGGGTCGTAGTAGTAGTTCATCCACGCCTCGGCCCCGGTCGAGTTCCGCGTGGTGATCGGCAGGACCATGTTGTCCGACCAGGAGATCATCCCCTCGTCCGCGAGCACGAACTCCAGGGCCGGGTTGTCCAGCTTCAGTGTGGACACGTCGCCCGAATAGGCCTGGGCGATGGCCACGTTGCCCGCCACCAGGTCGTCGCCGTAGTCGTTGCCCGTGAAGCGCCGGATCTGGCCGGCGTCCTTGGCCTCCTGGACCTTGGCCACCGCCGCTTCGATCTGCTCGGTGGTGACGTCGGCGGGCGACGCGCCTTGGGTGAGTAGGACCTGGCCGAGGCCGTCGCGCAGGTCGCTGAACAGCGTGACCTGGCCGGCGAACTCGGGGTCGAAGATGTCGTCGAGGCTGGTGATCTCCCGCCCGGTCAGCTCGGGGTTGTAGGCGATCGAGGTGAAGCCGGAGAACCACGGGAGGCTGTAGGTCCGGTCGGGGTCGAAGGCGAGGCCTTGCAGGGACGGCGCCAGGTTGCCCTTGTTGGGGATGTTGGCGTCGTCGAGCGGCGCCAGCCAGCCCAGCCCGATGAGGCGGTTCACCAGGAAGTCGGTGACCATGAACACGTCCGCACCGATGTCGTCGCCCCGGCTCAGGGGCTCCCGGATCCGGGCGAAGTACTCCTCGTTGTCGCTGACGTCCTCGCGGTAGTCCACGCTGAGACCGCTCTCGGTCTCGAAGAGGCCGACGGTCTCCTCGTCGATGTAGTAGGGCCAGTTGGAGATGCGCAGGCTGTCGGCGGTGGTCGGCGTGAAGGCCGCGGCGTCGCCACCACCACCTCCACCACCCCCGTCGTCGCCGCCGCACGCGGCGAGCAGGCTCGGGCCGAGGGCCAGGCCGCCGAGGGCCAGGCCCGAGCGGCCCAGGAACCGGCGTCGCCCCATCATCGCCATCTGGCGCCGGAGCTGTTCGGGGGTGGGGTCAGTCATGGGTGTCACTCCTGTTCATCGAGCTCCTCGAGCTCGTCGAGTTCTTCGAGCGCCGGCGCCTCGTCGGGCCGGCCCGGTAGGGCGGCGGCAGCCGGGGCGTCCCAACTGGCCCAGACCTCGTCGCCGGGGCGCAACAGCGGGAGCTGCTGGTCGGGACCGATGTGGGCCAGGACCTCGTTGCCGTCTGCGGCCTCGCCGGCCAGGCGGACCACCGGGCCCTGGAACACGAGGCTGGTGACCGTGACGACCACGGCGGACTCGGGCGCCGACGCCTGGTCGGCGGCCACCCGGATCCGCTCGGGGCGGACCATCAGGGTCACGTCCCCGGCGAGCAGGCCGGTGGCCCGGGCGGGCAGCGTGGCGCCGAGCGCGGTCACGGTGACCTGGTCACCGGACTGGGCCGTCACCTCGGCGGGCCACAGGTTGGCCTGGCCGATGAACCCGGCCACGAACACCGTGGCCGGCTCGTCGTAGATGTCGGTCGGCGCCGCGATCTGCTCGACCCGCCCCTCGCTCATCACCGCGATCCGGTCGCTCATGGTGAGCGCCTCCTCCTGATCATGGGTGACGTAGACGAACGTGATGCCCACATCGCGCTGGATGCGCTTGAGCTCGAGCTGCATGGCCTGTCGGAGCTTGAGGTCGAGCGCGCCCAGTGGCTCGTCCAGCAACAGGGCGCTGGGGTAGTTGACCAGGGCCCGGGCCAGGGCCACCCGCTGCTGCTGGCCGCCGCTCAGCTGGCTGGGCTTGCGGTCGGCGAAGTCGGCCAGGCGGACGACCTCGAGCATCTCCCCCACCCGCGTGGCGGTCTCCTTCTTGTCCACCTTGGCGCTGCGGGGCCCGAAGGCGACGTTGTCGAAGATCGTCATGTGCGGGAACAGGGCGTAGTGCTGGAACACCGTGTTCACGTTGCGCCGGTACGGCGGGGTCTTGGAGACGTCCTCGCCCTCGAGGCGGATCTCCCCCGCCGTCGGCAGCTCGAAGCCGGCGATCATGCGCAGGGAGGTGGTCTTGCCACAGCCCGAGGGGCCGAGCAGGGAGAAGAACTCCCCGCGCTCGATGGCGATGTCCACGCCCTTCACCGCGATGAAGTCCCCGAAGCGCTTCTCGACCTCGACCAGCTCGATGACCGCGTCCGTCACCCTCGTCCCCCGGACCTGTTCCCTGCCGTCCCGCTGCGAATGCTGCCAGACCCTAGTCTCGCCTTCCGACCGCGGACCTACGTCCGTCCGGGGTTCACACGGCGTTCACGCCACCCGTAGGTTGGCGGGGTGAGCGACGCCGAACGCAACGAAACCACCATCGACGGGTTCTGGGACCTGCTCTACGCCAAGGACTGGGACGCGCTGGCCGCCCTGTTCGCCCCCGAGGCGGAGTACACCGACGTCCCCACCCCCGACGACGACGTGGCCCACGGGCCCGAGCAGATCATCGCCCGGCTCCGGCTCGGGCTCGATCCCGTCGAGGAGATGATCCACCACCCCCGCCACGTCCTCAGCAACGACACGCTGGTGATGACCGAGCACGCCGAGGAGTGGCGCTTCCACACCGGCGAGGTGGCCCTCGTGAAGTTCGTGTCCGTCCACGAGTTCGACGCCGTCGGCCGGATCGTGCGCTGGTGGGACTACCCCGACCTCAACACCCTGCTCGAGCAGGCCCCCAAGTGGTGGATCGACCACATCATGGAGGGCTACCAGTGACACTGCGCCGCTCCGCTCCGCCGGCTCCGCCGATCAGGGGGGCCGTGTGAGCTGCTGCGCTCCGCTCCGCAGCGTCATGGCGGGCTGAAACACAGATCTCTGCGTCACTGCCTCCAGACGTCAGCGGTGCGGCGGCCCGAAACGAGCGATCAGGTCAGGAAGCGGTCGGTGTAGAAGGCGAGGGACGCCTCGAGGTCCGCGGGGTCGAGGCCGAGGACGGCATAGTCATAGGCCACGCCGCCGTGGCGGCCGCGGGGGTGGTCGTCCAGGTAGGCCTGGAGCGCCGCCCGCACGCCGTCGTCCCACGGCTGGTCGGCCAGGGCGTAGATGCGCTCGACCATGGCCAGGTCGTCGGTCATGAACTCGTCGAAGCGGACGTCCAGGGTCTGGGCGTCGGGCAGCGCCGCCCGATCCCGAACGCAGTCGGTCAGCAGGTCCCGGACCCGGTCCTTCCAGTAGGCGCCCAGGACGTAGGGGTCCGGATGGGCCAGGTTCATCCGACAGGCGTAGGCCACCATCGTGGCCATCGACAGGGTCACGGCCACCGGGTCCCGGTGGGTGACGACGAAGGTGGCGTCCGGGAACACGTCGGCCAGGACCGGGAAACAGCTGAGGTGCTGGGGCGACTTGAGGACCCACCGGTCCCCGCCCCGCTCGTGGACGAGGACCCGCAGCACGTCCTTCAGGTACCGGTAGCTCGCCGTCTGGTCGGTCGCCTTCCACCAGTCCCGGTAGCTGGGCAGCGGCACCACGCTCTCGAACAGCATGGTGTTGAGGTCCATGGCGAGGAGCTGGATCTCCTCGTGGACGTGGTCGGTGGTCATCTCGTGCATGCGCTTGAAGTACGGCATGGCGTCGTCCATGAACCCCAGCGCCAGGTCGCAGCGCTCCCGGCGGGGATCGGGCTCCACCCCCCGCTCGTCGTCGGGCGGCACCGGCTCCAGGGACTCCCAGTACGGCAGGGACCGCAGCGCCGGGTCGGCGGACATGAGGTTGTGCAGGTGCGTGGTCCCGGTGCGGGGCAGGCCGGCCACGATGACCGGGGCCTCGATCTCGATGTCCCGGATCTCTGGGTGCCGGGTCAGCTCCCGCTGGACCCGGAGCCGGTTGCGCAGCAGCTGCACCAGCAGCGTGTGCTGGGACACCACACCCATCGCCGACAACTCGACGTCGGTGGTGAGGGCGCGACAGAGGACCTCGAGGGCCTCCTCGTAGTGATCGTCACCGAAGTCGTCGATCCCCTCCGCCTCGACCGCCAGGACCCGCAACGCCTCGGGCACGAAGTGCAGCTCGGCGGCCATCGGCCCCAGGAGGCCGAACGTCTCCTCGACATGGGGCGCGAACACGGGTGCGGCGAGGTCGTCGAGGACCACATCGGCCGGGCGATCGGTCATGCAGGGTCCCCCATCCACGCGATCATGGCCGACCTATGCGGTTCACCCTGACCTACCCGCTCCTGCACCATCCCGCGCCGCCGGAGTTGTTCGACGGCTCGGCCGTGGCCGAGGTCGCCCGGGCGGCCGAGGCCGCCGGTTTCGACGCGCTGGCCTTCACCGAGCACCCGATGCCGTCGGACCGCTGGCTGAACGCCGGCGGTCACGACGCTCTGGACCCCTTCATCGCCCTCACCTGGGCGGCGGCGGCCACCGAGCGGCTGCGGCTGCTGACCAACATCACCGTCGTCGCCTACCGGAACCCGTTCCTGCTGGCCAAGACCGTGGCCACCCTCGACGCGTTGTCGGGGGGTCGGGTGATCCTGGGCGCCGCCGCCGGCTACCTGAAGTCGGAGTTCCGGGCCCTCGGGGTCGACTTCGACGAGCGCAACGAGCTCTTCGACGAGGCCCTCGAGGTGCTGGCGATGACCTGGTCGGGCGAGCCGGTGACCTACGAGGGCCGCCACTTCTCCGCCGCCGGCAACCAACTCGTACCGGTCCCGGTCCAGCAGCCACCCCCGATCTGGATCGGCGGCAACAGCACGGTGGCGCGACGCCGAGCCGCGGCGCACGCCCAGGGCTGGATGCCCTTCGCCAACCCGCCCGAGGCCAACCGCGTCGTGCGCACCACGTCGATCTGGACCGCGGACGACCTCGCCCCCCTGCTCGACGAGTTGACGACCTGGACCCGGGAGGCGGGTCGGGAGCCCCTCGACGTCCACTTCGGCGTGGTGGGCGGCGGCACGCCCGGCGCCCCCGACTTCGACGCCGACCACCACCGCAGCCAGGTCGAGGCGCTCGCGGCCATCGGGGTGACCTGGATCGGGGCCGGCGCGCTGGGCGAGGACCTCCGGTCCGTCCTGACCGGGATCGAGATCTACGGCCGCGAGGTCATCGGGGCCTGAGGCTCACTCGGCGGCGAGGCGGCGGGCGACACCGGTCCGGTACCGGCGAACCATGACCTGGGCCACCAGGTCCGCCACCACGGCGAGGAGGCCGAAGGCGGCGAGCACGGTGGACCACGGGACGACCGGCCGGTCCGCGGCCCCGACCTGGTCGGCCAGGAACCGGAACACCAGGCGCCCGACGCCGATGCCCAGGGGCACGCTCACGGCGGCGACCACGGCGACGACCACGAGGGCGTGCCCGTGCTCGACCTTCATGAGCCAGCGACGATCCGCGCCGAGCGCCCGGAGCAGCGCGACTTCGCGACCCCGGTGCTGGACCGCGACGATCATGAGGTTGGCCACGGTCACGAGCACGAGCACGCCCAGGAGGCCGGCCACGACGTCGGGAGCCGAGCGGACGCGGCGGAGGTTGCTGATGACCCCCGGTGCGTCCAGCGGGCCGAACTCGAGGCCCGTCGCCTCACCGAGCCGGGCCGCGACGGCGTCCGGATCCGCCCCCTCGCGCAACTCGATCCCCGCCGCGCTGAGCGCCCCCTCCGGCTCGAGGGCGGCGAACCCGTCGGCGGTGACCATGCCACCCTCGCCGAGGCCCTCCCCGCCCTCGATGCCGGCGATCACCGCCAGGCCGGTCACCCGCAGGCGACGCTCTCCGCCCGAGGCCTCGGCGGTGACCTCGTCGCCGACCTCCAGGCCGAGATCCTCGGCGGCCTGGCGACCGAGGACGATCTCGTCGTCCTCCACGGGGCGCGCCCCCTCGAGGACCGTGACCACGAACTCCCCCCGAACCGGCTCGTAGCCCGTCACGTCGATCGCCTCCTCACCGACGCTGACCGAGGTGTTGCCCAGGAGGGTGAGGCCCTCGACATCGGGATCCTCGAGGATCGCGACCTGGACGTCCTCGGCGACGCGGGTGCGACCACCCTGTCCGGCGGCCAGGTCGAAGGTGAGGCCCTGGCGATCCGGGTCGTCGAGCAGATCGTCGAGGCTGGCCGAAAAGGTACCGGCGGCAACGAGCGCAGCGACGAGGGCGACCAGTCCCGCGATCGGGGTGCTGACCGAGCCCGCGTCCCGGGCTCGGCGCGCGAACGCGAACCGCAGGCCCATGGCCGCCCAGGCGGTGCCCAGCCGTCCGGCGAGGCGGTCGGCCACCGAGCTCGGGCGGGACGGCCGCCCCCGGCTCCCGACCACGAGCACCAGCCCGACGACGACGAGCAGCCCGGCGGCCAGGAGGACGACGGCCGGGCCGTGGATCCACGGGTCGACGTCGATGCCGGGATCGGGCTCGACCCGGGCGACGAAGCCACGCGGGAACGACCCGGAGGCCAGGACCGCCAGCCCCACGGCGCCGAAGCCCCCCACCACGGCCGGCACCGCGATCCGACCGAGGGTGTCGGTGAGGACCTGGGCTCGGGTGAGGCCCAGCGCGGACAGGGACTGGCGCTGATCGTCGGACTGCCGGACCAGCCGGACCGCCAGCTGGGTGACGATGACCAGCCCGGCCACGCCCGTGATGAGGGCGATCACGAGCAGAGCGTTCGCCTGGGTCGAGACCGCCCGGCGGAAGTCCTGCGGCACGAGATCGACCGGGACCAGGCTGAGGAGATCCCCGTCCGGGAGGTCGTCGAGCTCGGTCCTGAGCTGCGCGAGATCGGCGCCGTCCGCCAGCGCCACCAAGGACTGGGTGGCGGACAGGCCGATCGGACCCTCCTCGAGGAGGCGGAGCGGGAACACCGCGAGGGGGAACTCGTCCTGGAGCTCGGCCGCGCCACCGACGACGCCGACCAGGGTGGCTTCCAGGCTCGGGCCGTCGGGCTCGGCATCGAACCCGTTGGCCAGCGCCGCCGCCTCGGTGATGGTGACCAGCTGGAACCGGTCCCCGATCTCGGCACCGGCGACCTCGGTCCACAGCCTCGTGGCCACGAACTCGTCCGGCGCGTCCTCGGCCGGGAGGCGACCGTCGAGAACCTGGGTCCCGATGCCCCGGGGGTCACCGACGAAGGCGATGGCCTCGACCGGATCCTCCGCGCCGAGCGGGATCAGGCCGCCGAAGAAGAACGTGGCCGCGGTGACCGACTCGACCGACGGCAGCGCGGCGATGTCGTCGGTGAGCGGCGGACCCGACTCCTGTTCCATCGCGGTGTCGTAGCGAAGGCCCTCAGCTCTCTCGTAGCGGTCGGGCGCGGTAGCGGTTCGCGCTGCGCCGGCCACGAAGGTCAGCACGATCGCGCCGACGACGGCCACGCTGGCGCCCAACAGGACCGACGAGCGCCACCGCGAACGGAGCAGGCAGCGGACCCGGTACAGAACGGCTCCCACGGGGCCAGCCAACCCCAGCGGGGCCCGAACGGCAAGGGTGCCAGCACGACGACAACGATGGGGTCAGCCCTCAGCGGCAGCCCGTGCGGTCCGACCCTGCGGGTGCGCCCTCCGTCTACTGTCCGCATCGACGACCCACCGGAGGTTCCCGCCATGAGCACCACCCCACCGCCCCCGCCCGGGGCCACCCCACCACCACCACCCGGCGGCGGGTTCGCCCCGGCACCGGCCCAGGCACCGGTACCGGGCCCGGCGTTCGCCCCCGCCACGATGCCCAACGACCCGAGCTTCTGGAGGAAGCTCTTCGAGCTCGACTTCCGCCATTTCGTGACGCCCTCGGTCGTCAAGGTCCTCTACATCCTGTGGATCGTCATGGCGTCGATCTACGGGTTGATCCTGCTCATCGCCGGCCTGGCCGGCCTCGGCGACAGCGACGGCGGCTCGATCATCTTCGTGCTGCTCGCTCCCATCGGGTGGTTCCTGATGGTGGTCTACGGACGAGTCATCATCGAGGTCTTCATCGCGCTGATCCGCACGGCGCAGAACACCACGGCCCTGGTGGAGCGGCAGGGCGGCGAGCCCGGCCAGCCGCCCCGCACGTTCTGACCGAGTCGGGGACCCGCGACCGTGGGTCCCCGACTGGGGGCAGCCCTCCGGCGTGGGCCTAAGCTGGCGCGGACTGGAACGCGTTCTACTTCGGGGGAATCGCCATGTACGACCTGATCATCCGCAACGGGACGATCGTCGACGGCACGGGGGCCGACGCCCGCAAGGGTGACGTCGCGATCGAGGACGGCAAGATCGTCGCCGTCGGTGGCCAGATCGACGGCGAGGCCGTCGAGACCGTCGACGCCGAGGGGATGTTGGTCACCCCGGGATTCGTCGACATCCACACCCATTACGACGGCCAGGCCACCTGGGACGACGTGCTCGACCCGTCCGCCGGCCACGGCGTGACCACCGTCGTCGCCGGCAACTGTGGCGTCGGCTTCGCCCCGGTCCACCCCGGCCAGGAGGACTGGCTGATCCAGCTCATGGAGGGCGTGGAGGACATCCCGGGAACCGCGCTGGCCGAGGGCATGTCCTGGAACTGGGAGTCCTTCCCCGAGTACCTCGACGTGCTCGACGCCCGCCACTACGCCATCGACATCGGCACCCAGATCGCCCACGGCGCCGTCCGCGGCTACGTGATGGGCGAGCGGGGGGCCAAGAACGAGCCCGCCACCCCCGAGGACATCGAGGCCATGGCCGCGATCGTGAAGGAGGCCATAGAGGCCGGGGCCATGGGCTTCTCGACCTCCCGCACCTTGGCCCACCGGGCCATCGACGGCGAGCCCGTGCCCGGCACGTTCGCCGCAGAGGACGAGCTGTTCGGCATCGGCCGCACGCTGGGCGAGGTGGGCAAGGGCGTCTTCGAGCTGGCCCCAGCCGCCATCGACGGCATGGACAGCAACGACCCGTTCAAGGAGATCGACTGGATGCGCCGGCTGGCCGCCGAGACGCATCGCCCCGTCAGCTTCGCCCTGCTCCAGCTCAACCCCCACCCCGAGCTCTGGCGCGAGCTCATGGACCTGTCGCTGGAGGCCATCGAGTCCGGCGCCGACCTCCGCCCGCAGGTGGCTTCCCGGCCGTTCGGCCTGCTGACCGGCCTGCAGACCAACCACGTCTTCCAGAAGCGGCCCACCTACATGGCGCTCGCCGACCTCCCCCTCGACGAGCTCGTCATCGCCCTGAAGGACCCGGCCACCAAAGCCGCCATCCTGAGCGAAGCCGATGCCCCACCGGACCCGGCGGTGCTCTTCGACGGCATCGGCGCCTTCCTCCTGGCCATGGCCGACGACCTCTACGTGATGGGCGATCCGCCCGACTACGAGCCGACCCGGGACACCTCCATCGGCGGCATGGCCGAGGCCACCGGGCGCGATGCCCAGGACCTCATCTACGACCGCCTGCTGGACGACGACGGCCAGGGCTTCCTGATGCTGCCGCTGTTCAACTACAGCCACCGTGACCACGAGGCCATCCGGGAGCAGCTCCTCCACCCCGCCGCCGTGCTCGGCCTCGGCGACGGTGGCGCCCACTGCGGGATGATCTGCGACGCGTCGCTGCCCACCTACTCCCTCACCCACTGGGCCCGGGACCGCAGCCGGGGCGACAAGCTGCCGCTGGAGTGGCTGATCAGGAAGCAGACCAAGGACACCGCCGAGCTCTACGGCATGACCGACCGGGGCACCCTCGAGGTGGGCATGCGGGCCGACCTCAACGTGATCGACCACGAGGCGCTGACCCTGCGGTCCCCCCGCCTGGTCCGGGACCTGCCGGCCGGCGGCCGCCGCCTCATCCAGGAGGCCGACGGCTACGTGCTCACCGCGGTCAACGGGGTGATCACCCGCCGTGACGGCGTCGACACCGGCGCCCGCCCGGGCCGCCTCGTCCGCAGCTAGACGAGGGACCCGTGGCTGAGCGTGACTTCGACCTGCTCGACGGGGACTGGTACGTCAACGACCCGTACCCGGACTACGCGTGGCTGCGGGCCAACGCCCCGGCGTACTGGGACGCGGGCAACGAGCTGTGGGGCATCTCCCGCTACGACGACATCGTCGAGATCGAGAAGCGCAAGGACGTCTTCGTCAACTCCGACACGACGAAGGGCGGCTACCGCCCCAACATCCCGGCCGACCCGTCGATCATCGGCCTGGACGACCCCAGGCACGCCGAGCGCCGCAACCTGGTGTCGCGCCGCTTCACCCCCCGAGCCGTCACCCGCTGGGAGGACCACGTCCGGGAGACGGTGACCGAACTGGTCGACGGGGCCCTGGCCAAGGGCCGCATCGACGTGGTCGACGACCTCGCCGCCCCCCTCCCCGCGCAGATGATCGGCTTCCTGCTCGGCTTCCCCGACGAGGCGTGGCCCCAGCTCATGGACTGGTCCGAGCGCACCATCCACCTCGGCGGCGGGCCCCGCTACCACGACGACGACGGCATCGCCGCCGCCTTCGAGTTCGCCGGCGCCTGCGCCGAGCTCTACGAGGCCAAGAAGGGCTGCCCGGCCGACGACGTGGTGTCCCTCTACGTAGACGTCGAAAAGCGGGGCCTGAAGCACCAGGACTTCGGGATCAACGAGGTCATCTCCGACTCCCTGCTCCTGCTCGACGGGGGGGCGGAGACCACCCGGACCGTCATCGCCCGCACGATCATGGGCCTGGCCGACCACCCCGAGCAGTGGGGGGCCCTCAAGGCCGGCGCCGACATCGACATCGCGGTCGAGGAGTTCATCCGCTGGGTGACCCCGATCCTCAACATGTGCCGGGTCGCGAGCCAGGACGTCGAGATCGGCGGCGAGACGATCCGCAAGGGCCAGCAGGTGGTGCTCATGTACCCCTCGGCCAATCGGGACGAGGGCCACTTCGCCGACGCCGACACCCTCGACGTCACCCGCCACCCGAACAACCACATCGCCTTCGGCTTCGGCACCCACTTCTGCCTGGGCGCCTCGCTGGCCCGCCTGGAGATCAAGGCGATGTTCCAGGAACTGCTGGCGAAGGTCGACCGCTTCGAACGTCCGGTGGACGGCACGGTGGTCGACATCCCCAACTCGTTCGTCTTCGGCGTGAAGCACGCCGACATCACCGTGGTCCCGAATTGACCGAAAGGTTCAGCATGGAGCTCGAGGACATCGACCTGACCGACGAGGACGTGTGGGCCGACCACGTCCCCCACGACCAGTTCGCGTTCCTGCGTCGAGAGGCACGCGTCTACCGGCATCCGGGCAAGCCGGACGGCCTGCGGCCCATCCCCGACTTCTGGGCCGTCACCCGCCACGCCGATCTCATCGCGGTGAACCGGGACACGACGCTCTTCTCCTCGGAGACCAAAGGGGTGCTCCTGGCCGACCCCGACGAGGAGACCCGTACCGCGTTCCAGACGATGCTCGACACCGACCCGCCGGCCCACACCCGCCTGCGCCGTCTGGTCAACCGGGGCTTCACCCCCCGCATGGTCACCCGCTTCGAGCAGCACTACGGCGAGCTGACGCGGCAGCTGGTGGCCAAAGCCGTCACCCAGGGCACCTTCGACTTCGTGACCGACGTGGCCGCCGAACTGCCGTTGATGGCGATCGCCGAGCTGCTGGGCGTGCCCACCGAGGACCGCCACAAGCTCTTCGAGTGGAGCAACCGCCTCGTCGGCAACTCGGACCCCGAGTACGTCGGCAGCGCCGAGGAGGCCACCTCGGCCGCCACCGAGCTGTACGTCTACTTCAACCAGCTGGGGGAGGAACGCCGGGCCAACCCCCAGGACGACATCATCACGAAGCTGATCACCGAGGTGGAGGGCGACGCCCTCGGCCCCCACGAGTTCGAGACCTTCTGCCTGGTGCTCACCGTGGCCGGCAACGAGACCACCCGCAACGCCACCAGCCACGGCTTGCTGGCCCTGCTCGAGAACCCGGACCAGATGCAGATGCTGCGAGACCACCCCGAGCTGCTGGACTCGGCCATCGAGGAGATCCTGCGCTGGGCCTCACCCGTGATCCACTTCCGGCGCACCGCGATGCGCGACGCGGAGATCGGCGGTCAGGCCATCGCCGAGGGCGACTCGGTGGTCATGTTCCACATCTCGGCCAACCGGGACGAGGACGTGTTCGCGGACCCGTTCCGCTTCGACATCACCCGTGACCCCAACGAGCACATCGCCTTCGGTGGCGGCGGCGCCCACCATTGCCTGGGGGCCAACCTGGCCCGCCTCGAGCTGCAGATCGTCTTCAAGGAGCTCCTGGCCTCGACCCGGTCGATCACCCAGGCGGGTGACGTCCAGCGGCTGCGCTCCAACTTCATCAACGGCATCAAGCACATGCCCGTGGACGTGGAGCTGGCGTGATCTGCCGGCGTCAGGTGACGATCACCGAGGCCACGGCGAAGTAGATCAGGATCGACAGCAGGTCCTGGGCGACGGTGGCCAGCGGGCCGCTGCCGAACGCCGGGTCGGCGCCGAGCCGGGAGAGCACCGAGGGCAGCACCATCGCCACCGCCGTGGCCACCGAGGCGGCGGCCAGGAGCGAGATGGCCACGCTGGCGACCACGTCGGGCTGGTGCACCAGCAGGAACCCGAACGGCACGAAGGCGACGGCCAGGCAGATGCCGATGGCCAGCCCGGTGAGCACCTCGCGGCGAACGATCGAGCGCACCGAGACCCCCGCCGAGAGGCCCCGCACGATCACGGTCTCGGTCTGGGTGCCCACCGCGTCGGCGATGTAGACGACCCCGGGGAGGAAGAACGCCAGGGTCACCTCCTGGCGGATGGCGTCCTCGGAACCGGCCACGATGACCGCGGCCAGCATCGAGGCCACCAGCCCGATCAGCAGCCACGGCAAGCGGTGCCAGAAGCGCCGCCGGACCGGCTCCTCGGCCGCGGTACGGGCGGTGCTGCTCCCGGCCAGGTAACCCGACAGCCGGGCGAGGTCCTCGTCGTGCTCGTCGAGGAGCACGGCCAGCATGCGCCACGGCGGCACCAAGCCGACGAAGCGCCCCTCGCCGTCCACCACCGCCAGGCTGCTCTCACCATGCTCGACGGCCCGCCCCGCGGCCTCCTCCTGATGGGCCCCGGGGGCCACCACCGGCGGGGCGACGTCCATCAGCCCGGCCATCGGGGTCTCGGGCCGTGCCGCGAGGAGGTCCTCGATACGCACCAGGCCGACGAGCCGGTCGCCCTCGAGCACGGCGATGTCGTCGACGCTCTCGAAGGGCTGGGGCCTGAGCAGCGCAGCCCGCACCTCCTGGGCGGTCTGGCGGGGACCGGCGGTCGGCACGTCGATCGTGGTGTGGGCCGAGGCCCGCTTGTGTCCCGGAGGCGCGGTCATCACCTGTCTCTAGTACGAAACGGCGAAGCCGGCCCCCGGCCCTCCGATGCCACCCCGGACGCGGACCGGCCCCCGGCCTTCCCGAGGCGGCGGGAGGGCCGGGGGCCGGGACCTCGGGCGCGTCAGGCCGTCGCCTTGGCGTGACGATCCATCTTGCGGAGGTGGATCGCCCCGAGGACGACCAGACCGGCCATGACCAGGCCACCGAGGAAGGCGGCGATGGCGGCGTAGCCGGCGATCACGCCGATGGTGTCCCAGGCGAAGGTGCTGAGCAGGGCACCCCGGAGGACCTCACCCCGGAACATGCTGTCCCGCTGGCCGGTGATGCCCTCGTACTCCTCGCGGAGGGCGTCGATCTCGGCCTGCGGGGCATCGGCGGCGATCGCCTCGTCCAGCGCGGCCTCGGCCGCGAACTGGGGGCCACCGAGCTCGGCGTAGGTCTGGCCTCCGCCGATGCCCTCGACGTGGCCGGCGATGTAGCTGGCGTAGGCCTCGGCCTCGGCGCCGGTCGTCACCTGCTCGTCGGCGTACTGGACCAGGTCGTCCCGGCCCTCCTCCTCGAGGTCGGCGGCGGGCGGGAAGGTGATGGCCTGGGCGGCCAGCTCGTCGTGGACGTAGTCCTGGGCGAACGTGCTCCCCCAGGTCAGCAGGGCGCCGGCAACGAACAGCACCATAGCCAGGGCACCCCCCGTCCACAGCAGCAGGTGGTCGATCCGTCGGCGGGTGATGACGACGGGAGCGTCGAGCTCCGTCGCTGCCTCCGACGTGACGTCCTTCTCTTCGTTGACTGCAGTCATGATGTCCCCTTGAACCAATGAGACCCGCAGGTGGGCCTCTACGGTCAAAGGTACGGATCGGGCGGGTACCGGTCGGGGGCCAGAGGTCCACGGCCGGGGGGCCGAAGGTCCCGAGGCCTCAGTAGGCGGCGAGGCCTCCGTCCACCACCAGGACCTGGCCCGTCATGTAGCTGCTGGCGTCACTGACCAGGAAGAGGACGGGGCCGACCATCTCGTCGGCCGAGGCGATGCGGCCCATCTTGCACGCCGTGGCCATGCGCTCCTGGGCCTCCGGGGGGTTGTTGCGCACCATGTCGGTGTCCACGCTGCCCGGGGCCAGCGCGTTGACCCGGATGCCCATCGGGGCGAACTCCGTGGCCATGTAGCGGGTCATGGAGAGCAGGCCCCCCTTCCCTGCGGCGTACATGGAGGTGTAGGCCCCGAACAGGAAGGCGCCCACGCTGATCACGTTGACCACCGCGCCGTGCGCACTGGCCTGGAGGTGGGGCAGGGCCTCCTGGACCAGGAAGGTCGGGCCCCGCAGGTTCACCGCCAGGGACTTCTCCCAGGCCTCGGGGGTGAGCATCCCGAGGGGCTGGGCCACCGCGTTGGCCGCGTTGTTGACCACGATGTCGATCTCGCCGAAGCGGTCCGTAGTGGCCGCCACCAGGGACGCGAGGTCGTCCAACTCGCCGAGGTGGGTGGCGACACCCAGGGCCTCCGCGCCGGTGGCCTCGAGCGCAGCCTGGGTCTCGGCGCAGGCCTCGGGCTTGCGACTGGCGACCACGACCTTGGCGCCCGCCGCAGCCAGCCCTTCGGCCACGGCCCGCCCGATCCCCCGGGTCCCGCCGGTGACGATCGCCACCCGTCCCGAGAGATCGAACAGGGCTTTGGGGTCGACCGCCATGGCGCGAATCTACGCTGCGGGCGTGCCCCGCCCGTCACCGCTCGCGCTCACCCTCGACGGCGAGCCCGGTGTCCTGACCGGGCGGTTCGCGCCCGAGGAGCACAAGACCTACCGGGTCCTTCCGGTGCTGGTCCCCGAGGGCACGGCCCGCCTCGAGGTGGGCTACCGCTGGTCGCCCGAGCACGACACCGTCCTCGACCTCGGCCTGTGGGACACCGCCGGGTACCGCAGGGCCGAGGGCTTCCGGGGCTGGTCAGGCAGCCGGGCCGGCCGCGGCCACCAGGGCGAGGCGCCGATCTGGATCGAGGCCGGCGCGGCCGACCGGTGCTACCGGGCCGGGGTCGTCGCCGCCGGTGTCTGGTGGGTCGAGCTCGGCGCCGGCGAGGTCAGCGCCGAGGGCTCGTCCTACGAGGTGACCGTGGCGGCCCGCTCGGTGGCCACCGGCGGCACCACGCCCCCGCCCGACCCCGTCGACCCCGACCACGTGGCCCGGGCCGAGCCCGGTTGGTACCACGCCGACCTGCACCAGCACGGCCGCCACTCCCACCCCCGGGCGCCCGGGTGGGACGAGCTCGTGGCCCGCTCCCGGGCCGTGGGCCTCGACGTGCTCCCGGTCGTGGACTACGTCGTGCCCTGGCTGTGGGACGAGCTGGGCCCGGTCCAGCGGGCCAACCCCGACCTCCTGGTGCTCCCCGGACGGGAGGTCATCACCTACTTCGGCCACGCGGTGGTGCTCGGCGAGACGCCGGGCCTGGTCGAGTACCGCCACGGCTTCGAGGACGTCGACCTGGGCGCGGTCCAGCGGGCCGCGGTCGACGCGGGGGCGCTGTTCCAGGTCGCCCACCCCACGACGTATCCCGAGGCGGTCTTCGGCAGCCACTGCCGGGGGTGCGAGTTCACCCTCGACGGGTCGATCGACTGGGACCTGGTCACCAGCATCGAGGTCCTGACCGGCCCGGTCGTGCTGGGCGAGCCGCCCGACTACCCCAACCCGTTCGTCGCCACCGCCCTGGACCGGTGGCGGGCTCTGCTGGCCGCTGGCCACCGGGTCACGGCGGTCTCGGGCTCCGACGACAAACTGGGCCACGACTTCGGCTCGTCGGCCACGGCCCTGTGGTGCCGGGAGCTGTCCCGGGCCGGGGTGCGGGAGGCCCTACGGGCCGGCCACGCCTACGTCCGCACCCACGGGGCCCTGGCCAGCCCGGCCCTCGAGGTGCGGGCGGGCGAGGCGATGATGGGCGACACGGTCATCGGTCCGGCCGAACTGGAGGTCACCGTCGTCAACGGCCAGGGCCAGGAGCTGCAACTGCTCCGCGACGGGCAGGTCGTCCACGTCGTCGACCTCCCCACCGAGGAGTTCACCTGGCGCACCGGGATCGCGCCGGACCCGGCCAGCGGACCGTTGGGCACCGCCTGGGAGGTCCAGACCCACGACGCCCACGCCCCCACCACCGTCGCCAACCCCGTCTTCACCCGCCCCGAGACGCGAACTGGCGCCTGATTTCGGGGTCAGGACCCCAAGATCAGGCGCCAGAACGGCTCGATCCGAAGGTCAGACGGTGGCGGGCTCGGCCTCCGCCGGCTCGAGGTCGTCGGTCATGCCGGCGCCGCCCCGCTTGGAGAAGGCGATGGCACCGAGCAGCACGATGAGCGACACACCGGCCACGATGAACCGGAGGGCGTCGTCGTCCTGGGTGTTGATGATGGCCGGCAGCAGGAGCAGCGACACCAGGTTCATCACCTTGATCAGCGGGTTCAGGGCCGGACCGGCGGTGTCCTTGAACGGGTCGCCGACGGTGTCGCCGATGACGGCGGCCTTGTGGGCCTCCGAGCCCTTGCCGCCCTCCGCGCCGTCCTCGATGTACTTCTTGGCGTTGTCCCAGGCCCCACCCGCGTTGTTCTGGTAGTTGGCCATGAGCTGTCCGGTCAGGATCACGGCCGCCAGGAAGGCACCCAGGGCGTAGAAGTTGATGCCGAAGCCGATGATCACCGGGGTGAGCACCGCGAGCAGGGCCGGGGTGGCCAGCTCTCGCAGCGACGCCGTGGTGCAGATGTCGATGACCGGGCCGTAGTCCGGACGCTTCTCGCCGCTCATGATCTTGCCGTCGGCGAACTGGCGGCGGACCTCCTGGACCACGACGGCGGCGGTACGCCCGACGGCGCGGATCGCCAGGGAGCTGAACATGAAGGCGATCGAGCCACCGATGAGCAGGCCGATGAAGGTCTTCGGGTCGGCCACGTTGATCGGGATGGCCTCGAAGAGGTTCTGACCGGGCCCGACCAGGTCCGGCAACTCGTCGGCCACCGTCTCGATGTAGCTGGCGAACAGGGCCACGGCGGCGATGACCGCCGAGCCGATGGCGAAGCCCTTGGTCACGGCCTTGGTGGTGTTCCCGACCGCGTCGAGGCTGACCATGATCTTCTCGGCCTCGCCGGAGAACTCACCGGACATCTCCGCGATGCCGGCGGCGTTGTCGGCCACCGGGCCGAACGTGTCCTCGGACACGACCACGCCGGTGGTGGCCAGCATGCCCATGCCGGACAGGGCGACCAGGTAGAAGACGAACTGGATGTTGCCCCCACCGAGGAAGATGGTGGCACCGAGAGCGACGGCGATGGCCACGATGGCCCACACCGTCGACTCGAGCCCTGAGGCGATCCCGGAGAGCACGGTCGTGGCGGGGCCCGTGCGGGCCGCCTCGGCGATGTCCCGGACCGGGGCGTGCTCGGTCGAGGTGAAGTACTCGGTCAGGCGGCTGACGCCCTGGGCCAAGACCAGGCCGATGACCACGGCGCCGAGCATGCGCCAACCCGGGTTGCTCACGTAGCCCGCCGCGTCCGAGTTGCCGATGTCGTTGCCGACGTAGACGAGGGCGACGATGGCCGTGCCGATGATGGTCAGGATGGTGGCGGTCAGGAAGCCCCGGTTGATGGGGGCCATGGCCGACTTGTCCTTCTCGGTGGCCCGCACGGCGAACACGCCGACGATGGAGGCCAGCACGCCGATGGCCCGGGCGGCCACGGGGAAGATCATGCCGACGACGGGGTTCTCCACGCCGATCGACTCGAAGGCGGCCACGCCGAGGATGATGGAGGCCACGAGGGTGACCTCGTAGCTCTCGAAGAGGTCCGACGCCATGCCGGCGCAGTCGCCGACGTTGTCACCGACGTTGTCGGCGATGGTGGCCGGGTTGCGCGGGTCGTCCTCGGGGATGCCCGCCTCGACCTTGCCGACCAGGTCGGCCCCGACGTCGGCGGCCTTGGTGAAGATGCCGCCGCCGACGCGGAGGAAGAGGGCGAGCAGCGACCCACCAAAGCCGAAGCCGATCAGGATGGCCGAGCTGGTGTTCTGGAAGATCATGATGATCACGGTCGCGCCGAGCAGGCCCAGGCCGACGGTGAACATGCCGGCCACGCCACCGGTGCGGAAGGCGACCTGCAGGGCGGCGGGCATGGAGCCGGATCGGGCGGCAGCGGCGGTGCGCACGTTGCCCCGCACGGCCAGGCTCATGCCGATGAAGCCGGTCAGGCCGGACAGGAAGCAGCCGGCGAGGAAGGCCAGCGTGCGGAAGAGGCCGGACTCGAACTGGCTGAGCCCGCTGACGTAGCCGAGGGCATCGGTCGGCTTCACCACCTCGGTCGAGGTGATGAAGACGATGACCGCCAGCGGGATCACGATGACCGCGATCGTCTTGAACTGGCGCTTCAGGTAGGCCATGGCGCCTTCCTGGATCGCCGCCGCGATCTCCCGCATCTTGTCGGTGCCGGTGTCCGCGGCATTGACCGCCTGCACCAGGTAGAAGCCGACGCCGAGGGCGAGGAGCGCGGTGAGGGCGGAGAAGATCAGCCAGAACCACTCACCCCCGCCCATCTCGAAGGATTGGTAGCCGCCTTCAGCGGCCAAAAGGGCAGACATCGTCGTCGAAGTCCTTTCGGGAGCGGGCCGGGTCCCTCCTGGCCCACAGGGTCCGAGAAGATACCCCGGGAGCCCCGCCCGGACAGAATCCGGGTCGGAGGGGTTGACGCGGGCGCCATTCGCGGGTGGACTCACTGGCCACACCAGCCCCACGAACCACGGTCCCCTCAGTACCTCCCGCTCGGCGCCGAGAGAGACCCACGGTGCGCGTTCGCGGGATTCCTATTACGGTTCCGTTACAAGTCCACCCGGAGACCCACATCTTGCCCTCCCCGTCCCACCCCTCCCTGACCCGTGCCGTCCTGGCCGTGGCCGCCGCGACCCTGTTCGCGGTCGTGCCCGTCCTGGTCCAGGCCGAGGAGTCCGACGACCCCCGGGCCGACCGGGACGCGGTCCGGGAACAGGCCGCCGACGTCGCCGCCGAGCTGGACGGGCTGCGGGCCGACGCCGAAGCGGTGCGGGACGCCCTCGCCGCCCTCGACGAGAACGTGCGGAGCAAGCGGGCCCAGTACGAGGACGCCCAGCGGGCCGCCCGCACGGCGCTGGCCGAGGCCGAGGCCGCCCGGGTCGAGGAGCGGCGCCTCGAGCAGGAGATCGTCACCCTGCAGGACGAGGTGGCCGAGGCCGCGGTCGACGCCTACATCCGGCCTCCGGAGAGCAACGACGCCGCCGTCTTCGACTCCGCCGACATCAACGAGGCGGCCCTGCGCGAAGCCCTGCTGCGCAACCAGTCCAACCGCCAGGAGGACGTGATCGACCAGCTCCGGGCGACCGAGGACGACCTGTCCGCCCAGCGGGTCGCGGCCGAGGAGGCCGCCCGGGAGGCCGAGCTCCTACGGACCGAGACCCAGGTCCAGTACCAGGAGCTGCGCACCGCCCAGGACCAGCAGCGGGAACTGGCCCGTCAGGTCGAGGAGCGGATCAACCACGCCGCCGGCGAGGCCGCCGCCCTCGCCGAGCAGGAGGAGGAGCTGTCCGACCAGATCGCGGAGGAGGCGGCCCAGTTCGCGTCCTACATCCAGGGCATCAACCTCGGCCCGCCGGGCCAGCCCTACCAGAGCGGCCCCGTCTCGGTGCAGGACGCCGGCAACGGCATCATCGTCAACGTCTCGATCGTCGACCGGATCACGGCCATGATCCAGGCCGCCGGCGCCGACGGGGTGTACCTCAGCGGCGGCGGCTACCGCGACTCGGCCCAGCAGATCGCCCTGCGCCAGGCCCACTGCGGCTCCAGCTACTACGCCATCTACCAGATGCCCTCGTCGTCCTGCTCACCGCCGACGGCCATCCCGGGCAGCTCGATGCACGAACAGGGCCTCGCCATCGACTTCGACAACTGCTCCTACGGCACGTCGGTCTACAACTGGCTCTCGGCCAACGCCGCCTCCTACGGGATGTACAACCTGCCGTCGGAGTCCTGGCACTGGAGCACCACCGGCGGCTGAGCGCGCCGGGAAGGGACCGATGACCCTGGTCCCGTCCACCCCCAGCCCTGAAGCTCCGGGGGTGGACGAACGCCACGCCGTCGTGGCCGAGACCCACCTCTCGGTGGTGCTGCTGACCGGCGACCGCGCCCTCAAGCTCCCCAAGCCGGTGCGACTGCCCTTCGTCGACCAGTCCACCCCCGAACGGCGCGACGCCGCGTGCCGACGGGAGGTCGAGCTGAACCGGCGACTCGCCCCGGACGTCTACCTCGGCGTCCTCGACCTGGTCCGCGATGGCGTGCCCATCGACCACCTGATCGAGATGCGACGCATGCCCGCGGACCGCCGACTGGCCACGCTGGCCCGGACCCACCATCCCGACGCCGCCGACGAGGTCCGTCGGGTGGCCCGCCGGCTGGCGGCCTTCCACGCCGATGCCGGGCGGTCGCCCACGATCAGCACCGCCGGGGACCCCGACGCGGTGCGGACGCTCTGGCAGGACAACCTCGTCGAGATGGCCGCGTTCACGCCGGCGGTGCTCGACGCGGACGCGCTGGCCGAGGTCGGCCGGGAGGCCATGGTCTACCTCGACGGGCGCGAGGACCTGCTGGAGCGCCGCCGGCGCGACGGCCGGATCGTGGACGGGCACGGCGACCTCCTGGCCGACGACATCTTCTGCCTGCCCGACGGGCCCCGCATCCTCGACTGCCTGGCCTTCGACGACCGCCTCCGGCACGGCGACGTCCTGCTCGACCTGGCCTTCCTGGCCATGGACCTGGAAGCCCTCGGCCGGGGCGACCTGGCCCGCTGCCTGGTCGAGGACTACACGGCGTTCAGCGGTGAGCACCATCCGGCGTCTCTGGCGCACCACTACATCGCCTACCGGGCGCTGGTCCGCGCGAAGGTGGCCTGCCTCAAGGTCGACGCCGACGGCGAGGCCGCAGTGGCCCGAGCCCGGAACCGGCTGGACCTGGCCCGACGGCACCTGGAGCAGGGTCGGGTTCGAGTCGTCCTGGTCGGCGGGGCGCCCGGGACCGGCAAGACGACCCTGGCCGCCGGCCTCGGGGACCTGACCGGCTGGGCGGTGCTGGACACCGACGAGCTCCGCAAGGACCTGGCCGGGGTCGGCCACCACCAGTCGGCCGCCGCCTCCTTCGGCCGGGGGATCTACCGGCCCGAGGTGACCCGGGTCGTGTACCGGCGCCTGCTCGACCAGGCCGGGCGGCTCCTGCGGGCCGGCGAATCCGTCGTGCTCGACGCGTCGTGGACCTCAGCGGACGACCGCGCCGCAGCCCGCCGGACGGCCCACGCCAACCACGCCGAGGTCGTCGAGCTCCGGTGCACCGGGTCCCCCTCGTCGATCGCGGCCCGCGTCGACACCCGTTCCCGTCACGGCGGCGGGCCGAGTGACGCGGGCGTCGAGGTGGCGGCGCGACTGGCGGCCGCGCAGGACCCCTGGCCCGAGGCGGTCACCCTCGACGGTGACCGTGGCATCGAAGCGACCCTGGCTGCGGCGCGCGCCGCGGCCGGACCCTGAGCGCCGCTGAGTCAGCCCGAGCGGCGGAGCCGTCGGCCGCTCAGGCGCTCAGGCGTGACGGCGATCCAGTGGTCGTGCTCGCCTTGCGCCCACGTCTGCAGGCCCGTGGCCTCGGCCACCTGGGCGACCTCCCGCGCCCCGCGGATCTCATCCGCGGGGCCCACGGCCACCACGCTCCAGCCCTCCCGGGCGACAGGGTCCAGGTCGTCGATCTCGAAGCTGGCCCGGGTGCCCCAGTCCACCGACTGGAGCTTGGTCCCGGGCGCGGTGCGGAACACGATGCGGCCGTCGTGCAGGGCGTAGTTCACCGGGAAGATCACCGGCTCGCGGCCGGCGATCACCGCCACCCGACCGACCGAGCCGGCGGCGAGGAGCTCGAGGCAACGGTCACGGTCCAGGACCTCGATGTGGGTGCGCACGTCTCGGAGCACCCGGTCATCCTCGCCCCGGGAGCGGGATCGGGGTCAGGGTCGAAGGTCCCCTCGAGTGGGACACGACGGTGGTCGTCCCCACTACCGTCGGGTGCCGCGTGACCACCGGTGAGCAGCTCCCGACCGACCCGACCGCCTCGGTCGGGCCCGCCTTGGCCGAGACCATCTTCGACCTCGCCCCCGACGCCATCATCGTGGCCACCGTCGACGGGCGGATCACCTCGGCCAACCACCGGGCCCGGGAGCTGTTCGGCTACGACGAGTTCACCGACGTCGCCGTCGACGACCTCGTGCCCGCCGGCGCCCGCAACGTGCACGCCTCCCACCGCGCGGCCTACGGCCGCGAACCCCGGACCCGGTCGATGGGCACGGGCCTCGACCTCAGCGCCGCCCGCCAGGACGGCTCCACGTTCCCGGTCGAGGTGGCCCTGGCCCCGATCCACCTCGGCGCCGAGGGGACCGGCGTCGTGGCCATCGTCCGCGACGTCACGGAGCGGATCGAGGCCCAGCGCCGGATCAACGAGATCCAGCAGACCCTCGACGGCACCGAGGAGGGCGTCTACGTCTTCGACGCCGACACCCTGCTGTTCGACTACGTGAACCAGGGCGCCGCCGACCAGCTCGGTCGTTCCCGGGCGGAGATGGAGGGGATGTCGGTCCTGGACCTCAACCCGACCATGGCCGAGGCGGACTACCGGGCCCTGATCCAGCCCCTGCTGGCCGGCCGCATGTCCAGCCGGACCATTGCCACCCGCCACCGCCGCAAGGACGGCTCCGAACTGGAGGTCGAATGCGTCCTGCAGAGCTCGGAGGTCCCCCATCCCGACGGTCACCGCCGGATCGTCGCCTTCTGCCGGGACGTCACCGTGCGCCTCGAGACCGAGCGCCAGCTGCGGGCCGCCGAGCAGGAGCTGGGCGTGCTCGAGGACCGCGAGCGCATCGCCCGCGACCTGCACGACACGGTCATCCAACGCCTGTTCGCCGCCGGGATGACCCTGCAGGCGGCCGCGGTGAAGACCGACGAGGCCACCAGCGCCCGGGTGATCGAGGTGGTCGACGAGCTGGACCTGACCATCCGGGAGATCCGTCAGGCCATCTTCCGGCTCACGGTGCACAACCTCGACGCCGCCAGCGTGCGGCGGCGCGTCGTCGACGTGGTCGACGCGGAGCAGGCGGCCCTCGGGTTCGCGCCGGAGCTGGCCTTCAACGGCCCGCTGGAGACGGTGGGCGAGGCCGTGGTCGAGCACCTGATCGCCACGCTGCGCGAGGCGCTCTCCAACGCCGCTCGCCACGCTGACGCCCGGACCGTGCGGGTCACCGTGGACGTGGGTGACGACGTGTGCCTGGTGGTCGACGACGACGGCATCGGCCTCCCCCCGGAGCCCGGGAGCGGTGGCCACGGTCTGGCCAACATGGCCGATCGGGCGGCGACCATCGGGGGCACCGTGCGGGTGGAGCCCCGCGACCCCAGGGGCACTCGGGTGACCTGGCGGGTCCCGATGTCCCTCCCCTGACCGACTCAGGCGTCGCGGGAGCGGCGCTTTCGTTCGTCCATCCGGGCGGCGAACGCCGCCGCCTCGGTGCGGCGGTCCATGCCGAGCTTCATGAGGATGCTCGACACGTAGTTCTTGACCGTCTTCTCGGCCAGGAACACCCGCTCGCCGATCTGTCGATTGGTCAGGCCCTCGCCGATGAGGTCGAAGATCTTGCGCTCCTGCTCGGTGAGCACACTCAGGGTCTGCTCCTCGGCGGTGCCCATCCGGAGGCGTTCGAGCACCCGCTGGGTCGCCAGGGGGTCGAGCAGGGAGCCGCCGGCGGCCACGGTGCGGATCGAGGTCACGAGATCGACCTCCCGCACCTCCTTCAGGAGGTAGCCCGCGGCGCCCGCCATGATGGCGTCGAAGAGGGCTTCGTCGTCGCCGAAGGAGGTCAGCATCAGGCACGCCACCTCAGGGTGCTTGCTGCGCACCTCGCGACAGACCTCGACACCGTCGCCGTCCGGCAGGCGGACGTCGAGCACGGCGACGTCGGGACGGAGCGCCGAGATGCGCCGGATGCCCTGTTCGGCCGTCCCCGCCTCGCCGACCACCGTGAGGTCGTCCTCGGCCTCGAGCAGGGCCCGCAGGCCCCGCCGCACCACCTCGTGGTCGTCGAGGAGGAAGACACTGATGCTCATGACGCCATTCTGCCCGTGCCGGTGGGCGCCGGTCGGGATCAGTCGGGACCAAGGTCCCTGGCCGGTGCGGGCCGATGGGCGCAGGGTGCCTCCATGCGCATCCTTCTGACCGAGAGCGACGTCGGCGGGAGCGAGACCGCCACCCGCACCCTCGAGGCCGCCGGGCACGAGGTGCTCCGCTGCGTCGAGCCCGGCGCGGCGAGCTTCCCCTGCTCGGGATTGTCCACCGGGGACTGCCCCATCGACGGCCGGGTGGACGTGGCCGTGACCGTCCGCTCGGAGCCGCACGCCGGCCCGACCGAGCGGGAGACCGGCGTCCTCTGCGCGCTCCGCCACCACGTCCCGGTGGTCGTCTCCTCGGTAGACGAGGCCGACCCGCTGGCCACCTGGTCCACCGCGACCGTCACCGGTGCCACCACCGACCTCTTGGCCGCGGTCGACGCCGCCGCCCACGGCGAGCTGGCCGAGCACGCCCGCGTGGCCGCCGAGGAGGCGAGCCACCAGCTCATCGGCGGCCCGCTGGACGTCGTCGCCCACCGCCGGGCCCGGGGCGTGGTGGTGACCCTGCGCACCGCCGACGTGCTCGACCCCCGCGGCAAGGAGAACCTCGCGGTCCAGGTGGCCGGCGCCGTCCGCCGCTTCGACGGCGACGCCGAAGTGATCGACGTCGCCGTCCTCGACGGGCAGCCGGGGAAGGGCTGACGGACCAAGGTCCCGGACGCTGAGGCCCGTCGACCCTTGGCCCGCCCGACCCGGACCCGCGAGCATGGGCCCATGCGACGCATCGTGGTGGGTACGGATGAGTCCGAAGGCGCCGGCGGCGCCCTGACCTGGGCGGCGGACGAGGCCGAGCGCCATGGCGCCGAGCTGGTGGCCGTCCTGGCCTGGGGCTATCTCGACCAACACCGGGCCACACCGGACACCGACTTCGACCGGGAGTACGACGAGACCGCCGCCGCCGGCGCACTCGACGCCATCGTCGAGCGCGTCCTCGGCCCGGACCGGGCGAGCACCGTGATCCGACGGGCCGTCAACGACCTGGCCCCCCAGGCCCTCGTCGACGCGGCCGGAGACGCCGACCTCCTCGTCGTCGGCGCGCGCGGCCTCGGAGTGCTGCGCGGCGCTCTCGTCGGCTCGGTCAGCCAGTACTGCCTCCACCACGCACCCTGCGCCGTCGCCATCGTGCGGGAGACCGACGCCCCGTCCTCACCCCCGCGGGTCGTGGTCGGCGTAGACGGCTCCGAGTCCGCCCGTCAGGCCCTGGCCTGGGCCCTGGACGAAGGTCGCGCCCGTCAGGCCGAGGTCGAGGTGGTCAACGCCTGGCACCCGCCCTACGTCGGCGCCTACCCCTACGACCCCGCCGCATTGGACCTCGACCTGTTCGAGCAGGGGGCCCGGGACCTGGTCGCCGGGGCGCTCGACGGCCAGGACCTCGACGGACTCCCGTCGGCCCCGAAGGTCACGATCGTGTCCGACACCGCCGCCCAAGCCGTCATCGGGGCGGCCGCCGGGGCCGACCTCGTCGTGATCGGCTCCCGGGGCCGGGGCGGCTTCATCGGCCTCCTGCTCGGTTCGGTCAGCCAGCAGGTGGCCCACCACGCCCCCTGTCCCGTCGTCGTCGTCCCCGCGGCGACCTGAGCCGCCGGTCCCATGCCCCTCCGCCCCCTCGCCCGAGGTGCCCTCGTCACGGTCAGCCCGTCGAGCACCCTGGCCGAGGTGGCCCGGCTGATGGACACCCGCGGCGTGGACGTGGCGGTCGTGGCCGAACGGAAGCGCCCCGTCGGGGTGGTGACGACCCACGACATCGTGGTGCGCGGCGTGGCCCACCGCTTCCCCGCCGACGCCCGGATCGACACGGTGATGACCGACGAGGTGATCACCCTGCCCAGCGGCGCCGATCGGCGGGAGGCGGCCCACGCCCTCCGCGATCACGGCGTGGCCCACCTGGTGCTGATGGATGGCGGCGTGCCGGTCGCCGTGCTCACCCGGGAGGACCTCGTCGTCGAGCTGGCCGCCGAGCTGGCCGGGGTCACCAGGACCACCGACCCCCCCTCACTCGGGTAGCGAACGGGGACCTTCGGCCCTAGGGCGGCGGCGCCGTCGCCCCGAGGATGTCCCGTATGCAGCCGGATGCCATCCACCTCTGCCCGCACTGCGAGCTCCGGTATCCCACGGTGGCCGAGTGGCGGGACCACGTCGAGCACGCCCACGCTCCGGTCGACATCCCGCCGCGGCCTTCCACGCCGACCGGCCGGCTCGTGGTCGCTCTCGACCCGGCCCGGGCCGCAGGATCTGAGGCTGCCGTCGCCGCCGCCGTCGCCCATCAGACCGGCCAGACCCTGGACCTCGTCGCGGTGGCCGCGCCGGGCCTCGGTCGCGGGCCGGCCGACGCCTTCCTCCGGGCCCGGGTGCACGAGAGCCGCCTCGCCGGGGTCGGCACCATCGCCTGGAGCGTGCTGGAGGACGGCAAGCCCGCCGACCTCCTGATCGACCACGTGGCCCAGGATCCGGCGACGATCATCTGCCTCGGCACCCGGGCCCGGGGCCCGGTCCGGGAGCTCCTGCTCGGCAGCGTGAGCGGTGCCGTGCTCCGCCGTACGCCGGTCCCCGTCCTGCTCATCGGGCCGCGCTGTCTCCCCCCGGACACGGGCTTCCACCGGGTGGTGGCCTGCGTCGACGGGTCCGAGCGGGGTGAGGCGGTCCGCGAGGTCGCCGACCGGCTCGCCCACCTGGCGGGCCTCCGCGCCGATGAGTTCCGGGCCGCTCGGGCGCCGTGGGTCGAGGACGACGGTGAGCTCCTGGCCCCCGCCCCCAGCCTCGGCGGGGAGGCGGCCGCCGAAGCCGTGCTGGCGGTCCTCGGGGGTGACCCGGGCACCGTCGCCGTCATGGCCACCGAAGGACGTCGCGGGATGGACCGGCTGCTGTTCGAGAGCGTGGCCCTCGACGTCGTGCGCGAGGCCCGGGGCCCGGTTCTGGTGCTCCCCCCGAGCCTGGCCGCGACCCATCCGGAACCGCCGCCCTTGGTCACGATCGACTGAGCAGGCCCAGACTGGGCCCGTGGACCTCGACCTGGAACTCGCCATCGCCACGGTCGACCGGATCTGGGACGAAAGTGCTCTGCCCGCCCTCGTCGACTACATCCGGATCCCGGCCAAGTCCCCGGCCTTCGACGCGGACTGGGCGGCCCACGGCCACCTGGCGGAGGCCGTCGACCTGGTCGCCGGCTGGAGCCGGTCCCGCGACCTGCCCGGGGCCACCGTCGAGGTCGTCGAGCTGGCCGGGCGCACACCGGTCGTGCTCGTCGAGGTGCCGGCCCACGGGGCCGGCGACCCGAACGACACCGTGCTGTTCTACGGCCACCTGGACAAGCAGCCCGAGCTGACCGGGTGGCGGGAGGGGCTCGGCCCCTGGACGCCGGTGCTGGAGGACGACCGGCTCTACGGCCGGGGTGGGGCCGACGACGGCTACAGCGCCTTCGCCGCCCTGAGCGCCCTCGAGGCGGTGCGGGCCGCGGGGGGCTCCCACAGCCGCTGCCTGGTGCTGATCGAGGCCAGCGAGGAGAGCGGCAGCCCCGACCTGCCGGCCCATGTCGCCGCGCTGGGCGACCGGCTCGGCGCGGTGAGCCTGGTGATCTGCCTCGACAGCTTCGCCGGGGACTACGAGACCCTCTGGGTCACGACGTCCCTCCGCGGCCTGGTCGGCCTGGACGTGCGGGTCCGGGTGCTGGAGGAGGGCGTGCACTCCGGCGTGGCCGGCGGCGCGGTCCCCTCCAGCTTCCGGGTGCTGCGCCAACTGCTGGACCGCATCGAGGACAGCGAGACCGGCGACCTGCTCGTGCCCGAGCTCTACGCCGAGATCCCCGAGGAGCGGCGGCGGGAGGCTCAGGCCGCCGTGGCTGCGGGCCTCGATCCCCTGGCCGGCCTGCCCTTCGCCGGCAGGACCCGCCCGGAGGGCGAGGACCCCGTCGAGCTCCTCCTGGCGACCACCTGGTTGCCCGCCATGGCCGTGGTCGGCATCGAGGGCGCTCCCCCGCTCGACGACGCCGGCAACGTCCTGCGGGCGGAGACCGCGGTCAAGCTCTCCTTCCGCCTCCCGCCGACCGCGGACGCCGACACCGCGTCGGCCGCGCTGCGGCTCCGCCTCACCGAGGACCCGCCGTCGGGCGCCGTGATCGAGATCAGCGGGGACGAGTCGGCCACGGGTTGGGCCGCGGCCCCGACCGCCCCCTGGTTGGCCGACGCCCTCGCCGACTCGGCCGGGGCCACGTTCGGGCACCCGGCGCTCTACACCGGTGTGGGGGGTGCCATCCCCTTCATCAACATGCTCGGGGAGCGTTTCCCCGACGCCCAGTTCGTGGTCACCGGCGTCCTCGGCCCCGGCTCCAACGCCCACGGCCCCAACGAGTTCCTCGACGTGCCGACCGCCCGCCGCCTCGCCGCCTGCATGGCCCACATCCTCGACGCCCACACCCGCCGTCCCGCGTAGGCCCTCGGCCACCGAGACGAGCACTGCGGGTCCAGGGAGCAGACCGTCCGGGCGGGCCGCAGCGCAGCGAGGACCAGCCCGGACGGAACCAGCAAGGGGCGCGCCGTCAGGCGCCCGTCGCGGTCCCCACCGGCGCAGCCGGTGCGTCGACGTAGAACTGGCTGAACCAACGGCGGAACTCGAGGATGGGGGCCTCGCCGGGGGCGAGCTGGGGGCGGGGGACGTAGCGCTTGCGCTCCCAGATGGGGATGTCCTGGACGACCTCCCGGCTGACCGACGACACGAAGGCCTCCGCCACCCGGGCGGCCCGCTCGTCGTCGGGGTCCTTCAGGTAGAAGTGGAACCAGAGCTGGGTGTGGCCCTCGTCGATCGGGGTCGACGCCCCCAGCAGGGCAGCGGTGATGGGGCCCTGATAGCGGGTGACGGCGAAGCCGGGGCCGCGCCCGAAGACGTCGATGCGGCCCGGGCGGGGCTCGCCCGACTTGGACGGGAACTCCTGACGGGAGCGCATGACCCGCTCGTAGCCGTCGAGGCTGACCTCCTCGATGACCCCCGCCTGCGGATGGGAGTGCACCGCTTCGAAGTGGCCGGCGTCGTAGCCGTTCTCGGCCATCTCCTGCAGGCAGGTGGCCACCTCGTAGGTGTGGGTCGAGTGCAGGGCGTAGGCCGGGTCCCCGACCTCCTCCACCTCGTACACGTCATAGAGCGGGGCCTGCCCGGGGTCCGGGTGGTACCAGGCGTAGACCAGGCCGTTGGCCTCGGTGATCGGGAAGGCCCGCAGGCGGGCCTTGGGGTTGGGGCGGTCGGCGTAGGGGATGGCGACGTTGGCGCCGTCCCCGTCCCAGGTCCAGCCGTGGAAGGGGCAGCGCAGGCAACCGTCGTCGAGGACGCCGTCGCCGAGGTGGGCGCCGAGGTGGGGGCAGTAGGCCTCGTGGCCGTGGAGGGTGCCGTCGCCGTCACGCCAGAGGACCAGCTCGGTGCCGAAGTAGCGCCGGGTGGCGATCTCCCCCGCCGGGATCTCCGCGGGCTCGGCGACCTTGAACCATCCGTAGGGGACGGGGAACGGAAAGCGGTCGCTCATGACGTTCAATCTACTGAGTCTCAGTTCAGTGCCCTGACCGGCGTGCGGACTCAGGCGGCGCGGTGGGCCGACAGCACGTCCCGGATCGAGATCACGCCGAGCGAGTGCTCGCCGTCGGAGACCAGGAGATGACGGATCTCGCCGTCCAGCATCCGCTGGGCGGCCTCGCCGATGAGCTCGTGGGGGTCGATGGCCACCAACTCGAAGGTCATCACGTCCTCGACCCGGTCGTCGTCGACGTCATGGCCGTCGGCCACCGCCCGGACCAGGTCCCGCTCGGACACCAAGCCGACCGCGGTGTCACTGCTGGTCACCAACGCCACCCCGACCTCTTCGCGCACGAGGACCTCGCTGAGCTCGCGGAGGGTCACGGTCGGGGCCACGGTGACGGGGCCACGGCGCACCAGGCGGGTGACCGGCTCATCGGGGCGGGCGGTGGACATCATGGCGACTTCCTCTTCTGTCGGTGTGGCCTCATCGTGCTCGGGGCGCGGCACGTGCCCTAGGGCCGATGGTCCCGACATGCCGCCGTTCAGGGGGCGGGATCGAGGAGCTCCTTGAAGCCGTACCGGTGGTGGAGGCCGAAGGCGAGCTGCTCGAGGACACCGACGCCGACCTGGTCGCCGTGGCGGGCCCGGACGACCTGTTGGATGTGCTGGTTGTCGTAGGCCATCGGGTCGAGGTCCTCCTCGCGCCAGGACTCGCCGGCGATGGCCAGCTCGCCCTTCCACATGCCGTGGCCCCAGAACGGGTGGGTGTAGCCGATGCCCTTCATGCGGAAGCAGATGAGGGGCTCGATGTCGATCTCCAGCCGGGAGCCGTCGTGATCCACGAGGGCCAGCCGGCCCTCCTTCATGCGCCGGGTGCCTGACTCGTAGACCAGCTCGTGGGTCGCGCCGGGGAGGATCTGCACGTCGGGGTCGACCACCGGCGGGGTCGTCCCGTCGTGGACGGGGACGACCATCGCATCGGTGTGCCACTGGCGGCCGTCGGGCTCCTCGAAGACGAGGAAGTGGGTACAACGGTCGTCCCAGTGGATCGGGGCCCACAGGAAGAAGATGCCCGTGAAGTTCGGGCTCGGGGCCCCGGGCGGCGCGGGGTCTCCGACCGGGCGCACGCCCCAGGAACGGTCCTTGGTGCCGGGCGTCGACGCCGCGTCCACCGTCAGGTGCTCGCCGCCGTAGGTGATCTCGCCGCCCCAGTGGCCGAACTGGGCGAAGCGGGTGGAGTCCAGGACGAGGCGGTCGTCCCGGACGAGGGTCTGGCGCCCCTCCTCCACCGCCGCGGTCCGGGGGGTGAAGGTGAGGTCGGCGGCGATGCCGGTTTCGTTGTCGTCCAGCACGAGCCGGGTGCGGCCCATGGGCTCCAGGATCTGCAGCTCGAAGGGCCCGACGGTCAGGTCGGTCGGCTCCAGCGGCATCCGCCGGGACCCGTGGAACGCGTGCTGCTCGCCCCCCCGGATGATGGAGAAGCCGCAGTCCAGGATCCCCAGGTTGGGGTAGCGGCACAGGGCGATGCCGAAGTAGAAGTCGCCCTCCCGGTCGTAGCCGTTGAACCAGTACCGGTCGTAGCTGTGGCGGTCGCTGGTGTTCGGGATGGCCAGCGGCAGGACCGTCTGGTGCACCGGATAGTCGTCGAGCTTCGAGAGCATGGCCCCATCTTGACCGCCCCGGGCGGCGCCCGGTGACGGCGAGCGGTCACCCGAAGTGCAACACGACGGTCTGGGCGACGATCTTGCCGTCGCGGACCACGAAGGTGTCGGTGCCCAGGGGGATGCCCTCCGCCTTCCAGGTGACGAAGGCGATCTCGCCGTCGACGTGCTCGACACCGAACTCGACGTCCGGCATCTTCCCGGCGCTCATGGCGAAGACGCCCCGGATGGCCTCGAGGCCCTTCGCGACCCCGCCCAGGTTGCTGATGAAGACGGAGTCCTCGGTGTAGTCCTCCATGATCCCGTCCACGTCGCCGGCCTCGAGCGTCGCGTTGTGGTGGTCGAGAACGGCCTTGGTCTCGTCGGTGGGCATTGGTGTCTCCTGTCGTGGCGAAGTCGGGACTGTCTAGCCGACGCCGGCGGTCAGCGGGCGCGGCGGATCGCTTCGGCGACGTCGTGGGCGAGACGACTGAGGGCCGCCTTGTGGGTGCGATTCATCAACAGGAGGATGCCGAGGCCGGCCTCGGGGTAGAGGCGGGTCTCGGTGGCGAACCCCGGTCCGCCGCCCTCGTGGTTCCAGAAGCGCACGCCGTCGACCTCGCCCGCCTTCCAGCCGAAGCCCGTGCCGACGGTGGAGGCGATCCCGGCCGCGCCCTCGGCCTGCACGGTCAGCATCTCGTGGCGCGCGGCGTGTGGCAGCACGCCGTCGTCGGCGCCCAGGAACTCCTGCAGGAAGGGAAGGAAGTCGCCGACGGCGCCGACCAGGCCGCCGATGGCGGCCGAGTCGAGGCTGAACTCGTTCAGGCCCACCAGGCCGTCGACGGGCCGCTGGGTCAGGCGCCCCCGGGTCCCCGGGAACAGCAGCGGCAGGGCCGGGCGCATCGGGTCCCAGCGGCCGAGGTAGCCGGTCGCGGCCCGGGCCCGCTGGGCCTCCGAGTACGAGAAGCGGGCGTCGGACCCGAGCGGCTCCAGCAGCGCGCCGGTGACGAAGGCCTCGTAGGGCTGGCCGGACACGACCGAGACGACCTCACCGAGCAGGGCGAAGTTGACGTTGCGGTACGCGACCTCGATGCCCGGCGGCTTGCCCTTGTCGAGGCGGTAGCGGGCCAGGGCCGCGGCCGTCGTCGGGGCCGGGTCGCCCGGGAAGTGGATGGCGACGAACGCCTTGAGGGTGTCGGGCAGACCGGAGGTGTGGGTCAGCAACTGGCGGATCGTCACCGGGTGGGCGAGGCCGAGGCCGTCCAGGTGCCGGTCCAGTGGGTCGTCGAAGCCCAGGCGGCCCTGCTCGGCCAGGAGCACCACGGCGGCGGCGGTGTACAGCTTGGTGGCGGAGAAGAGGTGGAAGACGGTCTCGGTCCCCACCGCCTGGTCAGCGGCCACGTCGGCCCGGCCGAAGGTGGCGGTCGACACGGCACCCGCGCCGTCGACCACGGCCAGCGCGGCCCCGGGCACACCGGCCCGCTCGAGCTCGGCCCCGAGGAGCGCCTGCAGGTCGGCCGCCAGCGGCTCCCCGTCACCCATGAGGCCGGGAACGTACCCGATCGCCTCGGGGCACGGATCGCTCAGTCGGCGGTGAGCTCGTCGCGGAGGGTGCGGCGGAGCAGCTTGCCGGTGTCCGTGTAGGGCAGCTCCGACCGGAACTCGATGTGGTCCGGCGTCTTGGAGCCCCGGAGGTGCTCGCGGCACCAGGCCCGGAGCTCGTCCTCCGTGGTGTCGTCGGCCTTGACCACGACGGCGGCGATGCGCTGGCCCCACTCCTCGTCGGGGAGGCCGATGACCGCGCACTCGGCCACCGCGGCGTGGCGGAGCAGGACGGTCTCGATCTCGGCCGGGGCCACGTTCTCCCCACCCCGGATGATCGTGTCGTCGGCCCGGCCCTCGAGGTAGAGGTAGCCCTCGTCGTCGATGTGGGCCAGGTCGCCGGTGGGGAACCAGCCCTCGTCGTCGAGCACCGAATCCATCCCGGCGTACTCACCCGAGACCTGCTCGCCCCGGACCCAGAGCAGGCCGTACCTGACCTCGGCTTCGACGCCGGGCAGGAGGCGACCGGCGGAGCCGAGCCGAGCCCGAACGGCGGGATCGTCGCTGGCCAAGGCGATCCGGTGGTCGTCGGGACCGAGCACGGCGATGGTCGAGGAGGTCTCGGTCAGGCCGTAGGCGTTGACGAAGTCGGTGTCGCCGAACGCGGCCAGGGCCCGCTCCAACACCGTCACCGGCATCGGGGCGCCGCCGTAGGCGAGGGAGCGCAGGGCGGGGAGGTGGGCCGAGCCATCGGCCAGGTGGTCGACCACCCGGGCCAGCATCGTGGGCACGACCAGCGCGTGGGTGACCGCCTCGGCCCGCGCCGTCGCCAGCCACTCGTCGGGGTCGAACTGCGGCAGGAGGACCACCCGGCGGGTGGCATAGACGTTCGACACCACGTTGGACACGCCGGCGATGTGGTAGGGCGGGACGCTGACGAGGGCGGCGGCGGTCTCGTCGGACGACGCGAACTCGACGGAGCCGAGCACGTAGGAGCAGAGGTGCTCGTGGCGCAGGACGGCGGCCTTGGGCTCGGCCGTGGTGCCGCTGGTGAAGAGGAGCAGGGCGATCGCCATCGGGTCCATGGCCCACGGCTCGGCGGGCTCGGCCTGCTCGGCGGCGGCGATCCACTCGTCGTCGGGCACCACCGTCGCCCCCAAGTCGCGCAGGCGGTCGACGAAGGCCGGGTCGGCCACCACCAGCGGACGGTCGAGTCGGTCGAGGAGAGGCGCCAGTTGCTCGTCGCTGAGGCGGAAGTTCAGCGGGGCCAACGGGATGCCGGCCCATGACGAGGCGAACACGGCCGTCGGGAAGACGTCGGTGGCCAGGCCGACGAACGCCAGCGTGCCCGCCTCCGCCTCCTGCAGCACCCGAGCCGCTCCGCCCGCCCGGTCGAACAGCGCCTGGTAGGTCAGGCCGTCGTCGGCGCGCCCGAAGGCGACCCGGTCCCCGGCGACCTGCGTCGCCATCTCCAGCAACATCATCAGGTTCATGCGGGCCCTCCGGCCTCGTCCTCACCCCGCCTGATCGAAATTGCGCCGATTTGTAACGCCTGGCGTGACAAATCGGCGCAATTTCGGATGGATGCGGGCCCTCCGGCCTCGTCCTCAGCCATACGCGATCTCCTTGGCCCACGTGTAGTCGGCCTTCCCCACCGCGGTGCGCTGCACCGCAGCCACCACCGTCACCTGCCGAGGGACCTTGTATCCCGCGATGTGCCCGCGGGCGTGCGCCTGCAGATCCTCCAACGAGGGCTCGGCCGCGCCGTCCCGGAGCTGGACGACGGCGGCCACGCGCTGGCCGTAGGCCTCGTCCGGCACCCCGACCACAATGGCGTCGAACACGGCGGGATGGGCCTTCAGCGTGGTCTCGACCTCCTCGGGGAAGATCTTCTCTCCGCCCGAGTTGATGACCACCGTCCCCCGGCCGAGGACCACGATCGAACCGTCCTCCTCCACCCGGGCCCGGTCCCCCGGCACCGACCACCGCACCCCGTCGACGACGGGGAAGGTGCGGGCCGTCTTCTCGGGGTCCCCCCAGTAGCCCAAGGGGATGGCCCCGGTGCGGGCCAGCAGGCCGGTACCGCCGGGGCCGACGGGACGGAAGTCCTCGTCCAGCACCGCGGTGTCGGCGTCGGCGACCAGGCGGGGGGCCTCCTCGCCCTTGTCGTGGGCCACCCGGCCCTGGGGCCCGGTCTCGGAGGCGCCGAAGCGGTTGACCACCCGGGCCTGGGGCAGCAGCTCACGCAGGTCGGCCTGGACCGACGGCGAGAGCACCGCCCCCGATGACGAGATCATCTGCAGCTCGCCCAGGTCGTAGCGGTCGCCGTTGCGCTTCAGCTCGTCGGCCAGCCGTAGCGCGAGGACGTCGCCCACCAGCTGGATGAGTTGGATCCGTTCCTCCGCCACGTAGGTGAGCGACCGGGCGGCGTCGAAGTGCCGGTCGCCGTCCAGGAAGAGCGTGCCCCCGGTGTAGAGCGTCGTCAGGGCCGTCCACTGGGCCAGGCCGTGCATGAGCGGGGCGAGGGGGATGCGACGGTCCACGCCGGTCCCCTTGCGGGCCCAGGCGCCGATGTCGGCCGGGTCGTCGAGGCGGGGGATGCCGCGCCGGGGGACGCCCGCTCCACCGACGACGCCGAAGAAGAGGTCCTCGTGGCGCCACATGACCCCCTTGGGCATCCCCGTGGTTCCGCCGGTGTAGAGGAGGTAGATGTCGTCGTTGCTCCGGTCGAGCACCTCGATGCGCTCGGGAGAGGCGCCCGCCAGGGCGGCCTCGTACTCGTCGCCCCGGACCAGGACGTGGGGTGGGGGCCCGGCCTCGTGGACCCGATCCGCCAGGTCGGCCTCGGTGATGACGACCACCGGCGACGCGTCCTCGAAGTGGTAGCGCAGCTCGTCAGCCACGTACCGGTGGTTGAGGTTGATGGGGATGGCCCGCAACTTGTAGGCGGCGAGCATGGCCTCGAGGTACTCGGTGCCGTTGTGGACGTGGCAACCGATGGTCGAGCCGACGCCGACGCCGCAGTCCCGGAGGTGGTGGGCCAGGCGATTGGCCCGAGCCTCCAGTTCGGCATGGGTGAGGCGCCGCTCCCCGTGCTCCTCGCTGCGGACGACGACCGCCTCCCGCTCGTCGCCGAGCTCGTCGACCACGCCCTCCCACAGATCGGCCAGCTGGTGGGTCACGCTTCCTTCATAGCCCGGTCGGGGCGGTGCCGATTATTCCGGCGGCGGTCAAGCGGTCGAGCTCGTCGGCGCTCAGGCCCAGCTCACCGCCCAGGACCTCGTGGTCGTGCTCGCCCATGGTCGGGGCGGGCCGGGTGAGCCACCGCTCGACCGATGCGTAGCGGAAGGGCAGGCCGACGAAGTCCCGGGGGCCGCACACCGGGTGGTCGAGCTCCTCGAAGAAGCCCCGGGCGGCCAACTGCGGGTGGGTGGCGCTGGTGCGGGGGTCACGGGCCGCACCCGCCGGGACCCCCGCGGTGACCAGCGCGTCGACCGTCGGCCCCAGCTCCCGGTCGGCGGCCCACGCCGCCAGCTCGGCGTCGATGACGTCGTGGGCGGCCCACCGCCCGGCGTGGGTGGCCAGGTCGGGCGCCTCGGCCCACGCCGGGCGCCCGAGGACGTCCACCAGCTCGACCCACTGGGCGTCGGTGGCCACCGAGACGGCGAGCCACTGCTCCTCCCCCACACAGGGATAGAGACCCTGGGGGGCGAAGCCTGGCGCCCGGTTGCCCAGGCGCTGGAGCTCGACCCCGTTGGCCGTCCACTCGATCACCTGCTCGGCGGCCACGTTGAGCGCGGCCTCGACCATGGTCGACTCGATGAAGGCACCGTGGCCGGTGCGCTCACGCTCCCGCAGGGCGGTGAGCACGGCGAAGGCGGCGTGGGCCCCGGCCAGGGGGTCACACGGGCCCCGGGGGATGCGGGGCTGGTCGTCGACGTGACCGGTGATCCAGGCCATGCCCGTGACCTGCTCCATGGTCTGGGCGAAGCCGACCCGGTCCCGCCACGGGCCGTCCAGGCCGAAGGCGGGCATGCGCACGAGCACCAGGCCGGGGTTGAGGTCGTGCAGCCGGTCCGGCGTCAGCCCGAAGCGCTCGGCCACTCGGGGGCTGAAGTTCTCCAGCAGGACGTCGGCATCGGCCAGGAGGCGGTCGAGCAACAGCCGGCCGTCCGTGGTGGTCAGGTCGAGGGTGATGCCCCGCTTGCCCGTGTTGGCCGACAGGGCGATGGCCGACCGCTCCCACCACCGGGGCTGGTCGGCGAACAGCCCGCCCGCCATGCGCATGCCGTCGGGCTGCCGGGTGGCCTCGAGGTGCAACACGTCGGCCCCCAACAGGGCCAGGAGCCGCCCCGCCTCCGGTCCTGCCCACCACGCCGTCGCGTCGATGACCCGCACCCCCGCCAGCGGCAGCCCCCGGTCTGGGTGCGCTCCGCCACGGTGGGCCGCGGGTGGGAGCCCCCAGAACGGGTGGGTGGTGGAGCCGAGGTCCGGGGCGGGTCGGGTGGTGTCGGCCCGCACGCCGTCGAGGGCATAGGGGCTGCGGGGCTGGCGGAAGGTGCCGGTGGCGTCCTCGACGAAGACCCCGCGTTCGACGAAGTGGTCGATCTCGGGCACACCCCGCCCGCTCATGACCGGCGCCACCGGGATGCGCATCGCCGCCGCCCGCTCCACGATGTCGGCGGTGGTGTGGCGGCTGGTCCAGGGGTGGACGATGGCGTTCCACTCCTCCATCCGGGCGATGCGCTGGGCGATGCTGATCCAGTCGGGGTCGTCCAGCAGGTCCGGACGCTCGATGAGGACCAGGAAGTCGTCGAACTGCTGGCGGGTGTTCGTGTTGAAGCCGACGTAGCCGTCGAGGGTGGGCTCGATGGACGGGACCTCGAGCGTCCGGGCCGGACCGGTGGGCTCGACGCCTATCAGGCTCCACATCAGGTCCAGGAAGAGGCTCCCGGCCAGCGTCATCGTCTCCAACTCGGAGACGTCGACGTGCACGCCCGGCGGGGCGGCGAGGGCGGCGACCGCGGCGTAGGCCCCGGTCACCCATTCGGCCAGGCGCCCACCGGCCGCCACGGGGGGCTGGTCACGACGGCCCCGGAAGGCGATCGAGCCGGACTCGGCCTGCACGATGAAGTCGGTGGCGGGCCGACCGGCCCAGGGGCCGGTACGCCCGTAGGGGGTGATGGAGCAGACCGTCGTGCCCCCATCGCGGAGCCCGATGCGGTCGATCGAGCGGTGGCCCCCTTCGACCACTAGTCGGGTCTCCGCGAGCAGCGCGTCGAGATCGGCGTCGTCGGCCACCACCGACGCCTTGCCCGCCGACAGGAACCGGAACAGCGGACCGGCGTCACCGGTGGGCGAGCCCGATGCCGACCACCGCCGCAGCCGGTGGCCCTCCGGAGGCTCGACCAGGACGACCTCGGCCCCGGCGTCGGCGAGGAGCTTGGTGGCGTAGGCCCCGGCGATCCCCGCGGTGAGGTCGACGACCCGGTGCCCCTCCAGCCATCCTCCGCTCACGAGAGCCCGTAGAGGGCGGCGGCGTTGTCGTGGAGGACCTTGGCCAGCACGTCGTCGGCGAGCGCGCCGAGGGACTCGGTGACGTACTCGCGGGGCCGCTGGGCCGGCGTGCGGGGCCCGGGGTGCTGGCAGGTCGGGTGGGGGAAGTCTGTCTCGTAGAGGATGTTGTCCGGGTAGCGCTCGATGGCCCCGAGGGCGGCGGAGCGTTCGAACCAGAAGCAGGCGTACACCTGCCGGCGGAAGTACTCCGACGGCAGCAGGTCGTACTCGGGGTGCTCCTCGCCGATGCCGCCGTTGCGCCACTGCCAGTCGAAGGCCTCCAGGACCCCCGGCAGCCAGCCCACCCCGGATTCCACCGAGACGAAGCGGACCTCGGGGAAGCGGTGGCACACGCCCCCGAAGAACAGGTCCCCCAGACAGCGCATGTTGTCGAGGATCATCATGGCCGACTCCTTGCCGAGGTTGGCCTGCAGGCCGATGCCCCCGACGTCGTCCATCAGGTTGCCCAGGCCCCCACCGCCGATGTGGAAGCTGACCGACAGGCCGGTGTCGCGGGCCGCGGCCCAGATGGGGTCCCAGTGCGCGGAGCCCAGCGGGGGCTCGTCGTAGTTCTGGGGCTGGCTGCACATGTTCACGGCCCGGTGGCCCATGGCCGCCGCCCGCTCGACCTCCGCCACCGCGAACTCGAGATCCCAGAACGGGGTGGCGATGACCGGGAGGAGGCGCTCGGGGTCCGCCGAGCACCAGTCGGTGAGGAAGTCGTTGTAGGCCCGGACGCTGGCGGCCACGACGTCGCGGTCACCGAGGCGGAGGAAGAAGCCGTTCCCGAAGCCCCCGACGTTGGGGTAGAGGACCTGGGCCCGGATCCCCTCCTCGTCGAGGAACGCCAACCGGGCGTCGGCGTCGTACGCCGCCGGCGGGATCTCGCTGAAGTCCCGGGGCATGTCGGGGATGACCCCGTCGAAGCCGGCCATCGAATAGGCGCCGGGGGCGCCGATGAACTGGTCGCCCGCCACCCACATCTCCCGGTCGCCCTGGCGGACGATCCGCGGCACCTGGTCCTGCATGGCCGCGGGCACCCGCGAGGTCCAGAGGTCGGGTGGCTCGGTCAGGTGGGTGTCGACGTCGATGACGGCGAAGCGGTCGAACAGGTCGGTCATGGCGGATCCCCCTCGACCGCGACGCTAGTGATCCGCCGAGGCAGCCGGTTCCGCACCGTCGATGGGCCCCGACCCGGACCCTCGTCGCCCCGGAACGGCGCGGGGTGGTAGTCATCACCCGATGGCAGCGTTGGTCGGCATCACCACCTATCCGCCGAACGGGGCGGACCGGTACGAGCTGCCGGAGGAGTACGTGGAAGCCGTGCGCCGGGCGGGGGCCGTCCCGGTCCTGATCGCCCCCGGCGAGCCCCGACTGGACGACCTGCTCGACCGACTCGACGCGGTGGTGCTGGCCGGCGGGGGCGACATCGACCCGGCCCGCTGGGGCGGCGACCGCCATCCCGCCGTCGAGTTCGTGGACCGGGACCGGGACGACCTGGAGCTGGCCCTGGCCCAGCGGGTCCTCGACGACGGTGTGCCCACGCTCGCCATCTGCCGGGGCCTCCAGGTGGTCAACACCGCTCTCGGCGGGACGCTGCACCCCCACCTGCCCGACGCCGTGACCACCGACGAGCCCCATCGCCGCGAGCCCAAGTGGTCCCACACCCATCGGGTGTCGGTGGATCCCGGCTCGCTCGTCGCCCGCACGATGGGCACCGACATCGTCGAGCCCGCCTGCTGGCACCACCAGGCCATCGACCGGCCGGGCACCGGCCTCACCGTCACCGCCCGCTCGCCCGACGGTGTCATCGAGGCCGTCGAGCTGGCTGGTCACCCCTGGCTGGTGGCGGTGCAGTGGCACCCGGAGATGACCGCGGCCGATGATGCGGCCCAGCAACGGCTCTTCGACGGCCTCGTCGAGGCCATCACCGCGAACAAGGACTGACCACATGCGACTGGACGGGAAGGTGGCCCTCATCACCGGGGCGGCGTCGGGGATCGGCTTGGCAACGGCCCGGCGTTTCGCCGCCGAGGGGGCCGCAGTGGTCTGCGCCGACCTGGACGGCGAGGGGGCGGAGCGCACGGCGAGCAAGCTCACCGAGGCGGGGGGCCGGGCCACCGGCCTGGCCGCCGACGTGTCCTCCGCGGCGGACGCCGAGCGCATGGTGGCCGTCGCCGAGGAGAGCTTCGGGGCCCTGCACGTCGCCTTCAACAACGCCGGGATCATGCTGAGCGCCGACGGCGACGCCGAGTCCACCGACGAGGGCGTCTGGGACACGACCATGGCCGTGAACCTGAAGGGTGTGTTCCTGGGCTGCAAGCACCAGATCCCGGCCATGCGCCGGGCAGGGGGCGGCTCGATCATCAACACCGCCTCCTTCGTCGCCCTGATGGGGGCGGCCACGGCCCAGATCGCCTACACCGCCTCCAAGGGCGGGGTACTGGCCATGACCCGGGAACTCGCCGTCATCCACGCCCGGGAGGGCATCCGGGTCAACGCCCTGTGCCCGGGCCCGCTGCGCACCGAGCTGCTGATGAAGTTCCTCGACACCGAGGAGAAGAAGCAACGCCGCCTGGTCCACATCCCGATGGGCCGCTTCGGTGAGGCCGAGGAGATGGCCGACGCCGCTCTCTTCCTGGCCTCCGACGAGTCCTCCTTCACCACCGGCACCGAGTTCGTCGTCGACGGCGGCATCACCGCCGCCTATGTCACCCCCGAATGACACCGACGACTCCGATGAAAGCAGTGGCCGGGCCCGACGGGAGGATGCGATGTCCCTGGCCCGGGACCCTGCCGGACTACGTCGCCTATCACGACGACGAGTGGGGACAGCCGGTCCACGACGACCGGCGGTTGTTCGAGAAGCTGTGCCTGGAGGGGTTCCAGTCCGGGTTGTCCTGGCTGACCATCCTGCGCAAGCGGGACAACTTCCGGTCCGCCTTCGCCGACTTCGAACCCGGCGTGGTGGCGGCTTACGACGAGCCCGAGATCGGGGTGCTCCTGCAGGACGCCGGGATCATCCGCCACCGGGGGAAGATCGAGGCCACGGTCAACAACGCCGCCCGGGCCCTCGAACTGATCGAGGAGTGCGGCTCCCTCGACGTCTACCTCTGGTCCTGGCAGCCGGCCGGGCGGGAGCCGGACGTGAAGGACCCGACCGCGGACCTCCCCGCCCGGACCGCCACCTCGACCGCGCTGAGCAAGGACCTGAAGAAGCGGGGATGGAAGTTCGTCGGCCCCACCACGGTCTACGCCTTCATGCAGGCCATGGGCCTCGTCGACGACCACGTCGACGGGTGCGAATGGCGTCGAGCCTGAGCCCCTCGCCGAAACGCGCCACAATCCCCCCATGGCCGATCTCCCTGAGGGGCTCCTGGACGGGCTCGCCGCAGCCGTCGGGGTCGAGAACCTGCGCACCGGCGCCGACGTCAACGAGGACCACAGCCACGACGAGGCCCTGACCGTCGGCTGGCGGATGCCCGATGCCGTGATCCTGCCCACCACCACCGAGCAGGTGGCGGCCGTCCTGCGCCTCGCCGCGGAGCACCGGGTCCCGGTCACGCCTCGGGGCAGCGGCACCGGCCTGTCGGGGGCGTGCGTGCCGACCAACGGCGGGATCGTGCTCGCCTTCGAGGCGATGAACGCCGTCCTGGAGATCGACGCCGAGAACCACATGGCCGTCGTACAGCCCGGCGTCACCCTCGAGCAGCTCAACGCCGAGCTGGCCCCGCACGGGTTCTTCTACCCCGTGTCCCCCGGCGAGAACAGCGCCTCCCTGGGCGGGAACGTGGCCACCAACGCCGGCGGGATGCGGGCCGTGAAGTACGGCGTCACCCGCCACCACGTGCTCGGCCTCGAAGCGGTGCTGCCCGGCGGCGAGGTCATCCGCACCGGCGGCAAACTGGTCAAGACCTCGTCCGGGTACGACCTCACCCAGCTCATCATCGGCTCGGAGGGAACCCTGGCCGTGGTCACCGAGGTGACGGTCAAGTTGCAGCCCAAGCTGGATCACCGGAGCACACTGCTGGTCCCCTTCGCCACCCTCGACGAGGTGGCTCACGCCGTGCCCCGCATCGTGGGCAGCGGGGTCGGGCCGCTCATGACCGAGTACATCGACCTGGTCACCATGGCGGGCATCACCGAGGCGGCCGGGCTCGACCTCGGGCTCCCCCAGGAGATCAAGGACACCGCCCTCGCCTACCTGGTCGTCGCCCTCGAAGCCCGCCGGGAGGAGCAGCTCGAGGCCGACACCGCCGAGGTGGCCGAGCTCGTCACCGAGCTGGGGGCCCTCGACGTCTACGTCCTGCCCCCGGCGGCCGCCAACCAGCTCATCGAGGCTCGCGAGCGGGCGTTCTGGGTGGCCAAGGCCAACGGGGCCAACGACATCGTCGACACCGTCGTCCCCCGGGCCGCCATCCCCGCCTTCCTGGCCGCGGTGGCCGACCTGGCGGCGGCCCACGACGCGTGGGTGGTCGGCTGCGGCCACGCCGGGGACGGCAACGTCCACCTGTCCATCTTCCAGGGCGACGACGCGGTCCGCGCCACGCTCATCAAGGCCATCTTCCGCACGGCGATCGACCACGGTGGGGCCATCTCCGGCGAGCACGGCATCGGTAGCGAGAAGCAGGCCTACTTCCTGGACCTCGAGGACCCGGCCAAGCTGGCCCTCATGCGGCGGATCAAGGCCGCCTTCGACCCCGACGGGATCCTCAACCCCGGCACGTTGCTGGACACCGAGCTGATCGCCGCCACCCCGGAGGCCGCTCGATGAACGGCGCCCAGTCCCTCATCCACACCCTGGTCGACAGTGGTGTGACCGCCTGCTTCGCCAACCCGGGCACCAGCGAGATGCATTTCGTGAAGGCGCTGGACCACGTGCCCGAGATGCGAGGCGTGCTCGCCCTCTTCGAGGGCGTGGCCACCGGCGCGGCCGACGGCTACGGGCGCATGGCCGACCAGCCGGCCGCCACCCTCCTGCACCTCGGCTCGGGCCTGGCCAACGGCTCGGCCAACCTCCACAACGCCCGCCGGGCCGCCACCCCGCTGGTGAACATCGTCGGGGACCACGCCACCCACCACAAGCGCTTCGACGCCCCCCTCGACTCCGACATCGAGTCCTCGGCCGGGACCACGGCCGGCTGGCTGCGGACCTCGACCCGGGCCGACGACGTCGCCCGGGACGCCGCGGAAGCCGTGGCCGCCGCCTTCGGGCCGCCCGGCCAGGTCGCCACGCTGATCCTGCCCGCCGACGTGTCGTGGTCCGACGCCACGGGACCGGCCGCGCCCGTGGCCCCGACGGCGAGGGCCACCGTCGACGACGCCCGCATCGCCAACGTGGCGACGGTGCTGCGCTCGGGCGAGCCGACGGCGCTCCTCGTCGGCGGCACGGTCACCCGTGAGCGGGGCCTGGTCGCCGCCGGCCGCGTGGCGCAGTCCACCGGGGCGAAGCTCCTCGGCGAGACCTTCCCCGCCCGCATCGAACGGGGCGCCGGCCGCCCCGACCTCGAACGGCTGGCCTACCTGGCCGAGTTCATCGAGATGCAGCTCAGCGGGATCCGCCACCTGGTGCTGGTGGACACGCGGTCCCCGGTGTCGTTCTTCGCCTATCCGGACAAGGCGAGTGACCTCGTCCCCGCGGGCTGCGAGGTGCACACGCTGGCCGCCCCGGGCGACGACGCCGTCGGCGCCCTGGAGGCCCTCGCCGAACTCATCGGCGCCCCGGCCGATGGGGCGCTGCTCACCCCCGCCGGGCGGCCGGAGGTCCCAACCGGCGACCTGGACGCCGGGAAGGTGGCCGCCGTCGTCGGGGCCCTGCTGCCGGACGGGGCGATCGTGGTCGACGAGGCCCAGACCGCCGGCATCTACACGCCGGCCGCCACCGCCGGCGCCCCCCAACACGACTGGCTCACCCTCTGCGGCGGGGCCATCGGCATGGGCATCCCGCTGGCCACCGGCGCCGCCGTGGCCTGCCCCGACCGTCGAGTGGTCAACCTGGAGGCCGACGGCAGCGCCATGTACACGCTGCAGGGCTTGTGGACCCAGGCCCGCGAGGGCCTGGACGTGACGACGATCATCTACAACAACGGCTCCTACGCCATCCTCAACATGGAGATGGGCCGCGTCGGCGCTGAAGCGCCGGGCCCGACCGCCACCAGCCTCCTGGACATCTCCCGCCCCGACCTCAGCTTCGTCGGCCTGGCCGAAGGCCTGGGCGTCCCCGCCGTCCGCGTCGACAACGCCGGCGCCCTCCACACCGAGCTGGCCACGTCCCTCCACGAACCAGGCCCCAGGCTCATCGAAGCCATCGTCCCCTCAGGGTTCTGACCCGTCGAACCGGCCAACCGAGGCACGGACGGGAGGTGGTGGTGCCAGCGGGTTCCAGAGGTCACGTTCCGTGGCCAGGCACCACCGGCCGTCAGGGCGCCGACCACGATCCGTGCACCTCACGCCGGAGCGACAACCATTGGAGGCAATAGGGGGCGGAATCCGCCCCTTATTGCCTCCAATGGCCGCGAAGGGACCGCGCGGCGGGAGCGCCTCCGACGACCGGCAGCCCGACCTCACGCCCCCGTGGTTGCCTTCGGTTGGTCCGGCCGGTCAGTCTCAGGGCTCGCGGCGGAGGCACCAGACGGGTGGGGTGGCCTCGAGGCGGATCTCGTCGCAGACGGTGAATCCGGCGCGGGCGTACCAGGCCACGTTGGCTTCCTTCTGGGTTTCGACGTACGCGAAGTCGCCGTCTTGGTCGCAACGGGCCAGCACGGGCGCCAGCAAGGCGGTGGCCAGGCCGCGGCCGGTGGCGGCCGGGTCGGTGCCGAGCAGCGCGAGGTACCAGTGGGGCTCGCGGGGGTGGCGCCGGTCGACCTCCAGCAGGAGCTTCGTCGCCTTCGTCCGATTGCGCATCCGCAGGATCACCGGGAGCATCCGGATGCCGAGCCGGGCCTGCTGGGCGGCCGACCGGGGCACCGAGCCCGGCGGGGCCCATGCGGCCAGCGCGGCGATTCGACCGCCGCGCTCGCCGACCGTGATCTCGGCGTACTGGCGGAGGTCGGCCAGGTCGGCGGCGAAGAACGACGGACCGCGGCGGTGCTCGTGCAACCGGTCGCGGCTGAAGTGGCCGATGAGCGGGTCGGGCCAGAACGCCCGGGACAACACCGCCGCCGCCTCGTCGAACTCGTCGGCCCCCAGCGGGCGGATGATGGCGGCCATCAGACGATCTTGGACTCGTGGTCGCCCCAGTAGCGGTCCCGCAGCAGGCGCTTGTAGAGCTTGCCGGTGTCGTGGCGGGGTAGCTCGGCCTCGAAGTCGATGCTCTTCGGGCACTTGTAGTGGGCCAGGTGCTCCCGGCAGTGGGCCAGGAGGGTGGCCTCGAGCTCCGGGCCCACGCGGCCCGGGTCGGCCGCCTGGACCACGGCCTTGACCTGCTCGCCCATCTCCGCATCCGGCACCCCGAAGACGGCGGCGTCGGTCACCAGCGGGTGGGTGATGAGGACGTCTTCGGCCTCCTGGGGATAGATGTTCACCCCGCCGGAGACGATCATGAAGTCCTTGCGGTCGGTCAGGTAGAGATAGCCGTCCTCATCCAGTCGGCCCATGTCCCAGTTGGTGGCCCAGCCCCGCTCGTCGTGGGCGCCGGCGGTCTTGGCCGGGTCGTTGTGGTACTCGAACTGCAGGCCTTGGACCGGGTGCTCGAACCAGACCACGCCGACCTCACCCAGGGGAACGTCGGACCCGTCGCCGTCACAGATGTGGATCACCGAGCCCGTGGAGCGACCGACCGAGCCCTTGTGGGCCAACCAGTCCTCGGCGGAGATGGCCGTCGCCCCGATCGCCTCGGTCGACGAGTAGTACTCGTGCACGATCGGGCCCCACCACTCGATGATCTGCTCCTTCACCGGCACGGGGCAGGGCGCGGCGGCGTGGAGGGCCAACCGGTGGCTGGTGAGGTCGTAGCGGTCACGAACCTCAGGGGGCAGCTTGAACAGGCGCACGAACATCGTCGGGACCCACTGGCTGTGCGTGACCCTGTAGGTCTGGATGGCCTGCAGTGACACCTCGGCGTCGAAGTGCTCCATGACCACCGCGGTGCCCCCGAGCCGGTGGACGGCCATGCAGAACTGCAACGGGGCGGCGTGGTAGCAGGGGGCGGTCGAGAGGTAGACGGTGTCCTCGCCGATCCCGTACCGGCGGAAACCCTCGACGGCCAGGCCGGGCTCGCCCAGAGGCTTGTGCGCCAGCCGGAACCGGACCCCCTTGGGGCGGCCGGTCGTGCCCGACGAGTAGAGCATGGCGTGACCCTCCAGCTCCTCGTCCCGGGGCGCCCCGGACACCGAGGCCAGGGCGTCCTCGTAGCGATCCCAGCCCTCGACGGCACCGTCCATGACCAGCCTCGAGACCACCCGGTCGGTCCGCCGCCCGCCCAGTTCGGCGGCCACCTCGCCCATGGCCGCCGTGGTCACCACGGCCCGGGCGTCGCAGTCATCGACGATGTAGGCGACCTCCTCGGCGGTGAGGTGGGTGTTGACCGCCGTGTAGTAGAGGCCCGAACGCTGAGCGGCCCAGCAGACCTCGAAGAAGCGGGCCTGGTTCTCGACCAGCAGGGCGACGTGGTCGCCGAAGCCGAGGCCGGCCTCGGCCCAGACCCGGGCCAGGCGGACCGAGCGGTCCTCCAACTCGCCGTAGGTGACCACTGTGGCCGACCCGGCCATGACGACCGCCGGGTGGTCGGGTCGTTGCTGGGCATGGACGCCGGGCCACATGGCCCAGACCGTAGATGGCCCCCGGACGCGACCCGGCCCGGCCCACGGGGGGCCGGGCCGGATGAGGGGATTCGGGGGATCAGGTGAAGATGCTGGCCCCACCCGGGCCCACCAGGAGCCCGATGACGATGAGGGCGACGCCCCACAGGACTTCCTTGCGGAGGAGGGCCATTGCGCCGGCGATCACCAGGACCGCGGCGAGGATGAACAGGAGCAGGGTCATGACGGAGGTTCCTTTCGTGCCGTCGTTGACCCTCATCTACCCCACCCCGCGAACGGCTAGACCCGCCGGGGATCAGGGGGCGGCACCACGGCGGGACCCCCTGACCGGGGTCGGGATAGCCTCGTCGGATCACCGCTGTCGACCGGACACCCGCCGCCCCGTGGACGTCGGTGCTGGCCCGCCTCACCGTTGCCGCCGTCGTCGCCGACCGCGAAGGCACGATCGTCTACGCCAACGACGCCGTGGCGACGCTCCTCGGTCGGCCTGCCGCCGCCCTGATCGGCCGACCCGTGACCACGCTGATCCCCCGCCGCCTCCTCGCGGCACACCGCGCCGGCTTCGCCCGATGGGCCCAAGCCGACGCCGACGAGTTCGACGGGCGCTACCTCCGCCTCCCCGCATTGAGCGCGACCGGTGACGAGGTCCCGGTGGGCGCGGTGCTGAGCCCGGTGACCGGGCCCGACGGCCGGGACCACGTGCTCGCCCTGATCCGTCCTCGGGACGCCCCCCACGAGGCGGTCAACGCGGTCGCCCTCGAGCTCGTCAGTGAGCTGGCCCAGGACCAGCCGGTGGCCGACGCGGTCGGTGGCCTCCTCCGGGTCATCGGACAGCGACTCGACTGGGACCTCACCAACCTGTGGGTCGTGGACGACGACTGGGGGGCGTTACGCGTGCTCGGCATGTGGAGCGCCCCCGGACAGGAACACCACCTGTTCCAGGCCGCCACCCGCGAGACCACCTTCACCCCCGGCACGGGGCTGGCCGGCCAGGTGTGGGCCAGCGGGGTCCCTCGCTCCGTCGAGCGCCTCGACGTGGACCCGGATTTCCTGCGCCGGAAGGCGGCGCTGGCCTCGGGCCTGCGGACCGGGTTCGCCTTCCCGATCGAGCACAGGGGCCAGGTCGTCGGGGTCATCGACATGTTCCGCTCCCGCCCCGAGCCGATCGAGGGCGAGCACGTCGCGGTGCTCGCCGGCATCGGCGAGCACCTGGGCCAGTACCTGGACCGGGTCCGACGTCAGGAACGGGACCATCGGGTCGAAGAACGCCTCCGCCTCATCACGGCCGGCAACGCACTCCTGGCCCGCTGGCTGGACTACCCCGCGCCCCTCGACGACGTGTGCGCCCTGCTCGTCCCCGAGGTGGCCGAGGTGTGCGTGGTCGACCTCGTCCGCGACACCCACCTGGAACGGGCGGGCCAGGCCTACGCCGACCCGGAGTACGAGGCCGACGTCGACCGGTTCAGCGAGCTGGTGCCGCTGGAGACCATCCAGGCCGGGCCGATCGCGGTCGTCCACACCGGCGACAGCATCGTCTACGAGGAGGTCGGAGCCGACGAGCTGGCCGCCGGCGTCCCGGTCGACCTCCCCCCGGACCTCCTCGGTCGACTGGCCCCCGTGTCCACCCTGATCGTCCCGATGGTCGGCCGGGGCGCTGTGGTCGGGACCCTGTCCCTCGCCCGACGGGGCGGCCGTTTCGCCGACGACGACCGTCGCTTCGCCGAAGAGCTCGGCCGCCACATCGGCCTGGCCGTGGCCAACGCCGCCCTCTTCGAACGCGAGCGGGCGGTGGCCACCGCGCTCCAGCAGAGCCTCCTGCCCCCCCACCTCCCCGAGGTCCCCGGCATGGAGATCGCCTGCCGGTACGAGCCCGGGGGGTCACGCCTGATCGTCGGCGGCGACTTCTATGACCTCTTCGAGGTCGAGCCGGGCTGCTGGATCGCGCTCGTGGGCGATGTCTGTGGCACCGGGGCCGAGGCCGCGGCCATCACCTCCCAGGTCCGCTACTCGGCCCGGGCCCTGGCCTCCCGTGTCGACAGCCCGGCCGAGCTCCTGACCGAGATAAACGCCGCGCTGCTCGACCGGGGCGACACGCGCTTCTGCACGGCTCTGGTGGCGCGGCTCACGCCGGGACCCGACGGGGTGGAGGTGACCCTGGCCAGCGGCGGTCATCCACCACCGGTGCTGATCAGCCGGTCGGGCACGCGTCTGGTTGACTGCCCGGGGACGCTCCTGGGCATCTACACCGACACCGTCCACGGCGAGGTCGAGCTGGTCCTGGGCCATGGGGAGTCCCTGGCGCTCTACACCGACGGCGTCACCGAGACCCGGGACGCCGGAGGGGAGATGCTCGGCGAGGAACGACTGGTGGCGGTGCTCGACGCCTGCGTCGAGGCGCACGCCGAGAAGACGGCTGACCAACTGGTGCAGGCTGCCGTGGAGCACGCCGCCTTCACCCCGGCCGACGACATCGCCGTCCTGGTGCTGCGGCACCCGTGACCGAGCCCACGCCCGAGGAACCGACGACGACCGGCGGTCCCCGCCGGGTCGTCGTCGTGGTCGCCGTCCTGGCCGTCATCGTGGCCGCGGTCGTCGCCGTGGTGGTCCTCACCCGGGACGACGCGGACGACGCGACCGCGACCGAGTCCGCCACCACCGAAGCCGCACCCGACGAGGCCGACGGCGACGAGCCAACGCCCGACGCCGTGGTCGGCGACGACACCGTGGGTGACCCCTACGCCCCCGCCAGCGGGGCCACCGGCTACGACGCCCTCCACTACGACATCAGGTTCTCCTACGACCCCGACGACGGCCGCGTGGAGGGGGTGACGACCATGACCGCCGAGGCCGACGAGGCACTCGCCGGCTTCTCGGTCGACCTGTACGAGTTGGCGATGGGCGAGGTGACCGTCGACGGCGAGGAGGCCGAGTTCGACGTCGACGGCCGGGACGTGCGCATCACCCCGGCCGAGCCGATCGCCGAGGGCGAGGAGTTCGTCACCGAGATGGCCTACTCGGGTGTCCCCGAGCCGGTGATCAGTGCGGGGTTCCCGACCGGCTGGCTGACGACCGACGCCGGCGGCGCCTACGTCATCGGCGAGCCCGATGGTGCCGCGACCTGGTTCCCGGGCAACGACCACCCGTCCGACAAGGCCACCCTCACCCTGTCGGCCACCGTGCCCCGCGGCTGGGTCGCGGCCTCCAACGGGGCGTTCGAGGGTCGGCGCCGCAAGGGCGACGCCGTCACCTGGGCCTGGTCGGAGGACGACCCGATCGCCACCTACCTGGTGACCGTGGCCATCGACCAGTTCCGGGTGGTGGAGGAGGAGACCGACGGCGGCCTGCCGCTGATCAGCTTCTACCCCGAGGACGACGCCGACCGCCTGACCGAAGACTTCGCGGACGCCGGGGACATGGTCGAAGCCTTCGAGGAGGTCTTCGGGCCGTACCCCTTCGACGAGTATGGGGCCATCGTCATCCCGGAGTCGCTCGGCTACGCCCTCGAGACCCAGACCCGGTCCACGTTCGGCATCGACGTCGCGTCCATGGACGAGTTCCAGGCCCACGAACTGGCCCACCAGTGGTTCGGTGACTCCATGACCCCGAGCCGATGGGAGGACATCTGGCTCAACGAGGGCTTCGCCACCTACGGCGAGATGCTCTGGTCCGAGGCCTCCGAGGAGGGCTACGACATCGACGCTGACGCCGAGTCCCGCCGGGACGGCCTGGCCGGCTACGACGAGGACCCGATCCGGGATCCGGGCGTCGACCGCTGGTTCTCCGAAGCCGTCTACCAGCGGGGCGGCCTCGCCCTCCACGCCCTTCGGCGCACGGCCGGCGACGAGGACTTCTTCGAGATCCTGAAGCGCTGGTCGGCCGACTTCCGGCACGCCAACGTGACCACCGACGACTTCATCGCCCTGTCCGAGGAGATCAGCGGCGACGAGCTCGATGCCCTCTTCGAGGCCTGGCTGGAGGACGACGAGATCCCCGCGCTGCCCTGACCGCGCGAGGCTGCCCCCCGACGAACAGCTCCAGGGGGTGGCGATGACGGGACGGTTGGACGGACGGGTCGCGGTGGTGACCGGCGCGGGAGACGGCATCGGCCGGGCCGTCGCCGGGCGCTTCGTCAAAGAAGGGGCCCGGGTGCTGGTGGCCGAGCTCGACCCGGACAAGGGAGCGGCGGCGGCCGAGGCGCTCGGTCCCGACACCCGTTTCCTGCTCACCGACGTGTCTCGCAAGGGGGACGTGCTGGCGATGGTGGCCCACGCCGTCGACACCTGGGGCACCGTCGACGTCCTGGTGAACAACGCGTGGGGCGGCGGACGCCTCAGCAAGGTCGAGAACAAGAGCGACGAGCTCTTCGCCCACGGCTTCGGCGTCGGGTTCTACGGCCCGGTGTGGGCCATGCAGGCGGCCTTCCCCCACATGCGGGACCAGGGCTACGGCCGGATCATCAACCTCTGCTCGCTCAACGGGGTCAACGCCCACATCGGCACCGCCGAGTACAACTCGGCCAAGGAGGCCCTCCGGGCCCTCACCCGGACCGCGGCTCGGGAGTGGGCGCCCCACGGCATCACCGCCAACGTCATCTGCCCGGGCGCCAAGACCGCAGCGTCCCGGGCGGTGTTCGCCGAGCACCCCGAACTGGAGCTCCTGGCCGATGGCGCGAACCCCATGGGCCGCCTCGGCGACCCCGACGAGGACATCGCCCCGGTGGCCCTGTTCCTGGCCTCCGAGGACTGCCGCTACCTCACGGGCAACACGCTCTTCGTGGACGGCGGCAGCCACATCAACGGGTCCCCCTGGGCCCCGGAGCTGCCCGAGGACTGACCGCCGACGCCCGACGCTCCGCTGTGGGAAGCTGCCGGAGGAATCGGCGCTCGGGAGGATCCGGTGTTCCAGCGAATCGTCGTCGGGGTGAACCAGGCGAGCACAGCCGCGTCGGCGGCCGAACGGGCCCTGGAACTGGGCCAGCTCACCGGTGGGGAGGTCCACCTCGTGTGCGCCCTCGGCGGGGCCGAGCGCGGCGCGCCGCTTTCCGCGATGGTCCCCGGCGCCGCGCTCGCCGGCGGAGCGCCGCCGACGGACGCACCCGGTCAGGGCGATGCCCGGACCCACGCCGAGAACTTTCTGGCTCGGCTGTCCCGGTCCTCGACCGCCCGCTCCCGCAACCACGTCCTGCCCGGCGAGCCGGCCGAGATGATCCTGCAGGTGGCCGAGGAGGTCGACGCCGATCTCATCGTCGTCGGCAGCAAAGGCATGCATGGCGCCCGTCGCGTGCTGGGCAGCGTCCCCAACACGATCAGCCATCAGGCCGACTGCTCGGTGCTCATCGTCCAAACCGCCTGAAGGCGGCCGGGGGCGGCGACGTAGCCCGTGAACGGCGGCGGGGCCCGCCAGGCGCGACCGCGCTCTCCATTCCTCAGGCGTCGGCCGGTGGGGCGATGTACTCGAAGTGGCCGCTGTCGGGGATGAGCCAGAGGTCCCCCGAGCCGAAGCCCCAGCGCTCGAAGACCGCCACCAGGCGCTGGTCCTGGACGGTGCTGGTGCCGGTGGGGTTCACCGAGAAGTTCAGGTCGACCGCCGCGCCCCACGCGTGGCGGGAGAGTTGGCTGCTACCGGCGATCGTGCGGGGGTTGAAGCACCCCTCGAAGCTGGCCACGAGATGGGCCAGGTTGGCGGCGACCAGTTCGGCCAGCGCCCCTCGCAGGGCGGGCAACAGGGCCCGGTGGCACGTCGTGCGCCCCAGGACAGGGAGATCGACGGTGACGATGTTGTCCGCGACCCAGTCCGGGTCGAGGGTGACGGGACCCGACCCGGCGGACCGGTAGGCGAACTCGCCGAAGCGGGCCTTGATCAGCGCCTGGGGCAGGACGGCGTCGGCGTGGCGGAGGAACGGGGTCTCCCCCGCGGCGCGGGTGCGGACGGCCGCACCGGTGACCGACCGGATGGCCCCGTCCAGCGGGGCCCGGTCGCCCTGGTGGTGCAGCAGGACGTACCGCTCGGTGGCCACCCCGATGGTCGCCCCGGTGGCCGGGCTGACCACCGCCTCGGCTCCGGCGACGCTGAGGTCGGGCACGACGCCGACCACCGTGAGCGGGGGACCCGTGGCCAGTTGCAGGCGGCCTCCGACGGCGAGACGGCGCAGGGTGGCCGAGGTCTCGCTCAGGACGACCTCGTCAGGCCCCAGGGCCCCGAGGACCCGCCGCACGGCGGGAGCCACGAACCGCCCGAAGGCCCTCGGATCGACGGCCAACACGTCGAGCGGCAGCGCCCAGCCGGGCCGCACGCGGTCGACGACGCGTCGCGCACCGTCCTCGGTCTCGACCAGGCCCCGGAGGTCGCCCCGGACGACGGTGAGGTCCCGGACCCCGGGCAGGCCCCGCACGGCGTCGGCGAAGCCGGTCGGCAGCCCCCCGGCCGTCCAGGCCAGCAGGACGCGGTCCTCCACCGGCGGGGCGGTCGTGGGCGCCGGGGCCGTGGGCGGCGGAGTGGCGGGGGGGACCGTCGGAGCGTTCGTCGTCGCCGTGGTCGACGGTGACGGCGACGGCCCGCTGTCACCCAGGGCCAACGCGCTCCCCAGGCCGACCGCGAGGCCGATCAGGAGGGCGGCGAGGACGACGAGGGCCCGCCTCACAGCGGGGTCAGCCCCTCGGCCACGGCCAGCAGCTCCGCCCGGTCCAGCCCCGTGCCCTGCAGCGTCAGGACCAGCCCCGACTCCACCCATTCCAGGCGGTTGGGCCCGGGCGCGTAGCGGGCGTCGACCCCCCGCACGCGGACGCTCTCGTAGACCAGCTCGGTCGGCTGGGCGATGCGGCGACCGGGCGTCTGTTGGAACAGGAGGCGCCGGTCGCCCGCCCCCGCCGTGAACAGCACCGCCGTCGCCCCGTCGACCCGTCCCGCCGCGGCTTCGAACCCCTCCACCTCGAGCCCCAATGCCCCGGGCACCGACCGACGGATGACCTCCGGCGACGCGGAGCGCACCTCGGGCCAGCCCGGCGGCAGGTCGACCGACGCGACCCCGGAGGCCGCCACGACGGCGAGCAGCGCCTCGGTGCCCACCGAGCCGTCCACCACCAGGTCGAGGTCCTCGCCGTGCCGGGCCACCCGCCGACCGTCGGGGCTGACGAACACCTCACCGTCGCCCCGCCGAACCGGCCGCACCAGCGGACCGAGCGCGCCGAAGAGGCCCCGCCCAGACCAGGCGTCGGTGGCCTGCAGTCGGATCCACGCCCGCCCGTCGGTCCAGGACCACACGGCGGTCGGGGTCGGGCCGTCGATGCGCCCGACCCGACCGAGGGTGAACCCTTCAGGCGCGACCGGCTCGAGGTCCAGGCCGGTCGGGCCGGGGCGGAACCCGGCGTCGCCGGCAATGGTCCCCGCGGGCGGGGTGAAGCCACCGGCCGGCGGCGCGGCCAGGCGCAGGTCGGTGACCTCCATGGCGATGATCGCCAGGCCCGGCCGGTCGGCGTACCCCCGTTGGGCGGCCCAGGCCCGGCGCCCCGGGTCGGCCGACGCGAGCACCCGGAGCCGCAAGGGAACCATGTCTTCGGCGTCCAACGACAACTCGACCCGGTCGGTGGGGTGGACCGCCCGCAGGTTGCCGGCCGGAGCCAGCCCCGCGAGGAGGGGGGCCACCTGCGCCGCGGCGACGGTGACCTCGACGGTCCGTCGCCCAGCCACGGTGCCCTCACCGACCACCTCTGCGGTGTCGCGGTCGGAGAAGCTGCGCACGGGCACGACCAGCTCGAGGGGGACCGGGGCGTCGTCGGCGAACGGCGGCCGCCCGCTCACCGTCCGTTCCCTCGGGGCCGAGGAGCATCCGGGCTGGGCGACCGACGGGCAGTCGGGCACTCCGGTGGCCACCCAGGTGGCGCCGTCGGTGCGCAGGTCCACGTCGTTGGGCCGCCAGGCGCCGCTGGGGTAGGTCGAGACGTCCCTCCAGCGCAGGACCAGGGACTCCGGCGCCCGGTAGTCGAGCGAGCCGGTGTACCGCCGCTCGGGCACCGCCGGGTTCCAGCCCCGCTCGGTGAGGAGGAGCTCGGCCTGTAGCCCGTCAACCCGGGCCTGGGCCGCGGCCACCCGTGCGGGCAGGCTCTCGGCCGCGACGGGGCGAGGACCGTCGTCGCCCACCCCGACCAGGTTGACCCCGATCAGCACGCCGACGGCCAGCGCGGCCGCGGCCACGGCGACCAGCGACCGGCTCCCCCGCCGTCGCATCCCGCTCTGGGTACGGGGGTTCGCGCCCTGGTTCGACGGTGAGCACCCGGAATCGACGGCTTCCGCCTCGAGGCGGGACCGGACCGCCGTGGCCACGTCGGGGACCTCGCCCACGGCCTCGAAGCGCAGGCGGCGACGGAGGTCCTCCGCCGAGTCGAGGAACGTCCGGCAGGACGCGCAGCGGGCCACGTGCTCGTCCAGGCCCTCGGGTGACAGGCCGTCGAGGCGTTCGGACACCCGGCCGCGGGCATCGGTGCAGGTCACCGGGCCTGGCTCCCGGCCTCGCCGGTGTCGGCGGCCATCCAGGCCACCAGCCGCTCCCGGGCCTGGTGGACCCGGCTCTTCACGGTGCCCTCCGGCACCCCCAGGATCACCGCGGCCTCCCGGTAGCGGTAGCCCAGCACCTCGACCACGAGCAGGGCCTCCCGCAGCTTCGGGCTGAGGGCGTCGAGGCCGGCCGTCAACTCGGCCCCGCCCTCGGGCGACGGTCCCGTGGCGACCACGGGCACCCCGTCCAGCAGGCGGGCGCCCCGGTCGCGCGCCGCAGCGCGTCGATGCCGGCGTTCCGAGCGATCTGGAACAGCCACGTGGAGAACCGGGACTGGTGGGCGAAGCCGGCCAGATTGCGGTACGCCCGCAGGAAGGTCTCCTGGGCGAGGTCCTCGGCCAGGCCGGGATCCCGCACGAGGTGACACAGGAAGCGCCAGACCGGCTGCTGGTACAGCCGCACCAGGGCCTCGAACGCGTCGAGGTCCCCTGCCGTCGCCGCCCGGAGCAGGACCGGATCCGGCTCTTCCACGGGTCCCGGCCTACTCGCGGCCAACGGGCGTCGTCCACCCGTTCGGGCCTCGGCACGGCTGCACGGTGACTGTGACGCCCGGTGGGCCCGAATGGTTCGGTGAACCTTGGCCGCCGCTTCGGCGTCTCACCGGGCATGCGACAGCGACCGTTCCCCCTCCTCGGCACCCTCCTCCCCCTGGCTGCCCTGCTCCTACTGGCGGCGGCGTGCGGCGAGGCCGACGCCGGAAACCGGGCCGCGGCGCCCGCCGTGGTGCCCGACGGCCCCCTCCACCTGCCGACGGTCGACGGCCTGGCCGCCGTCGACGCCCGCAGTGGGGCGGTGGCCTACGAGGCGCCCGGCGCGGTGGCGTCCGCCGACGGGTTGGTGGTGGCCCGCGCCGTCGTCCGCCCCGACCGCACCACCCGGGTCCTCTGGCTGGACCCCACCGACGGTCACCGCACCGCAAGTGCCCGGATCGACGAGCCGGCGGCCATCCGGGTCGTCGCCCCCGACGGTCGGGTGGCGCTGGGGCCGCCGGACATCCCCCTCGGCGGGCTCGTGCGCCCGGTGGCCCGGTCCGCCACCGCCCTCACCGTGGCCGCGCCCGACGGCACGGTGCGCACGTACCGCCTGGACGGGAGCATCGAGCCCGAGGCCTTCAGCACCGACGGGGCCAGCCTGTTCGTGCTCGGCTTCACCCCCGCCGAGAACCCGACCGAGTACCAGGTCAACAAGCTGGACCTCGCCACCGGCGAGATCGACGGCGTCTACGGCCAGGACAGCCCCGACGAGCGCCAGGAGCGCATGGGCGGCACCGCCCGCACCCAGGCGTGGGACCCCGAAGGCGACGTCGTGTACACGCTCTACAGCCAGGAGGTCGACGGCCGGCCGGCGTCGTTCATCCACGTCCTCGATCTCGACGAGGGCTGGGCCTTCTGCCTGGATCTCCCCCAGGCGATCGGCTGGTCGGCGCCGGCGGCATTGGCCGTGTCCCCCGACGGTGGCCGCCTGTGGGTGGCCGATGCCGCCGGCCACGGCGCGGTCGTCGACACCGGGGCCCTCGAGGTGCTCGACGCCGGCCGCTTCCGGTCACCCGGCCCCTACGGCCTCGCCGCCGTCAGCGACGGCGAGCGCCTCTACCTCGGCTCCGGGGACCGCGTCACCGTGCTGAACGGCGATGACCTCTCCCGGCTGGCCCGCTGGCGGACGACCCGGACGATCATCACCCTGCGCCTTCACCTGGCCGACGAGCGCCTGGTGGCGGTGACCGACGGGCAACTCACGACCTTCCCGTTGCGGTCCCCGGAGCGAGATCCCGCGGGCCGGGACCTGCCCTTCTCCCAACCGATCGTGGTCACCGACCCCGCCCTCACGAACGCTGAATGCGCGTGTTGAGGGTCACCAGCCCGGCGGGCTCTACCCGGCCGAGACCCTGATCCGGGCCCTGTCGGGCGAGGTGGCAGAAACAGTGGGGACCATGTCATTGACGCCATCGGCCACCCGGGGCACCCTCGGGGGGTGCAGCGCGTGGTCATCGTCACCTTCCCCGGCCTCCAACCGCTGGACGCGGTCGGCCCTCACGAGGTCTTCGCCGGGGCCAACCGGGGTCTCCCGGCCGACGAGCGGTACCAGATCGAGGTGGTCGCGCGGGAGCCAGGCCCCGTCACCACCGAGAGCGGCCTGGTGCTGCACGCGGCGGGCCTGGGCGGCGCCGCCGGGATCGGGACGCTGCTGCTGACCGGCGGCGGCGGGGTGACCGAGGCCGCCGAGGACGAGGCCCTCGTCGAGTGGATCCGGCGGGCCGCCGCAGGGGCCGACCGGGTGGCGACCGTCTGCAGCGGGACCTTCCTGGCCGGCGCCGCCGGCCTGATCGACGGGCGTCGGGTCACCACGCACTGGGCCGGGGCCGGCCGCCTCGCCGAGCGCCATCCCACCGCCGTGGTCGACCCCGACCCGATCTACCTCCGCGACGGCGACCTCTGGACGTCCGCCGGGGTGACCGCCGGCATCGACCTGGCCCTGGCCCTCGTAGAGGAGGACCACGGCGCCGAGCTGGCCCAGACCATAGCCCGCTGGCTGGTGATGTTCCTGCGCCGCCCCGGTGGCCAGTCCCAGTTCGCCGTGCCGGTGTGGACCGACGCCGTCGCCCCCGGGCCGATCCGCCAGGCCCAGGACCTGGTCCACGCCGAGCCCGGGGCCGACTGGCGGGTCGAGGCGTTGGCCCGACGGGTCGGCCTCAGCCCCCGCCACTTCAGCCGCTCGTTCAGCGAACAGGTGGGCCAGTCGCCGGGGCACTACGTGACCACGGTGCGGGTCGAGGCCGCCCGCCGCCTGCTCGAGCAGGAGCCCACGGCGACCATCGCCGTGGTCGCTCGCCGCTGCGGGTTCGGCACTGCCGAGAGCCTGCGCCGGGCCTTCCTCCGCCGCCTCGGGGTGCCCCCCGAGCAGTACCGCCGCCGCTTCGCCGTCACCCCCTGAACCACCCCACCACCCACCGACCAGGAGCCCACCGTGCAGATCGCCATCCCCCTCTACCAGCGCCTCACCGCCCTCGACGCGATCGGGCCCTACGAGGTGCTCCAGCGCCTCCCCGGGGCCACGGTGACCTTCGTGGGCACCCAGGTCGGTGAGGTCCGCACCGAGAACGGCTTCCTCGGCCTGACCGTCGACGCCCTCGTCGGCGACCTTCCCCAGCCCGACGTCATCGTCGTGCCCGGCGGCATCGGCAGCCGGGAGGCGGTCGAGGACGGCGTGCTCGTCGACTGGATCCGCTCGGCCCACGACACCACCACCTTCACGACCAGCGTGTGCACCGGCTCCTTCGTGCTGGGCGCGGCCGGGCTGCTGGCGGGCCTGACGGCCACCACTCACTGGAGCGTCCTGAACGAGCTCGAGGCCTACGGCGCCGTGCCCACGACGGACCGGGTGGTCGAGCACCTGGACCAGCGGATCATCACCGCCGCCGGCGTCTCCTCCGGGATCGACATGGCCCTGCGCCTGAGCGAGCTGCTGGTCGACGACGTGGCCGCCAAGGCCATGCAGCTCATGATCGAGTACGACCCCCAGCCCCCCTTCGACGCCGGTCACCTCGACCGGGCGGGCGACGCCGTGGTCGAGCGGGTCATCGAGTACGCCGCCCTCAAGGACTGATCGCGCCTACTCCCCGGGGCGTACGGCCGGATACCTCCCGGGGCCGACGACGGCGGCCGGGGCCTGCCGTAACGTCGAGCGGGTGAGACGACTGTGGGACGGCGCGCGCGGCGCCAACCCCCTCATGTGGGACAGCCTGCTCGCGCTGGTGATCATGGTCGCGTCACTGCTCGGCCTGCAGGCCGAGCCGACCGAGCTGACGCCCACCCCGACCGACCCCCTGGCTGTCCTCCTCGTGGTCGTGGGCACCGGGGTGCTCGCCATCCGACGCCGCAACCCGCTCATCGCCCTGTGGGTGGCCATGGCCACCACCGCGGTCTCGGCGATCCGGGACTACCTCGAGACCGGCCTGCCCATCGCGGTGATCATCACCTTCTACACCGCCGCCTCGCTGGTGCCGCGGCGCAAGTGGCTCCCCGCGGCCGGCGTGATCGTGGGCTTCCTGGCCTTCATGGCGATCTTCCGGGGCGAGGACGTCAGCGTCGGCAACTTCGTGGCGAACCTCGCCATCTACGGGATCGCCGCCGCCTTCGGGGACAGCACGGCGACCCGCCGGGCCAACACCCGGGCCCTGGAACTGCGGGCCGAGGCCCTCGAGCAGAACCAGGCCATCCAGGCCGAACAGGCCGTGGCCGAGGAGCGCCTGCGCATCGCCCGTCAGCTCCATGACGTGGTCGCCCACGCCCTCGCGGTCATCGCGGTCCAGTCCGGCGTCGGCGGCCACGTCATCGACACCGACCCCGGCGAGGCCAAGCGGGTGCTGGACAACATCAACCAGGCCAGCCGGGAGACCCTCGACGAGATGCGGCGCATGCTCGGCGTCCTCCGGGGTGAGGACGGGTCGAAGATGGACCTGGCCCCCGCGCCCGGCCTCGGCGACCTCGACCAGCTCGTCCAGACCATTCGGGACGCCGGGGTCGAGGTCACACTCGAGGTGACCGGGGACCAGGACCGGGTCCCCGCCGGGACGGCACTGACGGCGTTTCGCATCGTCCAGGAGGCGCTGACCAACGTGCTCAAGCACGCCGGCCCGGCCCGGGCCGACGTCAAGGTCGCCTGTGACCCCGGGGTGATCCGGGTGGAGGTGTGCGACGACGGCCGGGGCGCCGCCGCCACCACCGACCCCTCGGTCACCCATCTCGGCCTGATCGGCATGCGGGAGCGGGTGACGCCCTACGGCGGCGACCTCGACGTGGGACCCCGGACCGGCGGCGGCTGGCGGGTCTGCGCCACCCTCCCCTACGAGCGGGTGACGGTGTGATCCGGGTCCTCGTGGTCGACGACCAGCACCTCGTGCGGGCCGGGTTCCAGGTCCTCATCGACTCCGCTCCGGACTGCGAGGTGGTCGGCGAGGCCGAGAACGGGCTGGAGGCGGTGGCCCTCGCCGCCGAGCACCGGCCCGACGTGGTCCTCATGGACATCCGGATGCCCGAGCTGGACGGGATCGAGGCCACGCGGCGCATCGTGGCCGACGACGCCAACGCCGAGACCCACGTCCTCGTCCTCACCACCTTCGACCTGGACGAGTACGTGTTCGAGGCGCTGCGGGCCGGGGCCAGTGGCTTCCTGCTCAAGGACACCCGGCCCGCCGACCTCTTGGAGGCAGTGCGCATCGTGGCCGGCGGGGAGGCCCTGCTCTCGCCGCAGGTGACCCGCCGGGTCATCGCCGAGTTCGCCACCCGGCCCGGCCCGGCCGCCGCGGGCGCCACCGAGGCCCTCGCCGCGCTCACCGAGCGGGAGCAGGAGGTGCTGGCTCAAGTCGGGCGGGGCCTCTCCAACGCCGAGATCGCCGAGGCCCTGTTCGTCAGCCCGGCCACCGCCAAGACCCACGTCAGCCGCGTCATGACCAAGCTGCATGCCCGCGACCGGGCCCAGCTGGTGGTCATCGCCTACGAGAGCGGGTTGGTGACCCCCGGCGGCGGCTGATCCCCACGGTGTAGGCGGCGACGCCGCGTACACCCCCCGGCCGACGGCCAGAAGCACCCTGCAGGCCGACGACGGTGTACGGGGCCCGGACGGACAGTGGAGCCATGACCTCAACCCTGCTCCACCCCATCCCCGAGACCTTCGCCCCCGAGCGGCGGCCCCCCGCCGCCCGGGCCGTGGGGGCGACCAAGACCTACGGCAAGGGTGACTCCGCCGTGCACGCCCTCGCCGGCGTGGACGTCGAGTTCGCCGCCGGTGAGTTCACCGCCATCATGGGACCGTCGGGCTCCGGCAAGTCGACCCTGATGCACGCCCTCGCCGGCCTCGACGACCTGACCTCCGGCCAGGTCTTCGTGGGCGACACCGACCTCACCCAGCTGAAGGACAAGCACCTCACCCGGCTCCGCCGGGACCGGATCGGCTTCGTCTTCCAGGCCTTCAACCTGATCCCCACCCTGGACGCCCTGGAGAACATCACCCTCCCGGCCGACCTGGCGGGGCGCAAGGTCGACGCCGCCTGGCTGGACCTGGTCATCGAGACCGTCGGCCTCCGGGCCCGCCTGAGCCACCGGCCCAGCGAGCTCTCCGGCGGCCAGCAGCAGCGGGTCGCGGTGGCCCGGGCCCTGGCCGGACAGCCCGAGATCGTCTTCGCCGACGAGCCCACCGGCAACCTCGACAGCCGCAGCGGAGCCGAGATCCTCGACTTCATGCGGCGGGCCGTACGCGAGCTCAGCCAGTCGATCGTGATGGTCACCCACGACCCCGTGGCCGCCAGCTACGCCGACCGCGTCGTCTTCCTGGCCGACGGACAGATCGTCGACGAGCTCGTCTCGCCGACCGCCGACTCGGTCCTCGACCGCATGAAGAACTTCGGAAGGTAGGACACCATGTTCAAGCTCACCGCCAGGGGCCTCTGGGCCCACAAGCTGCGCTTTGCGCTCACCGGCCTCGCCGTCGTGCTCGGCGTGGCCTTCATGGCCGGGACGATGATCCTGACCGACACGATGGACAGGACCTTCAGCGGCCTGTTCCAGACCACCAACGCCGGCATCGACGTGGTCGTGCAACGACCCGCGGCCGTGAACAGCGACATGGGCGACGCCCGTGAGCGCATCGACGCCGCCACCCTCGACCGGGTCCTGGCCGTCGACGGCGTCGAAGGCGCCGCCGGCTCCATCCAGGGCTTCGTCCAGCTGGTCGACGCGAACGGGGAGGCCCGCGTCAGCGAGGGCCTGACCGCAACCGTCGGCACCAACTGGGTCGACGTCGACTCCCTCAACCCCTTCTCGATCTCCGAGGGCCGGGCGCCGACGGGACCCGACCAGGTCGTGATCGACGGCGCCTCCGCCGAGCGCGAGGACTGGGCCATCGGTGACACGATCACCGTCCTGGCCAAGGGCCAGCCCAGGGACCTCACCCTCGTGGGCACCGCCGCCTACGGCGAGGTCGACGGGCTCCCCGGCACCACGGTCGTGGCCGTCGAGGACAGCACCGCCCAGGCGCTGTTCGCCGAACCCGGCTTCTACGACAACGTCGTCGTGGCCTCCGACGGCAGCCGCACCGACGCCGAACTGGCCGACGCCATCGGCGCCGAGCTGAGCGACGCCCCCGGTCGCTACGACGTCATCACGGGTGAAGCCGACACGACCGAGAAGCAGAACACCTTCGAGGAGGACCTCAGCTTCTTCAACCAGTTCCTGCTGGCGTTCGCCTACATCGCCCTGTTCGTGGGCTCGTTCATCATCTACAACACCTTCTCCATCATCGTCGCCCAGCGTTCCCGGGAGATGGCCATGCTGCGAGCCGTCGGCGCCAGCCGCCGGCAGGTGCTGCGCTCGGTGCTGCTCGAGTCCATCGGCGTCGGTCTGGTGGCCTCCGCCGTCGGCCTCGGCATGGGTGTGCTCATGTCCTTCGGGCTTCGGGAGCTGCTCGGGGCCGTCGGCCTGGAGATCCCCTCCGGACCGGTCGTCATCTCCACCGCGACCATCGTCACGTCGGCGATCGTGGGTGTCACCGTGACGGTGGTCTCGGCCATCGCCCCGGCCCTGAAGGCCAGCCGCGTCCGTCCCATCACCGCCCTACGGGACGTCGCCCAGGACACGACGGGCTCCTCGGTGCGCCGGGCCCTCAGCGGCCTCGTCGTGACGGGACTGGGTGTGGCGGCCTTCGCCGCCGGCCTGGTGGCCGAGACGGCCGCCGACGCCATGCCCCTCATCGGGCTCGGTGCGGTCGGGGTCATCGTGGGGGTGTTCGTCCTCGGGCCGGTCATCGCCCGACCGGCGGTGCATCTCCTGGCCGCTCCGGCCCCCGTGCTGGACGGCACCACGGGTCGCCTGGCCCGGGAGAACGCCAAGCGCAACCCCAAGCGCACGGCGGCCACCGCCTCGGCCCTGATGATCGGTGTCGCCCTCGTCGGCTTCATCACCATCCTGGCCGCCTCGACCAAGGACTCGGTCAGCGCGGCCGTGGACCGCTCCCTGCGGGCCGACTACGTCCTCGACTCCGGCTCCTGGGGTGACGGTGGGTTCAGCCCCGAGCTGGGCGACACCCTCGCCGCCCTGCCCGAGGTCGACGCCACCTCGCCGATGCGCTCCGCACCGGTGCGGATCGGCGCCGAGTCGACCGAGGTCCTGGCCTTCGACACCAGCACCCTCGACGAGGTCCTCGACCTCGACGTCACCGCCGGCCGCCTCGACGAGGTCACCGACGGGGGCATCGCGGTCAAGGCCGACACCGAGGTCGGGGGTCACACCCTGGCCGTCGGTGACCAGGTGCGGGTGCGGTTCGCCCGGACCGGCGTGGTGCCCATGACGGTGGACGCGGTGTTCGCCGAGAACGTGCCCGGTGTCGACGGCTCCTATGTCATCGGCCTGGACGCCTTCGAGGCCAACGTCACCGATCAGTTCGATCGCCAGATCTACGTGGCGACGGCGGACGGTGTCGACGCCGAGACGTCACTGGCCGCCATCGAGGCGGTGCTGGAGGAATGGCCCAACGCCGATCTCCAGGACCAGGCGGCCTTCAAGGCCGACATCACCGGGGAGATCGACCGGATGCTGAACCTCATCTACGGCCTGCTGGCGCTGGCGGTCATCATCGCCCTCATCGGCATCGCCAACACCCTGGCCCTGTCGGTCCACGAGCGGCGCCGGGAGATCGGCCTGCTGCGGGCCGTGGGCATGAGCCGCAGCCAGGTACGCCGCACGGTGCGCTGGGAAGCCGTGGCCATCGCCCTGCTGGGCACCGCACTGGGCACCGGCCTCGCCGTCGCTGGGGCGTGGGGAGTGATCCAGGCCCTGGGCAACGAGGTCACCGCCTTCACGGTGCCGCCGACCCAGGTCGGCATCATCGTCGGCCTGGCCGCCCTGGCCGGGGTCGGGGCGGCCCTGGGCCCGGCCCGTCGAGCGGCCAAGCTCGATGTGCTGGACGCCATCGCCAGCCAGTAGGGGCGTTCGGCTCGGCCCCGGTCCTGTCGCTTCGGCGGCGGAGCCGGGGCCCCGTCGCGTCGGGGTCAGGCGGCGCCGGACTCACAGACGTTCATGAGGTGGTCGGGCCACTGCGAAGACGGGAGCTGCCAGTAGCTGCCGTCGGCACAGTCGAGCGCGGGGTTCACCTCGGCGAAGACGCCATCGTCGACGTTGTTGTAGCCCGGCACCGACCACACGTGGACCATGTACTGGGTCGAGTCGATCATGAAGCCCCCGACCTCGCCACACTGGGCGTCGGTGACCTGCAGGTCGGCGCCGAAGGGGGCGTCGATCTCACCGTTGGCGAACTTGATGCAGGTGTTCTCGTGGTAGTGCCAGACGTCGTTGGCCCCGGCGAAGCCCTCGGGCTCGGTCGCCGTCGTGGCGTAGTACATGAAGCCGGCGCGACCGGGGAGTCCGGCTCGGTGCCGTCGTAGTCCCCCGTGCCCGCCGGCCGTCGCCGCCCGCCGACCGACACCGCGCTGGAGCGGCCGACCGCGTTGGAGGCAATAGGGGGCGGTTTCCGCCCTCTATTGCCTCCGACGAACGCTGATCGTGAACGCCCGGTGGGCACCACAGACGCCAGACGGAGGGGCCGGCCGGTCAGGGCCCGACGAGCCGGCCGGCGACGAGGGTGGCGGTGACCCGGACAGCGGCCAGGTCCTCGAGGGCGTCGGCGAGGGGGCGGTCCAGGACGCAGAGGTCGGCCGCGGCGCCGACCTCGATCCGCCGAGGTGGGCCGGCGGGGGCGTCGGGTGGGCCGAGGAAGAGGTCGAGGGCGCGGCGGGCGGCGATGCGCTCGTCGGAGCCGAAGACGCGGCCGGCCGCCGTGCGGCGGTCGACGGCCGCGGCCATGGCCCGCCACGGGTCGGCCGGGCCGTAGGGGGCGTCGGTCCCGCCGCCGACCGGGACGGCACCGTCGAGCAGGGTGCCGCAGCGCCAGAGGTCGGGCCGGTCGACGGGGTCGACCTCGGCCAGGTAGCGGTCACCCCGTTCGGCGACGAAGCCGGGCTGGGTGACGACGATGACGCCGAGGTCCGCCAAGGCCGGGATGGCACTCACCGGGATGACCGCACCGTGCTCGACCCGGTCGCCCGGGAGCGTGCCGACCTCGGCCCAGGCGGCCAGCAGGAGGGCCAGGGCCTCGGCGGTGACGCAGTGCACGGCGACCGGTCGGCCGTCCCGATGCGCCCGGTCGATTGCCGCGACCAGGGCGGGAAGCGTCGGGAGGTCGTGGTCGCCGATGACGACCTTGGCCGGTCCCCGGCCGAGTTCGTCCTCGACCGCTAGGCCTGGCGCGCCGGTGACGACCACCCGCTGGGGGATCGAACCGTCGGCCACCCCGGCCGCCAGCCGGCTCGGGCCGCCGGGGTCGGTGAAGGGAGTGGCGTCGGTGACGCCGGTGACGCCGTGGGCCGTGAGGGCGGCCCCCACCTCGGCCAGGTGGAGGTCCGGCTCCGGCCACGCCCCGCCGAGGCGCTCGTCGCCCCGCAGGATCCATCCCCGCACGCGCTCCTCGTCGGTGAACGCCACGCCGGCGGCGGCGACCGCCGTCAGCGCCGCGCCGTTGAGGATCCAGAGGGCACCTGAAGCGTCCTGGACCCGGACGGGGACGGCGCCCGCCCAGTCGTCGAGCCGCGCCCGGTCGAGGTCCACCGACGACGGGACGAACCCGGTTGCCCGCACCCACCGGCCGGGCCGCGTAGCGGCCGCGGCCCGGCGGATGGCTTCCTCAGCGACCACCGCCGGCGAGAGGTCGAGCGACCCCGCGGCGGCGGCCATGGCCAGCAGGTGCAGGTGATGGTCGTTTAGCCCCGGCATGACCGCTCGCCCCTCCACGTCGAGCACCTCGTGGGGTCCCACCGGCCGCTGATCGGCCCTGAGCTGCGCGATCCGGCCGTCGGCCAGCAGCACATCGACCCGCCGCCCGTCCACCTCCCCACCCCGCAGCACCAGCGCCGTCACGACCACCTCCCTGTTCCGGCCACCCCGGCAACCGGCACCGGATTCCGGGGTCGAGGCCCGGAAATCCGGTGCCAGAACGAGGGGTGGGCGCTCATGCGAGCTCGGAGAGGACTGTGTCGGTGTCGGCGCCGAGGGGGCGGGCCGAGCCGGTCACGGGACGAGAGCGAGGCGAGGGCACGGGCTCGGGGACGGGGACCGACGGGCCGGGGCGGAGGACGGATGCCGCCACGCGGGACAGGGCCACATCCAGCAGCCAGGTCCCGCCCTCGGCCAAGGCGTCGCCGACCGCCTGAGCGGCGGCGATGCCGGCCATCGGGTCGGCCACGGCGTCGGCCAGGAAGCAGGGGCCTCCGTCGTCCTCGACGACGAGGCCACCGGCGACCGCGGTGTCGTCGCCGAAGCCCACCCGGTCGGCCCCAGGGCCCGAGCGCCCGTGAGCGGTGATCGAGACCCAGACCACGGGACCGGCGTCGGCGGCGAGGTACGCCTCGGCGTCGATCCCCCACTGCCGAAGGGCCCGGGGGCGCGAGCCCTCGATCACGACATCCGCGGCCTGGAGCAGCGCCCGTAGCCGGGCCAAGCCGTAGGTCGACGGCAGATCCAGGGCCACCGAGGCCTTCCCGTGGTTGAGCAGGTCGAAGAACCCGCTGTCGTCCTGGCGGCCACCGTCCGGCCGTCGGCTCGACTCCACCTTCACCACCCGGGCTCCACCCAGCCCCAGCAGGTGGCTGCACAGCGGCCCCGCCCAGAGGGAGCTGAGATCGACGACGAGGGTCAGCCCGTCCGAAGCGGAGCGCTCGCCCACACGGGTACCCACGACGCCATCGCCCGGTGACACCTCGCCGACCGTCGACACCGGCAGGCCCAGCTCCGCCCCCCGCTGGACCAACCCCGCCGGCGCCCTGGTCCGCACCGCCTCCGTCACCGCGCCCCAGGCATCCGACGGCGCGGCGTCGAGCACCAGCCAGGCGGGAACCAGATCGACGTCGTCGGGCCGGGCCAGGTTCAGGGCGATCCAACCATCGTCCGCCGGCAGCAGACGGGCGGATCCGCCGCAGCTCGTGGAGCCCGCCCGGATGTGACCGGCCAGCGCGGCCCGCTCCCCGAGCAGGGCCAAGGGGTCGGCGACCGGCGCGCCCGACACCAGGTCCGCGATGGCGTCGATGGTGCCTGCGGACGGGAGCAGGGCCGGCCCGTCGGCCCGTCCGGTCAGCCGGGCCAAGCCGTTCGCGATCCACGCCGCCGTCGAGTCCGGGTCCACCCCCACCCGCGGGACGGTACCCACGGCCGAAGGGGGCCCGGAGCGCTCGACGCGGCGGTACGGTCCCAGGCTTGACCGACCCGAGGGGGAGTTGTGGCTGAGCCGATCGACGTGGTGCGGGAGTTCTGTGACGCCTGGGGCACGCCGGCCCAGATCGACACGGCGCTGGCCCACCTGGCCGACGACTGCGTGTACCACAACATCCCGTTGGAGCCGGTGAACGGGATCGATGACATCCGAGCCACCGTCCTGGGCTTCACGGCCGGCGTCGAGAAGGTGGAGTTCGAGACCCTGGCCATCGCCGCCAACGGCTCGACCGTGCTCACCGAGCGCATCGACACGTTCTTCTTCCCCGGCCAGCCGGTCGCCCTGCCCGTCATGGGGACCTTCGAGGTGAACGCCGACGGCAAGATCACCGCCTGGCGGGACTACTTCGACCTCAACCAGTTCATGAGCCAGATGGGGTGAGGCGGGGCGCAACCGCCGTCCTCGCCGCCGCACTGCTGCTGAGCGCCTGCCGCGGGGACGACGACACCGAGACGGCGGCGGCGGACACCACCGCGCCGCCCGAGACCACGAGCACGACCGCGGCCCCAGTCGATCCGGCGTCGGTGCCGGCGGCGCCATCCCCCGGGTGCGGCGGCGCGGCGACCACACCTCCGGGTGAGGCGGAGCACGTCATCAGCTCCGGAGGCACCGACCGGACCTACGCCCAGTACGTCCCGACGGCCCACACCGGCGACGCCCCAGTGCCCCTCGTGCTGGACATCCACGGCCTGCTCGAGGGCGGCCCGATCCACGCGCTGCACACCGGCCTCGGGCCATTCGGCGAGCAAGAGGGCTTCGTCACCATCACCCCGGACTCCGGCCGGACGGCCGACGCCTGGGAGCTCCTGGGCGACGAGGACGTCACCTTCATGGGCGACCTCCTCGACCAGGTGGAGGGCGAGCTCTGCATCGACCGGAACCGGGTGTACTCGACCGGGCTCTCGTGGGGTGGCCTGATGACCACGGTGCTGGGCTGCCGGCTGTCGGATCGCATCGCCGCCGCCGCCCCCGTGGCCGGCATCGCCGTGCTCGACCCCTGCGACCGCACGCGGCCGGTGCCCGCGATCATCTTCCACGGCACCGACGACGAGTTCCTCGCCTACGACGGCGGCGTGGGCGCCGCCGCCGAGGACCTGCCGTTGCCCGACGACCCGGGCGAGACCGCGGGGGACGTCGAGGACGCCCTCCTCGATGACGTGCTCCCCGGCGCCGAGGCGAGTGCCGCGGCCTGGGCCGAGGGCAATGGCTGTCCTGACGCCGAGCCGGCGACGGAGCCGGTGTCCGACACCGTCGACCGCCTCGACTACGGCTGTGAGGTCGAGCTCTACCGGGTGGTCGGGGGTGGCCACACCTGGCCGGGCAGCGCGTTCGACGCCGCCATCGGCGACATCGTCGGCCCCGTCGACCTCAGTGTCTCGGCCAACGAGGTCATGTGGGCCTTCTTCCAGGCCCACCCGCGGTGACATAACTCCGCTCCGCCGGTGACATTGCTCCGCTCCGCTCCGCCGGCTTCGCCGATGCGAAAGGTCGACCGTGCTGCTGCGCTGCGCTCCGCAGCCTCCGGATCCCCGTCGGCGTAAGGTCTGCGACCGGGACGAGGAACCGGTGTGGTACCTCGGCCACTCCCTGGGGGGGAGCTGCATGCAGAGGTTCTGGTCGTGGCTGGCGGTCAAGCTCGGCAAGCACGCCGGGATCGTCTCGATCGTCGGCCTCATCGTGACCCTCGGCCTCGGCTACGGGATCACCCAGCTCGAGTTCGCCACCGGGCAGGACAGCTACCTCAACGAGACCGATCAGGTCTACATCGACAACGTCGCCTACCAGGACCTCTTCGGCGGCCAGGCGATGCTCACCGTCATCACGATGGACGAGGGCCACACGGTCACCGAGCTGTTCGACGACTCGGGCCGGGCCCAGTTCGAGGAGCTCTACGACACCCTCACCGAGAGCGGCCGCTTCCAGTCGGTCATCACGCCCCTGGTGGCGCTCGAGTTCGACGACGCGCTGGTCTTCAGCGAGTCCGGCGACCCCACCCAGAGCATCGCCGGGGCGGCCGTACAGCGGGCTCTCGAGGAAGAGGAGCCCGGTTCCCCCGAAGCCGAGGCCCGCTTCGCCGACGCGCAGGAGACCCTCACCCGCCTCACGGCCGTGCCGGAGGCCGAGCGCACCCTCGACAACCCGGAGTGGGTCGACTTCCTGCTCTTCGACAACCAGGGCGACATCCGTGTCTCCCTGCGGCCGTTCTTCCCCAGTCCCGACCACGCCCAGGTCATCGTCCGCCTGAAGGGCAACCTCTCCCTCGACGACGAGGGGGCCGACGCCGCCCTCGTCGAGGAGGCCGCGGCCCAGCTCGACTTCCAGGACGCCAGCACGGTCACCACCGGCGCCCCCATCCTGCTCCGGGACATCAACGACTACCTGCGGGGCGGGATGCTGACCCTCGGCGCCATCGCCGTGGCGATCATGGCCGTGATCCTCCTCCTGCTCTTCGACGTCCGGTGGCGGCTCCTGCCGCTGTTCGTGATCATGATCGGGGTCATCTGGGCCTTCGGCCTGGCCGGCTACCTGGGCATCCCGCTCACCATCGTGACCATCGCCGGCCTCCCCGTGATGCTCGGCGTGGGCATCGACTACGCGATCCAGATGCACGCCCGGGTGGAGGAGGAGGTGGTGATCGACCGCTCGGACCACCCGATCCAGGAGACCGCCCGGGGACTGTGTCCCGCCCTGCTGGTCGTCACCTTCGACGCCGTCTTCGCCTTCGCCGCCCTGCGCTTCGCGAAGGTGCCGATGATCCGGGACTTCGGCCTGTTGCTGGCCGTCGGCATCGCCGTCATCTGCCTGTGCTCGATCGTCGTGCCCCTCGCCGCCCTGGGCGCCCGAGAGTTCAAGTCCCCCACCAAGGGGGAGGACTTCCGAGAGGGGTTCCTCGGCCGCTTCACGCTCCGCCTCAGCTCGCTGCCGACCAAGGTCGCCCCGCCCCTGGCCATCGTCAGCGTCGTCGTCCTGGTGGGCGGCCTCTCGGTCGAGGACGAGCTGGTCCTGCAGACCGACCCCATCCAGTGGGTCAACCAGGAGTCCGGGACGATCGAGGACATCCGCCAGGTCGAGGCGGAGGTGGAGAGCTCGAGCGAGTTGGGCATGTACTTCACCGCCGACGACGTCTTCGCCGACGAGTTCGTCACCTTCATGCACGAGTTCACCGTCGAGCAGCTGCAGACCTACCCCGACGAGCTGTTGACGGCGTCGAGCATGGAAGCCACCGTGAGCGGGCTCCTCGAGGTGCCCGGGGCCAGCGACATCCCCCCGACGGGCGCCGAAGTGGCAGCCGCCTACGACGTGGCCCCCCGCGACATCCAGGTGGCCACCGTCAACGACGACGGGACGGCGGCCAACCTCATCTTCCGCGCCGCCGCCGGCGACCTCGAGGAACGGGCCGTGGTCGTCCGGGAGATCCGGGACACCGTCACGCCGCCCGAGGGCGTGGTCGCCACCCCGTCGGGCCTGGCGGTGGTCGGGGTCGGGCTGATCGACAACCTCGAGGCCAACCGCGTCCTGCTGACCTATCTCTCGATCCTGTTCGTGGGCCTCTTCCTGGCTGTGCGGCTGCGGTCGGTCATCCGCTCGCTGCTCTCGCTGGTGCCCGTGCTCATCGCCGTCGGGGTCGCCTCCCTGGTCGCCTACGCGCTCGACCTGAAGCTGAGCCCCATGACCGCGGTCGGCGGGCCACTCGTGGTGGCGGCCTGCACCGAGTTCACGTCACTGATCCTGCTCCGCTTCGTCGAGGAGCGGCAGCGGGGCCTCGGCCCGCGCGAATCCATGAACGTGGCCGCCTCCCGGACGGGCCGGGCCTTCATCGTCTCCGGCCTCACCGCCATCTCGGGCGTCGCCGTCCTGTCCTTCTCGTCGCTCCCGCTCCTGCGGGACTTCGGCCGCATCGTCGGCATGAACGTGGCCGTCGCCTTGATCAGCGCACTGGTCGTGCTCCCGCCGATGCTGGTCTGGGCCGAGCACCGGGGCTGGGTCACCCGCGGCCTGATCAAGCCCAAGGCGCCCCTCCTCGAGGGCCCCAGCACCGCCGCCGAGGTCCGAAGGCCGAAGCCGAAAGCGTGCCATCAGGCCCATAGGCGAGGCGGTGACCCGGGGCTGCGCAGCGGAGCGGAGCAGCAGGGACGACGATCCACGAGGGCGACGCCCGAGTTGCTGAGCGCAGCGAAGCCACTCAAATGTGACAGAGCAGCGGGGACGACGATCCACGAGGGCGACGCCCGAGTTGCTGAGCGCAGCGAAGCCACTCGAGTGTCACAGAGCGTGGCTCGGCGGGGCCTGGTCGGCGGGTTCGAGGGGCTCGGGGGGTGCCGGGCGCTCCGGTAGGGGCTCGTACACCGCCATCACGAAGCGATTGGCCTTCTTGCCGGGATTGGCGTAGCGGTGGGCGACGTCGGACTCGAAGTGGATGGTGTCGCCCTCGGCGAGGACGTGCTCCTCCTCACCGGCGGTGACGGCCAGCTTCCCCTCCAGCACCGAGAGCATCTCGAAGGAGCCGACCGGGTGGGGAGCGCCGTCGAAGGACTCCCCCGCCGACAGGGACCAGTCCCAGAGCTCGACCACGTCCGGGGGGTCGGTGCCCATGAGGAACAGACCGCGCCCGCCGGCCGCGCTGCTCCACAGCGCGGGGGTGGCGTCGGCCCGCTTGACCCGGACCCGGGGCCCACTGGCCGACTCGATGAGGCTGTCCACCCCCACCCCCAGGGCGTCGGCCAGGCGGCAGAGGGTGGCGATGTTCGGGTTGGCCCGGGCCTGCTCGACGGCGATGACGGTGCCTTTGGCCACCGCGGCCCGCTCGGCCAGGGCCTCCAGGGTCATGTTCCGCCGGAGGCGCAGGCGACGGACGTTGCGACCGAGATCGGCGGCCAGCTGCTCGGGATCCTGCACGGCGCCTCCTCCGGTCGGTACAACACAGCATACTCATGTGGTCACTCCGCTGTACTTACGGTAGGGTTCACTTCACTGGACTGATTAGTCCAATGATCTGACCGAGTAGGGAGCGGAGCAATGGCGTTGTTGTTGGCCGTGGGCGCAGGATTGTCCTTCGGGACGGCCGACTTCGTCGGGGGCCTGGCCGCGAAGCGATCGCCGGCGACCACGGTCACCGTGCTGTCGCAGGTGGCCGGCTTCGTGGTGCTGCTCGCCGTGCTCCCGTTCCTGGGCGGCACCCCGTCGGCCGGCGCCCTCGGGTTCGGCGCACTGGCCGGCATCGCCGGGAGCCTCGGCCTGGTGGCCTACCTCCGTGCCCTCGCCACCGGCCCGATGGGACTGGTCGCCCCGATCACCTCGATCACCGCCGTGGCCGTGCCCGTGGTGGCCGGCCTGGTCGCGGGCGAGCGCCTGTCGGTGATGGCCACCGGCGGCCTGGTGCTCGGCCTGGTGGCGATCGGCATCGTCGCCGGCGGGGGCGGTCGCACCCGATCCGCCGGGTCCACCGGACCGCTCCTGGCTGTCGTCGGCGGCCTCCTCGTCGGCAGCTTCCTGGTGCTGCTCGACCAGACCCCCACGACATCGGGCCTGTGGCCGCTGGTCGGCGCCCGACTGGCCTCGCTGGCCATGCTCGGTCTGTGGGCGTTCGCCACTCGGGCGGAGCTGCCCAGCCGAGTCGACCTCCGCCTGATCGTGGGGTCGGGCGTCATGGACATGACCGCCAATGTGCTCTTCCTGATGGCCACCCGGGCGGCCCCCCTCACCGTGACCTCCCTCCTGGTCTCGATGTCACCGGTGGTCATCGTCCTGCTCGCCCGCCAGGTCCTGGCCGAGCGCCTCCATCGCTCCCAGGTCGCCGCCGTCGCCCTCAGCCTCGTGGCCGTCGCCGCCGTCACCGTCGGCTGACCCGCCCGGTCCAGGAGGCCGACGACGACGCCGGCCGGGCCAGAACAGGGGGTCAGGGCTCGTCGGGGACCTGGAACCGCTCCTGGTAGGTCTGGAAGCGGGCCCGCTCCTCGGCGGGGTCGAGGCCGAAGTCCTCGAGGGCGTAGCGGTGGATGCCGTGCTTGTCCTGGGGCCGGGCGGCCAGGTAGTCGGCCATGGCCTGGCGGGTCGAGGCCGAGCAGTCCCACGCGAACTGGTCGTACACGCCGGCCACCGCGTTGACCGGGTCGGCCAGGAGGTCCGCGTAGCGGATGTCGGCGAACTGGGCATCGGGCAGACGGCCGGAGGCCCGGCCCTCGACGACACCCTCCAGGAGCGCCCCGAAGCCCCAGGCCAGGAGGGGGGCGGTGGCCACGGGGTCGGTGTGGTTGCTGCGCATCCACCTGAGCGTGGCCATCAGGCTGAGCGTGGACGGCACGGTCTTCAGCGGGTCCCGGTGGACGTGGACGATGCGGGCGTCGGGATAGACGGCGAAGAGGGCGTCGAGGGTGGCCAGGTGGCTCGGCGCCTTGAGCAGCCAGCGCTCCCCCGGCGCCCGGGCCTGGAGGGTCTGCAGGATGCGCCGGTGGTAGCGGTAGGCGTCGGTGTGATCGGCGCCGACCAGGTGCATCGTGTAGCTGGGCACCTCGTGGACCCCGCCCCAGTGGTCCGAGAGGAACTCGTTCATGGTGGCGAAGATGCACTCGTTGGGGAGCTCACCTGCGTTGTGGTGCATCGCCTCGTACTCGGGCTGCACGTCGGGCCAGAAGGCATGGGTGGCGTCGCCCCAGGCTTCGGCCTCCCCCCGACCGTGGGCGGGGTGGAGCAGTTCCCAGGTGGCGGGCGCCCGGTGCGAAGGGTCGGTGGCCAGGATCTCGTGGAGGATCGAGGTGCCCGAGCGGGCCATGCCGATGACGAACACGGGCGCGGCCACCGGCTGGTCGAGGACCGTTGGGTTCTCGCACCAGAGGTCCGCCAGCTCCAGCCGGTTGCGCAGTGAGCGCAGGATCTCGGTCCGGGCCATGAGGCGCCCGACCAGGTGGAGGTCGCTCTCCGCCTCCAGCGCGGCCAGGAGCACGTCGTAATGGGGTCGCCAGGTCGACCCCCCGAAGTCCTCGAGCCCGGTGGACGTCGTGGCCGTGGTGATCAGCTCCTCGGGGTCGAGCCCGACCAGGTGGCCGGCGCCCCCGACGGCGTCTCCGTGGGCGTTGAGCCGCTCCACCCACAGCGGCCGGTCCGGAGGCGTCCAGGTCACTGGTAGCGGGCCAGGACGGCGCGACGGCGGGCCGCGAGCTGCTCGACCCGCGCCGCGGCCGAGACGACCGGATGGCCGGGAGGGAGGTGGTCCCGCACGCCCGTCACGGGCACCACCACGGCGTCGGGCACGGGTCGGCTGCGGGTCCCGACATAGCGGTAGACCAGCAGGCCCTCGGGCCGGCCCTCGGTGTCGATCCAGTTGGGGACACCCGGGTCGGTGGCCGCGAGCACGAGACGGACGCGCCCGTCGGGGTCGACGTGCGCCTGGGTGCCGTTGGTGCTGGTCAGGTGATCGGCGAAGTCCCCCGAGTCCATGCGGTGGCGGTGGTGGACGGTCCAGCCCCAGTAATCGGCGTCGGGCCGGTGGTGGCTGATGACCAGGGCCTCGTCGGGACCCAGGGCCCACCAGCCGCCGCCGTAGGCGATGTTGGGGGCGCCGCCCGGCGGGGTGTTCGGTGGGCCGAAGGCGTTGTGGGCCATCGCCCCCCGGGCGCCCTCCATGTAGTCGGACCAGAACGTGGCCGACGCCTCGACCCACGCCGCGGCCTGGTCCAGCGCCCCCGCCACGGTCTCGTCGCTCAGCGGCGGCGGGGGCGTCCCCCTCGTGTCCAGCCGTTCGAGGTGCAGGGTGGCGATCCGGTCCTGCTCCCAGTCCACCTGGTACTGCCGGACCAGCAGCTGGGTGGCGCCCGGGTCGGTGGCCAGCCAGTTCCCGGGGTGCTCGTCGGGGGAGATCCAGACCTCCAGGAGGCCGTCGTCGCCGACGGTCAGCTCCGACAGCGTCTTCTCGGACCAGACACCGAAGGCGCCCAGGTGCATGTCGCCCTCGACCAACGAGACGATCGCCTCACGGACCCCGGTGACGTCGCCCCACAGCCGGTAGGTGGCGGCCGGGTCGATAGGCGCCCGAAGGTAGACGTTGTCGGGGTTGGGGCCGCCCCACTGGACCCAGGGTTCCTCGTAGCGGTGGAACGACGGATGGGCCGGATCCCCGTGCTCGAGGTGGCCCTGGAGGGCCATGACCACCTGCCGGGCCAGGTGGCGGACGCCGTCGGCCCGGGACGCGGGGTCCTCGGGAAGGGTCTGGCCCAGCGCAGCCAGCCGTGTGCAGAAGTCCGACCAGGCGGTGGCCGCGGCGTCGGTCACGGGCGCAGGCCGCGAGGCAGTCGAGACCTCGCCGCCGCTGCCGCGAGGACCTCCCACACTCGCATGGCTGTCGAAGGTAGTCGCTCGTCGAAGGGCCGGCGGCGGCCCCGTGGGGCCGAAACGCCCCGCAGGGCGGCCCCCGGGCGCTCGTAGCCTGACGGGCCGTGCTCACGATCTCCGGCCTGAGCAAGGCCCACGGCAACCGGACGTTGTTCCGGGGCGTCACCTTCGTCCTGGGCGACGGGCGCCGGGTCGCGCTCGTGGGCGCCAACGGCGTGGGCAAGACCACGCTGCTGGAGATCGTGGCCGGGCTGCAGGACGCTGACGCCGGCGAGGTCCATCGCTCCGCCGACCTCCGCTTGGGCTACCTGCCCCAGGACCAGCCCGTGGCCTCCGCCGGCACCGTGCTGGACGAGACCCTCGACGGCGGCGGCCCGCTGGCCGAGCTCCACCACCGGCTGGAGGACCTCGAGGCCCGGCTCACCGCCGGGGACCAGGGTGTCCTGGAGGAGTACGGCGACGTCCAGTCCCGTTTCGAGGGCCTCGGCGGCTACGGCCTGCAGGCCGAGGCCGAGCGCATCCTCGGCGGTCTCGGGTTCACCCCCGAGGACTCCCGCCGGCCCGTCCGCGAGCTGTCCGGGGGCTGGCGCATGCGGGTGCTGCTGGCCCGACTGCTGCTGAGCGACCCCGACGTGCTCCTCTTGGACGAGCCGACCAACCACCTCGACGTCGACTCCGTCGGGTGGCTGGAGCAGTACCTCTCCGCCTATCGAGGGGCCGTGCTGTTCGTCAGTCACGACCGGGACTTCATCGACGGCGTGGCCAACCGGGTCATCGAGATGAGTCACGAGTCGGCCACCGAGTACGTGGGCGGTTTCGCCGAGTTCGTGGTCGAGCGGGAGGCCAACCTCGAGCGCCTGGAGGCCGCAGCCAACCGCCAGGCCAAGCAGCTGGCCAAGACCGAGCAGTTCATCGAGCGCTTCCGCTACAAGGCGACCAAGGCCCGGCAGGTCCAGAGCCGGGTCAAAGCGCTCGAGAAGATCGAGCGCATCGCCGTCCCCGACGACGAGACCATCAAGGCCAGGTTCGCGTTCGCACCCCCGCCTCGCTCGTCGCGGGTCGTGGCCGAGCTGCACGGCGTCGACGTGGGCTACGACGACGAGCCGCCGGTGTTGACCGGCGTGGACGTGGTCATCGAGCGGGGCATGCGCATCGGCCTGATCGGGCCGAACGGGGCCGGCAAGACCACGCTGCTCAAGGTCCTGCTGGGCCAGCTGGAGCCCACAGCAGGCACGATCGCGCTCGGCAACAACATCGAGATCGCCAGCTTCGAGCAGCACCAGGCCGATGCTCTCGACGGCACCAAGCGGGTGGTGGAGGAGTTCTCGGCCAGCGTGCCCGAGGCGGCCGGCCGCAACCGCCGCACGCTGCTGGGCAGCTTCGGCTTCAGCGGCGACGCCGCCGACCGGCGGGTCAGCGACCTGTCCGGTGGCGAGCGCACTCGCCTGGCGCTGGGCAAGATCATGGTCGAGCCCCACAACCTGCTGGTGCTCGACGAGCCCACGAACCACCTCGACCTGCCCAGCTGCGACATCCTCGAGGATGCCTTGCGCGCCTACGAGGGCACCGTTCTCCTGGTCACCCACGACCGGCACCTGATCCGCTCGGTCGCCACCTCGCTCATCGAGGTCCGGGGCGGCAGGGCCCAGTGGCACGACGGGGTGGACGAGTCGATCCTCACCCCCCGCACCGACGCCGGCTCCGGACGGTCGGCGCCCCGCACCGGGAGCCACGGCGACGGCCGCAACGCCGACCGGCGCACCGCGGCGGAGCGTCGCCAGGAGCGGGCCGGGGTGACCAAGCCCCTGAAGGACGCGCTGCGGTCGGCCGAGAAGCGATGGCAGACGGCCGAGGACACGGTGACCAAGCTGGAGAAGCAGCTCGCCGACCCCGACCTCTACGACCGGCCCGAGGAGGTGGCCGACGTGGCCCGACGCCACGACCAGGCCAAGGCCGAGGCCGCGGCCGCCATGACCGCGTTCGAGAAGGCGGCCGAGAGGCTCGAGACCGCCGACGCCCGCTTCGCCCCGTGAGCCCACCGAACCGAGCCAAATTGCGCCGATTTGTCACGCTGAGCGTGACAAATCGGCGCAATTTCAGATGGATGCGGGCGTGACGAGCTACTGGGGGCCGTCGGTCCGCGCCCTGATCGGGTCGACCTTCCTGCGCACGACGGCCCACCTGGCCTGGCTGACCTCGCTCGGCGTGCTGGTGTTCGACCTGACCGGCCGGGAGCTGGACCTCGGCCTCATCGGCCTGGCCGAGTTCCTGCCGGTCCTGCTCCTCGTCCTCGTAGCCGGCGCCGTCGCCGACCGGGTCGACCGCCGGATCGTGTCCGGCCTCGGCGCTGTGGCCGAGGCCGGAGTCGGGTTCGCCGTTGCCCTCTACGTCGCCTCGGGCCCCACTGCCGTCGGTCCGATCTTCGCCCTGATCGTGGTGAGCGGCACCGCCGGGGCCTTCACCTCCCCCGCCACCCGGGCCCTGCCCGCCGACGTCCTCCCGCCGGAGGGTCTGCCCTGGCTGGTCGCCCGGCACTCGGCCACGTGGCAGGCCGCGATCATCGTCGGCCCCGTGGTCGGCGGGACGCTCTACGCCATCGACCCCATCGCCCCGTTCGTGGCCGTGGGCGTCCTCCATCTGCTGAGCGCGGCGGCCTACCCGTTCATCACGCTGCGCCCCGTCGAGGAGCGTGAGGCGGTCGAGACCGCCGACGAGGAGGCGGCCCGGCCCGGCCTGAGCCACGCGCTGGAGGGTCTGAAGTTCATCCGCCACCATCCGGTCCTGCTCGGCGCCATCTCCCTGGATCTGTTCGCCGTCCTCTTCGGCGGTGCCGTGGCCCTGCTCCCCGCCATAGCCGAGAAACGGCTGGGCGTCGGTGCCGTCGGCCTCGGCTGGCTGCGGGCCGCCGGAGGGATCGGCGCGGCGGCGGTGACCCTGGTCCTGACCCGGCGACCGGTCGTCCGCCGGGTCGGGCGCACGCTGCTCTTCGCGGTGGGCCTGTTCGGCCTGGGCACCATCGCTCTCGGCCTGACCCAGGCCTACGCCGTGGCCTTCGTGGCCATGCTCGTGCTCTCGGGGGCCGACGCCATCAGCGTGTTCATCCGGGCCACCCTCGTGCCCCTGGTCGTGCCCCAGGACATGCGGGGCCGGGTCCTGGCCGTGGAGAACGTGTTCATCGGCGGATCCAACGAGCTGGGCGCCTTCGAGTCCGGCGTGGCCGGCCAGATCCTCGGCCCGGCCGGGGCCGTGGTGCTCGGCGGCGTCGCCACGGTGGCCATCGCCGGCACCTGGTGGGTGGCCTTCCCCGCCCTCCGCGACGTCGACCGCTTCCCCGGCACCGAGGACCCCGACCACCCCGAGCCCCTCGACCCCGCCATCCTGGAGGAGTTGGGCCCCTGACCGCCCTCGCCCGACCCCCCGGCTGACCCCTCGGACGTGACCCACCGCTGACACCCGTAACGTCGGAGGCCATGCCCGATCGTCTCGCCGCCGCCACGCGGGAGACGTTCGCGTCGTTCCGGATCCGGAACTTCCGGCTCTTCTTCATGGGCCAGGGCATCTCCCAGATCGGCAACTGGCTCACCCTCATCGCCCAGACCCTGCTCGTCCTCGACCTGACCGGTGACGGTGTCGCGGTGGGCTTCCTGGCCGCCTGCCAGTTCGGGCCGGTACTGCTCCTGGGGGCCTGGGCCGGCCTCGTCGCCGACCGCAGCGACAAGCGCCGACTGCTCCTCATCGTTCAGGTCGGGGCCATGGCCCAGTCCTTCCTGCTGGCCGGACTGGCGTTCATGGACGACCCGCCGCTCGCCGGCATCTACGCCGTGGCGGCCCTCGGCGGGGTCGGCATGGCCTTCGACAACCCGGCCCGCCGGGCGTTCGTGGTCGAGATGGTCCCCGAGGACCTGGTCCACAACGCCGTCAGCCTCAACAGCGCCATGATGACCAGCAGCCGGGTGATCGGCCCCGCCCTCGGCGGCCTGCTCATCACCACGGTGGGTTACGGCTGGGCCTTCGCCCTCGACGGCCTGTCCTACATCGCCGTACTGATCGGGCTCTGGCTGATGCGCACCGAGGAGCTGCGCCCCTCGACCCCTGCAACGCGGGGCAAGGGCCAGGTCCGGGAGGGCCTGCGCTACGTCCGCCGCACCCCGGTGCTCTTCGTCCCGCTGGTGATGATGCTGTTCGTCGGGACGCTGGCCTTCAACTTCCAGGTGACCCTGCCGCTGCTGGTGACGCGGACCTTCGACCGGTCCAAGGTCGCCTTCACCGTCCTGTTCTCGGTCATCAGCCTCGGGTCGCTGGTCGGCGCGCTGTGGACGGCCCGCCGCCGCAGCATCGGGGTGGCCGATGTGATCCGGGCGTCCTTGGGCTTCGGCCTGGCCCTGCTGGCTCTGGCCATGGCGCCCACGGTGGCCTGGGCCTTCCCGCTGGGCTTCGTCCTGGGCATGACCAGCATCGGCTTCCTCACCGCCTCGACCGCCATCGTCCAGACCGAGGCCGCGCCGGAGATGCGGGGCCGGGTCCTGGCCCTGCAGGCCATGGTCTTCCTCGGCAGCACGCCCATCGGCGGCCCGATCGTCGGCGCCATCGCCGAGTACGTCGGCCCCCGTTGGGCCGTCGCCGTCGGCGGCATCGCCGCCCTCGCGGCCGCCGCCTGGGGCACCCTCGCCCTCCGCGACCAGCGCCTGACCACCGAGGCCCGGCAACTGGCGGTCGAGGTACCCGAGACCAGCTGAGCCGGACTGTGCCATCGTCGTGGCGATGAGCCTGTCGATGCCGGCGGAGTGGGCGCCCCATGAGCGGTGTGTGGTGGCGTGGCCGTGCCGAGAGGAGATGTGGCGGGGTCAACTCGCGGGGGCCAAGGCGGCGCACGCCGCCGTGGTCAACGCCATCGGGGCCTTCGAGCCGGTGCTCCTCGTCGCCGACCCGGGCGCCGGTCACGAGGCCGCCGCCGCCTGCCCGGGGGCCGACGTGGTCGAGTGGCCCATCGACGACTCGTGGGCCCGGGACATCGGCGCCATCGTGCTCACCGACGGCGGCGGGCGGCGGGCCGGGCTGAACCCGGTCTTCAACGCCTGGGGCGAGAAGTTCCACCCCTACGCCGAGGATGCGGAGTTCGCCCGGCGCATGTGCGAGCACCTCGGCCTCGAGCGGATCGACGCCTTCCCGTTCGTGCTGGAAGGCGGCGCCATCACCGTCGACGGGGCGGGCACGGTCATCACCACGGAGCAGTGCCTGCTCAACCCCAACCGCAACCCCGCGCTGGACCGGGCCGGCATCGAGGCGGAACTGCGCCGGTGGCTGGGCGTGGAGCGGGTGGTGTGGCTGCCGTGGGGCCTGGTCGAGGACGACGACACCGATGGCCACGTGGACAACATCGCCCTCTGCACACGGCCCGGCGAGGTCCTGGCCCAGACCACGGCCGACCCCGACGACGTGAACCACGATCGGCTGCGCGAGAACGTCGACGTGCTGACGGCCGCGGGCTACGAGGTGGAGGAGATCGACGTCCTCCCCTCGGTGGTGATCGACGGCGAGCGCTCGGTCGTCCCGCCCCTCAACCTCTACCTGGCCAACGACGCGGCCATCGTCCCCGTGGTCGACGGCCCGGACGGTGAGGCCGCGCTGGCGGCGGTGGGCAACGCGCTTCCCGAACGCGAGGTGGTGGGTGTGCCCGGCGCCGTGCTGGCCCACGGGGGCGGGGGCGTGCACTGCATCACCCAGCAGGTGCCACGCTGATGGCCATCGACCTGCTCACCCACATCGACCAGCCCCCCGACTCCCCGGCCCGGGTCGACGCCCCGTCACGGGAGCCGTTCCGGGTGGGCGCCGTCCAGCACCGCTGGCACGCGGACCCCGCTGAGCACCGGGCCGCCCTGGCCGAAGGCGTGCGCATGGCGGCCGACACCGGCGCCCGGCTGATCTGCCTGCAGGAGCTGACCCTCTCGCCCTACTTCGCGGTCACCCCCGGCGGGCCGTCCGCGGTGGGCGCCGCCCCGGAACCTCTACCCGGCGGGCCGACCTTCGACCTGGCCGCCGAGCTGGCAGCGGGAACCGGCGCGTTCGTCCACGCTTCGCTCTACGAGGACGGCGGGGACGGCGGGCTGGGGTTCAACACCGCGATCTGCGTCGGGCCCGACGGGGCGCTGCTGGCCCGCACCCGCAAGCTCCACATCCCGATCACCGCGGGGTACTACGAGGACCGCTACTTCCGCCCCGGCGACGGCGGCTACCCGGTCGTCGCCGTGGAGGACGCCCACGTGGGCTTCCCCACCTGCTGGGACCAGTGGTTCCCCGAGCTGGCCCGGGCCTACTCCCTCGGCGGGGCCGAGGTCATCGTCTACCCCACCGCCATCGGCTCCGAGCCGGACCACCCCGACTTCGACACCCAACCCCTCTGGGAGAAGGTCATCGTGGGCAACGGCGTCGCCAACGGGACCTTCATGGTGGCCGTCAACCGCATCGGCACCGAGCCCCCGCTGACCTTCTACGGCTCGTCCTTCATCAGCGACCCCTACGGCCGGCTGCTGGTCAAGGCGCCGCGAGACCGCCCGGCGGTGCTGGTCGCCGACCTCGACCTGGACGCCCGCCGGGACTGGCTGGCCCTCTTCCCCTTCCTCGCCACCCGCCGCCCCGATACCTATGCCTCCCTGGTCGACCCCTGACCCGATGGCGCCTCGAGGTCAGGCGGCGGCGGGGGTGAGGGCCAGTTCGTCGGCGACCAGGCGGTAGGAGACGATGCGGTCCTCGGTGGCGTGCAGCATCGTGGTCAGCATCAGCTCGTCGGCGCCGGTGCGGGCCACCAGGTCCTCGAGGCCGGACCGCACCGTCGCCGGGTCACCGATGACGTGCGTGCCCGTCCACGAGCGCACGGCCTCGCGCTCGAAGGGGGTGAAGCGGTGCTGGGCCGCCTCCTCGGGGCTCGGATAGAGGCCGGGCCGGCCCTGCCGGAGGCGGAGGAAGGCCAGGGCCCCCGGCAGGGCCAGGCGCTGGGCCTCCTCGTCGCTCGGCGCGCACACGGTGGCGACGCCCAGCATCACGTAGGGCGCCTCGAGGACCTCGGAGGGCCGAAACGCCGAGCGGTAGACCGCGACCGCGGCCTCGGTGTTGCCCGCGGCGAAGTGGTGGGCGAAGGAGAAGGGCAGGCCCAGCTCCCCGGCCAGGTGGGCGGAGTAGTCGCTGGAGCCCAGCAGCCAGAGCGCCGGCTGGTAGCCCCGGGCCGGGGTGGCATGGACCGAGGCGTACGGGTGGTCGGCAGGGAAGCCCCCGGTGAAGTAGGCCATCAGCTCGGCCAACTGGCGGGGGAGGTCGTCGCCGTCGGCCCCGACCGCGCCACGGCGCAGGGCGTGAGCGGTGACCGGGTTGGTCCCCGGGGCCCGGCCGATCCCGAGGTCGATCCGGCCCGGCTCGAAGGCCTCGAGCATCCCGAACTGCTCGGCGACCACCAGCGGCGAGTGGTTGGGCAGCATCACCCCGCCCGAGCCCAGGCGGATGGTCGAGGTCTCCGCCGCCACCCGGGCCAGGAGCACGGCGGGCGACGAGCTGGCGATGCCGGGCATGGAGTGGTGCTCGGCCACCCAGTACCGGTTGTAGCCGAGCGCCTCCACCTCCCGAGCGAGGCGCAGCGAGGCGGCCAGCGCATCGGCGGGGGTCGAGCCCTGGGCCACGGGCGCGAGGTCGAGGACCGACAGGGGAGCGTGGAAGTCCGACATCACCGGGTAGAACGCGTCCGGAGCGTCGGTTCTTCCGCCGGTGCCGACCCGATCGAGGAGCAGCCATGGATGTCGGGATGTCACTGCCCACGATGGCGTCGGGGTACACGGCGGCCACCACGCGGGACTGGTCGCGGGCGATCGACGCCGGACCCTTCACCACATTGTCCACGGGCGAGCGGATCACCTTCGACAACCCCGACTGGCTGGTCACCCTCTCCGCCGCGGCCACCCTGACCGAGCGGGTGCGCCTCTTCGCCAACCTGGTCGTGCTGCCCGCCCACCCGGTGGCGGTGACCGCCAAGCAGCTGGCCACCCTCGACCAACTCTCGGGCGGGCGCCTGACCGTCGGGGTCGGCGTCGGCGGCCGAGGCCACGACTTCCGGGCCGCGGAGCGGACGACCAAGGGTCGGCACGCCCGGCTCGACGAGCAGGTCGCCGAGTTGCGGCGCCTCTGGGCGGGCGAGCCACCCTTCGACCGGGCCGACCCCGTCGGGCCGACGCCGACCCAAGGCGCCGGCGTTCCGATCCTGGCCGGGGCGATGGGGCCGAAGGCCATGGCCCGAGCCGCGCGGTGGGCCGACGGGGTGAGCGGCTTCAGCGTCTCGGGCACGGTCAGCGAGATGGCGACCAACTTCCGGCTGGCCGAGCAGGCCTGGGCGGACGCCGGTCGCACCACCGCCCCCCGCCGCGTCAGCGGCTGCTTCTACGTGCTCGACGGCGACGACGAGCGGGCCACGGCGACCCTCGACGCCTTCGCCCGCCGCTACCTGGCCATCTTCGGCGCCGAGATCGCCGAAGCCATGGCCGCCACCTGCCGGGTGGCGTCGGTCAGCGCCCTGGACCAGGTGCTCGACGGCGCCGCCGAAGCGGGCTGTGACGAGTTCGTCCTCGTCCCCGGCACCGTCGCCCTCGACTGCCTGAGCCGGACGACCGAGGTGCTGGCGACGCGTTGACCCCCGCTAGACGCGGGTGGCGGCGGCTTTGCCGGCGCGACGGCCGAAGAAGCTGCCGTCGCCGAGGGAGATGCCGCTGACGTAGCCCCGGACGGCGATGCCACGGGTGGTGCGGCCCGCGGCGTAGAGGCCGGGGAGGACCGACCCGTCCGGGGCCCGCACCTCGCCGTCGGGTGTGGTGTCCAGGCCGCCCAGGGTGAACGGGGCGTAGATGGCATTGGCCACCCGCAGGTCGATGGCGCCGAGGGGCGGGACCAGCGGGCGCACCAGCTCCGGCACCTTGTGGAAGTCGGGGTCCTCGCCGCGGGCCGCGGCGTCGTTGTAGCGCTCGAGGGTGGCCTCCAGGGCGCCCGCGGGCAGGCCGATCTCCTCGGCCAGCTCCGTGGCGGTCTCACACACCCAGGTCGCCCGCATGCCGACCGCGTTGACGACGTAGCCCTCCTCGTCGAACACGAGGTAGGCCTCCTCGTCCTGGTGCAGGAGGATCTCCAGGCCGATGCGGCCGTTGTAGGTGTCCTCGTTGATGAAGCGCTCGCCCCGTCCGTTCACCAGGATGCCCACTGAGATCTTCCGCGGCGGGTTGAGGGGCAACGAGCACTCGAGGGCGTCGAGGTCGACGGCGGCGCCACCGGCGCCGACACCCATCCGGATGCCACTGCCGTCGTCGGTGTCGGTGCCCACGTAGAAGACGCAGTGGGCGGCCTTCGGCGTGTGGGCCTCGACCATGGCCGGGTTGTAGATGAAGCCGCCGGCGGTGAGCACCACGCCCCGCTGGGCGCGGATGGCCCGACGCTGCCCGTCCTCGATGGCGACGACTCCCGCCACGACCCCGTCGTCGTCCACCACGAGATGATCGACCCGGACCCCGGTCCGCACCCGGGCCGTCGTCTGCTCCAGCGCCGCCAGCAGGCGCGCCATGATGAAGCCGCCCGCCGCATCGGGGTACTGCGGGTGGTGGCCCCGGGGCACGCCCTTGGCCACGTCGGTGAACGGCCAGCTGTCCTCGCCCCCGCTGTAGACCAGGCCGGCGTCGGTCGGCGGCTCCCGATCCCGCTCTTCGAAGAACTCGGCCTTGAAGGGCAGGCCGTGGTCGACCAGCCAGTGGTAGTGGTCGACGGACTCGTCGCAGTACGGGCGGATCTTGGCCTCGTCGGCGCCGGGCCCGCAGGCGGCGACCAGGAAGGCGAACATGTCCTCGGGGGTGTCCTCGAAGCCGCAGGCCTCCTGGACGGGCGTGCCCCCACCCAGGTAGATGATCCCGCCGGAGTTGGCCGAGGTCCCCCCACCGGTCATCGAACGCTCGAGCGCCAGCACGTCGGCACCGGCCTCGGCGGCCTCGATGGCCGCGCAGGTCCCGGCCACGCCGAGGCCGACGACGACGACGTCGGCCGTGTCGTCCCAGGCGTCCACGTCCGCGGCACGGACGGGATCGATGGGTTCGGTCGAGAGGTCGGCCACGGCGGCGGACCGTAACGCGCCCGTAGGCTGGGCCCGTGAAGCACGAGCAGCCCGAGGCCCAGCCCGACGAACTGACCGACGAACCGACCGACGAGGGCATCCCCCAGACCCTGGTGGGCATCTCCTTCCCCGACATCTTCCGGGCCCAGGAGTTCATGACCGCAGCCACTGGCCTGGCGGCCAAGGGCAGCCTGAAGCTGAAGGACGCCGTCCTGGTGGTCAAGGACGACGACGGCAAGACCCACGTGAAGGAGACCATCGACCCCGAGCCCGGGCGGACCGCGCTGTCCGGGGCCCTCTGGGCCGGCCTGTTCGGCCTCGTCCTCGGCGGTCCGGTCGGCTGGGCCGCCGGCCTCGCAGTCGGCGCGGGCGCCGGCGTGGTGACCGCCAAGGTCGTGGACCTCGGCATCTCCGACGAGTGGGTCGGCTGGTTCCGCGAAGCCGTCCAGCCCGACACCGCCACCGTCGCCCTACTGGCCGAGGACCTCGACCGCAACGCTCTCGTCGCCGAGGCCAGCCGATTCACCGGCGCCGAACTGGTCTATGCCAACCTCGACCACCTCACCCTCGACCGCATCAAGAACGCTCTGGATGCGGGCACCTCGACCACCCAGGCCTGACCCCCGGCAACGCCCGGGGTGACCGGGGCGACCCTGCGGACGACAGGCCACTCCGTACCCTGAGCCGGTGCGGATCCTCGTCGCCGGCGCCACCGGCTACATCGGTGGACGACTGGTGCCTCGCCTCACCGCAGAGGGCCACGAGGTCCGCTGCCTGACCCGCAAGCCGGAGAAGCTGGCCGGCGTCCCGTGGGCCGAGGAGGTCGAGGTCGTGGCCGGTGACGCGCTGGACCGGTCCACGCTGGCCGGGCCGATGGCAGGTGTCGACGTCGTCTACTACCTGGTCCACTCCATCGGCACGGGCGGCAACTTCGAGGACACGGACCGGCGGGCCGCCACCAACGTGGCCGAGGCCGCGCAGGCGGCCGGCGTGAAACGCATCGTGTACCTCGGCGGCCTGGTCCCGTCTGCCGACGAGGCCGTCTCCCCCCACCTCTCGTCCCGCGCCGAGGTCGGCCAGATCTTCCTCGACTCCGGTGTCCCTGCCGTGGTGCTGCAGGCGGGCGTGATCATCGGCAGTGGCAGCGCCTCCTTCGAGATGCTGCGCTACCTGACCGAGCGCCTCCCGGTCATGGTCACGCCGATCTGGGTGGAGTCGCGGGTCCAGCCCATCGCCGTGCGCGACGTGCTGACCTACCTGATCGGGGCGCTGGGCCTCCCCAAGGGCACCGACCGCCGCTTCGACATCGCTGGTCCCGACATCCTCACCTACCGGGAGATGATGCAGCGCTACGCCGCCGCCGCGGGTCTCAAGCGCCGGATCATCTTCCCGATACGGGTGCTGACCCCGTGGCTGTCGAGCCAGTGGGTCAACCTGGTCACCCCGGTGCCCAAGGCCATCGCCCAGCCCCTCATCGGGTCGCTGCGCAACTCCGTGGTGGCCACTGAACGGGACATCACCGAGCTGGTGCCCACCGAGCTGATGGGCTTCGACGAGGCCGTGCGCCGGGCCCTGGAGCAGAGCCGGACCGGCGAGGTCGCCACCCGGTGGTCCGGGGCCGACTGGCCGGGCGCTCCCAGCGACCCCATGCCCACCGACCCCGAGTGGAGCGGCGGCACCGTGTACCGCGACGAGCGCTCGACCCCGGTCGCGGCCACCGTCGACCAGCTCTGGCGGGCCATCGAGGGCATCGGCGGCGATCGCGGCTGGTACTCGTTCCCCCTGGCCTGGGCCGTCCGGGGCCTCCTCGACCGACTGGCCGGTGGCGTCGGCCTTCGGCGGGGTCGGCGGCACCCCGACCTCACCGCCGTCGGCGAGCCCATCGACTTCTGGCGGGTGGAGGCCCTGGAGCGGGGCGAGGTCCTGCGCCTCCGGGCCGAGATGCGGCTCCCGGGCACGGCCTGGCTGGAATTCGACATCGCGCCCGACGAGGGCGACGGCCCGGTCCTGCACCAGCGGGCTCTCTTCATCCCCCGCGGCCTGGCCGGCACCCTCTACTGGTGGGCGGTCTGGCCCTTCCACGGCCTGGTGTTCGGCTCCATGATCCGCAACCTCGCCAAGGCCGCCGAATCCCAACCGGCGGGCAGACCCACCGGCCCATGAGCGCCGCCGGAGTCCGGACCGCGCCGGGTCGAGCCGCCGCGACAGCGCTCCGGTGACCGGGCGTCTCAGGTCCAGGGCAGGCCGGGGGCTGGGATGCGCTCCAGGGGCGAGCCGGTGAGGCCGAAACGGTCGTCGTCGGCCTGCCAGGACGCCCGGGCCTCGGCGATCTCTTCCCGGCTGCGGGCCACGAAGTTCCACCACATGAGGATCTCGGACTCGAACGGGGCCCCACCCAGCAGGACCGCCCGGGCCGGCTCAGGCGCCTCCACGGCCAGCTCGTCCCGACCGACCGGCAGGTAGCCGAGGTGGCCCGGGCCGACGCTCCGGCCGTCGACCACCACCTCGCCCTCCAGGACCACCAGTCCGTGCTCGTGGGTGGGCACCAGGGGTAGGACCGTGGTCCCGGTTCGCAGCCCGAGGTCCACCCCGACGTGGTCGGTGTCGCGACGGGCCGGCGACCCGACGCCGGCCAGCTCCCCCACGAGGACGGTCAGCGTGGCCCCGTCGAGCTCCAGTTGCGGGAGCTCGGCGTGGTGCTCGAAGGCCGCGGGTCCGTCCCGGGTCGCCTCCGGCTGGGCCACCCAGAGCTGGATGCCGTGGTGGGACCCACGGAAGGAGCTGGTGCCCTCCTCGGCGTGGGCCACCCCCCGGCCGGCCGTCATCAGGTTCAACTGGCCCGGCCGGATGAGCTGCTCGGAGCCGAGGGTGTCCCGGTGGAGCAGCTCGCCGCCGAGGAGCCAGGTCACGGTCTGCAGGCCGACGTGCGGGTGCGGGCCGATGCCGACGTCGGTGTCGGGCCCCACCGTCACCGGCCCCATGTGGTCGGCGAAACACCACGCACCGACTGTCCGGGGCCGTCGGCGGGGAAGCGCCCGCCGGACAGTGACCTCCCCCACCTGCGCCGTGCGGCTCGGCTCGATGACCAAGGAGGGGTCGGTCATGCACGTGCCTCTTCGGCCGCCACCACCTCGCGGGTCGGGACCCGCCACCAGATCACCCCGACCCCGACGACGGCGGCGCCGGCGATGCCCGCGGCCACGACGGGGTGGCTGTCGCCGAGCCAGATCCCCAACGAGACGAAGCCGACGATGCAGGCCGTCGCCACGACCTTCGCCCGGCGGGGCATGCCGAGGCCGTCACGGTGGTCCCGCACCATCGGACCGATCCCCCGCAGGCCGAGGACCCAGGCCTCCAACCGGGGGCTGGAACGGGAGAAGCACGCCGCCGCGGCGATGAAGAACACCGTGGTGGGCAGGCCCGGCACGACGATGCCCACGCCGCCGAGGCCGACACACAACAGGCCGATAGTGATCCAACCCGCCCGCACGGCCACGGTCGGGGACCGATCGGCGGGCGGCGGGCTCACGAGACGATGGTGGCGATGTCCCGGACCATGAGGACCACGAGCAGCACGATGATCGTGAGGTTGATGGCCGTGATCGGCCACCGCCATTTGTGCCCGCTGCGCTGGAAGCGCCGGATGCTGAGCACGTTGAACACGATGGCGATCGGGCCGACGATGAGGCCCAGCCAGGGGCCCCAGTCACCGGCGATGCCGAGCGCCGGCAGCACCCACGGCAGCAGGATGTAGGCGAACAGGCAACGGACCCCCGAGACCACCACCGACGTGCTGAACGCCGCAGTGGCCTGCTCGGGGGTGTACTCGCGCGCCAGCGGGGTCGCGGGCGCCGTGGTCTCACTCACGGCCACCAGCATGGCGCGCTGCGGCGGTCGTCGCACCATCGGCCCGGACCGGCCCGGGCCCCGGACCGGATCGAGCGTCGCGCGGGGCGTCAGAGCGTGGTGAGCGTCCGGGCGGTGCGGGGGAGTCGGCCGGTGAGGAGGGCCTCGTGGGCGCCGTCCCAGTCGGTCAGTTCGGTCACCACCCCGTCGGTGTCGAGGAGCCAGATAGCGGTCCTGTGCCTCCAGGAACGTCCGGTCGTGGGACACCGAGATGACCGTGCCCTCGAAGCCGTCGAGCGCCGTCTCCAATGCCTCGGAGGACTCGATGTCCAGGTTGTCGGTCGGCTCGTCGAGCAGCAGGAGGTTGTGGCCGGCCAGCTCCAGGTTCAGGATCTCCAGCCGCGCCTTCTGGCCACCGGAGAGCAGGTCGTAGCGGAGGGGCTCGGTCCGCTCGAGGCCGTAGCGGGCCAGGTGCTTCATGGTCGCCTCGTGGTTGCCGGCGTGACGTTCGACGATCTCGCCGGTGCGCACACCGAGGAAGTCCGGACGGTCGTTGACCTGCGTGAAGAGGCCGGCCTCGACCCGGTTGCCGATGACGACGCGGCCCTCGGAAGGCTCCAGGAGCCCGGCCAGGACCCGGAGCAGGTGCGTCTTCCCGGTGCCGTTCGGGCCGATGAGAGCGAGTCGCTCGCCATGGTGGACCTCGTCGGCGAACGGCAGGAACAGCCCGTCGTAGGCCGCGTCCTTCACCGTCACGGCCCGCCGGGCCGCGTCCCCGCCCCGCAGGCGCGCCCGCATCGGTCGGGTGGTGGCCGGTGGTGGGGGCGGGCCGGCGTCGCGGAACCGCTCCCAGCGGGACTCGGCGGCGTTGGCCGCCTTCGCGTTGCCGTCGTTCAGCGAGGCCCGCTGCTTCATGATCTTCATGTGCCGGTAGAGCCGGCGCTCCTCGGCGTGCCAGCGCTCCACCGCGTCGCCCAGCCGCTGCTGGCGGCGCTCACGGGCCTCCGGATAGGTGGCATAGCTGCCCCCGTGGACCCAGGTCCCCGCGCTCTCCAGGGTCACGATCTTGTCCAGGGCGTTGCTGAGGAACTCCCGGTCGTGGCTGACGGCCAGGACGGTCTTCGTTGAGCGCTCCACCAGGTCCTCCAGCCAGGACTTGGCGGGCACGTCGAGGTAGTTGTCGGGCTCGTCGACCAGCAGCACCGAGGCCTCGGAGGCGAAGAGGACGTCGAGGGCCAGGCGCTTGCGCTCGCCGCCCGACAGCGTGCCGACGGCTCGATCGGTGACCTCCTCGATGCCCAGGTCCAGGATGCGCCGGGTGCTGGCGTCCCAGCGGCCCTCCATGGCGTAGCCCTGCAGCTCGGACCACTCGCCGATGGCCTCGCCCAGGGCCATGCCCGCCTCGTCGTCGCCCTCGGCCAGCCGCCGCTCGGCGTCGGCCAGCCGCTCACCCGCCGCCCGGAGGCGGGGCGGGGCGAAGGTCAGGAGCATCTCGCGGATGGTCTGGTCGGTGGCGAAGCCGATGTCCTGGGGCAGGTACAGCACCTCGCCGCCCAGGCTGGCGACCCCCGTGCCGGCCGGCAGGCGCGCGGCCAGCACCTTGAGCAGCGTCGTCTTGCCACTGCCGTTCTCCCCCACCAGCCCCCAGTGCTCGCCGGGGGGCACCTTGAAGCTGACCTCGTAGAAGAGGTCGTCGTCCCCCGGATAGCCGAAGGAGAGGTCGGACACGACGACGGACACAGCCCGTCATGCTCGCAGGTGCGGCGGGTACCGGCCTACGGAGTTCTTGCGGGGGCGGTGGTGCACAACCACCGTAGAGACTTCGTGGAATTACTTGTAACTCGTTTGTAGCCCTGGTAACTTCAGTACTGATGTTCGATCCTCATGGCGCTGTCGATCTCCTGGCCAAGGACCCCGCCACCGCGACCCGCGACGAGTTCGACACGGTCCTCGGGCTCACCGAGGGCATCCGGTCCTGGACCGCCGGGCGGGAGGCCCGCTGGATGCGGGCCTTCGCTGACCGGGAACCCGATCCGGCGGATCCGGCCAAGGACGACGCCGATCGGCTGGCCCGCAAGCAGCGCACCAGCCGCTCGAAGGCCAAGACCCGCACCGACACCGCCCGAGAGCTGGGGAACCTGCCCGAGACCCAGGACGCCCTGGAGAACGGCACCATCACCGACGCCCACGCGGATGCCATGGCCCACGCCCGCTCGACTGCTGATGCCCAGGCCCGGGCCGCGCTCGACGACCACGAAGCCGACCTCCTGGCCCTCGGCGCCCTCGAGTCACCGTGGGAGTTCAAGCAGCGACTGGCCCGGTTCGTCAAGGTCCACAGTGCCGATGACGGCCGCTCCGAGTGGGACCGCAAGCAGACCGAGGCCCGGCTGCGGATGTGGGACGACAAGGACGGGATGCTCCAACTCCACGGCCAACTTCCCCCCGGCACCCCCAAAGCCGTCCTCCGCCGGGTGCTGGGTGGCATCTCCGACGAACTGTTCCGCCGCGACCACCAGGACCACCCCGACGACCAGGCCATCCCCTTCGCGGAGCGGGACAACGAACAACGCCTGGCCGAAGCCCTCGTGGAGGCCTGCCGGCGGGCCGAAGGCCAGGCCCATCCGACCACCAGCCATGACCGGGTGGTGGTCACCCTCACCCTCCAAGACCTCTTCGGCAGCACGCATGACGGGCCCGGGCCGACCATGAACGACGGCACCCCCGTCCCGGCCTCAGTCGCCCGAGCCATGGCCTGTGAAGCCGGGATCATCCCCCTCGTCCTCGGCGGGGACTCGATCCCCCTCGACCTGGGCCGCACCCGCCGCCTCGCCAGCCCCGGCCAACGCGTCGCCCTCGGCGCCCTCTGGTCCACCTGCTCCTTCGCCGACTGCACCACCCCCTACGCCTGGACCAAGATCCACCACGTCCACCCGTTCAACGCCGACGGGGGCCACGGCCGCACCAACATCGACGAGCTCACCCCCGTCTGTGGGCACTGCCACGACCTCGCCCATCACCCCGACTGGCACTTCGACAGGCTCCCCGACGGCTCCACCATCACCCGCGCCCCCGACGGCACCCAATGGCGCCGATGGCCCGATCGGCAACGACCAGCCGAGCCGCCACCGGCGGCCGCCCCCCACCCCCGCACCCAGAACGAGCCGGCCGCCACCCTCTTCACCGACGCCGCCTGACCACGGCATCGCCGCGCGCCCCGAGGAGCGACATCCGGTCGAGCGCCACGCAACGGCCACGACCAGTGAGGTTCTCCCGTTCTGGCGCCCGATTCGGGGGCTATCACACCGAAATCGGGCGCCAGTACGGCGAGGGAGAGCTGAACCACCCGGTTTGGCCACGCACTGTGGTGAAGCGGCGGGATCGAAAGCCGCCAGCTCCGTACGCGAGCAACCGGTCGGCCACCAGGCGCCGGCATTCGACTGCCGGCATGCCCCCGACGACCCACAGCCCGACCCACCCGCCCTCCGTGGTCGCCCTCAGTCCGCCCAGCCCGACGACCAGACCGGCACCACCGACACCAGCCCGACCCACCCGCCCTCCGTGGTCGCCCTCAGTCCGCCCAGCCCGACGACCAGACCGGCACCGGCGCTACCGGCGACCAGCCCGGCCCCCTTGGTTGCCGTCGGTTGCCCGACGTCAGGCCGTGCCGGGTGGGGCAACCAGCTCGATGGCGTTGCCGTCGGGGTCGGTGAGCACGAGGGAGGGCTTGCCGAGCTCGTCGACGACGCCGGGGTGGTCGATGCCCTGCGCCGTCAGCTCGGCCGCCCAGGCCTCCAGCGACGGGCCGTCGGGGACGGCGAAGGCCAGGTGGTCCAGCGGCCCCGAACCGGCAGCCGTCGCCGGGGTCGCCGGCGGTGAGGACGACGACCACCCGGCTGGGGCGGTGGTGGAGGGCGACGTAGCTGTCGTCGTCGGCCGCGGTGAGGCGGTCCATGCCCAGGACGGTCGACCACCAGCGCTCGCTGGTGGGCACGTCCCGGACGACCAGCTGCACGTGGGAGAACCCGGTCACCGGCGAGGTCACCGGTGGATCATCCCACCCGCGCCACACCCCGCCGGGCCCGAAGGTGCTTCTCCACGGCGTCGGCCACGACGACCGCAGGCACCGCGCCGAGCGCGACGGCGAGACCGGCACGCGGAGGGCCACTGCGCCCGAGAGCGTCGGCCACGAGGGGATCACCAACGTGGCGATCCCGGCGAGGATGCCGGCGAGCACGGCGATCGAGCAGGAAGCGGTTGCCGACGAGCCGGCAGGGCGTGACCGGGCGACGGGCGCTGCGGCAGGCGAAAGCGTTGGCCGACTGGCCGAGGAAGAGGGCGAGGAACGCCGCCCCCGAAGCCGTGGCGAGCACGGGCCGGTGGGACGGCTCGGGGTCACCGAACTGCCAGCCGGCGGCCAGGAGGGCGACCGTGAAGGCGGTCATCTCGACGACGGCCTCGGTCGGGCCCAGCACACCGAACGCCCGGCGGGCGACGAGGCGGTCGAGACAGGCGACCCTGCACCGGAGGTTGGTCCAGGACGTCGGGGCGGGCCGGCTCGCCACCGAGGGCGACGGCCTGGATCGTGTCCGTGCCGATGTCGATGGCCAGGACCTGTAGGACGCCGAGGGCCAGTGGGAAACGGCCCCCGGTGAGGGCCCAGATCGGCGAACGGGGTGAGCTCGGCCACGTTGTCGGTCAGGTGGTAGGTCAGGAAGCGGCGGATGTTGCTGAGTAGGCCGCCCGACCCTGCTCGATGGCATCGACGATCGTGCCGAAGCGATCATCGAGCAGGACGAGGTCCGCGGCCTCCCGGGCCACGTCGGTGCCCACCCCGACCCATGGCCACGCCGATGTCGGCCTTCTGCAGCGCCGGGCCGTCGTTCACCCCGTCGCCGGTCATGGCCACGACGTGCCCACGCCCCTGCAACGCCCCGGCGATCCGCAGCTTCTGCTCCGGGGCTGATGCGGCTCAGGACGATCCCGTCGTGGTCGACCAGAGCGACCCAGGTCGTCATCGTCCTCGGGAAGGTCGTCGCCCGTGACGACAGGGGCGCCCTCCCGGCGGAGCCCCACCTGGGCGGCGATGGCCAGGGCCGTGGCGGGGTGGTCACCGGTGACCATCGCCAGCTGGATCCCGGCTCGACGACAGGCGGCGATGGAGGCCTTCGCATCCGCCCGAGGCGGGTCCTGCAGCCCGAGCAGGCCCAGCAGCTCGAGGCCGGATTCAGCGTGGTCGGCGTCGGTCGGGAGGGCCGGTCCGACGGGCCGTCGGGCGACGGCGATCACCCGGAGGCCGGCGGCGGCGAGCTCGTGGACGACGTCCTCGGCCGCCGTGGCCTCGCCACACCGAGGCAGCACGGCATCGGATGCGCCCTTCACCAGCACCTCTGTTGCGGTGACCACCGACATCCGTCGGCGACGGGGATCGAACGGGAAGCGGGCGAGGACCGGTGTCGGTTCATCGGCACCGAGCCGGCGGGCGAGGACGTCGATGGCCGCCTCCATCGGATCGCCCTGGGCCACCCAGGACCCGTCCCGCTGCTGGGCGTGACCGGTCGAGCAGGCCCGAGCAGCCGCGCCGGCGACCGCGGCGGCCCGCCGGGCACCATCGGTTCCGACCACCTCGGCTGTGGGCTCGTAGCCCGAACCGTCGACGGCCACCCGACCCTCCGGCGTCCAGACCTGCACCACCGACATCTCGTTGCGCGTCAGCGTCCCGGTCTTGTCGGTGCAGATGAAGGTCGTCGAGCCCAAGGTCTCGACGGCGTCGAGGTGACGGACCAGTGCGTGATCGGCGGCCATCCGCTGGGCGCCGACGGCCAGGGAGAGGGTGAGGGTCGGCAGGAGGCCCTCGGGGACCAACGCCACGGTGATGCCGATGGCGAGCACGAACCCGTCACTCGCCGGCTGCCCGAGGACCAACATCACCGCGAAGAAGACGCTGCCGACGGCGACGGCGACTGAGGCCAGGATCCGGACGAGGTGACGCAGCTCACCGGCCAGCTGCGTCGGGGGGCGGGTCGCCGCCCGCGGTCGAGCTGGGCGATGCCGGCCAAGCGAGTCCCTGACCCCGTGGCCGCGACCACCGCTCTGCCCTCGCCCTCGACGACGAAACAACCGGCCTCGAGACGGGCGCCGACATCCAGGGACACCGGCCGGCTCTCGCCGGTGAGTGCCGACCGATCGACGAGCAGGCCGTGGGCCTCGACGGCATCGAGGTCGGCGGAAAGCCGGTCGCCGGCCTGCAGGACGACGAGGTCCCCCCGGACCAGGTCGCGGGCGTCGATCATCGACGTGGACCCCGTCCCGGATCACCGTGACCCGACGCGGGATGAGGTCCCGGAGGCGTTCGGTGGTGTGTTCGGATCGTTCCTCCTCGATGAAGGCGAACGAGCCGTTCGATCAGGACCACCAGAAGATAGCCACGGCCAACTCGGGCAGCCCGCCCACGACGGCCAGGGCGACGGCGACCCACAGCATCAAGGCGAAGAAGTGGACGAACTGGCCGGCGAACCGGCGCCACGCGGCCGGCGGAGGCACGGTCGGGAACTCGTTGGGCCCGTCCTCGGCCAAGCGGGCAGCCGCCTCCGCCGCCGTGAGGCCGGGCGACGGGCCCGGGTGGCGCTCCCGGTGCTCGTTGTCACCACGGCTCAGCCAACGCGGACGGGGACCTCGTAGACGTCGGTCTGGCTCCCGTCTTCGGGGCTCTCCTGGAAGACGATGAGCGCCCCGAGCCCGGCGCGGGGGACGTCGAAGGTCGTGGCGAAGGCGAAGTCGCCCCAGGTGCCGTTGCCGGCCGTTGCCGTCGTGAAGCCCTCGTCGACGATGAGGCCGTCGCCGTCGGTCATCGTGTACCGGACGTTGGCCTCGAAGGTGTTGGCGATGCCCGTGACCTCCAGCGGGCTGCTGACCGCCTCCCCCGGCACCGGCGACTCGACGAGGATGAACGGCGTCACGTTGCTCATCTCCCCGCGGGTGAGCTCGGTGGCGTCGATGCCCTCGCCGCCGATGAACTCGACGGCCTCGCCGTCCAGCTCGATGCTCACCGTCTCGACCGTGTCGAACTGGGTGAGGGTGAACACGACCTCGGCCACCCGTAGCTGCATGGAGAGGCTGCCGCCGCCGGACTCGAACGCGCCGGAGAGATCCACGGTCGCCTCGCCGTCGACGATGTCGACGCCGAGCAGCTCGGTGCCCTCGGGGATCTCGGTGGTCATGCCGATGTCCGTCTCGAACGCGTCGGGGCCGGCCAAGAGCTCGGTCAGCGCCCCGCGGGCCACCGCGGGGGCCTCGACGGTTCGCCCGGCGGTGCCCACGTACTCGTTCCAGGCGAAGTAGACCCGCACGTCGGCCTCCCCGCCTGCGGGGACCGAGGTGGTCGTCACCCCCGTCGTCGTCGGGGGGCTCGTGGTCGTCGTGTCGTCGGTCGTGTCGTCGGCGGCGTCGTCACCGTCGTCCCCACAGCCGGCCACGAGCAGGACCAGCGCGGCCAAGGCCAACCCGATGCGCTTCATGTAGTGCTCCTCGCGGTCGAGAGGTCGACCTGAGCGTCATCCTCCCACCCCCGCCGGGGACAGGGACGAAGGTCCCCCCTGAGCCCGGCGCAGGTCCCTTCCGCAGACGGGCGAAGAGGAGGAAGGTGAGTCCGACCGTTCACGGGAGAGGACCCATGGCCACGTTCCACGTCGACTCGGAGGTCGGCCCGCTACGGCGCGTGCTGCTGCACCGGCCCGGCCGCGAGCTGCGACGGATCACCCCGACCAACCGCGAGGAGCTGCTCTTCGACGACGTCCCGTGGGTGCAGCGGGCGCAGCAGGAACACGACGCCTTCGCCGACGTCCTGGCCGACCGGGGCGTCGAGGTCCTGCTCGTCGGCGACCTGCTGACCGAGACGATGGACGACCCGCAGGCCCGGTCCTGGCTCTTCGACCGGGTGGTCCACGAGCGGGACCTCGGGCGGGACCTGGCCGAGGCGACTCGGGCGGCCCTCGAGGACGCCGACCCTGCGACCGTCACCAACCACCTCATCGGGGGGACCATGGTTGACGAGTTACCCCACGGCTCGACGCGCGGACTGCGGGCCGATGTCCTCGGCCCCAAGGGCTTCGTCCTGTCGCCCCTCCCCAACCAGCTGTTCACCCGGGACGCGACGACATGGATCTACGAGGGCGTGAGCCTGAACCCGATGGCGCTGCGGGCCCGGCGTCGGGAGACCACCCACCTCGAGGCCGTGTACCGCTTCCACCCCCTGTTCTCCGGCGAGCCGTTCCCGTACTGGTGCGGCGGCGTCGACGAGGACCCAGGGGCCGGAACCGTGGAGGGGGGCGACGTCCTGGTCATCGGCCATGGCGCCGTGGTCATGGGGATGGGGGCGCGCACGACGCCACAGGCGGTCGAGGCCCTGGCCCGACGGCTCTTCGCCACTGGTGACGGCATCGGTACGGTGATCGCCGTGACCCTGCCCCCCAGTCGGGCCTTCATGCACCTCGACACGGTCATGACGATGGTCGACGTGGACACCTTCGTGACCTACCCGGGGGTGCTCGACGACCTGCGGGCCTGGACCCTCACCCCGGGCGACGACGCCGGCGAGATCGTCGTGACGGCCCAACCCGATGTCTTCACACCGGTCAAAGAAGCCCTCGGGCTCTCCCACGTCCGGCTGCTCTCGACCGGGGGGGACGAGACCGAGGCGGAGCGGGAGCAGTGGGACGACGGCAACAACGTCCTGACCGTGGCCCCCGGCGTCGTCGTGGCCTACGAGCGCAACGTCGACACCAACGCCAAGCTGCGGCGGGCGGGCATCGAGGTCATCGCCATCGCGGGCAGCGAGCTCGGCCGGGGCCGCGGTGGCCCCCGCTGCATGAGCTGCCCCCTGCTGCGGGAAGCCGCCTGAGGTGCGGGTCGTCGTGGCCCTCGGAGGCAACGCCCTGTTGCAGCGGGGCGAGCCCCTCGACGCTGCGGCCCAGCGGGCGAACGTCAAGGTGGCGGCGGAAGCCGTGGCCGGGGTGGCCGCTCACCACCAGGTCGTCCTCACCCACGGCAACGGGCCCCAGGTCGGGCTGCTGGCCCTGCAGAACGCGGCCTACCCCGCCGTGGCGCCCTACCCCCTCGATGTCCTCGACGCCGAGAGCGAGGGCATGGTCGGCTACCTGCTCGAGCAGGAGCTGGGCCGCCACCTGCCCCGTGAGCGGCTGGCGACGCTGCTGACCCAGGTCGTCGTCGACCCCGACGATCTCGCCTTCACCCATCCGACCAAGTTCGTGGGCCCCCTCTACGACGAGCCCCGGGCCCACGCCCTGACCCACGACCGCGGCTGGGCCATGGCCCGCGACGGCGAGCTCTGGCGGCGGGTCGTCCCGTCGCCCGAGCCCGTGGAGATCGTCGAGCTGTCCACGATCCGGCTCCTGGCCGACCAGGGCATCACCGTCATCTGCTCGGGGGGCGGCGGCATCCCCGTGGTCGGCGACGGCCTCGGCGGCCTCCGGGGGGTGGAGGCCGTCATCGACAAGGACCGGTCCGCCGAGCTCCTGGCCCGGGGCCTCGGGGCCGACGCCCTGCTCCTGCTCACCGACGTGGCCGGGGTGTACGAGGGCTTCGGGACCCCGACGGCCCGGCTCCTCGACCGGGTGGGTGTCGACCGGCTTCGGGCGCTGAGCCTACCCCCGGGCTCGATGGGCCCGAAGGCGGACGCCTGCTGTCGCTTCCTGGAGCACGGCGGCCGGCTGGCCGCGATCGGCGCGCTGGCCGAGGCCGAGGCGGTGCTGGCCGGCACGGCGGGAACGACGGTGACCCGCCCGTGAACCGGCGGGTCCTCACCGGCTGCCTGCAGGCCGGCGCCGGCGTGGTCGGCCTCGTCGTCGGCCTCGCCGTGGGCGCGCCCCACCTGGCGAAGGCAGGCTGGTCCTGGGCGTCCCTGTTCGGGCTCGTCGCCGGTCTCGGGGGCTTGGCGCTGGTGATCATCGGGATCCGCACCACCTTCCGGGCCACGTCCCGTCGGACCCGCTGGCTACTCCCTCCCGCCGTCGTGGTCGCCCTCCCCCTCGGCCTCATCACCCTCGGCCAGGCCCTCGTCGCCACCTGGGTCCCGCCGATCGCCCTGGGCAGCCGCCGCCCCGCCGATGTCGGCCTCGACGCCGAGGACGTCGGACTGCAGACCGCGGACGGGGTGGCGCTGGCCGGGTGGTACCACCCGGGCCCCAACGGTGCGGCGGTGGTGCTCGCCCACGGCGCCGGATCGACCCGCACCGCCGTGCTGGACCACGCGGCGGTCCTCGCCGAACACGGCTACGGGGTCCTGCTGGTCGACGCCCGGGGCCACGGCGAGAGCGACGGCCGGGCGATGGACCTCGGGTGGTGGGGCGACGAGGACATCGGCGCCGCCGTCGACTTCCTCGCCGACCGGCCCGAGGTCGACGAGGGGCGCATCGGCGTGCTCGGGCTGTCCATGGGAGGCGAGGAGGCGATCGGGGCCCTGGGGGCCGACGACCGGATCGCCGCCGTCGTGGCCGAAGGGGCCACGGTACGGGTCGCCGGGGACAAGGACTGGCTGTCGGACGAGTACGGCTGGCGGGGCGGGGTCCAGGAGGGCCTCGAGGCGGCGACCACCTGGTTGGCCGACCGGTTCACCCCCGCGTCGCCGCCCGCCACATTGCGGTCCTCGGTGGCGGGTGCCGACCGGCCGGTCCTGCTGATCACCGCCGGCGCCGTCCCCGACGAGGCCCTGGCCGCCGCCTTCATCCAGGGCGGCGCCCCCGACTCGGTCAGCGTCTGGGAGGTACCGGAGGCCGACCACACCGGCGGGTTGCGCACCGAGCCGGAAGCGTGGGAGCAGCGGGTGACCGACTTCTTCGGCGAGGCCCTCGCCCCCACGCCGGCGGGCTGAGCGGGCGCCCGGGCGCTCAGGCCGCCCGGATGTCCCGGCGGCTCACCCCCCAGGTCCCGACCGCCACCAGAAGGGCAGTGACGACCAGGAGCACGGCCAGGCGGCCGGGGCTGACCCCGTCGGACACCGGCTGCTCCCCGATGGCCCAGTTCCAGGGCGAGAACGCCCGGGTGCCCGACAGCGCCTCGGCGATCGGCAGCACGAAACCGACCAGGTAGCCCACGACCAGGACCCCGATCGCCCCGCCGAGGGCGAGGGCCCGGGACGACCCGAGGCCGCCCAGCGCGTAGGCCACGGCGGCGTGGAACAGGCCGAGGGCGCCGCAGGCGAGGGTGGCGAAGACGACCCGGTCATAGCCCGCCTCGTCGAGAGAGAAGGGCACGAGAAAGGCGGCGACCAGGACGGCGGTCGCCGCCACCATGGCCGCGAGCACCAGCGTGGCCGAGCCCAGGCGGGCCAGCCACACGGTGGTCCGGTGCAGCGGGAGGGCGTGCAACAGCTCCAGGCGGCCGGCGTCCTCGTCGCCCGAGGTCAGCGCCGAGGTCATCGCGATCGCCGCCCCGGAGAACAGCAGCGGCAGGAGGAAGGCGAAGAGCTGGCCGTCGAGGTAGCCCGCGGGGGTCGAGATCCCCGCCGCGCCGAAGGCCTCGAGCAGGTCGCCCATCGAGTCCTCCATCTCCCGCAGCGAGCCGGACGACTCAAAGGAGGGCCAGAAGGCCAGGTTCACGACGGAGAAGGTCACGATGCCGAAGCCCCACCAGAACCCCGACCGCCGTACTGCGGCCGTCCCCCGGCGGAGCAGCTCCGCGGTGGACCCGCTCATGACGGCACCTCCGGCGCCTCGTAGAGCGACAGGAACGCCTGCTCGAGGTCGGGCTCGGGCAGAAGCAGGTGTTCCAGGCGGTGCTGGGCGAGGACCGCGACCAAGCCGTCGGGCACGCCGTCGACCACCCCGCTGACCTCTCGCCCGCGGACGATCAGGTCATGGACGCCCGGGGCGCCCCGGAGGGCGGCAACCGGCGGCTCGTCCGCGAACCAGGCGCTGAAGGGCTGGCTGGCGGCGTGCCGCAGCTCGGCCACGTCGCCCTCGGCGACCACCCGACCGGCCCGGATGACGATCACCCGGTCGGCGGTCTGCTGGACCTCGCTCAGCACGTGGGAGGAGAGGAAGACCGACGCGCCGGCCGCCACCGCTTCGGCGAGCAGGAGCTGGAACTCGGCCTGGACCAGCGGGTCCAGGCCGCCCGTGGGCTCGTCGAGGATCAGCAGGTCGGGTCGGGCCATGAAGGCGCCGACCAGGCCGACCTTCCGCCGGTTGCCGCTCGACAGGCCCTTGGCCCGGCGGCCCGGATCCAGATCAAAGCGCTCGCACAGCTCGTGGGCGGGGCCGAGGTCGATCCCGCCCCGGAGGCGGGCCCACGAGCGGAGGGTCTCTTCTACGGTCAATCGGTCATCGAGGCGCAGCTCGCCGGGGACGTAACCGATGCGGGCCCGCACCTCGGGCCCGGACCGGGGGTCGACCCCGAGCACCCGGACCTCTCCGGCGTCGGCCCGGGCCAGGTCCAACAGGATGCGGATCGTGGTGGACTTCCCGGCCCCGTTCGGGCCGAGGAACCCGACCACCTGACCACCGGGCACCTCGAGGTCGAGGGCGTCCAGAGCCACCACCGGCCCGAAGCGCTTCGTCACCGCCCGCGCGGTGATCACGGGATCCATCACCCCATCGTGCCCGACCGGGTCGTAACGTCGGGTACAGCCCGTCCTCGTCGACACCGAAGCCCCCGTCGTGCTCCGAACCCGTTCCCCTCGTTTCCTCACCCTGGCCAGTGCCCTGGCCCTGGCCGTCGTCGCCCCCGTCCTCGGGGTGCCCGCGGCCGCGGAGGAGGACCACGCCCACGAGGAGGCGGGCGAGCCCGGCCCCTCCGGTGTCCCGTTCACCAGCAGCCCCGAAGCCGGGCGCACCGGCACGACCGTCGAGGTGGCCGGCGAGGGCTGCTTCCTGGTGGGCTCCGACGAACCGGGTGAGGGCGTGGTCGTCCGCCTGAAGAGCCGCGGCGAGGTGTTCGCCTACGCCACGGTGCCGGTCGCCGCCGACGGCACCTGGTCGGGCGAGTTGCCCGTCCCCGCCGGCACACCGGCCCGCACGCACCACCTCGAGGCCCGCTGCGTGTACCCACTCCTGGCCGACCAGGTCACCTACGCCCGGCGGGCCTTCACGGTCACCGGCGAGGGGACCGGCGCTGAGGCCAACCCGGCCACCCCCCGGTTCAACGGGGGCATCGAGACCTACGGCGAGTACGACGGTCAGTCGACCTGCAGCCCGGACACGAAGCCGGGGATGGCGGCGTTCATCCGCCTCGTCCATCGCCACTACGGCGGGGGCAGCCTCGGGGTCGGACGGGGATGCGGCTCAGGGGGCCAGAGCGAGCACAAGGAGGGCCGGGCCTGGGACTGGGCCATGAACGCCGGCAGCGCCGGGGACCGCAGCCGGGTGCAGGCGCTGTTCAACTGGCTGTTCGCCACCGACGCCCGGTGCCGGAGCTACGCCAACGCCCGCCGTATCGGGATGATGTACATCATCTGGAACCGGCGGATGTTCCGCATGTACGACGTCGACCGCGGGTGGGCCCCGTACTCGGGGCCCAGCCCCCACACCGACCACGTGCACTTCAGCATGACCCGGGCGGGCGGCGCCGGGCGGGTCAGCTACTGGAACCCGACCTTCCGGGCTCCCGCCGGCTGGACCCCTGAGCACCGCCGGATCCGCGACGTCACCCTGGGTCGCGAATGGTCGACCGTCCGACCCCTCACCGGCGACTTCGACGGCGACGAGCGCGACGACCTCCTCTGGTATGACCCGGCGACGGGCGAGGGCTTCGTCGGCTACAGCCGGGCCGACGGTCGCTTCACGGTCCGTCCCCTGACCGCCGCCACCGGGCTCACCCCCCTCGTCGGGGACTTCAACGGCGACTGCCGGGCGGACATCTGGTTCGACGGGCCCGGCAGCCAGCGCGACCGCCAGTGGCAGGGGCGCCGCGACCGCACGTTCCGCAAGGTCGCCGGCAACCAGCCCGGCGACTACGAGCACCGGGTCGTGGGCGACTTCGACGGCGACCGGGTGAGCGACATCCTCTGGTATGGCCCCGGCGCCGCCCCGGACCTGCTGTGGCGGGGCAGCCGTTATGGCTTCGTGGCCCGCCCGCTGTCTATGGGGGGCGACTACGAGCCCTTCACCGGCGACTTCGACGGCGACCACCGCGACGACGTGTTCTGGTACGGGCCCGGCGAGGCGCCGGACCGCCTCTGGTTCGGCCGGGCCGTGGGCTTCACCGCCCGCGACGTCGGCTTCCCCCTCAGAGCCGATCCGGTCGTGGGCGACTTCAACGGCGACGACCGCAGCGACATCGTGTGGTTCCGGTCCGGCCAGGCCGGCCACCGGGTCTGGACGGGCAAGGCCTCGCGGGAGTTCCGTGGGTACGCGGTCGCCCTGGACCGGCCGTACACCCTGCCGGCCGCCGGGGACTTCGACGGCGACCTCCAAGACGACATCTTCTGGCACGCCAGCCCCACCGACGGCAACCGCGTCTGGAACTACTGAGCCGACCGGGTACGGCGCAGGGCACGGCGAATCACACAGGTGTAAGTTCTCGCCCATGGGGATGCTCCGGTTCTCGTTCGGGACGATGGGATCGGGGAAGAGCACCCTGGCCCTCCAGATCCACCACAACCTGTCCTCCCGGGATCTGCGGGGCCTGCTGTGCACCCAGCTGGACCGGGACGGCGCCCAGGTGACCTCCGGGCTCGGCGTGTCGGCCCAGGCCGTGGACGTCGGGGCCAAGCTCGACTTCGAGGACCTCTGCCGCAGCTTCGCCGCCCAGCACGGCGGCCTCGACTACCTGGTCTGTGACGAGGCCCAGTTCTACACACCGGACCAGGTCGAGCAGCTGGCCCGGGTGGTCGACGCCCTGGACGTCGACGTGCACGCCCTCGGCCTGCTGACCGACTTCCGGGGCCGCCTGTTCGCCGGATCGGCCCGCCTGCTGGAGCTGGCCGACGAGCGGGTCGAGGTCCAGGTCGAGGCCCGCTGCTGGTGCGGCTCCCGGGCCACCCAGAACGCCCGTCTGGTCGACGGCCGGCAGGTCTACGACGGCGACGTGGTGGTGGTCGGCGACACCGACCAGGAGGCCGAGGTCAGCTACGAACTGCTGTGCCGCCGCCATTGGATGGCCGGCGAGACCGGTCGCGTGGCCCCCACCATGGCCGCCCTCACCGACTCCGCCTGATCACCCGCCGCTGATCACACCTCGACCAGCTGCCGATCCGGGGTCGCGTCGGGATGGTCATCGTCAGCTTCGGGGTGGGCCGCCAGCTCGGCGTGGCCCTCGACGTCGATGTTGGGCAGGAGCCGATCCAGCCACTTCGGCAGCCACCAGTTCTTGTCGCCCAGGAGCTCCATCGTGGCGGGCACCAGCAACATCCGGACGATGGTGGCGTCGAGGAAGATCGCCGTCGCCAGCCCCGTACCCATCAGCTTGAAGGTCCGGTCGGACTCCAGCAGGAAGCTGCCGAAGACGACCACCATGATCGCCGCCGCAGCGGTGATGACTTTTGCTGTGGCCGCCAGGCCGTCGGCGACCGAGGTGCGGCTGTCGCCGGTGCGGTGCCACTCCTCGCGCACGCGGGACAGCAGGAACACCTCGTAGTCCATCGACAGGCCGAACACGATGGCGAAGAGCATCATCGGCATCCACGGCTCGACCGGCGCCGGGGCCACCCCGGTCACGTCACCGCCCCAGCCCCACTGGAACAGGGCGACCATGACCCCGTACGCCGCCCCGATCGACAACAGGTTCATGATCACCGCCTTCAGCGGGACCAGCAACGAGCGGAACACGACCATCAGGAGCAGGAAGGACAGGATCAGGACCGCACCGAAGAACCACGGCAGGCGGGACTGGAGGAAGTCGGCGAAGTCGACGTTGATCGGGGTGGAGCCGGTGACCAGCACATCGGTGCCGGTCGTCTCCTCCGCCGACGGCAGGACGTCGTCCCGCAACCGGTTGACCAGCTCGGTCGTGGCTTCCTCCTGGGGTCCCGTCGTGGGCACCACGTTCCAGAGCACCGCCGTCGGACTCGCCGGGTCGTTGGGCACGGGTGCGGACACGAAGGCGATGCCCGGGTCCGCAGCGACGGCCTCATTGACCACGCTGAGCGAGGAGATGTCGCTGCCCTCGGTGACCTCGGCCACGAGCAGGAACGGCCCGTTGAAGCCCTTGCCGAAGCCGTCGACCAGCAGGTCGTAGGCCTGTCGGGTCGTGGTGTCCGCAGGGAAGTTGCTCTCGTCGGAGAAGCCAAGGCGCAGGCCGAGCACGGGCAGGGCCAGCACGAGCAGGATCGCCGTGCCCACCAGGGCCCCGGTCCAAGGCCGGTGCTGGACGACGCGGCTCCAGCGATAGGCCAGCGTCTCGCGCCGGGGCTTCGGCGGTCGATGCGGCACCTCGGCCTTCAGGAACGGCAGCCAGAGGCCCAGCAGCAGCACGCCGACGGCAATGGGGAACCCGGCCATCAGCGGCGCGATGCCGAGCCCGGCGCCGACGAGGCCGACGGCGATGAAGCCGGCGGCGATGAGGCCCCGCCGCCGCGTCAGCTCGATGCGCTCGCCGGCGAAGCCGATGAGGGCAGGGAGCAGGGTCAGCGACGCCACCACGGTCAGCGCCACGGTGACCGACGCGCTCACGGCCAGCCCCCGCACGAAGGGCACGCCCATGAGGAGCATGCCCAAGAGGGAGATGACCACGGTCATCCCGGCGAACAGCACCGAGCGCCCTGCGGTGTCCATCGCGATGCTGATCGATTCCCGCACGTCATGGCCCGCGTGGAGCTGCTCCCGGTGGCGGGTGATGATCAACAGCGCGTAGTCGATGCCCACACCGAGGCCGATCATCACGCCGATGAACGGCGCGAACTCAGGGATGGTGATGACGTTGCTCAGCAGCGTCGTCACCGCCGAGCCCAGGCCGATGCCGAAGAGGGCGACGCCGATCGGCAGGCCCATGGCCAGCACGGAGCCGAACGCGGCGATCAGGATCACGATGGCGAAGGCGAGGCCCAGCAGCTCGGCGGTGGGCTCCTCGAAGTCGGCGAAGATGAAACCGCCGAGTTCGATCTGCAGGCCGTCGATGTCGGGCGACTCCTCGAGGATGATGTCCCGGATCTCCGCGGCGCGGGTGAAGTCGCTCTCCTCGGGGAGCTCCACGTTCGCGTAGGCGATGAGCCCCGCCTCCGGTCCCTGGGAGGCAACGAGCTGCTCACCGCCCTCGGTGTACGGGCTGTCGACCTTGGTCACGTCATCGAGGGCGGCGACCCGGTCGAAGAGCTCCTGCATCTGCGCCTGGACCTCGGGGTCGTCGACGCCCTGCTCGGCCCGGAAGACGATCGTGCCCGTGTAGCCGGTGCCCTGGCCGCCGAACTGCTCGTCGAGCAGGTCGAAGCCGTCCCGGGACTCCACGGCGGGCAGGTCGAGGTCGTCCCGGAACGCGCTCCCGACACCGCCGGCGACACCGTTCACGAAGAACAGGACGACGACCCAGCCGATCAGGACCAGCTTGCGGTGGTCATGGCACCAGGGACCGAGACGGGCGAACACGACGAGGACCTCCGAGGCGGGCGGGGGACGACAGCACTTCCTACCCGCTCCGACCCGCGACGAGACGGGAAATCATCGGTCCGGCGGGATCTCCGGGCGTCACCCTGCTCCGGCCCGGGTCGTAGCGTGGCCCGTGATGCGGATCCTGGTGGTCGAGGACGAGGCCCCCATGGCCGCCTCCATCCAGCGGGGCCTGATGGCCGAGGGCTTCGCCGTGGACATCGCGCCCGACGGGGACGAGGGGCTCTGGATGGCACGCCAGCTCCCCTATGACCTGATCGTGCTGGACGTGATGCTGCCGGGCACCAACGGCTACGTGCTGTGCCGGACACTGCGGGAGGAGGGTGACCGGGTCCCGATCCTGATGCTCACCGCCAAGCGGGGCGACCTCGACGAGGCCGAGGGCCTCGAGACCGGCGCCGACGACTACCTGACCAAGCCCTTCTCGTTCGTCGTGCTCGTCGCCCGGGTGCGGGCGCTGCTGCGCCGGGCCCAGGGCGAACGGCCGCCCCACTTCCAGGCCGGGGACCTCGTCCTCGACGCCGCCGACCGGACCGTGCGCCGGGGCGAGGTCGCCATCGACCTGCGCAACCGCGAGTTCGCCGTCCTCGAGTACCTCCTGCGCCGGGCGGGTGACGTGGTGTCGAAGGCCGAGATCGTCGAGCACGTCTGGGACCTGAACTTCGACGGAGACCTGAACATCGTCGAGGTCTACGTCAGCTCGTTGCGCAAGAAGATCGACGTCCCCTTCGACCGCCACGCCCTCGAGACCGTTCGCGGTGTCGGCTACCGGTTGCGAGCCGACGGCGGATGAGCGGTGTCCGCTGGCGCTCGGTCCGCCTGCGCATGGTGCTGGCCGCCGTGGTCGTCCTCGGCGTCCTGCTGGTGGCCGCCGCCATCGGCTTCGAACAACTGCTGCGCAGCCGGCTGATCGACAACCTGGATTCTTCGCTCCAGTCCCAGACTGCTGACCGGGCCGCGCTGCTCGACCGCGGCGCCACCCCCGAGGCGCTCACGACGGGGGCCGGCGAGGAGGACGTCATCGCCGTCCTCACCCCGTCCGGGGCGGTCCTGGCCAGCACCGGTGTGGCCGATCCCGCACCGCTGGCCACGCTGGTTCCGGGCACCGTGGTCGGCCTCGACGTGGCCCTGACCGAAGACGGCCACGAGGAAGGCGAGGAGAACGAGACCCACCGGTTGCGCGTCGCCACCGAGGCCAGCGCCGACGCCCGCCGAGTGGTGGTGGGGCGGGCCACCGAATCCATCGACGACGACCTGACGGCCGCCCGCAACCTCCTGCTCCTCGGCGTGCCGATCGTGTTGGCCCTGGCCGCCGTGCTGGTCTGGGTCGTGGTGGGTCGGGCGCTCCGGCCGGTCGACCGGCTCCGCGAGGACGTGGACGCCATCGTGGCGACCGGCGCCGGCCAGCGCGTGGGACCGCCGGGGACAGCCGACGAGATCGACCGGCTGGCCTCGACCATGAACGACATGCTGGGGCGCCTCGACGACCAGGCCGAGTCCCGCCGGCGTTTCGTCTCCGACGCGTCCCACGAGCTGAAGAGCCCGGTGGCCAACGTCCGGGCCCTCGTCGAGAGCGTGGGCGACAACCTGGCCCCCGAGCAATGGGCCGACCTGCGCACGGCGCTGGTGGGCGAGAGCAGCCGGCTCCAGTTGCTCGTCGACGACCTGCTGTTCCTGGCCCGTGGGGACGAGGGCCGTCTCGAGCCGGCCCGGGCCGTGGTCCACCTCGACGACGTCGTGTTCGACGAGGCCGAGCGCCTCGTCCCCCTCACGTCGGTGACCGTCGACGCTTCGGCGGTGACCCCCGTCGACGTGGTCGGCGATCGGGCCCAGTTGGCCCGGCTGGTGCGCAACCTCGTCGAGAACGCGGCCCGCCACGCCACCACCCGCGTCCGCCTCGACCTCCATGCCGAGGATGGGCGGGCCCGCCTGATCGTGGGCGACGACGGCCCCGGGGTCCCCGAGGACGAGCAGGCCCGGGTCTTCGAGCGCTTCGCCCGCGTCGAGACGGGCCGGGCCCGCGCGGCGGGCGGCACGGGCCTCGGGCTGGCCATCGTGGCCCAGATCGCCCACGACCACGGCGGCGGGGTGCAGGTCGGCACCGCGGAGGACGGCGGCGCGGCGTTCATCGTGGGCCTGCCGGCCGTGGGCGAGGGCGACTGACCGCCGCGCTCAGAACGAGGTCGGCGCCGGGGAGGTGAACACACCCCGGAACTTCCGGGCGGTCACGATCCGGTAGAGGGTCAGGCCCGCGACCAGGACGATCAGGCTGACCATCGTGGCCACATAGACCGGGTTGCCGGCGTCGGTGCCGGCGGTGGCCCCGTGGAGCACCCCGGTCCAGAAGAGGACGTAGGCCGTGAGGTGGATCCGCTTCCACCACAGGCGCGGGATCCGGTTCATGACGAGCGAGCTCAGCTCCACGGCCAGGAGCAGGTAGAAGGCCACGATCCCCCACGCCACCGCTCCGGTCTTCCACTCCGAGGCGAACGGGACGAGCAGGTCGGCCACCCCGAAGTGGACGTACGTGTCCGCCACCAGACCGGCCAGGTGGATCCCGGTGAAGATCACCGCGGCGCCGCCCAGGAAGCGGTGCAGGTCCAGCAGCCAGGCGCCCGACGGCCGTCCCTGCAACACGCGGGTGGACAGCAGCAGGCCCCAGATCACCGAACCGGCCGTCAGGGCGAGGGCGACGATGCCCCCGGCCCGGGCCGTGTACCACCAGAGCTGGGGGTCCACCGGGTCAGCTCCCCCCGCTGTTGGTGGAGGGTGCGGGCAGCGGCGGCAACGGGGCGGGGGCCGAGGGCGTGACCGAGGAGCCCGAGCCCGACGAGGAGGGGTCGGGGACCACGACCACCGGGGGGTTGGCCGAGGGCTGCGCCGTGGCCGGCTGACGGGTGTCCCACGCCAGCCCCGCGATGAGCCCGAGAGCGGTCGCGGCGCTGAGGACACCGACCACGAGGCGGGAGCCCTCGGCCGGGTGCTTGCGCCGGACGGCGGGGGGCGCAGGCGCAGCGGCGCGGACTGGCCGCACCACCGTGGAGCCCGGAGGCGGGGGCAGCACCCTCGACACCGGCGGCGCGGTCGGGGCCGGGGCCGAGATCCTCGGCCCCGGGCGCGCCGCCCGCGGTGGGGGCGGCGGGAAGCCCGACCGCGGGGAGTCCACCGCTGGGGGGGTGGGCCGGGCCACCCGGCCGCGGGCGGCCAAGCGGGCCAGGCGGGCGTCGACGTCAGGGTTCCGGGGCTCGGCCATCAGTCCTCGTCCTCCTCGTGATCGTCGTCGTCGGCGGTGCGGACGACCGGGGTGGACGTCCGGCTGGTCGCCGACGCGGTGGAGGCCGCCGTATCGGCGCCGGGGGCGGCGACCGGGTTGCCCAGTTGGTCGACGTACTGGACCGCGGCGGGGGAGGCGACCGAGGCACCGTGGTCGATCGTGACGGCGGCGGCGCTGAGGCCGGCGATCACGGTCAGGCCCAGAGCGGCGAAGGCGGTGAGGGCGGTGGATGCGGTGGATCGGCGCACGGTTGCTCCTTGATCTCGAAGGGTCGGTCCTGAGGACCTGCACCGAGCATGCGCCTCGGAACCTGTGACGTTCCTGAAGTCGCCTGAAGCCGGCTTCAGGAACGACGTGACGGGGGGCACGCGGCGAGGCATCGCGGCCCCGGATGGGGATACTTCCCCCATGGCAGCCAACGATCTCCAGCGTGTGAGCATCCATGGCCACGAGGTCGTCTTTCGCGACGTCGGTGACGGGCCCGTCCTCCTCCTGCTGCACGGCATCGCCGGAAGCTCACGGGCCTGGCGGGAGGTGATGCCCGCCCTGGCCGGCGAGTACCGCATGATCGCACCGGACCTGCTGGGTCACGGCGAGTCGGCCAAGCCCCTGGGCGACTACTCCCTGGGCGCCTACGCCAGCGGGATGCGGGACTTCCTGGGTGTCCTCGGCGTCGAGCGGGCCACTCTGGTCGGCCAGTCCTTCGGTGGCGGTGTGGCCATGCAGTTGGCCTACCAGCACCCCGAGGTCTGCGAGCGCCTGGTCCTGGTCGACAGCGGCGGCCTCGGGCGCGAGGTCAGCCCCATCCTGCGGGCCGCGACCCTGCCCCTGGCCGAATACGTGCTGCCGGTGGTGTTCCCCTCCTTCGTCAAGGACCGGGGGGACGCGGTCAGCCGCTTCCTGCAGCGCCGCGGCATCCGCTCGGGGCGGGCCGCGGAGATGTGGCTGGCCTACCGGTCCCTCACCGAGTCCGACAACCGCAAGGCCTTCGTCCGCACGATGCGGTCGGTCATCGACCCCGGCGGCCAGACCGTCAGCGCCATGGACCGCCTCTACCTGGCCGCCGCGGTCCCCACCCTCATCGTCTGGGGCGAGGACGACACGATCATCCCCGTCGAGCACGCCCACACCGCCCACGAGGTCATCGCGGGCAGCCGCCTCGAGATCATCGAGGGCGTGGGCCACTTCCCCCATGTCGAGGCCCCCGACCGCTTCGTCGAAGTACTCCGGGACTTCCTCGAGACGACGCCCGTGGCCCCGCCCGGCGCCGACACCTACCGCGACCTCCTCCTGGAGCGCGCCGCGTCCGCCTGAGGGGACTACGCCGGGGCGAGGTCGGGCGCTTCGACGAGTCGGCGGTAGGAGCGGGACAGCCGGGCGAAGGCCGTGACGGTGATCCCCACCAACCCGGCGAGGGTGAACATGAGCGCCAGGCCACGCTCCGGACCGGTGCCGAACCAACCCCCGATCAGGTCCACCCCTTGGCCGTCGGTCATGAACGGCATGAAGACCTGCTCGGCCAGCGGCGCGATGAGGAAGGCGGTCAGGGGTGACGCGGCGTTCTCGACCAGCTGCGCGAACCCGAACACCCGCCCTTGACGCTCATAGGGGATGGCCCGCTGCAACACGGTCTGCTCAGCCGCCTCGATCACGGGGATGAGCGCCAGCCAGAGGACCATGCCGACGGTCAGCATCACGATCGAGGACCGCAGGGCGAAGACGGCGCACACGGCCCAGTTGGCGAGGTTGCCGATCAGAACCACGCGCAGCGGATTCGACCCGAGGCCGTAGCGGGCCACGGCGAGCCCACCCGCGATGAACGCCAGGCTGATGAAGCCCCACAACAGGCCCCAGGTCTCCACCGACACCAGCGCCAGGCCGTACGCGTCCATCAGGGCCATGAACACGCCGCCGAGGAGGTTGTTGAAGGCGGCCAGCATGATCAGCATCATCAGGCCGGGCACGACATGGATGGCGTCCACGGCGCCCCGGATGTCCACGTGGCCCGTCGCCGTGTCGTCCGGGTGGCGCTGAGGCTCCGGCTCGTCGATGTGGATGGTTCGCAGGTGGGCCAACGCCGCCGCGGTCAGCGTCAGGGCGAGGACGTAGGCCCAGCCCATCCCGAGGGTGCCGATGACGAGGCCGCTGAAGACCGACGTGATGGCGAAGGACACGCCGGTGACCGTGCCCACCATGCCGTTGGCCCGGTCCCGACGGTCCTCCGGCACCAGGAGGGTGACGCAGGTCGACAGGGCGATGCTGCGCATGTGTCCGGCGACCGAGCCGACCAGGGTGAGTCCGATCAGCACCCAGAACCAGGGGTTGGTCAGGCGCAGGAGGTCGTCGCGGTCTACGGCGAAGAAGACGGCCGTGGCCGCGGCGAAGCAGGTCGTGGACGCCACCCCGGCCAGCTCCATGGCCGCGTGCTTCCGGTGGCGGTCGACGTAGGTGCCGAAGAACGGCCCGAAGGCGGCCGACGCCATGCTGAAGGCACCGCCGATCACCCCGGTGGCGACCACCGACCGCGTCTCGAGGTACACCCAGAAGGTCAGCGCGAACCACAGGAACGTGCTGGTGACGCCGGTGACGAGCGTGTTGACCAGCAGCCGCCGGAACACCGCGATCGAGTCGACTTGACGTCCCCCCACGTCCTCCATCATGGCCATGGGCCTTGGCCGGCCCGCGGGCCGGAGGCTGACCGGTGACGGCCGTCGACGTCAGTCGATGGAGGGGCGTTCGTCGGCCATGTCGCGGAGGCGGTTCTTGAGGATCTTGTCGAGGGTGCCGGTGGGGAACTCGTCCACGACGTAGACGGCCCGGGGGACCTTGAAGTCGGCCAACTGTCCCGTACACCGCTCGATGATCTCCTTCTCCAGGGTGGCCTCGTCCGCCGCGTCGGGCGTGGTGATGACGAAGGCCACGACCACCTGGTCCAGCCACTCGTGCTTCTTGCCGACCACGGCCACCGCGCTGATCCCGGGCGTGCCGGTGATGATGTCCTCGACCTCCTTGGCCGACACGTTCTCGCCCCCGACCTTCAGCAGGTCCTTGTCCCGCTCCCGGTAGAAGATGTTGCCGCCGGCACCGAGCATGACCATGTCACCGGTCTTGAACCAGTCCCCCTCGAAGGAGGACTCGTTGGCCTCGGGGTTGTCGAAGTACTCGAGGAAGAGCTGGATGCCCCGGGTCCCCCGCAGCCACAGCTCGCCGGTTGCACCCTCCCCGACCACCTCGCCGGTCTCCTTGTCGACCACGGCGAACTCGTAGCCCGCCCCGATCCGGCCCATCGAACGGGTCGGTAGGCCCTCGGCGGGCTTGCCGTTGATGGCGTGGGTGACGGTCTCGGTCATCCCGTAGGCGGCGTAGACCTGGATCCCGAACATGGCGTCGAGGTCGGGCATGATCAGCCCGAACACCCCGACCCGCAGGTCGGTCTCGGGCTTGTCCGGCGCCATGAGCGTGCCCATGACGAAGGGCATGAGGGAGATGTGGGTGATGCCGTTGCGGGCCACGACGTCCCAGAACCGACTGGTCGACCACTTCGGCATGAGTACCGCTGTGGCCCCCACGCCCAGCACCGAGAAGAACGACCAGCTCTGGGCGTTCACGTGGAAGAACGGCAGGTAGATGAGATAGCGGTCGTCGGGGCCGAGGTCGATGGTGCGGGGACCGGTGCGGCTGGCCCACACGGCGTTGGCGTGGGTGTGCACCACCGCCTTGGGCTTGTTGGTCGTGCCCGAGGTGAACATGATCCCGAAGGACCGCATCGGCTCGACGTCCCGCCCCGTCCAGGCCTCGGCCTCACCGAAGAGGTCCGCGAGGGCGAGGAGCTCCCGGTCGGTGGGGGCCGGCTCGCCGTCGCCGCCGTCGACCTCGGTGACCGCGATCCACGCCAGGTCCGGCCCAGCCTCGGCCACGAGGGCGGCGTACTGCGGCTGGGTGATGGCGGCCACGCAGCGGGCCTTCTCGATGAAGTAGCCCACCTCGGCGCCCACCGAGCGCGTGTTGGTGGTCACCCCGACGGCGCCCAGGGTGGCGCAGGCCAGCCAGGCGACGACCATCTCCGGGCAGTTGTCGGCGTGGATCAGGATCTTGTCGTCGAGGCCGACCCCGCGCCCGCCCAGGCCGGCCGCCAGGGCCCGCACGTCGGCCCAGAGCTCGGCGTAGGTCCAGCTCCGGCCCTCGCCCTCGCCCGGCTCCCAGACCAGGACCGGGTGGTCCCCCCGTTGCTCGGCCCACTGGGCCAGCAGACCGGGGATGTCCTGGCCGTGGCCCTGCAGCTCCATCACCTGACGCTCGTCGATCACACCCGGAGCCTCGCGCGTCCCGCCGGCCGACGGGAACACGGTCTCCGGGCGATGGGCCCGCCCGTCCCGGCCGGGGTCACCGAATGACTCCGGGGCACCCGACGGGACCTTCGGCGCTGGTCGAGGACGCAGCCCGGGTGCGACCCTATGGCCGTGCCCTCCATAGATCGCCTCGAGATCGAGGCCGTCATCTTCGATGTCGACGGCGTCGTCACCGACACCGCCCGGGTCCACGCCGCCGCTTGGACCTCCGTGTTCGACGACGTCCTGCGCAGGCGGGCCGACGCCGGCCTCGGTGACTTCACCCCCTTCACCCTCGAGGACTACCTCACCTACGTGGACGGTCGGCCCCGCTACGAGGGTGTCCAGGGCTTCCTGGCCTCCCGGACGATCGACCTGCCCGCCGGGTCGCCCGTCGACCCGCCGGGCAACGACACCGTCTGTGCCATCGGCAATCGCAAGGACCGGACCTTCGTCGACCTCATCCTGCGGGACGGCGTCCGGGCCTTCCCCGATGCCCTCGCCCTGCTCGGGCGCCTCGCCGACGCCGGCATCTCCGTGGCCGCGGTGTCGGCCAGTCGGAACGCCGCCGAGGTGCTCCGGGCCGCTCATGTGATCGAGCGCTTCCTCGTGCACGTGGACGGCGTCGACTCCGATCGCCTGGGCCTGGCGGGCAAGCCCGACCCCGCCATCTTCCTCGAGGCCGCCCGCCGCCTCGGGACCTCCCCGAGCCGGATGGTCGTGCTCGAGGACGCCCAGTCAGGCGTCGAGGCCGGACGGCGCGGGGGGTTCGGCCTGGTGGTGGGGGTGGCCCGGGCCGGGACGGGTGAGGCCCTGGCCGAGCACGGCGCCGACGTCGTCGTCGCCGGCCTCGATGAGTTGGACGTCCGATGACGCCGGGCGACCGGGCCCGCCTGGTCTTCGAGGGCTACGACCCGTCGGCGGAGGGACACCGGGAGGCGTTGTGCAGCTTGGGCAACGGCTACCTCGCCACGCGGGGGGCGGCGCCCGAGGCGACCGACGACGGTGTGCACTACCCGGGGACCTACGTGGCCGGCGTCTACAACCGCCTCGTCGACGCCGTCGACGGCGTGCTCCTCGACCACGAGAGCCTCGTGAACCTGCCCAACTGGGCGCTGCTCCAGTTCCGCGCCGAGGACGAAGACTGGTTCTCGATGGACCGGGCCCACGTGCTCGACCACTCGCTGACCCTCGACTTGCGCCAGGGCCAGCTCATCCGAGAGCTCCGGTTCCGCGACGACGCCGGCCGACTGACCCGGGTGACCCAGCGCCGGCTGGTCCATCGCAACGACCCCCATCTGGCCGCCCTCGAGACCACCTTCCGCCCCGAGGGCTGGTCGGGCACGCTCGAGGTCCGGTCGAGCATCGACGGCGACGTCGAGAACAACGGCGTCGCGCGCTACCGCGACCTCGGCCGGCGCCACCTGCGCGTCGAGCAGCTGTGGGCCCCGGAGGAGGACGTCGTGGCCCTCGTCACCGAGACGACGGGATCCCACATCCGGGTGGCTGAGGCGGCCCGGACCCGGGTCCTGGGCACCCGGTCCCCGGTCGAGCGCACCCTCGAGACTGCTGACGCCCGCATCGGCCACCGACTGCTCCTCCCGGTGCTGGACGGCGAGGAGGTCGTGGTCGAGAAGATCGCCGCCGTCTACACGTCCCGGGACCAGGGCATCTACGAGCCGGGCGAGCACGCCGTCCGCCACGTCACGTGCCTGGTCGGCTACGACGAACTGGCGGTCAGCAACACCCGCGGGTGGGCTCACGTGTGGCGGCGCACCGACATCCGCATCGAGGAGTCCGAGTCGCTGGCCCGCGGCCTCACCCTGCAGCTGTTCCACCTCCACCAGGCCATCTCGAAGCACACCACGAGCCTCGACGTGGGGGTGCCGGCCCGAGGCCTCTCCGGTGAGGCCTACCGAGGTCACATCTTCTGGGACGAGCTGTTCGTCTTCCCTTACGTCAACCTCCGGGTGCCCGAGCACGCCCGGGCGCTGCTGATGTACCGCTTCCGGCGCCTCGACGAGGCCCGGCGTCGGGCCCGGGAGGCGGGCTTCGAGGGCGCCATGTTCCCGTGGCAGAGCGCCTCGAGCGGCAGGGAGGAGACGCCCGAGGCGCATCTCAACCCTCGCTCGGGGCACTGGCTACCGGATCATTCCCGGCTCCAGCGCCACGTGAACGCCGCCATCGCCCACAACGTCGTGCGCTACCTCGATGCCACCGCCGACCAGGACTTCCTCTCCTTCAACGGCGCCGAGCTGATGGTGGAGATCGCCCGCTTCTGGGCCAGCGCCGCCACCTACGACCACATCGAGGACCGCTACGAGATCCGGGGGGTGGTCGGTCCCGACGAGTACCACGAGGCCCTGCCCGGCGCCGACCACCCCGGCGTCGACAACAACGCCTACACCAACGTGATGGCAGCCTGGGTCCTCTGGAAGAGCGGGGAGATCCTCGACCGACTCGACGACCATCGGCGAGAGGAGATCGTGGCCAAGCTGGCCATCACCGCCGACGAACGACAACGCTGGGGAGAGCTCAGCCGGCGGATGCGGGTCTGCTTCCACGACGGGGTCATCAGCCAGTTCGAGGGCTACGAGGAGCTGGAGGAGCTGGACTGGGACGGCTATCTGAGCCGCTACGGCAACATCCAGCGCCTCGACCGGATCCTGGAGGCCGAGGGGGACTCGGCCAACCGTTACCGCCTGTCGAAGCAGGCGGACGTGCTCATGCTCTTCTACCTGTTCTCGTCGACGGAGGTGGTCGAGCTCTTCAACCGGCTCGGCTACGCGCTCGACGACGAGATGATCGACCGGACGATCGACTACTACCTCGCCCGGACCTCCAACGGCTCGACGCTGAGTCAGGTGGTGCACGCCTGGGTGGCGGCCCGGCGCGACCTCGGCCAGTCCTTTGCGGCCCTGTGTGAGGCGCTGCGCAGCGATGTCGACGACACCCAGGGCGGGACCACCGCCGAAGGTGTGCACATCGGGGCGATGGCCGGCACCGTCGACCTGATCGAGCGCTGCTACCCGGGGCTGACGATCCGCGACGACGCGCTCTGGTTCGACCCGGCCGTGCCCCCCGAGCTGGGCTGGTACTCGTTCAACCTCCGGTTCCGGGGGAACTGGCTGGATGTCCGGGTGTCCGCCACCGGCGTCGAGCTCGAGTCCCATGGGCACAATCGGCCCGTGCCCATCGGGTTCGACGGCGAAGTGGTCGACCTCGCCCCGGGTGAACGCCGGGTGCTGAGGACCTCGGGCCCTCGGCACCCGGTCGACCGAATAGTCTGATCCGGGCATGGACGGCACCGCGAAGGGCCGCCGCCTCGTGGCCCTGCCCGAGACGGAGTGTTGGCGGCTCCTGGCCACGCGGCCGTGGGGCCACCTCGCCGTCGTCGTCGCCGACCACCCCGACCTGTTCGCGGTCGACCATCGCGTGGACGGTCACACGCTGCTGATCCGCACCGAGGAGGGGGCCAAGCTCCGGGCCACCTCCGGTGCCCGGATCGCCTACCTGGTCGACGAGATCGACGATGTCGCCCGGGAGGGCTGGACGGTCCTGGTCGCCGGCTACGGCGAGGAGGTCTTCGACCCGCACCGCCTCGATGTCGATGACCTCGACGAGCCTCTCTGGACCGGCGACCGGGTCCACTGGCTCCGCATCGTGCCCTTCAAGGTGACCGGGCGGCGTCTCGTCCCCCACGTGACCTGATCGCGGCGGGGTGATCGCCGGACGGAGCCGTCGCGGGGCTAGTCGAAGGGCTGCAGGCTGCGGGCCACGACCCACATGGAGAAGTACTGGCTGTTGGCGCCGTAGGCCATGGCCAGGGCGGTCTTCGCCCCGTCGACCTGGTGCTCGCCGGCGGCGCCGCGCACCTGGTTGGCCGCCTCGGCGAAGCGGAGGAGGCCCGAGGCGCCGATGGGGTTGCTGGACAGCACGCCACCCGAACAGTTGACCGGGAACGAGCCGCCCAGTTCGGTGGAGCCGTCGTCGATCATCTTCCAGCCCTCGCCCGGCTCGGCGATGCGGTGGCCCTCCAGCCAGATGGCCTCGTGCCAGGAGAACGGCACGTAGAGCTCGGCCATGTCGATCTGCTCGCGGGGGTTGGTGATGCCGGCCATGGCGTAGACGTCGTCGGCGCAGGTGAGGCAGGCCTCGGGGCGCACGGGGTCCCGGCCCGGGAAGTTCGGGGGCTCCGAGCGTGACGACGTGCCGAGGATCCAGGCCGGGGGACGACCGTCCGCCGCGGCGGCCTTGCCGCCCTCCTCGTCGGTCAGGACCATGGCGCAGGCCCCGTCGGAGGACGGGCAGGACTCGAGGAAGCGGATCGGCTCCCACATCATCGGGCTGGCCTTCACCTTCTCGATGGAGATGTCCTCGATCTTCAGGTGGGCGTACGGGTTCTTGAGGGCGTTGAGCCGGTCCTTGACCGCCACCTTCCACCCGATGTGCTCCGGCGCCCCGCTGCGCTGGATGTAGGCCCGGATGAAGGGGGCGAAGGCCCCACCCGCGCCCAGCGACGCGCCCTTGCCGCTGCCGAGGGCGAACTGGGCGTTGCCCTCGGACTGCTTCTCGAAGGCGACGGCCAGGACGGTCTTGTGCTTGCCCGCCTGTACATGGGAGGCGGCCACGATGGCCGTGGTGCCGCCCACCGACCCGGCGGTGTGGACCCGGAACATGGGCTTGCCGACCGCCCCGAGGGCGTCGGACAGGTAGAGCTCGGGCTTCATCACCCCCTCGAAGAGGTCGGGGGCCTTGCCCAGGACCACGGCGTCGATGTCGGCCATGGTGAGGTGGGCGTCCTCGAGGGCCCGGAACACCGCCTCCCGCACGAGGCCGCCCAGAGAGACGTCCCGACGGCGCGACTTGTGATGGGTCTGGCCCACCCCGATCACGGCGGTGGGGATCATGCGCCGTCCTCCAGGATGCAGACGAGGTTCTGTTGCAGGCACGGGCCGCTCGTCGAATGGGCCAGGGCCCGGGAGCCCCCGCCGAAGATGTGGTCGGCGGCGTGGCCGATCCGGCAGAGCCCGGTGGCCATGATCGGGTTGGCCTTGAGGGCCCCGCCCGACGAGTTGACGGCGACGTCGTCGCCGAGCCCGAGGACCTTCCGCAGCAGCAGCTCCTCGTGGGTGAACGCGGCCTGCACCTCGGCGATCTCCACCGGGGCGTCACCCAGCCCGGCGGCCTCGGCGGCGATGCGGACCGAGGGGGAGTCGTCGAGCGGCCGGAACGACGGGTTGTGGCATTCGGTGCGGTGGTCGAAGCCGGTGATGTACGCGGGCCGGTCCACCAGCTCCCGGGCCCGGTCACCCCGGGCCAGCACCATGGCCGCCGCCCCGTCGGTGATCGGGGGGATGTCATGGCGGCGTAGGGGCTCCCGAACGTAGTCATCGGCCAGGAGCTCGTCGACGTCGCCCTTGCCCCGGGACCGCACCGCCACCTCGGCCATCGAGCGCTCGTCGGCGATGCCCGCGCCGATCACGGCCCGGGCCTGCAGGGCGGCGAAGGTGAGGGGGTCGGCGCCCATCGGCGCCAGGTAGTAGGGGTCCATCTCCATGGGGTAGATGAGCGCCGGGTCGCCGGTGGACGAACGGCCGGAGCCGGTGACCACGGCGATGTCGATGTCGCCCTCCTGCAGGCGCAGCCAGGCCTCATAGAGGGCCCAGGCCCCGTCCATCTCCACGTGGGAGTCCCGCTTAGGAGGCCAGGCGCCGATGGCGTCGAGGTTCATGACGAAGGAGAAGGCCTGCCCGGTGATGTAGTCACAGCTGCCGAGGCAGGTGAAGTCGATGTCGGCCCGCGTCAAGCCGAGCGGGGTGATGGCGTCGGTGATGACCTCCAGCAGGAGCTGGACCTCGGACTGCTCGGTGTGGCGGACGAGGGGGGTGTGGGCCCAGCCCACGACGGCGATGTCGGTCGAGGTGCCCACTAGAAGATCCGGTTCACGAGGTCGGGGTCCTCGATGTCGGGACGACCGTCGGGGATCCAGCCGAGCAGGCTGCCGTAGGCGCCGCCCATGCCCCCGCCCCCCGTGTCGACCTCCTCCGCGGGCGAGGCCCACACCGCCGACACCCGCATCCCCACCCGGACGTCGGCGGCGGGCAACTCGATCACCGGTTGATAGGAGAGGATCACCTCGGTGGCGTCGAGGAGCACGAAGGCCCGCACGAAGGGCTCGGTCTCGGTCTGGCCCGGGTACTGCACCGGGGTGACGACGGTGAAGTTGGTGATGGTCCCCTGCTCAGGCAGGTCGACCTCGTGCTCGGGGCCCAGCTCCAGGGCGTCGATCGGGCAGTTGCCTTTGCCGCCGCTGTAGACCCGCTCGCAGACCGGGCACCGCATGCCCAGCAAGCGGTTCTCCCGGGAGGCCTCGACGGCCCGGTCGACCGAGGTGGGGACCGGGTTCCGGTAGGTGATGGAGGCGAGGTAATCCATCATCTGCACCCCGTCCTCGGGGGTCTCGGTGGTCTCCTCGCCATCGACCTCCGGCTCCTCGCCGGGCACGAAGCAGGCGATGTCGTCGAGGCGGCCGAGGCGGGTGCCCTTCCACCGGGGCGCCACCCGCAGCCCGTCCGCCATGGCCGCGGGCGACCCGGCGTCGACGGCGTGCAGCAAGGGCGTCGAGGCCCCGTCCAGGCGGATGAAGGCGAAGCCGAAGGCGTGGTCGAGGGGGTGCTGCTCGGAGGGCTCGGGCACCCAGGTCCAGGACTCGACGGTCCCAGCCGGGCCGACCTCCACGAAGTCGTGGGCCAGTTCGGCGCCCGTGGCGGGGTCCCACTCCATCGGGGGGACCATCACCCCGTCGCCGTTGCGGATGCCGAGGATGCGCTTCTCGGTCAGGGCGGTCATGAAGGCCCCCATCACCGGTCCCAACGACCGGGTGTAGGGGAACGTGATCGTGCTCTCGTCGAACCGGGTCATGAGCCACCCTTTGTAGCCCCTGGTCGCGTGGTCGTCGGACCGAGTCGCCCGGCCAGCTCGGCCAGCAGGTCGTCGGTGTGCTCACCCAGCCCGGGGGCCCGCGGCCGGTCCCGCGACCCACACGCCCATCTCGACGACGCGGATGCCGTCCAGTGGCCCGCTCGAGGCCCCCGAGGTGTCGGTCATCTCTCGTCCCCTCTCCACCGGTCGGTCTGCCGCCGCGACAGTACGGGCGCCGGGCGGTCGCGACGGCACACTCCGGGGCGACCTCGGGGTGCCAGTATCTGGGCCGTGACGGGGGGACCACTCGACGGGATCAAGGTGCTCGACCTGTCCATCGCGCTGACCGGGCCGTACGCCGCGGCGCTGATGGCCGACCAGGGCGCCGAGGTGATCAAGGTCGAGCGACCCGGCCTGGGCGACATCGCCCGGTGGGTCGGGGCCTCGGTCAACGGCCTGACCTCGCTCTACCTGGTCTGCAACCGGGGGAAGCGGTCGATCGTGGTCGATCTCGACCAGCCCGAGGGGGCGGAGCTGGTCCGGCAACTGGCGGCCGACGCCGACGTCGTCTTCCAGAACTTCCGCCCCGGGGTGGTCGACCGCCTCGGTGTCGGCTACGAGGACGTGCGGGCCGTGAACCCCGATGTCGTCTACGTCTCGCTGTCGGGCTTCGGCAGCGCCGGCCCCTACCGGGACCGCAGCGCCTATGACACCGTGATCCAGGCCTACGGCGGATTCGCCGCCACCCAGGCCGACCCCGAGGTCGGGACACCGGACTTCCTGCGCCAGACCGCGGCCGACAAGGTCACCGCACTGTTCGCCGGCCAAGCCGTGACCGCCGCGCTGCTGGCCCGGGAGCGGGGCCGGGGCGGCCAGCACATCGAACTGGCGATGACCGATGCGGTGGTGTCGTTCCTGTGGGCCGACGCCGCGGCGAACGAGGTGCTCATGGAATCCGACGGTTCCGAGCCGTCGAGCTTCGTGGCCGGCTTCAGGCCGATGCGCTTCAGCGACGGCTGGGGGATCGTCACCCCGACCTCGGACCATGACTTCCACGGCATGTGCCGGGCACTTCGGGTCGAGGGTTGGGACGACCCCCGCATCGCCACGATCGCCGAGCGCAACCAGCACCGCGACGTGCTCGAGCCGGTGATCGACCTCTGTTACGCGAAGGCCGCCAACCTGACGATGGCCGAGGCCACGCGGCGCTTCGAGGCCGAGCGGGTGCCCTTCGCCATGATCCTCAGCCCGGAGGAGATGACCCGGGACCCCCACGCCGTGGCCATCGGTCTGTTCGAGGAGTTCGACCACCCGGTCACGGGGCGGACCCGGCTCCCCCGCCACCCCGCCCGGTTCGCGACGACCCCGGCGGCGTTGGGCGGGCCCTCACCGGGGCTGGGGGAGCACACCGACGAGATCCTCACCGAGCGGGGCCTGGCCCACCGGATCGAGGCGCTCCGGGCCACGGGGGTGGTGGCCTGAGGGGTCGGCGCTCAGACGCGGGAGCGACGGAAGCGGGCGAAGAACCCGCCACCAGAGCGCTCGGCGCGAGCGTGGCCGGCACAGCGCTCGTCGGCCGGGACGTCGCCCAGCACCTGCTCGATGTGGTTGCCGCAACCGGCGTAGGAGGGGCGGCCGCAGTCGTTGCACGTGGTTCGTCTACACATACCCCCCAGGGTATCCTTACGAGGCCGTCACCACCACCTAGGCTCGGCACTGACGCGCGGGGGCCGCGCTCGGCTCGTGCTCCCCGTCGATCCCCGTTCGCTACAGCCGCGCCCAGACGTGCTCCCGGACGTCGCTCAGCGTCTTGTCGTCGTGCGGGCCGTCGTCAGCCGGTTCGAGCTCGACCAGGATGTCGGGAGCGGGGCGGTCCGGCGGGAACTGCTCGCAGATCGAGATCCCCCCGTTCCCGGCGAACCGACGCGCGCGACCATACGTCCGCCCTGAAGCCGGGGACCCCGTCGAGCCGCTGAAATCGAACCGCTCGACCGCCAGGTCAGCATCCAACCACCCCATGAGCCCGTCGACCATGGAGGTGACCGCCGCGGGATCAGGGCCGACGACTGCGATGAGCGCGCCACCGTCGACGAATCGCTTCCGCGACGGCGGCCCGGCGACGTGGCGCGCGGCCCGAAGGAAGCGGCGGATCGTGCGCCGTGGGATGTCGACGCCCCGGGGGTGACGGGCGTAGGCCGCCAGGTCCCGTTCGAGTGAGCGAGCGATCGACGCACGCGCCCATCTCGACGGTGGCGACTCGAGGGACCGGACGCAGCGTTCCACCAGAGCCAGGGACAGGAACGGCAGCCTGTCCGCGAGCGCCGCGGCCCGCCCGGGCTCCGGCACTTGGGCCAGGAGGTGGGTGAGCTCCCGCTGTTCCGACGCCGACAGCGCCCCCAGGAGGCAGAGCTGGGCATCCCAGGTCGAGTGCTTGAGGACCATGCGGACGACGAACACGGCCAACTCGAACTCCGGCGCGGGTACCCGGATGAGCCCGGAGGGGCCCTCCGAGTCGAGATACGCACGCTCTACGGGGAGGTGGAAGTCCTTCGTCATGTCATCGCCGAGCACCAGCTGGTAATGGGCCTGGAGGTGCACGAGGCGACCCGATCGGGCATCGAGGCCGTAGTGGTCGATGAGGCCCGGCACCTCCCTCGACGGGGCCGGACGGGCCTGCTTGAAGCCGAGGCGGTGGAGCACCTCCCCGAACCGGTCGGCGTCACTCCGGTCGATGAGCAGGTCGAGGTCGTTCTCTCCGGAGGCGGACCGATCGATCGCCTCGTTGCTCTTCCAGTGGCAGTACCGGATCTCCTCGTCCTCGAGCGCCCCGCACAGCGCTGTCACCAGCTCGAGTGGCCCCGGCTCGGTCTCATCTGGGCACATCGGCTGACTCCGTCGTGGTCGCGTGTCTGTCCGCTTCAACGATTAGCTGGCACTTCCGGCGCGATAGGCCTACATTCAACGACGAGGGTCGAGCATGCCGGTGAAGGCAAGGACCGTAGTCGAACTCGTTGAGTCTCAACGCGCTGAGGTCACCAGAGCGCGGGGCTCGAGGGCGGTGGATGGCGAGCGGCTGAGCAGTGTTCACCGAGCGGCTCTGATCGGGAGCCCGGAATGGGTCCGCGTGGGGTTCGTTCCGGAGGTGTAACTTGCTCTCAACGCAGATAGTGGGTATTTTGACCACTCAGGATGTTGGTTTGGTCACTGGGAGCGCGGAGTTAGGGAGAGGGAGCTCAATGGCGATGACGACGAAGGTAACCGACAGGTCACTCATGGCCCAGTCGGTGGCGGACCCCGGTTCGACGGTGACCCCGGCCGCGTTGGTGCGCGCCTTGGCCCGCCCGCAGGTCGCCTCGACCCAGCTGGCCTTCGAGGCGCGGATGGTCGAGCGCGCTCGCAGGAGGAGCCTTCGGGCCGATGCCATCCAGCGCGCGTTCGACATCGTCGTCGCCAGCGTGGCCTTGGTGGTGGCGGCGCCGCTGATGTTGGTCTTGGCGGTGGCGGTGGGCGTCACCTCTCGGGGCCCGGTGATCTTCCGCCAGACCCGCATCGGCCGGCACGGCGAGCCGTTCGAGTGCATGAAGTTCAGGACCATGAGGACCGATGCGCAGGACCGACTCGCCGCCCTCCTGCTCGAGGACGAGGGGCGCGCGCCGCGTTCGAGAAGGACTTCAAGCTCCTGGCCGACCCGCGGATCACGCGCCCCGGTCGCCTGCTCCGCCGATCGAGCCTCGACGAGCTGCCGCAGCTGATCAACGTCCTCCGGGGCGAGATGAGCATCGTGGGCCCCAGGCCCGTCGTCCCCGAGGAGCTCGGACGGTACGGCAGCTACGCACAGATCGTCCTGCAGGTGCGGCCGGGCATGACCGGCTCCTGGCAGGTGAACGGCCGTAACACGACGTCCTACGAGCAACGGGTCCGCCTCGATCAGGATTATGCGCTGAACCGCTCCCTACGGGGGGACATCAGCATCCTGCGCCGCACCGTCCGGTGCGTCCTCAAGCCCGAGTCGGGCGAAGCCGGGTGAACACGATCAGACCCGGGTTCGACCGCGGACCTTCGATGGCGGCGCCGATCAACGGGTTCGCCCGAGCGTCCCGTCGGATCCTTCACGTGTGCACCCGGTTCGACCACGGCGGCTCCGAGCAGCGGTTGCGCGACATGGTGGCCGCCCTGGCCGATGACGAGCACATCGTGATCCTCGGCAGCGACTCCGACCTCGACCTTGTCCACCGCCAGATGCCGGGGGTGCGGGTACTCGTGGAACCGAGCCTGCGGCGGGCCGTGAGCTGGCGGGACCCCGTCGCCCTCGCTCGGCTGCGGCGGAGGATCGAGCAGCTCGACTGCGAGCTCGTGGTCACCCACCAGTCCAAGGCCGGGGTCCTCGGTCGGCTGGCGGCGCGGGCGGCAGGGGCCCCACCCGTGGTGCACTCGCTGTCGATGGCCGACTTCGGACCCGGGTACGGGACCATCGAGGGCCGGCTGTTCCGCTCCCTCGAGAGAAACCTCGAGAGGTGGACGACCGGCTACGCCGTCGTGGGCACCGATCTGGCCCGCCGGTTCGGCCAGATCGGGGTTCCCGCCGAGAAGCTGAAGGTCATCCGCTCCGCGGTTCGGCTCCCTCGTTACGGGGAGGACCGGGACGAGGTCCGACGGGCCGTGGCCCGCGAGCACGAGCTGCCCGAGGACCGACCCTGGATCCTGTACGTCGGGAGCCTGGACAGGCGCAAGAGCGCCCTCGATCTCCCGATCATGCTGCAGCAGGCGCTGCAGCTGACCGCCGGGGCCCCGCCCTTCCTGGTCGTGGCCGGCACCGGGCCACACGAGGCGCGGTTCAACTCGCTGGTGCGCCAGATCGGCGTCGAAGGTGACTGCCGGCTGCTGGGCCACGTCGATGACCCCCGCGACCTCTTCATCGCGTCGGACGTCGTCGTGCTGCTGAGCCGGGCCGAGGGCCTGCCGCAGGTGCTGGTCCAGGCCGCGGCCGCCGGAACGCCGTTCGTCGCCACTGACGTCGACGGCGCCGACGAACTGCTCGAGCTCGGCGCCGCCGGGACCGTCGTCGACGCGGGCGACATCGTGGGCGCCGCTCGCGCCGCGCTGCCGTACCTCCGGTGGCCGGGCGAGCGACGGGGCTCCCCGATCGACTTGTCGTCGTGGAACCCGGCTCAGGTGAAGTCGGACTACCGGGAGTTCTTCGGCTCGGCCCTTGCCGCCAGGAGCGACGAAGGACGCGTCGTGGCGCTGGTCGGTTCCGACGGTTCCGGAAAGTCGACGCTCAGCCGCGCCCTGGCCGAGAGCTTCGGTGGCCAGCAGGAGGTGGTGCACCTCTACCTCGGCAGCGGTGACGGCCCGTCGTCGCTGTTGCGCTGGCCCCTCACCCGCATCAGGCGATCGGTGTTCGGCGCCAAGGGCACGGCGGCACGCCGTCAGGCGGTTCACGACCGCGCCCCCCGTGCCCTGGGTGCCTCGCGGGCGGTGTGGGCACTCGTCCTCGCTCAGGAGAAGAGGGCGAAGCTGCGTCGAGCTCGTCGGGCGGCGCGCCGTGGCGCGTTGGTGGTGTGCGACCGCTACCCGCAGGCGCAGGTGCCGGGCACCATCGACGGGCCGCTGCTGGATGCATGGTTGTCGTCCGCGAGCCGTTGGCAGCGGGCACTGGCGAGCTGGGAGCGGCGGCCCTACGAGCGGGCCGACGCGCTCCCACCCGATCTCGTCATCCGTCTGCAAGTCGACCCGGAGACGGCGGTTCGCCGACGTCCCGGTCACGACCCGGAGGTGCTCCGCTCCCGGATGCGCGTGGTCGAAGGGCTCCGCTTCGAAGAGGCGGAGTTCGGTGTGGTGGAGGTGGACGCCAACCGTCCCTTCGACAACGTCTTCGTCGACGCCCACGCCGCGGTTGCGGAACGCCTCGCCAAGCCCACCGCCGAAGCGACGTGATCATCGAGCTCTGCGGCGTGCCCGGCGCCGGCAAGTCGACCATCGCCCAGGAACTCGTCAATGAGCTGCACAGCCTGGGCCGGGCCGCCTCGTTACCGCTCGAGGAGGTCTCCCCGCGACGGCCGCGCTCGCGACGGTTGCGCCGCAAGCTCCGACGCGCCGCCGTGGAGGCGGCCGGCCACCCCCTGGCATCGGCCAGGACCGTCCGGGCAGTCATGCGCTCGCGACAGCCGACCCGGCGCGATGTGGCGATCCGGTCCCTCAACTGGCTCGTGCTCCGGGCCGCGATGCGGCGGGCGAGCACCATGGCGGGGTTCCACATCATCGATCAAGGCCTCGTGCAAGAGCTCTGCTCCCTCGGCTTCGCCGGCGACGCCGGGTCGGCCATCGATGTCGCCGATCCCGGCGTGGGGCTGCTCGCGCCGGATCTCATCCTCGTCGTCGAGGTCGAGCTCGGGCTGGCCGACCAGCGCCTCGCGGCCCGACCCGGTCGGGAGAGCCGAGTGGAAGGTGACGGCGTGGATCGCCGACACGAGCTCGAGCGCCAGGCCGAGTTGGTCGAGGAGCTGCTCGCTGCATGGATGGAGCGCTTCGGTGAGCGGATCCCGACGACGGCGAAACGCATCGCCAACGGACGTCATCCCCTCGACGTCGCGGCGCTGGTGGCCTCGCTGCGCCAGGGACGGCCGGGCCAACGAGGGGCCGAGGACAGGAGCGAACCCGAGGATCGGCGCGGCGCCCTGAGGGTGGCGACACCGGCACAATCCTCGGTCGGCTCACCGACGACCTGAGGTTGTCCATCTCGGCGAAGAGCGGCACGACCCCGACCTGAGTAGAAAGGCGTCATGGAGCTGACCGAAGCGGTACAACGAATCCTGCGACACGCGCGCCTGATCGCCCTCGTCGTCGGCGTTTGTCTGTCGATCCCTCTCCTCCTCTCCTTGCGTAGCGAGGACGCCTACGTGGCGTCGGCCCGCATGAACTTCGGACCCGACCCGACCAGCGCTGAGGAGGCGGCGGCAATGGTCGACACGGCGGAGGCCATCATCACCAGCCCGGGCGATGTCGAGGCTGCGCTCGCTGCGCTCTCCGTCGACCGCGACCCCGCCCTCGTCGTGGATCAGATCGGCGTCGAGTCGGTCGGCGTCTCCGGCGTGCTCGTCCTCTCCGTGAGCGACCCGGATCCCGAGGTCGCGACGGCCCTGGCCAACGGCCTCGCTCAACAGCTCGTGACCTCTCGCCGCGAGGCGCTCATCGGCCCGATGGAAGACCGCTTGGCGCAGCTCGACGACGAGCTCGCCGCGGTCGGTGAGGACATCGACGCCATCACCGAGAGCACGCAAGACGCGGGGGCCAACATCGACACCCTCCGCTTGCGACTCGACGAGGCGCTGAGTCGTCAGAGCGACATCCGGGCCGAGCGCGACAGCTTGAGCGAGACCCTCGACGCCGCACCGAGGCCCGCCCTCCTCGACCCGGCGACGGCCCCGAGCCAACCGGAATCATCGGGGCTCCCGGCTGACATGGTCGTCGCCGGCCTGCTCGGGCTGATCTTGGGTGTCGCCCTGGCTGCGGTCATCGAAGCGCTACGCCCCTCGATCGTGAGCGGCGATGCCTTGGCCCGCGTCCTCGGCGCGCCGGTCCTCGGACGGGTCCCGAACCCGGCGCAACGGCACGCCGATCCCAGTGACCCGTTGGTGACCCTTCAGCTCGGGCTGGCCGCCACCAGCGCCCGCCTCGACGTCGTCCACCTCACCAGTGTCGGCCCCGAGGTCGATCTCGTTCGTCTGGCGGGCAAGCTTCAGACGGCGGTGCCGAACCTGGCCATCGAGGTGGTCGGTACCGACCCCGAGGAGCCGCCCCGGCCCGGGTCGCGGTCCCATCGGGCGCGTCACGGCCTCGTCGTCGTCGCTCCCGAGGTGCTGCCGCGGGACGCGCTCAGCGAGTTGGAGCACCTCTTGGTCCTCACCCAGTGGCCGCTCGTCGGGATCATCAACTACCCGAGCACACTCTGGGCGCACTACCACATCCGTCAGGACGCCCGTACGCGTCGGACCCGCGCTCGGGGGGGCGTGTTCCGCCGACGCCGACGAACCGCACAGCCGGTGACCTCGTCGGAGTCCCAATCGAATCGTCGGCATGCCACCCACCCTCGTCCGGTCGCCCGAGAGACGTTGGCGCCGTCGGGGCCTCAAGCGAAGTCCTGAGCGCCGCGACACCCATGCCTGGTCCACCTCCGCTCGAGGACCAGCGCCGACCGGCGGTGCGGAGCGCCGTGGCGCTCGGCCGTCCTGGACCGGATCGCCTTCCGCTCGCCGTGGTCGGAGCGGGCGTGGCGATGCTCCCCCTGCTGAACCCCAAGGGGCCGGTGAACACCGGACCCGTCGACCTCCTGCTCGGGGCCGGGATCCTGATGGTCGCGCTCTGGGCCGGCACCACGCGGGCCCGGATCCACGTCCCGTACGCCGTTCCCGTCGCGGGGCTCATCGTGGCCGGCTTGATCGCGGCGATGGCCGGCAGTGAGCCGATCGCCGGCGTGGGTGCGGTCGTGCAGGAGGCCTTCCTGCTCGCGTGGTGCGCGGCGGTCACGACCATCTGCCGTACCCCACAGGCCCTGCGGTTCGTCGTGCGCACATGGTGCGTGAGTGCGACGGTCTGGGCCGTCGTCCTGGTGCTGTCGGCGGCCAGCGGCCAAACCCAGATGCCCGGCGGCAGAGGCGGGTATGGGGACCGGGCCCGGCTCTGGTTCGACCACCCCAACCTGGCCGGCAACTACTTCGTGATCTCCCTCTTCGTCGTCCTGGCGACCCGATACCCGAGGCGACCGGTCGCTCGGGCCTTCGCGGTCGTCGCCCTCCTCGCCGCCATGCTCCTGGCCGGGTCGAACACCGCGCTGTTGTGCCTGCCGGTCGGCGGCCTGATCATCGTCTTTCTGCGGGTCCGCAGCCGGAGCAGCTCCGCCTCCGCCCTTGCCCTCGTCCTCTGCCTCGTCCTGGCCGGCGGCGCGGTGTGGACGTTCGTCGGCCAGTCGGCCCTGGACAGCGTCCAGTCGACCGACAACTCGGTCCTGCGCTACTCCGTCGCCCGCAGCTCTCGTAGTGCCGGCGGGCGAGAGTCCCTGTTCTCCTCCTCATACCAACTGTTCCGCGAGAGCAACTTCATCGGCATCGGCCCGTCGTCGACCGAGGAGGCCCTCGCGGCGTCGGGGTCGAACCTCGTGAAGGAAGCGCACAACGACTACCTCGGCACGCTCGTCGAGCGAGGGCCACTCGGGATCATTGCGCTCCTGGCCCTCATGGGCGCGGTAGTCGTACGCGTCATCAGCGCCCAGCACTTGTCGCCGGAATGGGCGTCGGTCGTCCCCAACCCCGCCGCCCTCGCCGCAGCCGCGGTGGCATTCGCGCTCACCGCGTTGACCCACGAGGTGCTGCACTATCGGCACTTCTGGACCTACCTCGCCGTGCTCGGGGCATTGCACCTCGCCCGGGAGGACGATCCCGAGCTCGGGGCCGGCTCGCGGTCGTCGCCGGAGTTCGCTCCCGAGCGGCGCGATGGTTCCTGACCCGACGGCCGCCTCCTCGCGACGCGAGGGGTCCACGGCGGGGCGGATGGCGGCCAATTCGACCTGGCAGATGGTCTCCTTCGCGGCCCGGGCGGTCTCGGGCCTGGGGGCCGTCGTGCTCATCGCCCGGTCGGGCGGCCCGCAGGCCCTCGGTACCTTCCAGTTCGCGCTGGTGCTCACCAGCTTCCTGCCGTACTACTTCGGGCTCCCCAGCCTGCTCACCCGCGAGGTGGCGCGCCGCCCGGAGGAGGGCCGGACATGGGTCGAAGGCGGGACGCTGATCGCGCTGGCGGCAGGGGCGGGCTTCAGCGTGGCGCTCGCCGTGGGCGCTCGAGCAGTGGGCGCATCCCCCGAGACCGCCGTCGCGGTGGCACTGGCCAGCATCGGCATGGCCTTCGACGGCGTGGCCCGAGTCGAGTTCGCGGCCTTCTGGGCGTGGGAGCGGATGAGCCTGGAGGCCTTCGTCACCGTGGTGCAGGAGGCGGTGTTCCTCGCCGCCGTGGCCAGCGTCGTCTGGGCGGGCGGTGGCGCCACCGGCGCGCTGCTCGCCTTCGCCGGATCTCGGGCCCTGGGGGCGACGATGGGCTGGCTACTCGTCGCTCGCCACCTCGGGGCGTTGCCGATCCCCCGCGGCAACCCCTCGTTCCTCCGCACCACGGTGCGTCGGTGCACGCCGTTCGCGGTCAACGACACCTTGACCCTCACCTACATGCGCGCCGATTCCATCCTGCTCGGCCTCTTCAAGGGACCAACGGCGGTCGGGCTCTACCAGGCCGGCACGAACCTCGTGCTGAACCTCAACGTCCTCGCCCGGTCGATCAACCACGCCCTCTACCCGCGGATGAGCAGGGCCTGGCCGGGCAAGGTGCAGACCTTCTGCCGGCTCCGGGACGCCTCGTTCCGCACGATCTCGCTCATCGCCGTGCCCGCGACCGTGGGCAGCTTCCTCCTCGCGGCCGAAACCATCGACTTCCTCTACGGGCCCGAATTCGCTCCCGCGGTCGCCACCTACCAGCTGCTCGTGCTCGTCATCCCCGTCCGGATGCTCGGGAACACGCTCAGCCTGTCACTAGTGGCCACCGACCGTCAGAAGCAGCGCGTGGTCGCCGTCGCCACGGCCGCCGCCCTCAACATCGTGCTGAACCTCTTCCTCATCCCGAGGTGGTCGTACCTGGGTGCGGCCATTGCGACGGTCATCACCGAGTCCTGCCTGTTCGTGGCCTACGGCCTGCTCCTGCGCCAGGTCGCGGGTCGTTCGGACCTCTTGAGCTCACTGAGCCTCCCCGGCCTCGCCACCCTCCCGATGGGCGCCGCCATCGTGGCCATGCGGGGCAATGGCCTCGTGGTGTCGATCGCGGTCGGCGCGGCGGTCTACGTCGTGGCCATCGCCGGCTTGGCGATGATGCAGGCAACCGGCAGCACGAGACGTCGGCCGCGCGCCCTGATGGCCAGCCTGGTGAGGCCGGCCGCATGAGCACTACTGGCTGGTGCGAACCGCATCCACGGGGTCGGGCGGGATGGGGGGCGGGGGTGCTTGGACGTGGCGGCGTCACGGCGATAGCGTCGGCAGGACTGGGGTCATCGGAGCCTGGTGGTGTGGAGGGGTAGCTGATGCGGCGTCGTAGGTACCGGTTGATCGCGTTGTCCTTGAGTGCGGCCCTCGTCTTCTCGCTGGTCGGGGGGGGCGACGCGGAGGCGCTCATCACCACGACCCAACCGCAGCTCACCTTCAACCATCTGATCCGGACGTCGCCTCCCTTGGGGTCGACGGCCAGGCTGCAGGACAACGAGGGCAGCGCGTATGTTGCGGGGGACGACGCGTTGTGGATGGCGTCGGACAACGACGACGCGCTATTCGAGTTCGACCGCACGACCGGGGCGCAGCGTCGGAAGGTGGCCCAGTCGGCGTTCATCAACGCCCCTCGCTTCGGTGTGGGCGGCACCGCAGGCCAGGCGCGCACCGAGGACCTCGAGGCGCTGGCCTACGACGCCAACGCCGACGTGATCTACGCCTTCTCGGGGAGCACGAGCGCGACCCCGACCGCCTTTCGCCTGACCCGGGACGCGAACCAGCAGTTCCAGGTCGACTCCTGGCAGCCGCTGCCCTCGGAGTGGACCGGCGCCGGGTGGCGCTTGGCCGACGGCCTGACCTATGTCGCGAACGGCTCGACCATCCGCACCTATGACTTCGCCACCAACACGTTCGGGACCTCGTTCTCGATCTCGGGGCTCTCCAAGATCACCGGGGTCGACTTCGACGATGTGACCGGTGACCTGTTGGCGGTCAACAGCAGTGAACGCCTCTACCGGGCGTCGATGACCACCAGGACGATCCTGGCCGGATGGAACGGCATCAGCCTGACCGGTTTCGGTCTGCTCGACACCCGGGCGGTCGAGGTCATCGGCGAACAGCTCCTCGTCACCGACGGCGCCGACTCCGCGGCGCGGCCGGTGACCGACCCCATGTCCCACGCCGTCTTCGTGTTCGACGTCACCGGACCCGGCGGGTCCGCGCCGACCGCCAGCTTCACCGCGACGCCGACCAGCGGCACCGCACCGCTCAATGTCAGCTTCACCGACACCAGCACCGGCACGCCTACGAGCTGGCTCTGGGACTTCGGCGACGGCGGCACGTCGACCGCGCAGTCGCCCTCCCACACCTACACCAGCAGCGGAACCTTCGCCGCGACCTTGATCGCCACCAACGGGCAAGGGCCCTCCGCCCCCAGCTCGCCGCGCACCATCACCGTCAACCTGCCGTCGGCGCCGACCGCCAGCTTCACCGCGGCCCCGTCCAGCGGCACCGCGCCGCTCCCCGTCGCCTTCACCGACACGAGCAGCGGTGGGCCCACGGAATGGGCCTGGGACTTCGGCGACGGCGGCACGTCGACCGCGCAGTCGCCCTCGCACACCTACACCACCACCGGGACCTTCACCGCAACGTTGATCGCCACCAACGGGCAGGGGTCCGACACGACCACCCGCACCATCACCGTCAACGAGGCGCCGACCCAGTTCACCGTGCCCCTCAACGCGGACACCTACGTCAACACCTCGAGCCCGACCAAGAACTACGCCACCTATGCGTACATGAAGATCCACTCCCCCGACCCCACCGAGTACCGGTCGCTGGTCCGGTTCACCCTGAACGGGCTCAGCGGCGCGCCGAGCTCGGTGAAGCTGCGGCTCTATGTCACCGACGGGAGCGCCAGCGGCGGCAACTGGTACCTGGTCTCCAGCAACTGGACCGAGAGCACCGTGATATGGGGCAACAAGCCCGAGATCTCCGGCAGCCCGGTGGCTTCTGTCGGCACGGTCACCGCCGGCACATGGGTCGAGATCGACCTGACCAGCGCCGTCACCGGCAACGGCACCTACTCCTTCGAAGCCGTCTCCACCTCAACCAACACCGGGGAGTACTCGACCACGCAGGGGGCAAACCAGCCACAGGTGGTCGTTGTCCAGTAAGGCTGATGCACTCCATTCCAGCGGCCTGTGGGGGACGCTGACCCGCCTACCCCTCACTCGTCATCGACTTCGGTCCGATAAGGGAAGGGTGACAACCGAGTTCGGCACGCCCCTCCGGCCAAGGGCCACATCGACGCGTCCGGTCGTCGTCACCGGTGCCGCCGGGTTCGTGGGCTCTCACCTCGTCGACACGCTGCTGGCCCAGGGCGACACCGTCGTCGGGATCGACTGCTTCACGCCGTACTACTCGTCGGCGGCCAAGCGCCAGAACCTCGAGGGCGCGCTCGCGTCCGACCGGTTCACCCTCGTCGACGCGGACCTCCGCGTGGCGGATCTGGTCAGCCTCTTCGGAGGGTGTGACACCGTGTTCCACCAGGCCGCGCAACCCGGGGTGCGGCTGTCGTGGACCGACGGCTTCTCGGAGTACTCGAGCCACAACGTGCTCGCGACCCAGCGCCTGCTCGAGGCCGCTCGAGCCGCAGGGGTGCGCCGCGTGGTCTACGCGTCGTCCTCGTCGGTCTACGGCAACCAAGACCGCTACCCGACGGTGGAGACGGACTTGCCGCGCCCCTACAGCCCTTACGGCGTCACGAAGCTGGCGGCCGAGCACCTGTGCGGCCTGTACGCCGAGAACTGGGGGGTGTCGACGGTCGCCTTGCGCTACTTCACCGTCTTCGGCCCCCGGCAGCGCCCCGACATGTCGATCCACCGGCTCTGCGAGGCCGTGCTCACCGGCGCGAGCTTCCCCCGCTTCGGTGACGGGACCCAGGTCCGGGAGTTCACCTACGTCGCCGACATCGTCGCCGCGAACCTGAGCGCCGCGGCCGCCGAGGTCGCTCCCGGGACGGTGGTCAACATCGCGGGTGGCGGGGAGATCACGCTCAACGAGCTCATCGCGCTGGTGGGCGAGCTCGCCGGGACGCAGGTCATCGTCGAGGACCAGCCGGCCCAAGCGGGCGACGCCAAGCGCAACGGTGGCGCGACCGAACGCGCCCACCGCCTCCTCGGCTGGTCGCCGCAGGTGAGCCTCCGTGAAGGCCTCGCCGCCCAGCTCGCCTGGCACCGGGCCCGCCGACAGCTCACGGTCTGACCGCAGGGTTCGGCGAGTGGGAATCGCTGGTCACCACGTGCCTGGGCCCCTTGGTCACCAGACCGTTTTCGGAGTACTCTGTGCGCAAAGGCGGGCGCGGCGGCGCTACCCGAACAGGCGAGGGAACGGGAAATGTCTGGCGACCTGAAACCCCCCATCATTCTCTTCGGCAACTTCCGTTCCGGGACCACAATCGTCCAGAACGTCGTTTCCGTGAATCCCGGGGTCGTGGGATGGTACGAGCCCAATTCCCTCTGGCTCTATGCCGACCCGGGCCGACACCACGACGAATTTGACGAGCGCGACGCGACCGACAAGGTCAAGCGCTACATCCGCAGCCAGTTCCTGAAGTACCAGCAGGAACACGGCAATTGCATCGTCCTGGAGAAGTCGCCCCACAACATCCTCCGCATCCCGTACGTAAAGGCGATCTTCCCCGAGGCCACCTTCCTCTACATGGTGAGAGATCCCTTCTCGTTCATCAGCTCCGTCGAACTGAAATGGCAACGAACGGTCACCCCCACTGGCGCGCTACGCCGCCTGAAGGAAACGCCGATCAGCCAGGTCCACCACTACGTGGGCAAGTACAGCAAACAGCTGTACTACAAGCGCGTCCTACGGCGGAAGTACCTCGCGGCCTGGGGCCCGCGCTACCGAGGCATGCACGAGGACCTGAGAACGCTGGACATGTTCACGGTCATCTCCCGGCAATGGTCTGAAGCCTCGAAGAAGGCCGAAGAGGACCTCGCCGTGTTCGATCCGGGTGAAGTCCTGAGACTCCGATATGAGGACTTCGTCGCCGACCCCGTCGCCGACCTGGAACGCATATGCGCTCACTGCGGGCTGGAGATGACCCCGGACATGGTGAAGGCAGCAACCGAGACCGTCAAGTCCGACAGGACACAGAAATGGCGCCGTTTCGACCCGCAGGACTTGGCCCGCATGGTCCCGGAGTTGAGTGGCGAGATGCAGCGGCATGGTTATGAGGTTCCGGCCGAGCTCACCCAGGCCATAACCGAGATCGACGCTGCGCCATGAGACGTGTAGTCAAGAACCCGACATCTACGGCGACGACCAGGAACCTCCCGGAATGACCCAGACCACGAAGGACGCCCCCCTGTCGGCCGAGGCAACGGCCGGCAATCCGACCCCGGCGATCCTCTGCACATTGGGCCCGGCGTCGCTCGAGCGGCAGACCATTCAACGGCTCGAACAGAGCGGCGCTTCCCTGTTTCGCATCAACCTGTCGCACACCAAGGTGGCTGATCTACCGCGAGTGATTCAGACGATCCGTGAGGCAACTGACGTCCCGATCTGCCTGGACAGTGAAGGAGCACAGATCCGGACCGGCGAGTTCGCTCACGGCAGCATCGAGTTGCGGGACAGCACCGTGGTACGGGCGCACCTCCGGCGGGTGGCCGCCGATGACAAGAACTTCAACTTCTACCCTCGGGACATCGTCCGGCTGCTGGAATTGGGGGATTTCATCAGCATCGACTTCAACTCGGTGTTGGTGCAAGTCGTCGCCACCGACGATGACGGCGTCTCGATGCGTGTGCTCCAAGGCGGGCTCGTCGGTCAGAACAAGGCGGTGACGGTCGAGCGGGACATCCCGATGCCTCCGCTGACCGAAAAGGACGAGGCCTCCCTGAAGCTCGGTCGTGAGATGGGCCTGTCTCACTTCGCCCTCTCCTTCGCCGGTCGCGGCGAGGATGTGCAGCACGTACGCGAGATCGTCGGCGAGGATGCGTTCGTGATCTCGAAGATCGAGTCCCGTAGCGGTTTGAGCAACCTCGAGGAGATCGCGGCGGGCTCGAACGCCCTGCTCATCGATCGCGGCGATCTCTCTCGACAGGTGCCCATCGAGATGCTTCCCCAGGTCCAGAAGAGCATCATTCAACGGGCCAAAGCGGTCGATTGTCGGGTCTACGTCGCCACCAACCTGCTCGAGTCGATGGTCTCGACGCCCACGCCGACGCGGGCCGAGGTCAATGATGTCTACAACACGCTGGTGGATGGAGCCGATGGGCTGGTGCTGGCCGCCGAGACCGCGATCGGGGAGTATCCCATCCAGTGTGTGTCGATGATCAGCAAGATCATCCGCGGGTTCGAACGGTCTGAGTACGCCGACGCCCACGTCTATGCGCTCGACGCCGTGTCGATGCTCGCCGAGCCGCACGGTGGCTGGCTGGTGCACCGAGAAGCAGGCCCGACGGATCTCGAGACCATGGGGAGCCTGCCTCGCCTGGCCGTTTCCGACCGAGATCTCATGGACTGCGAACAATTCGGCTACGGCACCTACTCGCCCCTCACGGGATTCATGGATCGCGACACGCTCGAATCGGTGCTCGAGACCTATCGCCTGCCCAGCGGCGATGTCTGGACGCTGCCCATGCTCCTGCAAGTGGAACGCGATGCCGTTTCTGGATGGGGACCCGGAGAACGGGTGGCGCTGACCAACGCTCAGGGCATCGTCCACGCCCTCCTCGATGTCTCGGAGATCTACCACTACGACCAGGGCGACTTGGCCCAGCGGATGTACGGCACGACCAGCCGCGACCACCCTGGCGTCGTCAACCTCATGGCCCAGGGCGATGCGTTCGTGGGCGGAGATGTCACCCTCGTGCGACCGTTGGACTCTCCCCTACGCCATTACCTGTTGACGCCGGCGCAGACGCGCTTCATCTTCACCCGGCTGGGTTGGTCACGGGTGGTTGCTTTCCACACCCGGAACGTGGCGCATCGCGGGCACGAGTGGATCCAGAACCGGGCGCTCGAATTGACCGGCGCGGATGGCCTCTACATCAACCCCGTGGTGGGTTCCAAGAAGCCGGGAGACTTCTTGGCGGAGCCGATACTTCTGAGCTACGAGCGACTGCTCGAGTTCGGCTGCTATCCGAAGGGGAGAGTCGTTCTCGGCAGCTTCTTCACCTATTCTCGTTACGCGGGGCCACGAGAAGCGGTCTTCACCGCCCTGTGTCGCAAGAACATGGGATGCAGTCATTTCATTGTCGGGCGCGACCACACCGGGGTGGGCGACTTCTACGCCCCCGATGCCAACCGAAACCTCTTTGCGTCACTCGGTGACATAGGGGTCGAGCCCGTGTTCTTCGATGCGGTCGGATACAACAGCAGCACGGACGCATACGAAGTCGATTCAGGCGCTCCGCTGAGGACCATCTCCGGAACCGAGGTACGCGAGACCCTGCGGGCCGATGAGCACCTGCCTGATTGGTTCATGCGGGACATCGTCCAGGAGGGTCTGCTGGAAGAGCTTCACAAGGGCAACCCGCTGTTTGTGGAGTAACCCTTGTCGATGGTGTCGCGAGAGAAGGCGGCACGCCGGTCACCCGAGGAACGGGGCGCACGATCTCGCGATGCCGCTCAGAGAGTGATGGATGCGTCGTCGGCCTGGAAGCACACGCCGACGGGGGAGTTGGCCGTGAATGCCTCGAAGTCGAGGCTCGACTGGCCCGGCGCAACCGGCGTGTAGTCCCGCGTCACCTGCTGCCACGACGAGGTCAGCGTGACCAACGTCGAGACCGAGCCCTGCTGCACGCCGCTCACGTACTCGCGTACCCGCAGCCGGAGCGTGAGCCCGGGGGTGTCCGACCGGGCCCAGATGCTCGCGGTGTAGGTACCGGCCTGCGTGAGGCCCACCCAGCTCGGCTTGTCGTCGAGCCCGCAACTCCCACCGGCAACGGTGTTCGAGACCTCCGCGGCCCAACCGTCCGTGCGCCCGCCCGCGACCCGGGTCAGCGTGTTGGCCGCCACTTCGCCCTTCCAACCAGAGGTGTCCACCTCGAAACCGGGGTTCCCGATCAGGTTGGTCCCGTTGACGGTGATGGTGCGTGTGGTCGACGTGGAGCCTTGCGCGTTGGTGGCGGTCAGGGTCGCGGTCCAGGTCCCGGTGCTGGTGTAGGTGTGCGAGGGCGACTGCAGGGTCGACGTGCCGCCGTCGCCGAAGTCCCAGGCCCAGCTCGTGGGCGTGCCGCTGCTCGTGTCGGTGAAGGTGACGGTGAGCGGCGCGGTGCCGGTGGTCGGCGTCGCGGCGAAGCCGGCGTCCGGGGCCGACGGCTGGTCGACGGTGATGGATGCGTCGTCGGCCTGGAAGCACACGCCGACGGGGGAGTTGGCCGTGAATGCCTCGAAGTCGAGGCTCGACTGGCCCGGCGCAACCGGCGTGTAGTCCCGCGTCACCTGCTGCCACGACGAGGTCAGCGTGACCAACGTCGAGACCGAGCCCTGCTGCACGCCGCTCACGTACTCGCGTACCCGCAGCCGGAGCGTGAGCCCGGGGGTGTCCGACCGGGCCCAGATGCTCGCGGTGTAGGTACCGGCCTGCGTGAGGCCCACCCAGCTCGGCTTGTCGTCGAGCCCGCAACTCCCACCGGCAACGGTGTTCGAGACCTCCGCGGCCCAACCGTCCGTGCGCCCGCCCGCGACCCGGGTCAGCGTGTTGGCCGCCACTTCGCCCTTCCAACCAGAGGTGTCCACCTCGAACCCGGGGTTGCCGATCAGGTTGGTGCCCGTGTCGAGCACGGTCCAGCTCCGCCCAGCGGGGGTCGCGTCGACGTTGTAGGAGCCGTCGGTGGCCACGACCTGGATGGTGTGGGAGCCGCCGGTCAGGTCGGTGTAGCTGACCGGTGAGCTGCACGGGGTGAAGGCGGCGCCGTCGAGGCGGCACTGGAACGTCGCCGGCTCGGTGGCCGAGAAGCTGAAGGTGGCCGACGTGTCGGTCACCGAGCCCGTCGGGCCCGAGGTGATGGTGGTGTTGGGCCGGGTCGTGTCGGGGCTGGGGCTGAGGTCCAGGGGGGCGAAGCCGATGCCGACGTGTTCTTCGCGCCCGAATTGTTCGCCGTCGCTGCCGACCCAGAGCCCTTGGGGGGTGGGGTACAGGACCATGGTGCCGTGGTTGCGGGACTTGGTCGGGTTCCAGGGCAGGGCCATGCCGGTCACCGGGTCGATGGCGCCGATGCCCGGACGGGAGACCGCGCCGGGACCGGCCGAGTCGCTGCCGGAGGGGTTGTCCAGCCAGCGTTGGTGGCCGCCGACATACACCGCCGCTCCGGTGACCGCCACGCTGTAGAGGGTGTCGCCGCCGGTCCAGTTGATCCAGGTGGGCGCGGCGTTGGCGCTGACGTTCGCGGTCTCGAACCGGGCCGCCGCGTCACATACCCCGCGCGTGCCGGTCGGCCCTCCGGTGGAGACGACCACGAAGTAGGTGCCGTCGGGGGAGAAGTCCACACCCTGGGCACTTTCCAGCCGGCTGCCGCCCGCCACGCAGGTCACGTCGAAGCGGGGGGCGTGCCAGGTGCTGAGCGTCGCGGTCACGCCGAGGTTCAACATGAAGGCCCGCTTGCGGCCCGCGCCGTTGACCGTGGCGAAGTTGCCGGTAGCCACCAACCGGGTGCCGTCCGGGGAGATGGCGATGTGTCGGACCCTGGTCTCGTCGTTCGGGTTGACCACCCCGGCGACGGTGATGGCGATGGCGCCGGTGTTCGCCCCGGTCGTCGGGTCCAGCGCCACCACGTGCCCGGCGAGGTTCCCCGCAGCGATGACCGCTCCGTTGGCCAGCTTGATGTCCGACACCGTCCGGAGGTTCCCCGGCAGGAAGGTCGGGTCGATCCGGTCGTTGACCAGGTCGTACTTGACCAGTCCCCGGCGGGTGGTGTCGTTCACCTTCGAGAAGGCGCCCGAGATGAACAGCGCGGTCCCGTCCGCGGTGGCCTCGATGGCGCTGACCCGCCCGTTGAACGCCAGGTTGAGCGGGGACACGACCCCGGTCTCGCGGTCGAAGGCGACGAAGTTCTGCCGGGCATAGGTGGTCGTCCTCGCCCAGTCCTGCACCTGATTGAAGAGGCCACCGGCATACACGGTCTGACCGACCTGCGCGAAGGCGCGCACGTCCTGTGACGGGTCGCTCAAGACGATGTGCGGGGTCGTGTCGGCCGGGTTCTCCGATACCACGGCCGGCTGGGACAGCGAGGCCTGCGCCGGCGGCGTGCTCCCGACGGCCAGCGCGACCGTGCTGCTCAACAGCAGGGCCGCCAGCACCCGCTTCACCCCGATGTTCTCAAGTCTTGCCCGCATTGTGTCGATACCTCTTCCCTGGGTCCGTCCCGTCATCGGCCGAGAGTACACACAGTGTGGTTACGTTCGCCACTCTGAGTGAGATCAGGGCCTTCTGCGAACGACCGGCGGTGGGTGGGAACCGCATCCACGGGGACCCGGACGAACGGGGAGACGGGCCCTTGGACGTCGCCGCGCCACGGGGATAGCGTCGGCAGGACTGGGGTCATCGGAACCCGGTGGGGTGGAGGGGTAGCTCATGCGGCGTCGTAGGTACCGGTTGATCGCGTTGTCCTTGAGTGCGGCCCTCGTCTTCTCGCTGGTCGGGGGTGGCGACGCGGAGGCGCTCATCACCACGACCCAACCCCAGCTCACCTTCAACCATCTGATCCGAACCTCGCCCCCCATCGGGTCGACGGCCAGGCTGCAGGACAACGAGGGCAGCGCGTATGTCGCGGATGGCGACGCGCTGTGGATGGCGTCGGACAACGACGACGCACTGTTCGAGTTCGACCGCACGACCGGGGTCCAGCGTCGGAAGGTGGCCCAGTCGGCGTTCATCAACGCCCCTCGCTTCGGTGTGGGCGGCACCGCAGGCCAGGCGCGCACCGAGGACCTCGAGGCGCTGGCCTACGACGCCAACGCCGACGTGATCTACGCCTTCTCGGGGAGCACGAGCGCGACCCCGACCGCCTTTCGCCTGACCCGGGACGCGAACCAGCAGTTCCAGGTCGACTCCTGGCAGCCGCTGCCCTCGGAGTGGACCGGCGCCGGGTGGCGCTTGGCCGACGGCCTGACCTATGTCGCGAACGGCTCGACCATCCGCACCTATGACTTCGCCACCAACACGTTCGGGACCTCGTTCTCGATCTCGGGGCTCTCCAAGATCACCGGGGTCGACTTCGACGATGTGACCGGTGACCTGTTGGCGGTCAACAGCAGTGAACGCCTCTACCGGGCGTCGATGACCACCAGGACGATCCTGGCCGGATGGAACGGCATCAGCCTGACCGGTTTCGGTCTGCTCGACACCCGGGCGGTCGAGGTCATCGGCGAACAGCTCCTCGTCACCGACGGCGCCGACTCCGCGGCGCGGCCGGTGACCGACCCCATGTCCCACGCCGTCTTCGTGTTCGACGTCACCGGACCCGGCGGGTCCGCGCCGACCGCCAGCTTCACCGCGACGCCCACCACCGGCACCGCGCCCCTCAATGTCAGCTTCACCGACACCAGCAGCGGCACGCCCACGAGCTGGGCCTGGACCTTCGGCGACGGTGGCACGTCGACCGCGCAATCGCCCTCCCACACCTACACCAGCACCGGGACCTTCACCGCAACCTTGACCGCCACCAACGGGCAGGGGTCCACGTCCACCACACGCACCATCACCGTGAACCAGCCGTCGGCCCCGACGGCCGGCTTCACCGCGACACCGAGCACCGGCACCGCGCCGCTCGTCGTGAACTTCACCGACACGAGCAGCGGCACGCCCACGAGCTGGGCCTGGACCTTCGGCGACGGTGGCACGTCGACGGCGCAATCGCCCTCGCACACCTACACCAGCACCGGGACCTACATCGCAACCTTGACCGCCACCAACGCGCTGGGGTCCACGTCGACCACCCGCACCATCACCGTCAACGAGGCGCCGACCCAGTTCACCGTGCCCCTCAACGCGGACACCTACGTCAACACCTCGAGCCCGACCAAGAACTACGCCACCTACGCGTACATGAAGATCCACTCCCCCGACCCCACCGAGTACCGGTCGCTGGTCCGGTTCACCCTGAACGGGCTCAGCGGCGCGCCGAGCTCGGTGAAGCTGCGGCTCTATGTCACCGACGGGAGCGCCAGCGGCGGCAACTGGTACCTGGTCTCCAGCAACTGGACCGAGAGCACCGTGATATGGGGCAACAAGCCCGAGATCTCCGGCAGCCCGGTGGCTTCGGTCGGCACGGTCACCGCCGGCACATGGGTCGAGATCGACCTGACCAGCGCCGTCACCGGCAACGGCACCTACTCCTTCGAAGCCGTCTCCACCTCAACCAACACCGGGGAGTACTCGACCACGCAGGGGGCAAACCAGCCACAGGTGGTCGTCGTCCAATAGCCTCTCGCCCGCGGCTCACCCTCGCTGCTGTCGGGCGCACAGCCGTCCCCGCTCGTTCAGGCGGTCCCGTCGCGCGGTTCGAGGACCTCGACGGTCTCGGACACGACCCGGCTACCCCAGCCGGGTCAGGACGTTCCGGGTGATCTGTTCGATCTGGGGGTCCCGCGCCGCCAGGCCGTGGGCCCAGTCGGTCGAGCCGGACGTGACCACGGTCGCGCCCGCCCCGTTCGTGTAGGCGCCCAACACCGCATGGCCGTGGCGGATGCGCTCCATCGCCTCGGGGTCACGCGTCCCGAACACCCGGGCCGCGATGTACTCGAGCTCGCTCGGCTCGCTCGGCTTGGGCGGACGAGGGGCGGTCTCCCGCGTGAAGTGCTGGGTCGGGCAGGTGCCGAGGATCTCGAACGACGACGGGGTGCCGTCCTCGCCGGTCGGGTACGGCAGCCCGTCCCGGTAGGTGAAGACGCACCCGTCGCACTCGTAGCCCACGACGGTCGCGCCGGCACCGAGCACGTCGCCGTAGCCGAGCCCGGTGCCGTCGAAGATCCAGTGGCCGGCCCGGTGCACCGTGTAGCCGCCGAGGCCGGCGGTCACGTTGCGACCGATGCGGTGGTAGCCGCCGCGAGTGAACGACACACCGGTCATGTGGTTCTCCGGGCGATCGACGATCACGTCGGACCAGAAGGTCGTCACCTCGGGCTCGCGGTCGGTCTCCATCAGCGGGTCGTCTTTGAAGAAGCCCTTGTACCCGACCATCACGTCGCGGTCCTCCCCCTCGAGGCGCACCTGCCACAACGACGTGTTGCCCGAGAAGAACGCCGCATTGCCGCCGCGAGCGATGAACGCCTCGACCGTGTCGCGCATCCCGAGCGACCAGTACTCGTCGTGGCCGACCGACAGGTAGAGGCCGGCACCGTCCAGGACCTCGGGGTGCGCCTCGAGATCGGCGTTCGTGCACACCCCGATCTCGAACCCCTCGCGCTCGGCCCACTCGATGAACGGGAGCTCCCAGTCGGGCCAACCCGCCGAGCCGGCATAGCCCGACAGGTGGTTGAGCTGGATGTAGCCGACGTGGGCAGCGTTGTGGGGATCGGGTGCACCCGTCCCCGTCACGCGACGGCCCTTGCCGGGCGGCTTGTAGAGGTAGCCCGCCGCCATCGGCCGCTGCAGGGCGACATGGGTACCGCCGGTGTAGAGGTTCGGTCCGCCGAAGTCGTTGTAGGCGTGCCACGTGTTGGTGGCCAGCGCGATCACGATGCGCTCGCCCGACGTCGGGCGCACCACGAAGAAGGCCCGGTCGCGCCGCACCTTCTCGCCCACGTCGATCTCCAGGACGACCTCGTAGTAGCCCGACCGCCACGACGGGTCGACGTCCAGGGTCACCGCGACCGGCCAGTCGCACCCCTTCGACGATGCGTCCTCCGGTGTCTCGTGTTCGCCGGCCGCGACCGCGTCAGCGGTGAAGACGACCTCCCGACGCCCGCAGATCCGGGCCACCTCCACCCGCACCGGCCGCCCCCCGGACGACGACAGGTGCAGGTCGACCGGCTCCCCCGCCCCCACCGACTGCGGCCAGCAGTACCCCGTGACCACCTCACGCCCCACCGCGGGACCCTAACCCGCAGGGTTTCTCGCTCGTCCAGAACGGCTCTCTCGGTGGAACGCCAGACAACACTTCTCGGAGGTTCTGTAAAGGCGCCGGCGCGGTCGGTTTAGAGTCGCGGCCATGGGGATCGATCCTTCTGACGTCCTGCTCGACGGCCGTGTCGCGGTCGTGACCGGCGGGGGCGCCGGGATCGGCCGGGGTATCGCCGCCGGCCTGGCCGCGTTCGGCGCCGCGGTCGCCATCTGGGAGAGGGACCCCGAGACGTGCGCGGCGGCCGCCGCCGAGATCGGCGCGCTCGGGGTGCCGACCGACGTGCGGGACAGCGACGCCGTCGACGCCGCCCTGGCCCGCACCACCGAGGAGCTCGGGCCGGTGTCGATCCTGGTCAACAACGCGGGCGGGGTGTTCGCCTCACCCCTCCTGGACACCACCGAGAACGGCTGGGACGCGCTCTACCGGGCCAACCTCCGCCACGTCCTGCTCTGCACCCAGCGGGTGGCGCGGGGCATGGTCGCCGCCGAGCTCGGCGGCAGCGTCACCACGGTCACCTCGATCGAGGGCGTGCGGGCCGCACCCGGCTACGCCGCCTACGCCGCGGCCAAGGCCGGCGTCGCCCTCGAGCTGGCGGGCTACATCACCGGCCAGACCATCCACGTCGACGGCGGCACCCACGCCGCCGGCGGCTGGTACCACCATCCCGAGACCGGCGAGTACTCGTTGGGGCCGACCGGGTGACCCCTGGCCCGCCCCTCCGATCGACCAACGGAGGCAGACCGTGACCGAAGCACAGGACGAGAACGGGCCGGCCGGCGTCGAGGTGACGAGGTTCATCCCCGTCCCGACGACGGTGAGCGCCGAGGCCCAGGCCTTCCTCGGCATGAGCGACCTCTTCGGTGAGGCGGGCAGCACGGAGCCCGACCGCACCGACATCGAGGGCTGGCGGGCGATGATCGCCACCGCGAACGAGATGCTGATCGCGGTGCTGGGGGCCCAGCCGGCGGTGCCCTCGTCCACCGTCGAGGAGATCTCGGTCGGTGAGGTCCGGGTGCTCCTCCTCACCCCGGACGGTGTTCCGGACGACCCTGACCAGCCGGTCTTCCTCGACATCCACGGCGGGAGGCTGATCATGGGCGGCGGTGACGCCTGCGTGGTCATGGCCCGCAGGATGGCGGCCACGGTGCGCATGCCGATGTGGTCGGTGGACTACCGCATGCCGCCCGACCATCCGTACCCCGCGGCGCTCGATGACTGCCTCGCGGCCTACCGCGGGCTCCTGGAGGTCCAGCCGCCGGAGCGCATCGTGGTCGGGGGCGGCTCCGCCGGCGGCAACCTCGCCGCCGCGTTGCTGCTGCGGGCCCGCGACGAGGGCCTCCCCCTCCCGAAGGCGCTCGTGCTGCTGACGCCCGAGGCCGACCTCACCGAATCGGGCGATTCGTTCGCCACGAACCTCGGGATCGACGCCGTCCTCCGGTCGAAGCTCACCGAGTCCATCGCGCTGTACGCCGGCGACCACGACCTCACCGATCCCTACCTCTCACCCCTGTTCGGTGACTTCACCCCGCCGTTCCCCCCGACGTTCCTGCAGACCGGGACCCGGGACCTGTTCCTGTCCAACACGGTCCGCCTGCACCGCAAGCTCCGCGAGGCCGGGGTGGAGGCCGAACTCCACGTCTTCGAGGCGATGCCCCACGGTGGCTTCTTCGGCGCCCCCGAGGACGAGCAGCTCGCCGCGGAGTTGCGCCGCTTCCTCGCCAAGCACCTCGCGGACCGTTAGTCGGCCGTCGTCCCCTCGGGTGAGGGGTCGCCGACCAGGGAGGCCAGCGGGACCACCCGGGTCGACGGCAGGACGTCGACCACGTCGGGGCCGACCCAGCGGACCCCGACCGTGCCGTGCCGGTGACCGGCCGTGTCCAGCCAGTTGGGGACGCCGGGGTCGCGGTGGGCCACCACGAAGCGGACGCGGCCGTCGGCTTCGAGGTGGGCCGAGTGGCAGTTCAGGGTGGCCTGGTGGTGGACGTAGTCGAGGGTCTCCATCCAGTGGTTGTGGAGGGCGATCATCCAGTACTCGCAGTCGGGCGGCATGACCTCCACGACCAGGGCCTCGTCCTCGTCGATGTCGAAGTAGGCCTGGTGCCACGTGATCTGTGGGTCCTTGAACTTGTCGGTGAGGTCGTCCTCGGCCTCATCGGTGAACTCGTTGGGCCACTGGGCCTGGCGCACCGCCCACCGGGCGCCGATCTCCGCCACGCCCTTCACGTAGAAGCCGGCGTGCACCAGGGAGTTGTGGAGCTCCTCCGGCGTCAGGGGGGCGGGGGGTGACCCGTCATCACCGAGCCGTTCGATGTGGAGATCGGCGTGCTCCTGGTGCGGGCGGTCGAGGAAGGTCTGGCGGATGGCCAGGGACCGGGTGTCGGCCTCGGAGCGCAGCCAGTTCCCCTCGTGCTCGCGCTGGGAGATCACGAGCTCGAACGTGCCGTCGGGCTCGATGTGCATCTGCTCCTCGTGCAGGGTGGCCCCCGTCCCGGGACCGCCACCGCCGAAGCCGGCGCCGGAGAACAGGTTGAAGCTGATCCACTTCGCCTCGCCCCTCGTCCCCCAGATCCGGTAGTCGTACTTCCCGTCGAGGCTCGCCCCGAGGTAGTGGTTGTCGGGGTTCTCGCCGACGATCTTGACGGTCTCGTGACAGGCGCGCACGAGCACGGGCTGTTCGGGGCGCCCGTACTCCAGGACGCTCTCCAGCCGGCCGCGCAGCAGGCGGGTCAGCATGCGGAAGCCCTCGGCCCGGTCGAGGGGATCCTCCGGGTTGCCCTCCGCCAGGACGGCCTCACCGGCGTCGGCGAGGAGATCGCAGAACTCCCGCCACGCGGTCCCGTCGACGACCTTCTGGGTGGACTCGTGCATCAGCCCGTCAGCGTGACACTTCCCCGGACTTCTGTAAAGGCAGTCGCGCTTTACAGATCATCCCCGTCGTGTAATGGTCCAGCCCATGGGGGACGCGCCGGCCAAGGGCTCCACGAGCGTGGAGGCCATCCTCGACGCCACGCGCCGGGTGATCGCCGAGCGGGGTCCCGGGAAGTTCACGATGTCGGCCATCGCCGCCACCGCAGGGGTGTCCCGGCCGACGCTCTACAAGTGGTTCCCGACCAAGGACGCGCTCCTCGAGGCTCTCACCGCGTACGAGGAGGAGCTGTTCGACACCCGGCTGCAGGCCGTGATCGAGGCGCAGCGGACCCCGGCCCGACGGCTCGATGCCGCGCTCCGGTGCCTGGTGACCTACCTCGACGGCCTGATGGGCCCGGATCCGATCGGGGCCGATCCCGGCTTTGCCATCCAGTCCCTGGCCGCCTCCCTGGGTCCGCAGACCGCCTCGTTCGTCCGTCGGCTCGGTGACGCCTTCGAGACGGTGCCCGCGGTGCGGGAGGGTTGCCTCAGCCGCGAGGCCGCCGCCGAGCTGTTCCTGCGATTGGCCTACTCCCACTACCTGGTCCCGCACCCGGACCCGGAGGTGCTGCTGGCCGAGATGCGCAGCCTCGCCGGGCTCTCCCGGCGCTCGATCACCAGCGCGACGGGCTGAACAGACCCACCGGCCGACACGGACACGAGGGGGGAACCGATGACGATGGTCGACGAGGTGATCGCCGACGCGCGGTCCCGCACCGGGCTGACCGACCTGGGCGAGGCGTCGTTCCACGAAGGCCTCGAGGCCCTCCTCACCGGCGCCGAGGCCGCCGGGTCGTTCAACGAGCTCGGGATGGCGGTGCTCCACGACCAGGTGACCGGCCTGCTGATGATCCGCCTCGAGGTGGAGGACTGGTACCGGCGCCACCCCGAGATCGACGAGCAGGAGATCCTCCCACCATTGTTCGGGCTCGGCCTGCCCCGCACCGGCTCGACGGCCCTCAGCTTCCTGCTGGGTGAGGACCCCCGCTTCCGCTCGTTGCTGGCCTGGGAGAGCGGCACCCCCACCCCGCCCCCGAACCCCGCCACCTACGACACCGACCCCCGGATCGCCGCGTCCGCGGCGAACATGGCCCTGATCGACGAGATGGCCCCGAAGTTCAAGTCGATGCTGCCGACCTCACCCACGGGCCCGACCGAGTGCCTCCAGATCCTGGCCCTCGACTTCCGCTCGCCGATGTTCGGCGCCCTCGGGGACAACCGCCACTACGAGGCCTGGATGGCCGGCTGCGACATGGTGTCGGCCTACCGATACCACCAGCGGGTGCTCAAGCTCCTCCAGTGGAAGTTCCCGCCTCGGCCCTGGCGGCTCAAGTCCCCGGCCCACATGGACACCATCGACGCCCTCCTGACGGTGTATCCCGAAGCCCGGTTCGTGATGACCCACCGGGACATCGCGCAGGCCATCCCCTCGGTGGTGAGCCTCCTCGACGCCACTTCGGAGTACCTCCGCACCGGCCCCCTGGCCGCCGACTTCGCCTTCAACCAGGCGGCGTACTGGGAGCGGTCCCTGCGCAAGACGCTGGCCTACCGCGACGACGGGAACGAGGACCGGTTCCACGACATCGGCTTCGCCGAGATGCGTCCCGACCCGCTCCCCGCCATCGAGCGCCTCTACGACTGGCTCGGTGTCGAGCTCACTGCCGAGGTGGCTGATCGGATGCGGGCCTGGTGGGAGGCGAACCCCCCCGACAAGCAGGGCATCCACGACTACACCCCCGAGCAGTACGGCATCGATCTCGACGAGCTGCGGGCGCAGTTCGCCTTCTACAACCACCGGTTCACCTCGGTCGCCCCGACCGACTGACGTCATGACCCGCCCAACTACGAGGAGCACCACACCATGGACCTAGGACTCGCCGGCGCCGCCGTCGTCATCGCGGGTGGCACCACCGGCATGGGACGATCGGCTGCCGACTGCTTCGCCGCCGACGGCGCCCGCGTCGCCGTGCTCGCCCGCTCACGCGCCGACCTCGACGAGACCGCCGCCGCGCTCACCGACCTCGGCTCACCCGATGCGATCGGCGTCGCCACCGACCTGCTCGACGGCGACTCGGTCGTGGCGGCGATCAACGAGATCGGTGAGCGCTGGGGTCACATCAACGCCGTCGTCAACGCCGCCGGCCCCCTCCCCGGCGGCCTCGCGAACCTGGAGGCCTCCGACGAGGAATGGCTGGCTGTCTTCGACGGGCTGACCGTGAGCTCGATCCGCACCATCCGGGCGGCCCTCCCCCACCTGCGCAAGGCCGAGTGGGCCCGGATCGTGAACGTGTCGGCCATGTCGACCAAGCGCCAGTCCCCGTCGCTCATCGCCTACACAGCGGCCAAGTCGGCCCTCACCAGCCTGACCAAGAACCTGGCCCAGACCCTCGCCCCCGAGGGGATCCTGGTGAACACGGTGAGCCCGGGCACCTTCGCCACGGCCTCGTTCAAGGCCGCGCTGGCCGAGATGCCCGGCGTCGACGAGAACGACCTCCACGACGTGATGCGCTTCATCGGCGAGGGCTTCGGCCACCACGTGTTCCTGGACCGGGCCGCCGACCCCGACGAGATCGGCCCCGTCATCGCCTTCGCGGCGTCGGCCCGCAACACCTACATGACCGGAGCCAACATCAACGTCGACGGTGGATCGGACTTCACATGAGGCACGGGAACCCCTGGTCGACGGTCGTAGCGCTGGCGGTTGCGCTCGCGCTGAGGCCCGCCGACCCGGTCAGGTCGCGACGTAGGCCGCGAGGTGCTCGCCGGTGAGGGTGGAGCGGGCGGCGACGAGCTCGGCGGGGGTGCCCTCGAAGACGACCTGGCCGCCGTCGTGACCGGCGCCAGGGCCGAGGTCGATGATCCAGTCGGCGTGGGCCATGACCGCTTGGTGGTGCTCGATGACGATGACCGTCTTGCCGGAGTCGACGAGGCGGTCGAGCAGGCCGAGCAGCTGCTCGACATCCGCGAGGTGGAGGCCGGTGGTCGGCTCGTCGAGGACGTAGACGCCGCCCTTCTCGGCCAGGTGGGTGGCCAGCTTGAGCCGCTGGCGCTCGCCGCCGGACAGCGTGGTGAGGGGCTGGCCGATGGTGAGATAGCCCAGCCCGACGTCGGCCAGACCCTCGAGGATCTTGTACGCGGCGGGCGTGGCCGCCTCGCCGTCGCCGAAGAACGCCTTGGCCTCGTCGACCGACATCGCCAGCACCTCGCTGATGTCGCGGCCGCCGAGGTGGTACTCGAGCACCGAGGCGTCGAACCGCTTTCCCTCGCACTCCTCGCAGGTGGTGGCCACGCCCGCCATCATCGCCAGGTCGGTGTAGATCACCCCGGCGCCGTTGCACGCGGGGCAGGCGCCCTCGGAGTTCGCGCTGAACAGCGCCGGCTTGACGTCGTTGGCCTTCGCGAACGCCTTGCGGATCGGGTCGAGCAGCTTGGTGTAGGTCGCCGGGTTGCTGCGTCGCGAACCCTTGATCGCGGCCTGGTCGACCGCGACCACCCCGTCCCGGCCCGCCACCGAGCCCTGGATCAGCGAGCTCTTCCCCGAACCGGCGACGCCGGTCAGCACCACCAGCACGCCGAGCGGGATGTCGACGTCGACGTCCTGCAGGTTGTGGGTGCCGGCGCCGCGCACCTCCAGTGCCCCCGACGACGTCCGCCCCTCCGCCTTCAGCGAGGCGCGGTCGTCCAGGTGCTGACCGGTCAGCGTGCCGCTGATCCGCAACCCCTCGACGGTGCCCTCGAACACCACCTCACCTCCGCCGGCGCCGGCCCCGGGGCCGAGGTCGACGACGTGGTCGGCGATGGCGATCGCCTCCGGCTTGTGCTCGACCACCAGCACGGTGTTGCCCTTGTCCCGCAGCTGCAGCAGCAGGTCGTTCATCCGCGCGATGTCGTGGGGGTGCAGCCCGATGGTCGGCTCGTCGAAGACGTAGGTGACGTCGGTCAGGGAAGAGCCGAGGTGGCGGATCATCTTGGTGCGCTGCGCCTCGCCGCCCGAGAGCGTGCCCGACCGGCGGTCGAGGCTGAGGTAGCCCAGCCCGATCTCGACGAACGAGTCGAGGGTGTGCCCCAGCGCCACCAGGAGCGGAGCGACGGACGGTTCGTCCCGGCCCCGCACCCAGTCGGCCAGGTCGCTGATCTGCATCGCGCAGGCGTCGGCGATGTTGACCCCGTCGATCTTGGAGGACCGGGCCGCCTCGTTGAGCCGGCTGCCGCCGCAGTCGGGGCACTCGGTGAAGGTCACGACCCGCTCGACGAACGCCCGGATGTGCGGCTGCATCGCTTCGACGTCCTTGGACAGGTACGACTTCTGGATCTGCGGGATCAGCCCCGCGTAGGTCAGGTTGATGTCGTCGACCTTGATCTTGGTCGGCTCCTTGTGGAGCAGGTCGTGGAGCTCCTTCTTGGTGAACTTCCGGATCGGCTTGTCCGGGTCGAAGAAGCCGCAGCCCCGGTAGATGCGGCCGTACCAGCCGTCCATGCTGTAGCCGGGGACGGTGAGCGCACCCTCGTTGAGCGACTTGGTGTCGTCGTAGAGCTGCGTCAGGTCGAAGTCGGACACCGATCCCATGCCTTCGCATTGCGAGCACATGCCGCCGGCCCGGGTGAACGAGCGCTTCTCCCTCGTCGTCTGGCCGCCCTTTTCGATCGTGACCGCCCCGGCACCGCTGATCGTCGCGGTGTTGAAGGAGAACGCGTTGGGCGAACCGATGTGCGGCTGGCCGACTCGACTGAAGACGATCCGCAGCATCGCGTTGGCGTCGGTGACCGTGCCGACGGTGGAGCGCGGGTTGGCTCCCATCCGCTCCTGGTCGACGATGATCGCGGTCGTCAGCCCTTCGAGCACGTCGACCTCGGGCCGCGCCAGGGTCGGCATGAAGCCCTGCACGAACGCGCTGTAGGTCTCGTTGATCAACCGCTGGGACTCCGCGGCGACCGTGCCGAACACCAGCGAGCTCTTGCCCGAGCCGGAGACCCCGGTGAACACCGTCAGCCGGCGCTTCGGGATCTCGACGCTGATGTCCTTGAGGTTGTTGACCCGGGCGCCGTGCACGCGGATCAGGTCGTGGCTGTCGGCCTCGGGTGATGCCGCCGCCTTCGTCACGGTCCGCTTGACCTTGCTCATCGTCTCTCCATCCGTCGGGCCGGCCGCCTCAGCGGTCGGCACGGAGGTCGCCTGGTCTCGGGGTGGTGGAGGGCGAATCGCAGGGTCATGGTCGGAAGGCCGTCTCAACGCGCGACGGCACGGACGGGCAGGCGGGTCCAGCCCCGGACGGTCGACGTCCGGGCCTGGATGGCGTTGTCGTAGTCGACTTCCCAGGACGGCCAGCGCGCGAGGACCTCGTCCAGGGCGACGCGGCCTTCCATGCGGGCCAGCGCCGCTCCGAGGCAGAAGTGCAGCCCGAAGCCGAAGCTGAGGTGGTGACCGATCTTGCGGTGGATGGCAAAGGTGTCCCCGTTCTCGAACTTGCGGTCGTCGCGGTTCGCAGCCCCGTTGAGCATGAGCACAACGTTGCCCTCGGCCACCTTCTGGCCGTGCCACTCGACGTCTCGGGTCACGTAGCGCGCCTGCACCGGTGACGGGGCCTCGTAACGCAGGACCTCCTCGACGACCTGGGCCACGAGGTCCCGCTGGTCGGCGACCTCGCGGAGTTGTTCGGGATGCTCGGCCAGCACCTTGCCCATCCAACCGATCAAGCGGGTCGTCGTCTCGTTCCCCGCCGAGGCGACGTTGCTCACGTAGATGAGCACCTCGGTCCGGGTGAGTCGGCGCCGCTCGCCGTTCTCGTCCTCGAACTCGGCCTCGAGCATCTGGGTCATCAGGTCGTCGGACGGGTTCTTCGCCCGCCAGTCGATGTACTCCCCGAACAGCCCCTCGGCGTAGGCCAGGGTGTCGAGCGTCTCCGCCGGGGAATGCCCGTCCTCGTCCAGCACCAGGCTGGCGTCGATCGCCTCGCGGATCGCCTCCTGATCGGACTCGGGGATCCCGAGCAGCATCCCGATCGTCCGCATCGGCATCTGCGCGCCCAGATCCGAGATGAGGTCGAACCCGCCCGCGCCCACCAGCGGGTCGAGGGTCTGCGCGCAGAACTCCCGGACCTTCGGCTCGATCGCCATCATCCGCTTCGGTGTGAAGACCCGGGACAGGATCCCACGATGGATGTCGTGGATCGGCGGGTCCTCGAACAACACGTTGCCGGGCGGAAGCTCGATCCCGTGCTCGATCACCGCCTTGATGATCTCGAGCAGCATCCCCTTGGCGGAGCTGTAGGTCTCCCAGTCCGTCAGGCCCGCCTCGACGTCGTCGAATCGGCTCAGCGCGTAGAAGTCGAACGCCTCGTTGTAGTAGAGCGGCGCTTCCTCGCGTAGCCGCCGCCACACCGGGTACGGATCGTCGTCGATCGCGAAGTCGTAGGGGTCGTAGTTGATCTCGGATCCAGCGGCCATCAGTCGTGCCCTCTCGTGTTGCGGGCTCCACCCCTCCAGCAGTCGTGGAAGGCGCCCGTCCAGAACGCGTGGCCCCCCTCGAGGCGGTACTCCTCGCGAACGCCCTGTGTGAGAACCCCGAATCTCTCACAACCGCCGGCGTCACCGGCCTACATTCGACCCCGGACAGCCCGCCAAGGAGTTTCGGGCACCCACAGGGGGGACGGCGTGACGGGGGCAGATCGGAGAGCGGGCGGGGAACAGCCGGGCACGCCGCCTGCGGGCATACCGCCCGGTGGCACGGTGACCTTCCTGTTCACCGACATCGAGGGGAGCAGCGACCTGGCCCAGCGGCATCCCGACGCGTTTCCGGCGCTCCTCGAGCGCCACAATGCCATCCTCAGACAGGCGGTCGAGGGTCACGACGGTTTCGTGTTCCAGATCGTCGGTGACGCCTTCTGCGTCGCCTTCCACACGGCGGGCGATGCCCTCGGGGCGGCGCTCGATGCGCAGCGCCGGCTGCTCGCAGAACCGTGGGCCCCCGCCCCGATCAGGGTGCGAATGGGGCTCAACACGGGAACCGCTCGAGCAGAGACCGAGGGCGATCGGGCCGGGGGGTACACCGGCTACTCGACCATGGCCCGCGTGCAGCGGGTGATGTCCGCGGGTCACGGCGGGCAGGTCGTGCTGTCGGACAGCACGGCGATCCAGGTTCGAGGCGACCTGCCCGAGGATGTGACCCTGCGGGACCTCGGTCGGCACCAGCTCAAGGGCCTGCTCGAACCCGAGCACCTCTGGCAGCTCGTCGTCCCGGATCTCCCCGAGTCGTTCCCGCCGCTGATGACGTTGAGCACCGCGCCCAGCAACCTCCCTGCCGCCCTCAACCGCTTCGTGGGGAGGAGCCAGGAGCTCCAGCAGGTCGAGGACCTCCTGGGCGAGGCGCGGCTCGTCACTTTGTTGGGTCCGGGGGGCACGGGCAAGACCCGGTTGGCCCTCGAGGTCGCGGGCCACCTCCGTGACCGCTACGAGGACCGGGTCTACCTCGTCGACCTCTCGGCGAGTCGTGACCTCGACTCCGTCCTGTCCCTCACGGCCCACGCCGTCGGCCTGCTCGAAGAGCGTCCCGACCGGACGCTGTTCGACGACCTGAAGGACCAGATCGGTGACCAGCGCACCCTGCTCGTCCTCGACAACTTCGAGCAGGTGCTGGAGGCCGCCCCCGTGGTCAACCAGCTGCTCCAGGACTGCGCCCGCCTCACGCTGCTGGTCACCACTCGGGAAGCGCTGCGAGTGCGGGGCGAACAGGTCTACCCCGTGCCACCGTTGGCGCTGCCCGGGACCGACGACGACGAGGTCTCACCCGAGGGCATTGCGCGAACCGACGCCGTGCAGTTGTTCGTCGAGCGGGCCCGAGCCGTCCAGCCCGACTTCCGGCTGACCGAGGGGAACGCCAAGGCGGTGGCGGAGCTCTGCCTGGGTCTGGACGGCCTGCCGCTGGCGATCGAGCTGGCCACCGCCCGGCTGGGTCTCCTGTCGCCGGAGGCGCTCGTCGAGCGCCTCGGGAGCCGCATGGAGCTGCTGAGGGGTGGACCCCGCGACGCGCCGGCACGCCAGCGCACCCTGCGCGACACCATCGGTTGGAGCTACGAGATGCTCGACCCCGGCGAGCAGTGGCTGTTCGCCCTGTTCGCGGTGTTCTCGGGCGCCAGCGTCGAGGCGGTCGAGGAGGTGGCCGGACGCGTCGACGGCGGACCGGAGGTCGACGTGCTCGAGGCGGTCAGCTCGCTCGTCGACAAGAGCCTGATCCGGCGGGTGGACGGCGGCACGGACCCTTCCCGGTTGCGCATGCTGGAGACGATCAGGGAGTTCGCCACGGCGCGCCTCGAGGAGGAGCCCGCCCTGGCCCAGGCCGTTCGCCGCGCCCACGCCTCCTGGTTCGCTGAGTGGACGAACGCGAGATGGTCCGAGCTCACCGGCCCGGACAGGGACGCGGCGGCGGACCGGATGGTCACCGACATCGACAACGTGCGCACGGCCTGGCGGCACTGGGTCGAGGCGAAGGACATCGAGCAGCTCGGGAGGCTCACCGACAGCCTGTGGCTCCTGTACGACGAGAAGGGCTGGTACCACGCCACGGTGTCGCTGACCACCGACCTCCTGGCCGTGCTGGGCTCCACCCCGTCCACGCCCGACCGGGTCGTCGAGGAGATCACCCTCCAGACGAGCCTGGCGCGGGTCCTGATGGTGGTCCGAGGGGTGACCCCGGAGGTCGAGGATGCGTTCACCCGCGCCCTCGAGCTCTGCGAGGGCCACGGTGAAGTGCCCGAGCTGCTCCCCGTCCTCCGTGGGCTCTCGAGCTTCTACATCTACCGGGCCGAGTTCGCGAAGGCCGCCGAGATGGCCGAGCAGATCCTCGGTCTCGCCGAACGCCACAATGACGAGGACGCGCGGGTCGAGGGTCACCTGGTGCTGGGGGTCAGCCTCGCCTTCCTCGGTCGGCTCCGATCGGGGATGGAGAACCTGGAGCGGGGCATCGCCGCCTTCGACCGCGAGCAGCACGCCTCACGACCGTTCCAGCTCGGCAACAACTCCGGGGTGGTCTGCTTCACCACCTCGGCGATGGTCCTGTGGATGCTCGGCTTCCCCGATCGGGCCCGCGAGCGGGGCCACCAGGCGATCGCCCTCGCCGAGGAGCTCGGCCATCCGTCGAGCGTCGCCTACGCGTACTTCCACACCGGCCTGATCCACCTGTGGCGCCGTGAGCCCGACGAGGTCGAGGCCTGCACCCGGGCCGTGATCGACGTGGCCGAGGAGTACGACTTCCAGCTCTGGCGGGCGGTGAGCTCGTGCCTCCGCGGTGCCGCGCTCGTGGAGAACGGGTCGGAGGAGGAGGGACTCGCGCTCGTCCAGGCCGCCGTGAGCACCTACCAGCGACTCCAGACCCCCCCGGTCTTCTGGCCCCTCCTCCTGAACATCTACGCCGGGGCCTCCGGAGCGGCCGGCCGTCCCGAGGAAGGCCTGGCGCTGGTGGACGAGGCAATCGAGATCGCGGAGGCGAGCGAGGGCCAGACGCTCGCGTCGGAGTTGCTCCTCCGGAGAGGGGATCTGCTCCTCTCCGTCGGGCCCGAGCGCGAAGCCGAGGCCGAGGCGTGGTTGCAGCGGGCGGTGGACGAGGCGGTCGCGGTGGAGGCGCCCATGCTCCAACTGCGGGCTGCGCTCCGCCTGGGCCAGCTGTGGCGCAGCCAGGACAGGACGGCGGACGCCAGAAGACTGGTGGGCGAGGCGTACGAACGGATCAGCGAAGGCTTCGCGACCGCCGACCTCCGCGAGGCCAAGTCCCTCCTGGACGATCTCTCCGGCTAGTCGTCCCACTCTGGTCACCTGCTCGGTCGGCCAGAAGCGCTCGGCCACCCGCACCGAGTCACGGAGCGAGACGGTCCGAGAGCTCCGACGAATATCGGGCACCGACCCGCCCTCGTGGGCGGGTCGTCAGCTCGTCCGCATGATCGGTCATCGGCGGGTGAAGGTGAGGTGGGTGACGCCGCTCGGTGACGAGACTGCCTCGAGGTCGTAGCGCTCCTCGACGCCTTCGAGGCCGTCCCAGAGACGAGCGCCGCGGCCGAGCAGGATCGGCACCTGTACGACGTGGAGGGTGTCGATGAGGTCGGCGGCGAGGAAGTCGCGAACGACCGTCGGGCCACCGCCGACGCGCACGTCGAGGTCACCGGCGGCCTCCCGGGCGAGGTCGAGTGCCTCCTGCGGAGAGGCGTCGACGAAGTGGAACACGGTGCCGCCCTCCATCTCGATCGGCGGGCGCGCGTGGTGCGTCAGCACGAACACCGGCGTGTGGAACGGCGGGTTCGGCCCCCACCAGCCCCGCCACTCGTCGTCGGTGCCGACATCGGTCCACGGGCCGGTCTGCGCACCGAACTTGCCGCGGCCCATGATCTCCGCACCGAACCCGAGCTCAATCCGTTCGGCGAACGAATGGTCGACACCGACGGTGCCACCGGCATCGCCGACCATCGAGCGCCAGAAGCGGGTGGCGATATACCACTCGTGCAGGCGATGGCCGGCGTGGCCGAACGGGGCGTCGAACGTGATGCCCTCGCCGGTCCCGAACCCGTCCAGGGAGATCGAGAAGTTGTGGACACGGACCTGGGACATGGCGGCCTCCGAAGCGTTGGGTGATTGCGATAGGCAACTGGTTGACGCTAACGATGCCCGGGGGGCGACCAGGCGGGTAGAGGCGGATGTCGCCGAACCCGCCGGTCGTGGACTTCGTCGCACGGCCCGCTCTCGTCCGCCGAAAGGCCAGGAACAGCCCAGAACATGCCGGACCACCCGTTGCGCGAGAACCACTAATCACATCAAGGTCACCGAGCACCAGTTCACCCCGCCAGCAACGACGCACTCGCCCGATCTCTGCACCAGGCGATCCGGGACCACACCATCCGGCTCCCCGCCCTGGTGGGATCGCGGGTGGGTCTTGGAATGTGGATGGCCTGATTTTGGAACGCGTGCATTGGACTCTGGGCGGCGAGCCATCTACTCGTCCGGCTCGCCCATTCGGGCCACAGCCGCCAGGTAGACGGCGTGACCGCCACGCCGACCCACAGAGATGATCTCGACTGTGTCCACGGACGATTCGTCGGGGAGCAGTCGGTAGACGACACGGAAGCGCTCGGGACGCTGATCGGCCACATCGAACTTCAGTCTCCGCGTACCGGAGAGATCACCGGAGACATGCCGCTCGCCGAGCCGTTTCCCGGTCTTCCGCCGCCCGGCCAGATCGATGATCGCTTGCAAAGCGGCATCGACGAGGCCGTCGTCCTCTTGGCCGAGAAGCTGAAGATCCAGAACGACCTGCGGCAGAAGCGACCGGTGCAGAGGCTCAACCACGACCGCTTAGCTGAAGCGGGCGGGGTCTCGCCCCAGGGCTCGAGCGACCTCGTCGAAGCTCAACCGACGATCGCCGGCCGCTGCCAGGCGTTCCGACGCCTCGATGGCGTCGAGGTGGTCTTCGATGGCGGGAAGCAGCTCCAACCAGAGCGACCACGACAGGATCACGCCCTGGGGACGTCGATGGCTTCCGAAGGTCACCGGCTCCGCAGCAGCCCCGTGTTTCTCGAACCCCCGGAGGATCTCGGAGAGTCGGTCCCGGGCCTCCGTCGTCGCCAGCACCTCCCCGTGCGAGATCGATGCCATGACCTAAGCGTACAGAAACTCGTACGACTTTGCTGATCTCTTCGGCTCTCGTGCCCTCGGCCGGCCCCAGCACGCCCCCGACGTCGACACCTCCCGCATGCCCCGGGCCGAGTGGCGCAAGCGCAACGAGGCTGCCGGCATCGGGCTGGTCTGACCCAAGCGGTCCCCGACCAACCTGCGTGTGCCGCCACTTCCGTGGACGAGCCGTCGTGCACCACAATTGAAGTAAGTTAAGCTGACACCAATCGACGCGGGGAGCCTCGGTGGACAGATTCGAAGGAAGGGTGGCGGTCGTCACCGGGGCCGGTTCCGGGATCGGTCGGTCGGTGGCGGCACGTGTGGTCGCGGAAGGCGGCCGCGTCCTGGGTGTCGACATCGACGCCGATCGGCTGCGGGCCACCCGGTCGCTGATCGGTGACGGCCTTGTGGTCCTGGAGGCCGATGTGGCTGACCCGGAGGCCTGTCGGGCGGTCGTGGACGCCTGCGTCGCAGAATTCGGTGGACTTGACGTCTTGGGGAACGTGGCGGGCATCTTCCGTGCGCATCACGCCGTGGATGTGACCGTCGCCGAGTACCACCGGATCATGGCGATCAACGTGGACGCCTACTTCTTCCTGTCGCAGGCGGCAATCCCGCACCTCCTCGAGCGCAACGGGAACATCGTGAACGTGGCGTCCAACTCGGCGCTGCAGGGAATCCCGTACGCGGTCCCCTACGCCATCAGCAAGGGAGGTGTCGTGCAGCTCACCCGGGCGCTGGCAGTGGAGTTCCTGAAACGCCCCCTGAGGGTGAACGCGATCGCTCCGGCGGGCACGAACACGAACCTCGCCAATGAGACGACCTTTCCCGCGGACATGGACCCCGACCTGGTCGGTCGCATGGCTGGCGTCCGCGGGTTGGCCGAACCCGAAGAGGTGGCGGGGGTGTTCGCCTTTCTCGCATCAGACGAGGCGAAGAGCGTGACCGGCGCGGTGTACACAATCGACAATGGGCTCACGGCCAGTTGAGGGGGGCGAGGAGAACGTGATGGGCGTGCAGGCGGTCGCCGACAAGCTAGAGATCCACGAGCAACTCGCTCGCTACGCCCGGGGCGTGGACACCCATGACTGGGATCTATGGAAGTCGGTGTTCACCGAGGACGCCGTCGTGGACTACAGCCAATCCGGGGTGATCTCGGGATCCCGGGACGAGGTGGCCGCGTTCCTCGCCGAGGCCTTCGCGACGATCCCGTGGGCGACCCACCACATCACCAACGTCGAGATCGACCTCGACGGTGACCGGGCGCTGGTGCGGGCCATGTTCTTCAACCCGATGCAGATCCCGGGGATGGGCGAGTCGAGCTCGACGGGCGGCTATTACCATCACGAATTCGTCCGCACTGAGAACGGCTGGAAGAGTCACCACCTCGTCGAGGAACCGGTCTGGTTCCTCAACCGCCCAAGCGGCTGATCCTCAGTCGGCGTCCGCTTCGACCCCGAGCACGCGGTCGAAGACGAAGGCGACCGCCGCCCGCAGCTCCGCATCGTCGCCGTCCCAGTAGCGATCGAGCGTCGGGGCGGACATGCCGGCGACGTCGATCATGAGGTTGAGGACGGCGCCGAGGGCGACGGGGTGCAGGGCGTCGTCGATCCTGCCATCCCGCTGACCCGCTTCGATCTTGGCCTGCAACGCCTCGGCGACGGGCCGGAACGCATCATTGGCCGTGGCCTGGTAGCGGCCATCGCCAGACATGATCGCCATGTGCCGAGCGGTGAGGAGGGGGCGGTGCTCGTTCCAGTACTCGAAGAACTGCTCGACGAAGGGCCGGGTGCCGTGCGGGTGGTCTTCGCCCCACTCACCGGAGTCGAACTCGAAGCGAGGGATCAGACTGCCAGCCTCCGCGCAGAGCGCGAGGATCGCGTCGTCGAGGTCGGCGAAGTACTGGTAGAAGGCCGGTGGCTTGAAGCCGACCTCCTCGGCGATGTCGGCCAACCGGATGCCCCGCAGACCATGTTCTTGAATCGCGGCACCCACCGCCTCGAGGATCCGCTGGCGGGTGCGTAGACCTCGTTCCCCGAGCGGCTGCCCATCGGTCGTCATCGGAACGGCACCCACATCCTGACCCTATCCAGACGCCCGGAGTGGCTGGACAAGAGACCTGAACAAAAGTAAGTTAGATATCTTGGAGCGTGTAGACATCGACGAAGCTGACTTCTTCGTCAGCAAGGAACTGGTGCTCGATCCGTACCCCTACTACGACGCGCTCCGGGCTCGGTGTCCCGTGGCGAGGGAGCCGCACCACGACGTGGTGATGGTGACGGGGTACGACGAGGCCCTGGCCGTGTATCGCGACAGCGAGCGGTTCTCGTCCTGCACGGCGGTGACCGGACCCTTCCCCGGCTTCCCGGTCGCGCTCGAGGGTGACGACATCTCCGAGATCATCGAGGCCCACCGCGACGGGTTGCCCTACAGCGACCAGTTGCCGACCTTCGACCCGCCGAAGCACACCCAACACCGGGGCCTCCTCATGCGCCTGCTGACACCGCGACGGCTCAAGGAGAACGAGGACTCGATGTGGGAACTGGCGGACCGGCAACTCGAGGAGTTCCTCGCTGATGGTCGGTGCGAGTTCGTTGGTGACTTCGCCGGGCCCTTCGCCATGCTGGTCATCGCCGACCTGCTCGGGGTCCCCCCAGAAGACCACGACCTGTTCCGCCGCGGCACCGGCCAGGCGGCGGGCGGCTTCGGCAGCACAAGCGGCGAGACCTTGTCGCACACACCTCTGGAGTTCCTCTACGAGGCGTTCACCTCCTACGTGGAGGACCGTCGACAGTCACCCCGTGACGACGTGCTCACCCGGCTCGCGCAGGCGACCTACAGGGACGGCTCGACACCAGACGTCGTCGACGTGGTCCGGCTGGCGGCCAATCTCTTCGCCGCAGGCCAGGAGACCACCGTACGGATGCTCGCGGCTACGGTCCAGGTGCTCGGCGAGGACAAACGACTGCAGGACCAGTTGCGAGGCAGCGTCGACCTGATCCCGCCGTTCATCGAAGAGATCCTACGGTTCGAGAGCCCGATCAAGGGCGACTTCCGGCTCACCCGGGTACCCGTGGAGCTCGGGGGCGTCGACCTCCCCGCCGGCACGACCCTGATGGTGCTCAACGGTGCCGCCAACCGAGATCCCCGTCAGTTCGACCAGCCGAATGAGCTGCTCCCCGAGCGGGAGAACGCGCGGGACCACCTCGCATTCGGGCACGGCATCCACTTCTGCCCCGGGGCGCCCTTGGCCCGGGCCGAGGGCCGGATCACCCTCGAGCGATTGTTCGAACGGATGTCGGACATCCGCATCTCCGAAGCCGAGCACGGGCCGCCCGGTGCCCGGCGCTACCGCTACTACCCGACCTACATCCTGCGCGGCCTCCAAAGGCTGCACATCGAATTCACGGGGGCGTGAGATGGCAGGAGACTTCGACGGCAAGGTCGCGATCGTCACCGGCGGCGCCAACGGGATCGGACGTGAGACGGCGGCGAGGCTGGTGGCCGAAGGCGCCAGCGTCGTCCTCGCCGACATCGAAACCGAGGATGGCCAGGCCGTCGCAGATGACCTCGGGGCACGCGCCGCCTTCACCACCTGCGATGTCAGCGACGCCAACCAGGTCAAGGACCTCGTCGAATTCACCGTCGACCGGTTCGGCGGTCTCCAGGTGCTCTGCAACATCGCCGGCGTCTCGGGCAGCCTCCGCCGGTTCCTCGACGACGACCTCCGCGACTTCGAACAGGTGATGGCCGTGGACCTGTTCGGCGTGATGACCTGCAGCCAGGTAGCTGCTCGCCACATGGCCGACCACGGCGGCGGGGCGATCGTCAACATTGCTTCCGGTGCCGGCGTCACGCCCGGCGTCGGCATGCTCCCCTACCGGGCCGCGAAGGCGGGCGTCGCGCACTTCACCCGCTGCCTCGCCGTGGAACTGGGCGAGTACGACATCCGCGTCAACTGCGTCGCACCGGCCAACATCGCCACCGACATCAACGCCGCGTTCGACAAGACCGCGGTCACCCGCCTGCAACCGCTCCCACACCAGGGCCGGCCCAGCGATGTCGCCGAGGCGGTCCTCTACCTCGCCAGCGACCGCGCCACCCACGTCACCGGCACCGTCCTCACCGTCGACGGTGGCATGTCGGTCGGCACCCCACCCCGTCGCCACGTCACAGCCACCACCAGGGAGGAACCACCATGAGCGCAACCGAGGTCGTGAGGAAGGCCCGGCCGGGCGACTGGGTCGACACCGCACCGGGCCTCGACGACATCGACTTCGGTCGGTACCTGATGCGGATACCGACCGATCGGTACACCTCGCGCGAGTTCGCCGGCCGAGAACGGCAACAGATCTGGATGCGCGTCTGGCAGATCGCGGGCCGGGTCGACGAGCTCCCCGAGGCCGGGGATTGGAAGGAACACCGGATCTACGACCAGTCCTACCTGGTGGTCCGAGGCAAGGACGGCGCGCTTCGCGGGTTCGTCAACGCCTGCCGGCACCGCGGCAACGTGCTCTGCCGGGACCCGAAGGGCAATGCGGGCGCCCGGTTCGTATGCCCGTACCACCTCTGGTCCTATGACCTCGAGGGCGACCTCCGCGGCGTGACGCGGCCGGACCTCGTCGGCGACCTCGACAAGACCGAGCTCGGCCTCCTCGAGGTCCCCGTGGACACCTTCGCAGGATTCATCTTCCTCAACCCCGACCCCGACGCACCGCCACTCAGCGAGTTCCTCGGCCCCGAGGCCTTCGAGCTCATCGAGCCGTACGACCTCGACGAGATGGTCACCGTGCTCGACGTCCGCGAGAGCCTCGAGTGCAACTGGAAGGTCGTCGTCGACGCGTTCCAAGAGGGCTACCACATCCAGGCGATCCATCCGGAGCTACTGCAGATCGTCGTGATCGACCCGACGACGAACCGCTTCCGGTTCTGGGGTGATCACGAGGTCGCCTGCGCTCCGTTCGCCGTCACCGACGCCACGCCAGAAGACGAGTACGAGGGGCTCAAGAGCCTGCCCGAAACCTTCCCCACGGTCACCGGCTACCTCCCGCGCCTCGCCGAACTGGTCGACGGCTATCGCACAGCCGATGGCGAGATCGAGTACCCGCCGAGCGTTACCGGCCGGACCCTGCTGCAGCAGGCCACCCGCGAGACGCTCACCGAACTGGGGCTCGACGTCAGCGCGCTGACCGACGCCCAGATGACCGACAACCACGGCTGGCTGCTCTTCCCCAACTTATTCATGACGATCCGGGCCGCCGAAGCCACCGTCATCACCGCGGTGCCGCACCCCGATGGCGACCCGAACCGCTGCATCTGGCACATCCGCAGCTACATGTGGCTCCCCGAGGAGTACCGCGAGGACTTCAAGGCCAGCCCGGTCGTGGTGGAGGAGCCCAACTCCTACCCCTACTTCCGAGCGCTGCAGCAGGACTACGACCAGATGCCCCGCCAGCAGGTCGGGCTCCGCAACCGCCGCCTCGAGCACCTGACCCTCGTCCGGGAAGAGATCAGCGTGGCCCGCTTCCACACCGTCCTGGACCGCTGGCTCGCCGACGAGGTGACCGTCTGATGCGGCCGCTGCTCGAGGTCGACGCCGTCGTCGGCGACCACAGCGGCCTGTCTCGGACCGTCCTGGACTACACGCTCGAGATGAAGCGCATCATCGATGCCGCGAAGACGCCCGGGTTCGATGCGCAGAGTTGGGAGCCGCTCGCCCGGTATGTGGCGACCGATGAGTTCGTGAGAGTCGGGCCGTTCAAGGACGAGATGACCTGGTCCGAGTATGTCACCTTCCTCACCGGATGGGCACCCAAGCGCCACTGGGAATGCTCGTTCAAGCGCATCACCGAAGCCGGGAACATGGTGCTCCTCGAGCTCGAGGAACGCAGCGAACCGACCAACCCCGCGGCCGCAGCGAACTCCTTCTCTGCCTTCGAGTTCGACGGCTCAGGTCAGCTGCGTCACCTCGACGTCTACCTCCAGATGGCGCCCCCCGGCCCTTCATGAGCGATGTGCCGCAGATGTCCCAGAAGCAGTCGACTGGCAGCGAGGCCGTGAAGGAGAAGTCCGCTATGTCTTGCGCCCAAGCCGTCGTCTATGACACCGCACTACGGGGGGTGCACCACCAGCAGATCCTGCGGCACCTCGGCCTCATCCCCATCAACCGGGTCGCCGCCGCAAAGGCCGGCGCCAAGACCACGCGGCGGGACAAGGCGGAGCGGCGGACCGAGAAGAGCACCGTCATCGAGGCCAAGACCATCACCCGCCCTGACGGCACCTCCGAGACGGTCACCCTGTATGCCCGGGCCGGCGCCCTCGGCATCGGCAAGATCACCGTCCGCCTCCACGGCGACGACCAGGACACCAAGCGCAAGCTCAACCGGACCGGGAACCTCCGGCCCATCCCGCCCAGTGACCCCGACTTCGCTGGCCTGTTCCGGCGACGCAACGACGCCGAATCCATCAACCGCAACCTCGATGACACCCTCTTTCTCAGGCGGGCCCACTCGGTTGGCCACCGCCGCCAGCTCGTCAACCTCCTGGGCTACGCCCTCATGGTCAACTCCCTGACGATCCTCGAGCACCAGGCCCGCTCAGGCCGCTCACCGGACCTCCTCGCCGCATAGGCGAACCGGTCACCCGCTCCCCGCTGAGGCCCCTTCACGCGCCCGGACACGGCTGGTCGCACCTACCCCGTCCCGGGCGAGGCATCAGGCCCGGGATCGGCCGCATCCCCTCCCCCACCCGCCATCCTTGGGTCCGTCACCGGGGTTGTCTGCCACGATTCCTCCCGGTCCCGCCCTCGTCCCTCGTGGGGCCGGTAGAGAACTATCCGGGCTTGGGACCGCGGGTGGGGTCTGGAACGCGAAACGCCCGATTCTGGAACGCGGCCACGGCCCGTGCCGGTGGCTGGACTGGGTCGAGGCGTTGGAGACGCGGTCCTTGATCCTGATGAGCCCGACTGACTGCCGTCGAGCCCCGTCGGCTCGTCCGCCGTAACGTGCACCTCGTGGGCGGGATGCCGTCGGGGACGGTGACCTTCCTCTTCACCGACGTCGAGGGCTCGACGCGCCGGTGGGAGGAGGAGCCGGAGATCATGCGATCGGCCCGCGCCGTCCATGACGACCTGCTGACCGGCGCCATCGAACTTCACGGCGGACACGTGGTGAAAGGCACAGGGGACGGCGCGTTCGCCGTCTTCGCCGACCCGCACGACGGCCTTCGGGCGGCCGTTGAAGCCCAACGAGCGTTCGTCGGCGCCGACTGGCCTGGTGGCAGCGAGCTGCGGGTCCGCATGGGACTCCACATGGGGCCGGCGACCGAGGAGGGCGGTGACTACTTCGGGCCGGACGTGAACCGGACAGCACGGCTGATGTCGATCGCCCATGGGGGACAGGTCGTGTGCTCGCGACCCGTCGCCGACCTGGTCGGCGGCGACTTCACGCTCGTCGACCACGGCGAGCACCGTCTGCGTGATCTGCAGTCGTCCGTCCACGTCTTCCAGGTCGCCGCCGAGGGCCTCCCGGCGGTGTTCCCCCCGCTTCGGTCACTCGACGCGTGGCCGGGCAACCTGCCCCGCCAGATCACTGCGTTCGTCGGGCGGAGGGTCGAGATCGACTCGGTCTCAGATCTCGTCCAGCAGCTTCCGCTCGTGACCCTCACCGGCGTTGGCGGCGTCGGCAAGACCCGACTGGCTCTCCAGGTGGCGGGGGGCGTCCTGACCGAGTTCCCCGATGGTGCCTGGTTGTGCGAGTTCGCCCCCGTGACTGATCCCGCGGGGGTGTGGGACGCGCTCGCCGCCAGCCTGCGCGTCCAGGCGTTGCTGGGCCGGACGCTCGAGGAGTCCGTGCTCGAGTACCTCGCCTCCAAGCGGCTGCTGCTGATCCTCGACAACTGCGAGCACCTCCTGGACGCCGCGGCCCGACTGGTGACAGCGATCGAACAACACGCTCCGGACGTCGCCGTCCTGGCCACGAGCCGAGAGGGGCTGGCCCTCGGCGGCGAACGGATCGTCGCCGTCCCGGCGCTCGGCCTGCCGGGCGATCACACCGAGGTCGACGCGATCATCAGCGCCGAAGCTGTCCGGTTGTTCGCCGACCGCGCCGTGAGCGCGAAGGCCGACTTCGTGATCGATGATCGCAACGCCGGAGTGGTTGCGCTGCTCTGCCAACGCTTGGACGGCATCCCGTTGGCCCTCGAGCTCGCCGCTGCCCGGGTGCGATCGCTGTCGCCGGACGATCTGGTGGCGCGCCTCGACCAGCGGTTCAAGCTGCTGACCAAGGGCAGTCGGGCGGCGCTCGAGCGCCATCAGACGCTCCGCAGCACGATTGACTGGTCGTACCAGCTACTCGACCCCGCGGAGCGTCAGGCGTTGGACCGGCTGTCGGTTTTCGCGGGCAGCTGTGACCTGGCGTCTGCGGAGGCGGTCCTCGCGAACGAGGCCCGCGACGCCCGCGATGTCGCCGACGTGCTCGGCCAGCTCGTCGACAAGTCCCTGGTCGTCACCGTCGACGACGACAGCGGCGGCGTCCGGTACAAGCTGCTCGAGAGCATCCGCCAGTACGCGGCCGAGCGGCTCGAGATCAGTGGTAACACGGCCGTGGCACGGCGAAGTCACGCGGACTACTACGTCACGCTCGCCGAAACCGCGGGCCCGCACCTTCGAGGACCGGGCCAGCTCGTGTGGGCGCCTCGGGCGCTGCGGGAGATCGACAACTTCCGGGCCGTGCTCGACTGGGCGATTGATACCAGTTCCCCCGACCACGCCCTTCGGCTCGTGGCCCCGTTCACCGTCACGAACCTGGCCATCGGCGAGGCGGCGCAGGACTGGGCCGCGCCGGCCGCTTCCATCTCGGGCGCCGAGGTGCACCCGTCCTTCCCCATCGTCGCCGGGTTCGCGTCAGTGGCAGCCGCCTTTTCGGGGGACCTCGATCAGGCGCAGTTCTGGGCCGAGGCCGGCGAGGCCACGCTGGATGACCGGGCCGCCCCGTGCCTCGCCTTGCTTCGGGCCCGGGGCGTGCTCGCGATGTACTCCCTCGACCGCGAGACCACAGCGACCTACGCGGTCGCTTGGGTCGAAGGCGCGCGGCAGAGCGGTGATCCCAGCGAGCTGGCGCACGCCCTCATCCTGCTGGCGGCCGCCAGCTCCGACGACAACGACCGCGCCGTTGCCGCGGTCGAGGAGTCGATCGGCGTGGCCCACGAGCACGGGGTCCTCTCCGCCCTCGGACTCGGACTCTCCTTTCTCGCCGGGCTCATCCCGGTGGACAAGACCGATCGGCAACTCGAGCTCCTCGACGAGGCCATCACCGTGGCCGACCAGGTCGGCGATCGCCTGAGTGCGTCGATGGTGGGTGCGACGAGGGCCTTCTACCGACTCGTTCAAGAGGACTGGTGGACCGCTCTCGAGGAGTCGGCGGACGGCATTCGCCAGCAGATGCACAGTGGCTATCTCGCCAACATCTCCGGCGCCATCGCAGGTGCGGCGATGGCCTTCACCGCGGTCGGTGAGGTCGAGGTCGCGGCGGTCCTCCGTGGGAGCGGGGTCGTCGCGACCTGGAACCCGTACGGCGGGGTGGTAACACAAAAGCGCGACGAGATGGTCGCCACGATCCTCGAAGCCCTGGGCCCCGACCAGGTGGCGGTCCTGACTGCACGCGGCCGGGCCATGAGCTATTCCGAGACGGTGACCTACCTGCTGGCGAACGCCGAACGGGTGCTCGACGGGGCCAGCGAGAGGTAGCGGGTCACTGGGCGAGACGGTCCATGCCCAACCGTAAGGACTTCGACAAGGTCAGGGGGCTTCGGCTTCGCTCGCTGCGATGATGTGGTCGGCAAGGCCTCAGGCCCTCGGCCCTCGTGCCCGGCCCTCGGCCTTCGGCCCTCGTGGGGCCGGTAGACAACCCGCCGCGACAGGGATCGCGGGAAGGGTTTGGAACGCGGAAGGTCCGATTCTGGAACGCGACGCCCATCCCTCCTATCCAGGGATTTGCGTACACTCGACGAGGTGACGGTTGTCCCGCGTCGTGAGGAGCCCGTTGGCTTGACGGTCCTACCGCCCGAGGAGGCGCTTCGGCGTGCCCGACCGCTTCCCTCGGACTCGGAGATGGCGATCGAGGGCCTGACCGAGGACGAGTGGAACGCGTTCGAGCAGGCACTCGCTGAGCGGTGACCGATCCGGGGTCAGCTGCTGTCGTGGTCGACACGATGGTGGTGTCCTCGATCCTCAACGCTTCTCGGGAATCTGAGCCTTCGGCCACGTATCGAGCGCTCATCGCCGGTCGGCGGGTCGTGGTGTCCTTCGCCACGGTCACCGAGCTTCGGTACGGCGCACTCAAGGCCGGATGGGGCGACCTTCGACGCCGAGGGCTCGAGCGGGACCTTGCTCGCCTCGTGATCGTGCAGCCCGATGACGAGTTGATGGCGGTCTGTGCCCGACTGCGAGCTCGGTGCGAGGCAGCAGGCCACGGTCTCGGCCAGAAGGTCCACGAGGCGGACCGGTGGATCGCAGCGACCGCCATCCGACTCGACCTCGACCTGGTGTCCGCTGACCGCATTTTCGACGACGTCCCCGGACTACGGGTCGTCGTGCCGCCCGCCTGAAGCCTCTCGCCGTCCGTCGGCCACCCCGGCCGATCGGGCCGGGCCCGGCATGGCCCGGTCGGCGAGGATCCGGGCATGCACCGGACCGTGTACCGCCTGCTGCGCTTGATTGTGGATCTTCTGGTGCTGCGGGGCTGTCGTGATCGGTCCAAGGACGCCGAGATCCTGGTGTTGCGCCACCAGGTCGCGGTCCTGTCCCGGCAGGTCCCCCGTCCCCGGTTCACCCCCGCCGATCGAGGGTTCCTGGCTGGCCTGTTCGCGGCGCTGCGTCGGGATCAGTGGGGGGTGTTGGTGGTGCGACCGGCCACGATCCTGGGCTGGCACCGACGGCTGGTGGCCCGCCACTGGACCCACCCCCACCGAAGCCCCGGGCGGCCGCCCACCGCCCCCACCACACGAGCACTCGTGGTACGACTCGCCGAGGAGAACCCGGGCTGGGGGTACCGGCGGATCCACGGCGAGCTCGCCCGCCTCGGCATCACCGTCGGCGCCTCCACGGTGTGGGCCATCCTCAAACGGGCCGGGATCGACCCGACCCCCGGCCGCGCCGCTGACACCTGGCGGTCCTTCTTGGCCAGCCAGGCCGCCGGGATCATGGCCTGTGACTTCTTCTGTGTCGACACCGTCCTACTGCGCCGGCTCCATGTCCTGTTCTTCATCGAGCTCGACACCCGCCGGGTCCACCTCGCCGGCATCACCCCCAACCCCACCGGCGCCTGGACCACCCAAGCCGCCCGCAACCTCACCATGACCCTCCAGCAGAAGGTCCGGTTCGTGATCCGCGACGGCGCCGGCCAGTTCACCGCCGGCTTCGACCAGGTCTTCGCCGCCCAAGGCGCCGAAGTGATCCGCACCCCGGTGCGGGCCCCGGTCGCCAACGCCTACGCCGAACGGTGGGTCGGCACCGTCCGCCGAGAGCTACTCGACCGGACCCTCATCTGGAACCAGCGCCAACTCCACGCCCTCCTCGGCGACTACGTCGAGCACTACAACCGCCACCGACCCCACCGCTGCCTCCACAACACCCCTCCCGAGGCATCCGAGGTCGCGGTGTTCGACCTGGACCGGGCCATCCAGAAGCGGGCCGTGTGCGGCGGACTCATCAACGAATACCGCCAAGCCGCCTGACCCCGGCCCGACAACCGGCCAGGCGTACGCCAAGCAGGCCCCAGCACGCCCCCGACGATCGTCAGGCCGTCAACAACGACCGCCGCGCCCTACATTCGACCCCGGACCGCCCACCGACGAGTTTCGGGCACCCACACCCTCGTAGCTCAGGGGATAGAGCATCGGTTTCCTAGACTGATCCCGCCGAACCACCGGGCCGGGCAAGAATCAGGAAATCGCCTGTTCTCAAGGAAGACGGCGACCATCGGTTGCCATCGGTTTGTGACGTCCTCGACTTCTCGCGGCCTGTCTGCGGCCTACGCGCGCACGTCGCCGACGATCTGGAACACGTAGCCGTCGTGGCGGTCGACCGCCTGTCTGAGGATGGCGTTGTGGCGCTCGAGGAGTGCCGGAAACTCGTCGGCATGCCGCTGGGCCAGGTCGCTGCTCCCCTCGATGTCGGTGAAGAGGAAGGTCACCGTGCCACTGGGCGCAGCGCGCGCGGGCGTCGAACCGGGTCGCTCGCCGCCCGCTCTCCGATGCGTCACCCATCTGCCCCCGTCGCGCCGCAACCCTTCCTAGGGTCGCGCATCGGCCCATCATGGCGCTCGCTCCGGAGTCCACGCTCGCCGGCGCCCGCAGTGGCATGGTGGCAGGGCTCGGAACGCGACACGGCCATCTCCGGAGCGCGCGTGCAACGCGTCTTCGTACTCGCCGTTTGAGGCCATTACTACGGAGTAGTAGTTTCCCGGGCGTGGGGACCGGGGGCGGGACATCGGTGGCTGATCCAATGGAGGTCGCCGCATGAACCCACAGGAGCTCGCCGGCAAGGTCGCGGTGGTCACCGGCGGTGCCGGAGGGATCGGCCGGGCGACAGCGCGGATGCTCGCCGACGAGGGCGCCCACGTGGTGATCGCCGACATCGACGTGGCCGCCGGCGAGGCGGTGGCCGCCGAGCTCGGCGAGTCGGTCGCCTTCATGGAGACCGACGTGAGCGACGTCGACCAGGTGCAGGCCGTCGTCGACCACGCCGTCGAGCACTTCGGCGGCCTGCACATCATGTTCAACAACGCGGGGATCGGCAGTCCGCTCAAGGGGTTCCTGTCCGATGACCTGGAGGACTTCTCCTCGATCCTGGGCGTGAACCTCTTCGGGGTCATCGCCGGGACCCAGCGGGCGGCGCGGCACATGAAGGGCCAGGGCGGGGGCGTCATCATCAACAACGCCTCCATCGCAGCCGTCAACGCCGGTGTCGGGATGATCTCCTACCGGGCGTCGAAGGCGGCGGTGGCCCACGCCACCAAGTGCATGGCTATCGACCTGGCCCCCTACAGCATCCGGGTCAACTGCCTCACGCCGGCCCACATCCAGACGGGGATCACGACCTACGACATGGCCCCGGTGCTGAAGTACATGCAGCCGTTGCCTCGCCACGCGCAGCCCGAGGACGTGGCCGACGCCGTGGTGTTCCTGTCCAGCGACCGGGCGGCCCAGATCACCGGGATCGTGCTGCCGATCGACGGCGGGACGACGGCCGGCGTCCCCTACGCGCAGACCAAGCTGATCATGTCGCAGTTGGCCACGCAGGCAACGGCGGACGACTAGGCCACGTCACGGCGGCCCTTGCCACGCGGGTGGCGGGCCTCGAGCTCGGCGATGACCTCGTCGGACCGCTCGACATCGAACTCGTTGCCGCTCACTCGCAGCTCCGCGAGGAGCGCGACCAGCTGGTTCCGCTTCGCCGCAGAGAGGCCGATCCGCTGGTAGACGTCGGCGTTCAGGTCGTTCGTCGCGTCATTGGCGAGCTTCCGGCCCGTCGGCGTGATGACGGCCAGCGTCGTACGGGCGTCGGTCGGGTGAGGCGCCCGCCGGACGAGCTCGTCGGCCTCGAGCCGATCGATGATGTTGGTCACCGTCGCCGGCGGGATGCGCAGCGTCCGGCTGATCCAGCTGAGCGTCACCGACGACTCGGGGTCGGTGGCCAGCCACGTGAGCACCTCGTAGCGGGCGAACGTGAGGTCGTACCTGCTCATCACGGTCTTGATCTGGTCGTGGAGGAGCTGTTCGGAGCGGAGGATCGCCGTGAAGACGGCCATCCCGGACGCGGACTGGGCATCCCACGTCTCCAGCCAGACCCGGCGCGAGGCCTCGACGACGTCGAACGGCGCCGGTTCGAAGCTCACGTCGGCAGGATACGACTGCGCCGGGGAGCCATCAGGGGTCCGTCACGAGCGAGCGACCGATCACGCCGTCGGCCTCGAGCCGGTCGATCTCGTCGGCGGTCAGGCCGACCTCCCGTAGCAGCTCGTCGTTGTGCTCGCCCAGCAGCGGCGCGGGCCGGGTGTGGACACGCTCGGGACCCCGGGAGAGCGTGAACGGCAGGGTGCTGAGGCGAGATCGGCCCGCCACCGGATGGTCCACCTCCTCGAAGAACCCGCGGGCCTGCAGCTGGTCCAGGTCGGGCTGGTCGTGAGGTTGGACGACCTTGCCGACGGGGACCCCCGCCGACCAGAGGTGATCGACGATCGCGTCGGCGGACCGCAACTCGCACCAGGCCTGCAGGTGCTCGTCGATGGCGTCGTGGGCGGCCACCCGGCCGGCGGTCGTGGCGAGGGCCGGGTCGAGGGCCCAGCCCGGCTCACCCAGGGCCCGCCCGAGCGCCGCCCACTGGTCGTCGGTCTCGACCGCGATCGCCACCCAGCTGTCCCGCCGGCCCTTGTGGTCCTCGTCGGCGCTCAGGTACAGGTTCTGGGGCGCCGCCATCGGGCCCCGGTTGCCCGTGCGCTGGAGGAGCGCGCCGTAGGCCGAGTGCTCGATCACCTGCTCGGCCGTGACGTTCAGGGCGGCGTCGACCAAGGCCGCCTCCACCAGGCCACCCTCGCCCGTGCGGTCCCGGTGCTCGAGGGCCAGCAGCAGCCCGACGAGGGCGTGGAGCCCGGCGTTGGGGTCCCCGACGCAGTACGGCTCGAGCGGGAGGAGGTCCTCGTGCCCGGTCAGCCACGTCAGCCCGGCGGCGTCCTCGATCACGAAGGCGAAGGCCGGCAGGTCGCGCCACGGGCCGTCGAGGCCGAACCCGGGCATGCGGACCATGATCAGGTCCGGGCGGTCGGCCTGCAGGGCCTCGAGGCCCAAGCCGAGCTGGTCGAGCACCCGGGGCGTGTGGTTCTCGACGACCACGTCGCAGGTGGCCACGACGCTGTGCAGCAGCTCGATGCCTCGCGGGTCGCTCAGGTCGAGGGTCAGGCTCCGCTTGTTGGTGTTGAGCGCGGAGAAGATCGGCCCCCGCTCCCACCACTGAGCCTCCGTCGGCGGGACGCCGCCGACCAGGCGGACGCCGTCGGGCCGCTGGGCCGACTCGAGGTGGATCACGTCGGCGCCGAGCAGCGCCAGCATGCTGCCGACCAGCGGCCCGGCCCAGTACGACGTCATGTCGAGGATCCGCAGCCCGCTGAACGGGAGCAGCCCGCCGCCGCGGCGACGCTCCGCCGGCAACGGGGCGGTGGCCTCGTCGATGGCGTGCTCGCCCAGGCGCGGCGCCGGCCCCGGCGGCCGCAGGTCCACCGAGCTCAGGCGGTACGGCGGCCGGGGGTTCATGGCCCCGTCGCGGGGGTTGGCGGCGAAGGTGCCCCGCTCGCACAGGTGGTCGACGGTCGGCGCGTTGGCGCCGTTGACGATGGGCGCGTTCGGGATGCGGAAGGCCGACGCCTGGTCCAGGACCTCGTCGACGGTGTGGCCACCGATCCACTCGTCGATGATGGGCGTCAGCGCCGTGCGGTCCAAGAAGAGCTTCGGGTCCTCGGTCCACTCGGGGTGGCCGACCATCATGCAGAAGTCGAGCCACTGCTGGCCGGTGCCGCACCCCAGCCCGACCAGGCCGTCGCGGGCCGCAGCCACACCGGGCGTCGGGACGAAGCGCCGGCGCCGCATGGGGCTGCCGAGCTGGTCGTTGAACGTGACCGGGTGGTAGGTGAGGCTCAGGACCAGCGCCTCGAGCATCGACACGTCGACCAGCTCGCCCTCGGCGCCGCCCCGGCGCCGTGAGGCCAGCGCCCCGATGGCGGCGAAGGTCCCGGCCACCCACTCCCCGATCTGGCCACCGACGTGGACGGGGGCCCGGTCGGGCCGCCCCCGGGCCAGCCCGACGATGCCACCTGACCAGGCCTGCAGGGTGAACTCGGTGGCCGGGCGGTCGCGCCACGGGCCCGTCAGCCCGAAGGGCGAGATGGCCACGACGGTGAGGTGCGGGTGGGTCCGACGGAGCTCGTCGGGGGCGAGCGTGGCGTGCTCGCCCCCGGTGGAGCCCGGCGACCAGACCGCGACCTCGGCGCCGGCCAGCAGCTCGTGCAGCGCCGTCCGGTCCCCGTCGTCGTCCGGGTCGACGACGACGCTGCGCTTCGAGGCGCCCAGGAAGTTGAAGAGGGCGCCGTCGTCGTCGGCCGGGATCGTGGCCCCGGAGGCGGACCAGCGCCGGAGGGGGTCACCGACCGGCGACTCGACCTTGACGACGTCCGCCCCACCGTCGGCGAGCAGCTTCGTGGCGTAGGCCCCGGCGATCCAGGTCGACAGGTCGACGACCCGGCAGCCGCTCAGCGGCGGGTCGGACGACACCGGTCAGTCCGACGCGGGCTGGTTGCGACCGGAGTGGCTCAGCCGCCACTCCGGCGGGTACCGGTTGTCGTTGTCCTTGACCTTTTTGTTGAGGCCCTTGTCCATCGTGTCCTTGTCGAGGACACTGCGCTTGCCGTCGACGTCGTCGCGCATCTGCGGGCCCATCGTCTCCATCCAGGCGCTGAGCAGGGAGCCCATGTACTCGCCCTGCTGCTGCTTCATGATCTCGAAGAAGGTCTTCTGCATGAAGACGGTGTCGGTGGGCCGGGTGATGGCGCACGCCATGGCGTACTTCTGGACCTCCGCCTCCAGGTCCTCCCGGGGCACGACGCTGTTGAGGAAGTTGCAGTCGTACATCTCGTCGGCCGTGAACGGGCGGCCGGTGAAGACCATCTCCTGGAACTTGCGCAGCCCCATGGTCATCGCCCACTGCCACATCCGGGGCGCGTAGCCGACGTAGCGGAATGCCGGGTGCCCGAAGAGGGCGTCGTCGGAGGAGATGACGAGGTCGGCGTCGGCCGCTTGGTAGAAGTGCCAGCCGTAGCAGTAGCCCTTTACCTCGAGGATGCTGATCTTCTTGAACTGCTGGAGGCTGCGGCAGCCCCCCGCCGGGTTGGCGTACCAGTGGACCAGCCCGGCGCCGGCCCGGTAGGCCCGTGGCGGCGGCATCGTCACGTCGTCGTCGGGGTCGATGCCGAACTCCTCGTGCAGCGAGGTGCCCTCACGCTGCTTGGCCATGAGCTCGTCGAGGTCGGCGCCGGTGCCCAGGTGGTCACCGACGCCCCGGACGACGAGGACCTTCACGTCGTCGTCGATGCTGGCCTTGAAGATCAGGTCCCCGTAGCGGCGCCGGGCGCCGATGGTCGTGGTGTTCAGCTGGTCGGGACGGTCGATGGTGATCGTGGCGATCCGGTTCTCGACGTCCTTCTCGTAGCGGATGATCTCTTCGGGGGGCGGGACATCGGTCACGGCGTTTGGCTCCTGAGCAGCTCGGGTCCGGCGGAGGTGACGACGACGGGCTCGTGGCCGAGCACCGAGCCGACACCCTCCTCCCAGACGTGGGTGGTGAGGACGAGGGTCATGCCGACCTCGAGTCGCTGCTCGGCCGCGGTCTTCGGCAGGGCGGCGGTCACCAACGGAAGGTCGTAACCGAGACCGAGGCCGCGCGCCACTGGGACGGGTGGCGGTGGCTCGCCGGCGACGGCGTAGGCGTCGAGCAGGGCGGAGGCCGAGGCATCCGGCACACAGGCGTCGAGCAGTCGGGCGCGGAGCCCGTCGGCTCGGCCGAACAGGGCGGCGCTGCGGCTCCGGTCGCCGCCGACCACGCGGGTCCGGCCCAGCTCGCCGATGTAGCCGGCGCGCACGACGCCGGCCTCGAAGGCCACCAGGTCGCCGGCTTCGACCGGGACGTCCCGGCCGGGCCGGTGCCAAGGCCGCTCCGGCGAGGTCCGCCAGGCGACGTCCTGGGCGGCGGGGGTGGTCACGCCGTCGGCCGCCATGGCCTCCATGAACACGCCGGTGAGCTGGCGCTCGGTGATCCCCGGGGCCAGCGCGGCCTCGGTGGCGGCCAGCGCCCGCTCGGCGACGGCGACCGAGGCCCGGATGGCCTCGACCTCGGTCGGAGTCTTCACCCGCCGGGCCTTGTCCAGCAGCCGCTCCCCGTCGACGACCTCGGCCGCGGGGAAGGCGGTGCCCAGGAGCGACACGGCCCCGGTGGCGAGCGCATCGGTGGCGACGACCTTCGCCGTCGCCGCCCCCTCGACGCCCTGGAGCACCGCCAGGAAGTTCTTCGAGTTGAACGAGATGCCATACAGGCGATCGTGGGGGATCTCTGCGGGGATGCCCTCGTCCCAGGTGCTCAGGAGGTGGATCGCCCCGGTCGCCCGGACGAGCACGCAGCCCAGGCCGAACGGTCGGGACCCGGCCATCCACAGGCGCGGGGCGCCCGACACGTAGCGGGCGTTGGCCTCGCGGCCCGCGACCAGGACATCGACGCCCGCGGCCTCGAGCTCGTCGAGGACGCGGGCGCGCCGGGCCAGGCGGAGGGCTTCGTCGTCCGGGAGGATCTCGGTGATGGCCATCTCAGAACGGGTCGTACGGGTAGTCGGTCATGGGCTCCCAGCCGTCCTTGGTGATGAGCAGCACCTCTTCGGAGCGGTAGCCGGAGGCGCCGTCGTCCCACACGATCGGCTCCAGCACCAGCACCATCCCTGCGGCGAGCACCAGCGAGGCGTCGAACGCCTCGCCGAGGTCGCTGCCGACGAAGGGCGCCTCCGCGCTGTCGATGCCGAGCCCGTGGCCCAGGTAGAAGTGCGGCATCCACGGCACCACGCCGCCGGCGGCGCGGGTGGCGGCCGCGGTGAGGTCCGCCGCGGTCACCCCGGCCCGGGTGACGGCGAGGACGGCGCCGATGATCGCCCGCCAGCGCTCGAACTGATCCCGCTGGCGGGCGTCGGGCTCCTGGCCGACGATCCACGTGCGACCGAAGTCGGAGTGGAAACCGAGGTGGCTGATGCCGGCGTCGACCCAGAGGACGTCGCCCGCCGCCAGCTCCCGCTCGGTCGTCAACAGCGGACAGGCCAGGTCGCCGGTGGTCGTCCACGGCCCGTCCTCCATCCGCGCCGGCATGACCTGCCAGATCGGGTCGAGGATGTTGGCGTCGGCGCCGGCATCGAAGATCGTGCGCAGGAAGGTGGCGGTGAGGTCGCTCTGGCGCACGCCCGGCGCGACGCGGGCGTGGACCTCGGCCATGGCCTGCTCGGTGATGGCCAGCCCGGCCCGCAGGCAGGCCAGCTCGTCCGGCGTCTTGACGGCCTTGGCCATGGCGACCAGGCGCCCGGCGTCCTTCGGCTTCTCGTCGAAGCGCAACCAGGGCTCCCGGCCCATGGCGTGGGTCCACTCGTCGACGGCGAGGACCGCCCCGTCGGGTACGAGACCTCGGAGTCGGTCCACGAAGGCGGCGACGCCCTCGTCGAAGTCCAGGTGCACGGGCGGGTGGAGGTGGTCGGCGGGCAGCTCGACGTGGTCCCGGGCATGGGAGAAGAGGTGCGGCCACTCGTCGTCGGCCAGGACCACGGCCACCGGCTGTTCGAAGTTGGCCCGGCCCGCATCGGCCAGCGGCCAGATGGCGCCCGTGGCGTAGACGACGTGGGTGTTGCCGAGGAGCACCAGGGCGTCGATCCCCTGCGCGGCCTGCAGGGCCCGCAGGCGGTCGAGGCGCTCCCGCTGCATCCGCGCCAGGTCGGGGGTGTCGGGGATGCTGGTGGGCGGCGCCGCCGCCATCAGCCCGGCGGACATCAGTCGTCCAGCCCGAGGTAGCGGCGGATGTTCCCGCCCACGACCGGTACGGCGTCGTCCGGGCCGACGGCCTCGACCACCGCGGCCAGGGAGTCGCCGCTGTAGCCGTAGGTGCTCTCGTTGTGGGGGAAGTCCGTCGACCACATCACCCGATCGAGGCCGATGCGGTCGACCAGCTCCAGGCCGAGCGGGTCGACCATGAAGGAGGCGACCATGTTCTGGTCCCAGTAGTGCTGCGGGTCGTGCTCCACCTGGAGGTTGGCGATGTGGTCAAAGGACGCCCGGATGTGCTGGGCGTCCTGGATCGCCGACGGCACCCAGTTGATCCCGCCCTCGAACCACCCGATGCGGAGCCGGGGGTGACGGTCCAGGATCCCGCCGAGGACGTACTTGCCGAAACAGTCGCGGAACGGGGCGACGGACTGCAGCATGCCGATGCCGATCGGGTTGAACTCGTTGGGCGTCGCGGGTGGGCTCTCGCCGATGTGGTGGGAGACGGGCACGCCCGCGTCCTCGATGACGTCCCACACCGGGTCCATCGCGGTACTCGAGTAGTCGATCGGCCGTTTGTCCTCGTCCCGGCCAGGGTTGATCGGCATGAGGAAGGTGGTGAGGCCGAGGCCCTTGAGCTCCTGGAGCGTCCGCTCGGTGCCCTCGGGGTCCCACCAGTTCACGAGGCCGACGCCGTAGATGCGGTTCCCCGACCGCTCCTGGACCTCGGCGATGTGCTCGTTGTAGATGCGGAAGCAGAGCTCCCGCACCTCCCGGTCCGGCCAGCCGAAGACGGCGAGCACCGAGTTCGGGAAGGCCAGCTCGCGGTGGACCCCCTCCGAGTCGAGCGCCGCCAGTCGGGCGTCGATGTCACCGGTGTGGGACCCCGGGATCGGGTCGTACTGGGTGAGCACCTGGATGAACTCCTTGACCAGGATCGGTGTGGTGTCGGCGGCGACCACCCAACCGCCGTCGACGTTCACCACCCGGGGGGCGCGGTCCTTCATCTTCGTCGGGAACTGCTCGTAGAAGATGTCCTCGGCCAGCGAGATGTGGTTGTCCGCCGAGAACAGCTCGGTGCCCTCGGGGAGCCCCACGTCCGCCACCGGGCCCGGACGGCGGTCCTTGGGCGCGCCCAATCCTGCGGGCGGGTACGTCACTGCCCTCGAGCTCACGGACATCGTCTCTTCCCCCCGTCGGCCTGCGGAGTCCGACGTTACTTCGGGTTCGTAGCAATCGTCAACGAAGCGTGCTACGTTCCCGACCGCTCAGGGAGCGTCCCGGGGGGTGAGAGAGGGCCGTGAAATGACCACGTGGGACACCACGGTCGACGTCGTGATCGTGGGATCGGGTGGCGGGGGGATGGTCGCCGCGCTCGCCGCCGCCGACGCGGGGGCCACGGCACTCGTGCTCGAGAAGCAGGAGCGGATCGGCGGGTCGACGGCCATGTCCGGGGGGATCGTGTGGGTCCCGAACAACCCCGTGATGCGGGCCGCCGGGGTCGAGGACTCCTACCAGGACGCCATGACCCACTTCGAGGCGGTGGTCGGTGACGTCGGCCCGGCCTCGTCGATCGAACGACGCCTCGCCTTCCTCACGGAGGGCAACGAGATGATCGACTTCCTCCGAGCGCGGGGCGTCCGCTTCGTCTACTGCCCGGGCTACAGCGACTACTACTCGAGCGCGGAGGGCGGCCACGACATCGGGCGGGGCATCGAACCCGTGCCGTTCGACGGCCACGTCCTCGGGCCGTGGCTCGACAGGCTGCAGCCCGGCCTCGCCAAGAGCGTCGGCCTGGCGGTGATGACCAACGAGTCGCGGGACCTCGGCCACTACAACCGCAGCGTCGGGGCGTTCACGGTGGCGGCCCGGGTGGCGCTGCGGACCCTCGCCGCCCGGGCCCGCGGCCAGGACCTGCTGACCAACGGTGCGTCGCTCATCGCCCAGCTGCTTCAGGTGGCCATCGCCCGGGACATCCCGATCTGGACCGACGCCCCGCTCCACGAGCTCGTCGTCGAGGACGGCCGGGTCGTGGGCGTGCGCACCGTGCACGACGGTGCGGACGTCGCGGTCCGGGCCCGCGCCGGCGTCCTGCTCTCCGCGGGTGGGTTCGCCCACAACGCCGAGATGCGTCAGCGGTTCAGCGGCGACCAGCCGAACCAGGCCCGGTGGTCCATCGCCAACCCGGGCGACACCGGCGAGGTGCTGGAGGCCGCCATGGCCCTCGGCGCCGCGACCGACCTGATGGACGAGGCGTGGTGGTTGCCGTCCCCCCGGACGGGCCGGTTCGGCCAGTCGACCCTCGACCAGGCCCGGCAACGACCCCGCACCATCTACGTGGACGCCGCGGGTGAGCGGTTCGTCAACGAATCGAACTCCTACATGGAGGTCGGGAAGGCGATGTACGAGCGCGACAAGACGAGTCGGGCGGTGCCGTGCTGGCTGGTCTTCGACGACCGGTACCGGAAGCGGTACGCCCACCTCCGCTCCCGCCCGGGCCGGTTCCCCCGGCAGGTCTTCGAGAGCGGACGGCTCAAGCAGGCCTGGACGATCGGTGACCTGGCCCGCCTCTGCGACATCGACGAGGCGGGTCTCGCGGCGACCATCGAACGGTTTAACGAGCACGCGGCCCAGGGCGTCGACCCGGACTACGGACGGGGCGAGTCGGCGTACAACCGGGCGTTGGGTGACCCCAACCCGAGGGTCCACCCCTGCCTGGGGCCCATCGACGAGGCGCCGTACTACGCCGTCGAGGTCGTGCCCGGCGACATCGGTACCTGCGGCGGCCTCCTCACCGACGAGCACGCGCGGGTCACGGATGAGCAGGGCCTGCCGATCGAGGGGCTCTACGCCGCCGGCAACATCACCGCCACGGTCATGGGCCGCCACTACCTCGGGCCCGGCGCGAGCATCGCCAACAGCATGGTGTTCGGCTACATCGCCGCCCGCCACGCCATGTCGGCAGAGGCGGCGTGACGGCCTCAGATCAGGTCGACACCGTCCCGCCGGACGGTGATCGCGTGCGTCGGGCACTTCTGCGCGGCGGCGATGACAGCCTCCTCGGGCGCCCCGGCGGGATCGACGACGAAGGCCACCTGGTCGTCGTCGAGGTCGAACGCGCCGGGCGCCCCGAAGACGCAGTGCCCCGAGCCCATGCACCGATCCGTGTCGATCTCGACGTCGAGGGCCACCGGCCGATCGTAGGACGCTCCCCCAGGGACGGAGGTAGACGATGACCGACTTCACCGGGGTGAAGTTCTTCAGCGACCGGGCCGTGCAGGACGACCCCTACCCCTACTTCGACTGGGTGCGGGAGCAGGGACCGGTCTGGCAGGAGCCCCACTACGGCGTGTTCATGGTCACGGGCCACCCGGAGGCCATGGAGGTCTACGGCGACCCGGCCACCTTCCCCGAGGACGTCCCGGCATCCGGCACCTTCTCGTCGTGCAACGCCGTGAGTGGGCCCTTCGTGAAGTTCTCCGAGCCCGTGGTGGGCGACGACATCACCGACGTGATCGTGGCGTGTCGTCACGAGCTCCCCTTCAGCGACCAGCTCCCGGCGTTCGATCCGCCCGACCACACGGCGCACCGTCACCTGCTGATGCGGCTCATCACGCCGAAGGGGCTCAAGGAGAACGAAGACTTCATGTGGCGGTTCGCCGACCAGCTCATCGACGGGTTCCCCGGCGACGGCGCCGTCGAGTTCGTCAGCGCCTACGCCGAGCCGTTCACCCTCACGGTCGTCGCCGACCTCGAGGGCGTGCCCGAGTCCGACCACTCGCTGTTCCGCGAGCGCCTGTCGACGGTGCACCAGGAGATCTCCCACAAGCCGCTCGAGTTCCTCTACGAACGGTTCAGCGAGTACATCGCCGACCGCCGCCGTGAGCCCCGCGATGACATCTTGAGCGGCCTCGCCACCGCATCCTTCCCCGACGGTTCGACGCCCGAGGTCGGCGATGCCGCGCTGATCGCCGCCAACCTCTTCGTCGGTGGCCAGGAGACCACGGTGCGGATGCTGTCCTTCGCGCTCCGGATGCTGGGTGAGCGGCCCGACGTGCAGCAGCTCGTGCGCGACGACCGGGATCTCATCCCGACCTTCATCGAGGAGACGCTGCGGCTCGAGAGCCCGCTGCGGACGCAGTTCCGGATGGCACGCGTCGACACGGACCTGGCCGGCGTCCACGTCCCTGCGGGCGGGACGGTGATGCTGGCACCCGGTGCCTGCAACCGCGACCCCCGGGTGTTCGAGCGGCCCCACGAGTTCGACATCGACCGGCCCAACGCCCGCCAGCACATCGGCTTCGGTCACGGCATCCACACGTGCGCCGGCGCCCCGCTGGCCCGCGCGGAGGGTCGGGTGACACTGAACCGCTTCCTCGACCGGACCGGCGACATCCGGATCTCCGAGGAGCACCACGGTCCCCCGGACGCCCGCCAGTACGAGTACCTGCCGACCTTCTTCCTGCGAGGCCTGCAGCGCCTCCACCTCGACCTCGCCTGACCGTCGGCCGCCGAAAGTCAGCCGGGGCGTTCGCCTTCTCGGACGGCCTGCGTCACGACGCCGACGACCCACGCCAGTGTCCGGACCGCCCGCTCCTCGTCGACCTCCCAGTCGCCCCTCCACCGCGTTGATGTCAGGGCCCTGACATCAATTCCGACAGTAGCCGTGGGTGGGGTGGACTCGCCCGCGCACCCTGGGCGAGTTCCTCGAGAGCCTCGATGCCGAGCACGGAGCCCCGGACGAAGCGCTGGTCCGCAGTACATGGACCTGCTCGGATGAGCCGATCGATCGTGTTGGACGGCGAGCCCCTGTCGATCCTCGCCCGCCCTCGGTCCCCCGCCCACACCGAGGTCCGTGCCGCTCTCGAAGCGGCCCGGCGACTCAACCGAGACGTGATCGTCCCCGCCGTCTGCGGCGCCCCCCAACGGGAGCCATCGGCGAGCGGATCTCCGCCCCATGGGCGTCGGCAGGTCCGTCTCGGCCTCGTCACGGGTGGCTACGGCGCATCCAGCGGTGCGAGTCGACGACGCTCACCGCGTCCGGTCAAGAGGTAGGCCTCGATGCGATGTGGTGTCGGGCCGGACAGCTCTGTGGGGTCGAGCATCAGGTCGATGCGCTGGGCGACATCGCCCTCGACGAAGGTGGGTGCGACCCCGGCGATCACCCCGTCGATCGCCACGACGAGGCGCTGCTCACCGGAGGGCCCACCCTCGATCCGACCGGTCAGGTGGGTGGGCACGATCTCGTCATCGGATCGGTAGGACCGCAGCGCGTCGAACCCGTTGTCGGCGATCACGCGACCGTCGGCGTCGGGTCCGGTCGCCAAGTCGTCGACCCGCGTGCCGACGAGGTCGCCGTCCTCGGTACGGGCGTAGAACTCGTGGTCGGGCGCGTCCGCCACCAGCAGGGTCTCCACGCTCCGGGCCAGGTTCTCGGCCAGAACCCGGTCGCCGTCGAAGTGAACCGGGTCGGAGACCTGGACGGCGCCACCGAAGCCACCGAACCCGCCGCCACCCATGTCGACCTTGTTGAACTGCTTGTCGGAGTCGGTCCGCGCCGGCCCGAGCAGGGACCGCCCGTCGACCTCCCACGGCAGCGTCAAGCCGAGGATGTCGGCGATGGTCGGGAGCACGTCGGTTGACGCCACGTTGTCGTCGCTCACCGTTCCGGGCTCGAGCTGTGGTGCCTTCACGATCAGCGGGACGTAGAGGATGTCGGCGTACAGCGAGCGGTCGAGCGTGTCGCCTTCCAGGCCTCGATGTGACTGGCCGGGGACGAACCCGGACCCGTGGTCGGAGGTCACGACGATCGCGGTGTCGTCGTACAGCCCGGTCTCCTGCAGCCGGTCCATCAGCTGGCCGACGAGCCGGTCGGCGTAGCCCACCTGGAGGAGCAGGCGATGCCGGTCGGCGTCAGCCTCTGCCTGCTCGGAGCCACGGACGCCGATGAGGTCACCCCCTCCCGGCCCGAACCCGCCGGCCTCGTAGACCCTGCCGTCGGGGAGGAACCGGTACGGCGTGTGGGGCAGCTGGAGGTGGAGGAAGTGCAGCGCTGGCTCTTCATCGGCTTCGATCGAATCGAGGAGCCCTTCGAAGGCGTCGATCTGCAGGACCGGGAACCCGCCCGCTCCGGCGTCGGTGTTGCGGGCCTCGTCGACGGCGGCCGCCGTACCGTCCTGGTCGAGGGCGACCGCCGTCGGCGTCGTGGTCACGGTGCTGGTGGACTCCTCGATCGACTGAGGGCCACTGGCGTCGGGGTCAAGGGAGATCATCGCCTGGTAGCTGTCGACGGCATCACCGACCAGGTCGCTCAGGGGTGACTCGGAGGTGCGTGCCGCCTCGGCGTCGGCCGCCGCGGCGGCGTCGTCGGAGGCCTCGGGGTCGTCGACGAACGGACCGGAGCACAGGCTGGACGGGCAGAGCGAGGTCACGGACTCCGTGACCTCGAGGTCGTACTGGCTGGCCAGGAGCGTGAACAGGTTCTCGGGGTGATCGGCCGCCGTCGGGCTGGCCCCATCGGCCGCGTAGCGGCCGGTCAGCAGCGCGGGCACGGCCGCAACGGTCGCGGTGGCGACGGTCGTGGCGTTGCGGTACCAGGCGCCGTCGGCGGCGAGGGCGGCCAGGTTCGGGTAGAGGTCGGCATCGATCTCGCCGTCGGCGTCGAAGATCGAGTTCTGCGGCCACTCGTCGAACACCACCATCACGACGGACCGGGCAGCACCGGTTCGGTCGAGCTCCGCGGCGCCCACCGATGAGGACCGCAGCACGTCGGAGGCGGGCGAGCCGGCGAGGAAACTCCCGACGAAGAGCACCGGTCCCAGGGCGAGCACGGCCAGGGCCGTGTGGAACGCCGGCCGCCGCTGGGCCGCCACGACCGCGGCGAACACGAGGACCGCGACGACGGCTAGGACCACGCCACCCCAGCCGGCCAGCTCCTTCACGAGCTGGAGGACGAACAGTGCACCGAGCGCGGCCACGAACCCACGGTGGAGCAACACCGCGGCGGGAGGATCGATCAGGCGGGTGAGGACGATGAGCACCGTGAGCACGACCGGCAGCACGAGGGTCACCACCAGCGCGAACGCGATGAGGTCGCCGCGGCCGGCGTCGCGGGCAGTGAACGCCTCAGGCGCGCGCCCGAACACGTCGAGCAGCGGCTGGGTGACCGCCAGCCCGGTCATGGCCAAGAGCTCCACGAAGACTCGCATCGTGGCGCGACAGTCGAACCTCTGGTTCCCGTTCACGGCCCTCCGAAGCCTCCCCCGCCGGGGAACCCGCCACCGAACCCACCAGGCCCGGTTTCCGTGCTGCTGGTGTCGGTGGCGCTGCCCGGGAGGGGCTCGTCGAGGTCGGCGAGCACGACCTCCTGGCCCTCCTCGAGCCCCGAGGTGATCTCGGTCAACGCCGCGCCGATGGCGCCGATCTCGACGGTCACCGTGGCCGTCTCATCGCCCTCGGTTACCTGGACGGTGGCGGTGTCGCCGTCCACGGTGACGGCGGATGTGGGGACGGTCAGGGCGTCCTCGGCCGCCGAGGTGACGATCTCGACCGAGGCGGTGGAGCCGTTGCCGAGCTGGCTGGTGTCACCCTGCAGCCCGACGGTGATCGGGAAGCTGCCGGCGTTGGCCGCGACCCCGATGGCGATGACCTCGCCCGGGATCTCCTCGTCGCTGCCATCGGGCAGCACCGTGGCCGCCTGCCCGACCTCGATGTCCTCCAGATCATCGACACCGACGTTGACCGTCGCCTCGTAGCCGCCTCGGCCCGAGATGATGATGTTGGCGGTGGCCGACGCGGCGTCGACGTCGTCGCCCACCGTCATGTTCGCCGCGATGACCATGCCGGCGATCGGGCTCACGATCGAGGCCTGGGCGACGGCCTGCTGGGCCACGATGACCTCGAGCACCGCCGCGTCAACGGCCCGCTGCAGCGCGATGAGCCGCTCCGACGAGACGCTGGAGCCGCCGCTGACCGAGCCCGTCGAGGGGACCGAGCCGAGCTCAGGGCTCGCGCCGCCGGTCACGGGCGTCGGTTGGGGGGGCTGGGTCGTGGTCGGCGGCTGCTCGCCGAGGGCGGCGGCGCGCTGGGCGAGCAGGTCGTCCAGGGTCGCCGCCGCGCTGCTGACGACGGCCTGGCTGGTCTGGACCGCCTGCTGCGCCGCGGCCACGGCGTTGATGGCGTCGGTGCAGGCGTTGATGGCGGCGGGGAACCCGGCGACGTCGGCCGAGCCGACGGCCGCGCACACCGAGTTGGCGTTGTCGATCGCCGGCTGCACCGCGGCGAGGGCCGCATCGGCCTGCTGTTGCGCGCTGAGCAGCGCCTGTTGGGCCGCGGCGATGTCAGCGTCGCTCGGCCCGCTCTGGGCGGCGATCGTCTGGACCTCCCCGAGGTCGACGGCATCGGACGACTCCTCCCCGGAGGCCTCGTAGGACGCGGGGATCGCCCCGGTGCCGCCGGACGGATCGGCACTGGTCCCGACCGCTTCGCCGTTGAGGGCGCGCTCCAGGCTCAGCTCGGCCTGGTCCAGGGCGGCCTGCTGCTGGCGGAGCGTCCGCTCGAGGCTCTCGGTCTCCAGGCTGGCGAGGCTGGTGCCGACGGCGACGCGGTCGCCCACCGCGACATCGACGAACTCGACGGTGCCGGCGATGGGGAACGTCACCACGGCCTGGGTGACGGGCTCGATCGTGGCGACCGACTGCAGCACCTGGTCGACCGAGCTGGTCGTCGCGGTGGCTGTGCGGTAGTGGCCCGAGTTGGTCTGGCCGTTGGCGGCCACGGCGATCACCATGAAGGCGATCACGGCGACCAAGCCCGCAGCACCGAGTCGGCGGACCGAGGCCGGAGTGTTCGCGAGGAAGGCGGGAAGCGGCATGTCATTCACTCCGTAAGGCGTCAATGGGGGCGAGACGGGAGGCGCGTGACGCGGGGTACACGCCGAACAGGACGCCGATGCCGATGGCCATGACGATGGCCAGGACCGACACCGGCAGCGAGAGGAGGACGCGGACGTCGGCAAGGGACGGGAGGACCAGGGCGCCAACGACGCCGAGCGTGACGCCCAGGAGACCACCGGCCAGGCCGAGGAGCGAGGCCTCGACGAGGAACTGGCGGCGGATGAGCCGGGGCTTCGCGCCGAGGGCCTTGCGGAGGCCGATCTCCCGGATCCGTTCCGTGACCGAGACCAGCATGATGTTCATGACCCCGATGCCACCCACCAGGAGCGAGATGGCGGCGATGCCGCTCAGCATCACGGTGAGCGTCCGGTCGACCGAGCTGGCCGCGGTCAGGATCGACTCCTGGGTGGCGATCGAGAAGTCGACGTCGTCCTCGGAGGTGATCCCGTGGAGGTTCCGCAGGGTGGCGTCGGTCTCCTGGTACGCCGCTGACAGGGTGGCGCCCTCGGAGGCCTTGACGTAGATCGAGCTGACCGAATCGCGATCCTCACCACCGACGAGGCGGTGGCTGTAGGTGGCGAACGGGACCAGGGCGACGTCGTTGTTGCTCGTGTCGTCCGACGAGCTGAGCGCCTCGAGGACGCCGATCACCTCGAGCTCGGTGCCGTTCACCGTGACCGTCTGGCCGACAGGGTCGCCGACGAGGCCCAGCTCGGTCACGGTGTCGGGGCCCAACACCGTGACCGAGGCGGCGTCTTCCTCCTCTGTCTCGGTCCAGAACCGTCCCGAGCTCGTCGCTCTCGACCGGACGTCCTGCCACGACCGTGTGGTGCCGGTCAGGGTGGTGGTCCAGTTGGTCTCGCCGGCGTTCAGCGACACCGAGCTGGTGGCGGTCGCCGTGACCGCCTCGACGTCGGGGGCGACGACATCGTCGGCCAGCGCCTCGGCGTCGCCCATCGTGAGGGTCGACGCCGTGCCGAAGCCGCCGCGAACACCGGAGTCGTCAGTCGAGCTTCCCGGCGACACGACGAGGACGTTGGTGCCCAGCTCGTCGATCTGGTCCTGCACGTCGGCCCGGGCGCCACGGCCGATGCCGACGGTCAGGATCACCGCGGTGATCCCGATCAGGATCCCCAGCATCGTGAGTGCCGACCGAAGGCGGTGGGTACGGACGGCGTCGGAGGCGGTGAAGAGGGTGTCGCGCCAGTTCACGCGGCCACCTCGCTCTCGCTCACCCGGCCGTCGCTGATCCGCACGACGCGACCGGCGCGGGTGGCGACGTCCGGCTCGTGGGTGATCAGGACGATCGTGCGGCCGCTGTCGTGCAGGTCCCCGAGGAGGTCCAGCACATCCGCCGTGGACGCAGAGTCGAGGTTGCCGGTGGGCTCATCGGCGAGGAGCAGGTCGGGCTCGGTCACCAGCGCCCGCGCGATGGCCACGCGCTGCTGCTGGCCGCCGGAGAGCTCCATCGGCCGATGGTCGGCCCGGTCGGCGAGGTCGACGCGGTCGAGCGCAGCCAGCGCCCGCTGTCGGCGCTCGGTGGGTCCGACACCCGCGTACACCAGCGGCAGCTCGACGTTGCGCCACGCCGTGAGGTAGGCGAGCAGGTTGAACTGCTGGAAGACGAAGCCGATGCGCCGGTTGCGGGCCTCAGCAAGCTGGTCCTCGGACAGGGTGGCCACATCTTCGCCGGCCAGCAGGAACCGGCCATCAGTGGGTACGTCGAGGCAGCCGAGGATGTGCATCAGCGTCGACTTCCCCGACCCCGACGGGCCGACGATGGCGACGAACTCGCCGCTCTGGATCGTGAGCGTCACGTCGCGCAGCGCCTCGACTTCCAGCAGGCCCGACCGGTAGGTCTTGTACACGTCGGCGAGCTCGAGGACGGCGCTCATCGTTGATGCCTCTTCGCCTGACGTCTCATCGGCATGCGGGCCTCTTCGGCCCGCCGACCGTCTTCGACGCTCATCCTTCCGCTCCCGGGAACCCCTCGGGCAGGTCGTCGGGCAGGTCACCCCCGCCGGGGAACCCTCCGGGGCCGCCCTGTCCGCCGAAGGACATCACCACGGTCTCGCCGGCCTCGAGGCCGGCGGTGATCTCGGTCATGGTGCCCGACGTCAGGCCGGTCTCGACCGTGCGGGTCTCGTCGCCGTCGTCGGTCCGCACGGTGACCGTGCTCGATCCGTCCTCCTCGGTCGTCACGGCGAGGGTCGGCACCTGGACGACGTCCTGCACCTCGTCGTAGGTGATCTCCACCGACACGGTCTCGCCGGCGTTGAACTCGCCGCCGGTGTTCTCGAAGAGCACGGTGACCGGGTACGCCGCGACCCCCGACGAAGCGTCGGCGATGCGACCGACCTCCCACACGAGACCCTCTGCCGTCGGGCCGGACGCGGCGGTCGTCGTGCCGTCGTCGTCGCCGGTGTCGCCGGTATCGCCGGTATCGCCGGTGCCGCCGGCGCCGGGGAAGGCCCCGCCCCCGGGAAGGACGCCACCGCCGGGGAACGCCCCGCCTCCGGGGAAGCCGGTCGACGACGAGGTCGTGACCGTGGCCGTTGCGTCCAGGCCGATCTCGACGAGGTCGACGTCGGACTCGTCCAGCCCGAGCTCGACGGTGAAGTGCTCCCCGTCGATGACCTGGATGTCCGCTTCCTCGCTCGTCGTCTCGGTCCCGGTGTCACCCGTCGTGGGCGGGAGGCCGGTGTCCTCGCTGCTGCCCAGCGTGCTCGCCGACCCTCCGCTGCCGCTGCCACTGCCGGTCGTCGACGTGCCGCCGGTCCCACCGCTCGTCAGCTGTTCGCCCTCGACGACGTTGACGGCTGAGACAACCCCGTCGAAGGTCGCGACCAGGCGAGCGCCGTCGAGGTCCCCCCGAGCGACGTCGAGAGAGTCCTGCGCGGCGGCGAGCGCGGAGCGGTCGGCCTCGAGCTGGTCCTCGGAGGCACCGGCGTCCTCGTCGTCGGCCAAGGTCGCCTGAGCCTCGGCGAGCGACGACTCGGCGTTCGCCACGGCGAGCTCGATCTCGGCCGAATCCATGGTGGCCAGCACCCGGCCGGCGCGAACATGATCGCCGGCTTCGACGTTGACCGCCGTCACCGTGCCCGCCGCGCCGAAGGACAGGTCGTCGGTCTGGGCCGACTCGAGGGTGCCTTCGGCGGACACTGTCTGGGCCATCGACCCGACGCTGGCCTCGGCGGTGGTCTCCGCCGAGGTGTTGGTGTCGGCCGAGGTGCTTTCGGATCGGAGCGAGAGCCAGGCGCCGACGGCGATCAGGCCGACGAGCGGCATGACGACCCAGGGGCGACGGACGGCCGACTTGAGGTCGATGCGCACCCTCAGCCCTCCTCGAGATCGGACGCGCCCGCGGGCGGCTGACCGTCGCCAGGGCCCCTGAACGTCCCGAACCCGCCATCACCGAGCTGGATCGAGGTCGCCGTGAGCACGTCGTCGTCGGTTGCGCCGACGGCGAAGATGACGTCGCCCTCGGCCAGGTCCTCCAGCGAGCGCTCCTCGCTCACGGTGACCGTGGTGTCTTCGGTGATCGTGACCGTCACCGACTCACCGTCGACGTCGAGGGTCACACTGTCCTCGGCGATGGCCGTGATCTCACCGGTGGTCGCCGAGCCCTGTCCGCCGGCGGGACCGCCGCCCTGGGACGGGTCGAACCCCTCCGGCGGCTCGAACCCCTCCGGGAGCTCACCATCCGCAGGCGGCTCGAACCCCTCCGGGAGCTCACCATCCGCAGGCGGCTCGAACCCCTCCGGGAGCTCACCATCCGCAGGCGGCTCGAACCCGCCGGGCGGACCACCGGTCCCTTGACCGAACCCGGCCCCGTCGCCCTCGCGGATGTTCGTGGCGACGATGCCGCCGTCGTCACCGTCTTCGCCGATGGCCACCACGGTGGCGCCGACCTCGAGGTCGTCCAGCGTGCCCTCGATCGACTCGGTCACCGCCGTGTCCGCCGTCGTCTCCACCGTGGTCGTCGTCGACGATCCCGACGGGTCCTCGGACTCGACCGTGATGGTCGACCCGTCGATCGAGGTGATCGTTCCCCGGGCACCGAGCCCGAACCCGGCACCACCCCCACCCGGGAACCCCTCGGCCTGATCGGTTCCGACGGCGGCGGCATCGGCGGTTCCGGCGTCATCGCCGGACCCGCCGAGGAAGACGGCCGCCGCTACGGCGATGACCGCCACGACGGCCCCCGCGATCACCCAGGAGCGCCACGTGGTGGGTCCGGGCCCGTCGGCGGGATCGGTGGGCGAGGTCAGCTCAGCTGCGTCATCCGAGTTCGGCATGCCGACACCATCGCCCCGGAGTTTCCGGGTTCTCTGTGAGTGTCCTCAGAGTTTCCTGGACCCGTCACCTGGCGTTGCCGGGCGGCCGGCGGCGTCGGCGGCGGGCAGCCGGATCCAGAAGGTCGTGCCACCAGGCGACGCCGACTCGATGCCGATGGAACCACCGTGGGCCTCGACGATCGACCTCGCGATCGGCAATCCCAGGCCGGCACCGCCGGCGTGGCGGGACCGGCTGCTGTCGCCGCGGTAGAACCGCTCGAACACCTGAGCGGCGACCTCCGGCGGCATGCCTGGCCCGGTGTCAGTCACCGAGATCGTGATCACCCCGTCGTCGCGGCCCGCCTCGAGCTGGATGCTTGCCGTCGTCGGCGTGTGGACGAGCGCGTTGTGCACCAACGACCCGAGCACCTGGCGGAGCCTGGACTCATCGCCCTCCACCATGAGGTGGTCGGCGACGACGGTCGTGGTGATGGAGCGCTCGGGCTGCACCGCGCGACCGTCGCTCGCGGCGTCGCCCAGTACGTCGACGAGGTCGACGGGCTCGCGCCGCAGTGGCCGCCCTTCGTCGAGGTTGGCGAGGAGGAGCAGGTCCTCGACCAGGCAGGTCATCCGCTCGGTCTCCGAGCGCAGGCGTCGGATGACGTCATCGAGCTCGCCCGCCGCCCCGAACCCGCCGTGTTCGTAGACCTCGAGATACCCCCGCACCGAGGTCAGGGGCGTGCGCAGCTCGTGCGACGCGTCGGCGACGAAGCGCCGAAGCGTCTGCTCCTGCGCGTCGCGTTGGTCCAACATGACGTTGAACGCCTGAGCCAGGCGGGCTGCCTCGGTCCCGGGCCGATCGGGATCCACCCGCTGCGCGCGGTCGCCCGCCGCGATCGAGTCCGCGACCGCGGTCACCTTCGAGATCGGGCGCAGCCCGAGCCGGTAGATCCACCAGCCGACCACGCCGAGCACCACCACGATGACCGAACCCGCGAGGCCGAGGGCGACCAGCAACGATCGGTTCGCGGCGTCGACCTCGTCGAGGGACAGGGCGACCACGCCCCACGAGTCGCCGTCGGGCAACCGGGCGGCACGGACGCGGAAGCGCATCGCCGAGTGCGCCGCGTCGGTCGTGAACGTCCCACCGTCGTCGTCGAGGGCTTCGAGGTCGGCCGATGCAATGGCTGGGACGTCGTCGAGCAGCTCGCCTGTGATGATGGGCGTGACCTCGCCGTCGTCGTCGACGATCCCCACGAAGAACTCCGACGCCGGCGAGTTCGCCGACGAGTCCTCGGGCAGGACCTCCGGGTCACCCGTCGGGGCCACGAGCGGCGGGCGGACGGCGAATGGCAGTGCGCTCTCCAGCTGCCGGTCGAGTTGGTCGAGTGCGTAGTCCCGCTGCGCGGCGGCGACGACCACCATCGAGATGGCGAGCGCCGCCAGGATCAGGCCGCACCCGAGGATCAGCCGGCTCCGAAGCGTCATCACTCCTCCCGCAGACAGAACCCCACGCCGCGGATCGTCTGGATGAGCTTCGGCTCGACGTTGTCCACCTTCTGGCGCAGGTAGCTGATGAAAGTGTCGACGACCGAGGGGTCACCGTCGAAGTCGTAGTCCCAGACGTGATCGATGATCTGGCCACGGCTGACGACGATCCCGGTGTTCAGGAGCAGGTAGTGGAGCAACCGGTACTCCGTGGGCGAGAGCGACACCGGCCGCCCACCCCGGGTGACCCGGTGAGCATCCACGTCGAGCTCCAGATCCGCGCACTGCAGTCGTCGCCGCTCGAACCCGGCGGTCCGCCGCACGATGGCGCCCACCCGGGCGACGAGCTCGGCGACGGCGAACGGCTTGACCACATAGTCGTCGCCCCCGATCGTCAGGCCGTGCACACGATCTTCGGTGCCGTCGCGCGCCGTGAGGAAGAGCACCGGCACCTGGTTCCCGCTGTCCCGCAGCCTCCGGAACACCGTGAACCCGTCGATACCCGGCAGCATCACGTCCAACACGAGTGCATCCGGCCGGAACGCACTCACCTGTTTGAGGCACGCCTCGCCGGTCGCTGCGGCCTCCGTGTCGTAGCCCGCCAGTCCCAACGCGGACTCGATGAGGAAGACGATGTTCTCCTCGTCGTCCACGACGAGGACCTTCGGCTTCGTCGGGGTCATGAAACCGCCGAACCGTCCTGCCGACGCTGCATCCAGAGAAGTAAAGCCCGGTCGCCTGGCAATCTCCTCCAGCATTCATGTGAGTTCCCTGTGAACCGGCGCTTCGGCCACCTGATGTTCCAAGGAGTTCCTCAGAAGGCTCGGAATCCCGACACCCAGCATCGATCAGGTGAACCGGACTCGGAGGATCCTCTTGGCCATCGCCGTCCTGACGGCCACCCTGCTCGCGTCACCGAACCCTGCTACCGCGACGACCGCCGGTGAGACGCAGACCGCGTCCTGCCGCACCGTCGCCTACACCCCGACGACCGCGTCACGGGCACAGGGCGCAACGCTCTGCGTGCCCCGACAGGTGTCGGCGCGCACCGCGGTGCTGCTCATCCACGGCGGTGGCGGCTACTCGGGCAGCCGATCGGCCCTCCAGGCCTGGCAGGCCTTCTACGCGCGGCGGGGCATCGTCACGCTGTCGATCGACTACACGCTCACCGGCGAGGGTGGCACCCCGACCTACCCTCGCCCGGAGCAGAACGCGAAGGCGGCGGTCCAGTACCTCCGCCTGCACGAAGACCAGCTCGGCACCGATCGAGTCGTGGTCCAGGGGCACTCGGCCGGGGCCCGGCTCGGCGCCATCCTGCTGACCACCCCCGACGACGCCTCGTTCGCCGGCCGAGAGCTCCATCGTGGGGTCTCCGATTCGATCGACGGCTTCATCGGCTTCTACGGCTACTACGGCGGGTACCAGTTCGAGGCGGCGGCCTACTACGGCGGAGCCGCGAACCGGGATGCGAACTCGGTCGCGAACGCCAGGAGGGCATCCGGAGCCGCCCTGCTCTTCCACGGTCGTGCGGACTCACTCGTGCCCGCGAACCGGTCGATCCGCTTCGAGCGAGCATTGCGGCGCGCTGGCGGCGACGCCCAACTGGTGCTCGTCGCCGGCGATCATTGCTTCGACGGCTACGGCCTGAGCAGGCTCACCGCGTCCGGCGCCCAGTCAGCTCGCCAAACCGTGCAATGGCTCCGAGAAGCCGACTGATGCAGCCACCGAGGGATCGCGGGCAGGGCTTGGAACGCGAAAGGCCCGATTCTGGAACGCGTGCACCGGGCTGAGGCCAGGAACAGCCCAGAACATGCCGGACTACCCGTGGCGTGAGAACCATTAATCGGATAATCTGATTCCGTGCCGGATGTGACTGCTACCGATGCGGCCCGGAACTTCGCCGACCTGTTGGATGCCATCGAGCATCGCCACGAGCGCTACACGATCATGCGGCGAGGGCGAGCCGTTGCTCAGCTCGAGCCGGTCAGCCGCGGACGGGGCGCCGACCTGAAGGCACTCCTGCGTCGGCACGAGCCTGACGCCAAATGGTCGAGCGATCTCACCGAAGTCCGCGAGCTGCTGACGCTGGACGACCGCGAATGACGGCCCTGCTGCTTGACACCACCTTCCTCATCGACATCGAACGAGACGACAGTGACCTCGATGCATGGATCGATGACGACGACGACGTCGCCATGGCAGCGGTCACCGTGGCCGAGCTTCAGGTCGGTGTCGAGGTGGCCTCTCGCCAACAGCGAGCACGCCGAGCCACGTTCGTCCAAGCGGTCATCGAGACCGTCCCCGTCCTGCCCTACGGACTCGACACAGCTCTCGTCCACGCAGAGCTCCTCGCTGACACCCGCCGATCGGGACGACCGCGAGGGGCCCACGACCTCATCATCGCCGCCACCGCCAAGTCATCAGGCCGGGCAGTCCTCAGCGCAGATCCTTCCGGGTTCCAGGACCTACCAGGAGTGGATCTGCACCGTCACCGCTGATCGCCGGTCAACAGGGTCGGCGGCTTCGGCCCTCGTGCCCTCGGCCCTCGTACGTTTCGTGGACATGTCTCGACCCTACGAACGACCAGTGACAGGAACTCGGCCTGCGGTCAGGACGATCCGGTGAGGAGCTCCTCCAGGTAGAACCGGACCTTGGCCTCGATCGGGCGGCCCGGGTAGTAGCGCTCGAGGAGGTCCAGACCCTCGTTTACGGTGGTGAAGCCACACAGCCCGTAGAGCAGGAGGATGTCCTCTTCGTCGCGGCTCACCCTGCTCGCCAGGAGCTTGGTGGCCAACAGGTACTCCGGTGAGCCGGCGGAGACACTGAGGCAATCGCCTTCGTAGACGACGGGCTTGGCCCCGTGATCCTGGCCCGGCAGGAAGCCCTTCGCCCCGTCGTTCAGCCAGTCCTCGTCGACGTCGTCGTGCCGGGCGGCGACCCGGTGCGCTGCGTCACGCACCTCCTTCGACGGGTGCCAGATGCCGTCGACGTCCTGGGTCGAGGGACGGGCGTCGTACGCGACCGCCATTGCGGCACCGCCGACGATGAACACGTCGCCGCGAGTTCCGGCCGCGGCCAGCTCCTCGTCGAGCTCAGCGAACAACTCGAGGATCCGCTCGCGGCTCAGCATCGGACCCTCACCGGTTGATCAACGACTCGCGGTGCAGGAACACCCCTCGGCGCTGCAGCGACACGGGCGTCCCGGCGAACTCCCAGGCGCGCATCGACACCATCGGCGTGACCCACCACCCTCGGTCGAGAAACCGCGACGGCGACTCCGTCCAAGCCGGTGCCTCCATGCCGCTGCGCACCGCCAGCCACTCGGCGAACCCACCGAGGAAGGCATCCCATTCGACCGCCCCCACCGGCGGAGGCTCCGCCATGAGCATCCGCGCTCGGGAGGCGCTCTGGGCCGCATCGAACCGGCTCGCCAGCTCGGCGGCACGACGCACAACCGAGATGCCCTTCTGGTCGCTGAGCTCACGGCGAAGGACCATGCTCAGCCCCAACACGCTCCCAGCAGATTCCGGACGAGCGTCGATGCGGAGGCGGTGTCCCGTCGCCGAGACGATCCGCTCCAGGGTGTTGACGGTCGGATGGAGCTCGCCGCGCTCGGTGCGGTGGATCGTGCTGGCCGCCAACTCGGACGCCACGGCGAGCTCGCGCAGCGATAGGCCCGAGTCGAGCCGCAGTTCCTTGACCAGGTCGGGCACGTTCACAACGTGTAAGCGTATACGCTTACAACCCTGTCCGTCGCATCGCAGGCAGTCGGCTAGGATCGTGACGCCAAGGTGGGCCCCCCGCCCTCGGCCCTCGGCCCTCGTGGGGCCGGTAGACAACCCGCTGGGGGGGGATCGCGGCGGGCGCCGGGAACGGATTTCGCCGAATCGGGAACGTGCCCTTCGGGCGCTGGTCGCACAAGCATCCCGATTGGCGACACCTAACCCCGGCGAAGCGGTTCACTCCCCTACGAACCGAACGAAGAAGCCGTACTCGTCCGCGCACCGACGGATCAGCGCCGCAACCGCCGCCGCCCATTGCCGGCCCTGTTCACTCTCCAGGTTCTGGCTCGCGGCGATCCACTCGTCGTAGTGCGCATGGGTTCGCTCCTGGGTCTTCGGCCGGGCTCGTGAGTCGAAGGTCGAAGCAAGACGATCGTGGCCGCCTCCCTAGCCTGGAAGGGTGCCCGAGGGCGACACGATCCACCGGGTGGCCGACCGGCTGCGGCCCGCGCTGGCCGGCCAGGTGCTGGAGCGCTTCGAGGCGCCCCGGGCCGTCGGCCCCCGCCCCCGCCTCGGCGCGACCATCGACCGCGTCGAGGCGAAGGGCAAGCACCTCCTCATCGGCTTCTCCGACGGCGTGGTGCTGCACACGCACATGCGCATGACCGGGACCTGGCACCTCTACCGGTCGGGGAGCCGCTGGCGCCTGCCGGGCCACCTGGCCCGCGCCGTGGTGGGGGTGGCCGACTGGGAGGCCGTCTGCTTCAAGGCGCCGGTGGTGGACCTGTTCCGAGAACCGCCGGCTCACCTGCCCCAGCCCCTCGACCACCTCGGACCCGACCTGTGCCTGCAGGACCCGCCGATCGACGAGGTGGTCGACCGTCTGGCGGCGCGGGCCGATGTCGACAGCGAGATCGCCCCGCTCCTGCTCGACCAGCAGGTGGCCGCCGGCATCGGCAACGTGTTCAAGAGCGAGGTGCTGTGGGCCGGTCGGGTCAGCCCGTTCGCGAAGGTCCGGGATCTCGACGTCGAGACCCGTCGTCGCCTGGTCACGATCGCGGCCCGGCAGCTCCGGGCCAACGTGTTGTCACCCGGGGAGCGCTCGACGCTGCCCGGGGGCGGTCTGGCCGTCTACGGCCGCAGGGGCCAGCCGTGCCGCCGCTGCGGCACGCCGATCGACCAGCGCCTGCAGGGCGGGGACCCCCGGGTCACCTACTGGTGTCCCCTGTGCCAGCCGGAGGTCGCGGCATGAAGGTGGCGATCATCGGTGCCGGTTCCGGTGGGCTGAACGCGGCTCGGGCCCTGAAGGGCGCCGACGTCGAGGTCACCCTCATCGACCGGAACAACTTCCACACGTTTCAGCCGCTGCTCTACCAGGTGGCCACCTCCGGCCTGAACGCCGCCGACGTCGCCCACCCGGTCCGCGGCGTGTTCTGGAAACAGCCCAACGTGACCTTCCGCAACGCCTCGGTGACCGGGGTGGACTGGGCGGAGCAGGTCCTCACCCTGGACGACGGCGACCCCGTCGCGTTCAACGGGCTGATCGTCGCCGCCGGGGCGGGCACCAACTACTTCGGGGTCCCGGGGGCGTCGGAGAACAGCTTCCCGCTCTACTCCCTGGCCGATGCCCTGACACTGCGCAACCACCTGCTCGCCCGGGTCGAGTGGGCCCACGCCCACCCTGACCAGGCCGACGCCGCGCTGACCTGGGTCATCGTCGGCGGCGGTCCCACCGGCGTCGAGGTCGCTGGGGCCTTGGCCGAGCTGGTCCACCACGTCCTGCGCAAGGACTTCCCCGACCTCGACCTGGACCGCCGGGCCCGCATCGTTCTGGTCGAGCTCGCCGACCGGCTCCTCACCCCGTTCGACCCGAAGTTGAGCGCCAACGCCCGTCACAACCTCGAGCAGCGCAACGTCGAGGTCCGGCTGGACCAACAGGTCGAGTCGGTGGCCTCGGACGCCGTGGTGCTGGCGGGAGGGGAGCGGATCCCGACCGAGACCGTGGTGTGGGCGGCCGGCGTGCGGGCCAACGCGCTGGTCGACGTCCTCGGCCTTGAGCGGGGTCCCGGGGGGCGGATCGTGGTGGACGAGTCGCTCGCGGTGCCCGGTCACCCCAACGTGTACGCCGTCGGTGACGTCGCCCTCATCCCCGACGGCGACGGCGCAACGTTGCCCGGCGTGGCCCAGGTGGCGATCCAGTCCGGCCGGCACGCCGCCGGTCAGCTGAAGCGGACCTTCGGTCGAGCGGGTCCCCCGAAGCCGTTCCACTACAAGGACAAGGGGATCATGGCCACGATCGGCCGCCGGGCCGCGGTGGCCCAGTTCCCCAACGGCTTCACCCTGAAGGGGACCCTGGGCTGGTGGTCCTGGTTGGTGCTCCACCTGCTCTACCTGATCGGCTTCCGCAACCGGCTCTCGGTGATGGTCAACTGGACCTGGAACTACTTCACCTGGGACCGCGGTCCCCGCCTGATCCTCTGGACCGACCGTCCCCGACCGCGGCAGTAACGTCCGGGCGTGCCTGACGCCGATGAGATCCGAGCCACCGTCCAGCGCTACACCGAGGTGTTCAGCGCCGGGGACAAGGAGGCCTACGTGGGGCTCTTCGCCGACGACGCCACCCTCGAGGACCCGGTCGGCGGTGAGGTCCACCGGGGCATCGAGGCCATCCGGACCTTCTGGGACATGACCCGGGAGATGACGCCGGAGATCGAGCTGACCCTCACCGGCCCGGTCCGGGTGGCGGGCCAGGAGGCCGCCTTCCCCGGTGAGGCCCGCCCCGTCCTCGGCGACGCCCGCACGGCCGTCCCGGTGGTCGACACGCTGGCCTTCGACGACGACGGGAAGATCACCCGGCTACGGGCCTTCTGGGACTTCGCCGACCTGCGGCCCCTGGACTGAGGCGTCGTGGCCGCCGGCTACTCCGGGACACCGCTGGCCAAGAAGCTGGGGATCAAGGCGGGCCATGCCGTCGCCCTGCTGAAGGCGCCCGACGGGTTCGAGGCGTCCCTCGCCGGCCTGCCCGACGGGGTCACCTTCCGCACCGCGGCTCGGGGCACCAACGACGTGCTGGTCAGCTTCCACACCCGTCGGGCCGACGTCGAGAAGCGCCTGCCCGCCCTCCTCGCCGCGATGGACGTGGACGGGGGCCTCTGGGTGGCCTGGCCGAAGAAGGCCTCGGGCGTGACCACCGACATCACCGAGGACACCGTCCGCGAGGTCTGCCTGCCCCTCGGCCTGGTGGACAACAAGGTGTGCGCCATCGACGACACCTGGTCGGGCCTCCGGGTGGTCTGGCGCCGCGAGCTGCGCGACGCGAAACGCTGAGGGCACGGAGATGGAGCACCGAAACCGAGGCAACCAAGGGGCT
>CAWJSC010000003.1:0-146779 GCA_963845425.1 uncultured Microthrixaceae bacterium
GGCTCCTCGTTCGTCTCCGGTGGGTCACCTCGGCAACAGGCTCGGGTCGGCCCGGAGCTCGCGGCGGGCCGCGGCCTCCCAGAAGCCGAGGAAGCCCTCGCCGTCGCCCCGCTCGAAGAACCCGAGCACACCGGGCGGCAGCTCCTCGCCACCGCCTCCGACCTCGGTCAGCCAGGCCGACCGGCAGCGCTGCTCGAAGGCCACGCACCGCTGATGGGCGGCGCGGATGGAGGCACCGAGGACGAAGACCCCGTGGTGGGCGAGCACGGCCAGCTCGGCGTCGCCCATGGCCGCGATCGCCTTGGCCGCGTTCGACGGGTCGTTGACCGCCCCCCCGTACTCGTCGACCAGCGCCGCCGTCCCGCCGCCCAGGACCGAGCTCTGGTCGTACCGGCCGGGGAGGCGGCCTAGGTCGGCCCAGACCGTGCCCCACCGGGGGTGGTGGTGGACCGCCACCTGCACGTCGGGCCGGGCCCGGTGCAGCTCGAGGTGCAGAGGGATGCCCAGTGGCACCGGCCAGTCGCCCTCGACCACGTTGCCCTCGAGGTCGATGCGGATCACGTCTTGCGGCCGGAACTCCTCCCAGGTCAGCAGCCAGGGGTTGCAGAGCAGGGTGCCGTCGCCCTGGTTCACCGTGATGTGGCCGGCCAGGTGGTCGTCGTAGCCCTCCCGCCACAGGGTCCGGGCGAACAGGACCATCTCGGTGCGGATGTCCAGTTCGGGCAGGAGCCGGTCGGCGGTTGGTTCGAAATCCATGTCAGCGGATCGAGTCTAGATTCACCGCCCGTGGGGGTTCGTCTCGAGGGCAAGGTCGCGATCGTCACCGGCGCGGCGCGCGGCCAGGGCGAGGCCGAGGCCCGGCTCTTCGCCGCCGAGGGGGCCAAGGTCGTGCTCACCGACGTCCTCCCCGCCGAGGTCGAGGCCGTGGCCGCCGACCTCGGCGACGCCGCGGTCGCCCTGACCCACGACGTCAGCGACGTGGCCGGCTGGGCGAAGGTGGTCACCACGGCCGTCGACCGCTTCGGCCGGCTCGACGTCCTGGTGAACAACGCCGCCATCCACTGGATCCGGGCCCTGGTCGACGAGGACCCCGCCGCCCTCGAGCACCTGCTGCGGGTCAACCTCATCGGGCCCTACGTCGGCATGCAGGCCGTGGTCGAGCCGATGCGCGCCCGCGGCGGTGGCTCGATCGTGAACATCTCGTCGTTCGCGGGTCTGTCCGGGGCGTGGGGCCACAGCGCCTACGGCGCCTCCAAGTGGGCGCTCCGGGGCATCACCAAGACCGCCGCCATCGAGCTGGGGCCGCTGGGGATCCGGGTCAACTCGGTGCACCCGGGGCCCATCGACACCGCCATGCTGCCGGTGCCCGCCGACGCCCCGATGTTCACCGCCTACCCCCTCGGACGGGCCGGCACGGCCGAGGAGGTCGCCGAAGCCGTCCTGTTCCTGGCCTCCGACGCCTCCTCGTACCTGACCGGCGCCGAGCTGGCCGTCGACGGCGGTCTGGCCGCCGGGACCGTGCCTAGAGTCACCCGCTGATGCCCCCCTCCGAGACCGTCCAACTCTTCATCGACGCCCTTGCCGGCACGTTCCCCGACGTCGGGGGCGACTGCCTCGACCCGGTCGAGGCCCGCCGCATCCTCGCCGAACGGCCCGAGATCCCGCTCCCGCCCATCGAGGTGGCCTCGGTCGAGGACACCACGATCCCCGGCCCGGCGGGTGACGTGCCCGTGCGGATCTACACCCCCGACACCGTGACCGCGGATCCCGCAGTGATCGTCTTCGCCCACGGTGGGGGCTGGGCTCTCTGTGGCCTCGACACCCATGACCGCACGACCCGACGGCTGGCCAAGGAGCTCGGCGCCGTCGTCGTGTCCGTCGACTACCGGCTGGCCCCCGAGGCCCGGTGCCCGGCGGCCGCCGAGGACGCGTACGCCGCCACCGTCTGGGCCCAGGAGCACCACCGCCCGCGGAAGCTGGTCGTCGCCGGGGACTCGGCGGGCGGGAACGTGTCCGCCGTCGTGGCCCTCATGGCCCGGGACCGGAGCGGACCCGCCATCGACCACCAGCTCCTCGTCTACCCGGTCACCGACCACGCCATGGACAGCCCGTCCTACACCGAGAACGCCACCGGCTACTTCCTGACCGGCACCCACATGGCCTGGTACTGGGAGCAGTACCTCGGCCCCGACGGCGACGGGAGCCATCCCTACGCCAGTCCGATCCGGGCCGACGACCTGTCCGGCCTGCCCCCGGCCACGGTGCTCACCGCCGAGTTGGACCCGTTGCGGGACGAGGGCGAGGCCTACGCCGCGGCACTGGCGGCCGCCGGCACCCCCACCGAGGCGATGCGGGCCGACGGGCTCTTCCACGGGTTCTTCGGCCTCGACGAGTTCCTGCCCGAGGCGGCCGCCCCGATGGACTGGACCCTCGGCCGCCTGCGCGACGCCCTGGCCTGACGCTCGTTGCTGACGAACTGAATCCCGGTTCAGAGTAGGTTCGTCGTCCATGACCACGGTCGAGACACCGGTCGAGGACCTCTACTGGGACCCCTTCGACACCGAGATCGACGCCAACCCGTACGGGATCTGGAAGCGGATGCGGGACGAGGCCCCCGTGTACCGCAACGACCGCCACGACTTCTGGGCCCTCTCGCGCTACGAGGACGTCGAGGCCGCGCACCGGGACCCGGCGACGTTCTCGTCCGCGCAGGGCACGGTCCTGGAGATCATGGGCCCGGGGATGGCCCCCCAGAACATGATGATCTTCCTCGACCCGCCGGAGCACGGCCGGTTGCGGACACTCGTCTCCCGGGCGTTCACGCCCCGGCGCATCGAGAGCCTCGAGCCCCACATCCGGGAGCTGTGTGCCCAGCTGCTCGACCCCCACGTCGGTGGTGACGGCTTCGACTTCGTCGAGGACTTCGGCGCCCAACTCCCGTCGATGGTCATCTCCGAGCTGCTCGGCGTGCCCGACGACCAGCGGGAGGAGGTACGCCATGCCATCGACGACACCTTCCACATCGAGCCCGGTGTCGGCATGGTCAACGACTTCGCGATGGAGGCCCGCATCCGGCTCTGGGGACACCTCAACGCGATCATCGAAGACCGTCGGGCGCACCCCCGCGACGACATGATCACCGACCTGATCCGGGCCGAGGTGGACGAGGACGGCACGACCCGGCGCCTGACCGACGACGAGACGAACGCGTTCGTGAACCTGCTGGTCAGCGCGGGCACCGAGACCGTGGCCCGCCTCCTGGGCTGGGCGGCGATCCTGCTCGACCGCCATCCCGACCAGCGGGCCGAGCTGGCGGCCGACGCCGGGCTGCTGCCCAACGCCGTGGAGGAGCTGCTGCGCTACGAGGCCCCGTCACCGGTCCAGGGCCGCTGGACCACCCGGGAGGTCGAGCTCCACGGCACCACGATCCCGAAGCACAGCAAGGTTCTCCTGCTCACCGGCTCGGCCGGCCGGGACGAGCGCGAGTACCCCGGCGGCGAGCGCTTCGACATCCACCGGACCTTCGCCAACCACGTGTCGTTCGGCTACGGGATCCACTTCTGCATCGGGGCCGCCCTCGCCCGCATGGAGGGGCGCATCGCCCTCGAGGAGGTGCTGGCCCGCTTCCCGGACTGGCAGGTCGACCACGACGCGACCGTGCGCCTGCACACCAGCACCGTGCGCGGTTGGATCAACGTCCCCGTCTCGGTCTGAGTCGAGGTCGGGGCCGGCGATCACGCCGGGATAGTTTCCGAACTACCATCGGAAACGTCACCGGTCACCGGGGGGAAACGATGGCTCGTCACCGATGGATCGTCGCGCTGTGCGCACTGGCCCTGCTCGGGGGCGCCTGCAGCAGTGAGGCCGCCGACGAGAGCGGCGCGTCCGGTGACCCGGGCGACAGCGGCACCCCGATCCCGGGCGTGACCGACGACACGATCAACATCTCGTTCATCGGCGCCGACTTCGCCGCCCTGGCCGAAGCCGGCCTGGCCCCCGACCTGGGCGACATGACCGTCACCATCCCCGCCCTCGTGGACGACATCAACGAGAACGGCGGCATCGGCGGGCGGCAGGTCGAACTGACCATCGACCTCGTCGACGGCACCGGTGGCCCCGACGTCGGGCGGGCGGCGTGCATCAAGGCGACCGAGGAGGACGACGCCGCCGTGGTGATCGTCTCCCCCGCCATCAGCCGGGACATCGTCCGTTGCACCGCGGTCCAGCAGGGCACCGTCACCATCGGCATGCCGGGGTGGGACGATCCAATCTACGAGGAGGCCGACGGCCGGCTGTTCAGCATCGGCTCCCAGACCTCGATGGGGACCTACCGCAACACCGCGGTCTGGGCCGACGTGCTCGACCAGGCCGGCGAGCTGGAGGGCAAGACGATCGGCGTGGTGACCAGCGAGGACTTCGCGGCGCTGGCGGCCGGCACCGAGGAGTCCCTCGTGCCGCACCTCGGGGAGCTCGGGTACGAGGTCGTCGAGTTCGCCAGCCTCCCCTGCCCGGAGGGCGACACCGACTGCGAGCAGCACGAGCCCACGATGCAGACGTTCAAGGACGCCGGCGTCGACCTCGTGTTCATGAACGCCGGCGCGCTGGCCGGTCCGGCCATCCTGGCCGCCGCGACCAGCCTCGACTACCACCCGCAGTGGGTCACGTGCTGCAACAGCATCACCGACACGGTCGTCCAGTTCGCTGAGGGCTCCTTCGACCAGCTCGACGGCACCTTCGGCGTGAGCACGACCTTCTCGGAACGCTCCGAGGAGGCCGAGACCTGCAACCAGACCGTGCGGGACCGGACCGACGAGGACTACGACACGCCGTCGGACGCCTACGGCTTCACCGGCGTCAACTGCATCGCCATGCTCGCCCTGCGTGACGCGATGGACAGCATCGACGGGACCGTCACCGAGACGGCCCTCATCGAGGCCATCGAGGGCCTCGGGTCCGTCCCGTCCCTCGAGGCCGGCGTGACCGGCTCGCTCGGCCCCGACAAGCACGACGCCGGCGACTACGTCTTCCTCGCCCAGTTCACGACCGAAGCCGGCGAGTACCTCCCGGTCGATGACGAGGAACCCATCGAGGCCCCGGCCTGACCGGAGCAGGGACCGTGACCGGCGACGAGGAGGACGGGCGGGGCCTGGCCGCGGTCGTCCTGGAGGAGGAGGCCCGGCGCGAGGCCACCCGCGCCCCGACCGCGGCCGTCGTCCTCCCCGACGACCTCCTGCCCGGGGTCGGCGAGGGCGAGGCGATGCCCCTGCGGGAGGCGCTGCACGTCGGCGGATGGGCAACCGTGGTCACCATCGGCCTGGCGGGGGCCGTGGTCGGCTTCGACAACACCGCCCTCGCCGTGCTCAGCCCGGACATCCAGGACACCCTGGGCGCGAGCGACGCCGTCATGGGCGCCATCGCCGGCGCCGGTGGGGTCCTCTTCCTCCTCGGCTCCGTGCCGATCAGCAGCCTGGCCGACCGGCTGCCCCGGACCCGGATCGCCGCGACCTGCGTCGCCCTGTGGTCCCTGCTCATCGCGGCCACCGGCCTGGTCCAGAACGCCTTCTCCCTCTTCCTCACCCGGGTCGGGGCCGGTCTGGCCCAGTCCTATGAGCTGCCGGTCAACGGGCCGGTCCTGATCGACGCGTATCCCATCGAGGCCCGCAGCCGGATCTTCGGCCTGTCGTTCTCCTTCCAGCTCGGCGGGTTCATCCTCGCCCCCCTCCTGGCGGGCGGAATCGCCGCGCTGGTCGGCGGGCCCGAGGCCTGGCGCTGGGCCTTCTTCGTCATCGCCGCCCTCGCCATCCCGATCGCCCTCGCCCTGGCCCGCCTGCCCGAGCCCCGTCGGGGCCGCGGCGAGATGCAGGCCGTCCTGGGCGAGGAGCTCGACGACCGCGATGAGCTGCCCATCTCGCTGAGCGTGGCCTTCGAGCGCCTGCGCACCATCAAGTCGTTCCACTTCTTCCTGCTGGGCATGGCCAGCCTCGGCCTCGCCCTGTTCAGCCTCCCCCTGTTCCTCAACCTCTTCCTGGAGGAAGAGCTCGGTCTCGACGCGTTCGAACGGGGCGTGTTCACCTCGCTGACCTACCTCCCGGCCATCGCCGCCATCACCGTCGCCGCCCGGAACAGCGACCGTCTGTTCCGCCGCAGCCCGCCGGGCGCCGTGATGCTCATGGGCGGCCTGGTCGCCGGCTTCGGGATCTTCGTCGCCCTGGCCCTGCTCATGCCCAACGTGGTCCTCGTCGGGATCGTCCTCTCGATCGGGATCGCCATGGCCCGGGCGGCGTTCACCGTCGTGTTCGCCACGACCGCCGCGGTCCTCCCCTACCGACTGCGGTCGCGGGGCACGGCGATGGTCGGCGTCTACCTGTTCTGCTTCGGCGGGTTCTTCGGCGCCGTCCTCACCGGGCTGCTGAGCGACGCCATCGGGCGGCAGGCCGCGGTCATCGTGGTCGTGCTCCCGTCGAGCCTGATCGGCGGCGCCCTCATGGCCTACGGCGCCCGCTACATCCGCGGCGACATCTCCCGCTGTGTCGAGGAGCTCCAGGAGGAGCAGGAGGAACTGGCTCGACGCCGGGGGGTCGACGGCGAGCCGCCGGTGGTGCAGGTCCGCAACCTGGACTTCGCCTACGGCACCGTTCAGGTGCTCTTCGACGTCGGCCTCGACGTCCACCGCGGTGAGACCGTCGCCCTCCTGGGCACGAACGGCGCAGGGAAGTCCACCCTCCTGCGGGTCATCAGCGGCCTGGGCGTGCCCCGACGCGGCGTGGTCCGGCTCAACGGGCGCACGGTCACCTACGCCGACCCCGAGGTCCGCGTGAAGATCGGCATCGTCCAGCTGATGGGCGGCAAGGCCACCTTCCCGTCGCTCAGCGTGCGGGACAACCTGCGCACGGCCGGGTACCTCTACCGGGGCGACGACCTGGAGCGGCGCGTCGAGCAGGCGTTGGCCCGGTTCCCCGCCCTGGCCGAGCGGGGGCGGGCCCGGGCCGGCGACCTGTCGGGTGGTCAGCAGCAGATGCTGGCGTTGGCCATGGCGCTGATCCACGAGCCCGAGGTGCTGGTCATCGACGAGCTCTCCCTGGGGCTGGCCCCGATCGTCGTCCAGGACCTCCTGACCACCGTGCGGGGGCTGAAGGACCAGGGCCAGACGATGATCATCGTCGAGCAGTCACTCAACATGGCCCGGGCCGTGGCGGACCGGGCGCTGTTCATGGAGAAGGGCACGGTCCGCTTCGACGGCCCGATCGCCGACCTGGTGGACCGCGACGACCTCGCCCGGGCCGTGTTCCTGGGCGGCACCGAGGCATGAGCGGGGCCCTGGCGTTCGACATCTCCGCCCAGGTCGTCTTCAGCGGGGCCATGCGGGGCCTCGTCCTCGGCGTCCTGGCCGTCGCCGTCATCCTCATCTACCGCTCGTCCCGGGTCATCAACTTCGCCATCGGCGAGCTGGGGGCCCTCGGCGCCGCCCTCCTGGTCCGCCTCGTCGTCAACTGGAACTGGAACTGGTACCTCGGGTTCGCCGTGACCCTGCTGTTCGGCGCCCTGCTCGGCGCCGTGCTCGAGCTCGGGGTGGTGCGGCGGCTCTTCCGCGCTCCCCGCGTGGTGCTCTTCGTCGCCACGCTCGGCGCCGCCCAGCTCTTCCTCTTCCTGCAGTTCGTGCTGCCGGACGTCGACGACTACGGCGCGTACCCGACGCCCTTCGACAAGACGTGGGAGGTCGGCGGGGTCATCGTCCGCAGCGAGCACGCCCTGGCCCTGGTCGTGATCCCCCTGGTCGTCGCCGCGTTGGCCTGGTTCCTCAACCGCAGCCGCTACGGCCTCGCGGTCCGGGCCTCCGCCGACAACCCCGATGCGGCGCGCCTCGCCGGCATCAGCGTGAAGGCCATGTCCACGGTCGTGTGGACCCTCGCCGGGGCACTGGCCACTCTGACCGTGGTGCTCGCCGCGCCCATGAGCAACGCCACCACGGCGGCCACGATCGGGCTCGGGCCGGGGCTCCTGCTGCGGACCCTGACGGCGGCCCTCATCGCCCGGATGCGGTCCTTCCCGGTCGCCATCGCCGCCGGGGTCGGCATCGGGGTGTTCGAGGCCGTGCTCTTCGTCAACCACCCGGAGGATCCCGGCCTGCCGGACGCCGCCCTCCTCGTCATCGTGCTGGTCACCGTCCTCATCCAGGGCTTCGGCCGCACCGAAGCCGCGACCCGGGAGTCCTGGTCGTTCGCCCCCCGCGTGCGGCCCGTCCCCCGAGCCGTCGAAGGCCTCTGGTGGGTGCGGCACCTGCCGGCGCTGGGCTCGGGAATCGTCCTCCTCATCGCGGTCCTCCTGCCCCTGGTGGTCACCGAGGCGTCCCGCCACTTCCTCTACAGCCGCGTCCTGGTGTTCGCCCTCCTCGCCCTGTCCCTCACGGTCCTCACCGGCTGGACCGGGCAGCTCTCGCTCGGCCAGGTGGCCTTCCTCGGCCTCGGGGCGATGACCACCTACACCCTCGTGGTCGAGGTGGGTCTCGCGTTCCCGAGCGCCCTGCTGCTGGCGGCGGTCGTCACCGCCCTGGTCGCGATGCTGGTGGGGACCCCGGCGCTACGCATGACCGGGCTGTTCCTGGCCGTCACCACCCTCGCGCTCGCCGTGGCCGCGCCGTGGCTGCTCTCCCGCCCGGTCTTCGCCGAGGACCCCTCCCTGATCCTGCTGCCCCGCCAGCAGTGGCTCGGGATCTCGCTGGCCTCGCAGCGGGCCTACTACTACGTGTGCCTCGGGGTCCTGGCCCTGGCCATCGTGGCCATGGCCCGCATCCGGCGCAGCGGCCTGGGCCGGACGATGTTGGCCGTGCGGGACAACGAGCAGGCCGCCGGTGCGTTCGGTCTCTCCCCCGTGCGCACGAAGCTCGTCGCCTTCGGGATCAGCGGCTTCCTCGCGGGCCTGGCCGGCGGCCTGTTCGGCGGGCTCCTCGTGTCCTACGAGCCCGGGCGGTTCCTGGTCACCGACTCCCTGTCGGTGGTGGCCATCGCCGTGGTCGGCGGCCTCGCTTCCATCACCGGGACCGTGCTCGGGGCCCTGCTGATCATCGGCTTCCCCGCCTTCTTCCCCGACAACCCCGAGGTGGCGCTCCTCACCAGCGGGGCGGGCATCCTCCTGCTGCTGCTCTACCTGCCCGGGGGCCTGGTCCAGATCCTCTACGGAATCCGGGACCTGGGCCTGGGCTGGGTGGCGGCGCGTCGTCCTGAGCCCGAGGCGGCCCCGAAGGTGCTGCCCACCAGCGGGGGCCACCTGCCCGAGCGGCCCGACCCTCCCGAGGGCGCCGCCGGCCTGGTCGTCGCCGGGGTCCGGGTCCGGTTCGGCACCCGGGTCGTGGTCGACGACGTGGATCTGCGGGTCGAACGAGGCGAGGTCGTCGGCCTCATCGGGGCCAACGGCGCGGGCAAGTCGACCCTCATGAACGCCATCGGGGGCTTCGTGCCCGCCCACGGCCGTTTCGAGGTCCTCGGCGCCGAGGTCACCGGTCGTGCCCCGCACCGACGGGCCCGGGCCGGCCTCGGTCGCTCGTTCCAGGGCGCCGAGCTCTTCGGCGATCTCACCGTGGGCGAGACCGTGGCGGTCGCCCTCGAGTCGAGGGCCCACGCCGGCCTGCTCAGCGTCACCCTCGGCCTGCCCCGGGCCCGCCGCATGAACCGGGCGGTGCGGGCCCAGACCGACGAGATCCTCACGTTCCTCGGACTCGGGCCCTTTCGGGAGCGCTTCATCAGCGAGCTCTCGACCGGGACCCGGCGCATCGTCGAATTGGCCTGCCTCCTGGCCGCCGAGGCCCGAATGCTCTGCCTGGACGAGCCCACCGCCGGCATCGCCCAGCGGGAGAGCGAGGCCTTCGGTCCCCTCCTCCTACGGCTGCGGGAGGAACTGTCGGCCAGTCTGCTCGTCATCGAGCACGACATGCCGCTGGTCATGGCCATCAGCGACCGCATCTACTGCCTCGAGGCGGGCCGGATGATCGCCGAAGGCGCCCCCGATGAGGTCCGCAACGACCCCCGCGTGATCGCCTCCTACCTCGGCACCGACGAACAAGCCATCGCCCGCAGCGGCACGACTGACTGACTGGAGCTTCAGGCGACCGAGCCCGGCGAGCCCGCAGGTGCTCATGTCAGCTGGCCACCGTCTCCCCGATCACCGGCGCCTCCTCGTTCCCGGTCCCGGCCGCGCCACCGCCAAACTGCCGACCGTCCGGCAGCGCGGGCGCCGAGCTCAGCCCCGAGCGGGGAGGCGGGTTACCACGGCGCGCAGCTCGAGGGACTTCCGTACGACGGCGTCCCGGGCGGTCTCGGCCCGGGTGCACCATGCCGGGTCGACCCGCCCGTCGGTGGCCCGCACCTCGGCCAGCAGGGCTTCCATGGCGGCGATCGCGTCTCGGACGGCGTCACCCACCGAGGGGTCGAGGTCGAGGGCAGGGGTCGAGGCGAGCTCGTTGGCCCGCGCCGGATCGCCGGCCCGCACGACGTCGGCCACGGCGCCCAGTCGTCGGTACCGATCGGCGGCGGCGTCCTCCCCCGGCGCCACGAACGACACGTGGGCCGTGCTGAGCGTGTCGAACACGTAGGCGTCGCCGATCTCAGCGACGGGCCGGAACCACCACTCCTGGCCGGGGTCGTAAAGACACTGCCAGATGTCGTTGACGGCCTGGTCGTCATCGCGGTCGAGGAAGCCGTCGACCGGCAGGTGGTAGCGCAGCTGGTGGCGGCGGCGGTCCAGGGACCGGCCGTCCATCAGCGCCAGCGGTCGGGTGATCTGGCGGAGGGGCACCCAGAGGTTGACCAGGTGCCGAGCCGACGTGTGGTTGTGCCCGTCGGGGCTGTTGTGGAAGAAGACGTCGCCGGCGCCACCGGCGAAGATCTTGCGCAGCGGGGTGCCATGGACGTCCTGGTCGATGTGCACGTTGACCGCGCCGTGGTGCTCGGCACCGTCGACCTCGATGCCACCGGGTCCTGCCTGGCGGACGATCACACCCTCGTCGGCGACGTGGTCGATGCGCAGCTGCGAGCCGTCGGCCAACGCAACCTGGGCCCCCGTCAGCAGGGCCCGCAACCGGGTCCCCTGCTCGTCGTCCACCGTGCCGGCGTCGCGGATGTCGGTGAGCAGGGCGGAGAGCTCGGGCCGGTCTGGCAAGCGGATCGCCTCGAACCCTGCGGCCACGAACCCCGGCGGCGCCTCGACCGAGTCGAGGTTGCGGATCGTGCAGGTCTCGTAGGCCATCCCGCCGTCGACGTACGGCGTGGCGCGGTCCCGGGTCGGGGACCGGAGCAGCCCCGGCCGCTCCTCGTCGGCGACGACGGACCCCGCCGGCGCGTAGCCGATCTCCGCCTCGATGCCGGTCGTCGTTCCTGGTGCCATGTCCGCCCCATTGTGCTCGCACGCGGGACGTCGGTCGAGCAGGCGTGGCGATCACCTGAGGCCGACTGACCGCCGGTGACCATGAGTGACCACCATCTCGTGGCCCAACCGGCGGAGGAGGGGCCGCGGCGGGATCTGTGGTCAGGGCACGCCCGTGGTGGTCTCACAGCCGACCGCCTTGTCGTTGCCGGTATTGCCTCGACACGTGTCGGCGCCCGTGCCGCCGTCGAGGTGGTCGTTGCCGGTGCCGCCGGTGAGCTGGTCGGCCCCCCCGCCCCCTCGGAGGGTGTCATGACCCACGTCACCGAGGATCCGGTCGCGACCGGGTCCACCGTTCACCGTGTCCCCACCCCCACGGCCACACACGATGTCGTCGCCACCCAAGGCGCCGATCAGGTCGGTTCCCGGAGTGCCCAAGACCACGTCAGGGCCGGTCGTGGGCGCCTGGCCGCGGTTCATGTCCACGGTGACGTCCCGACCCGCACAGGTCGGTGGCGGGGCGACGGCCACCGTCAGTGCTGCCGTTCGTGCGACGACGACCGCCAGGTTGCCGGCCGTCAGGGTCGCGAAGGACGTGGCGAGGGCCGGGCCGGCCGAGTTCGCGACCCTCGTGTTGACCGTGAGCGTGCCGGTCGAGCCCCGGGTCAGGGTGAAGGGTGCCGGCCAGCTCCAGGTGAGCAACACCTGGTCCAAGCCACAGCCACTCGGGGTACGGCTGAGCACCGGCGCCGGTGACAGACCGGCGGCAGATCCGTTGGCCACGCTGGTCAGGTGCGACGGATCGACCAGGTCCACGTCGAGGGGCAGGCACACGGCGATGACCGGGCTCACCAGATCGTCCGCCGAGATGACCTCGACCCCGAGGCCGAGCTCCCAGACGACTCCGGCGCCGGCGAACACGACCGGTGGCGAGGTCCGCACGTTGCTGAAGCGCACGGCAAGCGGTGCCGCGACCTGATCGGTACAGGAACCTGCAGGGATCACCGCGGTTCCGTTCGCGCTGGCGCTGACGGTGATGCAGGTGCGGATGTTTGCTCCATTCGAGATGGGAACCCCGTCGTGGCCGATCCCGTTGGTCGGGCGTCCGGCCCGCACTCGGACCGTGGCGCTGAAGTTCGCCGGCACCGTGCCGTAGGTGAGTCGGATCTCGTGCGCATTCCCAGAGACGGCCGTGCCCCACCCGGACTGGATGCCGAAGGTGGCCACGATCTGGAACGTTCCCCCGATCTGCCGCGACTCGACCAGAGGCGCCGTCCCGGTACCCGTCAGGTTGGCCTGGCCATCGGTCACCATCGACATCCCCCTCGGGACCACCTCCAGCATCGTGAGGTCGTCGAGGGGTCCGGCGGTCGGGTTCCCTGCGGTGATCGCGTAGGTGTCGGACTGCCCGGGACCGAGGGAGCCGAGCGTGTCGCTCGCGGCGGCGCTCGGCCCGGAGCTCGCGCCCTGCATCGGCAGCGACACCTGCGCAAGGGCCTGGTCCGCTCCGGCGCTCGCCGTGACCGTCGAGCACAGCATTGTCGCCGTCACGACACCCAGTGCGGTCAGCCGTCTGACCAACGGCCGCCTGCGCACCTTCCCCTGCACACCCATCCGAGTCCCTCCCGTCCTGCTGGAACGGCATGCTCCCACATCGCTCACCGGTGCCCCTGACGCCCTCGCTCGTGCTCGAACCCTCCGCCTCTGCCGTGTGAAGGCACGCGACTAGGTTCTGAGAACGCCGGGATGCCGGGGTTTCCCCTGGTCAGCCTCCCTGTTGGATTGACCGGCAGGGACCGCTGTTGACCGTGCGTGACCACCGTTTCGTGGTCTGTTAGTGGTCTGGCGACCAAAGGTTTCGCGCCGTGGGGGGATCATCGGCCCAACGTTTCAGGGGGCTGCGGCGTGTAGCTGTCGTGGACGTGGTGACCGCGCCGGCCGACTACGCCGCCATCCCGACCTTCGACTCGTTCTTCGCGGCCGAGTACGGGCGGTGGTGGGGCTGGCCTTCGTGCTCTGCGGCCGACGGGCAGTGGCCGAGGAGATCGCCCAGGACGCCTTCGTCCAGGCCTACCGGCGCTGGTCAGTGGTGTCGGGCTATGACGATCCAGGGGCCTGGGTGAGGCGGGTGGCGGTCAACCTGGCCACCTCGACCTTGCGGCGACGGACCCGGGAGACACGGGCGCTGGCCCGGCTGGCCGGCCGCCGGACCGCCCCGGCCGAGCTGGTGATCACCAACGAGGCGTTCTGGGAGGCCGTTCGCCGCCTGCCGAAGCGGCAGGCCCAGTGCGTCGCCCTCCGCTATCTCGAGGACCGGCCGATCGCCGAGATCGCCGCCGTGCTCGACATCGCCGAGGCCACCGTCCGGGGCTATCTCCACCACGGCCGAGCCGCGCTGGCGGTGTCACTCGACTTGCACGTCGGAGAGGAGGAGACATGAGCAGCCTCGACGAACTGGCTCGGGAGGCAGGCGCCGAAGTCCGGGCCCGGGTCGCCACCATCGAGGCCCCCACACCTGACGTGATCCCCCGCCGGTCCCGCCGGGGCCGGATGGCGACCGGGATGGCAGCCATCGCCGTCCTCACCCTCACCGGCGTCGGGCTGGCCGTCACCCTGCAGGACGACCCCGCGCCCACCCGACTGCAGGTCACCGACGACCCCGAGACGACGACGACGCTTGCGGCCAATGGCTGGGTGGCATCGTTCTCCAGCATCGGGCTCGAGCGCTACGGCGCGACCTCCGGACCCGAAGAGGTCCTGGAAGGAACTGGCACGCAGGCGTGCCCGGCGTTCTCGCCCGACGGTGAGCGGTTGATGTTCGGACGGGAGGACGACGGGGGGGGGATGGCTCCCTGGAGGTCTTCAGCATCGCCGAGGACGGCACTGCCTCGCCGCGGTCGACGATCCCGCTCGACGGCATCGAGGATTCCAGGCAGGCCATTCCGTGCGCGATCTGGGCGCCCGACGGTCGCTGGGTAGCACTGGGCGGCGGCGGTTCGGTCTGGGTCGTCGACACCCAGACCGCCGAGGTCCGCCAGCTCCCCGTCTCCGACGCCACCGACCTCGAGTGGCGGCCCGGGACCGACCAGCTCGCCATCACTGGCCAATCCTGGCCAAACCCCAACACCCCGATCGACATCTACACCGTCAGCACCGGCGAGCTCCGCACCATCGACGGTGTCGAGGCGGTCCAGTTCACCTGGTCACCCGACGGCACCACGATCGCCTACTCCCAGGGCGTCCCCGGGGCCGCGGACACGATGTCGGGGATCAGCCTGGTCGACGCCGACGGCACCAACCGACGGACGCTCACCACCGACGACTGGGTGGAACAGGGCATCGGGCCGGTGTGGTCGCCACGCGGCGACAAGATCGTCTACCAGCGAGAACGCGCCGACTGCGCCGACCCAGACTGCTACGAGCGCAGCGAGGTCATCCTCGTCACCGCGACCGACGATGACCCCGAGAACCCGATCGGAACCGAGCGCGCCATCCCGCCCATCCCGAACGACTTCTACGGAGAGCCTGGCATCAACCCGCGGTGGTGGTACGCGAACAGCGTCACCTGGTCACCGGACGGCACCCAGCTGCTGTACTCCGGCAACCCAGGCCTGCTGGAGGTTCCCGTCGACCACCCTCGACGGCCCATCGTGCTCTCGGGCGCCAGCAACCTGTACACCGACAACACGACCAAGCCCTGGCTCGCGCTCCAGGCGTGGCAGCCGGTCCCGTAACCGGGCCGACGAATCCAGTGCCCGATACTGGTTTCGAACCAGTGGCCTCTGCCGTGTGAAGGCACGAAGACTGTTCAGCTGAACCGCATGATTCCGCGGTTCTCCCAGGTCAACGGCGGTTTCCGACTGACCATGAGCCACCGCCAGGTGACCATGAGTGACCGCCAGTTCGTGGTCTGGATGTGGTCCGAGGGCCACGGCGGCCTCACCTAACTCGAAAGAGTTGCCACTCCTCCGGCACACCCTTCAGCTGGTGTGCACCCCGGTCTTCGAAGGCCAGATCCGAACCGGCAGAGAGATCCCGCACCGTCCTACTGGCGAGCACCTCGCCCGCGCCGGCCATGGCCGCGATCCTCGCTCCGATGTGGACGCCGACGCCACTCCAGTCGTCACCGCGACGCTCACACTCGCCCGTGTGCACGCCCGCCCGGATGGCGATGTTCCTTGTCGCGAGTACCGGAACGAGGTTCAACGCACAGCGCGCCGCCTTCGTCGGCCCGTCGAACACCGCGAACACCCCGTCGCCGGTGCTTTTGACCTTGATTCCGCCGAACGCAGCCAGGTGCCGGTCGATGATGTCGTCGTGGACGTCGAGGTTGTGGCGCCAGCACTCGTCACCCTGGGCGGCCACCGCCTCGGTCGACCCGACGATGTCGGTGAACAGAACGGTCGCCAGCGTCCGGTCCGTGGGCGGCGCCACCGGCTGCTCACCGATCACGAAGGGGAGAACGGCCGAGGCAAACTCGCCCGGGTCACCGAGGATGTGTTCGCCCGGCGCCAACTCCTGGAAGACCCCATTGGGGAGCGCGACAGTCATGGCCCTGGACGCTTCGATCGGCGCGATCTGATCGCCCTCCCGGGCCAACACGAGGGTGGGTGCCTGAACCGAACCAAGGACCTCGCGGACGTCGATCTCCATGAGCGCCTGCCAGAGGTAGGTGGCCATCGTCGGACTGGCGCCTTGGCGCTGCATACGGCCGTAGAGCTCGGGAACGCCATCGACTTCAGCCAACGGCCCGAGGAACAACCGGATCAACGCGCCCTCACCCCACCGCTCGTCGATCTCGGCGAGCTGCGCCTCGATCTCCGACGGCGTGAAGCCCCAGGGGAACGAGGGCGGGTCGCACGAGAACCGCGACGCGGTCCCGTAGAGCACCAGGGAGGCGACCCGCTCGGGGAAGCTGGCGGCGAAGAGCAGACTCATCGGACCGCCCTCCGAAGCGCCGAACATGGCCGCCCGATCGACCTCCGCTGCATCCATTACCGCTCGTAGATCATCCATGCGCTCATCCAGCGGCGGTGCAGCTTCGACCGGATCCGAAAGTCCTGTCCCCCTCTTGTCCCACACGATGTATCTCGTCGAAGCCGCCAACGGTTCGGCCATCGCGTGGAACCCGTTCGCCGGGTCGTCGTACCAGTCGACGTTGCTGAACCACCCCGGAACCAAGACCAGTGGCGGTGCGTCGGGCTCACCGAGAGTCCGGTACGCCAAGCGCACGGACCCGTTGCGGGCGTATTGAACCGGCCCCACCCTCATCAAGTCAGTGTGTCACGCCGAACTGGTTGTGGTCTGACGATGGCCGGAGAGCGCTCACCAGCGACAGAACGGTCCCTTTTCAGTCCTCGCCAAGCTCGGCAAGGATGCTCTCGAGCCGTCGACGAAGCTGCGGAACGTCGGTGCCGATGACCTGTCGGACCACGGCTGGGTCGATGTGGAAGTAGGCATGGGCGAGGATCACGCGGGTGCCGATGATGTCCCGCCACGGGATCTCGGGATGAGCAGAGGTGACGCCGGTGGAGACCTTTGACGCGGCCTCGCCGAGGACCTCGATCCATCGCTGGGCCGCAGCCTGGACCACGGGGTCGATGTCCAGGAGATCGAGGTCGGCCGCGTGCTCAAGGAGGAGATCGCACATCTCGATCATGTCGAGCACGAGATCGCGATCGTCCCTCACAGGTCGACGGCGTCGGCCAGCACGCGCTCCGCGACGCGGGGCCGCAGGCCGGCCTCGGTGGTCACGTCCACGTCGCAACCGAGGAGGTCCTGGAGGTCCATCAGCAGACCACCGAGATCGAACAGGCCCCGCTGCTCGTCGAGCTGAACGAGGAAGTCGACATCGCTGCCGACCGACGAGTCCCCCCGAGCGACCGACCCGAACACCCGGACCCGGTGAGCTCCGCGCGCTTCGGCTACCCGGATGATCTCCTCACGACGCGCCCGAAGCTCGCTCAGCGCAGGAACCGCCATGTCGGGCAGGCTACGCGTCGGACGCCACCTCCCCGCCGTACATCGGCGTTCGCAAAGATCGACGCCGAACACCCCTTCGTGGTCTATACGTGGTCTCGCCGGCTGCCCCACGGTCAGCCGACCTGACGCGAATAGGGTCGTGACCACGGGAAACACTGGTGGGCGATACTGGTTTCGAACCAGTGGCCTCCTTCACCACCGCGACCTTCGCGAGCCGCTATTCCAAGCCCCCAGGGGCGGGCCGATCCGCATCAACCAGTTCCGGCAGCGGTTCTGGAACCCCGCCCTCGTCAAGGCCGGGCTCGACGGTCTCTGGATGCACGGCCTCCGCCACACCGCCGTCGCTCTCCGGATTCACGCAGGAGCGAGCCCGACCGAAGTAGCAGCACGAGCCGGACACCGCTCCGTGGTCACCGTCCTCGACCGCTACGGCCACCTCTTCCCCAGCACCGAGCAGCGGCTCAACGACCGCCTCGACGCCCTCTACTCAGCAGCCGAAGACGAAGCCGCCGCCACCGGCCAGGTCATCAACCTCGGCCGCTGAGCGCGGCCCGTATGTCCATCGTCGGCGAGGTCCGTGACCGTGAGGCGCTACTGAGCGCCCCTTCTGTCTGCGCGGCGTCGGGACTCTCACGTTCACCGACGGTGGCTCACGCAAGTTGTGCTCTCCCCTGAGCGCGGCCTGAGCGTCAGCGAAAACTGCCTGCCCAAGGTCCTCACAGGGCGACAACCACCGTCTGACCAGGGGAAACGTCCGGTGGGCGATACTGGTTTCGAACCAGTGGCCTCTGCCGTGTGAAGGCAGGGCTCATGGCTCTTCGGCTGACGCCTCATCGCCTTTCAGGCCTGTTCGGCCCGCCGGTCAGTCCTCCATGACCTCGGCTTCGCCGGCGGGGTCGTAGTCGCTGTAGAACTGCCGGCTCCAGCGGCGGTGCTCGAGGATGTCCTTCTCGCTCTTGGTCAGCACCGGGCGGGGTCGGTAGATCTTGTTCTCCCAGATGGGGATGTCCTGGCTGACCCCGCCGCAGAAGGCGTCGGCTGCCTCCTTGACCGACTGCTCGCCGTTGGCCTTCGGCGCGGTGAACACCCAGCGGACCAGGACGTTCTCCTCGTCGATGGGCGTCGTCGAGGACAGGAAGGTGACCCAGCCCTTGATGCGGAGGACACCGAGGCCCAGGCCGTAGCCCTCGCGGACGAAGTTCCCGTCGTTGCCCACCGTGCGCTTGTAGGTGCCGTCCACGAAGAACTCGTCCTCAGGGATGGCGTCGGTGCCGTGCACGTAGCGGAAGTGGGCGAAGTCGACGTTGTTCTCGGCCATCTCCTGGCAGGCGATGGCGATCTCGAACTCCCGGCAGTCGATGTCGGTCCACTCGTCGCTCGAGAACTCCTCGACCTCGGGGACGTCGTAGAAGGGCTCGGCCTCCTCGGCGTGGTGCCAGGCCCAGATCATCCGGTTGCGCTCGATGGTGGGGTACGACCGGGCGTGGGCCTTGGAGGGGATGTGGTCGCTGTCGGAGTAGGGGATGTCCACACACTGGCCGTCGGGGCCGAAGGACCAGCCGTGGAACGGGCAGCGCAGGCACTCCCCTTCGACCTTGCCGCCCACGCCGAGGTGGGCGCCGAGGTGCGGGCAGTGGGCGTCGACCAGGCGGGGCTCGCCCGACGCCGTGCGGTAGAGGACCAGGTCCTTGGCGAACAGGTAGAGCGCCCGGGTCTCGCCCGGGGCCAGGTCATCGGCCTGGGCGACGATGAACCAGCCGTTGGGCACGGGGAACGGGAAGCGTCGGCCCCGCTGACGGGTGACCTTGAGCCGGCGCGAGGCGTCCGTCACCAGGTCGGGGTCGCGGGGCATGGGCAGGCCCACCAGGGTCGCAGCCGTCGCCGCCTCGCGGGCGGAGCGGGGCGGCGGGGCCTTGAGCAGGTCGGTGACGTCGGGGCTGGTCATCGGTCCTCGGGGACCTCCTGTAGTGGGGTCTCGCCGTGGATGTCGTCGACGAGAGGGCCGATGCGCTCGACCAGGGGGGCCAGCGCCGCGGTGTCGATGCCGTAGAGGCCCACCGCATTGTGACCCAGGATGGCCCGGCACTCGTCCCGGGGCACGTCCTTGAAGCGGCGCCGCACCAGTTCCCGGGTGTAGGGGAAGGTGCCCTCCGGGTGCGGGAAGTCGTTGCCCCAGAGCAGGTTGCCGATGCCGACTTCGTGCCGGCGGGCGATGTCCTCGACGCCGGGGGTCGACGCGGCGAAGAAGCAGTTGCGGTCGATGTAGTCACTCGGCTTCATCGTGAGCTGCTCCCGGAAGGCGTCGCCCATCTTCTTGGTGTTGTGCCCCCCGAGGTACTTCTCGTCCATCTTGCTGACCAGGTCGGGCACCCACCAGGCGCCGTTCTCGGCTATGACGTAGCGCAGGTCGGGGTGGCGCTCGAACACCCCGGCCCAGAGCAGGACCCAGAGCGGCCGCGCCGCCCACCAGTAGGCTTCGGTGGCGTAGATGGCCATGAAGCCGGGACCGAGCTCGTAGTCGGCCGGGCCGGCGCCGGAATGGGTGTGCAGGACCAGGCCGCGCTCGGCCACCGCGGCCCACACGGGTTCGTACACCGGCTCGTGGTAGGCGGGTGCGTCGAACCAACGGGTGGGGATCATCACGCCACCCAGGCCCCGGTCGGCCGCCTCATGGATCTCGGTGACGGCGGCGTCGACATCGACCACGATCGGCACCACGGCCACGCCGATGCGACGGTGCGGCTCCTTGGCACAGAAGTCGGCCAGCCAGCGGTTGTGGGCCCGGGCCCCGGCGAAGACCAGCTCGGGGTCACACCCGGTCGGGTTGCCGAGCCCAGAGCCGAACGGCGAGCTGGACACCCGGCCGGTGCCCAGGACATCGGCGTCCGGGAACAGGACCTCGGCGGCCACGCCCTCGCCGTCGAGGCGCTCGTTGCGGGCATCGGAGTCGTAGGCGGCGTGCAGGCCGCCGTCGCCGGTCTTGGCCTCCCAGTCCTTGCGGAAGTCCTCGTTCATCGACTGCTGGAACTCGCGGATGACCCCGAGCTCGGCCTGGTGGGCGTCGAACTGCGGGTGGTACCGCTCCTCCAGGTACTCCCGGTAGTGCTCCGCCGGTGGGCCGGTGTGGCCATCGGAGGAGACGAGCAGGTAGCGGTCCTCGGTGGTCTCGGTGCTCACAGCAGCCCCTTCTCGTGGACAGGCAGCCAGCCGGCGGCGAAGGCCTCGCCCCGCGTGCGCAGGGTGTCGGCGATCTTCTCCCGGCCGATCATGACGATGAAGTCCCCGGCCTTGATCCCCGCGATCAGCACCCGGGCCAGCTCGTTCAGGTCCTGCCAGGGCAGCTGGTAGCCGCCCTGCTCGGCCATCGCCTCGAGCTTCGCGACGGTCATGGGCTCGGTCGTGCGGGGCCGCTCCCGGGCCAGGTCGTCCGGACGGGTCTTGTCCGACTCCCACAGGCCGGTCCGCAGCAGACCACCGGAGGGGTAGAAGATCGAGGCCCGCAGGTTCGTGCCCTCGCTCTCCAGTTGGCTGGCCAGGCACTCGGTGAAGGTGGTCACCGCGGCCTTGCTGGCGGCGTAGACCGACGCCGTCGGGAGGGGTTCGATGCCGCCGTCCCCCGAGGACGTGTTGACCACGTGGCCGGCCTCGCCCGCCTCGATCATGCGCGGCACGAAGGCCAGCACCCCGTTGACCACGCCCATGACGTTGACGCCGTGGACCCAGCGCCAGTCGTTGACCGTCGTCTCCCACGGAGTCGAGGAGGGCGCTCCCACCCCCGCGTTGTTGACCAGCAGGTGGCAGGCGCCGAAGCGCTCGTAGGTGGCGTCGGCCAGGGCCTCGACCGAGGCGGGATCGGTCACGTCGGTGACGACACCGAGGGCCTCCCCCGTCGCCGTCAGCTCCTCCGCCGCGGTGGCCACGAGGTCGGCCTGCACATCGGCGACGACGACCTTCATGCCCTCGGCGACGAGCTCCTGGGCCAGCGCCTTGCCGATGCCGCCCGCGCCGCCGGTGATCACGGCGACGCGTCCTGTCAGGTCCTGCATCGTGGCTGGTCCCCCATTTTCCGAATCTCTATAGAAAACCCCAGAACCGCCGCCCTGTCAAGCCGTCGTACGCTCACGGGGTGGCAAAGGTAGGGCGGCCGGCGCGGATCAGTCGGGAGGCGATCGCCGAGGCGGCCAACGAGATCGGCCTGTCCGACCTCACGCTCCGGGCCGTGGCCGACCGCCTCGGCGTGAGCATCGCCAGCCTCTACCACCACGTCGACGGCAAGGACGACCTCCTCCGGCTGGCCGCCGAGTACGGGGCAGCCCGCCGACAGGTCCCCCGCGACGAGGGCCAGCACTGGGCCGTGTGGCTCCTGGAGTGGTCGATCCACAACCGTGACTCCTTCGTGGCCGAGCCCGCCCTCCTCGGCCAGTACCTCGACGGCGCCATCACTGCGGAGGTCATCGTCGACAACACCGACGCCATGCTCGCGCCCCTCGTCGCCCAAGGGTTCGGCGTGAGCGAGGCCCAGGCCGCCTACCAGTTGGTCACCTCCTGCGCGCTCGGCTCGGCCGTGCACGCCATCCGCGAGCGACGAGCGGTGGCCGCGGGGCGCCCGGCGGTCGAGGAGTTCGAACGGGTCCTGGCCGAGCGGGACCCCGCCGCGCTCCCCCACCTGCGCGCCCTGCTGGCCGAGGCGGCCATCACACCCCTGGAGAGCTTCGAGTCCCGGATCACCACCGTCCTGGCCGGGATCGCCGCCCGTCGCGGCGACGACTGGGCCGCCGTTGCCCACAAGGTCGACCGCCTCCTCACCGCCCACGGGTAGCAACCGGTCGGAACTTGCACGACCGGTGGGCAATCGACCACCATGGGACCATGGAGTTCGGTATGTTCCTGCAGGGGTACGTCCCCGGTCCCGCGGCCCACACGACCGAGGGTGAGCACACCGCCCTCATGAACGAGCTCGACCTCGTCGCCACGGCCGACAAGCACAACTGGAAGTACGTGTGGGTCAGCGAGCACCACGCCCTGGCCGAGTACTCCCACACCTCGTCGAGTGAGGTCTTCCTCGGCTACTGCGCGGCGACGACCGAGCAGATCCACCTGGGGTCGGGCATCTTCGGCCTCAGCCCGCGAGCCAACCACCCCGTGCGCAACGCCGAGCGGGCCACCATGCTCGACCACGTCTCCAACGGTCGCTTCGAGTTCGGGACCGGCCGAGGGGCGGGCAGTCACGAGGTCGCCACCTTCAACATCCACGACACGTCCTCCACGCGGGCCGAGTGGGACGAGGTCGTCTGGGAGATCCCCCGGATGTGGGAGCGCAAGGACTACACGTTCCAGGGCGAGCACTTCGCCATGGACAAGCCCCACAACGTGCTGCCCAAGCCCTACGGCATCGGCCACCCGCCGATCTGGGTGGCCTGCGGTTCCCCCGCCACCTTCGGCAAGGCGGGCTCGTTGGGCATCGGTGCCCTGGGGTTCAACTTCAGCCCCATCGCCGACATGCGGCCCCAGATCGAGGCCTACAAGGACGGCATCGCCGGGTGCACCGAGCCCGTCGGCCAGTTCGTGAACGACAACGTGATGATCACCAACGCCGTCATCTGCATGGAGGACGGCGACCGGGCCCGCGAGATCATGACCCGCGAGGCCAACGGCTACCTCTACTCCCTGGTGTGCCTCTACCACGACACGTTCCCGGTGCCCGAGGGTGCCATCGTGTGGCCCGAGCCCCCGAAGAAGCTGGACCGCGCGACCGTGGACTTGGCCATCGAGTACGGCGGCGTCCTCTGCGGCACCCCCGACGAGGTCAACGAGCAGCTGGCCCAGTACGACGAGGTCGGCGTCGACCAACTCGTCTTCGGCATGCCGAACAACCTCACCCACGACGAGGCGACGGAGTGCCTCGAGCTCTTCGGCGACAAGGTCATCCCCAACTGGGACCCGGACCCCGTCCACCGCACCACCCGGATGCGCCAGACCGCGCAGCCCAAGTTCGGCCCGTTCGAGAACGAGCCCCCCGCCATCGAGACCATCTTCACCCGGGGCTGAGGCCGGGCCCAGGCCGGAACGGAGCTAGTCCCCCAGGCGCGCTTCGGCCCGGTCCCGCAGCTCGGTCTTGAGGACCTTGTTGCTCGCGTTCACGGGCAGCGCCTCGACGATCTCGACGTAGCGGGGCGCCTTGTAGTTGGCCATGGCGTCCCGGGCCCAGGCCACGATGCCGGCCTCGTCCGGGCGGCGACCCGTCGTCGGGACCACGAAGGCCATCCCCACCTCACCCAGACGCTCGTCGGGCACACCGATGACCGCCACCTGGGCGATGTCGGGGTGGGCCAGGAGCAGGCTCTCGATCTCCGCCGGGTAGGCGTTGAACCCGCCCTGGATGAACATGTCCTTCTTGCGGTCGGTGATGTCGATGTAGCCCCGCTCGTCCATCACCGCGATGTCCCCGGTGTGCAGCCAGCCGGCGGCGTCGATCGTCTCGGCCGTCTGCTCAGGCTCCTCGAAGTAGCCGCTCATCACGTTGTAGCCCCGGATGACGACCTCGCCCGGCTCGCCCCGCGGCACCTCATCGCCCTCGTCGTCCACGACCAACACCTCGACGTCGGGGATGGCCCGCCCGTCGGTGTTGGCGATGGTCTCGGGGTCGTCGTCGTGGCGGCACATGGTGGCGATGCCATGGACCTCGGTGAGCCCGTAGCCCGTGACGACGGTCTCGAAGCCGAGGGTGTCATACATGCGGTTGACCATCTCGACGGGAACCGGGGCCGCCCCGGTGACGGCCAGGCGCAGCGAGCTCATGTCGAAGCGCTCGAGATCCGGGTGGTTGAGGATCGTCTGGTAGATCGCCGGCGGCCCGGGGAGCATCGTGATGCGGTCCCGCGGCACCCGCGCCATGACCGTGGGCACGTCGAAGACGGGCTGGGGCAGGATCGTGGCCCCCTTGATGAGGCTGGCCAGGATCCCCGCCTTCAGGCCGAAGGCATGGAAGAACGGGTTGATGATGAGGTAGCGGTCGGCCTCGCGCAGGCCCACCACCGTCGACCAGGCGTCGTAGGCCCGGATACCGGCGGCGTGGCGCAGCATGGCCCCCTTCGGGTGACCGGTCGTCCCCGACGTGAAGAGGATGTCGCTGGTGTCCTCCCCGTCGATCCCTGCGGCCCGCCCGGCCGCGTCCGCAGCGGACACCTGGTCGGCGCGGGCCAGGAAGTCGTTCCAGGCGGTGGTCCCGTCGGCCACGGCGCCCCGGAGCACGACGGTCTCCTCCAGGCTGTCGAGGCCCTCGACACCCGCCAGCAGGGCCACATAGTCGGTGTCGAGGAAGTCGGTCACGGTGAACAGCATCCGGGCCCGGGCCTTGCCGATGATGAACGCCGCCTCGTTGCCCTTGAACCGGGTGTTGAGGGGGACGAGGACCGCCCCGGCGGTGTGCAGGCCGAGCTGGGCGACCGCCCACTCCAGGCAGTTGGGGGCCCAGATGGCCACCCGGTCACCCGGCTCGACACCCGACGCGATGAAGGCCCGGGCCGCCCGCTCCACCTCGGCGGCCAGTCCCCCGTAGGACAGCGAGACGTCACCGTCCACGAAGGCCTCGGCATCACCGAAGCGCTCGGCGGCCCGGGTCACGACCGCGCCGATCGTCTGGGGGAGTTCGTCGCTCACGGCGGCGATCGTAGGTCGGCGGGCAGATGGCACCCGAACCCTTGTCTCCGACGCCCGACCGGCCGATGAGAGGGACCAGAAGAAGCTTCTCCTCCCATGTCACTGTTCCGGACCGCTGCTGCCACCGCGCTCGTCGCCGCCCTCATCGTGGGCGTGGGCGCCGTCGCGTCCGGCCAGAGCGACACCCTCGCCGTGGACGTGTCCGTCGACGAGGCCGCGGCCGGCCTGGCCGCCGCCGAGGCCGGCGTCGAGGAGCTCCGGGGTCAGCTGGCCGGCCTGCAGCTCGAGCGGGCGGAGTACAGCCGGCGCCTCGCCCAGCGCAACGCCCGGCGCCAGCATGCGGCCCGCGACCTCCGGACGGCCCGCACCTCGGCCCAGCAGCTCGCCGTCCAGGCCTACATGGGCGCCGGGAGCGCCCCGACGCCCGAGACGGTCGTCTACGGCAACGGCGACCTCCTCGACTACACGTTCCGCAGCACACTGGTCCAGGACTCGACCGACGCCCGCTACCGGGCCGCCACCTACTACCTGGATCTGCGCGAGCAGGCCAGCGACGCCGTGGCCAGCACCGTCGAGCACCTCGACGCCCTGGACGAGGCGATCGCGCTGACCCAGTCGGCCCTCGGTGAGGCCGAGGACGCCCAGCGCACTGCGGCGATCGTCCTGGCCGAGGCCGAGGCGGCCGAACGGGCCGCCCGCCAGGCGGCGGCCGTGCCGATCGGTCTCGGCTCACCCCCTCCCGACGGTGGCTATGTCCCGCTCGGCGAATGGCCCGGCGGACCCTCCTACGCGCAGTGGGCCGCGCTGCGCCAGTGTGAGTCCGGCGGCAACTACCAGGCCGTCAGCGCCTCCGGCCTGTACCGGGGCGCCTTCCAGTTCGACCTCGGCACCTGGGCCACCGTCGGCGGCTCCGGCGACCCTGCCGCCGCCTCCCCCGCCGAACAGGACCACCGGGCCCAGGTCCTCTGGTCCCAACGGGGCCCCAGCCCCTGGCCCATCTGCGGCCGGTACCTGTACTGACGGTCCGCGTCCCGCCGGCGGGAGCGAAGCCGGTCAGCTGACCGACAGCACTTCGGCCGCGGCCCGGGCGAGAGCCACATCGTCGTCCTCGGGCAGGCCGCTGACGCCCACCGCACCCACGACCTCGCCGTCGACCACGATCGGCACCCCACCGCCCCAGGAGACATAGCGCAGTTCGCCGAAGTTCGTCATCGGGAAGTGCTCGCGGCGGGAGGCCTCGCCAACCGAGCGGGACTCGGTCTGCTCCCGGGCGGCCGTGTAGGCCTTGTTGATGGCGATCGTTCCCGATGACAGCCGACAGCCGTCGGTGCGCAGGAACGCCAGGAGCTCGCCATGGGCATCGACGACGGCGACCGCCGCGCCGAGGCCATCGGGCTCGAGCGCGGCGCGAACGTGGTCCACGAGGCGCTGGGCATCGGCGTGACCGAGAACGGTTCGGGTGTGCACCGGGCGACTCCTCAGGGGACCTGGCTCAGTCGTACCGCACAGCGCTCCCGGGCCGACACCACGGCGGCCTCGAGCACCCGCTGGGTCTGGTACGCATCATCGAAGTCGGGAAGGGGGACGACCGGCGGGCCGCCACCCACGGCGGTGACCATGTCGGCCACCTGGTTCACGAAGGTGTGGTCGTAGCCGAGGCCATGGCCGTCCGGCCACCAGGAGCCGGTCCAGGGATGGTCCTCGTGGGTCACCTGGATCGTCCGCCACCCCTGCAGGTGCGGCGGATCCTCGACGGAGAAGACCTGCAACTCGTTCATGCGTTCGAAGTCGAATCGGAGCGCGCCGCGCTCGCCGTGGATCTCGATCCGGTTGGAGTTCTTCACTCCCGTCGCCAGTCGGGTCGACTCGAAGGTCGCGGCGGCCCCCCCGGCGAAGCGGGCCAGGAACAGGACGGCGTCATCGACCGAGCTCCGGCCGGTCCGGCCCGGGTCGTCGGGGAGCGGCCGCTGCTTGATGAAGGTCTCGACCACTGAGCCGCCGACCTCGACGATCTCCTCACCGGTGATGAACCGGGCCATGTCGACGATGTGGGCACCGAGATCGCCCAGGGCTCCCGAACCGGCCTCGCGGCGCCGGAATCGCCAGAGCAGCGGCGTCTCGGGACCACCCCACCCCTGCAGGTAGGCGGCGCGGACGTGGTACAGGCGACCCACCCAGCCGGCCCGGACGAGCTGATGGGCCAGGGCCACCGCGGGGACCCGACGGTAGACGTACCAGACGAAGGTCTCGCCCGGGGCCCGGCGGGCCGCGTCCCGCATCGCCCGGGCATCCTCGAGGGTCCCCGCCAGGGGCTTCTCGCAGGCCACGTGCTTGCCCGCCTCGAGCGCGGCGATGGCCTGTTCGGCATGGAGGTGGTTGGGGGTGGCCACGTCGACGAGATCGACATCGGGGTGGCTGACGGCGGTGCGCCACCTCGTGGTCGCCTCCGCCCAACCCCAGCGGTCGGCGAACGCCTGGGTCGCCTCGGCGTCGCGGCCCGCGACGATCCGTCGGCCGGGCTCGGTCGGGAGCTCGAAGAAGCCACCGGCGGTCCGCCAGGCGTGGGCGTGGGCCCGGCCCATGAACTTGGTGCCGAGCAACGCGACGTTCAGCCGGACGGCGGGGCCCGTCAACCGACCGGCTCCGCGACCGTGAGGACCTGGTTGACGTCCACGTCCTCGACCACCGTCGACCCGCCGTCGGGCCACCTCACCCGTACCTCGGCCACGCGGGTCGCCCGGCCGAGCCCGAAGTGGGCCCGGGGGTCCTCCGAGGACAGGTAGCTGCTCCCGGCGCGCAGCTCGCGTCGGAACGAGCGGCCGTCGACCAGGTCCACCGTCACCACCGCACCCGGCGAGAACGCGTCGGTGGCGACCTCGAGCCAGTTCCCGTCCACGCCCTGGTTCTCCAGCAGGACCAGCGGAGAGCCGACGACGTTGACGGCCACGTCGACATCACCGTCGTTGTCGAAGTCCGCCGCCGCCAGCCCCCGGGCGTTGAGCGGGCCCACTCCATCGAGTCCGATGGCCGCCCCGATGTCCTCGAAACGGCCGTTCGCGCCGGCGGCGGCGAGGTTGCCGTAGGCACCGAGGGGCTGAGCGTCGAGGCCGAGATCGACGACGGGGATCGCCCCGTTGGCCACCAGCAGGTCGAGGTCGGTGTCGAGGTCGAGGTCGACGAACGTGGTGCCCCATCCCGACGCGGCCTGGTTCGGTACCGGTTCGCCGAACCGGGGCACGCCGTCGGTGAACCTCGGAGCCCCCTGCCGCGTCCGGTTCAGGAACAGGGCCGGAACCTGACCGGACACGTTCGTGACATAGAGATCGCCCCGCCCGTCACCGTCGTAGTCCTCACCGGCCACTCCCATCGCGCTCCCCGCGTCGGCCACGGCCGCCCGGGTGCCCACCTCGCGGAGGGCGAAGCCGAGACGGCCCGGATCAGTCTGCCCTCTCGCCGGCCCGTTGAGGTAAAGGCGGCTCGGGTTGGTGTCGTTGGCCACGTAGAGGTCGAGGTCGTGGTCGCGGTCGACATCGGTGAACAGGGCGCCGAGGCCGTACTCGGCGTCGGGGTCGACGCCCAGCTGCTCGCCCACCTCCCGGAAGGTGACGCGGCCGTCCGGACCCGGGCCCTCGCTGAGGTAGAGCAGGTCCCGTACACCCCCGTAGCTGTTGGGGAACCCCTGCGCCGACCCCGGAATCGGCTGATTCACGTTGACGTAACCGGACACGAAGAGGTCGGGCCAGCCGTCGCCGTCGATGTCGCCGACGGCGGCCCCGGTGAACCAGCCGTAGGCGTCGACGCCGGCGGCCTCTGCCCCTTCGGTGAACGTCCCGTCGCCGCCGCCCCACAAGAGGTGGTTCCCGCGCGCCGTGGTGACGTAGAGGTCGGTGGCGCCGTCCAGATCGAAGTCGGCGGCCACACAGCCTTCGCCCCGAACGGCCAAGTCGGCCCCCGAACCGACGCTGATGTCGGTGAAACCGCCACCGTCGTTGCGGAAGAGCCGGTTCACCGGCCGCTCGCCCTCGGCGTCCCACCGTCGGGCCTCGAGCTCGGCGTAGGAGTTGACCGCGTACAGGTCGAGACGGCCGTCGCCATCGACGTCGAGCCAGCACACGCCGCCGCCCATCATGGCGGCCCGGTCACCGGACACGGCCCAACGAAAGGCGCCGTGGGTGAAGGCCACCCCCTGCTCCTCGGCGACGTCGACCAGGGTCAGGGCCTGCGGTGACACCGCCGCCACGGTGGTCTCGGGAGCCGGAGCGGCATCGGGAACGGTCCCGGTACCGGCACACGCGGTCAACGCCACGGTCACGGCCGCCGTCGTCGCCACGCGGCGAGGTCGACGGCGGTGGCCGTGCCGCAAACGGCTCAGACGAGCCCGGCGGAGGCCCGGCCCTTCTTGGACAGGGAGTCGACGAGCACCGCCGCGAGCAGCACCAATCCGGTGACGATGAACTTGGTGCCCGACGCCAGACCCAGGAGGTCCATGCCGTTGGCCACGCTGGCGATCACCAGGGCGCCGAGCAACGCGTTGACCGGCCGTCCTCGGCCGCCGAAGAGGCTCGTGCCGCCGATGACGGCGGCGGCGATGATGTTCAGCAGGAGGTTCCCGCCGCCGGTACCGGTGGAGACCGAACGGATCCGGGAGACCAGGATGATGCCGCCGACGCCGGCCATGAACCCCGAGATCATGAACACGGCGATGCGGATGCGATCGACGTTGATCCCGGCCCGACGGGCGGCCTCGGGGCTGCCGCCGACGGCGTAGACGTGGCGCCCGAAGGCCGTCTTGGCGGCCACGAAGGACCAGAACACGAGGAAGACGAACAGGACGACCATCACGAAGGGCACACCGCGGTCCCGGTTGGCGTACCACACGGCCCAGGCCACGACGGCGGCCAGACCGCCGATCTGCAACACCACGATGATCAGGGGCTTGGTCACCAGGCCCCGGGACCGTCGTAGGGCCATCGTCCTCAGCTGCAGGAACGCGAACAGGCCCACGGAGGTCAGGCCGAGGATCCAGCCCTGGACATCACTCAGGAACGCGCCGGCGAGGTCGATGATGGTGTCGTCCTGGATTCGGATCGTGCCGGAGGTGGATGCCTGGGTCGTGAGGGTCAGCACGACCCCGCTCCAGATCAGGAGGCCGGCCAGCGTGACGACGAAGGAGGGGACCCCGGCCTTGGTCACCAACAGCCCGGTGCTCAGTCCGATGGCCGTCGTGACGAGCAGGGCGATGCCGACCGCCAACGGCCAGGGGAACCCGGGGTCGTCGGGCCGCAACAGCATCGTCATCACGACTCCGCCCACGGCGCTGACGAACGCGACCGACAGGTCGATCTCGGCGATGAGCAGCACGAACACGATGCCGATGGCCACCGTGGCGATGCCGGCCATCTGCAGGAGCAAGTTGGTGAAGTTCCGGGGGGAGATGAAAACGTCTTCGGCGAAACCGAAGACGATCACGATCAGGGCGAGGCCGACGATGATCGGCAGCGATCCCAGATCGCCCGACCGGACCCGGATCCACCACGCCTTCGAGTAGGTGCGGAGGGCCGACAGCGTCGACTCGTCCTCGGCGGCCTCGATCGGCCCCGTCTCGTCACTGGGGCCAGGGGCCGCCTGCTCGGTTTCGCTCATGCTTCGACCGCCTCGGCCATGCCGGGGACGAAGCGCAGCTCCCCGGCGGTGATGGAATGGACGACTTGTTGCTGATCGGTCTCCGCGGTCACGAACAGGTCGACCATCTGGCCGAGTCGCAGCACCGTGATCCGGTCGGCGACCTCGAAGATGTCGTGCAGGTTGTGGGAGATGATCACCACGGCCAGGCCCCGGTCGGCCAGGCGACGGGTGAGGTCGAGGACCTGGCGGGTCTGGGCCACGCCCAGGGCGGCCGTCGGCTCGTCGAGGATCACGACCTTGGACTCCCACATGACGGCCTTGGCCACGGCCACCGCCTGACGCTGGCCACCCGACAGGCCGGCCACCACCTGGCGCACCGAGGAGAGGGTGGTCACCGAAAGGCTGTCGAGGGTCGACTGCGCCGCCTCCTCCATGTTCGGCTCGTCCAGGACGATGCCCTTCTTGCGCTCGCGGCCGAGGAACATGTTGGCGACCACGTCGAGGTTGTCGGCCAGAGCCAGGTCCTGGTACACGATCTCGATGCCGAGGTGGGCCGTGTCGGCGGGCCCGGAGATGTGCACCTCCTTGCCCTCGTAGCGCACCGTGCCGCTGTCGAACGGGTAGATGCCGGCGATGCCCTTGATGAGGGTCGACTTCCCAGCCCCGTTGTCGCCCACGAGGGCCATCACCTCACCGGGACACACCTCGAAGTCGACGCCGTAGAGCGCCTGGACCGCCCCGAACGCCTTCGAGACGCCTCGGCACTCGAGGATCGGTGGTTCAGCCATGATCGTCCCTCTCACTCAGAACGACGTGGGGGGCGCCCCAAAGGACGCCCCCCACGTGCCGTGGTTTGGGTCAGTCCGCGCTAGCAGTACTGGGCGAAGTCGCCCGTGCAGACCTCTTCTTCGGCGACGAACCCGTCGGCGTAGACGGTGTCGGCGATGTTGTCGGCAGTCACGGCGACCGGCTCCAGAAGGATTGCGGGGCCTCCGCCAACCGGAGCGGTGTCCGAAGCGACGGTCGTGACGTCCTCACACTGCTGGAGGGCGAGGGCGGCGTCGGCTGCGGCTGCGGCCTCCTCCTGAATGGGCTTGTAGACGGTCATCGTCTGATCACCCGAGAGGATGAGCTGGATGCCCGGGACGGTGGCGTCCTGGCCACTGACGGGGATCGGGGTCCCGCTGGTGTCCAGACCCGCGTTCTGCATGGCCGTGATGGCCGCGCCGGCGATGCCGTCGTTGGCGGCGAACACCGCGTCCACCTCGTTGTTGTTGTCGGTGAGGATCTGCTCCATGATCCGGCCGGCCTCGTCGTTGTCCCAGTCGGGAACGTCCTCGTCGGCGACGAGGTTCCAGTCACCGGCCTCGACTCGGGCCGACACCGTCGCGTTGTAGCCGTTCTTGAACAGCCGGGCGTTGTCGTCGGTCGGACCGCCGTTGAGCATGACGACGTTCGGGACATCGACGTCCAGCGCGTCGATCGCGGGCTCGAGCACCTCGGCCATGGTGGCGCCGACGACCTCGTTGTCGAAGCTCACGTAGACATCGGCGCCGTCACCCTCGACCGTCTCCCGGTCGTAGTCGACGGTGGCCACCCCGGCGGCACGGGCCGTGTCGATGATCGTGGCCCCGGAACCAGAGTCGAGGTTGGTCAGGAGGATGACGCCCGCGCCCTCGGCGATGGCCTGGTCGGCCTGGGACTGCTGCTGCTGGGCGTCGCCCTCGGCGTTGACGATGGTGTAGTCGACACCGGCCTCGTCGAACGCCGCTTCGAAGGCAGGGCGGTCCTGGGACTCCCAGCGATCCGACGAGGCGCTGTCGGGCAGCAGGACCCAGATGCTCGAGTCGGCTGTCGCGCAGTCGCCCGATGCCGTGTCGCCGCTCGCGTCGTCTCCACCGTCGTCACCACCGTCGTCGCCGCACGCCGCGACCACGAAGATGAACGCCAAGAACAGGGCCAGTAGACGGACCCCCCGGAGTTGCCTCAACATGGGTTGTTTCCCCTTCGGTCTTTGCCGGACGACGGTCGCCGGTGACAAGGGTCACAACGTAGCAAACGTGAACGGACTGTGAACAACGAGCCCGCAACCTCAACCTCCGGGTGACGACCGGCCCCGGGCACGCACCTCGTCGAGGACCGCCAGGTTCGCCACGGCCCCTTCGGGGTCGAGCGGGGCCGGTCGGCCCTCCCGCACGGCCGCGGCGAAGGCCTCGGCCTGCAGGGTGTACGGATCGGCGGCGGGAAAGGTCAGGGTCTCGGTGTCGGGGTCGGTGGGTGGCTCGCCGCCGGCGGTGCGCCACACGCGGGTGGGGCGGTCGGGGGGGATGTTGAACGGGATCTCGATCTCGACCCGACCGTCGCTGCCGAGCACCGTCACCCGTTGGTCCGGCTCGCCCCGGGTGGAGACGGTGAACGTGGCGTGGCCGGTCGGGAACCCCAGTACGCCCGAGCTCAGGACGTCCACCCCCGTCACCGGATCGATGTCCACCATCGCGGCCACCGCGGTCGGCTCGGCCCCGAACAGCATCCGCGAGAGGTCGACGGCGTAGCAGCCGATGTCGAGCAGGGCCCCGCCACCGAGCTCCGGTCGGTTGCGGATGTTGGCGGGGTCGTCGTTGAAGTAGGAGAACCGGGTGTGCACCGCCCGCAGCCGGCCGATCTCCTCGGCCACGAGGCGGCGCACCGCCTCCCAGGACGGGTGAAAGCGGTACATGAACGCCTCCATGAGGACCAACCCGGGCTCGAAGTCGTCGACGATGGCGCGCGCCTCGTCACGGGTCCGCCCGAGGGGCTTCTCACAGAGCACGTGCTTGCCGGCCCGCGAGGCGGCCACCGACCACTCCCCGTGGAGGTGGTTCGGCAGCGGGTTGTAGACCGCGTCGACATCGGCGGCGCCCAGCAGCTCCTCGTAGCTGCCATAGGCGCGAGCTATCCCCAGGTCGCGGGCCACGGTCGCCGCCCGTGCTCCGTCACGGGACGCGAGCGCCACCACCTCGCAGCCCTCGGCCTGCTGGATGGCGGGGATGACCTTCTCGATCGCGATCTTCGCCGTGCCGAGCACGCCCCACCGCACCGTGTCCATGAGCTGCGCTCCCCCGTCGACGGCTTGACCTGGCTAGAGCGCAGGGATGCTGTCGCGGTACCCGTGGTCGACGATCATCCGGCCGGACTCGTCATAGTCCTCCCGGTTCGGTGGGGCCCAGGTCGCCAGACCGTCGACGTAGCGGTTGTACATGCAGAAGGCCGCGGCGATGAGCACGGTGTCGTGGATCTCGACGTCGGTCGCCCCCTCCCCGCGGGCCGCAGCCACCAGCTCGGGAGTGACGTTGAGGCCACCCTCCTGGACCTTGCCGGCGATGCGCAGCAGGGCCCGGAGCTTGTCCGACACCGGCGCACCGTCCAGATCCATGACCACGGCGTCGACGGTGTCCCACCCGTCGTCGAGCTGGAGGGCGGCGAACGTGGCGTGCGAGTTGTGACAGAAGTGACAGTCGTTCAACTTCGAGACATAGGCCGCGATCAGCTCCCGTTCGCCTCGGGTGAGGTCGTTGTCCGGGTGCGCCTCGCGGAAGAGGACCTCAGCGAGGTCGTTGAGCGGCTTCGCCGTCTCGGGACGGAAGGCCATCGGACCGATGATGCCGGGCAGGCCTTCGGGGAGATCGATGTGGGGCATGGGAGGTCCCTCCGGGGAGCGGGTCGTGCGGGCGAGGATGCGACGATAGACGCTGCGGCACCCGCTGTCGCCGTTCGCCCTAGGGTCGTCTCCTTGACCACGGCGAGCCTGACCGTCCCGGACACCGGGGCCCGCTCCGTGCGGATCGCCGACCGCTCGTGGCCCGTCATCCTGCCGTCGGCGCGGGACAGCCGCCTCCACGTCGCGGCCACCCTCCTGACCGTCCAGGTCCTCGGTCAGACGGTGGTCGAGTGGGACCTGTCCATCACCCAGATCCTGCTCTGCCTGGCGACCTGCTTCGTGCTCGAGGTCGCCATCGTGGCCCGGCGCCAGGGGGTGCTGGCCTGGCCGGCCAGCGCCCTGTTGACCGGAAACGGCGTGGCCCTGCTCCTCCGGGTTCCCGGAACCGAGCACGGCGACTGGTGGAGCACCCGGGGCTGGGCCATCTTCGTCGGCACCTCGGCGCTGGCCGTGCTCTCGAAGTACCTCATCCGGATCGGCGACCGACCGTTGTTCAACCCGTCCAACCTGGGCCTCGTCCTCTGCTTCGTGGTCCTCGGCAGCCAGCGGGTCGATCCCCAGGACCTCTGGTGGGGGCCGTGGTCACCGGGTCTGGCCCTGACCTACGCGGTCATCATCGTGGGCGGCGTCCTCGTCACCCGCCGCCTCGACCTGCTCGGCGTCGGCATCAGCTTCTGGGTGGCCCTCGCCGTCGCGCTGGGGGTCGTGGCCCTGACCGGTCATGCCATCACGGCCCGGTGGCACGTGGGCCTGCTCACCGATTGGGCGTGGTGGTGGATCATCGTCTCGTCGCCCGAGACGCTCATCTTCCTCTTCTTCATGATCACCGATCCTCGGACCGCTCCGCTCGGACGGGTGGCGCGGGTGGCCTACGGCGTCGGCGTAGGGGTGCTGGCCGCCCTGTTCGCCGCGCCCCAGCAGACCGAGTTCGCCACCAAGGTGGCCATTCTGAGCGCGCTGGTCGCCATGTGCGCCGTCCGGCCACTCCTGGAGCGGACCCTTCCGGCCCGCGGCACCAACGAGGACCAGTGGTCCGAGATGAGGGCCTCGTTGCGGCGCCGGCCACGGTTGGTGGCGAGCGGGGCCATCACCACGGTCCTCGTGGTCGTCACCCTGTTCCTCCTCGGAGCGCCGTCGCGGGCCCTCGTGCCCGACTACGCCCTCCGCGGCGAGCGGCCCGAGGTGGCGGTCGGATCGGTCCCGCCGGTCGACGTCGACGACGCGGAAGGCGATGTCGTTCTCGGCTTCGACCTGTCCGAGATCGACGTCCTGGCCCAGGACCTGGTCGAGGACCTCGAGATCGAAGCGGAGGCCCTGCGTACGGGCGACGAGGGGGTGGCGGCCCAGGCGGCCGTCGGGGTCCGCCTCGAGGACCTCCTGGCCCGGATGGACGCCGACGGGGCGGTGACGGTGCCCCGTTACGGCTTCGACTCCCTGCGTCTCATCATCCACCGCGAGCTGGCGGAGGGACAGGCCGCCCCCCGGCTGGGGATCGAGGCCCACGGCTCCGTGCGCCTCGACCGCGCCATCGACGGCCGGGTCACCCGGGGCGAGACCGTGGCCCACGAGGCCGTCTACCTGTTGACCGAGGTCGACGGCCATTGGCTCATCGACGACGAACGACCCGTCCCGGTCTCCTGAGCAGCACCGCGCCGGGCAACCGGCCCGACTGATTCCTCCGCGGGGCTGGTTCCCCGCTAGGAAGCAGTCCATGACCGACCGTCCCCCCCTACTCGCGGGTGTCCGCGTCATCGAGAGCTCGCTGCTCGGCCCCGGCCTGATCGCCACCTTCCTGTCCGACCTCGGCGCCGAGGTGATCAAGGTGGAGCCGCCCCAGGGTGACTACATCCGGCAGATGACCTGGCCCATCGTGGAGGGCGTCTCGCTGCTGCACCTGCACACCCATCGGGGCAAGAAGTCCGTCATCCTCGACCTGAAGACCGACGACGGCGTGACCGTCTACAAGGAGCTGGTCGCCGGCGCCGACGCCGTCGTCGAGGCCATGCGTCCGGGAGCCATGGCCAAGCGGGGCCTCGGCTACGAGGACCTGAAGGCGGTCAACCCCAAGATCGTGTTCTGCACCCTGTCGGGCTACGGCGCCACCGGCCCGTACCGGGACCTGCCCAGCCACGGCATCGCCTACGACACCTGGGCCGGCCTCATCCCGCCCGAGGTCGACGAGGACGGCTTCACCCGAATCCCCGAGATGCCCAACATCGGCATCAACGTGGGCCCGATGCTGGGCGCCGTCGGCCTGCTGGCCGGGATCATCCGGGCCCGGGAGACCGGCGAGGGCTGCCAGATGGAGCTGGCCCAGTCCGACGCCGCCGCCTACCTCGACTGGTACCGGATCGAGACCTGGCTGGCCTACAACCGGCCGGATGACGAGGTCACCGGCAACGCCTCCGACGACTACCAGCGCCGGGCCCCCGGCCTCGCCGGCATGCGCGAGGGCGTGCGCTACCAGATGTACGAGTCGGCGGACGGCCACGTGCTCTTCATGGCCTCCGAGCAGGCCTTCTGGAAGAACTTCTGCGATGGCATCGGCCGAGCCGAGCTCTTCGAGCGCTGGCCGGGCTCGCAGTACGCGGACCACGCCAAGGGCAACCTCGAGTTGCAGGCCATCCTCCGGGAGGTCTTCCGCACCAAGACCTCGGCCGAGTGGCTGGCCTTCGCGGACGATCACAACGTGCCCCTCGCCCCGGTCAACACGGCCAAGACGATCGTCGACGACCCGCAGTTCCAGCACCGCTTCCCGCTCTACGGCGTCGACCGGCTGGGCGCCGAACAGCTCCCGCTGCCCCTGAAGGTGGCCGGCGAGGACCTGCCCGTGCCCACCAAGGCCCCCACCGTCGGTCAGGACACCGACGCCGTCCTGCGCGACGTCCTCGGCTACGACGACGCCCGCATCACCGAGCTGAGGGACGCCGGAACCTTCGGTTCCGGAGGGTGACGACCATCCACTAGAACCTCCTCTCATGGCCCAGGTACTCACCGAGCGGGACGGTCACACGATGATCGTCACCCTCAACCGCCCCCATCGCATGAACGCGATGACCATGACCATGTTCGCGATGCTCGACGACGCCTGGCACGAGGCGGCCGACGACCCCGACATCCGCACGATCATCCTCACCGGGGCGAACGGCAACTTCTCCTCGGGCATGGACCTGCGGTCCCTGGCCGGGGACGCCGACGAGGACGACGCGCTCCCCCAGGACGAGCTCAACCAGAAGTTGGCCGACGACGTCGACTTCATCTACCGCGGGCTGCTCAAGACCTACCAGCCGCCCAAGCCGGTCATCGCCGCCGTCGAGGGCAACGCCATCGCCGGGGGCACCGAGATCCTCCAGGGCACCGACATCCGGGTGGCGGGCGACACCGCCACCTTCGGTGTGTCGGAGGCCAGGTGGTCGCTCTACCCGGCCGGTGGATCGGCGGTCCGCCTGCGCCGCCAGATCCCGTACACCGTCGCCGCGGAGATCCTGCTGACCGGCAAGCACCTGACGGCCCAGGAGACCAAGGACATCGGCCTGATCGGGCACGTCGTCCCCGCCGGCGAGGCGTTGACCGAGGCCCGCGAGATCGCGGCGGTCATCAACGACAACGGCCCCCTCGCCGTCGAGGCCATCCTGCGGACCCTGCGGGAGACCGAGACGATGTCGGAGGAGGAGGCCTTCGCCCACGAGATGACCTACGGGATGGCGGTCATGGGCTCGGAGGACGCGAAGGAGGGCCCCCGGGCCTTCAAGGAGAAGCGGAGGCCGGACTTCCAGCGCAAGTAAGTCGGCGCCGCCGACCGCGGGCCGGGTAGGCCTGCACCGCGATGAGCCGTCAGGCGAAGATCCATCAACGGAGCCAGACCAGGGGGCCGGGACATGCCGGGCACGCACGAACCACTCACCGATCCACTCGTCGAGCCGGGCCTGCACGCCCGGGATCCCTGGCCGGTGTACGCCCGCCTGCGGGCCGAGGCCCCCGTGGCCTGGAACGACACGGTCGGCTTCTGGGCGCTGAGCCGCCACGCCGAGGTCCACGAGGTCTCCTGTGACCCGCAGCGGTTCAGCTCCAAGGGCGGGATCCTGACCATGGAGATCGGCATCGAGTACCCCACGCCGCCGACGATGATGCACACCGACCCGCCGGACCACACGGCGTACCGCAAGCTGGTCCAGCCCGGGTTCAAGCCCTCGTTGATGACCGCGCTGGAGCCGGTCGCCCGGGAGCGCCTACGGACCCTGCTGGCCAACGTCGAGGCCGACGAGCCGGTCGACTTCGTGCCCGCGGTGTCGGTCCCCTTCCCGCTCCGCATCATCGGCGACCTGCTCGGCCTGCCCGACGCCGACTGGGAGACGTTCTTCTACTGGTCGGAGGCCACGATCCCCGGCGCTCTGGACATCGACGCCGAGGAGCGGGCGCGGATCCAGACCGACATGCGGGACTACTTCCTCGGCGTCATCGCCGAGCGCCGGACCGAGTCTCGGGAGGACCTCATCTCGGTCCTGGTCGCCGAGGACCTGAACGACGACGAGCTCTACATGTTCCTCAACCAGCTGCTGGTGGCGGGCAACGAGACCACCCGCAACACGATCTCGGGTGGGCTCTGGGCGCTGGCCGAGCACCCGGACCAGTGGCAACGGTTGGTCGGTGACCGGTCACTCATCCCGTCCGCGGTCGAGGAGATCCTGCGCTGGACCACCGCGGTCATCAGCTTCATGCGCACCGCCACCGAGGGCACGACCCTCGGCGGCCAGGCCGTCGCTGCCGGGGACCCGGTGCTGATGCTCTACGCCTCCGCCAACCGGGACGAGGCCCAGTTCGGGCCCACGGCCGGCCAGTTCGACGTGGGCCGCCACCCGAACCACCACCTGGCGTTCGGCTTCGGCGCCCACTACTGCATCGGGGCCGCACTGGCCCGCCTCGAGATGCGCCTCGTGTTGGAGGAGCTCCTGGCCCGGTACCGGACCATGGAGCCCGCCGGCCCCGTGGCCCACTCCCCCTCCGACATCATCGCCGGGGTCACCTCAGCCCCCCTCACGTTCGCCCTCTAGGAGGCACGTATGGAGATTCGAGAAGCTGCGCAGGCGCCAGCCGGAGCAGCACGGACGACGATCCACGACCGGCGACGCCGGACCGCCGAAATTCGAGAAGCTGCGCAGGCGCCAGCCGGAGCAGCACGGACGACGGTCCACGATCGGCGGCGCCGGACCGCCGAAATTCGAGAAGCTGCGCAGGCGCCAGCCGGAGCAGCAAAAACGACGGTCCACGATCGGCGGCGCCGGACCGCCGGAGGCGGTCAGATGTAATGGATTCCTTCGCAGGCAAGACCGCACTCGTCACGGGTGCCGCCAGCGGGATCGGGCGGGCGATGGCCGAGCGCTTCGCCGCCGAGGGCATGCACCTGGTCCTGGTCGACGTCGACGAGCCCGGCCTCGAACGGGCGGCCGGCGACCTCGGCGGCGAGGCCCATGTGGTCGACGTCACCGACGTCGAGGCCCTCGAGGCACTGGCTCGCAACGTGCCCACCGTGCACGTCCTGTGCCCCAACGCCGGGGTCGCTCCCGTCGGGCCCGTGCTGGAGATGGACAAGGCCACCTGGGACTGGCTGCTGGGGGTCAACCTCCACCAGGTCGTGCACCTGACCCGCCTCTACGGGCCCCGCATGGTCGAGCAGGGCGACGGCCACATCGTCTACACGGCGTCGGGCGCCGGGATCATGGCCGTGCCCACCCTCGGGCCGTACTGCGTGACCAAGCACGGTGTCGTGGCGCTGGCCGAGACGCTCTTCCTGGAACTGCAAGGCACCGGCGTCGGGGTCAGCGTGCTCTGCCCCGGGCTGGTGAAGACCGGCATCTTCGCCTCCGAGCGCAACCGGCCCGAGCGCTTCGGCGGGTCCGACCACGAGGCCGACGCCCTCCAGCAGGGCCACCAGACGATGCTCGAGGGCATGGGCATCGAGCCGGCCGAGGTGGCCGAGATGGTGATGGACGCCATCCGCGCCGGACGGCTCTGGATCCTGCCCCACGACGACCTCAAGCCCATGGTGACGGCCCGAGCAGCGAGCATCGTCACCGGGACGAACCCCGGCGGGCTGGACCTGGGCTGATGCCCGCCTTCGACCTGAGCGGCAAGCGGGCCCTGGTCACCGGCGGCGGCCAGGGCGTCGGCGAGGGCATCGTGCGGGCCCTCGCCGCGCGCGGCGCCGCCGTCGCCGTCAACGACCTCCATGCGGACCGGGCCGCCGCCGTGGCCGACTCGGTGCCCGCCGCCGTCGTCGCCGCGTTCGACGTGACCGACGGCGAGGCCGTGGCTGAGGGCGTGACCGCCATCGGCCCGGTCGACATCCTGGTCAACAACGCCGGGGTGCCGGAGGGCATGGGGGTGGGTCCGTTCGCGGCCATGGATCCGGGCGAGTGGGCCAAGTACGTGGACCTCAACCTCTACGGCGTCCTGCACTGCTGCCACGCGGTGTTGGGCGGGATGCGGGAGCGGGGTTGGGGCCGGATCGTCACGATCTCCTCGGGCGCCGGCGTCACGGGGCTCAACCTGGGCGTGTCCCTCTACGGGGCGGGCAAGGGCGGGGCCATCGCGTTCATGCGCCACCTGGCCGTCGAGAACGCCCGGGCGGGCATCACGGCCAACTGCCTCGCCCTCGGGCTCATGGACAACAAGCAGAACCGCGAGGTGACCGAGCACCTGGCCCGGACGGTGCCGGTCGGCCGCCTCGGCCGGCCCGACGACGTCGGAGCCGCCGTCGTCTACCTCGCCTCCGAGGAAGCCGCCTGGCTCACGGCCCAGACCATCAACCTCGATGGCGGCTCCCTCCCCACCTGACCGGGTTCCTCAGAAGAGGACGGTGCCGGGAGGGGTGACGGACGGGCTCCAGGCGGCGGGCCGTTGCGCCAGCCGGTAGAGGGCCCGCACGAACTGGGCCCGCAACACCGGGAGGTCGGCGCCGAAGGTCGGTGGCGGGTTGTCGGTGAAGAGGGCAAAGTCCTGGGCCCAGGCGGCCGCCATCTCGTGGGGGGTGCCCCCCACGTCCGTGTAGTCCGACGGGAGGGTCACCACGGGCGAGCCGGCCGCTTCCCAGAGCCAGGTCACCGCGGTGGCCCGATCAACGTCGTCGCCGCCGGGCGTCGGGTCGACCGGTCCGCTCGGAGGCCGGTCGAGGAAGCGCCAGACCCAGCCCGAGGCCGGTGCCCGGGTCAGGACGTCGTTCGGGCGGAAGGTGTGGCCGGCCAACGGGGCCACGATGAGGTGGGCTCGGGCCCAGTCCGCGGCCTTCCGGGCGACGTGGTTGGGGCCGACGTCTTCGAACGGCCGGGTGCGGTGCAGCCAGGACGCTGCGCTCCCCCGGGTGACGGCCGCGCCACCGCGGAAGTTCGCGCCGGGGGCCAGGCCGAAGGCGTCGGCCCAGTCCAGGGATGCCCGGGGACCGGCGTCGGCGTAGTCGTGGGCGTCGGGGACGTCCGGCTCACCGAGATAGCGCCACAGGGCGTTCACCAGCATGTCCCGGGTCATGGTGCGGGCGGGCGCGAACCGGGTCCCGGTGGTCCCCCGCAGGAACCCCTGAGCCGATGCCCACAGGACCGGCCGGCGGTACGGAGCGCCCGCGGGTACATCGAGGTAGGGGTCCGGGAACGGGCCCGGGGGCTCACCGGCGAGACGCCAGAGCCATACGGCGCCATCGGCCCGGGTGGCCTCCCGAAGGGGCCGGAACGTGAGGTCCTCGAAGCCGGGGATGATCCCCTGGTCGGCCACCCAGTCCACCGCGCGACTGATCGGGCTGGTCCACGGCACGTCGTAGAAGGGCCCCGGCGGCGGGTTGCCCTCGATGGCGATGCGCTCGATGGTCGGGACCTGGGCCAGCAGGGCGGCCCCCGGGCAGTCGGTCTGACCGATCTGGGTGTGGCCCACGATGTTGGCGTGGGTCGGACGCAGGCCGTGCTTGCGCAGCTTCCACCCGAGCAGCCGGCCCATGGAGCGGATGACGGCCGACGGCGCGGCCTGGCTGCCGGCGTCACCGAGGAAGGCGACGGTCACGGTGTCCTCGGTCGTGCCCGAGGAGGCCGAGACCCGGGTCAGCCGGTCGTAGCTCTGGGCCCGCGCCTCCCAGATGGTGCCGAAGCGGTCGACGATGAAGTTGTAGGCGATGTCGGGCCAGTTCCGGTCGCTGCCCTGGTGGTAGGCCTGGATCGACCGCAGCATGCTCGGCACCTGGGCCGCGGAGTAGCCGTTGGTGTTCACCGTGTGGTGGACGACGCCCCGGGTGACCCGGTCGTTGTACCGGATCGTCCCCCGGTAAGGCGCCGCCGCCCACGCCGAGCGGCGCTGCACGGGCGGGGCGGCGTTCCCGACCTCAGGGGCGGGAGCCGGGGTGGGGACCGGCGCGACGGCCTCCCCGGTCGGCCGCACCAGGTGGATGACGACCGCGGTGGCGTCAGCCGGAAGGCGCACCTCGTACCCGTCGGCCGCGTCACCGACCCAGACCGGGTCGGTGGTCGGCCCCCCGCCGTGCCCGTGATCGAGGTCGAACCACGGGGTCCAGCCCGACAGCAGGTGGGCCCGGACCCGGCCCTCACCCCCCGAGACCGAGGCGAACGAGGCCCCGACGGTGGTGAAGGGACCGACCCCCACCGCCCGGGCGACGAGGTGGCCGCCCGGCAGGGCCCGCACATCGGGAATGACATCGTCGACCCGGTAGGCCGACTCGGTGGGCCCGGCGGCCGCCGGCGTCTGGGCCTCGGCGACCGGAGGCGACGGGAGGGCGAGCACGCCCACGAGAAGGGCGGCGCCGAGGAGGGTCCGGACGAGCCGGTGGGGATCCGCCTTCACCAGACCGTGATGCTACGACCACCATTCGTGGCGGTCACGCTCATCCGCGCCGTGCCGCGTCAGGTCAGGTCGGGCCAGGTGGTCGCCATCGGTTGTTGGCCGCGGCCCGGCCGGGTCCAGTCACAGACCCCGGTCGGGAACACCGCGGCCAGCCGCTCGAGGTGCTCGTCGCTGAGGTCGAGGTCGGCATCGATCTCCTCCAGGGGGGCCAGCGCGCAGGCCAGGACGTCCCCGGAGGTAGGGCCGCCGGCGGCGGTGCGGGGGTCGCCCATCACCGGGAACTCGTCACGGCAGGGCCCGGCCTCGTCGTAGATCCCCCAATCGCCGGTCACCAGCGTGCCGTCCGCCAGCAGACAGCGGTTCTCCGCCGACGCCGGTCGCTCGCCCGTGGTCAGCCACTCGTCGAGGATGGCGATGGGGTCGTCGCCGCCGACGTCACCGGTGAGGGTCCCGACCAGGTCGCCCCCTCCGGCGGCGGAGGTCCACAGCACCAGGTTCGGGGCGTCGATCCCGTCGACCGCCAGGCGTTCCCGGATGCTGAAGGCGTGGTAGCGGGTGTGGATGTCACCGAACGGGTCCGTGTACGGGCTGCGCAGGATGATCGGGACGTCCTGCAGCGGCCCGACCCCCGTCACCCCTCCGACCGTGTAGCCCAGCGCCGCGGTCTCGTCGTCGATGACGGTGCGCTCGGGGATGTGGTTGCCGTCGATGTCGAAGCCGCCGATCTCCTCGTTGAGCGTGACGAACTCCTCGGCGTCGATGACCCCGGCCTCGAAGGCCTCCAGCCCGTACTGGACACCCTCGCTGGAGAGGACCCGGCGGGCGAATCCGGTCTCCGGATCGACGCCGAAGATGGCCACGTTCGAGTCCTGTAGTGCGCAGCGGACCCCGTCGGGGTTGTCCTCCGAGTAGATGTCCTCGGGGGCGATGGCCGGGTCACAGCCGTCGGTGGGGTCGATGCCCCCGGCGAAGAGGTCGTCCCAATTGATGCAGGTGCCCGACGTGAGGTGGCCGTCGACGGCGGCCCGCTGCTCCTCGGTCAGGCGCCGGCCCGACGGCGTGCCGTAGTAGCCGACCAGCAGCCGGCAGTCGCTCACCCCGGGTGAGATGGAGAGGGCATCCGGAAAGGGGGCGGCCGGCGAGAGGGCATCGAGCAGCCCGGGCTGGTTCTGGGCGATGAGCAGCTGCTGGATGGCGCCACCCGAGCCACCGTCGCCGATGGTGAACTCGGGGACGCCGTAGGACTCGATGAAGCGCTCGCGGGTCATGAGGGCCGCCTCGGCCGACACCATCGGGTTGCAGATGGTCTGGAAGGTGTCGAGCGTGTTCGTGGCCAGGGCGTACCCCCGCGACAGCAGATCGGCGTCGACGCCTGAGCCGAGGTCGAAGCCCTGCCCGTAGGTCGTGCCACACCCCCCACCGAAGCGATACACGAGACGGCCGTTCCAATCCGTGACGTCCGCCGGCATCCAGAGGGTGTAGATGCCACGGTCGATGACCCCCCGCTCGATCGTCACCTCGATCTCGGGGCCGGCGACGGGCGCCACCGTCTCGGTGGTGGTCTCCACATCGACCGTGCAGTCCTCGTCCCGGGGCGCCCCGAGGCCCGCGTCCTCGGTGCGGCAGATCCAGGGCTCGAGGTGGGGCCCGGCGAACACCGGCCCGGCGATCGGGTGGTTGGTCACGGCCAGAGCCGCCGTCTCATCACCGACCGTGTACTCGATGAGGTGGTCGCCGTCGCTGAGGCCCTCGAGCAGGCCGACCTGCGGACCACCGGCCGCGCCCTCCCGGGCCCGGAGTACGGCATCCTCCCCGTCCACCGTCAGGGCGGCCTGGCCGTGATCGGGCCGGGCGGGGAGGTCGCCACTCACCTGGAGGAGGACGTCCCCGCCGGTCACGGCGTCGGCCCGGGTGGACAGCGTCTCGAGGGTCACGCCCCCCGTGGCGGAGGTGGCGACGGTGGTCACCCCGTCGGTGGACTGCTCGACCATCGCCCGGCCGAAGGCCTCGGCCGCCGGGTCGCCGGGGCCCGCGTCGTCGGCGTCGTCACCGCTGCAGGCCGCCACCGCCATCAGGGCGACGAGTACCCCCACTCCGACTCCGACTCGTCCCATGGCCCGGAGAGCGTAGGCCGCGCCCGTGGCCCCTGGTTCCGACGGGTGGACTAGACCGAACGTCATGGGTCACGAGCTCAGGTTGGGCCTGGTCGGGTGCGGGGCGATCGCCGGGTGGCACCACGACGCCGTCGACCGCAAGGCTGAGCGCACCACGGTGACCGCGACCGTCGACCCCGACCTGGCGCGCGCGGAGGCGATGGCCGAGCGGTCCGGCGCCGCGGCCTTCGTCTCCCTCGACGACGCCCTGGGTGCTGACGCCTTCGACGCCGCCCTGGTGATGGTCCCCCACCACCTCCACGCGGAGGTGGCGACGACCGTCCTGGGGGCCGGGAAGCACCTACTGCTGGAGAAGCCGGTGGCCCACACGGTGGAGGCGGCCGAGCGCCTGCTGGCCACCCCACGGGCTGACGGGGTCGTGTTCCAGATCGCCGAGAACGCCCAGTTCTGGCCCGAGGTCCTCGAGGTGCAGCGCCTGATCGCCGAGGGCGCGGTGGGCGAGGTCATCAGCGCCCGGTCCTGGCACTGCGCCCCGCCGATGGGCGACTTCTACCCCGAGGGGGCCTGGCGGCTGTCGGCGGGCTCGGCCGGAGGGGGCGTGGCCGTCGACACGGGCTCCCACTGGTTCCGGCCCCTGCGCATGTGGCTGGGGGAGGTCACGGAGGTCCTGGGCGTGACCGGCCACCCCTTCGCCGCCATGGAGGGCGAGTCGATGTGCCGCGCCCTCTGCCGCTTCGACTCGGGCGTCGTGGCCGGCTTCGACGTCACGCTGACCCCCGGCGCCGCCGCCCTCGAGCCCTTCTTCCAGGTCACCGGCACGAAGGGCGAACTGGTCGTCGAGGCCCTGGGAGAGGTCGTGCTCTGGGACGGGTCACCGGGCACCGAGCTGACCGGCACCGTCGTCGCCCGGGGCAACTACATGCACAGCTACGGCGCCCAGATCCAGGCCTTCGAGGCCGCCGTGCTCGACGGCATCGAGTACCCCGTCCCCCCCGAGTACGCCCTCGGCGAGCTGCGCGCCGCCCAGGCGCTCTACCGCTCCGCCGAGTCCCGCCAGTGGGAACCCGTCTGGTAGGCCGCGGCGACCCGTTCAGAACAGCTTGCGGACCGGGTCGGTGGTGCCGTCCCAGTCGACGGCGATGTCCCGGACGTGGTCCATCAGGCCCCGGGTCATGTCGTTCAGTTCCATGACCTCGAGGCAGGTGGCGGCGACGTCGGGGGCCTCGCAGTAGAAGAACCGGGTCGTGCCGCCGCCGTCACCCTCGAAGACGATCTCCCAGCCCGCGTCGGCCACGGCGGCCTCGACGGCGGCGATGTCCTCGGCCCACCACGCCAGGTGATGGAACCCCTGGCGCCCACTGTCGAGGAACTCCTTGTAGGCCGTGGGCGCGTCGCCGGTCTGCTGGATCAGCTCGATCTGCAGGTCGCCGGAGTTGGCGAAGGCCAACGTGATCGTGCAGGTCGTCGGCTCGCCCCGGAAGACCATGCCCTGCTCCATCGGCCCGAGGGTGACCCACGGGCCCACGCCCAGCGCCAGCCACTCGGCGACGGCGGCGTCGAGGTCAGCCACGACGTAGCCGTTCTGGCGGACGGGGCCGGGGAGGATGCTCGTGAGTTCGGTGCTCATGGTTGATGCCTCTTCGCCTGACGGCTCATCGGCTTGCGGGCCTCTTCGGCCCGCCGACCGTTCTTCGACGCTCATTGCAGGTCGTACGGTACGCAACCGTGAGGGGACGGGGATGACGAGCGTCGCATTCGACTTCAGCGGGGCCCAGGTCCTGGTCACCGGGGGGTCCAACGGGATCGGCCTCGGCATCGCCACCGCCTTCGCGGCCGCGGCCGCCCACGTGACGATCACCGGGACCCGGGACGGGCCCGGCGACTACGACCACGACCTCTCCCGCTTCGCCTACCGGCAGTGCCGCATGACCGACGCCGACGAGATCGCGACCCTCACCGAGGGGATCGACGCCCTCGACGTGCTGGTCAACAACGCCGGCCAGAACCTGCCCGGCGGACGGGACGAGTGGGACGAGGGGGTCTTCGAGGAGGTCCTCGACGTCAACCTGGTCGCCCCGTTCCGCCTGGCCCAGCGATGCCACGACCGGCTGGCGGCCAGCCCGGTCGACGGGGGTGGCAGCGTCGTCAACGTCGGGTCGATGGCCAGCTTCTTCGGCATGGAGATGGTCCCCGGCTACGGCGCGGCCAAAGGCGGCGTCGTGCAGATGACCAAGACGCTGGCGGTGACCTGGGCCCGCGACGGGATCCGGGTCAACGCCGTCGCCCCCGGCGTCGTCCAGTCGAACATGACCGCTCCGATGATGGACTACGAGCCGATCACCGCCCCGCTGCTGGCCCGCACCCCGATGGGCCGCTTCGGCACGCCCGACGACATCGCCCCCGCCGTCCTCTTCCTGGCCAGCCCCGCCGCCCGGTACGTCACCGGCCAGACCCTGGCCGTCGACGGCGGCTACTCCGTGCTCGGCTGAGGGCGCGGTCGTGGGGGAACAACCATGAGCAGGCAGGTGCGCATCGAGGACCTGGCCCAGCCGGTCCTGAGCGACCACCAGCAGGGGGCGCTGGCCTTCGGCGAGGCGGTGGCCACAGAGCTGACCGTCGCCGCCGTCCTCACCGCCGCGGCCGACGAGACCGGCCTCGACGACTACGGCCCCGTCGACTTCCGGGACCGGCTCCACCTGTGGCTGGACGAGGTGGATCGGGACCCCGACCGCACCGGCCTCGGCCGCATGATCCTCTTCAACGACTGCGTCCGCTACGCCTCCCAGCGCCTGCGCATCCACGACCTGCTGGCCCGCCACCCCGAAATCCACGAGGAGCGGATAGTGGCCCCGATCATCGTGGTCGGCCTGCCTCGCTCGGGCACGACCCACCTGGTCAACCTCCTCGCCGCCGACCCCCGCCTGCGGTCCCTTCCGCTGTGGGAGAGCTACGAGCCCGTTCCCCGACCCGGCGAGCCCGCCACCCGGGACCGGGCCGACCCCCGTCACCAGCGCTGCGCCGGGGCGTGGGCGGCCATGCAGCAGGCCGTCCCCCTCCTTGCCGCCATGCACCCGATGGCCCCCGACCACGTCCACGAGGAGCTGGAGCTGCAGCTCCCCGACTTCACCAGCTACGAGCTGGAATGGGTGGCCCGGGTTCCCGAGTGGCGGGACCACTACCTGGCCACCGACCAGACCCCGCACTACGAGTACCTCCGCACGGTCCTCAAGATCCTGCAGTGGTACTCGCCGAGAGAGCGGTGGGTGCTCAAGTCGCCCCAGCACCTCGAACAACTCGGCCCCCTGCTGGCCACGTTCCCCGACGCCACCGTCGTGGTGACCCACCGGGACCCCGTGTCGGTCATCCAGTCGGCGGCCACGATGGTGGCCTACGGCGCCCGCATGAGCTACCGCACGACCGAGCCCGAGTGGTATCTCGCCTACTGGGCCGAGCGCATCGAGCAGCTGCTGGCGGCCTCGGTCCGGGACCGGCCCCTCGTGGCTGACGAGCAGGGGGTCGACGTGCTGTTCCACGAGTTCATGGCCGACGAGATGAGCACGGTGGAGCGCATCTACGAGGCCGCAGGCTGGCCCCTGACCGATGCGGCGGGCGCGGCCATCGAGGCCTACCGGGCGGGCCACGGGCGGGGCCGGGACGGCCAGGTCGTCTATGACGTCCGCCGGGACTTCGGCGCCGACCCGGCCGAGCTGCGGGCCCCGTTCGGCTTCTACCTCGACCGCTTCGCCGTGCGGGAGGAGGTGGCCTGATGGCGAGGTCGAAGGGGGAAAAGGCCGTCGACAAGCTGATCGACACCCGGCCGGGGGCCGAGCTTCTCCTCCCCCGCTACGACGACCCGGCCCACCCCGTGGCCGACGACATCTGGCGCTCGGGCGGCACGACGGCGGCCTACCTGATCGGCACCGACGCCGGTCGGGTCGTGGTCAACACCGGCATGGGCTTCGAGGCGGCCCACCACAAGAAGGTGTTCGACGCCGTCCACCCCGGCCCGACGCCCTACATCGTCACGACACAGGCCCATGTCGATCACGTGGGCGGCGTCGGCCTGTTCCGCGAGCCGGACACCCGGTACGTGGCCCAAGCCGACAACCCGTCCTGCCAAGCCGACGACCTGCGCATCCAGCGCTTCCGGTTCTCCACGGCCATGATCTGGTTCAGCCAGCTCCCGGAGATCATCGGTCGCCTGGCGGAGGAGAACCCCGGTGCCCCCATGGACCAGGACCGGCCGACGCCCGACATCCTCTTCGAGGACCGGATCGAGCTCGCCGTCGGCGACGTCGAGCTGGAGCTGATCTCCACGCCGGGGGGCGAGACCCGAGACGCCTGTGTGGTCTGGCTCCCCGAGCGCCGCACGGCCCTGGTCAGCAACCTCTTCGGCCCGCTGTTCCCCCACTTCCCGAACTTCAACACCCTGCGGGGCGACCGGTACCGCTTCGCCGAGCCCTACCTCGAGGCCGTGGAGACCGTCCGGGCCCTGCAGCCCGAGGTGCTGATCACCGGCCGCCACGACCCGATCGTGGGGGCCGGGCTCATCGACGCGTCGCTGGCGCGGCTCCATGGCGCCGTCGACCACGTCCACCGGGCCACCCTCGAGGGCATCAACGCCGGCACCGACGTGCTGACCCTCATGCGGGAGATCACCCTGCCCGACGACCTGCGGGTGGGCCAGGGCTACGGCCGGGTGCCGTGGGCCGTGCGCACGTTCTGGGAGAGCTATGTCGGTTGGTTCCGCCTGCAGTCCTCCGCGGAGCTGTACCCGGTCGACCCCCGAGCGGCCACGGCTGACCTGGCCGACGCCCTCGGGCCGGACGCCGTGCTCGACCGGGCCCGGGCGAAGCTCGACGCCGGCGAGCCCGTCCTTGCCCTCCACCTGGCCGAGGCCGTCCTCGCCGGCCAGCCCGACCACCCCGCGGCCCGTCTCGTGGCCCTCGCCGCCCACCAGACCCTCGTGGCCACGGTCGACGGCGACAACTTCTGGCTCGGCGGCTGGCTCCGCGACAGGATCGCCGGCCTCACCGATTGACCGTGGAGCGGTCAGACTGTCCCCCTGTGACGACTCGATGGGGCATCGCGGGGACCGGAGGGATCGCGGCCCGGTTCGTCCAAGCCCTCCACCAGACACCGGACGCCGAGCTGGTGGCCGTCGGCTCCCGGACGGACCGGCGGGCCGACGCCTTCGGCGACGAGTGGGACATCCCCCACCGCCACGGTGACTACGACGACCTGGCCCGCGACGACGACGTGGACGTGGTCTACGTGGCCACGCCCCAGTCCCGCCACGCCGATGACGCCTGCCGGTACCTCGACGCCGGCAAGCACGTCCTGTGCGAGAAGCCGTTGGCCATGACCGAGGCCGAGGTGCTGCGCATGACCGCCAGCGCCCACCTCGGCGAGCGGTTCCTCATGGAGGCCGTCTGGAGCCGGTTCCTGCCCGCCTACGTCCGGCTGTGGGAGCTCCTGCTGCACGGCCGCATCGGCGAGCCCCTGCTCGTCGAGGCCGACTTCGGCTACCGGATGCCCGTCGATCCCACGCACCGCCTGTTCGACCCGGCCCGGGGCGGCGGCGCCCTGCTCGACCTCGGCGTCTACCCCCTGCAGCTCGCCTCGCTCGTGCTCGGTCCGCCCGACCGGGTGGTGGCCAGCGGCCACATGGGCGAGACCGACGTGGACGAGACCATCGTGGCCGCGCTGCACCACCCCGGCGGGAAGCTGGCGGTGGTCAAGGCGTCGATCCGGGTGAACCTGGCCTGTACCGCCCGCATCGTCGGCACCGAGGGCAGCATCGAGCTCCCCGCCTTCATGCACTGCCCGGAGTCCCTCACCGTGCGGGACGCCTTCGGGAAGGCCGAGGTCATCGAGGCACCCATCGAGGGCGAGGGCCTGCGCTACCAGGTCGACGAGGTCCACCGCTGCCTCATCGAGGGCCTCGGCGAGAGCCGGGTCATGACCCTCCACGAGTCCGCCCAGATCGCCGCCACCATGGACACCATCCGCGACCAGATCGACCGCTGAGCCGTCCTGCCGGCGTGGGTCAGAGGAGGTCCGTCGTGTCCCGGTGGGGCCGGTCGCCCCGCTCGTCCGCGACCTCGCGGCCGCGCAACTGGTGGTAGACGGCCAGGGGGAAGGCGAGGGTGGCCCAGGCCAGGAGCTCGGGCAGGTCCGGCTCCCGCTTCAGGCGGAGGTGGGAACCCACGTCCGGATCACGGACCTGGCTGACGGCGGCGACCGGCCGGTCGGCCTCGTCCCACATCCAGGCCCCGCCGAACCGCCCGACCGCCCGCTCGAGGTCGACCTGGACCTGCCACTTTCCGATCACCTGCTGACCCCACCACACCTCCGGCGTGCGGAAGGCGGCGACGGTGGAGCCGTCCGGCCAGACGATCTGGGGCTCCGGCGCGCTGAAGATGCCGCCCACCTGGACGCTGATCAGGCCGATGACCGGCACCCCGGCCTCGTCGCGGAGCCAGACGCGGGGCGCCGCGAGGAAGCCGGCGTCGAAGGCGACGGAGCCGACCGCGGCGCCGTTCTCGTCGGCCACAGGCCAGACCCGATCGAAGGAGCTCCAAGGCAGCCGGTCGATGCCCTCGCGGAAGTACCAGAACGTCAGATCGGTGCGCTCGACGAGCGAGGTCATCCGGTCCGCTTGGTGGTCGTTGCCCGCCCGGGCCAGCCGGATCCCGGCGCCGGTCCCCGAGCCCGGCGGGGCCACCACGACCCACCGCTTGTCGTCGGCGCAACGCTCACAAGGGCCCCCAGGTCGGGGTGCGGCCGTCGCGGAAGGCGGCGAAGGCTTCGGCCAGCTCGCCGGTGCCGGTGCACATGATCTGCGTGCGGTTCTCGAGGTCGAGCGCGTGGCGCAGGCTGGGCGAGTCGACCGTCTGCCACATGGTCTCCTTGGTCATCCAGACCGCCAGGGGGCCGTTCTCGGCGATCTCGCGAGCGGTGACCAGCGCCCGGTCGATGACCTCGCCGTCGGCGACGACGTCGAGGACCAGACCCATCGCCTTCGCCTCGGCGGCGTCGAAGGTGCGACCGGTGAGGAGCAACTCGGCCGAGCGGGAGGCCCCGACCAGGCGGGGCAGGTGGTACGAGGTGCCCATGTCGCAGGCCGACACGCCGCGCTTTATGAACACGGCGCCGAACGTGGCCGACTCGGCCGCGTAGCGGATGTCGCAGGCCAGGGCGAGGGCGAAGCCACCGCCCACGGCCGCCCCGTTCACCGCGGCGATCACCGGCTGGCGGAGTCGGTGGATCTTCTCGAACAGGCCGGCCATGAACTCCTGGCTGGCGAAGGTCCGGACCACGCTGCTCTGGGCCTGCTCGACGATGGCGCCGGTCGGTGTGCCCCCGAGGCCCTGGCTCTCCTCCGGCCCGCCCTTCATGTCGGCCCCGGCCGAGAACCCGGCGCCCGCCCCGGTCAGGATGACGACCCGGATGGCCGGGTCCGATCCGATGCGGTCGACTGCCTCGTGCAGCTCGGCCAGCACCTTGTTGCTGAGGGCGTTGCGGCGGTCCGGGCGGTCGATGGTCAGGACGACGATGCCGTCCTGGAGTTCCTCGAGGCTCACGTGCTCCATGCCCCGCATCCTCCCACCGAAGTCGCGTTGACTTGTCACGCTGAGCGTGACAAATCAACGCCAGAAAGATCGGGTGGGTCCGTAGGGTCGCAACGGTGACGATCGAACGAGCGGAGCCCTCCTTCACCGCGGGCGACAGGGAGATGCTGGACGGCTGGCTCGACTACCACCGGGTCACGCTGCTGACGAAGTGCGAGGGGCTCAGTGACGAGCAGCTCAAGACCCGGGCCGTCCCGCCGTCGTCGATGAGCTTGCTCGGCCTCGTCCGCCACATGAGCGAGGTGGAGCTCGGCTGGTTCGCCAGAGAGCTCGAGGCCGACGAGACGGCCAGGCCGATCTACTACGACGATGCCTCCCCCGACGGGGACTTCGACGACCTCGACTCGGCCGCGGTGGTCGAGGTGTTCGCCCGCTTCGACGAGGAGGTGGACCGGGCCCGGCGCATCGCCGCCGCCCGCGACCTCGACGAGGCCACCCCCCGCCCCCGCGACGGCAAGCGGCTCACCCTCCGCTGGGTGCTCACCCACATGATCGAGGAGTACGCCCGCCACAACGGCCACGCCGACTTCCTCCGCGAGCAGATCGACGGCACCACCGGCGACTGATCGAGTACTTCCATGTACTCAGCGGACGCCGACCTCGAGGTGGGTGATCAGGCCCGAATCGTCGACGGTGAGATGGTCGACGGTCTGGCTGGTGGCGCCGTCGACGCCGGCCTCCAAGTGGAACGTGACGGTGCGGCCCTGCTCCAGCCAGGCGCTGGAGGTGACCTGCGGCGTGAAGGCCAGGACGTTCTCCGCGTGGAAGGCCCGGATGGCCTCGGTGCCCTGGAAGGTGCCCAAGGCGTGATCGAGCACGGCGTCCTCGGTGAACAGGGCGACGAGCCCGTCGAGGTCCACGGCGTTGACCGCGTCGAGGTAGGCCGTCGCCGTCGCCCGCGCCAGCGACCCGCTCATCATCCCATCCTCCCCGTTCTGGGCACACCCACGTGTCGCCCACGGCACAGGGATGTACCCAGATGCGGCATGTCGGTCACCAGGCGCGGAGGACCTGGGCCTTGTCGAAGGCGTTGCAGGTGGACTCGGTCGGGTAGTCGTCGGGCAGGAGGACCTTGGCCACCTCGTCGACCTCGGGTCCGACCCGGTCGGCGAGGGGGCGCAGAAGGTCCAGGTCGAATCCGAAGAAGTCCGCCGCGTTGGTCTCGATCATGCGACGGGCCTCGTCTTCGGGGACCCCGCCGAAGGCGGCCCGGAGGGCCTCGGTCGTGAAGCCGTAGCTGCCCTCGCTGTGCGGGTAGTCGGCTCCCCACATGATCCGGTCCACACCGATCTCGTGGCGCAGCGGCGACTCGCTGGGGCGGAGGAAGCTGGCGCCCAGCCAGAAGTTCCGGTGGAAGTACTCCGTCGGGGTCATCGACAGGCCGGCGGCGACGGCGCCGAAGTAGACCGACTCGGCCGCCTCGGGCAGGGTCATGCGCCGGTAGAACCAGTCGAGGGTCTCCAGGCCCCGGGGCAGCCAGGCCGCCCCCTGCTCGGTCAGCACGACCTTCAGGGTCGGGAACCGCTCCAGCACGCCGGAGAAGATGAGGTGCCAGACCGGCCGGTGGGCGAACCACGGGAGCTCGATGAGCAGCATCGCCCGAGCCGCCTCGTGGTCGCCGTAGTCGGGCAGGCCGCCCGCCGCCGTGGACCTGGATGGGGACCTCGAGCTCCTCACACGCCCGCCAAAGGGGGTCGTAGTGAGGCTCCCACAGGCCGGGTAGGCCCGAGTTGGGTGGGACCGACGGCAGCAGCACCCCGGCCAGGAGCGGGTAGGCCTCCCTGGCCCAACGCACCTCGGACACGGCGTCGTCGATGTCGTTGACGAAGACCTGGACCACGGCCGAGCGCCGGCCGGGCGCCGCGTGCGCAGAAGTCGACCGTCCACCGGTTGTGGGCCTGCAGGCCGGCCCAGCGGCGGGGGTAGTCCTCGGGCGTGGGCGGGAGGGCGACGAGGTTGCCCTCCTCGAAGAACGGCGGGACCGTGTTGGGGAACAGGACCTCGGCGACGATGCCGTCGGCCTCGGTCTCCTCCAGGCGGCGGGCCGAGTCCCACGAGCGGTAGGCCGTCGCGGACTGGAGATCGGCGAAGGGGTTGACGTAGGTCGGGGCCCAAGCGTCGAAGTCGTCGTGCCACTGCGAGGCCAGGTAGTCCCGGTACTCATAGAGCTCGCCCCCGGCGTGCCCGTCCGAGGAGATGACGGCATAACGGGTGCTCACAGGAACTCCATCACACTCGCCGTGCTCCGCCCGGCTGGCTTCGCCATCTCCGTCATCCGCGGAGCTGCTCCGCTCCGCTGCGCAGCGTCAACAGTGGTCACAGGAACTCCATCACACTCGCCGTGCTCCGCCCGGCTGGCTTCGCCATCTCCGTCATCCGCGGAGCTGCTCCGCTCCGCTGCGCAGCGTCAACAGTGGTCACAGGAACTCCATCATGTTCGGGGGGAGGTGGCCTTCGGCGATGGCGTCGGCCCGGGCGTGCAGCAGCTTCCCGGCCCGGTCGAGGTCATGGCCGATGATGAACGTCCCGGCCTTCACCCCGGCGACAGCGAAGCGTCCCAGTTCGAGGAGGTCGACGACGTCGACCGGCCGGCCCGCGGCGGCCAGCTGCTCCTTGAACTCGGCGAACGTCGTCCCCGGTGCGGGGGCCCGGTCCTTCTGACGGGCCAGCGCCTCAGGCCGGTTGCGTTGGGCGGTCCAGAGGCCGGTGTCCAGCAGCCCACCGCCCGGGTAGAAGATGGCCGCGCACAGGTTCGTGTCGCCGGTGGCGAGCTGTTGGGCCAGCGATTCGGTGAAGCAGGTCACGGCCGCCTTCGAGGCGGCGTAGATCGAGGCGTACGGCACCGGGGCGATTCCGCCGTCACCGGACGACGTGTTGACCACGACGCCGGGCTCGCCCGATTCGATCATGCGGGGCACGAAGGAGAGCACCCCGTTGGCCATGCCGAACACGTTGACGCTGAAGCACCAGCGCCAGTCGTTGGCCTCCTGCTCCCAGGGCTTGCCGCCGCCGCCGGAGGTGACCCCGGCGTTGTTGAACAGCAGGTGGCAGACGCCCTCGTTCCCGAAGACATCGTCGGCCAGCGCCTCGACTGCCGTCGGGTCGGACACGTCGGTGCGCACCCCCCGGACCTGCCCCCGCTCCGCCAGCTCGGCCACCGCCTGCTCGAGGACGGGCGCCTCGACGTCGGCCACCACGACCCGGACCCCCTCCTCCAGGAGGGCCTCGACGATCCCCCGCCCGATCCCCCCGGCCCCACCGGTGACGACCGCGACCTTCCCGGCCAGGTCCTTCATACGGGGGCCTGCACGCCGTACTCGGCCTTCCACCACCTTGCGTTGGCCGCCTCGTCGGGGTCCGTGCGCAGCGTGGGGTCCTGGCCGAGGGACTCGGGCGTGGGCCCGACCCGCCCGGCGATGGGGGCGAGCTCGTCGAGGTCGAAGCCGTAACAGACCGCGGCGGTCTCCCCCAGCAACTTGCGGGTGTCCTCGACGGGCACATCGGCGAAGTGAGCCTGCAGTCGCTCCCTGGTGTGCGGCCAGGTCCCCTCGGGGTGCGGGTAGTCCGTGCCCCACATCACGACGTCACAGCCGAGGACGTGGCGACGGCGGATCTCCTCGGGCGACATGGTCGAGGCCCCGATGAAGATGTTCGAGCCGAAGTAGTCCGAGGGCAGCTTGGAGATCTTGCCCTTCATCAGGGCGGCCATTTTCTTGGTCGTGTGACCGCCGCCGAGGTATTGGTCCCACTTCCACATCATGTCGGCGGCCCAGTAGGCGGCGGCCTCGGTGACCACGAACCTCAGACCCGGGAAGCGCTCGAAGACGCCGGAGAAGAGGAGGTGCCACATGGGCCGGGTCGCCCACCAGACGACCTCGGCCAGGTAGATGCCGATGTGCTCGCCCATCTCCTCCCGGGGGGCCTCGCCGGAGTGGGTGTGGACCGGGAAGCCGGCGGCCTCACACGCGGCCCAGACCGGGTCATAGGCGGCCTCGTTGTACGGCAGGCGGTCCCGCCACATGGTCGGGATCATCACGCCGCGAATGCCGGGCTGACCCGCCAGCCACTCGACCTCCTCGACCCCTCGCTGGATGTCGTGGGCGATGGGGACCAGGGCGATCCCGCCCCGGCGCTGCGGGCTGTGGCTGCACATCTCGACCAGGAAGCGGTTGTGGGCCCGGGCTCCGGCATAGGCCAGCTCGGGGTCGTCGATCATCCCCGCCCCCAGGCCGGCGCCGAAGGGCGGCGAGGCGTTGCCGGTGATGGCGTCGGCGTCGGCGAACATCACCTCCGCCGATACACCGTCGGCGTCCAGCTCCTTGTCGCGCTGCTCAGGATCGAAGGCGCCCCGGAGACCCTCCTCGTTCTCGGTCTCCCAGCCCATGATGTAGTCGTAGTTGAGCTTCAGGGCCTCGTCCCGGGAGGCGTGGATCTCGGCCAGGTAGTCGTCGAACTGCCGGTGGTACCGCTCGTCCAGGTAGTTCCGATACCCCTCAGCCGGCAGACCACAGTGTGAGTCGGCCGAGATGATCGTGTAGCGGTCGGTCATGGGTCAGCTCTTCTTCCCGAGGACGGACAGGTCGTCGTAGCGCTGGTGGATGAACGGGACGAGGTCCTCGCGGGGCACGGGGCCGATGACCCGGCCGACCTGGGTGGAGGCCCGCTCGGTCCAGTTGATGTCCACGACCCGGCGGATCACGAAGTCGGCGATGGGATCGAGGGGCGAGTCCTTCAGGACCACCTCGCCGTCGATGCCCTCGTGGACCCGGGCCTTCTCGGTCTTCTCGCCGTAGACCAGCAGCGGGTCCTGGTCGAGCTCGCCGGCGGTCTCGGCCGAGGGCGAGAGCTTGAACCAGAAGTCGCGCTTGGTCTTCTCGTAGGGCTTGCGGGCCTCGTTGACCGTGCCGTGGATCTCACAGACCGTGAAGCCCATGCGGGCGATGCCCGCGTCGATGGTGTCGCCGTCCCGCCGGGCCCAGACATCGGCGATCTTCTTGGGCTCGCCGTAGGTGTCCCGGCCACCGAGGACGGACTGCTCGGTGGTCATGGGCATGAAGATCGGGTACTCGCCGACCTGATCGCCGTGGCGGGCGGCCACGCCGAACCACCCGGCGCCGAACACCGGCAGGCCGGGCATCTCCACCGAGGTGATGGTCAGGCGGACCAGGGGCTCCGCCGCCGGCTCCAGGGGCTTGGGCAGCACCGCGGCGATCAGCTCGGGGTCGGTCTCGTAGATCGCCGTCACCGCCGTCGACCAGATCTCGGCCCGGGTCGCCTCGATCTCCCGACTGCGCTGCTCGACCTTCGCGCCGTAGCGGATCTGGCTCATCGGCATGTCCCCCTGGAATCGTTCCCCTGGTGCTGTTGTCGGAGCCTGACGGCTCTGGAACACTGTTACAGATGACCGACCAGTCGGCAAGCCGTGGCCGCATCCTCGTGGCGACCCGGCGCCTGATCGAAGCCGAAGGGGTCGAGGCGGTCAGCATGCGGAAGGTGGCCGCCGATGTCGGCCTGGCGCCCACCGCCATCTATTGGCACGTGGGCAGTCGGGAGGACCTCCTGCACGCCGTGCTCGACGAGATGGTCGCCGACCTCCCCCCGATCAAGGCCCGGGGGACGGGCGCCCGTGACCGCATCGCCTCGGTGGCCCGGGCCGCCCGCCAGGAGTTTCTCGACCAGGTGACCACCCTGCAGCTGGCCACCGAGCTGGGCCGAGGCAACGAGCTGTCCTTCCGCACGCAGGTGGCCCTCGCCCGGGAGATGACCGCCGCCGGGCTCGAGGGTGACGCCGCCGTGGACGCCCTGCGCTCGATCCTCTTCCTGGTCGGGGGCTTCGTCGTGATCGAGGAGCAGTACCGCCAGCGCCCGCCCGGCGAGCTGGCCACCCGCGATCTCTGGGCCGAGGTGGACGACGACGACGACATCGACCCGGCCATCCGGGAGGCGATGACCGGGCCCACCGACACCGACGCCCTCTTCACCTACAGCCTCGACCGCCTCCTCGACGCCGTCCTCGACTGAGCCACAGCCGGCGACGAACCGTCAGTCCTCCGGCAGCCCGATCGGGTTGGGGAAGGGCAGGATCCCAGAGCGGCTGACCGCCCGGGCCAGCGGCGTCAGGTCCGCAGCCAGGTCCTCGACGGCGTCCACGCTGCCCAGGCCGGCGACGAAGGCGCGCAGGGCGAGTTCGTCAGTCGTCGCCTCGATGCGCTCGTGCAGGGCTCGTCCCTCGTCGGTGGCCGTCGTGGCGTCGACCAGCAGGCCCCGGACCACGAGGCGATCGACCCCGTCGGCCCACTCCTCGTCGGTCCAGTCCCGGCTCTGCTGCAGGACGTCGCCCGGGAAGCCCGAGCCCAGGGCGTAGACGAGGTGCATCTCCACCGGGTCGAGGCCCGCGGCAGCCTGGGCCGCGACGTGGCCGTCGCCCCGCTGCTCCCGCAGGTCGGTGGCCAGCTGCCAGAGCCGGCCGGCGGGGTCGCCAGGGAGCAGCAGGTCCCGGTTGGCGGCGAACAGGGGGCGGCCGAGGTGGTCGGCGACGTCGAGCACCCCCTCCAGTCGGTCGACCACGGCGGGGGCGACGACGGCCAGGTCGTCGGCCGCCACCCGCTCCAACGCGGCCACCGCGGCGGTCCGTCGCGCCTCGATGCAGGCCTCGGGCGAGGCATGGGCCCAGGCGTCGGGGACGGCCTTTCGCACCCGCCGGGGGGCGAAGTTGGCGAAGACCGCTTCCACGACCCCCGCCCCGACAGAGCCCAGCGGGGCAGCCCGGAACCCGAAGTAGCCCATCCAGAAGCCCTTCAGCCCGATGTCCTTCGCCGCCTGCCGGGACTCCTCGGCGAAGTAGGTGACGGCGTGGATCGTCTCCAGCCGGTGGTGCAGCCGTCGGGCCGGATGAGGAGCACCGGGGGTGGCAGCCATGCGCGGACGCTAATCCCGGCGTGGCAGGGTGAGGGCATGACGACGCCCATCGCCGAGCGCCTCGGCATCGAGTTCCCCCTCTTCGCCTTCAGCCACTGCCGGGACGTGGTCGCCGCGGTCAGCAAGGCCGGGGGCTACGGCGTGCTCGGCGCCCTCGCCTACAGCCCCGACCAGCTCGCGATCGAGCTGTCCTGGATCGACGACAACGTCGGCGGCAAGCCCTACGGCGTCGACTTCGCCATGCCCGAGAAGTTCGTGGGCAAGGGCGAGGACTTCGACCTGAGCAGCCTCCAGGACATGATCCCCGAGCAGCACCGGGAGCACGTCGAGCACATCCTCGACGAGTACGGCGTGCCGCCCCTGCCCGACGGCGACGAAGGCGTGCTGAAGGCCGCCGGTCTCGCCGTGGAGGTCGAAGGCCCGGGCCAGATCGACGTCGTGCTCGAGCATCCGGTGTCGATGATCGTCAACGCCCTCGGCCCGCCGCCGCCCTACGTCGTCGAGGCCGCCCACTCCCGTGGCGTGCTCGTGGGTGCCCTCTGCGGCTCGGCTCGCCACGCCGAGCGCAACGTCGAGCGGGGGGTCGACGTCCTGGTGGCCCAGGGCACCGAGGCCGGCGGCCATTGCGGCGAGATCTCGACCATGGTGCTCATCCCCGACGTGGTCGACGCCGTGGGCCCCGACGTCCCCGTGCTGGCCGCGGGCGGCATCGGCCGGGGCCGCCAGATGGCGGCCGCCATGGCGCTCGGGGCGCAGGGGGCCTGGACCGGCTCCATCTGGCTGACCTGCGCCGAGTCCGACACCCAGCCCTGGGTCATCGAGAAGCTCCTGAAGGCGGGCTACAGCGACACGGTCCGCTCCCGGGCCATGACGGGCAAGCCCGCCCGCCAGCTGCGCACCGCCTGGACCGAGGCCTGGGAGACCGAGGACGGCCCCGCCCCGCTGCCGATGCCGCTGCAGGGTCTGCTCTACGCCCCGGCCGCCCACCGCTTCAGCCGGGTCCAGAACGAGGCCCTCTCGGGCTCACCCGTCGGCCAGATCGTCGGCCTCATGGACAAGGTCCGCCCCGCCAAGGACATCGTCTTCGACATCGTCGAGGAGTGGATCGAGACCACCCAGAAGATGTCCGAGTCCCTCGCCGACTGACGACCCTTCTGGCCGGGGATTTCGCTGCTATGGCAGCGAAATCAAGGGCCAGAATCGGTTCACACGGACAGGAACCGGCCGGCGGTGGTGACGATGTGGTCGACGTCGGCGTCGGTGAGGCCGTGGTTGCTGGGTAGGACCACGCCCCACTCCATGACCCGGTCGGCGGTGGGGAGTCCGGCGCCGGGCTGACGATGGGCGATGTCCCGGAAGCCGGGCTGACGGAGGACGTTGCCGGTCCAGACCATGCGGGTGTCGACGCCGTGGCCCTCCATGTGGGCCTGGAACTCGCGGCGGCGGATGCCGGACTCGGGCCGGATGAGCAGCGGGAACATGTGCCAGGCCGTGTCGAGGCCGTCGAGCTGGCGGGGTAGCTCGAACGCCTCCGGGTGGCGGGCGAAGCCCTCGGTCAGGCGGGCGAAGTTGCGCCGGCGAGCGGCCAGGTTGGCCGGGAGCTTGCGGAGCTGGACCTCACCGAAGGCGGCGCTCAGCTCGGAGGGCTCGAAGTTCCATCCGACCTCGTCGAAGATGAAAAGGTTGTCGTACTCGAGGTCACCTTCGATCTCGCTGAAGAAGCGCTGGTCGACCCCTTTGGCCGAGCCGTAGAGCTGGACCTCCGAGCGCCGACCCCAACGCCGCAGCAGCAGGGCCCGGTCGGCCAGGTCCGGGTCGTCGACGCAGACCATCCCACCGGTGCCCGCCGCGGTGATGATGTGGGACAGGGCAAAGCTGGTCACCGAGACGTCGGCCCGGGTGCCCGTCGGCGTGCCCCGCAGGGTCGCCCCCAACGAGTCACAGGAGTCCTCGATCACCTGGAGCCCGTGGTGGTCGGCGATCTCCCGCAGCCGGTCCCAGTCGGGAGCGTTGCCGATCAGGTTCGGGGCCAGGATCGCCTTCGTCCTCGGGCCGATCATGGCCTCGACGCCGTCGACGTCGAGGTTGTAGGTGTCCCGCTCGACGTCGACGAAGACCGGCACCAGGCCCGACCGCACGAGGGGGGCGATGTCGGTGGAGAAGGTCAGCGGCGAGGTCAGGACCTCGTCGCCGGGCTGGAGTCCGAGCAGCTCGACGGCCAGGTAGAGGGCCGACGACCCCGAGTTGACCATGATCCCCCGGGCCTTGCCGAAGAGCTCGGCCACGCCCTGCTCGAAGCCCCGGACGTGCTTGCCGATGCGCAGCGCCGTCGGCCCGCCCCGCAGCACCGAGACGACCGCCTCGATCTCCTCCTCGTCGTGCACCGACCCCGCGTACTCGATCCGCCGCACCTCACCCATGGGGCTCACCGGGCGAGGAGATCGAGGCTGATGTGGGTGCCGCCCGTGACCTCAGGAGCGCAGTCGCAGAGCACCAGGGCGCCGGCGACCATGTCGGCCATCGACTCGAACTGCTCCTCGTCGAGCACCCCGTCGAGGTGGGCATCGGCCCCCTCGGAGTGCACCGCGGCCCGGGGCTCGACGGTGTTGACCCGGACGCCGCTCCCCCACACCTCCTCGGCCAGGGCGTTGGTCATCCGGTTGAGGGCGGCCTTGCTCGCCCCGTAGACGCCGAGGGTCGAGCCCATGGCGTTCTCGACGAACGGCGGGCCGGGACGGGGCCGGGCGCTGCCGGACGAGAGGTTCAGGATCCAGCCCTCACCCCGGGCCAGCATCCCGGGTAGGACGGCCTGGGCCAGGTCGAGCGGGGCGTGGACGTTGACCTCGAAGATCAGCCGCCGACGCTTCAGCGGGTAGTCGGCCAGCGGCTGGTAGATGGCGGCCGCGGCGTTGTTGACGAGCACGTCGATCGGCCCGCCGAGGCCCGCTGCAGCCTCGGGGACGATGCGGGCCCGGTCGTCGGCGTCGGTCAGGTCGGCCACCACCGTGACGGCGTTGCGCCCGTGGGCGGCAATGGCCAGAGCCGTCTCCTTCAGCGACCCGGGCAGGGTCGGGTGGGCATCGGCCGTCCTCGCCGTGATGGCCACGTCGGCCCCCTGCCGGGCGACCTCCACGGCCAGCGCCGCGCCGATCCCTCGCGACGCGCCCGTCACCAGGACCCGCCGCCCCGCGAACCTCCCGTGCTGGGCACTGCTGTCCGCGGTGGGACGCGGAAGGCGATGCCCAGAACGGTCGTCGGTGGGGGTCATGGGCGGTGGAAGCCGGGGCTGGTGGCATCGGCGGGAATGGCCACCAGCGGTTCGGCGATGTCGGCGTGGGTGGGGCCGAACCGGGCGGCCAGCGGCGCCAGCGCCTCCAGATCGAAGGCGTAGACGTCGGCGGCGTTGCCGGCGAGGACCTGCTGCAGCTCGGCCGGGTCGGTGCCGGCGAAGGAGCGCCGCAGCAGCTCCCGGGTGTAGGGCCACGACGCCTCGTAGTGCGGGTAGTCGCTGCCCCAGAGGTAATGGCTCACCCCGATGTCGTGGCGGGCCTCGGCGTCCACCGGGCTCGGGAAGCTGGACCCCACGTAGACGTTGCGGTGGAAGTACTCGCTGGGCGCCATGGGTAGGACGTCTTCGGAGCGGTACTTGAGCTCGCCGATGCGCCCGGTCGTGGCCGCCTGCTCGTGGAAGGTGTCGAGCTGCGTCAGCGTCGGGGCGATCCAACTCGCCCCCTGCTCGGTCAGCACCAGCTTGAGCTTCGGGAAGCGCTCGAACACCCCGCCCACGAGCAGGTGGCTCAGCGTGCGGCGGGACCAGAAGGCGGCCTCCGCGATCCAGACCATGCCGGCGGCGGCGTGACGGCCGTAGTCGGGCGCACCCCCGCCGGAGTGGTGGTTGAGCACCACCCCGAGGTCCTCACAGGCCGCCCACAGCGGGTCGTACGCCGTCGAGTACACGGGTTCGATGTGCGGCGTGTCGGGCGGGACCGCCGGGAGCAGGACCCCACCGCGGAGGCCGTTGGCCGCGGCGAACTCGACATCCGCGATCGCCTCGTCCACGTCGTTCAGGAAGATCTGGGCGATGCCCGCCCGCCGCTCGGGCCGCCGGCTGCAGAACTCGACCAGCCAGCGGTTGTGGGCCCGGACACCGGCGAGGCGCCGCGGCAGCTCCTCCGGGGTCGGTGGGCGGGCCACCACGGCGCCGGTCGGGAAGAACGGGGGCACCGTGTTCGGGAACACCACCTCGGCCACGACCCCGTCGGCCTCCTGCTCGGTGATCCGGCGCTCGTCGTCCCAGTTCCGGGTCCGCCCGTCGCCCTGCAGGTCCCGGAAGGGGTTGCGGTACTCGCCTCGCCAGGCGTCGAACTCGTCCCGCCAGGCCGGGTCGAGGTGCTCGCGATAGGTCTCGTGGTTGGCCCCGGCGTGACAGTCCGCCGAGATGATCGTGTACCGGGCGGTGTCAGCCATCGAGCTTGAAGACACGCAGGGCGTTCTCCCGCAGGAACGGGGCCCACACGTGGTCCCGGAACGGCACGTCGGGCATCTCGGCGAAGATGCGCTCGAGGCTCAGGCCCATCGGGTAGTAGCCGGCGTACAGGATCTTGTCGGCGCCCCGGGTGTTGGCGTAGTCGATGATCGCCTGTGGGTAGTACTTCGGGGCGAAGGCGCTGGTCATGTAGTGCAGGCCGGGCCACTTGAGCATGAGCTTCACGGCCAGGCCCTCCCAGGGCTCGGCCCCGTGGCGCATAACGATGACCAGCTCGGGGAAGTCGTAACAGACCTGGTCGAAGTGCATGACGTCCTGCACGTGGCTCGGCAGCCGGGGCCCGGCGATGCCCGCGTTGACCACGATGGGCAGGCCGAGGTCGATGCAGGCCTGGTAGATCGGGTAGTAGAGCCGATCGCTCACCGGCACGGGCGGGTTGCAGCCCGACGGGAAGGTGGTCACGGCCTTGATGCCGTGCTCCTCGTGGGCGGTGCGGATCCGGCGCACGGACTTGGCGATGTCGTTGGGGTCGATCTCGATGCTGCCGACGAAGCGATCCGGGTGCTCGGCCACCGCCCGCTTGCTCACGTCGGAGCCCAGACCGACCATCCCCAGGGCCACGCCGCACTTGTCCATCTCGCCGAGGGTGATCCCGACGGCGTCGTCCTCGGGCTCCTTGTGGTTGGGGACCTCCTTGAACATGTACTCGGCGGGGAACTCCATCTCGGCCGAGGCCTCGTCCTTGAGGTTGGCCTTCATGAAGTCGTAGTGGCGCCGGGCGTCCTCGGCCGGGAAGCCGATCATGAGGTCGATGACCCCGATGTCGCTGGGCATCGTCATCGGGTTCTGGCTCCGCTTCGCTTCGCGTCACGTGGCATCAGGCTGATCTCCTGTGGGTGTCGGTCGGTCGGTACTGGACCGACCGGAGGTCCTCGACGAAGCGGTCGAGGAGGTGGGCGAAGGTGGCTCGGTCGGCGTGGGACCAGCCGGCGAGCACGTCGGCCATGTGGCGGTCCTGGACCTCGGCGATGCGTCGGCGGACCCGACGACCGGCCGGCGTGGCCCGCAGGACCCGGATGCGGGCGTCCCCCTCCCGGCCCTCGCGCTCGACGAGGCCGTCGGCCGCCAGCGCCTTCACCTGACGGCTGACCGCACCGGGGTCCATGTCCGCAGCCGCCGACAGGTCGCCGAGGACGACGGGGCCGTCCTCCACGATGCGGGCCAGGAGGCTCGCTCCGGGCTGGGTGATCTCGACGCCCGCGGCCGAGACCTGCCGGGCGTGGACCTTGCGGCTCGCCCCGAGCCGGAACAGCCGGCCCAGCGGCGCCCGGATCGCGTCGAACCCCGGGTCCCCCATCGGGCGACACCGTAGGTCAGTTATTTGACTCAGTCAACTATTCTACGGCCACCGGCCCGTGAACCGGGGTTCACCCGGCTGAGTACGCTCGTCCGCCATGGTGGACTTCTGGCACGAGGAACGGCTCTTCATCGACGGCGAGCTCGTCGACGCCGAGGGTGGCGCGACCTACGAGAACGTCAACCCGGCGAACGAGGAGGTGCTCGGGGTCGCCGCCGACGCGTCGGTGGGCGACATCGACCGGGCCATCGCCGCCGCCCGCCGGGCCTTCGACGAGACCGACTGGTCCACGAACGTCGACCTGCGGGCCCGTTGCCTGCGCCAGCTGCACACCGCCCTGCGGGACAACCTGGAGGAGATCCGGGCCACGACCGTGGCCGAGGTGGGCACCCCGGTCGCCCTGACCCACGGTCCCCAGCTGGACGCCCCGGTCGAGTTCCTGCCCTACTACGCCGACCTGGCCGAGACCTACGAGTGGACTCGCGACCTCGGCAACGCCGAGCCCATGGGCATGCCCGCCCACCGGTGGATCGAGAAGGAAGCGGTCGGCGTGGTCGGGGCCATCACCGCCTGGAACTTCCCCCACCAGCTCAACATCGCCAAGATCGCTCCGGCTTTCGCCGCCGGCAACACCGTGGTGCTCAAGGGAGCCCCGGCGACGCCCTGGGCGGCTCTCGCGCTCGGGAAGCTGGCGGCCGAGAACACCGACATCCCTCCGGGCGTCCTCAACATCATCACCTCGGGCCGCAACGACATCGGTGAGGCCATCACCACCGACCCCCGGGTCGACCTCATCACCTTCACCGGCTCGACCGCGGTCGGCAAGCGGATCATGGCGGCGGCCTCCGACACCGTGAAGAAGGTGTTCCTCGAGCTCGGGGGCAAGTCGGCCATCGTCGCCCTCGAGGACTGCGACATGAGCGCGGCGGCCGGAGCCGCCGCCTTCGGCGTCTGCACCCACGCCGGCCAGGGCTGCGCCATCCCGACCCGGCTGCTCCTGCCCCGCTCCCGCTACGACGAAGGGGTCGAGATCGCCAAGATGGTGCTGGAGACGATGCCCTACGGCGACCCGACCGACCCCGGCAACTTCATGGGGCCATTGGTCACCGATGTCCAGCGGGAGCGGGTCGAGGGCCTGATCCGCACGGCCCTGGACGAAGGGGCCACGCTGGTCACCGGGGGCAAGCGCCCCGAGCACCTCGCCAAGGGATGGTTCATCGAGCCGACCCTCCTCGTGGACGTCAAGCCCGACGACACCATCGCCCAGCAGGAGGTGTTCGGTCCCGTGCTGGCCGTCATCGCCTTCGACGACGACGACGACGCCGTCGAGATCGCCAACAACTCGCTCTACGGCCTCTCCGGGTCGGTCAACGCCGGCGACATCGAGCGGGCCAAGGCCGTCGGCCGGCGCATCCGGGCCGGCACCATGTCGATCAACGGCGGCATCTACTACAGCGCCGATGTCCCCTTCGGCGGCTACCGCCAGTCCGGCCTCGGCCGGGAGATGGGCATCGAGGGCTTCGAGGAGTACCTCGAGACGAAGGCGTTCGCCGAACCGGCGTGACGGCGTTCGCCCCGTCGGGCTCATGCACATTGCGTCGGTTGAGGTAGCAGGACAGCCCTAACTCACGCAATGACGATTGGGGGTCGGCTGCTGCCTGACATTGCGTTGGTTGTGGTCGAAGGACAGCCTTAACTCACACAATTTCGGATTGGGTGGCGACGGCGACCGGCGGCCCGACCCCCCACGCCCCCATCCCTGCCTCGTTGTCGGTCCCCCAGCCGAGGGACCCGGTCAGGCCTCGCCGGTGGCGACGGACTTGGCCCAGCGGTAGTCGGCCTTGCCGCTCGGGCTGCGGGTGACGGCGTCGACCAGGTGCAGCTCGCGGGGGACCTTGAAGCCGGCGATCTTGGTGCGGGCGTGCTCGGCCAGCTCCTCGAGGGTCGGCGTCTCACCGGGGCGGGGGGCCACGACGGCGGCGACCCGTTGGCCGAAGCGCTCGTCGGGGACGCCGACGACGATGGCGTCGAACACGGCCGGGTGGCTCTTGAGGGCAGCCTCGACCTCCTCGGGGAAGATCTTCTCCCCGCCCGAGTTGATGCTGACCGAGCCCCGGCCGAAGAGCGTGATGGTGCCGTTGGCCTCGACGGTGGCGAAGTCGCCGGGGATGACCCAGCGCTTCCCGTCGGCGTCGTGCACGAAGGTCCGAGCCGTCTTCTCCTCGTCCTTGTAGTAGCCGAGGGGGATGCGACCGGAGCGAGCCAGCATTCCCTTGACCCCCGAGCCAGGCTCGACCGGGCGGTGGTCCTCGTCGAGCACGGCGGTCGAATCGTTCACGGCGAACTGCGGGTGGCCTTCTGCGGAGGAACCGACACCGCCGCCGTTGGCCCCGGTCTCCGACGCCCCGAAGGCGTCGGTGATGATCAGGTCAGGACGGACCCGCGTGAACTGCTCCTTCACGCCCGCCGAGAGGATGGCGCCACCCGAGCCCAGGGCGAAGAAGCTGGACAGGTCGTACTTGTCCGGGTTGGCCTCCAGCTCGTCGGCCAGCGGGCGGGCCATGGCGTCACCCACGACCGTCATCGTCGTGACCTTCTCCCGTTCGACCATGTGCCAGATCCCGGCCGGGTCGAACTTCCGCGACGAGGCCAGGACCAGGGTGTTGCCCTGGTGGAAGCAGATGAAGGCGGCCCACTGGGCCGCACCGTGCATGAGGGGGGCCGCCGTGGCCATGGTCAGGGTCCCGGCCGTCTCCTTTACCCGGTCGGCCAGCGACTCGGGCGACTCGGGCGGCTCGGCCAGGCCCATGGCCGAGAGATCCATGGCCGCGAAGAAGATGTCCTCCTGGCGCCACATCACGCCTTTGGGCATGCCCGTGGTACCGCCGGTGTAGAGGACGTAGAGGTCGTCACCGGAGCGCGGAGAGAAGTCCCGCTCGTCGGAGGCGGCGGCGAGGGCGGCCTCGTAGTCCTCGGTCTCCAGCCCGACCATGTCGGCGCCGGACTCGTCGGCCACACAGAGGAACGTGTGCACCCCGGGAACCTCGTGCACGACCGCGGCCAGCGTGGGCGTGAACTCCTGGTGGTGGATGACCGCGACCAAGTCGGCGTCGTCGAAGAGGTAGACGAGCTCTTCCTCGACGTACCGGTAGTTGACGTTGACCGGTACGGCCCGGATCTTCCAGGCGGCGAGCATGGCCTCGATGTACTCGGTGCCGTTGTAGAGGTAGAGGCCGATGTGGTCACCGGCGCCGACGCCCCGTCCGGCCAGGGCATGGGCCAGGCGGGTGGCCCGCTCGTCGACCTCCGCGTAGGTCAGGCGGCGGTCCTCGGTGACGATGGCGGTCTGGTCCGGCACCGTGTCGGCCACCACTTCGAACGTGTCGGCGAACGTGAACGGTCGGGTCCCCATGGCGGGCGAGAGTACGCGGGCTTTCTCGGCCGCTCCGAATCTGACAGGGTGTCAGATGTCCGCAGACGGCCACGCGGCCGCTGACACAAGGGGGTATCGGTGAGCATCAACGGTGTACAGGACCGCGACACGCTTTGGATCGGAGGGGACTGGGTCTCGTCGGACGGAGGCGGCACGATCGAGGTCATCTCCCCCCACACCGAGCAGGTCATCGCGACCGTGCCGGAGGCGTCCAACGCCGACGTCGACCGGGCCGTCGTGGCCGCCCGCCGCGCCCTGGAGAGCGGCCCGTGGTCCACGATGGACCCCGCCGGCCGGGGCGAGATCCTCGCCGGCCTGAACGCCGCCCTCGGCGCGCGGGCCGAGGACATCGCCCAGACCATCACCGCCGAGATGGGCTCACCCATCATGTTCAGCCACCTCGGCCAGGTCGGCGCCACCCTGATGGTCGCCGACTACTACGCCAACCTGGTCAACGACTTCGCCTTCGAGGAGGAGCGCCAGGGGATGATGGCCAACGTCCTCGTGCGCCGTGAGCCCGTCGGCGTCGTCGGGGCGATCGTCCCCTGGAACGTCCCCCTCTACGTGACCATGCTGAAGCTGGCCCCGGCCCTGGCGGCCGGCGCCACCATGGTGTTGAAGCCCGCCCCCGAGTCCCCGCTCAGCGCCTACCTGCTGGCCGAGGCCCTCGAGGAGGCCGGCCTGCCCAAGGGCGTGGTCAACGTCCTGCCCGCCGGTCGTGAGGTCGGCGAGCACCTGGTCCGCCACCCCGGCGTGGACAAGATCGCCTTCACCGGCTCGACCGCGGCGGGCATGAAGATCGCCTCCATCTGCGGCGAGCAGCTCAAGCGCTACACCCTGGAGCTGGGTGGCAAGTCGGCGGCGATCATCCTCGACGACGCCGACATCGACACCACCCTCGACAACCTCCTGCAGGTCGCCGGCCTCATGAACAACGGCCAGGCCTGCGTGGCCCAGACCCGGGTCCTGGCCTCCAAGGCCAAGTATGACGAGGTCGTCGACGGCCTGGCCACCCGCATGGAGGCCGTGAAGGTCGGCGACCCGGCCGAGATGGACACCGAGGTCGGCCCCCTGGTCGCCGAGCGCCAGCGGGACCGGGTCGAGAAGTACATCGTGCAGGGCCAGGAGGAGGGCGCCGAGGTCGTGGTCGGCGGCGGCCGCCCGACGAGCCAGGACACGGGCTGGTACGTCGAGCCCACCCTGTTCGCCAAGGTCACCAACGACATGCGCATCGCCCAGGAGGAGATCTTCGGGCCGGTCATCTCCGCCATCGCCTTCGAGGACGTGGACGACGCCGTGCGCATCGCCAACGACTCCAGCTACGGCCTGTCCGGCTCGGTCTGGACCGCCGACGGCGCCGGTGTCGGCCTCGACGTGGCCAAGCGCATCCGCACCGGCACCTTCAACGTCAACGGCTTCATGCTCGAGCCCTGTGCCCCGTTCGGCGGGTTCAAGCAGTCCGGCGTGGGCAGGGAGGGCGGGCCCGAAGGCCTGGCCGCCTATCTCGAGGACAAGGCCATCAACCGGTTCTGACCAACCCCAGGGGGGAATGACCACCATGGACTTCGGTATCTTCGCCGCGCTCGCGGCGCCCTACGTCACCACCGACGGGCTCGTCGCCCTCGGCCAGGAGGCCGAGGCCCGCGGGGTGGAGTCCCTGTGGCTGGCCGAGCACGTCGTGCTCTTCGACGAGTACGCGCCGGACTACCCGTACGACGAGAACGGCCGCTTCCCGGCCACGGCGGACTCGGGGATCCTCGAGCCGCTGTCGACCCTGGCCTTCATCGCCGGCCAGACCTCGACCATCCGCCTGGGTACGGGGATCCTGCTGCTGCCCCAGCGCAACCCCGTGTACACGGCCAAGGAGGTGGCCAACATCGACTGGCTGTCCGGCGGGCGGTTCGACCTGGGGATCGGCGTGGGCTGGTGCCAGGAGGAGTTCGCGGCCGTCGACGTGTCGTGGCCGAAGCGGGGCAAGCGGACCGACGAGTACATCTCCGTGATGCGCTCCTTGTGGACCGAGGACGTGTCGTCGTTCTCCGGCGAGTTCTACGAGCTCGACAAGGCCCGCATGTACCCGAAGCCGGCACAGGCCAACGTGCCGATCCACATCGGCGGGGAGTCCGACGCCGCCATGGCCCGGGCCGCCCGGCTGGGCGACGGCTGGTACACGTTCAACCGCCTGCCTGAGGACGTCGGCCCCGCCCTGGCCCGGCTCGACGACCTCCTGGCGCAGAACGGCCGCAGTCGGGCCGACGTGCAGATCAGCGTGTGCCCCTACATGCACCCGCTGACCCCCGACATGGTCACCGCCTACGGCGAGGCCGGGGTCGACCGGGTGATCGGCATGGTGTTCGGCGCCGGCCCCGACGACTTCAAGGCCGGCATCGAAGCCCTCCAGCCCTGCCTCGCCCGCACCCGCTGACCCGACCTCCTCGTTCTGGCTCCTGATCCTCCGGTCCTGGCCGGAGAATCGGGAGCCAGAACGGTGGGGGTCGGGGCATGTCCTACGGTCCGGGCCATGGATCAACTCGAGGGCAGGGTGGCGGTCGTCACGGGGGCTGGCTCAGGGATCGGGCGGGCGCTGGCCCGGCGGTTCGTGGACGAGGGGATGTCGGTCGTCGCCGCGGACGTGGAGACAGGTGCGCTCGACGAGACGGTGGCCGGGACCGAGGCCGTGCCGGTCGTCTGCGACGTCAGCGACGCCGAGGCCGTCGAGGCGCTGGCGGCCACGACCTACGAGCGCTTCGGCGCCGCCCACCTGGTGTGCGCCAACGCCGGGGTGTTCCAGGGAGGGATCAGCTGGGAGCGCAGCGTCGAGGACTGGCAGTGGGTGCTCGGCGTGAACCTCTGGGGCGTCATCCACGCCGTGAAGGCCTTCGTCCCCCGCATGATCGAAGGGGGCGACGACGGCCATGTCGTGGTCACCTCCTCCATGGCGGGCCTGGCCTGCGCCGCCTTCTCCGGCCCGTACCAGACCTCCAAGTTCGGGGCCTACGCCGTGGCCGAGTCCCTCGCCCATGACTTGCGGACGTCGGGCATCCCCATCGGCGTGTCCGCCCTCTGCCCCGGTGCGGTCAACACCCGCATCGCCGAGTCCGGCCGCAATCGGCCCGCCGATCTGCCCGCCAAGGGGGGCGAGGACGTCGACTTCGTCGAGGGCGCTCTGGCCGACATGGCCGGCCAGCAGGGTGTCGCCCCGTCCGAGGTGGCGGCCCGGGTCGTCGCCGGCGTGCTGGCCGGCGACTTCCTCATCCCCACCAACGTCGCGTACGCCGACCAATTGCGGGTCCACGCCGACGCCCAGATCGCCCGCCGCCTGCCGCCGATGGCCCAGTTCAGCTGACCCCAGCCAAATTGCGCCGATTTGTCACGCCTGGCGTGACAGATCGGCGCAATTTGGTTCTAGGCGGGCATGACGGTGCCGCCGTCGACGCAGAGGATCTGGCCGTTGACCAGGGCGGCGTCGTCGGAGGCGAAGAAGAGGGCGGTGCCGGTGAGCTGATCGGGCTCGACGTTGCGCTTCATGGGGCTGAGCTGTTCGAAGAAGGGCATGGCGAAGTCCGGGACGGTGGTCTTGGTGGCCTCGGTCATGGTCAGCCCCGGGGCGATGCAGTTCACCCGCACCCCGAACTGCCCGAGCTGGCCGGCCAGGTGGTGGGTCAGGCCGATGACGCCCCACTTGCTCTGGGCGTAGGCGTAGTTGCCGACCCCGTTGAACTCCGGGTCGAAGGCGTTGATCTGGTGCAGGTAGGCGGCGATCGAGGCGATGTTGACGATGCTGCCGCGGCCCTGCTCGACCATCGACGGCGCCACCGCCCGGGCCATCAGCCACTGTCCGTGGAGGTTCACGTCGAAGACGGTCCTCAGGTAGTCGAGGCTCTGGTCGCCGATGTCGAGGTTGCCGTAGACGGCGGCGTTGTTGACCAGTACGTCAACCCGGCCGAAACGCTCCCGCACGGCGTCGACCGACGCCTGCACCGAGGCCTCGTCCGCGATGTCGGTGGGCACGGGCTCGACGTCACCGAGGGCGGACAGCTCCTCGGCCGCCGAGCCACAGCGGCCCTCGTCCACCTCGGCGATGGCCACCCTGGCCCCCTCGCCGAGGAAGCGCTTGGCGTACTCGAAGCCGATGCCGCCGCCTGCGCCGGTGATGATGGCCACCCGGCCGTCCAGTCGTCCCATCTCGTTGTCCCCCCTGATCAGGTCCGGCGAACGTAGTCCTTCCGGACGCCTAGGGTTTCTGACGCACCGTCAGTTCTCAGGGGGACCTCCTTCATGCTCACCGCCGGCGACGACTACCCGATCCACCAGGTGGCCGAGCCCATCCGCCACGCCGGGACCAGCGACCGCAACTTCTACGACCGCTACTACTTCAACGCCCACAACTGCTCGGGCGACCTCTTCCTCGTGCTCGGCCTCGGCCTGTACCCGAACCTCGGGACCCAGGACGCGTTCGCCGTGGTGCGCCGGGGCGAGAAGCACCGGGTGGTGCGCTCCAGTCGGGTGCTCGACGACCGCATGGACCTGACCACCGGGCCGCTGCGGGTCGAGGTGGTGGAGCCCCTGCGCAAGATCCGGTTCGTGCTCGAGCCCACCGAGCATCCTCTCGCCCTCGACATGACCTTCGAGGGGTCCCACGTCGCCTTCGAGGAGCCCAAGCAGCTCATCCGCAAGTTCGGCCGGCTCCTGTTCGACACCGCCCGCTTCTGCCAGAACGGACGGTGGTCCGGCTCCCTCGAGGTCGACGGCGAGGCCTTCACCGTCGAGCCCGAGACCTGGTGGGGCATGCGGGACCGCTCGTGGGGCGTGCGCCCCGTCGGCGAGGCCGAGCCCCCGGGCATCCGCGGCGAGACGGGCCAGATGGTCGGCCTCTGGAACTACGCCCCCATGCAGTTCGACGACCACCAGATCTTCTACATCTGCCAGGAGGAGCCCGACGGCAACCGCACCCTGGAGGAGGCCATCCGCGTCTGGAACGACCCGACCCGTGCGGCCGAGCACCTCGGCCGCCCCGAGTGGGAGCACACGCTCGTGTCGGGTACCCGGCGCATCGACACCCCCTCGACCCTGTCGTTCCCCGACGCTCCCGGCGGCGGTTTCACGGTGACGGTCAACCCGCTGGTCAACGCCTACGTCGCCATCGGCACCGGCTACGGCATCGAGGACGACTGGCGCCACGGCATGTACCAGGGCGACCTGGTCACCCAGTACGTCGAGCACGACATGGCCGAGCTGGACACCTGGGCCTGGTACTCCCTCAACGAGCAGGTGGCCCGCTTCGAGCGCTCCGACGGCCCCGTCGGCTACGGCATGCACGAGTACGGCGTCTTCGGCGCCTTCCCCGAGTTCGGCCTGGCCGACGGCGCCGCCGTCGCGCCCTGACCCCGACCATCCGTTCTCGTTGCTCTCCTCTGTCGTGGAGAACAGAGCGGAGCAACCAGAACGAGAGGTCAGCGGCCTTTCCACTCCGGGGTGCGGGCTTCGGCGGCGGCCCGGCGGCCCTCTTGGGCGTCCTCGGTGGCGCCCGCGACGCGGCGCATGGTCTCGCCGAAGCGGACGGCGTCGAGCCAGGGCAGCTCCCGACCCCGCCAGGCCACCTCCTTCACGGCCCGCTGGGCCAGCGGGGCACCTCGGCAGAGGCGAGCGGCCAGGTCCCGGGCCTCGTCGAGGAGCTCGTCGTCGGGCACGACCTTCCAGGCCAGGCCGATCTCGAGGGCCCGGGCGGCGTCGATGGGCTCACCCAGCAGGAGTAGCTCCATGGCGTGCTGCCAGCCCAGCTTCGGCGGCAGCCGAAGGGCCCCGACGATCGTCGGCACCCCGATGCGCACCTCGGGGAAGGCGAAGGTGGCCGACTCCGCGGCGATGAGGAAGTCGCAGGCCGCCGCCGCGGTCAGCCCGTAGCCGATGCACGGCCCGTTCACCGCGGCGATCGTCGGTTTGAAGATCTCCCAGCCACTCTCGAAGGAGTTGAGCGTGGGGATCTCCCAGAAGGTCCCCGACCAGGTCCCCACCGACCCGGCGCCGTCCTTCAGGTCGGCCCCGGCACAGAACGCCCGCCCCGCGCCGGTGACGATGGCGACCCACGACTCCTGGTCGTCCCGAAACCGCTCCCATGCCGCATTCAGCCCCTCCCGCATCTCCCCGTTGATCGCGTTGAGCACCTCCGGCCGGTCATAGGTGATCGTCACGACGTGCCCGTCCTGGGCGTAGGAGACCGGACCCGTCACGAGAGATCGCCGCCGCGCGTGAGGCTGCGGAGCGGAGCGCAGCAGCTCACAGGACTCCCCTGATCGGCGAAGCCGGCGGAGCGGAGCGGAGCAGTGTCACAGCGATCTGTTGAAGCTACGGATGTCCTCGACGAGGAGGTCGGGCTCCTCGAGGGCGGCGAAGTGGCCGCCGCGGTCGAAGGTGGACCAGTGCTGGATGTTGTAGGACCGCTCGGCGAAACGGCGGGAGGCCCGCAGGATCTCCCGGGGGAACACCGCGCCCGCGCTGGGCACCTCGACCTTGGCGCCCTGCAGGCCGAACAAGCCGGACTTCTTGGCCTCGTAGTAGAGGCGGGTCGACGAGTTGATCGTGCCGGTCACCCAGTAGGTGGTGATGTTGGTGAGCAGGTCGTCGCGGGACACGGCGGACTCGATGGTGCCGTCGTTGTCGGTCCAGGCGTGGAACTTCTCCGCGATCCACCCGGCCAGGCCCGCGGGTGAGTCGTTGAGGCCGTAGCTCAGCGTCTGGGGCCGGGTGCCCTGGATCTCCTGGTAGCCGGCGCCGTCGCTGAGGAGCGTCATGGCGTCGGTCATGGCCTGGGTCTCGTCCTCGGTCAGTTCGTCGTCAGAGCCGGGCATGGCGATGACCATGTTCAGGTGGATGCCCGCGCAGTGGTCGGGGTCCTGCAGACCGATCTGGGTCGTGATCATCGAGCCCCAGTCCCCGCCCTGGGCCAGGTACCCGTCGTAGCCCAGCCGGTCCATCAGCGCGGCGAAGGCCAGGGCGATCCGCTTGGGGTCCCAGCCCCGGTCGACGGTCGGGCCCGACCAGCCGTAGCCCGGCAACGACGGCGCCACGACGTGGAAGGCGTCCTCGGCCGAGCCGCCGTGGGCCTCGGGGTCCCGGAGGGGCTCGATGACGTGGAGGAACTCGACGACCGACCCGGGCCAGCCGTGGCTGAGCAGCAGCGGCCGGGCCCCCTCCACCGCCGACGGGGCGCGGATGAAGTGGAGGTCCTGCCCGTCGATCTCGGTGCTGAAGTGGTCCCAGGCCTGCAGCCGGGCCTCATGGGTGCGCCAGTCGTACTCGTCCCGCCAGTAGGCGCACAGGTCCTGGAGGTAGGTCAGGTTCGTGCCGTAGTCCCAGCCGGTGTCGGGGATCTGGTCGGGCCAGCGGGTCCGGCCCAAGCGGTCCTTCAGGTCCTCGAGGACGTGGTCGGGGACGGTGATGTCGAAGGGGTGGATCTCGCTCATGCTGCTCCTGTGGTCACGACGAAGGCCGCGCTGGTGGTGGCGCTGCCGCCGAGGTTGAGGGTGGCGACGGCGCGGGCGCCGTCGACCTGGTAGTCGCCGGCGGTACCGGTGACCTGCTTGGTGGCGTCGAGGACCATCCGGACGCCGGTCGCACCGACCGGGTGGCCGCCACCGATGAGCCCGCCACTGGGGTTGACCGGCACGGCGCCGTCGGGGCCGATGGTGCCGTCCTCGATCGCCCGCCAGCTCTCCCCCGGGGCCGTGAGGCCGAGGTGGTCGATGGCGAGGTACTCGGTGGTGGTGAAGCAGTCGTGGACCTCGACGGCGTCCAGGTCCCGGGCCTCGGCCACCCCGGCCCGGCCGAGGGCGTCGAGCACCGTCTGGCGGACGAAGGGGGCCACGTAGGGGTCGTCCTTGCTGTCGGCCAGCTTGTCGGCCAGGGCCATGCGGGACGTGCGGTGACCCCAACCCGCCAGTCGGGCCGTGTCGTCCAGCGAACATCCGTGCCGGTCGGCCCACGCGGCGGCGAAGCGCGCCCCCGCCAGGACCACGGCGGCGGCGCCGTCGGTGACCTGCGAGCAGTCCTGGCGCTGGATGCGCCCGGCGATGACCGGGTTCTTGGCCGAGTCCCGGGCGAAGTCGGCGTCCTCGAAGCGCCAGTCCCGGGCCTGGGCGTTGGGGTTCCGCTTGGCGTTGGCGAAGTTGACCTTGGCGATCTCGGCCAGGTGGTCCGGGTCCAAGCCGTACCGGCGCTCGTACTCGTCGCCCAGCTCGCCGAACAGCGCGGGCCACGGGTACTCCACCCCTTCGGTCTCCCGGGGCACCCACGCCGCGGCCCCGAGGTGCTGCTGCACGGTGAGGGCGTCGGTGGTGCGCATCATCTCGACACCGAGCACCAACGCGCAGTCGTAGCGCCCGGCCTCGAGGTCGGCCATTGCCGCCAACACGGCCATGCTCCCCGAGGCGCAGGCCGACTCGTGACGCATGGTGGGCAGTCCGGCGAAGGCGGGGTCGGCCTCGACCAGCAACCCGCCGAGGTGGCCCTGCCCGCAGAACAGCTCGCCGGCGAAGTTGCCCACGTGACCGACCTCGACCTCGGCGGCGTCGACGCCGGCGGCGGCCATCCCGGCCTGGCTGACCTCAGCACAGAGGTCAGCCAGCGTCGTGCCCTCACGGGTGAGGTTGCGGGCGAAGTCCGTCTGGGCCCCGCCCAGGACGAACACGGCCTCAGAGGCCACGCTGACCTGCCAACGCGGCCTCGTCGACCCACCATGTGTGGTAGCCGGTGGGCACCCGCTGGGGCACCGCGAGGCGGCAGACCGGCTCGTCGGCCGGCCGCCGGGCGTCGAGCACGTAGAGCTCGGAGGCGCCGGTGGCCTCCTCAGCCACGAAGGTGATCAGGTAGCCGTCGTCCTCGCCGTCGGCGCCGTCCCGGGGGGCGAAGACGGTCTCGCCGCCGAACCAGCCCTCGGGGTAGCGGTGGGTCTCGGCCGCGCAGCCGTCGCCGTAGTCGTACTTGGTGACCCCCTCGAACTGCAGCGTCGAGCGGGGGGCGCAGACCTGGTGGTATGAGTAGCGGGACGGCCGCCCGAGGCGCCGGTTGTCCAGGCGGGGGAACTCGGCCATGGCGTCGTCCAGGGGGCGCTCCCGGGTCGTGCCCGTGCGCAGGTCGAAGCGCCACTCCCAGAAGTTCGGGGCCAGGCGCAGCGAGGCGATGGTGGGCACCGGCTCGTCGACCGTGCCGTCGGCGAAGGGCTGGTCGATGCGGCAGCCCACCAGCACGACCTCGTCGCCCTCCTCCCAGGCGTTGACCGTGTGGTACATGAACATGGCCTCGGCGTCGAACCACCGGACGTCGGCGTCGGTGCCGAAGCGGGGGATGATCCCGAAGCGGGTGGGCTTGTCGGGGAAGAAGCCGAGACGGACCCGCCCGGCGGCCAGGGCCTCGGGGTCCCACATCATCGACATGTCCATGAGCACCGTGTACTGCTCGGTGATGGCGATGTCGTGCTGGAGCCGAGGCCCGTCGAGCGCGATCTCGGCCTGGTGGACCAGCTCACCATCGGCCGAGATGACGCCGTAGGTCAGGTAGGGCGGCAGGGGCTGGTAGTCGAACCAGATCATCTCGCCGGTCACGGGGTCGACCTTGGGGTGGGCCGACAGCCCGGAACGGCGCTTGCCCCCGTAGGTCTGGACCCCCAAGGTCTCAAGGTCGGGCAGCCGCAGCACGTGGGGGTCCCCGCCCAGCCACCACACGGCCAGGAGCTGCCCAGCGTGGAAGACCAGGTCCGTGTTGGCCGTGTCCTTCCAGGGCCCGCCGGGCCGGGTCAGGTCGGGCTGCTCGAGGATGCCGGTGGTCAGGCACTCCCCCGCCGCCTCGTCCTCGGCCAACCCGGCCGTGCGGACGTAGCGGTTGCGGTAGGTCGCCGAACCGTTGCCGAGTTGGACGCCGTGAACCATGCCGTCGCCGTCGAACCAGTGGTAGCGGCCCTTGGGCTCGAAGCGGGGGTTGCTGCTGTTGCGCAGGAAGCAACCGGCCAGGTCGGTGGGCAGGGCCCCGGCTACGACGTCGAGGTCGGCGGTGATCTCGTCCTGGACCGGCTCGTAGCTGCCCGAGAGGTAGGGGCTGCGGACATCACGACTGGTCAGGGTGCTCGTCGCTGTTGGCTCTTCGCTGCCGCTCATCGCTGTGCGAGCCTCATTCCGGCCCGCCGATCCGCTTCGCGTCTCATCCGGTCAAACCTAGTTGTAGGTCGAACTACGGTCGCGAGGCCGACCACACAGGGGGAACGAGATGCCGGGGCCGTTGGACGGGGTGAAGGTCGTCGAGGTGGCGATCTGGTGGTTCGTTCCCGCGGCCGGCGCGATCCTGGCCGACTGGGGCGCGGACGTCATCAAGGTCGAGCACCCCGAGACCGGCGACCCCCAGCGGGCCCTGTTCACCTCCGGCCTGGTGCCCGACACCGGCGGCGTGAACTTCATGATGGAGCAGTCCAACCGGGGCAAGCGCAGCATCGGCATCGACCTGGCCACCGAGGGTGGCCGGGAGGTCCTCTACGACCTCGTGCGGGACGCGGACGTGTTCCTGACCAACTTCCTGGGGCCGGCCCGGCGGCGGCTGAAGATCGACGTCGAGGACATCAAGGCCGTCAACCCCGCCATCGTCTACGCCCGGGGCACCGGCCAAGGCCCCGAGGGCCCCGACGCCGACAAGGGCGGCTACGACGCCGCATCGTTCTGGTCACGGGGCGGCATCGGCCACGCCATCACCCCCGCGGGCGCCGAGTCGCCGGTCATGCAGAAGGCCGCCTTCGGGGACTCCATCGGCGCCATGACCATCGCCGGGGGCATCGCCGCCGGCCTGCTCCAGAAGGAGCGCACCGGCGAGGGGCCGGTCGTGGACATCTCCCTGCTGGGCACGGCCATGTGGGTGCTGGGTCCCGACATCGTGTCCAGCAAGCTCATGGAGGGCGCGGGCCGCGGGTCGGGCATCCCTTCCTTCACCCGCAAGTCCATGTTCAACCCGCTGGTCAACCCGTACCGGACCAAGGACGGTCGCTGGCTGCTGCTGAACATGCTGCAGGCCGACCTCTTCTGGGGGGACGTGTGCACCCACATCGGCAGGGAGGACCTGATCGAGGACCCCCGCTTCGCCGACGGGGCCTCGCGCTTCGAGCACCGCGAGGCCTGCATCGCCATCCTCGACGAGGAGTTCGCCAAGTTCACCCTGGAGGAGTGGAAGGTGAAGCTCGACACCATGGAGGGGGTCTGGGCCCCGATGCAGTCCGCCCTCGAGCTGCACGACGACCCCCAGGCCATCGCCAACGGCTACCTGCCCCGGTTGACCACGCCCGAGGGTGTCGAGTTCGCCCTCGTGGCCTCGCCGGTCCAGTTCGACCAGGTCTCCCCCACCCTCACCACCCATCCCGAGCACGGCCAGCACACCGAGGAGATCCTGCTCGGCATGGGCATGGACTGGGAGACGCTGGCCGCCCTCAAGGAGGACGGCAGCATCCTGTGACATTGCTCCGCTCCGCTCCACCGGCTTCGCCGATGCGGCCGGTCCCCCGCGGTCAGGCGAGCGTCCCGCGCAGCAGGCTGCGGTCGGAGTGCTCGGTCTGGCCCACCTCCTGGAGGGAGATGTCGACCACGTCGAACTGGGCGACGTCGACGCCCTCGGGGACGGGCACCGCCGTGCTGCCGGTCATGGGGCCGAGATCGACGGGTTCGTCGTCGGCCCCGCCGAGCAGCCAGAGCTCGTAGTGCCGGCCGGGCGGCGCCGCCGCCATGTCGGGGGCGTCGACCACGAGCTGCAGCTGGTCGTCCTCCTGCACGAGACGGACGTCGGCTGCGGTGGCGATGGGCTCCAGGGGTTCGAGGGTGGCGCTGGCCACGAGCTCCTGGTCCGCGCTGGAGTCTCCGCGGCCGGCCAGGAGCGCGCCGGTGGCGCCGAGGAGGACGAGGGCCGCGGCCACCGCCGCGACCATGACCCGCCGACGGATCCGACGCCGGTGCTGGTCGAGGGAGACCAAGGTGGCGGCCTCGGACTGCGGCCGGTCGATCAGACCGCCACCGGCTCCGGACCCGCGGGGCTCCCACACACCAGCGCCTGGCTCCTCGAGCGCGGACGCGATGCGGCCCCACAGCTCGGGCGGTGGGTCGACCCGGGCGAAGTCCTCGTCCTCGAGGCCGCTGAGGATCCCTCGCAGGCGCTGGCGCTCCGCGACGCCGATGTCGAGGCCGGCGTCGTCACGAGACATCGTCGAATCCTCCCAAGTGGCGGCGCATCTGCTCGAGGCCGCGGCGGATGTCGCTCTTGACGGTGCCGAGGGGCACGTTCGTGCGCTCCGCGATCTCGGCGTGGGTGAGCTCTTCGAAGAAGGCCAGCCGGACCATCTCCCGGGCCCGGTCGGACAGATCGGCGAGGGCCTCGGCCACGAGCATGCGCTCACCGATCGAGGCGACGTCACCGGACTCCGCGCCCTGCTCGACGCCTTGGGTCCCGCCGGACTCCGACACGGTCGTCAGCGTCGGCTGGCGCCCGTCGGAGCGCAGGATGTCGATCACCTTGAAGCGGGCGATGCCGAGCAGCCAACCCGCCATCGTCCCCACCTCCGGCCGGTACCGGTCCCGGGAACGCCAGGCGGCCAGGAAGACCTCCTGGGTGGCATCGGCGGCCCGGGTGGCCCCGAGCGTCCGCCGGCAGTAGGCGTGCACCAGGTCACCGTGCTCGACGTACATCGCTTGGAGGGCCAGGGCGCCGTCCCCAGCGGCTGACCAGGCGGGTCGGTCCCCGGAGCCGGCGTCCGCCGAGTCGGACGCCTCGGACATCATCAGCACGCTAGCCACCTCCAACGGTCCCGGGACGTCGGGTGGGGCACAGCCCGCAGGCCGTGCCCCACCCGGTCCCGGAGGGACGCTCGCTCAGAGGTTGACCGGGAGGAGCACCCGGTTGATGACGTGGACCACGCCGTTGGACGCCCGAACGTTCAGTGGGCCGACCAGCCGCGGGTTGCGGAAGTCGGGGTCCTTGTCCCGCAGGATGATGGAGCCGCGAGAGTGGCGGATGTCGATGCCGGCCAGGGTCGGGAAGCCGGCGGTGCCGAGCACCTGGTTCGCCAGACGGGTGTCCGGGGTGACGTGGTACTGCAGGATGGTGGTCAGGGTCGGGATGGGGTCACCGCCGCCGATGTCCGTCAGCGCATCCACCAGGAAGGCCCAGGCACCGGCCTCGTCGGTGTTCTCACCCGTGAAGCCCAGGTCCTGGGCGGTGCGGACGAAGGCCCGGTCCTTCGGTGCCCACACCGTCACGTCGAGGCCGGCGGTGTCGAGGGTGCCAACGAGGTCGGCGGCGGACACCGCGGCCAAGAGCACGTCGAAGTCAGAGCCGGTGGTGTCGAAGCCACTGCCGCTCGAGGCGACGATCCCCGCGATGGTGGGCCTCCCACTCTCGCGGGCGGCGCCGGCCGGGGCCGAGAAGACGCCGGCGATGACGGACACGGCGGCTACGGCGGCCACCAGTCCTGCAGTGAATCGGTGCTTGGTCACAAGAGTCCTCCTGGACATCGGGTGTGTTTAGCACTAATTCGTTCGGCGTGGCCTCCGTGGATGCAGGATCGCGGAAGAATTCTTGGGGCCGGGCGTCGCGGGTGCTCGGCGCCCCGGCGCCCCGGCGGCGCTACTTGGCGGCGTCCTGCTGCTCGTAGATGAGGCGGAGGAGCCAGAAGCGCAGGAAGCGAGCCAGCGAGTAGCGCAGGAACAGCGCGGCGCCGATGATCGACACGCTGACGCCGAAGAGCGCCAGGATCACGCTGGAGATGACGTCCCGGGTGTCGCCCTGGCCGCCCGAGCCGATGTAGGCGATCAGGCAGACGACCGCGCCGGCGATCAGGGCGATCAGGCCGAGCAGGGCGAAGCGTTGTTCGGCCTCGGCCTTGCTCGTGCGGATCCGCACGGCGGCGATCTCCTCCTCGAACTGCTCGCGTCGCCCGGCTGATGCCGACTGCTCGCTCATGGTGTGCTGCTCCCCTTGGTGTCGATGCTGGATCGTCGGTCTCGGCGGCGGCGCCACCGGGCCGGTGGGCCCCGCTGCGCTCCGCTCGCTTCTGTCAGCCGGTCGAGCCGGCCAGGTAGGCCTCGGTCAACTCTTCCGCAATCTGCTCGGGAGGGCCGGTACGGCGCACCCGCCCGTGCAGCATGATGGCCGCGGTGTCGGCCACACCGAGGACCTCGTGGGCGAACTGCTCCACCACCACGATGGACAGGCCGTCGCGGGCGATCTCGGCCACCTGCTCGTACAGGCCCTGCACGATGATCGGGGCCAGGCCCATGGACAGCTCGTCGAGCAGGAGCAGGCTGGGCTCGGTGGCCAGCGCGCGGGCCATGGAGAGCATCTGCTGCTCGCCCCCCGACAGGGTCCCTGCCACCTGGCTGCGGCGCTCGGCCAGGCGGGGGAAACGGGCGTAGGCCCGCTCCTCCACGTCGGCCTTGCTCGTGCCGGCGAAGGTGGCCATCTCCAGGTTCTCGGCCACGGTCAGGTTCGGGAAGATCCCCTTTCCCTCCGGCACCAGGCACACGCCGGCCCGGGACAGCTCGTCGGGGTCGGCCCCGGTGATGGCCCGGCCGCAGATGGCCACGGTGCCCGAGGTCGGCGGCAGGAGCCCGCTGATGACCTTGAGGGTCGTGGACTTGCCGGCGCCGTTGGGGCCCAGTAGGGCGAAGACCTCGCCGGTGCGGACCGAGAGGCTGACGTCCTCGAGGACGTCGAAGTCGCCGTAGCCGGCGCTGATGTCCCGGACGTCCAACAACGGGATCGTCCTCGGGGGCGAGGTCCCGCCGGGCGGCCTTGGCGTGGGTGACCTCGCCGCTGCCCAGGTAGGCCTCCTGGACCCGCTCGTCGGCCTGGACCTCCTCGGGCGTGCCCGTGGCGATGACCTCGCCGAAGTCGAGCACGTGGATGTCGTGGCAGGTGCTCATCACGAGGCTCATGTCGTGCTCGACCAGCAGGATCCCGATGCCGTCCTCGGCCAGGTCCCGCAGGACGACGGCCATGGTTTGGGTCTCGGACTCGTTCAGGCCCGAGGACACCTCGTCGAGGAGCAGGACCCGGGGCCCGTTGGCCAGTGCCCGGCCCAACTCGACCAGGCGGGCCCGACCGGTGGGCAGGCTGTCGACCCGGTCGTCGGCGACGTCGCCGAGGCCCAGGCGCTCGATGAGCTCGTCGGCCACCACCCCCGCGTGGCGATCGCTGCTGGTCCCGAAGCGTCGGGGCCAGGTCCGGCGGATCTCGGCACCGGTCAGGATGTTCTCCCGTACCGACAGGAGCGTGAAGACCTCGAGGCGCTGGAACGTGCGGGCCAGGCCCCGCCGGGCCCGTTGGTGGGCGGCCAGCTTGGAGAGGTCCTCCCCGTCGAGCACCACCGTGCCGGCGGCCATGGTCTGCAGACCGCACAGGGCGTTGAAGGTCGTGGTCTTGCCGGCGCCGTTGGGGCCGATCAGGCCCGTGATCCGACCCGCCTCGACGTCCAGATCGACGTTGTTGGTGGCCACGTTCCCGCCGAAGCGGACCGTGACACCCCTAGCTTCGAGCAGCGCCATACAACGGCTCCTCATCCAGGGCCAGCTCGCGGTCGAGCCGGTCGCGGTCGGCGACGGTCAACGGTTCATCGAGGCCGAGGCGGTCCCAGTCGGGCTCCAGGTCCTCGACGTCGCCCTCCTCGCGGGCTTTCCGCAGCGCCAGCCTCTCCTTGACGCTGCGCACCGTCTCGTTCACCGCGCCGTTCGGGTTCCGGCCCAGGCTGATCCCGGCCAGGGCCGGGCCCAGCGCGAGGAGGTTCTTCAGGCCGGGGACGATGTCGGGGATGATGTAGAAGGCCAAGGCGTAGGTCAGGCCGCCGAAGAGGGCGCCGCCGACGGCCCCGATGCCGCCGATGACGGCCAGCAGCACGATGGGCAGGCCCTGCAGGAAGCGGAAGGTGTCCGGCGACACCGAGTTGGACTGCGCGCCGAGCAGAGCACCGCCGAGGCCGGCGATCCCCGCGGACAGGGCGAAGACCTGGACCTTGGTGCGGGTGAGGTTGAGGCCGAGGGTCACACACGCGGCCGGGCTGGCCTTCATGGCCAGCAGGCGGCGGGCGAACTCGCCGCGGCGCAGCCACACGAGGAACAGGGCGACCAGTCCGAAGGCCACCGACAGGAGCACGAGGTGGGCCTTGTTGCTCTCGAAGGAGAGGGGCCCGACCGAGAGGCGGGGAACGTTCAGGCTGGCGTTGGGGAGGATGATGCTCTGGCTGAAGAACATCTTCTCCATGAAGACGGCGAAGGACGCCGTGGCCAGGGCCAGGTAGAGGCCCTGCAGGCGGAGGGCGGGCAGAGCGACCAGGACGCCGATGGCGGCGGTCACGACCATCGCCAGGAACAGCCCCCAGATGGTCCCGTTCCCGCCGAAGTGGCCCATCACCACGGCCCCGATGCCGGCGAAGGTCAGGGGGGCGAGGTTGATCTGGCCACCCCAGCCGATGAGCGGGACCAGCGACAGCATGATGATCCCGGTGCCCATCCCGATGCCGAGCTGGAAGAGGCGCAGGTCCGACAGCTGGGTCCCCACCAGCCAGGCCAGGGCCCCGAGCACCACCGTGGCGATGATCCACCGTCTGAGCGACGGCATCGGGATGTACTCCCGCGACTTCTGCTGGCCGGCGGCCCGGACCCGTAGTGGGGGCAGGAACATCAGGATGACGAAGAGCAGGATCACCGGGAAGGCCGGCCGCAGGCCGCTGAGCGAGATCGGCGTGAAGTCGTTCCAGCCGAAGACCGAGGTGACCTGCTGGTTGGTGGGCAGGTAGCCGACAGCGTAGGACTCGCCGAGGCCCAGGATCAGCGCGCCCAGGAACGTCAGGGGCAGGCTGCGCAACCGGCCGATCATGGCGGCGGCGTAGGCGTTGATGACCAGGAGGGTCAGGTCGAGGTGCTTCAGCACCCCCTGGCTGCCGGCCAGGAGGATCCCCGAGAGGGCCGCCAGGGTGGTGCCCAGGGCCCAGGCCAGCATGGCCGACCGGTCGGGGCGGCTACCGGTGAGCTGGGCCAGCGGCCGGTCGTCGACCACGGCCCGCATGGCGATGCCCGTCCGGGTCCCGAACAGCAGCGTGCGCAGGAAGAGGGCGACCAGCACCGCAGCCAGGATCGTGAAGGCGTCGTGCCACTGGAGGTTGACCACCGACAGGTCGAAGGCGTTGCCGTCGAAGAAGCCGGGGAAGCGCCGACCCTGGTCGGCGGGGAACAGGATGATGGCGCCCTGGTAGACGCCGAAGAGGAGGCTGACCGAGACGACCAGCTTGGTCACCTCGGAGACGTCCTGCAGCCCGCGCATGATGACCCGCTCGATCGTCGCCCCGAACAGCGGGGCCAGGATCCCGAGCATCACGAAGATCGTGAGGGGCGCCGACCAGCCCCACTCGATGCGCAGCTGCCAGTACATGAACGCGGCGAGCATGCCGAACGCCCCGTGGGCGAAGTTGAAGATGCCCGAGGTCGTGTACGTCACGACCAGGCCACTGGCGGCCACCGCGTAGATGGCGGCCGTCACCAGCCCGAAGACCGTGAACGTCAGGAACTGGTCCAAGCCGACGTACCCCCCAGGACGATCGGAGCGCTGAGCTTACGGGGTCGGGCGGCGCTCAGCCGCCGACGGTGTAGTCCCCCTCGAGCTGGGCCACGTAGGACGGGTCGCAGGCGTAGTCCTCGTCCTCGGGGGCGTAGCGCACGAACGCGTCGCCCTGGACCTGGAGCACGAGCGTGCAGTCCGGACCCCGGTTCTCGCCGGGGTTGGTCGAGGCGTGCAGCCCGCCACCGGTCCACTCCGTCACCGACGCCGCGCCCTCGAGGACACAGCTGCGGGTGAGGTTGTCGTCCAGGTCACAGTCACGGGCGGCCTGGGCGAACAGGAGCCAGGCCGACCAGGCCTGGGCGCCGAGCAGGGCGACCTTGCCGCCCACGGCCTCGACATGGTCGATGTACTGCTGGGTGGCCGGGTTGCTGTCGGCCTCCTCGAAGGGCCAGAAGACGTTGCGGAGGAACGTGGCCTCCGCCGCGGCGCCGGCAGCGTCGATGTAGCCCTGGTCGTAGAAGTTGGCGTCCTGCAGGGTGACGTCGACCTCGTAGCCGATCTCGTCGAGGGCCTGCTGGAGGAGGGCCAGGTTCTCGCCCTCCCCGACGAAGGTCAGGAAGGTGACCCCGGCCTCCTCGATGGCCGCGGCGAAGGGCGCCCAGTTGGCCTCGCCGAGGATGTTGTAGGTGGCCTCGTGGACGATGGTGAAGCCGATGCTCTCGTAGGCCTCCTTGACCCGCGCCGCCTGCGTGACCAGGGTGTCCAGGTCGGCGTTGAGGATGCCGACGTGGTCACCGGCGCCGGGGAAGTCCTCGTTCAGGATCGTGGCCGCCCCGACCGGGAACTCGTCCAGGGGGTTGGGCACGGGTTGCACGGACCGGGTCTCCACCGGGTCCTGGCCGGCAACCCCCGCCTTCTCCGGGGTGACCGAGAAGCCGGCGACGTCGATCAGGTCACAGGCCGCACCGACGGTGGGCCAGAAGTTGTCCTGCACCGCCCCGGACCCGACGATGGCGAAGTCCTCGGTGCAGGCCTGCTCCATCACCGGCTGGTACTCGCTGATGGCGGCGTCCCGCAGGTTGACGTTGATCTGCTTGCCGTTGATCCCGCCCGCCGCGTTGCACCACTCGGCGAAGGCGGTGGCCGCGTCGTGCAGCTCGATGTTCAGGCCGGGCCGGCCCTCGAACCCGGGATCCGAGACCGTGCCCAGGGTGATGGCGTCGGCCGTGACGCCCAGGATCTCCTCGGGACCGGCGTCGGCCACCGCGCCCCCGCCGGCGTTCGGGCCGCACACACCCTGCAGGTCGCCGAAGTCGCCCGCACCGCCCTCGGTGCCGCCACCGGTGGTCTCGGTGGCGTCATCGCTGACCCCTCCGGACTCGTCCTCGCCCCGGTCACCGCCGCAACCGGCGGCGATGAGTCCGAGCACAGCGAGCAGCGCGAGCAGGCGACGGATAGTCATGGATCCCCTCAGGTGTCGAATCGAAATCTGACGCCGCGCGAGATGGCCCCCCGCCGGGCGAGGGGCCATCTAAGCACAAACTGACGGGTCGTCAGATTTCGCGGGCTACCCGATGTCGATGGGCACCACGAAGGGCAATTCGTGGTCCTCACCGCAGTCGAAGCCCTCCTCGGGCAGGTGCCGGGTGAAGACGCTGTCCTCGACCTCCAGGACGAGGGTGCACTCGGGGGGCTCGTTGGCGCCCGGGTTCGTCGCGGCATGGAGGCCGCCACCCGTCCAGTCGGTCACCGATGCCGCCCCCTCCAGGACACAGGTGCGGGTGAGGTCGTCCTCGAGGTCGCAGTCCCGTGCCGCCTGGGCGAACAGCAGCCAGGCCGACCACGACTGCGTCCCGAGCGAGGCCACCTTGCCGTCGATGGCTTCGACGGCCTCGACGTACTGCGCGGTCGCCGAACCCTCCTCGGCCTCCTCGAAGGGCGCGAAGGCCGTCCGGACGAACACGCCGTCGGCTGCGGGCCCCGCCGCGTCGATCCATAGTTGGTCGTAGAAGTTGGCGTCCTGGGCGATGACCTCGGGCCGGTAGCCGATCTCGTCCATCGCCTGCAGCAGCAGGGCGAGGTTGTCGCCCGTGCCGACGAACTGCAGCCACTGGACGTCGTCCTCCTGCAGGGCCTGGGCGAACGGCGCCCAGTTGGCCTCACCGAGGATGTTGTAGGCCGCGGTGTGGACGATGGTGTGACCGATCTCCTCCAGACCGGCCTGGACTCGCTCGGCTTGGATGGCGGTGGTCTCCAGGTCGCCGTAGAGGATGCCGGTGCGAGCCGGCGCGTCGGGGAACTCCTCGTCGATCATCACGTAGGAGCCGACCTGGTAGCGGTCCGACGGGTTGGGCACGGGCTGGATCGACCGCGCCTCGACCGGGTCCCGGCCGGCCAGACCCGCCTTGTCCGGGGTCACCGAGAAGCCGGCGATGTCGATCAGGCCGCAAGCGGCACCGAGCTCGGGCCAGAAGTTGTCCTGCACCGCCCCGGAGCCGACGATGCCGAAGTCCTCCTGGCACGACTGCTCGAGCACCGGCTGGTACTCCGTGACGGCCGCGTCCCGCAGGTTCAGGACCAGCTGCTTGCCGTTGATGCCACCGGCGGCGTTGCACCACTCGACGAAGGCGGTGCCCGCGTCGAAGATCTCCTGGTTCAGGCCGGGGAGGCCCTCGAAGCCCGGGTCCGACACGGTGCCCACCGTGATGGAGTCCTCGGCGATGCCCTGGGTCTCGGCCGGATCCGGGGTAACGGCGCCACCGCCCTCGTTCGGGCCACAGACGCCGGTCAGGTCACCGAAGTCCCCGGGCCCGCCACCGGAAGCGGCTTCGGTCGTGTCGGTGGCCGTGCTGTCGGTGCCCCCGGACTCGTCCTCGCCCCGGTCGCCACCGCAGCCGGCGGCGACCAGCGCCCCGACGGCGATGACCGCGATGAGCAGTCGACGTGCCTTCATGTTCCCCCCTTGTGGGCGCCGGCCCCCCGGCTGGCGACCCGACCACCATCCCACAAATCTGACGACCCGTCAGAACGGGGAGGTTCCTGACGCTGCGCAGCGGAGCGGAGCAGCAGGAACCGCGCTCCACGACGGCGACGCCGGACCTGCTGAGCGAAGCGAAGCCGGTCAAGTGTTACGACACGCCGGGAGGAGGGACCTCCACGACGTAGGGCTGGTCGCTGTCCTCGCCGCAGTCGTAGCCCTCCTCGGGGGCGTACCGGGTGAAGCCGCCGTCCTGCACCTCCAGGACCACGGTGCAGGGCGTGGGCTCGTTGGAGCCCGGGAGCGTCGGGGCATGGAGCCCACCACCGGTCCAGTCCTCCACCGACGCGGCCGCCTCCAGCACGCAGGACCGGGTCAGGTCGTTGGCCAGGTCACAGTCCCGAGCCGACTGGGCGAACAGGAGCCAGGACGACATCGACTGGGCGCCGAGTTGGGCGATCTTGCCGCCGGACTCGGTGAGCAGGTCGAGGTACTGCTGGGTGGCCGGGTTGCTGTCGGCCTCCTCGAAGGGCCAGAACACGGTGCGGATGTAGATGCCGTCGGCCGCGTCCCCGGCGGCGTCGACCCAGTTCTGGTCGTAGAGGTTGGTCTCCAGCAGGATCAGCTCGGGGCGGTAGCCGATCTCGTCCATGGCCTGGGCCAGGAGGGCGAAGTTCTCACCCTCCCCCACGAAGTGCAGGAACTGGACGTCGTCCTCCTGGAGGGCCTGGGCGAAGGGGGCCCAGTTGGCCTCGCCCAGGATGTTGTAGGCCGCGTCGTGGACGAACGTGTGACCGATCTCCTCGAGGGCCGACACCGTCTTGTCCCGCTGGGCGATGATGGTGTCCAGGTCGCCGTAGACGATGCCCGAGCGCGTCGATGGCCTCCGGGTTGATCGCGTCGACGGTCAGGTACGAGCCGACCTGGAAGCGGTCGCCCGCATTGGGCACGGGCTGGACGGACCGGGCCTCGATGGCGTCCCGCCCGGCCAATCCGGCCTTCTCCGTGGTGACCGAGAACCCGGCGATGTCGATGAGCCCGCAGGCGGCCCCGGTGCTCGGCCAGAAGTTGTCCTGCACCGCCCCGGAGCCGACGATGGCGAAGTCGGCGGCGCAGGCCTCGGCCATGACCGGCTGGTACTCGGTGATGGCCGCGTCATGGAGGTTGAGCTCGAGCTGCTTGCCGTTGATCCCGCCCGCCGCGTTGCACCACTCGACGAAGGCCTCGCCGGTGTCGAAGATCTCCTGGTTCAGGCCCGGGCGGCCCTCGAAGCCGGGATCCGACACCGTGCCGAGGGTGATGGTGTCCTCGGTGATCCCCTGGGTCTCCTCGGGGCCGGCGGTGGACAGCTCGCCGCCGCCCTCGTTCGGCCCACACACGCCGGCCAGGTCACCGAAGTCCCCGGCCCCGCCACCGTCCGCGGCCGTCGTCTCGGTGGTGCTGTCGGCACCCCCCGACGAGTCCTCCCCCCGATCGCCGCCACAGGCGGCCGACACCAGCGCCGCCACCGCGAGCACCGCGAACAGGACCCGACGTTTCTTCATGGTTCCCCCTGTCGACGTCGGCCCCCCGGTCGACGAAGGCGTCAGCTTGGCACGGATCTGATGGTCCGTCAGGGCAGCCGGTCGACCGCCGGTCAGTGGGTGAGGTCGATGACCGTGCGCCCGGAGGTCCGACGGGCCGCGTGGTCCTCCAGGGCCTCGGCCACCTCGTCCAGGCCGATGCGGCGACCGATCGTCGGGCGGATGGCACCAGAGGCCACGAGCTCGAGGAGGGCGGCGTGCACCCGTTCGCCAGTCGCCGGAGGGAAGGGGTTGATCCCGAAGCGGCGGAACTCGAGGGGGGCGTCCAGGTACGCGAGGATCACGCCCACGACAGACACGTTGGCCATCGACACCTTGCGCAACGGTCGGCCGGTGAGACCGGACTCGGGGTCGTCGTTGAACCCGACCGGGATGTACCGGCCGCCCCGCGCGGCACAGGTCCAGAGGGACTCGGTCTGCTCCCCCCCGATGGGGTCGTAGATCACATCAGCACCGCGGCCGTCGGTGTGGTCCATGACCGCGTCGAAGAGGTCCTCGGTGTCGTGGTCGACGGCCCGCTCGGCGCCGAGTCCCAGGCAGAGCTCGGCCTTTGCCGCCCCGCCACCGCTGGCGATGACCCGGGCCCCGGCGGCCACGGCCAGCTGGATCGCCGCGGTGCCAACGGCGCTGGCCCCGGAGCGCACCAGGACGGTCTCGCCCGCCTGCAGGCCCGCCCGCTCGTGCAGGGCGAGCCACCCGAGGTGGAACGGGAGGGTGAAGGCCGCGGCCTCCACGTCGTCGAGCTCGGGGGGGGCGTCGAACACCGTTGCGCAGAGGGCCTGTTCGGCCATGCCGCCGAGGGACTGGTTCGCCATGCCGACGACCCGTCGACCCATCCAGTCCTCCCGGCCCTCGCCGGTGGCATCGACCACACCGGCCACGTCCATGCCGAGCGTGAACGGGGGCTCGGCCATCACCGCGGCCACGCCCCCCCTGCAGCGGGCGATGTCGCCGAAGTTCAGGGAGGCGGCGGCGACCGCCACCCGGACCTCGCCCGGCCCGGGCTCGGGCGACGGGACGTCGCCCAGCTCGATGGCCTCCCTCGGCGACGCGTGGCGTACGACCCGGACTGCTCTCACGATCTGCCCCCTGCTCGACCGTCCTCTGGGCGGCGACAGTACCCAGGCCCGGGTCCCCGCCGTACGCCGAGGAGCAGACGGCTGGGGCATGATCGGCGCTCGTGACGTCCTTCCCGCTGCTCCTGTCCCCCCTCGACGTCGGTCCGCTGACCCTGCGCAACCGAGTGGTCATGGGGGCGCACTTCACGATGTTCACCGAGCCGACGGCGGCGGGTGAGCCCGGGTTCTACGGCGAGCGCACCGGGCGCTACCTGGCCGACCGGGCCCGGGGCGGGGTCGGGGCGGTCATCTGCGGACAGGCCGCCGTGCACCCGACGACCGCCTACCAGATGCCCAACAACGCGGCCGCGTGGCTGCCCGAGTCGGTGGCCCACTTCCGGCGGGTGACCGACCAGGTCCACGAGCACGGGGCCAAAGCCTTCATCCAGCTCGCCCACAACGGTGGGGTGAACCGAGGCAACTGGTCGAAGCTGCCGGTGCTGGCCCCGTCGGTGATCGCCGACTACGACGAGCCCGCGGTCGCCCTCGACGACGCGGGCATCGCCGAGCTGGTGGCGGCCTTCGCCGTCTCCGCGGGCAACGCCGCCGCTGGGGGCTTCGACGGCATCGAGGTCCACGGCGCCCACGGCTACCTGATCCACGAGTTCCTCTCGCCCAAGACCAACTTCCGCACCGACCGCTTCGGCGGGTCGCTGGAGAACCGGATGCGCTTCGGGGCCGAGGTCCTGGCCGCCGTGCGGGTCGCGGTCGGCCCGGCGGTGGCGGTCGGGCTGCGCCTGGTCGGCGACGAGGAGCAGTGGGACGGCTCCGGCCTCGGCGCGGATGACGCCGCCGAGATCGGCGCGGCCTACGAGGCGATGGGCCTGGTCGACTTCCTCAACGTCTCGGTGGGGACCTCGGGCATGGGCATGGTCCGGACCAACTACACCAAGCCCGGCTTCGGGGTGTCGGCGGCGGCGACCGTCCGGGCCGCGGTGGCGGGCACGCCGGTGTTCGCGGTGCACCGCATCCTCGACCCCGACCAGGCCGAGGCCATCCTCGCCGACGGCGGGGCCGACGGCATCTGCCTGGTGCGGGCCCTGATCGCGGATCCCGACTGGGTCGAGAAGGCGGCCACGGGACGAGCGGCGGAGATCCGGCGCTGCACCGGCTCCAACCAGTCCTGCTACGGGAACCTGATCAACGGCATGCCCGTGTCCTGCGTACAGAACCCCGCCGTCGGCCGGGAGGCCGAGCTGGGAGCGGGCACGTTGGGGACCGCGGCGGTCACCAAGCGGGTGGTCGTGGTCGGTGGGGGCCCCGCCGGCCTGGAGGCGGCGTGGGTGGCCGCGGCCCGGGGCCACGAGGTCACCCTGCTGGAGCGGGCCGACACCCTCGGAGGGGCGATCCGCCTGGCCGCCCAGCTGCCCGGCCGGTCCGAGATGGCGGCGGTGGCCGACTGGCGAGCCGGCGAGTGTGAACGGCGGGGCGTCGACGTGCGCCTCGGGGTGACCGCGGATGTCGACTCGGTGCGGGCCCTGGACCCGGACGCGGTGATCGTGGCCACCGGCGGGCGAGCCGACAAGGGGGTCAAGGCCAAGTACCACCCGACCCCGGTGCTCGGTTACGAAAAGGCCTTCGTGATCGACCACATCGAAGCCCTCCAGCGGGCCCTGGCCGGCGAACTGACGGGCAAGGTCGTGGTGCTCGACGCCGTGGGCCACATCGAAGCCATCGCCCTGGGCGAGCTGCTCGGCCGTCAGGACGTGGACGTCACCGTGGTCACGGCGCTGTCCGCCCCCCTCGCCCTCGACCCCGAGACCCAGCAGGCCGCGCTCCCCCGGGCGGTGCGGGCGGGCATGGCCTGGCGGCCCAACACCGTCCTCGGCGCCATCGGCGACCACGAGGTGACGCTGGTCGACGCCCTCTCCCACGCCATCGAGCAGGTCACCGACGTGGACTGGGTTGTCATCCGCACCCACGGCCGCCCGGAGAACGCGCTCGTCACCGAGCTCGAGGGCAAGGTCCCCGAGGTGGTGGCGGTCGGCGACGCCGTCGCCGTCCGTCCCGCCGACCGCGCCATCTGGGACGGCCACCGAGCCGCCCGCGCCCTGTGACCCGGGGACCCGCCTCCGTCGGTCAGGCGGCGGGGGCGACGACCCTCGAGGCGACGTCCTGGCAGGCGGCGACGAGGGGTGGGGCGAACGAGGCCTTCATGCAGGCGACGTGGCCGTCGGCCATCTCGTGCACGGTGGCGCCGGGGATGGCGTCGGCCATCGCCATCTGGAACTCGGGGACGATGGCCCGGTCCGCCGTGGTCACGAGGACCGAGGTGGGGACGTCGATGTCGCCGATCCACCGCTTGGCGGAGTAGTTGCCGAGGGCGGCGCCGGCCTCGAGCACCGAGCGGGGGTCGTGGCGGCGCATCTCGGCCGAGGCCCAGCGCTGGAGGGACGTCGGGCGACCGGAGCCCTGGACGGCCGACACCACGGGCAACTGGCGCACCCACTTCGACGGCAGGTGGTTGGCCCACTGCCCGACGCGGGTGGTCCCGGCCAGGGCGGCCATGGCCGTGGTGAAGATGAACCGTTCCCGCATCCCGGGGACGAAGCCGGTGGCCGTGGCGCACATGACCAGGCCCGAGACCCGGTCCGGATGGCGCTTCCAGAGGAGTTGGGCCACGGGTCCGCCCATGGAGTAGCCGACCGCGATCGCCGACGGGATCTGGAGCTCGTCCAGGAGGGCGGCGGCGTCGTCGGCGCAGTCGGCCAGGCGGAACCGCTTCCAGGTCCGCATGCCCCGGCCGTGGCCCCGTTGGTCGAGGGCGATCACCCGGAAGTGCTCGCTCAGGGCGTCGAAGGTCCGGAACCAGTTCAGCCCGGCGCTCGCGATCCAGCCGTGGAGCAGCAGGAGCGCCGGCGCGTCCTCGGTCGGGCCCGGCAGCTCACGCACGAAGGTGATGCCGCGGTCGGGCAACTCGATGCGGCGCCCCAACGGCAGCGGCGGCCCCGCCGGCACCTCCTCCTCCTGCAGATCGGTCATACCCATCGTCTGCTCCTGCCCTGGCCCAGAACCACGGTACGCCACCCCGGGATCCGCCGATGACCATCCGTTCTGGTACCAGCCCTGTCCACCCCCCAGCGCGCGTTGCTGGGACCAGAACGATTTCAGGGGGCGAGGGCGGGCACGTACTTGGCGGGGAGGTGGCCCTCGGCACAGAGCCAGCGGGCGGTGTCGGCCAGGGTCTCGGCCGTCGGGCGCAGCGGATGGCCCAGGACCTCGAGGGCCAGGGTGTCGTCGCTCGGCTCCCAGCGGGTGAAGTACTCCATCCCTTCCCCGGTCATGGCGAAGTCCGCCGGGATGACCCGCATCAGCACGTCGTTGAACCGGCCGAGGCCTCGAAGGAACCCGGCGGACATCCGCAGCCGCCGCACCTTGCGGCCGCCGACCTCGGCCAGGGACCGGTTGAGCGCGTCGGTGTCCAGCGTGTTGCCGCCGAGCACGAGGCGGGGGGGCGGGGGCTCCGGGCCGAACAGGGCCACGTAGAGGTCGGCTACGTCCCGCACGTCGACGATGGACCACCCGCCGCCGTCGATGATCGGCGTGCCCGACCGGTAGTTGGTGACCACCCCCATGGTGCCCGGGCCCAGGTTGGGGTCGTGGGCGCCCATCACCCCGCCGGGATAGAGGATCGTGACCGACGCCCCGTCGTCCTGGAGGCCCCGCACGTAGAGGTCGGCCTCGGCCTTGGACTTCCCGTAGGCACTCTCGGGGTCGGCCACCGGCGTGTCAGGGGTGACCCGGGGGTGGGCCGCCGAGAACAGGGCGCTGACCGACGAGGTGTGCACGATGCGGGTCAGGCCACCCCGCACGGCGCCGCCCACCACGTTGCGGGTGCCGGTGGCGTTGGTGGCCAGCACCTCCGCCGCCCGTCGACGGCTGACGGCCACGACGGCGGCGGCGTGCAGGACCCCCTCGCAGCCGGCCAGGGCGGCATCCACGGCGGCGGCGTCGGTGATGTCGCCCTCGACCACCTCGGCCGGCCCGACCCGGTGGGGCTCGAACACCCGTGACACCTTGCCGGGGTCCCGGGCCAGGAGGCGCACGTCGTGGCCCGCCTCGGTGAGGGCCACGGTCGCGTACGAGCCGACGAACCCCGTTCCTCCGGTCACCAGGATGCGCACCGCGGCGGACGGTAGCGTCCGGTGGCGATGCGCACCGCGGGTCCGGTGGACCAGAACCGACTCACCGACCTCATGGATCGGGCCCGACACGAGGTCGAGTCCGGCACCCTGCCCGCCTGTCAGCTGGCCGTCGCCCTCGACGGCGAGCTGGTCGCCGAGGCCACGTTCGGCGCCCCCGAGGCCAGCCGCTTCCACGGGTACTCCTCGGGCAAGGTCGTCGTCGCCGGGGCCCTCTGGCTCCTCCTCGGCGACGGGGCGCTCGGGCTCGAGGACCGGGTGGCCGACCACATCCCGGAGTTCGGCGACAACGGCAAGGACGACATCACCGTCGAACAGGTCCTGACCCACACCAGCGGCTTCCCCCGGGCGCCGTTCGACCCCCTCGAGTGGGACGACCGGGCCGCCCGCCACGGCCGGTTCGCCCGCTGGCGCACCAACTGGGAACCCGGCACCCGCTTCGAGTACCACCCGACCTCGGCGCACTGGGTGCTGGCCGACCTGATCGAGACCGTTTCCGGTGTGGACTGGCGCCGGTTCCTCGAACAGCGCCTGCTCGACCCCCTCGGCCTGAGCCGCCTCCGCTTCGGCGTGGCCCCCGAGGACCAAAGCGACATCCTCGATGTGGTCACGGTGGGCGAGGCCCCCACCCCCGAGGAGTTGCAGGCCATGACCGGCATCGCCGGGCTGAACCTGGCCGACTTCCAGGGCGAGGTCACCGACGAGGCCCTGATCGGGTTCAACCGGCCCGAGATCCGGGCCGTCGGCGTCCCCGGAGGCGGCGTGGTCACCACCGCCGGCGACCTCGCCCTCTGGTACCAGGCCCTCCTCCACGACCCGAAGGGCCTGTGGGACCCCGACACCCTGGCCGACGCCACCGGCCACGTGCGCTGCACCTTCGCCGACCCGATGACCTCCGCGCCCGCCAACCGCACCATCGGGGTGATCGTGCGGGGCGACGACGACCTGATCCACCTCCGGGGCATGGGCCGCACGGTCTCGGCCAGAGCCTTCGGCCACAACGGCGCCGGTGGCCAGGTGGCCTGGGGCGACCCCGAGACCGGGCTCTCCTTCGCCTACCTGACCAACGGCCTGGACCGGCACCCCATCGCCTCGGGCCGACGGGGCGCGGCCCTCTCGAACCGGGCCGGGGCCCTGACCGGCGCGGCGGGGTAGCGTTCCGGCGGCGGACGGCCCGCTGACAGGGGGAGCAGGGCATGGAACGTCTCTCGGGTATGGACGCATCGTTCCTCTACACCGAGACCCCGACCGGACACATGCACGTGACCGGGGTCATCGTCATCGACGCCGCGGAGATGTCCGGCGGCTACCAGTTCGAGCGTCTGGTCGACCTGATCCAGCAGCGCCTCCACCGCCTGCAGCCGTTCCGGCGCCGGCTGGTCGAGGTCCCGCTCTCCTTCGACCACCCCGTGTGGATCGAGGACCCCGACTTCGACATCACCAACCACATGCACCGGGTCACCTGGCCCTCGCCGGGCCGGACCCAGGAACTGGCCCACCTCGTCGGTGACCTCATGTCCCGGCCTCTCGATCGCCAGCGCCCCCTGTGGGAGATGTGGGTCGCCGAGGGGGGCAAGAACGGCCGGGTCGCGCTCATCAGCAAGATCCACCACAGCGCCATCGACGGGGTGACGGGTGCCGACCTCATGAGCCAGCTCTTCGACCTCGAACCCGGGGCCCCGCCGGTCGAGCCCCCCGACGAGCCGTGGGAGCCGGAGCCGGTACCGACCGAGACCCAACTCCTGATGGACGCCATGGCCGCCCGGATCCGGGACCCGTGGCGGGCGGTGCGGGCCGCCCGTCGGACGGTCAACTCCCTGACCAGCGTGGTCGGCACGGTCATGAACCGGGGCGACGAGCGGACCCCGGCCATGCCGTTCACCGGGCCCCACACGCTGTTCACCGGCTCGCTCAGTGCGGATCGGGCCGTGGCGTTCGGCAAGGCCTCGCTCGATGACCTGAAGCTGGTCAAGAACGTCTACGGCTGCAAGCTCAACGACGTCGTGCTGGCCACCTGCTCCATGGCCTTGCGCACGTACCACGAGAGTCACGGCGAGATCCCCGACAAGCCGCTGCTGATCATGTGCCCGGTCTCGACCCACAGCGCCGAAGGCGAGGGCGTCAACCAGGTGTCGTCCATGGCCGTGCGCCTGCCCGTACACATGGCCGACCCCGTCGACCAGCTCCTGGAGATCTTCGAGGACACCAAGGTGGCCAAGGAGATGCAGAGCGCGCTGGGCGCCGACATGCTCAGCGACATCACCCAGTTCGCCCCGCCGGTGCTGTTCAACCAGGCGATGCGCCTCTACACGCCGGAGCGGCCTGGCCGACCGCCATGCTCCCGTCCAGAACGGGGTCATCTCCAACGTCCCCGGTCCGCCCATCCCCATGTGGGTCGTCGGGGCCCCGGTGATCGCCGTCTACCCGCTGGGCCCGTTGATCGAGGGCGCCGGCCTCAACATCACGGTCATCTCCAACATGGGCCGCATGGACATCGGCATCGTCGCCGACCGGGCGCTGGCCCCCGACATCTGGTGCCTGGCCCAGTACTGGGAGGACGCCGTGACCGAGCTCCGTGATCGGGCTGTGGCGGAGGCCGAGGAGGAGTCGGGCTGAGCCCTACTCGGTGATGCCGAAGCGGTGGAGGCCGTAGGCCTCGATGGCGTTGCCCCGTAGCACGGCGTAGCACTCGTCCGCGTCCATGCCTGCCGCGGCGAAGAGGCCGTGGGCCACTTTCCGGGAGTGGGGGAAGGTGCCGTCGGAGTGCGGGAAGTCCGTCTCGAACAGGATCTGGCTCAGGCCCACGTCGTGACGGGCCTTGAGGCCGACGAGGTCGTCGAACACGCAGCCGTAGACGCGCCCCTTCACCTGCTCGCTGGGCAGCACCGGCCCGCCGACCCCACCCCGGCCGTCGGCCCACACGGCGTCCATGCGCTCGAGCTGGAAGGGCATCCAGCCCACCTGGCTCTCGGCGTAGGCGATCTTCAGGTCCGGGTGCCGCTCGAGGGTGCCGGAGAAGACCCAGTCGGCGAGTGAGCCCTGGGCGTTCTGGGCGTACAGCGACATGGAGGTCGCGAGGGGGGCGTCCGACGAAGTGGTCGGCATCGAGGACGACGAGCCGATGTGCATGGACACGGTGGTGTCGGTCTCCGCACACGTCGTCCAGAGCACGTCCCACTCGCCGGTGTACATCGAGGGCAGGCCGAGCTTGGCCGGGTTCTCGGTGAAGGCGATCGCGTAGCTGCCCTTGGCCGCGCTGCGCCGGACCTCGTCGGCCGCCAGCTCCGGATCCCAGAGGGGCACGAGGGTCAGCGGGATCAGGCGGCCGACCGCGTCGCCCCCGCACCACTCGTCGATCATCCAGTCGTTGTAGATGCGCAGACAGGCGAGGGCGAGGTCCTTGTCGTCGCGCTCGAGGAAGCCCTGGCCGGCGAAACGGGGAAAGACGTTCGGGTAGTTGATGGCCGCCTCGACGTGGTTCGAGGTCATGTCGGTCAGCCGCTCCCCCTGGTCCCAGGTGCCGGGCCGAAAGTCGTCGTAGGTCGCGGGGACGTTGCGCTGCTCGTCGCGGGGCATCCCGGCCGGGGCGTGGAGCAGGCCGGTCGGCACGACCAGGTCGTCGAACACCCAGAGGTCGCACCACTGGCCGTCGGGGTCGTTGCGACTGAAGCCGTAGTGGCCGCCCGTGAACTCCAGCTTCACCTTCTCGGTGACCACCTTGGGGCCCCGCTCCCGCAGGGGTTCGGGCAGCTCCCGCTGCCAGAGGTCCTTGGGCTCCATGACGTGGTCGTCCACGGAGATGATCAGGGGGAGGTCGGCTTCCTCGGGGGTGACGGCCATGGACTCAGTCTGTCGCGTCGGCGGCGGGACCGGCACCGGCGCTGAACACGGCTCGGAGGTCCTCGAGCCCGGCGGGCAACTCGATGGGGGGATCGGGCAGGGGTGTGGCCCCGTGCTCGGCCAGGGCGGCGGTCATCGCCTCGGGCTCGTCGCTCCACGAGCGGGGATCGCCCATCATCACCTCGTAGGCCACGAGGCCGTCCGGGCCGGCCACGAACGGCCCGAAGCTGGCGCCGTAAGGCAGCTCGATGTGGGTGCCCGGCCCACACTCGACCCCGTCGCAGCTGACGCTGCCCTCCAGCACGAGGAGGGTGTGGGGGCTGTGGTGGCCGTGGCGGCGCACGATCATCCCCGGGTCCCACTTGGCAAAGAGCGCCAGGTAGAGCGGCTCGACCGAGAAGGAGATCCAGCGCTCCCACACATGGGCTTCGCGGCCGTCGGCGTTCGTCTGGCTCCGCACCGCGATCCACGGCGGATCCCCGGCGTCGAGATGGGTGAACCGGGCCTCCAGCCCGGGGATGCGGGGGTTCTTCGGTGCGGCCATGGACCGATGATCGTGCCACGGCTCGCCGCCGACCGATGAGTACGCCGCCCCGGCGGGGTCCAACCGCCATGAGTACCGTCGTGCCCGTGACCGACTCGACCGCCCTGTTCCTCGGGACCCGTAAGGGGGCCTGGATCCTCACGGCCGACGCCGAGCGGCGATCGTGGTCGGTGGACGGGCCGCACTTCCTGGGCCACATCGTCCAGCACGCGGTCCTCGACCCGCGGGACGGGCGCACCCTCCTGCTGGCCGCGGGCACCGGCCACCTCGGCCCGACGCTGTTCCGCACGACCGACGTCGGGGCGACCTGGTCCGAAGCCTCCCGGCCCCCGGCGTTCCACACCGGCGAGCGCCTGGCCCGCAGCCTGCGCAAGGTGTTCTGGCTCAGCCCGGGCCACGCCGACGAGCCTGGCGTCTGGTACGCCGGCGGGTCACCCCAGGGCCTCTTCCGCAGCGAGGACAGCGGCGACACGTGGGCCCCGGTCGACGGCTGGAACGACCACCCGATGTGGGAGACCTGGTCGGAGTACCCCGAGGAGAACACCCCCGACGGCTCGATGCTGCACTCGGTCATCGTCGACCCCCGCGACGCCGACCACCTCTACCTCGGGCTGTCCGCGGGTGGGGTGTTCGAGAGCACCGACGGCGGGAAGGGCTGGACGACCCTCAACGAGAACGTCGAGGCCGTGTTCCTGCCCGAGCCCGACGCCGACTACGGCCACGATCCCCATTGCGTGCGCCTGCACCCGGCCGACGCTGACCGGCTCTATCAGCAGAACCACTGCGGCATCTACCGCCTCGACCGCCCTGGGACCCGCTGGGAGCGCATCGGCGACCAGATGCCCCGCGAGGTGGGCGACATCGGCTTCCCCGTCGAGCTGCACCCGCGCGACCCCGACACCGCCTGGGTCTTCCCCATGGACGGCACCGACGTCTGGCCCCGCACCAGCCCGGAGGGCCGCCCGGCCGCCTACGTCACACGGGACGCCGGGGCCAGCTGGGCCCGCCAGGACCAGGGCCTGCCCGGCCAGGGGTGGTTCACCGTGAAGCGGCAGGCGATGACCACCGACGACGGTGACCCCGTCGGTGTCTACTTCGGCACCACCAGCGGCGAGGTGTGGGCCAGCAACGACGAGGGCGCCTCGTGGACCTCGATCCTGGCGCACCTCCCGGAGATCTACAGCGTCGAGTCCGGCCGGCCCGCGGGTTGATGCGCGTCCGCATCCCGACCCCGTTGCGCTCCTACACGGGCGACCGGTCGGCGGTCGAAGCCGAGGGCACCACGGTGGCCGAGCTGCTGGCCGACCTCGACCGGCAGTTCCCCGGCCTCCGCTTCCGCATGGTCGACGAGCAGCACCGGCTCCGCCCCCACATGAAGGTCTTCGTGGACCAGGACTCGGTGCGGGACCTGGCCACGCCGGTCACCGACGCCGGCGAGGTCACCCTCATGCAGGCCCTCTCCGGGGGCTGACAGCGCCGAGAACCCGGACGCCTGCTGCCCGGAGCCATTCGTCGACGACCCGCGCCGCCCGACTCCACTCTGAACGGGGGAGGTCCTAGGCTGCCCCCGTGTCGGGCCGGCCGTTCGTGCAACCGGCCGCGCCCACCCCGTCGCCCCTCCGCCAGCGCGGCCGCGAGCTCCTCGAGCTGCTGGGCCTCTGTGGGCTGGTCATCGCCCAACCCGTGCTGGCGGTGTTCGGTGCCGCGCCCGACTACTTCGTCTTCGAAGGGGCGGGACGCGCCGACATCATCCTCTTCGCCCTGGTCGTCGGCCTCGCCCCGGCGGTCCTGCTGTGGGGTCTGGTCCAGCTCGTGGGCTGGGGCGACGAGCGGCGCCGGCGGACCGCCCACCGGGTCGTCATCGGCCTGCTGGTCGGCCTGCTGGTCCTCCAGGTGGCCACCGGCAGGGACACCGCGCTGCCCCTCGGGCTGACCTTGGCGCTCGGCCTCGGCGCCGCCGCCGCGTGGGCCCACCACCGGTGGCCGGGTGTCCGCCTCTGGGCCGCATGGATGGCGCCGGTCCCCCTGGTCGTCCTCGGCCTCTTCCTCTTGAGCTCACCGGTGAGCGGCCTGGTGCGGGACGACGGCGTCGACCCGGCCGAACTGGGCGCCTTCGGCTCGGGCGACCCGCCTCCTGTGGTCATGATCGTCTTCGACGAGTGGCCCTTGGCCTCGGTGATCCGCGGCGACGGCACGATCGACGCCGACCTGTACCCGAACGTGGCCGCCCTGGCGGGGGACGCGACGTGGTATCCCGACACGACCACCGTGGCGAACCTCACCAACTTCGCCGTCCCCTCGTTGCTGACCGGGAACCGACCGGTCGAGGGTGAGACGGCCGACGCCAGCACCCACCCGGAGAACCTGTTCACCCTGCTCGGGGACACCTACGCCCTCGATGTGACCGAGCGCATCACCCGCCTCTGCCCGTCGTCACTGTGCACGGATGCCGGCGGCGTCGACGGGCCCGAGGACGAGCTCTCCGTGGTCGACCTCCTGACCGAGGCCACCGACGTGTTCGTGGACCGCCTCACCCCGGGCGAGCGCCCCGAGCCGGTCACCGACGTGTTCGTCGAGCCCGACGCCGCGGTCGACCAGGCCCGGGGCGACGACCAGGGCCAAGTGCTGGAGGATCTCCTCGACCCTCGCCCGGCCACCCTGGACCGCTTCCTGCGAGGCATCGAACGGGACGAGCCGCCCACCCTGCACTTCCTGCACGTGCTCGAGCCGCACACCCCCTACCTCCACCTGCCCGACGGCCACCGCTACGGCGCCGACCCGTCGCTGCGCCAGATCTCCAGCCGCGAGGACGGCGAGCCCGGCGGCGACCGACGGTCCGAGGCCGAGCCCCCGGCCCTGTGGGACCGCCAACGCCTGCAGCTCGAGGTGGCCCACGTGGACCGCCTGATCGGTGACGTGCTCGACCGGCTGCGCAACCAGGGCCTCTACGACGAGGCCCTCGTGGTCATGACCTCGGACCACGGCATCGCCTTCCAGCCCGGTGGGCCGGTACGGGGCCTGGGGATCGAGCCCATCGAGGCGTCAGCCCAACCCGAGCTGCTGTGGGTCCCCCTGTTCGTGAAGGCGCCCGGCCAGGTCGAGGGCACGGTGAGCGCCGAACCGGCGGAGACCATCGACGTGCTGCCGACGATCGCCGAGCGCCTGGGCATCGACCTGCCCTGGACGGTCGAAGGACGGCCCCTCGACGGGACGGTGCCACCGGAGCGAGACCGGCGGTTCGTCCACGTGCAGGGCTCGTCCTTCGCCACGTTCCACCTCGACCCGCCCGTGGCCCTCGACGCCGACCTCGACGACGTCCTGGCCCGGGGCGTCGACTCGGTCCTGCCTGGTCGGGGTCCGGACCGTTGGTGGACCGTCGGCCCCGAGCCGGGCCGCGTGGGCCAGGCCGCGCTCGGCCCGGCACTGCCCGTGACCGTCGACGGCGCCTCCGCCTTCCTCGACGTCGACCTCGACGAGCCGGTGGTGCCCGCGGTCGTGTCCGGACGGATCGAGGACGGCACCGAGCGGGTCGTCGTGGCTGTGAACGGCACGATCGCGGCGGTGGTCGACACGTTCACCGACGACGGCGGCCCCGGGCGCTTCGCGGCCATGATCTCCCCTGAGTGGCTGGTGGACGGCGACAACGAGGTGACGATCCACCGGGCCTGAATGCCTCAGGTGATCAGGTCGCGGGCCCAGCGGTAGTCGGGCTTGCCCGCCGGCGAGCGCACGACGAGGTCGACGAAGTCGACCGTCTTGGGCACCTTGTAACCGGCGAGCCGGCTCCGGCAGTGGTCGATCAACTCGTCGGCGGTGGGTGCGGTGCCGGGCGCCGCCTGGACGATGGCCGACACCCGCTCACCCCAACGGTCGTCGGGGGCGCCGACAACCAGCACGTCGTAGACGTCGGGCCGGGCCCGCAGGACGGACTCGACCTCCTCGGGGAAGACCTTCTCACCGCCCGTGTTGATGCAGCCCGTGCCCCGCCCGAGGAGGTTGATGGTGCCGTCCTCGGCCACGGTGGCCATGTCCCCCGTGATGACCCAGCGGCGCCCGTCGCGCTCGACGAAGGTGGCCGCGGTCTTCTCCGGATCGCCGTGGTAGCGCAGCGGGATGTGACCCGTCCGCGCCACCCGACCCACCGCGTCGGACCCCGGCGCGACCGACTGCAGGTCCTCGTCGAGGACCACCGTGGTGTCGTCCATGGGCGCGAAGGCGGCCCGGGCGTCGGAGTCGGCGGCCATGCGGGCGGTGCCCTGGGCCCCGGTCTCCGACGACCCGAACCCGTCGGCCAGGAACACGTTGGGCAGGATCGTCTGGATCCGCTGGCGCAACGTGGGACTGAGCGGGGCGCCGCCGGAGCCGATGGAGAAGAGGGTCGGCACGTCGTAGCCGCCGGCCGCGTCCCAGGCGTCGAGCAGGGGTCGGGCTACGGCGTCGCCGACGATGGTGATGAGGTTCACGCCCTCGGCGGCGATGGTGCGCCAGACGTCGTCAGGGTCCAGGGAGCCGGGCCGGAGGACGACCTTGCCGCCGCAGAAGAGCCAGGAGAGGCTCGTCCACTGTCCCGCGGCGTGCATCAGGGGGGCGACCGGGAGGAGGACGGCGGCGGTCTCCGCCGGCTGGATGCGCTCGACGATCTCCTCGGGGGTGGTGATGGCCCCCTCGATCCGCATGGGGTCGCCGCCACCGATGCAGGCATGGAACGCGTCCTCCTGGCGCCATACGACGCCCTTGGGCAGGCCCGTGGTGCCACCGGTGTAGAGGATGTAGAGGTCGTCGCTGCTGCGGTCCTCGAAGGCCGGGGCCGGATCGGCGGCAGCCAGGGCGGCCTCGTAGTCCTCGCCGGTGGCGAGCTCGACGGCGAGGTCCGGCAGCTGGTCCCGGATGGCCGCCACGCGAGGACCGAACTCGGCGTCGTGGACGACGGCGGTCACCCCGGCGTCGACGAACAGGTAGCGCAGCTCGTCCTCGACGTAGCGGTAGTTCACGTTGATGGGGACGGCCCGCAGCTTGTAGGCCGCCAGCATCGTCTCGAGGTACTCGGTCCCGTTGGTCAGGTAGACCCCCACGTGGTCGCCCACGCCGACGCCGTGGCCGGCGAGGTGGTCCGCCAGCCGGTTGGCCCGCTCGTCGAGGCCGGCGTAGGAGAGGCGCCGCTCCCCGCACACGACCGCCTCCCGCTCCGGCACCTGCTCGGCCACCAGCTCCCACAGGTCGGCGAAGGCGAACGACCGCGTCATGGCCGGGGACCCTACTGCCGCCATTTCGTCGGGCGAGAAGGACCGACACCGAGGCAAGAACGGCGCGTGGGGTCGGGCTGTGGCCGGTTCGGGGGCGCATTAGCCCTGGATTCTCACCCTCCGTGGCCATTCGGGGCCGATCCGGGTCCCCCTCCACTTCTGGCGCCCCATCTGCCGGTCATGACCGGAGAATCAGGCGGGCCAGAAGCAGAAGTGGTCACGCAGCGCCCACACGCCGCCGACGATCGGCGGCCCATCCCCACGCCCCCATCCCTGCCTCGGTGTCGGTACCCCGGCCCGAGGGAGGTCAGGTCCAGGCGGTGATGGGGCCGGCGACGGCGACGAGGTCGTCGGTGACGGTCAAGTCGACGGGGACGGGGATCATGTCGACGCCGGTGCGGGCCAGGGCCGCGGCGGTGGCGGCGATGCGGTCCTCCGGCGAGGCCGCCTCGCCCTCGGCGCCCCACGCCTCGAGGGTCAGGGCGACCTCCAGGGAGCGGGCCAGGTCGAGCACGCGCTCGGTGACGGGGTCGAGGGGCCAGGTGGTCACGCCCAGGGCCAGGCGGGAGCCGTCGAGCCCGCCCAGCAGAGCGGCGGCCGCCGCGGTGCCCGGAGCGTCCGTGGCGGGGACGAGCACCGAGCCGGGCTCGGTGGTCGGGAAGGCCCGCGCCACCCAGAAGCCGGCGGGGCCGGGGTCGGCGACGACCACGCCGCCGGGCGGGCGCAGGCCGCCGAGGTCCCGCGTGGCCCGGGCGGGGTGCAGGGGCACGCCGGTGGACTCGTAGGCGGGGCCGACCACGGCCGCCAGATCGGTGTAGAGGCGCGGCCGGGGTGGGTCACCCTCGGGCTCGGGCCAGCCCTCGGCGGCGAAGGCCAGGTGGACAGGGTGCAGGTCCAGGCGCTGGGCGTCCCCGAGGCCACCGGGCGGGATCTCGTCGGGGTCGACCCCGACGCAGACCACGGCCAGCTTGTCGGTCAGCCCCGCCAGCTCGAAGTCCCGGGCCTGCAGGCCGGCGGTGCCGGCGTGGAACGGGCTGTCCCAGGCGAACACACCCTTGGCCCCCCAGGTGTTGACCACCGCCCAGCCCGTCTGGGCCGCGAACCGCTGGAGATGACCGACCACACCCTCGCCGTCGAGGGTGCGCAGGACCCCGGGTCCCACCAGGACACCGACGTCGGGACCGAGGCCGGGCGACAGGCGGATGCCCTCGATGCGGACCTGGGCCGCCTTCGGCTCCACGCCATCGGCGACCGGAGCCGCGAGGTCCAGGTCGACGCCGACGGCGAAGGCGTCGGGGATCTCCTGGCCCACGGTCGTCGCCAGCGCGTCGGCCAGCGCCTCCGGCGTGTCGACCGGGATGGGCGTGACCTCGCCCCCGGGCCGGGAGCTGACCCGCAGCACCCCGTCGTGCCACGACGCCCCCATGCGCCCCAGCCGCCCGTCGACATCGGCCAGCAGGTCGGCCAGCGCCCCATCGCCCACCGGCACCGTGGCCAGCCCGGGCAGGGCCACCGGCGCCGGCGACCCGATCACCCTGGTCACCCCCAGCGCCCGCAGCCCCGCCGCCAGCAGGTCCCCCACGTTGCGCTCAGCCATCCACCCGAGCCTAAGCCCGCCTTCTGGCCCTTGATTTAACGGCTCTGACCGTGAAATCAACGGCCAGAACGGGCGATCAGTCGCCGTACTGGTCGCGGAGCTCGTACTTGACGACTTTGCCGGTGGGATTCCGGGGGAGCACGTCCATGAACTCGAGCTGCTCGGGGAGGGCCGGCTTGCGGAGGCCCTTGGCCAGCAGGTGCTCCTTCATCTGGTCGAAGGTGAGGGGGTCCTGGCCCTCGGCGGTGACGACGATGGCGACGACCCGCTCACCGGTGCGCTCGTCGGGCAGGCCGATGACGGCGACGTCGCCCACCTGCGGGTGCTCGAAGAGGAGGTCCTCGACCTCCTTGGCCGAGATGTTCTCCATGTTCCGGATGATGATGTCCTTCAGCCGCCCCGTGATGATGAGGTAGCCGTCGGCGTCCTGCTGGCCGAGGTCACCGGTGCGGAACCAGCCGTCCTCGTCGAAGGCGTCGGCATCCAGGGAGGCGTCGAGGTAGCCCCGCATCATCTGTGGCGCCTTGGCCCGGATCTCGCCCTCCTCGCCGGGGCCGGCGACGGTGCCGTCCAGGGTCACCAGCTTGAGCTCGACGCCGGGCATCGGCTTGCCCTCGGTCTCGGCCTTGCGGTCGTCGGGGTCCTCCACGTCGACCAGCACCAGGATGGGCGCCTCGGTGAGGCCGTAGCCCGAGCAGATGCCCACGCCGCCCATCTCTTCCTTCATCTCGTAGTGCAGGGTCGGCGGCTTCGCCGCGCCCCCGCCCGGGAAGAGGCGCACGTTCGGGAAGATGGGCTCGGGTCCGGCCGCCCGCTGGGCCGCCAGGTACACCATGTGGAACGGCGTGCCCGCCCCCGCCATGGTCACGCCGTTCTCGGCCAGGTAGGGGACGGTCGTGGCCGGGTCGAAGGTCTCCACGAACAGGTTCACGCACCCGAACTGGAGGCTGGTGAACAGCCAGGTGATGCCGCCGATGTGGGTGAAGGGGAAGACCATGGCGCCCCGGTCCTCCGGTGTCGCCCGGTAGCGATCCCCCATCCCCTCGGCGATGGCGGCGATCGACAGATCGGTGTGCTTCGCCCCCTTCGGGTCCGCCGTGGTGCCGGAGGTGTAGAAGAGCCAGCGGACCTCGAGGTCGGCCGGGTCGTCGGGGGCCGCGGGCGGCGGGGGCAGGGTCGAGGGGTCGCCCTCCGGGAGGGTCTTGTCACAGACCAGGACCTCGAGACCGTCCACGCCCTCGGCCACGGTGCGGGCCATGGCCTCGTGGTCGAAGCCCCGGAACACCGACGGCACGACCAGCAGCTTGGTCCCGGCCTGCTGGGTGACGAAGCCGACCTCCCGCTCGCGGTAGATGGGGATGATCGGGTTCTGGGTCACCCCGAGGCGGGCGAGGGCCCCGACGAGGACCATGGACTCAAACCAGGTCGGCAACTGCCAGGAGACGACATCGCCTGCGCTCAGCCCCAGGTCCTGGAACCCGGCCGCGGCCCGCTCGCACCAGTCCCGGTAGCCGACGAAGCTCAGTTGCCGGCCGTCCTCGTCGATCGCCATCTCGGCGTCACCGGACTCGGCCGCCCGGGCCTCGATGAGCTCCCACAGATTGCGCCCCGTGATCATGGGGCCGGACTGTAGTGACCCCCGATGGAGCGCTCGGCTACGACGACGGCGGAGGACGGTTGCCTGTGGCTCGCCCGGCGACTTCATGTCGGCCTCCGAGGTCGCGGGCCTGGCGCGGGCTCGTTCTGGGTCGGTCGACTCGGGTCATTCGGGGCGACTGGTCAGCCAGGCCCCCACGAGCACCAGCACCATGCCTGCGAGGGCCAGGACGGCCACCGTCTCGTCGCGGAAGGCCACGCCGAGGGTGATGGCCACGACCGGGGTGAGGTAGATGGCGACCGAGCCGCGGGGCGCTCCGGCTCGGCCCATGAGGTTGGTCATGGCCACGAAGGCCCACCCCGTGCCCAGGAAGCCAAGGACGACCACAGCGGCCAGGGAGCTCCAGGCGAAGCCCGAGGACGGGACGCTGGCAAGGCCGTAGGGCAGGGTCATGGCCAGGGCGCACAGCTGCACCCGCCACATCACCGGCAGGCCGCCGTACTTCTGCTGGAGGGGGACCGCCAGGTTGGCCGACAGGCCGTAGAGGACGACGGCGATCAGCAGGAGGCCCACGCCCAGGGGGGAGGCGTCGGCGCCCCGCAGGCTCGGAAGACTGATGGCGACCACACCGCCGAACCCGACGAGCAGGCCCGTTGCGGTGCGCCGAGCCGGGAGGATCTGCAGGAGGACCGCGGCGATCAGTGCGGTGAACAGCGGCACCGACCCGTTGATCATCCCCGCGACCGACGAGTCGACGTAGCGCTGGGCGATGGGGAACAACGACAGCGGCAGGGCCATCCAGGTCAGGCCGACGAGGGCCACCCGGGGCCAGTCCTCCCGATCGATGGGTACACGCGCTGCGGGGACGGCCGCGAGGCCGAGCATCCCGAAGAGGATGCGCAGGAAGGTGACGACGCCGGGAGCGAAGGCGTCGAGTCCGATGGCGATGAGGAAGAAGGACGAGCCCCACACGCCGGCGACGAAGGCCAGCAGGCCCCATTCCGTGGGCCCGAACGCCTGCCGGTTCGTCCCCTGCGACGTGCTGATCAGGGGACGGGTACCGGCCACCTCGGGAGGGTAACGACGGCCGACCGGAGCACCCGGCCGTATTCGGACCAGACCTACACTCGGCGGTCGTGGCTCTCCGTCTGATCATCGCCGAGGACTCGCTCCTCGTGCGGGAGGGGGTGGCCAAGCTCCTGAACGAGCAGGACGACGTCGAGGTCGTGGCCCTCTGCGCCGACTACGACGAGCTCATGGCCGCGGTGGAGGACACCGACGCCGACGTCGTCCTCACCGACATCCGCATGCCGCCCACCGGCACCGACGAGGGCATCCGGGCCGCGTCCGAGCTGCGGCAGACCCATCCGGGCCTCGGGGTCGTGGTCCTCTCCCAGTACGCCGAGCCGGAGTACGCGCTGGCCCTGCTCGAGAGCGGCTCGGAGGGTCGGGCCTATCTGCTCAAGGAGCGGGTGTCGGACCCCGATCAGCTCCTCGGCGCCGTGCGGGACGTCGCCCGCGGCGGATCGGTGGTCGACCCGAAGGTGGTCGAGGGCCTGGTCACCGCCCGGTCCCGCTCCCGCCGCTCCCCCCTCGAGCACCTGACCCCCCGCGAGCACGAGGTGCTGGCCGAGATCGCCCAGGGCCGCAACAACGCGGCCGTGGCCGCCGCCCTCGGCCTCTCTGACCGGGCCGTCGAGAAGCACATCAACTCCCTCTTCGCCAAGCTCGGCCTCAGCGAGGAGCCCGACATCCACCGTCGGGTGAAGGCCGTGCTGCTCTACCTGGCCGAGAAGGACGAGGGGGGATAGCCCCCCCATGACCACGGGGGCGCCCACCCTGGGAGGGAACGGCGGGCCGTTGGATGATGGGTGCCGTGGTCCTCACCGACGAGCGAAGGGACGGCGAGACGGCTGACATCTCGACACCGGGTGACGTGAGCGTGCTCATCGTCGACGACCAGGCGCCATTCCGCGCCGTCGCTCGGACCGTGGTCGACCTGGTGACCGGCTTCGTCGTGGCGGGCGAGGCCGCCTCGGGCGAGGAGGCGGTGGCCATGGCCGCCGACCTCCACCCCGCCCTCGTGCTCATGGACATCAACCTGCCGGGAATCAGCGGCATCGAGGCGACCCGCCAGATCGTGGCCGCCGCCCCGGACATCGTGGTGATGATGCTGTCGACCTACCGGGCCGACGACCTCCCCAGCGACGCCGCCACCTGCGGGGCCGCCCGCTACGTCCACAAGGAGGACTTCGGCCCCGCCATCCTCCGCGAGACCTGGGCCGACCACACCGACTGACGCGTTCTGGAGGCTGCGGTGCGCGGCGGAGCGCGCAGGGGCGCCTCCAGAACGGTCAGAACTCGTGCTTGAGGGCGCTCTGGGCCGCGTGCCAGCCGCACATGCCGTGGACGCCGCCGCCGGGCGGGGTGGACGACGAGCACAGGTAGACGCCCTTGGCGGGGGTGCGCCAAGGGTCCAGGCCGAGGGTGGGGCGGCGGATGAACTGGGCCAGATCGGCCGCCCCGGCGTTGATGTCACCCCCGACGAAGTTGGCGTTGCGGCCCTCGACCTCGCGGGTGCCCATGACGTGGCGGGAGAGGATCCGGTCCCGGAACCCGGGGGCGAAGCGCTCGATCTGGGCCTCGATCCGGTCGGTCATGTCGACGGTCGAGCCGTTGGGTACGTGGCAGTAGGCCCAGAAGGCGTGCTGGCCGTCCGGGGCGCGGGTCGGGTCGAACCCGCTGGCCTGGCAGGCCAGCACCCAGGGCCGGTCGGGGTGGCGGCCCGCCGCCACCTCCCCCTCGGCGGCGACGGTCTCCTCGAGCGTGCCGCCGACGTGCACCGTGCCCGCGCGGGCCACCTCGGGATCGGCCCAGGGCACGGGGCCGTCGAGGGCCCAGTCCACCTTGTGCACCCCGGCCCCGTAGCGGAACCTCGTGAGGGCCTTGCGGTACCGGGACGGGAACCGGTCCCCGCCGATCTGGGCCGCGTGGCGAGCTGACACGTCGAGGAGCACCGCCCGGGCCGAAGGCACCTTGGCCAGGTCGTTCACCCGGGTGCCGGCCCGGACCTCGCCCCCGTGGGACCGGATGATCGACAGGAGCGCCTCGGTCACCTGCTGGGAGCCGCCCTTGGCGAACGGGTAGCCCACCAGGTGGGCGGCCACGCCGAGCATCAGGCCGTAGCCCGCGGTGATCGGCGCCCGGAGGGACAGGATCGAGTGCGCGGCCAGGCCGCCCAGAAGGGCGGCGGCTTCCTCGGTGTCGAACCGACCCCGGCCCAGGCCCCGCGCCGAGCGGACGCCCGAGATGCCGTAGCGAGCCAACTTCACCGGGTGGCGGGGCAACTGGAACGGTGAGAGCAGCCCGTCGACCAGGCTGAACCCGGAACCGACCAGCGGGCCCATCAGCCGGCGGTAGGCGTTGGCGTCCGCGCCGAGGCCCTCCGCGGTCATGTCGACCGAGCGGTGCAGCAGCGCCGACCGGCCGCCGTCGAGGGGGTTGGCCACCGGTAGCTCAGGGTGGACCCACTCGACGCCGTGGGCCTCCAGGGGCAGGTTCCGCATCGCCTTCGAGGCCAGACCCAGCGACCACACCGTCGAGCAGGTGTCGTGGACGAACCCGGGCAGGGTCAGCTCGGCGGAACGGGCGCCGCCGCCGAGGGTCTCCTCGGCCTCGAGGACCAGGACAGACAGCCCCTCCCCCGCCAGGGTGGCCGCGGCGACGAGGCCGTTGGGGCCCGAACCGACGACGACGGCGTCGTACTCCGTGGTGGCCACCAGGTCAGGATGCCGGGGCGTCGACCGCGTCCGGCTCGGCCGCGGCCTTCGGCTCGTCGGCCGCCTCGTCCTCCGGCGGGTCGACCGGGATGTGGCCCCGAATGCGGGAACCCTCGCCCGGCGCGCTGTCCACCTCGAGGATCCCCCCGATGGCCCCCAACCGGTCCCGCATGTTCACGAAGCCGTGGCCCATGGCCGCCCCCGCGGCGTCGAAGCCCGGGCCGTCGTCGGCCACCTCGAAGCGCAGTTCGCCGTCCGCCTCGGTGATCGTCACCGTCAGGCGGGCGTCCTCCCCGGCGTGCTTGCCGGCGTTCTGCATCGCCTCCAGGCAGCAGAAGTAGATGGCGGCCTCGGTCTCCGCCGGATGGCGCCGGACGTCCTCGGCCACGAGCAACTCGACGGGGAGCGTCGACCGGTTGGCCGCCGCCTTGAGCGCCGCCTCGAGGCCGCGGTCCCTCAGCAGCGGCGGGTAGATCCCGTGGGCCAGCTCCCGCAGCTCCTCCAGGGTGTCCTGCACGTCGCCCCGGAGCTGGTCGAGCATCTCGTCGGCCGTCGCCCGGTCGGCGTCGATGAGCTGCTTCACCAGACCGACCTTCACCGCGAGGGCGACCAGGTGCTGCTGGGCCCCGTCGTGGAGGTTGCGTTCGATCTGGCGCCGGGACTCGTCGGCCGCGGTGACGATGCGGAGGCGGGAGGCGGCCAGCTCCTGGTTGCGCTCCTCGAGCTGCTCGAGCGACGCCTGGAGGGCCGAGTCGAGGCGGACGTTGTGCAGGGCCAGGCCCACCTGGCGGGCCAGCTCGGCGAGGACCCGGTCGTCCTCGTCGGTGAACGGCGGGTCGTCGCTGCGGCGCTCGACCACGATCAGGCCGAGCAGCTCCCCGAGGTGGGCCACCACGGCGGCCCGGACCTGTCGATCGTCACGCCCCGCCAGCAACCCCGGCATCCAGATCTGCAACCAGGCGTTGCCCTGCACGTGGGCCCGGGTGGCCACCCCGAGCTCCTCACCCTGCAGGCTCAGGTGGGCCGCGCCCCGGTCCGGCACCGAGACGGCCCGGTCGAGGGTGCCCGCGGACCCGGTCCACACCTCCGACGCCGTCAGCGCCAGGCTCTTCTTCAGCGACTCGGCGAGCTGCAGGAGGAGCTCGTCCATGGGGACGGCGCGGGACATGCGCCCGGCGAAGGTCTTGATGGCGTCGTCGGGGCGGTGGCGCTCGCCGTAGACGCGCTGGTTGGCGACCTCCTCGAGCCGGTGGCGGGCGGGGAACGCCAGCACGGCACACAGGCCGGCGGCGAGCATCGACAGGACCAGCACCGAGCGTTCCTCGGCCTCCGGTACGCGGCCGAGACCGACGACCACGAAGAGGTAGACTGCCTCGACCAGGGCCAGGAGCCCCACCACGACGACGGTCCGGACCAGGACCCGGTCGATGACCGTCAGGAGCCTTGGCACGGTCGACGCGGCGAACGCGCCGGGAACGACCACGCTGGCCGCGATCGTCACCATCCCCGGCCGGTCCGGCCAGTCCAACAGCGCATCGAGGAGCACGACCAGGCCCCCGAAGGACGCGGCCAACACGACACCCCAGCCGATCCACTGCAGGCGGGCCCGGTCCGCCGCCGACGCCCTCCGGCACCGATTCAGGTACCCGACCAGGCCGATGGCTCCGGCGACGAGCGCCGCGACCACGTAGGGCAGCATCGGCAGATCGGCCGACTCGGGGCCGATGGCGATGCCGAGGGCCACACCGGCGAGGTAGCCGAGGCCGACGGTGAGGCGGGACCCACGCGAGCGAAGAGATCCGTCGGGCACGGCCAGCGCCAGGTGCATCGCCACCGCCGGGATCAGCGCGGTCAGCACCGACCGGGCCAGCTCGAACTGGTCGTCACCCGACCGCACGGACGCCGACGTGTAGAGGGCCGCCCCGAGCACCAGGGTGAACAGCCCCATGAGCAGGGCCAGGGGACGCTGGGGCAGGCGGCGGGCGACGACGACCGTGCCGAGGGCCCAGGCCAGGATCACTGCCGCGCTCACCCAGTAGGCGACGCCGCCGTGGTCGGCCGCCCCCAGGGCGCCGAGCACCACCCCACCGACCCCGAGCCCGAGCGCGGGCAACTGGAGGCTGCGCCCCGGCCCGGTCGCGGGTGTCGCTCGATCCGTGGTGGCCACGGGCGTGAAGGTGGTGGACATCGTGTTCTCCGTCTACTCGGTGCGAAGGGTGGCGGCGGGGTGGGTCCGGGCGGCGCGGAGGCCGGGGACCAGCCCGACCACGAGGGCGAGGGTCACGACGGCTGCGGCCAGGAGGCCGAAGGCCAGGACCGGGGTGACCAGTTCGACCACCGCCCCGAGCCGCTCGGCGAGGACCGTCCAGGCCACGCGCCCCGCCACGAGGCCGATCGGGACGCCGATGACCAGGCCCACGAGGGCGATCAGACCGGCCTGGACGGCCACGGAGGACAGCACCTGGCGGCGCGTGAAACCCAGGGTGCGGAGCACCGCCATCTCGCGGCGGCGGGAGCGCACGGCCGCCACGAGGGCGTGAACGACCGTGAGGGCGATGAGGGCCGCCAACAGGGCGGTCAGCCACAGCGGCGTCGCCCGGACCCGCTCGAGGCTCTGGACGTCCGACGGCACCGACGGCGCCGCCACCGTGAGGTAGGCCGGCTCGGCCACGTCGATGTCGGCCACGACCGCCTCGACGGTGCTCCGGTCGGCGGCCTCCACCACGACGCCGTACGGGTCGAAGGACGGCCCCCAGGTCGTCAGCACCTCGTACGGGGCCAGGACCCCCTCGCCCAGCGTGGTCTTGTCGGCCCCGCTGTAGGAGCCGATGGCCGGGAGCACCACGGTGCCCACCACGGTGAGCTCGGCCGAGTCCTCGCCGCGCCGGGCGGTCACCCGGTCACCGACGTCGACACCGAGCTGGTCCAGGGTCCGCACGCCGACCGCCACCTCGGTGGGCCCGACAGGGGGACGGCCGTCGAGGACCGTCGGCACGATCGGCCGGGCGGAGGGCTCGATCGACATCGCGGGCGAGGACCGACCCTCCAGGCGGAGCTGGCCGGGATAGAGCAGACCGAACGCGTCGACCTCCTCGGCCGCGAGCAGGCCCTCGGTGACCGGCAGGTAGGCCTCCGCTGTCGCGTCCTCCGCGCCCTCCAGGGCCACCACCGCCGTCCAGGGCGTCCCGTAGTTGGTGGGGGTGTCCACGAGGTGGTTGAGGCTGGCGGAGAAGGCCAGCGTGGCCGCGATGAGGGCGATGCTGGTGGCCGCGCCGGCCAGTGTCGCCCGGGCCGGGACGCCGGCCCCGCCCCGGTCGAGGGCGAACCGGACGCCCGCCACCGTCGCCGGCGCGAGGCCGGACGCCGCGGCCCACGCCCCCGGCGCGGACGGGCTCGGCCGCAGCTCCCGTCGCCGGGCGGCCACGATCGCGGGCCGGACGGCCACCGCGACGAACACGAGGGCCACGGCCAGGCCGCCCAGGATCAGTACCGGCAGGTCCACCCGCAGGCCAGGATCGGGCTCGGCGTCCCGGGCCACGCCGACCGGCGCCAGCGGCGACGCGAGCGACGGCGACGGCGACGGCGAGCCCGGCCCCGACGACCGCGGCCAGGGCGATGCGGGTGATCCCCAGCGCCGCTCGCTGTGGCCGGGTCACACCCAGCGCCGCCATCGGCGCCAGGGCCACGGCGTCGGCCTGGAGGCGACGGGATATGGCCTGGCCCACGATGACCAGGGCCACGATCGCGGCGAGGGCCGAGAAGATCCCGAGGGCGGCGACCTGCGGGGCCACGGCCCGCTCGGCTTGGTTCTCTATCCCGCTGCGGGACTGGAACGCGATGGATTCCTCGGGCACGAGGGCCTCGACAGCGGCTTCGAACTGGTCCTCATCGGCTCCTGGCCGAAGGCGAACAAGGCCACCCCAGAAGGGGATCGCCGGGTCGTAGGCGTCGAGGAAGGCCGGGCTGAGCATGACACTGCCGTCGGCGAAGCCTTCGTCGACCACGATCTCGTCGAACGGGTCGCCGATGCCGACCACGTCGAGGTCGAGGAGCACCCCGGTCGACGGGTCGTTGTAGTAGTCGACCCCGGCCTGCAGGCTCCCCGCGGCCTCGAGCGCGCCGAAGTCGTCGAAGTCGAGCAGCCGGCTGGGGATCTCGTCGCCCACCTCGAGGCCCAGCACCTGGGCCGCCACGGACGACACGAACGCCTCGTCCGGCGCGTCGACATCGGGAAGGCGTCCGGCGCGGACGAGCGGGCGCCCGAACTCGTAGCCCCATTGCCCGTCACTGGCGAAGACGGCGGCGCCGCTGTCGAGGTCCTCGATGGTGTCGATCGTCCGCGGGGTCAGGGCAATGCCATCGACCCGAGCGACGCTCTCCACCATCGGGAGCGCGGCGACGTCCTCCAGGCGCAGCCGGCTGTCGAAGAGATCGGGGTTGACCAGCACGTCCCACGCCTCGGTGTCGTCGATCAGCCGGTTGAACGCCGAGTCGGTCCGCCGGTATGCCGCCACACCCGTCAGGACCGCCCCACCGGCCAGCCCGATGATGAGGGCCAGCCCCACGAGCCCGCGGGCGCCGGACCGTCGGGTGGCCCGCAGGAGCGCAAAGAGCGACGCCATCACTCGGCCCTCAGGACGGCCGCGGGTGGGCGACGGCCCGCCCGCCAGGCGGGAACGAGGCCGACGGCCACGGCCACGGCGACGGCGGCGACGGCCACGGCCACCAGCGCGACGAGGGGGACGGTCGGCGCGTCGACGATGCCGAGGTCATCGACCTCGACGCGCCAGGTGAGGCGACCGGCGACGATCCCGAGCGGGACCCCGATGAGCGTCCCGACCATGACGATCGCCGTGGAGCACGTGACCACGGCCCGGCGGACCTGGCGGCGCTGGAAGCCCAGCGAGCGGAGCGTGGCGAACCCGCTGCGGTGACGCCGGCTGGCCACCGCCAAGGCATGGACGAGGCCGACCAGGCCGAGCAGGGCGAAGAACGCGGCCAGGGTGACGAAGAGCCCACGCAGTTCGTCGAGGTGGACCAGGCGTCCCGGCGGGTTGGGACGGGCATAGGCCGGGTACGAGATCCCGTACTGCTCCTCGAGCCGGGCCTCGAGGGCCGTCTGGTCGGCCCCCGGGGCGTAGGTCAGCACCAGCGAGCGCTCGGCGTCGGGGGCCAGGTCCGTCATCCCCTCGCTGGTCAGCCAGGCACTGGTCGAGCCGGTGCTGTCGAACTGCGGCATCGCGGCCCGGCCGACGACGACCAGCGCCCGCGGATCGCCGTCGCTGGTCCTGGTCTCGACCGTGTCCCCGACCGTCACACCCTCCAGTGCCCGGGCCCCGAGGGCCACTTCACCGGTGCCGGTCGGGGCCCGGCCGTCGACCACTACGAAGCCCATGGATCCCTTCGCCACGTCGATGGAGAAGCCGTCGATGCTGGATCCGTCCAGCACGACACTGCCCTGCTGGAGCACGCCGACGGCCGTCAGGTCCTCCTCGGCCGTCAACGCCTCCAGGGTCGCCTCGGGGTCGTCACTGTCGAGGTCGGGCTTGGCGGACCACACCCACCCGAAGCGCGCTGGGCGGTCGACCACCGCGGTCAGCGAGGACGCCAAGACCGCGACGGCGCACACCCCCGCCACCGCCACACCGATGCCGAGCACGGCGGTACGCATGGTGGCCCGACCCCGACCGCGCTCGTCGGCCAGCGCGAGGCCGACGACGAAGGCCGGCGCGCCGCCCGCTCTCGCCGCCAGGCCCGCGGTCACCGAGGCCCGCTCTGGCGCCTCGACCCGACCCGCGGCCCTGCGGGCGGCGAGGTGCCCGGTGAGGACGACCAGCAGGACGAGGACCAACGCCCCGATGCCCAGGGCCACGGCATCAACTCGGAGGCCAGGGGTCGGCTCGGCCTCTCGCGCCACGCCGAGCGGAAAGCGCGAGGACACGGCCACCGCGCCGGCCACGCCCAGAAGGGCTCCGACGACTCCCGCGGCGGCCAGGGGCAGGGTGACCGCCAGCGCCCGTTGGGCCCGCGTCAGGCCGATGGCACTGAGGACCGAGCCGACCCCACCCGCGCCCTCCACCTGACGGAGCACGGCCTGGATGACCGCGAACAGGCCGGCGACACCGGCGACCAAGGCGAACGCGACGAGGGCGATCACCGCGATGTCGACCGCCGAGCGCACGCTGTCGAAGAACTCGGTCCCGATCGAGCCGCCCGCGACCTGCTGGGCGCCCGGAGCCGCTCGGCGGGCGGCGGCCGTCATGGCCTCGTCCGACGGGCCCGCCCCCTCGTCGTAGTGGGCAGCGACCATCACCCCCACGGCGCAGGCCCCCTCGAGGGTGGGGGCGAGGCCGGGACCGCCGAGAAGGGTCGGGCCGGACTCGATGTCACTGCCCTGGAGCTCCTCGAGCCGCCGGACCTCACCGACCACCCGTAGGTCCACCGCCGGGCCGTTGAACCCCAGGAAGTCGTCGTTCAGCAGTCCCTGGCAGTCGGCGGGACTGAACGTCCCCGCCTGGAAGCGGTCACCGGTGTGGAGGTCGAGGCGGTCGGCGGCCTGCTCACTGACGACGACCTCGTCGGCGGCCTCGGGGTCCGGCAGGCGCCCGGCGAGCAGGAACGGGCGGTCGATCGTCCGGAAGGCCGCGTCGTCATACGGCACCAGCAGGCTCACGTCGATGTCGAAGAGGGCGTCGGTCGGATAGATCCCCGCCGCGCCCACCTCGGTGACGCCGTCGAGGGCCGACACCTCGGCCGTCAGCGCCGAGGCGACGGGATCGCCCAGGGTGAAGGCGAACGCCCCCCCGTCCCGCGCCGACGTCGCCTCCCGTAACCGGTCGGAGGCGCTGGCCGTGCGCCGCGCCCCGGCCACCGAGGAGAAGACGGCGGTGCCCACGAGGCCGACGATGAGGGTCAGGCCCAGGAGGGCCAATCCCCGACGCCGGGCTTCGCCCTTGGCGACGAGCAGCACGGCCCGCACGGGTTCGGTGGCCGGCCTCGGCCGTCGGTACGGAGGCTCAGCCCGCGGGGACGGGGGCGGCGGTGGAGGACTCCTCGTCGACCTTGCCGTCCCGCATGCCGACGATGCGGTCGGCGCCCTCGGCCACCTCGTCGCTGTGGGTGACCATCAGGATGGTCTGGCCGTCGGCGTGGAGGCGGCGGAAGAGCTCCAGGACCTCCTGGCCCCCGTCGCTGTCCAGGGCCCCGGTGGGCTCGTCGGCCAGCACGAGGGTCGGCTCGTTGGCCAGGGCCCGGGCGATGGCCAGCCGTTGGCGCTGCCCGCCGGAGAGAACGGCCGGGGTCTCGCCGGACTTGTCGCCGAGACCGAGGAGGTCGAGCAGGTCCCGGGCCCGGGTCTCGGCCGCCTTGCGCTTGGTGCCGGCGATCATGGCGGGCAGGACCACGTTCTCGAGGGCGGTCATGCCCTCCAGCAGGTTGAAGAACTGGAAGACGATCCCGATGTGGCGGCGCCGCATGCGGGCCAGCCAGTCCTCGTCCTGGCCGGTGATCTCCTCGTCGGCGATGTGGATCGTGCCTTCGTCGGCGATGTCGAGGCCGGCGACGAGGTTGAGGAGCGTCGACTTACCGCAGCCCGAGGGGCCCATGATGGCCACGAACTCGCCGGCGATGACCTCGAGGTCGACACCCCGCAGCGCCCGGACGGGGGCCAGCTCGGCCTCGAACGTCTTGCGCACGCCGCGAACGTCCAGGACGGTGGCCCCGGGGTGCACGCCGGGCTCGTCCGCCGGATCGATCGCTCCGAGAGCGCCGTCGTCTTCAGTCATGGTGTTTCCTCCTGTGGACATCAGTCTGCTGCCTCCTGCGGGCCCAGTCGGTAGGCCGTCACTTCGGACTCGCGGCCCTTGACGGCCTGCGGCGGGAGTTGCTCGAGCTCGGGCGGGTCCGTCAGACCCTCCACGGTGGCCTCGCTGAGCACGGTGGTCCCCGCCGGGCGGGCGATGCTCTCCAGGCGCTGGGCCAGGTTCACCGTGTCGCCCACGACCGTGTACTCGAGGCGCTCGTCACTGCCGAGCAGGGCGGCGGCCACGTCGCCCGAGGACAGGCCGATGCCGAGGCCGAAGGCGGCCAGGCCCTCGTCGGCCCACGTGACGTTGACCACGTCCTGGCGCTCGTGCATGGCCCGCGCCGCCCGCAGGGCCCGGTCGGCGTGGTCCTCCTGGGGGAACGGTGCCCCGAAGACGGCCATGACGGCGTCGCCCACGTACTGCATCACCGTGCCCTCCTCGCCGAGGATGGCGTTGTTCATCTCCCGGCGGTGGGTGCGGAGCTGGCCGGCCAGCGTGGTGGGATCGGCGTGCTCGGCGATGGTCGAGTAGCCCCGGACGTCGGACATCAGCACGGTGACGGTCAGGCGCTCCGTGCGGTCGACGGCCCCGCTGTCGGTGCGCAGCTTCTCGGCCAGGCCACCGGGGAGGAACCGGCTGAGCGTCTCGCCCTGCTCCTCGCGGTCGACGATCGCGGACTGCAGCAGGCGGAGGCGCTTCAAGGCCCCCTCCCGCCCGGCGCTGGCCCCCTGGGCCAGCTTCAGGAGCACGGCCTCGACGGCGTCGTTCACCGACGCCGGGCTCCGGCCCTGGCTGGCGGCGATCGCCTTGATGGGCCGCCCCTGGGCGACCTGGGTGAGCAGGTCGTCCTCGTCCTCGGTCAGCTCGCCCTCGACCCGGACCGGGTTGACCAGGGCCTGCACGATCTCGGGGTCGAGCATCGAGCCCCCGGTGGCCACCTCGCGCACGGCCCGGGCCAGCCGGTCGCCGTCGCTGACCCGGTCCTTGAGCAGATAGGCGTAGCCCGCCGCCCCCTCCTCGAGCAGGGCGATGGCGTAGTCGGGGTCGTCGTACTGGGACAGGATCACGATGCCGGTGCCGGGGTGGCGCTTGCGCACCTCCTTGGCGCCGACGATGCCCTCGTCCTGGAAGTTGGGCGGCATCCGGATGTCGGAGACGACGACCTGCGGGTGAGCCGCGGTGGCGCCCTCCACCAGCCCGTCGTAGTCCTCCGCCGTCCCGACCACCTCGATGTCCTTCTCGATCGAGAGGAGGGCCTTGACCCCCTCCCGCACCAGGGTGTTGTCGTCGGCGAGGAACACCGTGATGCGGTCCCCGTCCATCGGGTGCCATTGAGTCGCGGATCGGCGCCGACCGCAAGGGGGAGGACCTTCCGCCCCTGGGTGGTGCCAGCACCCCACCCGTCCCGCGGTCCGCACCCTGGGCAGCGACGCCCGTCCGCTGTCCACTCGTCCCGAGGAAGGACAACCGACGAGGAGAGATGATGCGTTCCAAGATCACGGCGGCCGCGCTGACCACCGTCCTGGTACTGGGCGTCGTCGCCTGCAGTGACGACGACGGGGAGGACGAAGCGAGCTCCGAAGCAGCGGGCGACACCACGACCACGACCGAGGCCGGTCTCGGCACCGAGGCCTGCGACGCCGTCCAGGGTGTCGGCACGGCCCTGACCAACGGCCCCGAGGGGCCGCCGACGACCGAGTACCTGGAGGGTGAGCTGCTGCCCGCGGTCGACGCGGTCGTGGCCGCCGACGCGGACGAGCTGGCCGGCCCGGCGGGTGAGCTGCAGACCGCGGTGCAGGGCGCGATCGACGGCGGTCCGATCGACGAGGATCAGGTCTTCGGCCTCTACGGCGAGATGGGGGCCGCGGTCCACACCGGGTGCGGCTACGAGGCCGTCGACGTGGGCGCCGTCAACTACACCTTCGTCGACCTGCCCGCCACCCTTCCGACGGGCACGACCAGCTTCGCCCTGACCAACGACGCCGACGAGCCCCACGAGCTGATCCTCTTCCGGCGGGCCGACGGCGAGACCAGGGGCATCGAAGAGCTCCTGGCGCTGGGTGAGGAGGAGGTCGGTGACGCACTGGCCTTCACCGGGGTGGCGTTCGCCGAACCCACCACGACGGGCTACCTCGCCGCCGAGCTCACGCCCGGCACGTACTTCACCGTCTGCTTCCTGCCCGTCGGCGGCGGCGAGGACGGTCCGCCACACTTCACCGAGGGGATGCTGGGCGAGATCGAGGTGACCTGACCGTCCTCGGGTCTCCCCGACCCGGCCCCCGGCTCGGGTGCGCTCCCTGCGCCCGGACCGGGGGCCGGCACGCGTTCGGGACGTCGATCCCGACCGCCGTGGTCAATGGTCCGGGGTCAAGAGTTGAACCGTCGGGAAGTAGGTCCGGTAGCGGCTCGCATCACGCGAGAGAAGGTGCAGTTCGGCAACGGCGGCGTGGGCGCCAATGAAGAAGTCGGGCAGCGTCGATGTCCTCGTGCCCCCGCTCCGGCGGTAGTCGAGGAAGGCCTTGCCCGCCAGGAAGGCTGCCTCCCAAGGCAACGGTGCGCGGCGGTAGTCCTCGGGCGGGAGCGCCGCCTCGAGGTCCTCGATGCGGGAGAACCGGACCGAGGTCTCGGCGTAGATGATCGGGTTGATCCACAGCGGTCCGGCCTCGGCCGCCTCGCCCAAGGCGTCGATGGACCAGGCCGACCACTTGGGATCCTCGGTCAGGACGTCCAACAGGACGTTGGCATCGACCAGGGTGCCCGGCGCCATGGCTAGGCCCCGCGGGTGAGGGCCATGATCTCGTCGGTCGTCATGGCCACGTCCCCCCGACCCCGCAGTCGCTCGACCACGGCTGCGCCGCGGACGGGGCCATCAGCCGTCTTGCGGATGACGATGGTCTCGTCGGCCCGTTCGAACTCGACGTTCGACCCGGCCCCGATGCCGAGCTCATCGCGCAGCGCCTTGGGAATCGTGACCTGGCCCTTCTCGGTGACTCGCATATAAGAATCCTACCAGTAGGAGTCGTACTCCCCCGGGAGCACCGCCATGCCGCTGATGGACGGCCTTCGACGCGCTGACCTGGTCGGCCGATGCGGTTTAGGCTCCCGGCATGACCGAGGTGGCGAACGAACCGGCGGTGGTGCTGGTCTGTGTCGTGCTGGCGTCGGCCCTCATCGTGGCCGAGGTGGCGCTGCCGACGTTCGGACTGGCCGGGTTCACCGGCGCCGTCCTGATCGCGGTCGCCGTCGTGGGGATCAACGACGGCGGGATGGAGTGGTGGCCGCTGTCGCTGGCGGCGCTGGCCGTGGGCTTCTGGAGCGTGATGATCGCCCGGCGGTCGACCAGCACGGCCCAACAGGCCATCGCCGTCGGGCTGTTCACCGTGGGCTCGGTGTACTTCGGGGTGCTGGAGAGCGACCCGCTCACCATCGTGCTCGCCCTGCTCGGGGCGGCCGGCCTGGCCGCCGGGTTCCCGGTGCTGCTCGAGCGCTCCACCCGCCTGCTCAACGCCCAACCCGAGGTCGGCATGGAGGCCTTCGTCGGACGGCCCACCCACGTCACCGCCTGGGCGGGGACCGAGGGCAGCGTCCAGCTGGAGGGCGCGTTCTGGAACGCCACGGGGCCCGGGGACCTCGCCGTGGGTGACGAGGTCGTCATCACCGGCTACGAAGGGATGCAGCTCACCGTGCGTCGACCGACGTCCGAGCCGGGAGGAATGCCCATGACCGTGCCCCAGAAGGACAACCGCTGATGGCCGCTGTCGGTGCGGTGCTGCTGGTCCTCGCCGTCCTCATCCTGTTGTTCCTCGCCTCCTCGGTGAAGATCGTCCTGGAGTACGAGCGGGCCGTCATCTTCCGCCTCGGGCGCTGTGTGGGGGCCAAGGGCCCAGGGGTCTTCTTCATCATCCCGATCATCGACAAGATCCGCCGGGTCAACCTGCAGATCGCGGCGGTGCCGGTCGCCTCCCAGGCCGTCATCACCAAGGACAACGTGACCATCACGGTCGACGCCGTGGCCTACTTCCAGGTCGTCGACCCGCTGGCGTCGGTCATCAAGATCCAGAACTGGTACCAGTCGGCCCAGCTGGTGGCCCAGACCACCCTGCGCTCGATCATCGGCCGCCACGAGCTGGACCAGATGCTCTCCGAGCGGGATCGCATCAACAGCGAGCTGCAGCTGGCCCTGGACACCCAGACCGAGGCATGGGGCATCAAGGTCGGCCGGGTCGAGATCCGTGACGTCGGCCTGCCCGAGCAGATGCAGCGGGCCATGGCCCGTCAGGCCGAGGCCGAGCGGGAACGGCGGGCCAAGATCATCGCCGCCGAGGGCGAGCTCCAGGCCTCCCAGAAGCTGGGCGAGGCGGCCAACGTCATCAACGCCTCCCCCGGCGCCCTGCAGCTCCGGCAGCTGCAGACGATGGTGGAGATCTCCGCCGAGAACAGCTCGACGATCATCTTCCCGATCCCCATCGAGATCATGGGCGCCATCTCGGCGCTGACCAACACGCTCAGCGGGGGCAAGACCCCGACGCCGTCGACGACCCCGATCGTGGCGCCGGCCTCGCCCGCCGTGGACGACCCCCCGACGACGGTCGAGGAGACCAACGCCATGCCCGACGTCGAGATCCCCCCCGCCGACATCCCCCCGCCCCCCACCTGACCCCCCCCACCCTGATCCGAAATTGCGCCGATTTGTCACGCTGAGCGTGACAAATCGGCGCCAGAACAGATCGGTCCGGGTGATCAGAGGGTGATGGTCTCGCCTTCCCGGGCGATGGTCACGTCCAGGCCGGGCGGGGCCAGGTCGCAGAGGCGGTCGACGTCGTCGTCCACCCGCACGGGGCTGTGGTGGAAGAGGACAAGCCGGCCGACCCCCGCCGCCTCGGCCAGCCGGTAGCAGTAGTCGACGGTGGCGTGGCCGTAGGCCTCGGCCACGGCCAGCTCGGTGGCGGTGCACTGGGCGTCGTGGATGAGCACGTCCACGCCTCGCACCAGGTCGAGGATCGGCTCGTGGACCGGCCCGTGGCCGTCCTCCCCTGGGCCCAGGGCCAGCGGGCCGTGGTCGGAGGCGTAGGCGATGCTGGCCCCACTGGTGTCCACGATGCGGTACCCGAAGGTCCGCCCGCCCTTGTGCGGCAGCTCGACGGCGGTGACCTCGAAGCCCTCGATGACGTGCTCGCCCTCCTCCAGGGAGGCGAAGGTCCAGCTGCCCTCCAGGCCCTCGGGCCGGATCGGGAAGTGGGGCGGGGCCATCGAGCCGGCCAGGACGTCGACCGCCGAGCGGCCGTCCTGCTGGTCGGGCATCAGGAGCTGGACCTGGGCGCCGGGCTGGTCGCCGGAGCGGAAAAAGGGCAGGCCCTGGGCGTGGTCCCAGTGGAGGTGGGTGAGCAGCAACGTGCCCCGGAAGGGCGCCCCCTCCAGCCGGGTCGACAGGCGCTGCAAGCCGGTGCCGGCGTCCAGCACCAGGGCGGGCGTGTCCTCGCCCGAGCGCGTGAGAGCGACACAGGACGTGTGTCCGCCCACGCGCACGAAGTCGGCGCCCGGGGCCGGAGTCGACCCACGGACGCCGCAGAAGAGGATCTCCACCGGGTCCGGTCTACCCCTCTTCCTTCCGGTGCCCCTCGCTCAGCTCGGCCAGCGCGACCTCGTCGACCTGGTCACCCCGGGCGGCGGCCACCCGGCAGCGGGTGCGGGCCTTCACCGTGGAGGTCCGCAGGCCGCCTTCGAGCACGGCCCGTTCGCCCAGGATGGCGCCGGGCCCGAACTCGGCCAGGACCTCGCCGTCGACGTCCACGTCGACCACACCGTCCAGCAGCAGGAAGACCTCGTTGCCGGCCTGGCCCTGCTCGGTGAGCAGGCCGCCTTCCGCGACGGTGCGGATCTCGGGCTTCTCGCCGCCCCGCATGATCGTGGTGGCCAGCTCCCGCTCCAGGGCGGTCTCCACCGCGGTGACCAGCGCCGGCGAGTCCTGGTCGCCCCACGGCGTGTGCTTGCCGAACGCGTGGCGGAACCACTCCGAGAAGTCGGCCAGCCCGGCTTTGGCCGCCAACGCCCCCTCCGCGTCGTAGACCCAGTGCCGGGGGAACTTCGAGGCCCCCACCAACTCGTGCTCCGCGGAGCCATCGGCCCGGATGGTCAGCTGCAGGGTGGTCCAGACCACGGGGGCCAGGAACTGGACGAACGGCGGGTGGTTCACCCGCCGGGGCGACGGCAGCCCGGTGCGGCCGCCGACGGTCTGGACGAAGGTGGCGGAGTCGCCGTCGATGACCGGGTCCTCCTGGATCGTCGGCAGCGAGATCGGCTGGAACACCGCCGCCTTCTTGCCGACCCGCACCGTGGTGGAGTTCAGGTACAGCCCACCGGTGTAGGTGGCGTCGGTGATGCTGCCGTCGTCCCCGACCTCGATGGAGGCGCTCAGGCGGTTGGCGAACCGGTAGCGGTCCTCCTTCTTCCACTCGTCCAAGTCGCCGAGGGAGTCCGGCAACGGGTCGTCGTAGTGGGTCACCCCCGAGTCGAACACCGTGCTGTTCACGGGGCCCGTCACGGCCTCGGAGGGGATCCAGGACACCGTCGTCACTGCCGATTCGATGCGCATCGCACGCCTTTCGCTCGCTGTACCCCGAAGGTACGCCGAGCGGCGGCCGCAGTAGAAGGGGGCTGGCCTTCACGAGTGCAGGGTGGTGGCACCACCGGGTGCCACCACCCAAGTCAGGTCAGCTCGTCTGTTGCCGCGCTCCCAGACGATGGCCGAAATGGCAGCCACGAACAGTTGCTGCAGTCATTGGTATCTCTTCATCACCTGCGCGAGCTCTCCCGCAATCCTGTTCAATCGCTCTAACCGACGCTGCGAATTCTTGCCGCGAGCCAAGGCCGCCTCGATAAATACAAGCGAAGCATCGACTCTAACTATGTACAGATTGGAGCCTTTAATTGCAAATCCATCGATTTCGGCCCACTTGACCAAGTCGCTCGACCAGAAGTTCTGTACTTGAAGACCATCGCTGTTTGCCGAGGCCGACATTCGTATCTGCAAGGCCGAGAAGGCTACAACTGCACATCCAATCGCACCAACCCCGATTGACTGAAGAACGGCAGCTCCCAGTAGCACTCCGACTCCCAATACGCTAAGCATCCATCGATCAGCCGTTGGTTGGCGAACGACAAGATCGTCCAGCGTCTCGGCCATTAGCGGCGGTCCCATAGTGAGTGTGACCCTTGATTGAGCGCCGTGATTCCCATGGCACGCAGTGCGTTGGGCGCCAAGTAGTCCCGCAACACCATCGATGGCGAGAGCCCAGCTCCATCGACGATGGCCGCCGAGAGGCGAGGCGAACCCATTCGATCAACCATTCTCAAGGTTCCTGATACGCCTCGTATTGATCTTAATGCGGCGGCGCCGGCAGCAATATCTATAGCGGTATGAACTAGGAGTCGGTGGAGAATCCTTCACAAGGCTCGTACCGATTGATCCCATTCACTATGACCACTATCCCGTTGGCCGCAACGCACCCTACACCGGCCGTGAAATTGCACGCTCCGACAACGAATCCTGCCTGTACAACTGGATTCTGAATAACGCCGGCACCTCGACACGATCCATCATAATTCGAGAGAAAGCCGATCCGTACCGGCCCGACACTGCAAAGCCCGGGTCCCCCGGGCCTCAGATATCGGCCTCTGCGCAGGCCCGACCGCGGTGGTCGATCGGCGGTGCTCAGCCCAGCGCAGCCGCTACGGCGGCGCCGGTCGGCTCCACGTTGAGGTAGGGCTCGGGGGCGTGGGCCCGGTGGCCGTTGTCGACGAGGACGTCCTCGACCTTGGGGCCGAAGGTGTCGGCGAGGGGGATGGCGGCAGCCTTGTCCCCCACGGCGCGGACGTTGACCCAGCGCTCCACGCGAGGCCAGGCACCGACGCCGTCGACCGGCGCGGGGTCGAGCATCCCCAGGGTCATGGGTGAGGCCAACGGGGAGCCCAGGGTCACGAAGGTGTGCACGACCCAGTCCGGGTGGTTGCAGAGCGCCATGTAGGAGAGGACCGAGCCGAGGGAGTGGGCCACGATCACCCGGGTGTCCGCAGTGACCAGCGGCTCCAGCCGCGCCCGGAGGCGGTCCCGGAGGTCGGGCTCGGTGGCCATGACCGTCACCATGTCGACCGTGCGGTCGAACACGGCGTCACCGGCCGCCTGCCCCAGGGCGGCCACTGCGCCGTCCCCGCCCAGGTCGCTCAGGCTCTCGGCGATGCCGGCCCGGGACCGCTCGAGGCGAGCCTCCGCCTCGGTGCCCGGGTGGCGCCGGAACAGGTCGCCGTAGAAGCACACGTCGACGTCGTGGTCCTCGATCTCGACCCCGTGGTGCCAGAGGCCGTCCCGCAGGGCCGGGAGCCAGCGGGCCTTGAGCTCGTTGGGGCCCCACAGCTCGTTGAACGCCCCGTGCACCATCACGATGCGGGCCATCAGCCGTCCTCCCGTCGGTGACCTTCGGCGATCTCGGCGAGGGCGGTGTGGTCGATGTCTTCGGACCGGGCCACGGCGACCCGGGCCCGGGAGACGGCTCGCAGCGTGGCGGTGCGGGTCCCGCCCTCCAGGAGGGCCCGCTCGCCGAGGATGGCACCGGGGCCGACCTCGGCCACGAGCTCGCCGTCGACCTCGACCCGCAGCACGCCGTCGAGGAGGAGGAAGACCTCGTCGCCGGCGCTGCCCTGCTCGGTGAGGAGGTCGCCCTCCTTCAGGGCCCGGGTCTCGGGCCGGACGTCGCCCCGCATGATCCGGCCCGCCAGCTCCCGCTCCAGCGCTGTCTCCACCTCAGTGACGAGGGCGGGTGAGTCCTCGTCGCCCCAGGGGGTGTGCTTGCCGAAGGCGTGGCGGTACCACTCGCTGAACTCGGTCAGGCCCGCCTTCTTCTCCAGGCGGCCCTCGGCGCCGTAGACCCAGTGGCGGGGGAAGTCGCTGGCGCCGGTGAGGTGGTGCTCACTGGTGCCGTCGGCGTGGATGGTGAGCTGCAGGGTGGTCCACACCACCGGGCCCTTGAGCTGGAAGAAGGGCGGGTGGTTGACCCGACGGGGCGACGGCAGCCCGGGCTGACCGCCGACGGTCTGGGTGAACCGGACCCAGCCGTCACCGATCTCGGGCTCGGCCTGCCGCGTGGGCAGGGCGTAGGGCTGGAACACGATCTCCCGCCGCCCGAAGCGCAGGCGGGTGGCGTTCAGGAAGAGCCCGCCCGTGTACTCGGCCGACCGGATCTCGCCGTCGACGACCTCGATGGCGGCGGCCAGCCGGTTGGCGAACCGGAACCGGTCCTCGCCCATCCAGGCCCCCAACGGGGGCAGGTCCCCGATGTCATCCGGCGGCGGCTCGTCATAGTGCGTGACCCCCGAGTCGAAGATCGGCTTGTTGAGTGGTCCCGTCACCGCCTCCGACGGGATCCACGAGATCGTCGTCACCGCTGCCTCGACCCGCATCGACCCCTCCCCTGCTCGCTCACGACGGTAGACCCGCAGGCGATGCCGCCGCATCGCCGGCGCCGCGCGGGCCCACCGCCTGCCGCCGGAGAAGTGGGGCCCGAACCGCGATCTACGCTTGGCGCCCTCATGGCTGAACACGCAGGGCTCACCGGGCAGGTCGCCCTCGTCACCGGCGGCACCCGGGGCATCGGCCGCGGCATCGCCGAACGGCTCGTGGCCGAGGGTGCGCTGGTCGCCGTCTGCGGCCGCCGCGAGCCCGAGGACCTGCCCGCCGGCACCACCTTCTTCACCGCCGACGTCAGGGATGCCGAGCAGGTCGACGCCCTCGTCGACGAGATCGTGGCGGCCCACGGCCGCCTCGACCTGGTCGTCAACAACGCCGGCGGCGCGCCCTATGTCGACTCGGCCACCTCGCCCCCCCGCCTCACGACCTCGATCCTGGCCTTGAACCTGGCCGCGCCGTTCTTCGTCGGCCAGGCGGCCAACCGGGTGATGCAGGCCCAGGACGAGGGCGGGGTGATCGTGAACATCGGCTCGGTGAGCGCCTCCCGGCCCTCGCCCGGCGCGGCGGTCTACGGCGCGGCGAAGGCCGGGCTGTGGAACATGACCCAGACCCTGGCCATCGACTGGGCGCCGAAAGTGCGGGTCAACTTCGTGGCCGCCGGGATGATCGAGACCGAACAGGCCGAAGCCGTCTACGGCGACCGGGCCACCATCGACCGCGTGGCGGCGACGGTGCCGCTCGGGCGGATGGGGACCCCCGCCGATGTAGCCGGCGCCGTCGTGTTCCTCGCCTCGCCCGGAGCGGCCTTCATCACCGGGGCCAGCCTGGTGGTCGACGGCGGCGGTGAGGTGCGCCGGGCCCAGCCAGCCACCTCAGCCAGCTGAGCGGAGGACCGACCGTGCACCTCGAGGCGGCGAACGGGCTGACTGTCGAGGTCGCCGACGACGGGACGGTGCGCATCGGTTGGGGCGAGTCCGACTGGTTCGGCCCCGGTCGCGCCACCGTCGAGGCGTCGGGACTCGCCCCCGGTCCGGTCCCGTGGGCCGACGACCTCGGCCTGGCCCAGGCCCTCGTCGTGGCCGACGGCCCCGTGCGCTGCTCGGTCCGGGCCTACGACGACGCCCCGATGCTGGTGTTCCGGGTCGAGGCCATGACCGACCTGTCGGGCCTCGCCACAGACGCGTTCGACCGGCCGTCGGTCGGCTGGCCCGTCTTCACCCCCGCGGAGCGGGCGCCCGGTGGCGTGGCCGACGGCACCCGCGCCCTCGCCTTCCAGCACTGCGAGTTCGGCCTGCCCAGCCAGGCCGGTACCGAACTCGACGGCTTCTTCCTCCTCCCCCACCGACCGCCCACGGGCTGGCCCCTGCTCCTTGCCGCCCCGGACGGTCACACACTCCTCGTCGCGCCCCTGGACAACTTCCACGAGCAGGCCGTCGGTCTGAACGGCGGCACCGTCCGCTGCGGCTGGCACGGCGACCTCGAAGAGGCTCACGCCGGCTTCGCCACCGAGCTGTTGGTCCTGGCCGGCGACGGGCCCCGGACCTGCCTCGACGAGTGGGGCCGGTTGCTGCTCGATCGGGCCGGCACCGTGCGGCCGGGCCGTTGGGCCGACGCCCTCGCCTCCCGGCCGTCGTACTGGACCGACAACGGTGCCGCCTACTGGTACCGCACGGAGCCGGGCCACGATCCGGCGGGCTCGGTCGTGGCTGCGGTCGCCGACCTGCGCGACGGCGGCGTGCCGCTCGGCAGCGTCCAGCTGGACTCGTGGTTCTACCCCCACGTCGACGGGCGCCCCTTCGACACCGACGAGTGGGTCGTGCCCCCGTCGGCGATGGTGGCCTGGGAGACCCGGCCCGACGTCCTGCCCGACGGCCTCGCCGACCTTCGCCGTCGCCTCGGTGACCCACCGCTGGTGGCCCACATCCGGCACCTTTCTGCCGACGCGCCCATCGCCGACGAGGTGCCGGTGGCCACCGACGGGGCCTACGCCGTCCCGACCACACCCGAAGCCTACGAACGGTGGCTGGACCAGTGCCTCACCTGGGGCGTCGAGACCTTCGAGCACGACTGGCTGGTCGAGGTCTTCTACGGCGTCCGCTGGCTCCGAGCGGCCCCCGGTCGGGCGCGGAGGTGGCAGGAGGGAATCGACGGGGCCGCCCGGGACCGGGGCATCACGCTCCAGTGGTGCATGGCCACCCCCGCGGACTTCGCCCAGACCGTCACCCTCACCCAGGTGACCTCCGTGCGCACCAGCGGCGACCACGGCTACATCGCCACGCCCGGCCAGCTCTGGGCCTGGTTCTGCACCACCAACGCCCTCGCCCGCAGCCTCGGGCTGATGCCCTTCAAGGACGTCTTCCGGGCCGACCCCGACGTGGCCGGGGACACCGGCGAGCCCGAAGCCCTGCTGTCGGCGCTGTCGACCGGGCCGGTGGGCCTCGGGGACCGGGTCGGCCGCTCGGACCCCGCCCTGGCCCTCCGCACCTGCCGGGCCGACGGCATCCTGATCAAGCCCGACGTGCCGATCGCCGCCACCGACGAGTCCATGGTCGGCGCGGCCGCCTTCCGGGCCGAGCTGCTGGTCACGGAGTGCTTCTCGGACCACCCCGCCGGTCGGTGGGCCTACGTCGTGGGCCTCCACGCCAACCCGGGGGACGACCCGGTCAACGGCGACATCGCCTTCGACCAGCTCGGCGCCGAGCGCGCCGGTCGGCGACGTCGTGGCGTGGGACTGGCGGGCGAGCACCGCGACGCGGCTGGGCCACGACGCGACATGGCCGGTCACGCTCCCCAAGGAGGGATGGGACCACCTGGTGCTGGCCCCGGTGCTGCCGACCGGACTCGCGGTGATCGGCGACACCACCAAGTTCGTCACCGCCGGCGACGCCCGGCTCGAGATCGCCGCCACCACCACCGGCGCCCGGCTCGTCGTGAAGGGCGCCGGCGAGACGGTCACCATCACGGGCTGGGCCGAGCGGGCACCGGACGCCGGCGACCTGCCCGTCGTCCACGATGCCGCCACCGGGGTCTGGGCGATCGCGGTCGCCGTGCCGGAACGGGGCTGGGCGACCGTGGACGTCGACGCCGGCTGACGACGCCCTGGGCCCGGCCGTCTACCATCCGCGTCAACTCAGGAGGGCAGTCGTTTGCGGATCGTGGTGGTCGGGGCATCGAGTGGACTCGGGCGGTGCATCGGAATCGGCCTCGCCCAGCGGGGTGACCAGGTGGCGCTCCTGGCGAGGCGGCGCGACCGGCTCGAGGGGGCGGCCGCGGAGGCCGGTGAGGGGGCCCTGGCCATCGAATGCGACGTGACCGACGCGGCGTCCTGCCAAGCGGCGATCGACGAGGCGGTGGCCGGACTCGGCGGCATCGACGGCCTCGTCTACGCGCCGGGCATCGGCCCCCTGGTCCGCGTGGCCGACATGGACACCCACGCCTGGCAGGCGGTGTTCGCCACCAACGTCACCGGCGCGGCAGTCCTCACCGCCGCCGCTCTCCCCCACCTCGAGGCCGCGTCCGGCACCGCCATCTACCTGTCGTCGGTGAGCGCGTCGATGACCCCGCCGTGGCCGGGCCTCGGGGCCTACGCCGTGAGCAAGGCGGCCCTGGACAAGCTGGTCGAGGCCCTACGCCAGGAGCACCCCACGGTGGGCTTCACCCGCTTCGTCGTCGGCGACTGCGCCGGGGGCGAGGGCGAGGGCATGACCGAGTTCGCCAGCGGCTGGGACAGTGAGTTGGCCATGGAGCTGGCCCCGATCTGGGTCGAGCGCAAGCTGATCAGCGGCTCGCTGATCGACGTCGACGAGCTGGTCACCGCGGCCCACAGCGTGCTGCAGGGCGGGGCCAGCCTGTCGATCCCCTCGATCACCCTCACCCCGAGGCCGGCGCCCGCCGCGGAGTGAGCGGGCCCTCGGCGAGGTCAGCCGAGGACGTCGCGGGCGCGGGCCACCCAGGCGTCGAGCTCCGGGGTGTCCTCCCATGCCGAGTCGAGCAGGTAGAGCGCCGGGGTAGGGCAGCTGCAGCCGATCTCGGACAGCACAGGCTTCAGCGTGTGCTCCCCCGCCAGCGCGTGCTGCGGGCCGGCGCCCAGCATCAGGGCCACCGCGATCGTGCCGTGGAGCTCCCCCGCGGCGAACTGGTCGAGGAAGAGCTTCAGCAGCCCGGTGTAGGTGGCCTTGTAGGTCGGCGAAGCGAACACCGCAAGACGGGCGTCCCGCACGACCTGCTTGGCCGCTTCCACGGCCGGGTCACCCCACCCGAGCAGGGCGGGCCCGAGCTCGGCCACCTCGATCACGGCGTCGGGCGGTGCCCCGGTCAGCCGCTCGACCACGAGCTCGCCCGCCTGCCGAGTGCGCGATCCCAGCTTCGGGTTACCCACGACGACGACGCTCATGGCGTCGACACCCTCACCGCGACGCCCGTGTAGCGCACCATCCCCGTCACGGTGTCGATGTCGTCCTTGCCGGTGAGGAGGTTCACGTTGGCGGCGTGGTGGCCGTGGGGCACCGAGACCGCGCCGCGCCGGATCGAGGCGTCGACCTTCGCCACACCGGTCATCGAACCGCTGGGCCGTGCTGACCACGACCGGATCGCCGTCGACGACCTCCGCCACGGCGGCATCGTCCGGGTGGGGCACGACCTCCGGGGCCTCACCGAGGAAGTCCAGCGCGGCGTTCAGCTTCTTGGCCTTCGCGCAGGTGTACCCATGGGACAGCGGATGGTCGGCGTCGCCGCGCACCTTCACCACCTGGTCACCCTCGACCTCGACGACGATCCCGCAGACGGCCGTGCAGATCCGACAGAAGCTCTTGAGGACGCGGCGCTCGCTGAGCTCGCCATCGACCACGGTCATGCGGCAAGCTCCTTTCCTCGATCGAGAACGGAATTCTGGCATGGAGCTGCAAGCGAGGGTGAGGCGGCCGTCGCGCTCGACCCCGCCCGCGGCGGACGGATCGCCTCCCTCCGGGTCCTCGGTCACGAGCTGCTCGTCGCCGAGGCGGAGGTCGGCGGCGACCCGACGCTCTGGGGCTGCTACCCGATGGTCCCGTGGGCGGGTCGGGTCCGCGACGGCCGGTTCGCCTTCCGCGGCAGGACCCACCAGCTCCCCCTCGATGCGCCGCCCCACGCGCTGCACGGTGTCGGCTACCGCTCCGCCTGGGAGGTCATCGGGCCGAGCTCGCTGCGGTTGGACCTGGACGGCCTCTGGCCGTTCGGCGGGACGGTGACCCAGGAGGTCACGCTCACGCCGACGTCGTTGCGCCTGACGATGACGGTGACCGCGGCCGAACAGGCCATGCCGGTCATGGCCGGCTGGCATCCGTGCTTCCGGCGCCGGCTCGACACGGGCGGTCCGGCCGGGTTGGAGGTTCCGGCGACCTCCATGTGGGAGCGAGATGACGTCGGCATCCCCAACGGTCGACAGGTCCCGGTGCCACCGGGGCCGTGGGACGACGCCTTCGCCGGTATGGAGGAACCGAGGATCACCTGGCCCGACGTGGTCGAGGTCACCCTTCGGTCGACCTGCCCCGTGTGGGTCGTCTACGACCAGGACCCCCGCCTCGTCTGCGTCGAACCGCAGACCGACGCCCCCGATGCGTTCAACCGCGAGCCGACGGTCCTGGAGCCGGGCGACCAGCTCGCCGCGTCGCTGGAGATCGGCTGGTCGCGGTCGAGAGAAACGTCGCCTGGCGGAGAGAACTAAGCTTCTCGGACGGGAGCACGTCTTCGGACGGCTTCCGGGCCGATGCGATCGACCGAGACGGGGAGGGACGATGACCATCGACCAGACCCCTCCGACGACCTGATGCCCGTCGTCGTCGGCCGAGCCGCCGACAACGTCCACTGACAACGAGGAGCACGCCATGCCCAAGGGCTACATCATCTTCACCGAGACCATCCACGACCCCGAGGCCATGAAGGTCTACAGCGAGGCGGCCGGCAAGGCCCTCGCGGGTGGACCCAAGCCGCTCGCCGTGGACCGGCAGCCCGAGGTCCTCGAGGGCGAGTGGCCCGCCACCCAGACCGTGCTACTGGAGTTCGAGTCCGTCGAGGCGGCGCGGGCCTGGTACGAGTCCGACGCCTACCAGGCGGCGGTCCCCCTGCGTCAGGCCGCCGCCGACACCGACGTCGCCATCCTCGCCGGCTTCTGAGGTGACCATCCGCACGCCGTAGGTTGGGGCGGTGGACCCAGGGCGGCGGCCGGTGATGGCCGATGTGGCGGAACGGGCGGGCGTGTCAGTCATGACCGTGTCCCGAGTCCTCAACGGGTTCCCGGGCGTGGCGGAGGCGACCCGCCGGCGGGTCGAGGACGCCGTCAGCGCCCTCGGCTACCGGGCCAACACGGCGGCCCGGGTCCTGGCCGGCGGACGGTCGCGGGCACTGGGCGTGGTCGCCGTGGAGACCCTGCACTTCGCCCCGGCGCACATGCTCTACGAGATCGAGGCGGCGGCGCGGGCCGCCGGCCACGTCCTGAGCTTCGTCACGATGTCGCCGCGCACCGACGAGATGCCCGCCACGCTGGACCACCTGCGGGCCGCCCAGGTCGAGGGGGTGATCGTCATGGCCCCCATGCGCCCGGTCATCGACGCCATGGCCGACCTCGACGTCGACCTCCCGCTGGTCGTCGTCGGCGGCGATCCGTCCACCCGGATCTCGACGGTGACGATCGACCAGGAGGAAGGCGCCGGGATGGCGACGAGCCACCTCCTCGACCTGGGCCACCGGACGGTGCACCACGTCAGCGGTCATCCGGACTGGGTCGACGCCGTCGCCCGGGAGCGGGGATGGGCCGACGTGCTCCGGGAGCGGGGCGCGCCACCCGGCCGGCGGGTCGACGGCGACTGGAGCGCCCAGGGCGGCTACGAGGCCGGACGACTGCTCGCCGATGACCCCGACGTGACCGCGATCTTCGCGGCCAACGACCAGACCGCGCTCGGCGTCCTCCGGGCGCTCCACGAGCAGGGTCGATCGGTGCCCGGCGACGTGAGCGTGGTCGGCTTCGACGACACGCCCGAGTCGGCCTATCTGGTTCCGCCCCTCACCACGATCCGTCAGGACCTGGGCGAGGTGGGGCGGCTCGGCATCGAGCTCCTCCTCTCGCTGATCGCCGGCGTGCCCACCGAGCGCCACGCGGTCATCCCCCCCCAGCTGATCATCCGGGCCAGCACCGCGCCCCCTCGTTCTGGCGCCTGATCTGCCGGTCAGGGGCGGAGGATCAGGCGCCAGAACGAGGACTGGTCAGCGGATGAGGCCGTCGACGTCGTCGAGGGCGCCCCGGTCGCAGACGACGACCACGGTGCCGCCGCAGCCCCCACCGCTGGACCGGGCACCGTGGACGCCCGTGCGGGACAGCGCCCCGTCGACCACGCTCGTGGCCGCCGGGTGGCCGAGGCCCATCGCGTCGTAGCCGGCGTGGCTGGCGGCCAGGAGTGGCGGAGCTCGGACACCTCGTGCCGACTGAGGTGCGCCAGAACCCGCTTCGGCGCGGGAATGCTCTTCGCCACCGAAGGCCGTCGCGGCCCGGACGGGATAGGTCACGGTCGGGTCGACGGTCGTGAGGTCGTCGTCGGTGCCCCCGCACCGGTCGAGGAAGGCGGCGCCGTCGAGCACCTCGGGGAGGTCGTCGACGGCCTCCGGGGGCAGCTCGCTGACCCAGGACCACGTCGTCCCGAGGACGTGCTCGACCATGCGCTTGCCCATGAAGGCCGCGGTCCGGGCCCGGTGGTACGGCAGGCCGCTCACGTCGTGCTCGGCTCCCGTCGGCCAGCCGACCACCTCGACCTCGGGCGGCAGGGCCACCGGCGTACGGACCGACGCCGGGCGGCAGAGGATCGGCAGGATCGACCCCGGTCCGGCCCATGGCGACCACGACCTGGTCCATGATCCCGCAGGGTGCCCCCACGACGTGGTTCTCGGCCTCCTGGCAGAGCGCGGCCAGACGCAGCGGGTCGAGCTCACCGGCGCCGAGGGCCCGGGCGGCGGCCACCTCGAGGGCGGCGCTGGAGGAGACGCCGACCGAGACGGGCAGATCCGAGGCCACCGACAGCGCGGCCCGGGGCGGCTCGATCACCCGGTGGCGGACGAGGACGAGGGCGACGCCGATGAGGTAGTGGGTCCACTGGGGCCAGTCGGCGAGCGCGTCGCGCACCTCCGGATAGGTGAGGTCCGCCAGCTTCGCCACCTCATCCTCGGTCAGGTGGACGGGGCCGACCACCAGCCCGTCGGCCGGCTCGGCCATGACCGTGGTGGTCAGGCGGGTCGGGGTCTCGAGCACCAGGGCCCCCGAGTAGTCGGCCACGCCGCCGAGGAGGTCGAGGCGGCCGGGGGCGCTACCGCGGGCTCGGCTAGCCATCGAACTGCTGGCCACCGAACTGCTGGTCACCGGGCTGCCGGCCACCGAAGTGGTCCTCGACGAGCTCGGCGAGGACGGGCCCGATGCGCGCGGCCAGGTCCTCATTGGCGTAGCCGACCCAGGCGACCGGTGACGTGGTGTCGAGCGGGGCGTCCAGCGGTGCCCCCCACGGGTCGGTGACCACCCCGCCGGCCTCCTCGAGCAGGAAGGCGGTGCACACGTCGTAGGGGTGGCAGGCGTGAGCGCCCGGCGCGACGAGCGGCCGGAGGTCGGCGACGAAGCGGTCCCGCCCGGTGAGGAGCTCGTGGATCTGTCCCCCGGAGGAGATGTACTCGTCGTCGAAGACGTCCCGGCAGCCGAGGCGCTCGAAGAGCTCGGCCTCGAGGGCGGCCAGCGCGACCTTGCCCGGGACGAAGAACTTGGCGAACCCGCCGAAGCCGTGCTCGAGGTCGGTGGCCGATGACGGGCGGATCGCCAGCGCCTCACGGTGGCCCGTGCTCAGGTCGATCCGCTGCGCCGTCACCCCCCCGCCCCGGGTGCCGCTCAGCTGGTCGGCGTGGCCCGCCTTGACCGTCGGCAACTCGGTCATGGCCGCCGCCACGATGTCGGCCAGCGAGCCACCGTGCGGAGCCGCTCCGGCGAGGCACCACGCGGCCCGCTTGTCGTACATCAGCCCGCGGGTGCCGTCGATCGTGTCGACGATCACGGTCCACTCGGCGGTGGTGCCGACGACCACCGGCTCCTCCAGTCCCTCACTCACGACCTCGACGTCGGGCCAGTTCGCCTCGAACCAGTCGAGGAGCGCGTCGTCGGCGACCCGGTCGATGCCGTAGATGGTGTCCGCCGCGGTGTGGCTGTCCACCGCCGCCATGTCGATGCCCCGCGCCCCGATGGAGCGTCCCGCAGGTGGTCGCCGAGCGCACACAGGCAGCCGGCGGGCCTCGTCAGCCGAGGGCGTCACGGAGCTCCATCGCCTTCTCGTCGGGGTCGGACTCGTTGGTCATCGAGCCACCACCGACCTCGGGGCCGGCCAGGTACTTGAGGAGCCCCGGCGCCCGCAGGGGTGGGTGGAGCTCGACGTGGAACGGGTAGTGCGGGTGGTCGCCCACCGGCGCCTGGTGGACGGCCAGCACGTACGGCATGCGGAGGCCCCAGAGGGCGTCGTAGCGCCGCACCACGTCCCGCAGGACCAGGGCCGAGGGAGCGGCACCCGGCGTCGTCGAGGTCGACCAGGGAGGTCACCGGCGTCCGGGGCAGGACGTGCACCTCATAGGCGTAGCGGGCGAACCACGGGATGCAGGCGAAGAACTCGTCGCCCTCGCGTGATCGATCCGCGGGCCCGGCCAGCTCGCGTTCGACGACGTCGGCGAGCAGCGACCGGCCGGTGTCCCGGTGGTGCTCGGCAGCCACGTCGGCCTCGCGGGCCATGGTGGCGTACACCATCGCCCCGGCGTAGATCTGGCAGTGCGGGTGCGGGTTCGACGTGCCGACGGCCGCGCCGCGGTTCTCGAAGATCAGGACGTGGGCCACGCCGTCGAGCGCTTCGAGGGCATGGGTGCGGTCGCGCCAGGCGATCACGACCGCGGTGACCTCGTCGTCGTCGAGGTCGGCCATCGACCGGGTCGGGTCGTGGTGGTAGCAGACGACCTCGGCCGTCCCGACCGCCCGCGGCGTCCGATAGAGGTCGTCGCCAGGGGCCGGCTCGGGCGCGTCGGGCGAGAACACGGGGAGGTCGTTGGTGAAGGTGAACACCCCGCGGTAGTCCGGGTTGGTGACGGCGATCCGCCGTCCCCGAGGGGCGAGGGCGTTGTCCTCCGGGACGGCCACCTCCTCGACCGGGGCCACCTCGCCGATCCAGGGGCGTGCGCCCCGATGGGCCGTGAACAGGACCCACTCCCCCCGGAACGGGTGCCACCGCAGCTCCCAGCTCACGACCCCGAGGTGGGGGCGGCCTCGATGTGCACCGCCTGGGGGTCGACGCCGTCGGCGGTGACCCGGGTGGTGATCGTGCCCTCTCCGGTCGGACGGATGACCGCGAGGGCCCGGCCGTCGAAGGTGGTGCACGTGGTGCCGGTGAAGGGCTCCTCGGGGTCCGGTCGGGCGCTGGCCAGACCCTGGAGCACCCCCGGCCCGTCGACCTCGACGGTGATGAGCCGGTCGCCGCCGGTCACGGTGGTGCCCGCCTCGTCGACCAGCGTCAGCTCGACGAAGGCGAGGTCGGTCGGATCGGCACCGATCTCGGTGCGGTCGGCCCGGGCGTCGAGCCGCACGGACCCGGTGGCCGAACGCAGGATGGTGCGCCCGACCTCCTCGTCCCCCCGCCAGGCCACGGCCTCCAGTTCGCCGGGCTCGTACTCGGTCTCGAACAGGGCCTTGAAGCGGTGATCGGCCCCCGCCGGCTGCCGCCCGAGGGAACGGCCGTTCACCTGCACCTCGACCTCGTCGGCATCGGCGTAGACCTCGACGGTGATCCCCCTGCCCTCGTGGCCGGCCCAGCTCCAGCTCGACACGACATCGCTCCATGACCACGGACTGGCATGGCCGAGGGGCCGGCCGTGGTGCTCCGGGCGCAGGACGGCCGAGGTAGGGGTCGGTTCGCCGACCGAACACGATCTCCCGGTAGTACGACTGCGGACGCCGGTACCCGGTGATGTCGAGGTCACCACAGCCGGCCACCAGCCAGGGGAACTCGCCGTGGAAGGCGGACATCCCCAGCTCGCCGGTCGCCTCGCCGTAGGCGGTGCGCCCGATGCCGGCCTCGCCGAGGTAGTCCCATCCGGTCCAGGTGAAGTCCCCGACGACGTGGGGGTTGCCGGTGACGCCGGCCCAGCCCCGGTCGACGGTGGTCGGATGGGTCTCGGTGGCCACGACCACCCGGTTCGGATAGGTCGCTCCGTCGGCCTCGAAGCGGGTGTACATGTAGTTGTACCCGGCGGCGTCCAGGTGGGCGAAGGCCTCCTCGGTCTTCTCGCCGACCACGGGCGCCGTCATCGCCTGGTCCATCAGGTCGCCGAGGTTGAGGGCCGCCGTGTTGAGGCCGGTCTCCTCGTCGACGTTGTGGGCGGTGGCGATCGCGCCGATCTCCTGGATTATGGCGGAACCGGCCACGAGCATCCCGGTGACGGCCTGGGTGACGTACCGGCTCGGATCGAGCGACCGCACCTTCTCAGCCAAGGCCCGGCTGCGCTGGAGCCCGGTCGGCGTGGAGCCGTCGGGGATCTCGTTGCCGATGCTGTAGAGCACGACGCTCGGATGGTTGACGTCCTTGCGCACCATCGCCTCGACGTCGGCCTCCCACCGGTCGTCGAAGCGCAGCGCATAGTCGTCGGCCGTCTTGGTCTGCGCCCACATGTCGAAGGTCTCGTCCATGACCAGCACCCCGAGCCGGTCACAGGCGTCGAGCATGGCCCGACTCAGGGGGTTGTGGGCACTGCGGATGGCGTTGAAGCCCGCCGCCTTCAACAGTTCCACGCGGCGCTCATCGGCCCGGTCGATGGTGGCCGCGCCGATGGGCCCGTTGTCGTGGTGGACACACGCGCCCCGGAGGAGCACCGGCTCGCCGTTGATGCGCAACCCGTTCCGGGCGTCGAGGGCCAGCGTCCGGATCCCGAACGTGGTGCTGTCGTCGTCGACGACCTCGCCGCCGACCCGGAGGGTGACCCGGCACGAGTAGAGGTTCGGGTCGTCGGGCCCCCAGCGGACCGGGTCGGCCATGTGGAGGCGATGGCGGGCCGAGACCTCGGCGCCCGGGAACACCGTCACCGGGGCCGTGGCCTCGGCGACGACCGAGCCGCCGGCGTCGATCAGCTCGATCTGCACTGAGGTGTCCGCGGTCGGTGACCCCCCGGTTGCGCACCGATGCGGTGACCGTCACCACGGCCACGTCGTCGTCGACCTCCGGGATGAGCACCGTGAGGTGGCCGGGCACCAAGTGGACCGGGCCGGCTTCGAGGAGCCAGACGTCCCGGTGGATGCCGCCGCCCGAGTACCACCGCGAGTCCCGGTGGGCCTTGGCCTCGACCTTGATCTCGTTCTCGCCTCGACGGAGCAGGTGGTCGATGGGGACGAGGAACCCCGCATACCCGGAGGCCTGATGGCCGGCGACCGAGCCGTTCACCATCACCACGGCGTCGCGGTAGACCGCTTCGAACTCCAGCATCGTGGTCGGCGCATCGTCGGCGGTGCGCTCGAGGCTCCGGCGGTACTCCCAGGCCCCTCCGGGGAAGTAGCCGGTCGCCGGGCCGGCGTCAGGCGACCGGTCGGTGCCGATGACGGCGTCGTGGGGCAGGGTGACCGGGGTCAGGCCGGCCCCCGGGTCCATCATCTCGGCGAACCGGTCGACGGCCTGCGGGCGGAAGCTCCAGCCGTGGTTGAAGGGTGTCCGGCGCATGGTGCCGACAGCTTAGAACGACGGGCGTGTTAGCGCTATCAGGCCGAGGGTCAGATCTCGACGACCACCACGCGGCAGGCCCCCTGCAGCTCGTGGTGGTCGACGGCGGCGACGCGTAGACCGGATCGACCACGCGCGCCGTCGCGGGGACAGCTCGTGGTGGTCGACGGCGGCGACGCGTAGACCGGATGGACCACGCGCGCCGTCGCGCGGGGATCAGAGGTCGAGGTCGATGACGGTGGCGTCGGGGTCGCCGGCGTAGCGGGCGACGACGAACCGGTGGCGACCGTCGGCCGGGCGCCACGCGTGCTCCTCGGGGTCCCGGGTGGCGAGCCGGTCGACGGGGACCTCCACCACCACATCGGCTGATCCGGCCGCTACTACCTCGACGCGGGCGAAGCCGACCAGGCGGGGCGGGGCCTCGGGATCGGGCAGCTCGGCGTAGACCTGGACGACGTCGGCGCCGTCCCGCTCGCCGGTGTTGCGCACCGTGGCCCGGACCGTCACCACCCCGTCGGCGAAGCCTGCGTCCGCCTCGGCCAGGGCGAAGGTCGTGTACGAGAGGCCGAAACCGAAGGGGAAGGCGGCCGTCGCCCCGGAGCGGGCGAGGTGCCACCAGCCGTGCCACCGGTCGTAGCGGAACTGCGTCGCGTCCCTGTCGAACGCCGGGAGGTCGGCCTCGTCGACGGGGACGCTGAACGGCAGGCGGGCCGACGGGTTGACGTCACCGAGGAGCACGTCGGCCAGGCCGGGGCCGGCCTGGCTGCCGCCGTACCAGGCCTGCACGACGGCGGCACGGCGTCGGACCACTCGGTGGCCACGACGGCGCTGCCGGCCTGGATGACCACGACCGTGCGCGGGTTGGCGGCGGCGACGGCCTGTACGAGAGCGACGTCGGCATCCGGTAGGCGCAAGGACGATCGGTCGCCGCCGAGGCTGAAGCCTGTCGCCCGGTCGACCAGGCGCGGGGGCTTCGTGATCGGCGGGAGGTCCTCGACCATGGCCTGGAACCGCTCGACCACGTCGGGCTCGTCGGTCGCGGGGAAGAGGCTTCCGAAGACCTCGGGGATGTCGCCGATGAACTCGCCCTCGTCGAGGTACGTGTAGCCCACCACGACCACGGCGACATCGGCTGCCGCTGCGACCTCCGCGGCGCGGCCCAGATCGGTGCCGTCGTCGTGGACCACGTCACCGACCGCGGCCCGGAGGCCGTCGAGGACCGTGCGGCAGTCCAGGTCCCACACGTCGCTGGACCCACCGTCGCCGAGGTTGACGGTGTCGGCCAGCCGCCCGAGGACCGCGACTCGTTCGGACGCGGTGAACGGGAGGACCGGCTGCCCGTCGACGGGCTCGTTGCGCAGCAGGACGACCGACCGGGCCGCGACCTCGCGGGCCAGGGCGCGGTGCTCCGGCGACCCGAGCAGGTCGACCGGTGGGGCCGGGGTCGACAGTACGTCGTCGAAGCGCAGCAGGGTGACCACGACCCGCTCGACGGCGCGGTCGACGTCGGCCCAGGAGACCTCACCCCGTTCCAGGGCGTCGGCCAGGTGCTGGGCCCGGACCATCCGGGCCGGCATCTCGATGTCGAGGCCGGCGGTCAGCGACGGGGCGGCCTCCCGCACCCCGAAGACCCAGTCGCTGATGACGAAGCCCTCGAAGCCCCACTCCCCCCGGAGGATGTCGGTCAGGAGCGCACGGTTGTGGCCGCACCACTCGCCGTTGACGCTGTTGTACGCCGACATCACCGAGGCGGCGCCCTCGTCGATGATCCGGCGGAAGTGCGGGAGGTAGACCTCGTGCAGGGCGACCTCGTCGACCTCGATGTCCACGGTGAAGCGGGCGTTCTCCATCGAGTTGCACGCGAAGTGCTTGACACAGGCCATGACGTGGCGCTGCAGGCCCCGGGTCAGGGCCGCGCCGAGCTCGCCCACGTGGTGCGGGTCCTCGCCGTAGGTCTCCTGGGCCCGGCCCCACGCCGGGTGGCGTAGGAGGTTGACGCAGACCGCCCCCGTCAGGTTCGCCCCGACGGCACGCAGCTCCCGGCCGATGGCGTCACCCACCCGCTCCTCGAGGTCGGGGTCCCAGGTCGCCCCCCGGGCCATCGACACCGGGAAGCAGGTGGCGTTGCCGACGACGGCGCCGCGGGGCCCGTCGCTGAAGCGGATGCCCGGCATGCCGACCCGGTCCACCTCCGCGCCGTTGCAGGTCGCCCGGTGGTACCCGTCCTGGACGAGGAAACCGAGCCCCGCCCACGTGGGCAGGTCGCCGTCGAGGCACCACAACCGCTCCTCGGGGGTCAACGCGGCGACGAACGACCGGGCGACGTCGTCGACCGCCACGCCGGCGGCCACGGCGCGGCGAGCATCCTCGAACGTCGGGATCGTCGGGGTGGGGGTGGTCGTTGCCCCAGAGTAGGCAGTCGGCACCGGTGAGGCGGATGGTCGTGACTCCCTGTCGCCGTCGGCGGTGACCCACGGCCCTGGATCGCCGAAGCTGTTAACGCTACCTTCACGCCCATGACCGAGCCGTTCACGCCCCGCCCCGAGCACCAGTTCACCTTCGGGCTGTGGACCGTCGGGAACCCGGGCAAGGATCCGTTCGGCCACGAGACCCGGCCGCCCCTCGACCCGGTCGAGTCCGTGGAACGCCTCGCCGAACTGGGGGCCTACGGCGTGAACTTCCACGACGACGACCTCGTGCCCCCGGGCTCCTCCCCCACCGAGCGGGAAGCGATCGTGAAGCGCTTCCGCCGGGCGCTCGACGCCACCGGCATGAAGGTCCCGATGGCCACGACGAACCTCTTCTCCCGCCCGATCTTCAAGGAGGGCGCGTTCACGGCCAACGACCCGCAGGTCCGTCGGTTCGCGGTCCGGAAGACCTGCGAGGCGATCGACCTCGGGGCCGAGCTGGGGGCCGGGGTCTACGTCATGTGGGGCGGCCGCGAAGGGGTCGAGGCCGACGCCGCCAAGGACGTCCGGGCCGCGCTCGACCGCTACAAGGAGGCGGTCGACCTCTGCTGTGAGCACATCCGGGAGCGGGGACTGGACCTGCGCATCGCCCTCGAGCCCAAGCCCAACGAGCCCCGCGGGGACATGTTCCTGCCCACCGTCGGCCACGCCCTCGCCTTCATCGGCGAGCTCGAGTGGCCGGACATGGTCGGCCTCAACCCCGAGTTCGCCCACGAGACCATGAGCGGGCTCGCCTTCTCCCACGCCGATCGCCCAGACGCTGTGGCAGGGCAAGTTGTTCCACATCGACCTCAACGCCCAGCGGATCGGCAAGTACGACCAGGACTTCCGCTTCGGGTCCGAGGGGATCCGGGACGCGTTCTACACGGTCAAGGTCCTGGAGGACGCCGGCTGGGACGGGATGCGCCATTTCGACGCCCACCCGTACCGGACCGAGACCGCCGACGGGGTGTGGGCCTTCGCCGAGGGGTGCATGCGGACCTACCTGATCCTGGCCGACAAGGCCCGCCGCTTCCGGGAGGACCCGGAGATCCAGGAGGCCCTGGCGGTCGCCAAGGTCGCCGCGCTCCGCGAGCCCACCCGCCCCGCCGGCGGCCTCGACGAGATCCGGTCGACGACCTTCGACGAGGACGCCCTCGCCGCCCAGGGCTACGGCCACGAGCGCCTCGACCAACTGGTGACCGAGCTCCTCCTCGGCGTCCGGTAGTGCCCCTGGTCGTCGG
>CAWJSC010000004.1:0-118550 GCA_963845425.1 uncultured Microthrixaceae bacterium
CCCGCCGTCCTCGGTGACCACGGCGGCGGCCTCGATGTGGTCGATGCCCGTTCGCACCAGCTCGACGTCGGGCCGGGTGAGGGTCTGCAGCCAGCTGCCGTTGTCCTGCAGGGTGCGCTTGCCGGTGGCCGGGTAGTCGGGGATGACCTTGGCCAGCAGGTCGGGGTGGTCCTCGCCGATCTGGCTGACGATCCAGTCCGTGAACATCTGGCGGGTGAAGTCGTTGGTCTCGCTGACCGCCCGGCCGTCACTGCTGTCGTAGCCCGGGTCGACGCGGGCCGCGGCCAGCCCACCGTCGCAGGCGGGCCAGAACAGCAGGAAGCGGTACCACCGCCCGTAGAAGGGGAGGTGGCGCAGGGCCCACTGGACCCCGGGGCCCACGTGCTCGTGGTAGTTCGGGTTGGGGAACATCCACTGGGCGGTGCGCTGGAACACCGTGAGGTGCTCGACCTGTTCGGCGATGGCCGGGGCGATCTGGAACCCGCTGGCCCCCGCCCCGATCAGCGCCACCCGCTTCCCGGTCAGGTCCACCGAGTGGTCCCACTGGGCCGAGTGGAAGGACGGGCCGGCGAAGTCGTCCCGGCCCGGGATGTCGGGTCGGTTCGGCCGGTTCAGCTGGCCCACCGCCGAGATCACGGCCCGGGCGGTCAGGGTGTCCTCGGTCCCGTCGGCGGCCCGGACCCGTACGGTCCAGGTCCCGGCATCGTCGTCCCAGGTGGCGGCGACGACCTCGGTCTCCCAGCGCACGTGGGGTTCTACGCCGTGGCGGTGCATCACGTCGTCGAAGTAGCGGGCCAGCTCGGGCTGCTGGGCGAAGTACTGGCTCCAGTGGTCTGAGGGCTCGAAGGAGTAGCAGTAGAAGTGGTTACCCACGTCGACCCGACAGCCGGGGTAGGTGTTCTCGTACCAGGTGCCGCCGACCCCGGCGTTCTTCTCGATGATCGTGTACGGGATGCCCGCCTCCTCGAGGCGGATGCCGGCCAGCAGGCCCGACTGCCCGCAGCCGATGACCACGACGGGGAACGCGGCCCGCTCGTCGGCCCCGACCGACAGGTCGACCTCCCGGGCGTCGACCCCGTCCAGCTCCATCTCCTCGAGGAGCATGGGGACGTACTCCTCGGGCACGTCCTCGCAGACCAGGAAGCTCATCATCTCCCGGATCAGCTCCGGCGACGGCGGGTCGGCGGGGATCGAGCCCCCGTCCCGGTAGGCCCGGATCACCTTCAGCGCGAGGCGGCGCACCTCGGCCTTGTCCTCCTCGCTCATGTAGCCCTGGACCTCGTTGAGGAAGAGCCCCTGGGGCTTCAGCGTGCCGCGGATGATGGCGGGGTCGCCGGTCATGTGGACCATCGAGAGCATGAGCGTCGGGATGCTCACGTCCTCCAGGGCGGCGGCAATGGTGGCGTCGTCGTCGGTGATCGGCAGGCCGGCGTGGGGGTTACGGTCCGGGGTCACGGTGGGTCACCATCCCACGTCGGAACGCCAGGAGAGGAACGCCGATGGGCACCAACGAGCGCAGCCGGATCACCATGACCGACGACGAGGTCACGACCTACATCGACCGGAGCCGCACCTGCACCATGGCGACCATCGGTCCCAGTGGCCATCCTCACCTGGTGGCCATGTGGTACGCCGTGGTCGACGGCCAGGTCTGGTTCGAGACCAAGGCGAAGTCGCAGAAGGTCCAGAACCTGAAGCGAGACGACCGCATCACGGTCTCCGTCGAGGACGGCCTGACCTACGACACCCTGCGGGGCGTGGCCCTCGAGGGCCGGGCCACCATCGTCGACGACCCCGACGCCCTGTGGGCCGTGGGCGTCAGTGTGTGGGAGCGCTACACCGGCCCCTACACCGAGGAGATGCGGCCGTTCGTCGAGCTCATGCTCAACAAGCGGGTCGCCGTCCGGGTCGACGTCGACCGGATCCGTTCCTGGGACCACAACAAGCTGGGCATGGAGCCGACCGAGCTGGGCGGTTCCACCGCCGAGTTCCTCTGACCTGACGGCCCGACCCGTGGCCGGGGAGTAAGAACTCGCCCGTGGGGGTGATCAAGCCGGCGTTGCCGGACCTGGACCTGGATGACTGGGCGAGCCGCCCCGAGGCCGAACGCGTCCGGTTGATGTGTGCGTCTTGGGCCACCCAGGGCTTCGGGGCGCCGCTCATCGCGTACCTCTTCTATGTCGCCAAGATCGCTCTGTACGCCTGGCTGTGGGTGGTCTTCGTCAGCCGGGCCCCGGGGGTCGAGGGTCTGGGCGACATCGGCGACTGGTGGGCCAGCCCCGTCGCGTTCCAGAAGGCCATCGTCTGGACCCTCCTGTTCGAGGTCCTCGGCCTGGGTTGTGGAAGTGGCCCACTCACCGGGCGCTACGTCCCCCCGATCGTGGCCTTCACCCACTTCCTCCGCCCGGGCACCATCCGCCTGGCCCCCTGGCCCGACCGGGTGCCGCTGACCTCCGGCCACCGCCGATCGCTCGTCGACGTCGTGCTCTATGCGGGCCTGGTGGGGCTCTGTCTCCGGGCCCTGCTCTCGGGCGAGGCCCTGCTCGACGCCGAGCTGCTCCTGCCCGTCGTCGTGGTCCTCGCCGTCCTGGGCCTGCGGGACAAGACCGTCTTCCTCGCGGCGCGGGCCGAGCACTACTGGACGACGCTGATCGTCTTCGTGCTGGCGGACGGCGACGTCACCGTGATGCTGGCGGGGGCGATGGTCGTCCAACTGGCCATCTGGTGGGGCGCGGCCACCTCGAAGCTGAACCACCACTTCCCCAACGTGGTCACGATCATGGTCAGCAACTCCCCGATCCTGCGGATGTCGGTGCTGAAGAAAGCCATGTACCGCCGCTGTCCCGACGACCTGCGCCCGTCGGGCCTGGCCGCCGGGCTGGCCCACGGCGGCACGGTGATCGAGTTCGTCTTCCCGCTCGTGCTGGCCGTCTCGTCCGGCGGTACGCCGACCACGGTCGGGCTGGCCGTGATGCTGGCCTTCCACCTCTTCATCACGTCGTGCTTCCCGATGGGGGTGCCCATCGAGTGGAACGTCCTCTTCCTCTATTCGATGTTCGTCCTCTTCGGGCACTACGCCGAGCTGAGTCCCCTCGACGTCCTCGAGGACCCTGTGGTCACCGTGGTCCTCGTGCTCGGCCTGCTCGTCGGTCCTGTCCTCGGCAACCTCCGGCCTGACAAGGTCTCGTTTCTGCCCGGCATGCGGTACTACGCGGGCAACTGGGCGGCCAGCCTCTGGCTCTTCCGCAAGGACGGCGAGGGCGGCGACTGCTCGACGGTCCTCGACGACCGGCTGACCAAGACCGCGGCCACGATCGGGCGGCAGCTCGCCGTCCTCTACGACGATGACACCATCCGGGCGGTGAACGGCAAGCTGCGGGCGTTCCGCTCCATGCACCTGCACGGCCGGGCCCTCAACACCCTGCTGCCCACGGTGGTCGACGACCTCGAGGCCTACGCCGTCAACGAGGGCGAGGGCATGGCCGGGGTGATCCTGGGCTGGAACTTCGGCGACGGCCACCTCCACCACGAGCAGCTCCTCGCCGCGGTGCAGGCGGAGTGCGCGTTCGCCCCGGGCGACCTGCGGGTGCTGGCCCTCGAGTCCCAGCCGCTCGGGAGGCCGTGGATGCACTGGCGGGTGGTGGACGCCGCGGATGGCACACTGTCCGAGGGCCGTGTCGTGGTGGCGGACCTGCTCGGACACCAACCCTGGCCCGGTGACGGCGCCATCGACCCCCATCGCCTGGAGCCTGCGTGAGTGACGAGCTGATCGTCTTCTTGATCGTCGCGACCCGTTTGCTGCTGCCGCTGCTGATCCCGCTCTTCCCGCTGCCGACGATCCTGTCCCTGCTGGTCCTCGACGCCGCCGACCAGACGATCCTGCAGAACAACACCGGCCTGTCCCTGGACAACTACCAGGGCTACGACAAGGCCCTCGACATCTGGTACCTGTCCGTCGCCTACCTGGCCACGATCCGCACGTGGACCGACGACCGGGCCCAGCACGTGGCCGCCTTCCTCTGGTACTACCGGCTGGTCGGTGTGGTCGCCTTCGAGCTGCTCGGCTACCGGTGGCTCCTGATGGTCTTCCCCAACACCTTCGAGTACTTCTTCATCGCGTACGAGGCGATCCGGCTCCGGTGGAACCCCGGGCGCCTGGCGCGTCGCCAGATCATCGGCCTGGCCGCGTTCATCTGGATCTTCATCAAGCTCCCCCAGGAGTGGTGGATCCACGTGGCCCAGCTCGACTTCACGGACGTCATGAAGGAAGACGTGTTCGGGGTGCCCGTCGACACCCCCTGGGGCGAGGCCATCAGCCAGAACCTCTGGTTCGTCGGCCTCCTGGCTGTCGTGGTGGTCGTCGCCGTCCTGGTGTGGGGCAGCCAGCGGGACAAGGTGCCGACGCCCGATTGGCCGGCCACGGTGCGCGTGGCCGATCACCTCGACCCGGTCCCGCCCGAAGCGCCGGTCGCTCGCCACCCCGTCCTGTCGTGGCCGACCGGCGAGAAGGTGGCCCTCATCGGCCTCGTCTGCGTGATCTTCGCCTCGGTCCTGCCCGACATCGACCGGGGCCCGCTGCAGACCGCCGTCGGCGTCGGCCTGCTCATCGTGGCCAACGCCGCGGTCAGCCATTGGCTGGCCGGCCGGGGTGTCCGCTGGCGCTCCACGGGGACGCAGTTCGTCGGCATGGTTGCGGTCAACGCCGTTCTCCTGTGGGTCTTCGGCGCCCTGGGTCGCACTTCGCGTGAGGACCTGAACGGCGCCGCGCTGGTCTTCTTCGGCCTGGTCATCAGCCTGCTCGTCACCCTCTATGACCGCTTCGCCGCCGAACGCGAAGCCCGCGTCCTGTCCGAGGCCCCGTCGTAGAGTCGCCGCCGTGGCGGAGAGCACGATCACCTACCTGATCCTGCTCGGTGCCGTGGTCCTGTTCATGTCGAACCGGGTCCCGGTGGCGCTGGTCGCCATCGGGGTCTCCCTGTCGCTGTGGGCCACGGGCATCCTCGAGCTGGACCAGGCCCTGGCCGGGTTCGGTGACCCGACCGTCGTCTTCATCGCCGCCACCTTCGTCGTGGCCGAAGCCCTCGACGTCACGGGCGTGACCGCGTGGATCGGCCAGCAGCTGCTGGCCCGCGCCGGCTCCGGGCGAGCGAAGGTCCTGGTCCTGGTCATGGCCGTGTGCGCCCTGGTCACCGCGCTGATCACCCCGAACGCCTCGGTCGCGGCGCTGATCCCGGCCGTGGTCATCATCGCGGTGAAGACCCGCGAGCCCTCGTCCCAGCTCCTCATGCCGCTGGCGTTCGGCGCCCACGCCGGCGCCCTGTTGGCCCTGACCGGGAGCCCGGTCAACGTGCTGGTGGCCGAGGCGGGCCAGGACGCCGGCATCGGACGGTTCGGCTTCTTCGAGTTCGCGTTGGCGGGCGTCCCCCTGCTCGTCGGCACGATCGCCCTCACGGTGCTCCTCGGCCCGAAGGTCCTGCCCCGTCGGAACGCGAAGACCATGCCTGCCGACTTCAGCACGTTGGCCACGAGCCTGGCCCGGGACTACGAGCTGGACGGCAGCACCGACCTCTACAGCCGGGAGCAGGGGGTGGCCGAGCTGGTCATCCCGCCCCGGTCGGGCCTGATCGGCCAGGTCGCCTTCGCGGGCATGGTGACCGAGAGCGGGGACCTGGTCGTGCTCGGCGTGCACCGGGACGGAGAGCCGCTGGGCCCCGGGGAGGTGGTGCTGGGCCCGGGTGACGCCCTCCTCGTCCGTGGGACCTGGCGGGCCCTGGCCGAGCAGCTGCCCGACGACGACGTCGTGGTCGTCGACGAGCCCGTCGCCGTCCGGCGCCAGGTGGTGCCCCTCGGCCTCGGCGCGAAGGAGGCCATCGGCGTGCTGGTCGTGATGGTCGTGCTCCTCGCAACCGGCGCCGTCCCCCCGCGGCGGCGGCCCTGCTGGCCGCCGGCACGCTGGTGCTGGCGAAGGTGGTCACCATCGACCACGCCTACCGGGCCATCTCCTGGACCACGGTGATCCTGGTGGCGGGCATGATCCCGCTGTCGACGGCCATGCAGTCGACGGGCGCGGCCGCGGACCTGGCCGACGGGCTGGTGGACCTCGTGGGTGACGCGGGTCCCTACGCCCTCCTGGTGGGTCTGTTCCTGCTCGTCGGGGTCCTGGGACAACTGATCTCGAACACGGCCACCGCGCTGATCGTGATCCCCATCGCCGTCTCGGCCGCCGCGGAGCTGGACGTCTCGGCCCGACCCGTGCTGATGGCGGTCAACGTGGCGGCCACGGCGGCCCTGCTCACGCCGGTGGCGACACCGGCGAACATGATGGTGATGGAGCCGGGCGGCTACCGGTTCGGCGACTACTGGAAGCTGGGGCTCCCCCTCATGGGCTGGTACGCCGTCATCGCCATCGTCGTGGTCCCGCTCATCTGGCACTTCTGACCCCGAGGTGGCTGCGGTCGCCCGTCGGACCCGGTGCTACGTTCCCCGCCACACGAGAGTCGACGGTCTCAGGGAGACGGCAATGCCTCGGGCGGTATTGGTCGCAGACGACTTCGACCCCATCCCCTCAGTGGCCCGGACGCTCGGGGTCACCCTCGAGGTGGCCTCGTCGGTCCCGGATCACGCCACGGCCGTGGCGGTGCCCCTCGCCGAGGAGAGTGACCCCCCCGATTCACTGGGACTCTCCCGTGAGGCCCTCGCCTCGGCCGGCTTCACCGGGGGCCTGGGCCAGACCCTCCTCGTCCCGTCCCCCGACGGGCCGATCCGGGTGGCGGTCGGCGTCGGCCCGGTACCGGGGATCACCCCGGCCACCATCCGGGACGCCGCGGCCGCCTTCGCCAACGCCACGGCGAACCACACGGAACTGGCCGTGCTCCTCGGTCCCGCGCCCAACGGGACGCTGGCGCAGGCCGTCGTCGAGGGCATCCTCCTCGCCCGCTACCGCTACGACTCCCTGAAGTCAGGCGCCAAGGACCCCGCCGTCGCCCGCATCACCCTCGTGGCCGACGCCGAGGTCGACGCCGTCGCCGCGGGCGCCGAGCGGGGGCGTAGGTTCGCCCTGGCCGGTGGCCTCTCCCGGGACCTGGCCAACGGTCCCCCGGCGCACATGACCGCCACCCGCATGGGGGAGATCGCCCAAGCCCTGGGGGCGGAGCGGGGTTTCGGGGTCGAGGTGTCCGACCGGGACCAGCTCGTGGCGATGGGGTGTGGTGGTCTGCTCGGCGTGAACGGGGGCAGCGTCGAGGAGCCCCGGATGATCAAGCTGACCTACCGGCCGGAGGGCGCCGGGGACGACACTCCGCACCTCGGCCTGGTGGGCAAGGGGATCATGTACGACTCCGGCGGCATCAGCCTCAAGCCGGCCGACGGCACCCACGCCACCATGAAGAACGACATGAGCGGTGCTGGTGCGGTCCTGTCCGCCTTCACCGTACTGGCCGAGCTGGCGTGCCCGACGGCCGTCACCGGCTGGCTGATGTGCACCGACAACATGCCGTCGGGCACCGCCCTGAAGATGGGCGACGTCCTGACCGTCCGGGGCGGCACCACCGTCGAGGTCATGAACACCGACGCCGAGGGCCGCCTGGTCATGTCCGATGCCCTCGTGCTGGCCACCGAGGAGCCGACCGACGCCGTGGTGACGATCGCCACGCTGACCGGGGCGGCGCTGCGGGCCCTCGGCATCGAGGTGGCCGCGGTGATGGGGACCGACCAGGGGCTGGTCGACCAGCTGCAAGCGGCCGGGGACACCACCGACGAGCCGCTCTGGCCGCTGCCGATGGTGGAGAAGTACAAGCCGGAGATCCGGTCCGAGATCGCCGACCTGAAGAACCTCGGGGGGCCCAACGCCGGGTCCATCACCGCCGCGCTCTTCCTCGCCGAGTTCGTGGGGGATCGTCCCTTCGCCCACGTCGACATCGCGGGCACCGCTGAGTTCCCGACCGCGTCGACCTGGCGCACCGCGGGCTGCACCGGCTTCGGCGCTCGCCTCCTGGTCGAGGCCGCCCTCGACTTCACCCGGCCCGGATCGTGAACGAGGAGCACGACGTGAGCGACGAGTCGGCGGTCGCCGAGAGCGACGGACCAGCCGCGAACGCGGGGGTTCATCCAACGGATGCTCGACGGCATCGAGCGGGTGGGGAACAAGGTCCCGCACCCGGCGATCATCTTCCTGGGCCTCTGTGTCCTGGTGATCGTGCTCTCTGCGGTGCTGGCCGCCTTCGACGTGGAGGTGACCTATGACGTCGTGGAGCCGCCGCCGGTCGAGGCCTATGAGGCGGAGTTGGGTGGCTCGGTCGAGCCCGAGGTGATCACGCCGGACAACTACCTCGAAGAGGACGAGCTCGAGGTCGTCCAGCAGACGACCGCGATCGAGAGCCTGCTCAGCCGGGACGGGATCGCCTTCTTCTTCTCGTCCTTCGTCGACAACTTCGCCGGGTTCAGTGTCGTGGCCGTGGTCTTCATCGCCATGATCGGTGTCGGCGTGGCGGAGGCGGCCGGCCTGATGGGGGCGCTCATCCGCAAGCTGGTCGGGGTCGCGGGCGGAGGCTCCCTCACCTTCATCATCGTCCTGGTCGGCGGGCTCTCCAGCGTGGCCACCGACGCCGGCTACCTGATCCTGATCCCGTTGGCGGCCGCCGCGTTCTACTCGGTCGGCCGAAATCCGATCACCGGCCTGGCCGTCGCGTACGCGGGCGTGAGCGCCGGCTTCGCCGTCAACGTCCTGCTCACGCCGCTGGACGGGTTGCTCACCGAGGTCACCAACGAGGCCATCGCTCTCGCCGACCCCAACCTGTCCATCGACCTGACGGCCAACCTCTGGTTCTCGATCGCCTCAACCGTCTTCGTGGCCGTCGTGATCACCCTCATCGCCCAGCGCATCACCGAACCCGCCGTGGGGACCTACGACGGGACGCCGGACCTGGGCGAGGACGGGGAGCAGGCCATCCCGGAGGGTGAAGCCCGGGGCCTGCGCTTCGCCGGGCTGTTCACCCTCGCCGCCCTGGCGGTCGTCACCCTGCTCAGCGTCCTGCCCGACGCCCCCCTGCGCAACCCCGACACGGGCTCCATCTTCAACAACTCGCCGTTGATGAGCAGCCTGATCTTCATCATCACGCTGCTCTTCCTCGTGGCCGGCATCGGCTTCGGCATCGGGGCCAAGACCCTCACCACCAGCACGGAGGTGATCGCCGGGATCGAGAAGGCGTTCGCCGGGCTGGCCAGCCTGGTCTTCCTGCTCCTGTTGATCAGCCAGTTCATCGCCTACTTCAACTACTCGAACATGCCCACCGTGGTGGCGGTGAACATGGCCGACTTCCTGGAGAGCGCGGACGTCGGGGCCCTCCCGTTGCTGATCGGGTTCATCCTCGTGATCGTCCTGTTGGACATCATCATCCCGGGCGCGTTGCCCAAGTGGGCGATCTTCGCCCCCATCTTCATCCCGCTGTTCCTGCGCCTCGACGTGGCCCCGCAGACCGTGCTGGCCGCCTACCGCGTGGGCGACTCCCCGGCGAACGTGATCACGCCGCTGATGGTGTACCTGCCGTTCATCGTCATCGTCGCCCAGCGCTACCGCAAGGACGCGGGAGTGGGCACGATCATCTCCCTGATGATCCCCTACACGGCCGTCGTCCTGGTCGCCTGGCTGGTCTTCTTCGCCGCCTGGTTCCTGCTGGGGATCCCGATGGGCCCGGGGTATCCCGCTTCGCTCTGAGGACCGGTCAGTCCGGCGCCGCCGCGGCGCTCCGCGCCCGCAGGTCGAGCAGGGTCCGCCGCAGAAGGCGGGAGAGGTAGGACTGGCTGACGCCGATCCGGTCGGCGATCTCCTCCTGGCTGAGGTTGTCGAAGAAGCGCAGCCGGAGGATCTCCTGCTCCCGCTCGGGCAGGCCGGCCAGCAGGTCCTCGACGAGGAGTCGCCCGTCGGTGTGCTCGTAGCCGGGTTCTCCGGCACCGAGCTCGTCCGACGCCGTTCGGGTGCTCTCGTCGAGGGGCGCGTCGAGGCTCGTCGCCTGGTGGGCGACCCCGGCCTCCATCGCCTCCAGGACCGACTCCTCGTCCACGGCGAGGCGGGCGGCCAGCTCGCCCAGCCGGGGCCGGCGACCGAGCTCCTGGGTCATCTCCTCGTCGGCCCGGCGCAGGTCGAGGTGCAGCTCCTGCAGCGCGCGGGGCGGGCGAACGGACCAGGAGTGGTCCCGGAACTGCCGCTTCAGCTCGCCGTCGATGGACCGGCTGGCGAAGGTGGCGAAGGCCACACCCCGGTCCGGGTCGAAGCGGTCGGCCGCCTTGACGAGGGCCAGGAGCGCGGTCTGCTCGAGGTCGTCACGGCTCAGGCCCCGCCCCGAGTAGCGGCGGGCGAAGTGGGAGGCCAGGCGGATGTGCCGCTCGACGAGCTGGTCGCGAACGGCCCGATCGTCGCTCGCCGGGGTCACACCGCGCCCGGGGCGTCCTCTCCGGAGCCCGGCGTCGGGCCCTTGCGGAGAGAGAAGCTCCAGTGGCCGTCGACCGCCTCGAGGACGTGGTGATCGGTGATGACGGCCAGCAGTTCCCGGGCGATCGGATCCAGGTCCGGGCCCGGGCCGGGCGCGGGGTCGCGCCGTCCGTGGAGGACGACGTCGCCGGCGTCCACCCTGAGGCGAAGCTCGATGCGACCGCGGCGCTCGCCGTCCACGGAGGGTCCCAGGAGCGCCCCGCACAGCTCGGTCACCGCGACCCGCAGGTCCTCGATGTCCTCCAGCCCGAACCCGGCGTCGGCGGCCACACTCGACACCGCCAGGCGGGCGATGCGCAGGTTGGTCCGCCAGGCCGGGAAGGCCAGCAGGATGTCGTCGCCCGCGACGGGCCCGTTGTCGGTCGGCGGGGTCACGAGGTCGACTCGATCGTGAGGTGCCGGTCGAGGCCCGTCATCTCCAGCAGGCGTCGGAACGTCGCGGACACCGAAGCGAGGCGCAGCGAGCCGGGTGCGCCACCGAGCGCCCGGTGGGCCTCGACGAGCACGCGGAGGCCCGACGAGTCGATGAAGTCGAGCCCCGTGACGTCGAGGCGGATGGCCTCGGCGCCGTCGGCGATGCGCGCCGCGAGCGCAGCCTCCAACTGCGGGGCGGTGTGCGGGTCGAGGTCGCCGACCAGAGCCAGCGTCGACGGGTCGTCGGCCACCGGATCGATCTGCAGGCGGGCGCCCGGGGACTCTCCGGCTGCCGAGGCATCCGGACTCATGGTTCCACCACCGGAAGGACAGGCATACCCGGGGTTCTACCCGAACGGGGGAGGCTCAGACCTCCGGTCACCGCGGCCACGGCGCCCGCCGAGGGTCATTCCACGGCCCGCTGGGTAGAGCCTGGGCGTGACACCGCCGACACGGCAGGGTGGGGGCAGCGGCGAGGCCCGCCGTGCCTTCCCTTCGCGTCCGGCGTCGGTGAGCGGCGCCCGGCACTGGGTCGGGTCCCGGCTGGGCGATGCCGGGCCCGAACTGCGGGAGACGGTGGGGCTGCTCGTGTCCGAGCTGGCGGCCAACGCCGTCCAGCACGGCGGGACCCCCTTCACGGTCCGGGTCGACCGTTCGGCCGACTGCGTGCGGGTGGAGATCACCGACGAGGGTGGCGGCCGACCGCAGTTGCGGGACCAAGACTCGCGGGCGGCCTCCGGCCGGGGCCTGCGCCTGGTCGACGCGCTGGCCGCCGCCTGGGGGGTCAGCGAGCGGCCGCCACCCGAGACGACCGTGTGGTTCACCGTGCTGACCCGGCCCTGAGCGGACGCGACGCCAGTCGGCCGACTACCCCGCTTCGTAGGGCCGGGAGGCGAACAGGTTGAGGCCGAGGTCCTCGGCCAGCCGACGGGTCAGGGCCTGGCCCCGCACGCTGTTGCCCGCCTCGTCCAAGGGCGGCGACCACGTGCCCAGGCCCCCTTTGCCGGGCGCGATGGTGACGATCCCGCCGCTGACCCCGCTCTTGCCCGGTAGGCCGGTCTCGTACAGCCACTCGCCGGAGCGCTCGTAGAGGCCCGCGGTGGCCAGCACGGCCAGGACCCGGCGGCAGAGGTCGTCGTCGACCACCCGCACGCCCGTCTGCGGGTTGACCCCGCCGTCGGCCAGGGTGGCGCCCATCACCGCGAGGTCCCGGGCGGTGACCAGGACCGAGCACTGCATGGTGTAGACGTCGGTGGCCACGTCGGGGTCGAAGTACAGGCGGTCGTAGCTCTCGAGCAGGTGGGCGATGCCCTGGTTGCGCAGGTTGTGGGCGGCCTCGGACGTGTAGACCCCCCGGTCCATCGTCAGGTTGCGGCCCGCGAAGGCGGACAGGCCCTCGAGGACGAACTGCCACTTCTCGAGGCCGTTGGTGCCGGGCACGAGGCTGGTGGTGGCGATGGCCCCGGCGTTGACCATCGGGTTCATGGTCCGATCGGGCCCCAGCTCGATCGCCATGACCGAGTTGAACGGAAGGCCGGTGCTGTTGACGCCCAGCTTCTCGCGGGCCGCCGCCGCGCCGATGGCCTGGCACACCAGGGCGAACACGAAGGGCTTGGACACGCTCTGGATGGAGAACTCGGTGGCGGTGTCGCCGACCTCGTAGAGGCCCCCCGCCGTACCCGCGATGCAGGCTCCGAACGCGTGCGGGGACGCCGCGGCCAGGGCCGGGATGTAGTCCGCCACCGTCCCCTCGTCGAGGTCCCGGCAGGCGGCGTGGGCCGCCTCGAGCACGGCTTGGACCCGGTCGGGGTCGGGGAGGTGTCCGGTGGAGACGATCGGGCCGCCCGGCCCGTCAGGGCTCACGACTCGGCGCTCAGCTCCAGGGACTCGTCGCCCACGGTCAGGGTCAGCGCCTCGCCGTCGAGGGTCACGTCGGGGTCCGCCTCGAGGAAGCTCGCCACCCACTGGTCCTGGGCCATGAGCGGCTCCTCGCAGCCCATCATCGTGCTGGCCAGTTGGGAGGTGAGCCGCAACTGCCCGTCGACCACCTCGACGTCCCCGTTCTGGGTGTTGCAGCCGGCGTTGGCCGAGATGCGCCCGTCGGCAAAGGTCAGGCTGATGGTCGTGCCCTCCACGATCTCGTAGCCGGTGGAGCCGGTCGAGTCGAAGGCCCGCCCGTCCAGGTCCTCCAGGGTCACCGTCGCGGTGTCCCCGTCGCCGTCACCGGCATCGACCGTGTCGCCGCCGTCGTCGCCGCACGCAGCCAGGACCAGGGCCAGCAGGAGCAGGGAAGCGGTCAGTCGTCGCATCGCCGACGAAACTAGTGCGGGTGGGCAACGTCGTCGGGCCAGCCAACCACGCCCCATCGCGGCCACCGGTTTCGGTGTCGGTCAGGGGTCACCGGCGGGATACGCGCCCGCTGGCCACGCTCACGGCGGCCAGCAGCAATGCGGTGACCAGGGACGCCAGGCGGATGCCGTCGGTGAAGGCGGCGTCGGCGGCGGCGACCAGGGCGTCACCGGCGGCGCCTCCCAGGTCGGCGGCCACGTCGTGGGCCGCGCCCAGGGTCTCCTGGGCCCCGGTCGGCGTGTCGGCCAGTTGGCCCCGGTAGACCGCGACCATGATGCTGCCGAGCACGGCGGTGCCCAGGGCCACACCCAGCTCGTTGGCCGTCTCGGACACCGAGGCGCCCGCGCCGGCCTTCTCCGGAGGGACCGAGGTCATGATCCCGTCGATGGACACGGTGATGGCGGCGCAGAGCCCCGCCTCGATGAGGACCAGGGCGGCGGTCACCCGGAGCAGCGGGCTGTCGACCGTGAGGCCGGTGAGCAGCAGGAAGCCCAGCGCGCCGATGGCCAGCCCGGTGGTGATGACCGGGAACGGGCCCACCCGCCGGGTCAGGGCCGGCGCGGTCATCGTCGCCGTCACCCCGGCCGCGGCCCCGGGCAGGAGTTGGAGCGCGGCCCGGGTGGGGGAGAGGCCGACGACGAGCTGCAGGTACTGGGTCAGGAAGAACGTCGAGCCGGCGAACCCGAAGCACGTGAGCAGGTTCGCGGTGATGGCCACCCGGAACCTCGGCACCGCGAACAGGCTCATGTCGATCATGGGCACCGGCAGGCGGCGCTGGCGACGCACGAACGCGTAGCCGGCGACCAGGCCCACCAGGACCGGGGGGACGACGACGAAGGCCCAGCCCCGCTCGGCCACGGTCTTCATGCCGTAGACGAGGGGGAGCACGGTGGCCATCGACAGGGCCGAGCTGGGCACGTCGAACGGGGCGGGGTCCGGGTCCCGGGACTCAGGGATCACGACCGGGCCGACGACGAGGAGGGCGACGGTCACCGGTAGGCCGACGAGGAAGACGGAGCCCCACCAGAAGTGCTCGAGCAGCAGGCCACCGATGATGGGTCCGACCACCGCGCCCACCGAGAACATGGTGGCCCACACGGCCACGGCGAACTGGCGCCGCCGCTCGTCCATGAAGATGTTGCGGATCAGCGAGAGGGTGGAGGGCATGAGGGTCGCCCCCGCCACGCCGAGGCCGGCCCGGGCGGCGATGAGGGCCGGCGCCGAGGGCGCGAAGGCGGCGGCGACGGACGCCACGCTGAACCCGGCGGCGCCGTAGAGCAGGAGGCGGCGGCGTCCGATGCGGTCGCCCACGTTGCCCATGGTGATGAGCAGGCCGCTGAGGACGAAGGAGTAGACGTCGATGATCCACAGCAGCTCGGCGCTCGACGGCTGCAGGTCCTCGCTCAGCCGGGGCACGGCGAAGCCGAGGATGGTCGCGTCCATCGAGATCAGCAGGACCGGGAGGGTGAGGGCGATCAGGGCCCGGTTCTCCCTGGCGCGGCCGAGGGTGGTGGCCTCGTGCCCGGTGATCGCTCCGCCGGTCACTCTGGTCGCCTCCCCCCGTACACTGGCTCTGCGCTGAAGGGGAGTATCCCCGGCGCCGGTGTACCTCGGGCAACGGCGTCACGTTCGTTTCGTCACCACGGTCCCCGGACCCGGGCGAACGGCTCGTCATCTCGACGGGTGGGAGAGACCTTCGGTAGACGGCCCACGTCTGACCGAGGAGTCACCCGAACCCATGACCCCGTTCCTCAGCCCGCTCCTGGCGAGCGCCGGGAGCACGAGCGAGAACTTCGCCAGCTTCGACGTCCCGCTGTGGGCGTGGGCGGCCCTGATCTCGGCCATCACGGCGATGCTGGTCATCGACCTGCTGCTCGTCCACAAGACGGCGCACGTCATCAGCATCAAGGAAGCGGCCATCGAGTCGGCCATCTGGATCTCGATCGGTCTCGCCTTCGGCCTGGTGATGATCATCTGGCACGGCGGCCAGGCCGGCGCCGAGTACTACGCCGGCTTCCTGATCGAAAAGAGCCTGTCGGTCGACAACGTCTTCGTCTGGGCCGTCATCTTCTCGTTCTTCGCGGTGCCCAAGCAGTACCAGTTCCGGGTCCTGTTCTGGGGCATCTTCGGCGCGCTGGTCCTGCGGGCCGTCTTCATCTTCGCCGGCGTCTCGCTCATCGAGTCCTTCGAGTGGATCCTCTACGTCTTCGGCGTCTTCCTCCTCTACACGGCCTGGAAGATCGCCACCCACGACGAGGACGAAGCGGTCGACTACAACAAGAACATCGCGATGCGGTTGGTCCGTCGCCTGGTCCCGACCACCGACAATTACGACGGCCAGAAGCTATTCACGATCGAGAACGGCAAGCGGCTGGCCACCCCGCTGTTCGCGGTGCTGGTCCTGATCGAGGCCACCGACGTCGTCTTCGCCGTGGACTCGGTGCCCGCCATCCTGGCGGTGAGCCGTGAGCCGTTCATCGTCTTCGCGTCGAACGCGTTCGCCATCCTCGGCCTCCGCTCGCTGTACTTCCTGCTCGGCGGGATGCAGGGCAAGTTCCGGTACCTCAACGTCGGCCTCGGCGTGATCCTGGCCTTCGTCGGCACGAAGATGCTGCTCATCGGCAAGCCGGTCGAGTACCACATGCCGATCCCCCTCTCCCTCGGGGTCATCTTCGGGGTGCTCACCATCTCGATCGTCGCCTCCCTTCGGGCCGACGAGCGGGACCGCAAGGCCGGGGCCCGCCCCGAGCCGGGCGAGTCGATCGACGCCGACAGCCTGGACGACCCGGGCGGCGTCGACCCCGAGCGCACCGCGTAGGGCGCCAGGACGGGTGGTCCGGCCCGCGGGGTCAGACCGCGAGGCGTCGCCGGGCCCGAGCCGCGCCCAGCACGCCGACGGCGATGCCGACGGCCGCGCCGCCCAGGCCGCGGAGCTTCTGGTCCCGGCTCATGTGTGCGTGCTGGCCGAGGCCGCCGATCAGGTCGGCCAGGTCGGCGCCACCGCTGGCGAGGAACCAGCCGGGGGCGGTGGGTGCGCCGATGAGGCCGGCCCGGAGGAGCATCCCGCCGACCAGGGCGTCGCGGTAGCCCATCGACCGGAGCAGGAGCTGGGCCGTCGGCGTCTCGTCGGTCTCGCCGCCCCAGAGCCGGTTGGCCGCCTGGGGGGCGATCAGGAACGAGACGCCCGAGGCGCCCCGGATGGCGCCGGCCCCGATGGCCAGCCAGTCACGTCGGGTGGACATGACACGAGTCTGGCCGACCAGCCGAGACCGGTCGGACAGCGGGCCGCTCCGAGGGGCGTCGGCCCGCCGTCAGCGCTCAGGCGACGAGGGCGACCTCGTCGACCACCGGGCGGTCCGAATCGGTGTGGAAGTCGTGGACCACGACGTGGCCCTTGGGGCACCCGACCACGGCTTCGGGGCCGTGGTCGGTGTTGCGGAACGACACGATGGCCGAGGTCCCGACGAGGTAGCGCTTCTGGCAGTGGTCACAGTGGATGGCGAACATGGGTCCACCGTCGCGCCGCCGACCCATTAGAACAAGCGACGATTCCTGACGCTTTCTGTCAAGTGTTGCTGATGTATCTGTCGAGACCAGCGCCGCGGCCTCCAGCCCGACGCGCGCCGAGGTGACCGGACCGAGGTCCGCCGGCAGCACCCGGACCCGGCCACCGGCTGATCCCTCCTACCCTGGGCGAGTCACGTGCTCCGCCGAGGTCCCGCTACAGGAGCCGCCCGATGACCGTCGCCCCTCCTGTCCCGGCGCCGCCCGCTCCCGGCGCGCCGATCGAGCCGCTGTTGCGGACCGAGGTGCTGACCCTCACCTATCCCGGCGGTACGACGGCCCTCCGCGACCTGACGATGGACGTGCCCCGCGGATCGGTCGGCCTGGTCGGGGCCAACGGGGCGGGCAAGACGACGCTCTTCCGCCTGATGCTGGGCCAGTTGCACCCGACGGCCGGCCGCGTGGAGGTCGTCGGCCGCCCCGTCGCGGATGACCCCGTCGGGATCCGGTCCCGGCTGGGCTACATGCCCGAGCACGACTGCCTGCCCAACGACCAGACCGCCGCCGACCTGGTCGCCACCTTCGGGGAGCTGGCCGGCCTGCCCGCCGAGGCCGCCCGCCAGCGGGCGTCGGACATGCTCGACCTCGTCGGCCTCGACGAGGCCCGCTTCCGGCCGGTGGGTGGCTTCTCGACCGGCATGCGCCAGCGCACCAAGCTGGCCCAGGCCCTGGTGGCCGACCCCGAACTGGTCCTGCTCGACGAGCCCACCGCCGGCCTGGACCCCACCGGTCGGGAGGAGATGCTCGACCTGGTCGGTCGTCTCTCGACCTTCGGCGTCTCGGTCCTGTTCGCCACCCACCTGCTCGACGACGTGCAGCGGGTCTGTGACCACGTGGTGATGATCGACGCCGGCCGTCTGGTCGTGGCCGGGCCCATCGAGGCCCTGGTCCAGCGCACCGGGATCCTGCGCGTCGAGGTCGGGGGCCGCCCCGACGCGGTCGAGGTCTTGAGCGCCGCCCTGACCGCCGTCGGTCTGCGGGTCGCCCGGGTCGACGCCCACGTCGTCGATGTCGACACCGCCGAGCGCGGTGAGGAGACCTTCGACACCGTCCGGGACATCGTCGCCGGCGAGGGCCTGCGCCTCTATGCCCTCTCCAGCCGTCACCACTCCCTCGACGAGCTGTTCGTCCAGGAGGCCCAGCGGTGAGCGCCCTGCCGGCCCCGGCGCTGGGCGGGGCGGTCTATGACCGGGGCTACCGGCCCTATGCGGGGTCGCGGGGCGGTCGGCCTGCGGGGCGGTGGGCGCTCTGGCGCCTGACCGTCCGCCGGGCCCTCGGGCTGCGACGGTCCTGGCGCCAGAAGGTGCTGCCGTGGACCCTGCTCGGCCTGGTCACCATTCCCGCGGCGGTCGACCTGGGCGTCCGCTACGCCACCAGGAACACGCCCGTGGCCGAGATCGGCTTCGAGTTCTTGACGTTCCGGGACTACGTCGGGGTCTCGACGATGCTCCTGCTCTTCGTGGCCGTGAGTGCCCCCGACGTCATCTGTCCCGATCGCCACGACCGGGTGCTCCCGCTGATCTTCGCCCGCCCGCTGACCGGTGACGACTACGTCGCGGCCAAGGTCGGCGGCATCTTCTTCCTGGTCTTCGGGTTCTCGTTCCTGCCCCAAGTGCTGCTCTACATCGGCCAGATGCTGGTGGCCGAGGACGGCTCGCTGGACTACGTCGGGGACCGCCTCGACATCCTCTGGAAGGTGCCGGTGGCCTGTGCCGTGCTCGCCCTCTTCTACGCCTCGATCGCCGTGGCCGTGGCGTCCCTGACCGACCGGCGGATCGTCGGCGGTCTCGCCTTCCTCGGCACGATGTTCATCCCGTCGATCGTCGCCGCGGGGATCGTCGATGCCGCCGAGCCCGACGGGACGGTGCTGGGTGTGCTCAACCTGCTGGGCCTGCCCCTGATCCTGCGGGACATCGTCTTCGAGGGCCGGGTCGACGTCGATCGGGACGCCGGGCTGGCCGGGGTGGCCGGGGCCGGCGGGGCGGCGGTGGCGCTCTATCTCCTGCTCGTCGGGGCGGCACTGGTCCTGCTCCACCGGCGCTACGACGAGGGTCGCCAGTGAGCGACGCCATCCCACCCCCGCCGATCAGGCCGCCGACCCCGGCCGACCCGGCCTTCGTGGCCGACCCCACGGTGGTCTGCAACGGCGTGTCGGTGTGGTTCGGGCCCAAGGTCGCGGTCACCGAGCTGTCGTGCTCCTTCGGGTCGGGGGTGACCGGCCTGCTCGGCCCGAACGGGGCCGGCAAGACCACGCTCATGCGGGCCATCTGCGGGATCCTGCCGACCAACCGGGGTGAGGTCCGGGTCCTGGGCCGCGACCCTCGCACGCAGCGAGACGTCCAGCGGCGACTCTGCCTCGTCCCCGAGGACGACGCCGTCCCCGGGGCCATGACCGCCCGCCAACTGGTCCGTTACACGGCGGCCCTCCATTCGGTGACCGACCGGACTGCGCCCGAGGCCTGCCTGGCCACGGTCGGCCTGCTCGACGTCGCGGCACGCCGGGTGTCGGGCTTCAGCAAGGGCATGCGCCAGCGGGCCAAGATCGCCGCCGCCCTCGTCACCGCGCCCCAGGTGATGGTGCTCGACGAGCCCCTGAACGGCGCCGATCCCGTGCAACGCGCCGCCCTCATCGGGCTGTTCCACACCCTCGGGGACCAGGGCCGGACCGTGATCATCAGTTCGCACGTCCTGAACGAGGTGGAGCGGCTGGCCGCCCGTCAGCTGGTGATGATTCGGGGCCGCCTCGCGGCGGCCGGTGGCCACCGCGCGATCCGCGACGCTCTGGCCGACCGACCCCGGGCGGTCCTGGTGCGAACCACCGAAGCCCGCCGCTTGGCCGGGGAGCTCCTGGCCAGCGAGGCCGTCCAAGGGGTGACTGTCGACGGCGACACCCTCGTCGTGTCCTCCGCCCACGCCGGGGAGCTGGCCGCCTTGCTGCCCTTGGTCGCCCGCGATGCGGGCGTCCGCCTCCGCGAGGTCCGTCCCCTGGACGACTCTCTGGAGAGCGTCTTCCGGGAGCTGCTCCGATGACCGCCGACGGCCCGGCCGGCCCGGACACGGCCACGCCGCCGGTCGACTCTTCCGCCGGGGCGCGGCTGCCCGGGCCGCTGGTGGCCGTGGTCGGCTACACGCTGCGGGCCTGCCTGCCCGTGAAGCGGTGGTTCGGGGTCCTGTTGCCCTGTGCCGGCGCGCTGCTGTTCGGCTGGCTGACCCAGATCGACCCCGGCGCCGATGCCCCGGCGTTCGCCGACGTGGCCGAAGGAGGTCTTTTCCGCCTGATCCTGCCCCTGACCTGTCTGGTCATCGGCGATGCCGTGCTCGGGGCGGACGTGCGGGCGGGGACCTTCCCGCTGACGTGGCTGTCACCGGTACCGTTCCGGGTGATCGTGGTAGGCCGCTGGCTCGGCGGCTGGCTGGTCGCCCTCGTCACCCTCGTGCCGGCCATGGCGCTCTCGGCCGTCGTCGCCGGGGTCCCGGACGCGGCGGGACCCATCGCCGTGGCCTCCGCCACCGGGGCCGCGACCTACATCGCACTGTTCCTGATGATCGGCGTGCTCGTGCGCCGGTCGGCGCTCTGGTCCCTGGCGATCGTGCTCCTCGGCGAATGGCTCCTCGGCACCCCGCTGACCGGTATTGCCCTCGTCTCGCCCTTGTGGGAGGCCCAGCAGGTCTTCGCCGGCCTGTGGGAGGACGGCGACCTCATCGTCCGCAACGGCATGCCCTCGGGCTGGGCCGCCGTGGTCCGCCTCGCGATCCTCACCACCGTCGCTCTGGGCGTCGCCACCTGGCGCGTCGGCCGCATGCGCCCCGTCGGCGGCGACGACTGATCGTCGCCCGGGAAAGCATCAGTGGAGGAGGATGATCATGGTGGTTACCGTGAAGGTGTCGTTAGGCATCGTGAAGGGGGACCCGGCATGGAGATGAGCCTGCAGCAGCTGCGCATGCTGCGTGAGGTGGCCAACCGGGACACGATCGCCGCCGCCGCCGACGCGCTGGGCTACACGGCCTCCGCGGTGTCCCAGCAGCTGAGCGGCCTGGAGAAGGCGACTGGTGTCGCCGTGCTCGAGCGGGTGGGGCGCAACGTCCGCCTGACCGATGCCGGTCGAGAACTGGTCCGCCACGCCGACGATCTGTTGGCGGGCATGGAAGCCGCCCAGGTCGCCATCGAGCGCCTGAGCAGCGAGGTGCGGGGGACCCTGGCCATCACCGTCTTCGAGTCGGTGGCCGCCACCATGCTCGTGCCACTCCTTGACCGCCTGGCCACCCGCCACCCCGACCTGCACCTGCGCACCCGCCAGATGGATCCGGACCTGGCCATGGACGCACTGGCGTCGGGCGAGCTCGACCTCGCCTTCACCATCGACTATCCCCACGCGCCGGCTCCGCTGCGGGACGACATCACCCGCTGCTCGCTGATCGACGACGTCCTCTACCTCGTCGTCCGGGAGGACGACCCGCTGGCCGGCCAGCGTCGAGTCCGTCTGGCCGACCTGGCGCCCCGGCCGTTCATCGCCTCGCCCTCCGCCATGAGCTGTGGTCGATGCGTCATCGTCGCCTGTCGGGACGCGGGCTTCGAGCCCGACCTGGTCCACGAGGTGGACGACTACCCGACCACCCTGCACCTGGTCGGTGCCGGGCAAGGCGTGTCCCTGATGCCCGCCCTCGGGCTCATCGACCTGGCCCCGCATCTCCGGGCGCTCGAGGTCGACCCGCCGGTGTCCCGGCTCGTCCAGCTGGCCTACCGCACCGCCAGCGTCGACCGGCCCGCCATCGTCGCGGTGCGAGAGGCCCTGGTCGAGATCGTCGACGAGCTCGGCCTCGGCGGCTCCACCAAGGCGGCCTGATCCTCAGTTCCATAGGTTGCGTTAGGTACATAACGCCCGCTACACAAGTGGGCAATGGCCAGCCAGGGGGAACGGCGGGCGCACACGCGCCAGGCCCTGCTCGACGCCGCGGCGGCGCTCTTCGCCGCCCGAGGGGTGGAGGGGGCGTCGGTCGACGCCGTCGCCGAGGCCGCCGACCGCACCTCCGGCGCCGTCTATGACCACTTCGGGAGCAAGGACGGCCTGCTCTACGCCCTGCTGGAGGGCTGGGTGGACGACGTGGCCGCGGTCACCGGCGCCGAGCTGAGCACCGCCACCAGCCTCGAGGAGCGCATGGGCGTGATGTGGCGCAACGTCGCCGACCCCGTGGTCGGCGACGGCCGGTGGATCGCCCTCGAGCACGAGCTCTGGAGCTATGCCGCCCGCAACGACCAGGCCCGCCTGTACCTCGCCCGCCGGTACCGAGCGGTCTGGGACGCGGTGAACGAGGGCGTGGCCGAGTGGGTCGACGGCGCCGACGACGTGGGCCCCGCCCTCATCGGCCTGCTCCTCGGCCTGGAGATGATGCGACGCGTCGATCCCGACGCGCTGACCGACGCGATGGCCATCGCCGCCCTGTGCGGCGTGGTGACCGGATCCGACCGAAAGGCGACGACGTGACCGTGACCGAGATCGAGGGCATCGACCTACTGGCGGCCACCTGGGGCCGGGGCGTGCCCCATGACCAGTTCGACCGGCTGCGGCGGGAGGCTCCCGTGTTCTGGCACCCGGAGCCGGGTGACACCGGCTTCTGGGCGGTGACCAAGCACGCCGACGTCGTGGCCGTCAGCCGGGACTCGGCCACGTACTCCTCGGAGCTGGGCGGCGCCTTCATCCCGACCCAGGACGAGGAGGCGCTGGTCACCCTGCGCCTGACGATCCTGATGATGGACCCGCCCAAGCACCACCGCTACCGGCGACTGGTCTCCCGGGGATTCACCCCGCGGATGATCAGCGCGCTCGTCGAGGAGATCGACCGCCGGGCGGCCCGGGTCATCGACGAGGTCTGCGAGAAGGGCGAGGTGGAGTTCGTCGAGGAGATCGCCGCCCAGGTCCCGGTCCAGATGATCTGCGAGATGATCGGCCTGGAGAAGGAGCAGTGGCCCCGGATGTTCGAGCTGAGCAACCAGCTCATCGGGTCCCGCGACGACCCGGACTACGAGGGCGAGGACCCGATGATGGCCTCGATGGAGGTCTACGCCCTCTGTGACGCCGTGGCCGCCGACCGCCGGGCCAACCCCCGCGACGACCTGATGACCGCCCTCGTCGAGGCCGAGGTCGACGGCGAGCGCCTGTCGGATGCTGAGCTCAACCTCTTCTTCATCACCCTGATCGTGGCCGGCAACGAGACCACCCGGAACCTCATCAACCACTCGATGCTGGCCCTCATCGACCACCCCGATCAGGCCCAGCGCCTCCGGGACGACCCGTCGCTCTGGGACACCGCCGTCGACGAGATGCTCCGCTGGGGCAGCTCGATCCACAACTTCCGCCGCACCGCCACCCGGGACACCGAGTTGCGGGGCGTGCCCATCAAGGAGGGCGACAAGGTCGTCATCTACTACGCGTCGGCCAACCGGGACGAGGACGTGTTCCCGGCCCCGCACACCTTCGACGTGGGCCGCACGCCCAACGAGCACGTCACCTTCGGCGGCGGCGGCGAGCACTTCTGCCTCGGCGCCAGCCTCGCCCGGGCCGAGATCAAGGCGACCATGCGCCAGATCGTCGAGCGCCTGCCCGACCTCACCCTCGCCGGCCCCTACCACCGCCTGCACTCCGACTTCGTGAGCGGCATCAAGACGATGCCGGTCCGCTTCACGCCCACCCCCCGCCTGTCCGAGGAGGACTGACCCCATGCGCACCCCGCTCTGTGACGAGCTCGGCATCGAGTTCCCGATCTTCGCCTTCACCCACTGCCGTGACGTGGTGGCCGCCGTCTCCAAGGCCGGTGGCTTCGGCGTCCTGGGGGCCGTGGGCTTCAGCCCTGAGCAGCTCGAGGTCGAGCTCGAGTGGATCGACGAGCACGTCGGCGACGCGCCCTACGGCGTCGACATCGTCATCCCCGGCAAGTACGAGGGCATGGGCGCCGACCTCAATCCCGAGGCGCTGGCCGAGGAGCTGCGCAAGCTCGTCCCCCAGGGCCACCTGGACTTCGCCAAGAAGGTCCTGGCCGACCGCGACGTCCCCGAGCTGCCCGAGGACGAGGGCAACTCCATGCGCCTCCTCGGTTGGACCGAGGCCACGGCCACGCCCCAGATCGAGGTGGCCCTGGCCCACCCCAAGGTGAAGCTCATCGCCAACGCCCTGGGCACGCCGCCGGCGGAGGTCATCGACCACATCCACGAGGCGGGGCTCAAGGTGGCGGCCCTCTGCGGCTCGCCCTACCAGGCGCTGAAGCACAAGGAGGCCGGCGTCGACATCGTCATCGGCCAGGGCGGCGAGGGCGGGGGCCACACGGGCGACGTCGGCTCGATCGTCCTTTGGCCCCAGATCGCCAAGGCCATCGCCCCCACCCCGCTGCTGGCGGCCGGGGGCATCGGCTCGGGTGAGCAGATCGCCGCCGCCTTGGCCATGGGCGCCCAGGGCGTGTGGGCCGGCTCGCTCTGGCTCACCGTCGAGGAAGCCGATCTGCCCCCCGCTCAGAAGCAGCAACTGCTGGACGCCAGCTCCCGGGACACGGTGCGGAGCCGCAGCTTCACGGGCAAGCCGTGCCGCATGATCCGCACCGAGTGGACCGACGCGTGGGAGGCGGAGGACGCGCCGGACCCGTTGCCGATGCCGCTGCAGTACATGGTCTCGGGCGACTGTGTGGCCCGGAGCCACCGCTACGCCGACAAGGCCCTCTCGGTCATGTTCAACCCCGCCGGCCAGGTCGTCGGCCAGCTCGACAAGGTCGAGAAGACCAGCGCCGTCATCCAGCGCCTCGTCGAGGAGTACCTGGATGCCGTCGACCGCCTCACGAAGCTCAACCAGGCCGCCGGCGTCTGACCGCCCCCGGTGGTGGAGAACCCTGGCGGCGCGTGAGGCTGCGAAGCGGAGCGGAGCAGCACGCTCGACGTGCCGCGATCGGCGGAGCCGGGAGGCCGTAGGCCGACCTATGTAGCGAGGAACTGGAGCTCGAGGGTGAACTCGTCCTCGACGCCGAGGACGACGGGGGCGGTGGGGGCCTCGATGTCGTAGCCCGACAGGGTCTGGTCGATGGAGCCGACGAGGACGACGGTGCCGTCGACCAGTTGGGCCTCCAGGGGGAACTCGACGCTCTCGGTCACGCCGTGGATGGTCAGGTCGCCGACCGCGGTGACACTGACGGCCTCGCCGTCAGCGGCGCCCGCGCCCAGGTCCAGCGGCTCGGTGAGGACGAAGGTGGCGGTGGGGAACACTCCCGTCTCCAGCGCCTCCTGGACCCGGTCGTCCCGGCGGCTCTCATTCGTGGTGATGGTGGTCAGGTCGACCTCGAACTCGGCCTCGGTCACGGTGGTGCCCTCGATGGTGAAGGAACCGGTCACGTCCCCCGTCCGGCCGACGGCGGTCGAGGAGCCGATGGCGGCCAGCTCCTCCTGCACCCGGAACCCGGCGACGGTCCCGGTCGCCGACTCGAAGTCGAACGCTCCGGTCTCGGTGTCGACGGTCCACGTGCCGGACTTCGTCTATGGCATCTTCGTCAGCCTCTTCATCCTCTTCAACTGCTTCGCCGTGACCCAGTTGCTCCAGTACCGGGCGAACGGTCGTTGGGCTGACTACCTCCGGGGCGAGCGGACCTACATCGTGCTCAGTCTGGTGGCCAAGAGCCTCCTCGCCTGGCAGATCTTCGCCAACGTCCTGATCTGAGACGACGGCTCCTCAGGTGAGGGCGAAGAAGGCCTGGGTGCCGGTGTAGAGGGCGACGGCCACCAGGAGGGCGGCGAACCAGCGCAGGCTGCGGTGGGCGTCGAGGCGGTCGGCGATGCGGCCCCCGACCAGGACCCCGCCGACGGCGGCGATCGTGAAGGGGAGGGCGACCGCCCACTCGATGCTGTCGGTGCCCAAGCGAGCGGCCAGGGCGGTGGCGGAGTTGATGGCGATGACCAGCAACGAGGTGCCGATGGCCTCGGGCATCGACAGCTTCAGCAGGAGCGTGAGGGCCGGGACGATCACGAATCCCCCGCCCACGCCGAAGAGCCCGGTCAGGAAGCCCACCCCGGTGCCGGCCAGCAGGACGGTGACCGCCGTGCGGGCGTCCAGCCCGGCCCGGGCCCGGGTCAGGATCCCGGTGGGCTCGGCGGCCTCCCGGGCGGCCTGCAGCTCGAGCTGCTCGCCGACCTGGGTGCAGGTCGGACAGCCGGTGAGCATGCGCCAGGCGGCGATGACGATGAGGCCGCTGAAGCCGAGCAGCAGGAGGTCGGGATCGAGGCGCTGGTTCACCGCGGTGCCGACCAGTGACCCGCCGATGCCGGCGACGCCGAAGGTGACCCCGGTGCCGACCCGGACCCGGCCCGCCCGGTGGTGGGTACCCATGCCGACGAGGGCCGCCATCCCGACGAGGAAGAGGCTCGTGGCCGTGGCCGAGCGGGGGTCCTGGCCCGCGGCGTAGACGAGGGCCGGCACGGCCAGGATCGACCCACCGCCCCCGAGGGCGCCCAGCGACAGCCCGATCAGGAAGCCGAGAGGGGAGGCGAGGAGGGCGCGCACGGTGTCGGTCGGGCCCGATCAGCCCGGGAGGTCGCAGCCGACCTCGACCGGCTCCCCGCCGCTGGCCCACGCGGGATAGCCGCCGATCATGTCGGCGACGGTCCCGTAGCCGTTGGCCCGCAGCGTCGAGGCCGCCACCGACGAGCGGTAACCGCCGGCGCAGTAGACGACGACCGGACGCTGCCGGTCGAGGTCGTCGAGGTGGTTCAACAGCTGCGGCAGCGGGATGAGCACCGATCCCGGCACGGCGCCGAGCGCGGCCTCGCCGGGGTTGCGGACGTCGAGGACCTGCACGTCGTCGTCCTCCTTCAGCCACGTCTCGACCTCACCCACCGGGAGGCGGGGGGCGGTCGTGGCCTGCTCCGGCTGGGCGGCCAGTGCCGCTTCGATGTCGGGGACCTCGCCGATCACGTCGTCGAAGCCGATCCGGGCCAGGCGGATCTTGGCTTCGGTGCCCCGCCCGGGCTCGCTCAACAGCACGACCTCTTGGCCGGGACGGATGATGTCACCGGCGTACTCGGCGAAGCGCCCGTCGAGGCCCACGTTCATGGCCCCCCGCAGGTGCCCGGAGGCGAACGTCTCCGGCGCCCGGGTGTCGAGCAGGACCGCACCGGCCTCGTGGGCGGCCATGGCCTCGTCCAGGGAGATCGCGGGAGGGGCCTCGGTGTCGTCGAGGAGCTTGCGTTCGCGTCGGTTCGCGTCGGCGGCGAAGGCGAAGTACAGCGGCGCCACGCCCTGACCCTCGGTCACGGCCTCGACGAAGGCGTCCTCGCTCATCGGGGCCAGCGCGTAGTTGGTGGCCCGCTGCTCACCGATGGTCGACTCGGTCGCCGTGGACAGGTTCTTGCCGCAGGCCGAGCCCGCGCCGTGGGCCGGGTAGACCCGGGTGGCGTCGGGCAGGGACAGGAGCTGGTCGTGCAGCGAGCGGTACAGGCGGCGGGCCAGCCCGTCGGCCGTCCAGCCGATGGAGGTCAGCAGGTCAGGGCGGCCCACGTCGCCGATGAACAGCGTGTCGCCGGTCAGGACGCCCCAGGGCTCGGCATCGGACCGTTCGTAGAGGACGATGGAGATCGACTCCGGCGTGTGCCCGGGGGTGTGCCGGATCTCCAGCTCGACCTCGCCCAGCGAGAGGCGCTGCCCGTCGGCCAAGGCCTCGATCGGGAAGTCAGGTTCGGCCACGTCGCCGTAGGAGATGACGGCCCCGGTCGCCGCCGCCAGCTCCAGGTGCCCGGAGAGGAAGTCCGCGTGGAAGTGGGTCTCGAGGACCCGCTCGATGGCGAAGCCGTGGCGCTCGGCGTCGGCCAGGTACTCGGTGATGTCCCGCTGCGGGTCGATCACGACGGCCCGACCGGTGGTCTCGTCCCCGATCAGGTAGCTGTAGAGCGACAGGCACCCCAGTTGGTACTGCTTGAAGAACATGGGTCTCTCCTAGTGCGAGAAGCGGACGTGGGGCAGGAAGCGGCCGAGCCCGGCCGGGAGCCACCAGCTCCGGTCGCCGAGCAGGCCGAACAGGGCCGGCACCAGCAGCATCCGGATGACGGTGGCGTCCAGGAGGACGGCCACGGCGAGGGTCAGTCCCAGCTCGGTGGGCGGGATCGGGCCCGTGACCCCGAAGGCGACGAAGACCACGATCATGATGAGGGCGGCGTTGGTGATCGGGCGTCCGGTGCGGGCGATGCCCTCTCGGGTGGCCTGCAGCGTGTCGCCGGTGGCGTCGTAGCGCTCCTTGATGGCCGCCAGCAGGAAGAGCTGATAGTCCATCGAGAGGCCGAAGAGCAGGGCGAAGAAGAAGAGCGGCGCCCAGGCGTCGACGAAGCCCTGGTGTTCGATGCCGATGAGCGAGGCCCCGTAGCCGTGCTGGAACACCAGGGTGGCGAAGCCGAAGCTGGCGGCCACCCCGAGCAGGTTGAGCAGGACCGAGGTCAGGGCGATGGTCAGGCTGCGGAAGACGACCAGCAGGAGGATGAAGGCCGTCGCCATGATCAGGCCGATGGCCAGCGGCGCGGCGTCGGTCAGGGCCTTGGTCAGGTCGTGGTTCTGGGCCCCGGGCCCACCCACGGCGGCCGAGGCGGCGGTGGCCTCCAAGCCGGTCCGGAGGCGCCCGACCAGGTCGGAGGTGGCTTGGGAGTCGACCGCGGTGGTGGGCGTGACCCGGACCACGGCCCGGCCGTTCGGGCCCTCGGGGGCCACGACCCGGGCGTCGACCACCCCGGCATCCGCGGCGGCCAGGGCCACCACGTCCTCGGCCGCGGTGGCGTCCACGGTCACGAACAGCGGCGCGGCGGCCCCGGCCCCGAAGGACTCGACGACCAGCTCGTAGCCGTCCCGGCTGGAGCGGCCCTCGTCGACGACCCGGGCGCCGGGCATGCCAAGGCGCATCCCGAAGGCAGGCACCGCCAGGAGGCCGAGCAGGAGCAGGCCCAGGGCCAGGGTGGCCCCGGGCCGGCGCAGGGCCCGGCCCGTCCAACGAGCCCAGCGGCCCTCAGCCTCGTGGTCGGCGTCCACGACCTTGCCCTTGCGCACGGTGAGCACCCGGTCGCCCAGGGCCATCAGCACAGCCGGCAGGAGGGTGAGGGACGCCGTGGCCACGGCGACGACCGACAGGATCATCCCGAGGGCCATCGAGCGGAACACCATCACCGGGACCACGAACACTGCGGCCAGCGACAGCACCACCGTGAGGGCGGAGAGGAAGACGGCCTTGCCCGCCGTGGTGAGCGTGCCCGCCAGCGCGTCGACGGGCGAGCGGCCCTCCTCCCGCTCCTCGCGGAAGCGGGAGACGATGAAGAGGCTGTAGTCGATGCCGACGGCGAGCCCGATCATCATCGAGAAGTTCATGGACCACACCGAGAGGGGGGTGAACCCGGTCAGCAGGTGGAGGGCGGCGAAGCCGACCGCGATGCCGGCCAGGGCCAGCAGCAGGGGCAGCCCGGCGGCGATGGCCGAACCGAAGGCCACCGCCAGCAGGATGACGGTGGGGAGGCCCGAGACCAGCTCGGCGAGGTGCAGCGCCTCCTCGTTCTCGGCGTTGAAGTCGCTCCACACGGGCCACTCACCGGTGACCTCGGCCCGGGCGCCGTCCGGCAGGTCCAGGCGGTTGACGTGGGCGATCAGCTCACCCGCGGACTCGGGCAGGTCGGCATCCTCGTGGCCGGCGAGGGCGACGGGGACCAGGGCGGTGGTGCCCTCGGCGTCGAACAGGCCCGCCTCCGGCGGAAGGGCCGTCGGGTCCACGACCGAGCCGGCACCCGGAGCGCCCTGCAGGTCGGTGACGAGGGCATCGAGCCCCGCGGGGTCCTCGGCGATCGGGGTGTCCTGGGTGTAGACGACGATGGCGGCCTCGGCCCCCACGGCGGGGAAGTCGGCCCGGAGCTCGTCGCGGACGTCCTGGGTGACCGAGCCCTGGGCCTCCCACCCGGCGCCGGACAGGGCGCCGGTGAGGGTGAGGGCCAGGGGGGCGGCGGCCAGGGCCAGCACCAGCCAGAACGCCATGATCGGACGGCGTCGGCGGGCCGAGAAGCGGGCGAGCCGGGCGAACCAGGCGTCGTCCACGTCGGGGGTGGGCTCGGACGGGGCGAGGGAGGGGGGATCCTCGGTCAGGGTCATGGTCGTCGCTCAGGCCAGCTTCAGGAACATCTTCTGGACATCGGCCAGCTCGTAGCCCTCGGCGGCCGAGCGCTCGGGGTCCTCGAGGCACCACTGGAGCCCCGCGGAGACCAGGAGGAATCCGGCCTGGTCCATCGCCTTGCCGGCGGCCGACATCTGGGTCACGACGTCGCGGCAGTCCCGCCCGTCGGCCAGCATCGCCTGGATGCCGCGGACCTGGCCCTCCACCTTGCGCAGGCGGCGGTGCAGATCGGCGATGGTCTCTTCGGGCAGTTCCACGATGGCTCCTCTCGATACCCTGGGGGGTACAGTATCAGATACCCCCTGGGGTAGCAACCAGGACCGGGGAACCGCCGCTCGTCAGGCCCGCCGTGCGACCAGCAGGGTGTCGATCGCGGTCCGCTCACCGTCCTCGGTGCTCACCGGGCGCTCGACGTGCTCGGCCCTCAGGACCTCGGCCCCGGCGGCCCGCAGGTCGGCGGCCACCTCGTCGGGCTCGAGCAGGATCGCGGGGTCCGAGGGCCCGCCATAGCCCCCGTCGAGGTTGGCCCGGGCGTGGCCGACCACGACCACCTGGCCGCCCTGCCGACAGGCGTCCACGGCGTGACCCAGGGCGGCGGCCCGGTCGGGGGCCGGTATGTGCAGGTAGGCGAGGAGCACGAGGTCCTGGTCCGGGGGCGGCGACCAGGTGACGGCGTCGGCCTGCACGAGCGTCACCTCGACGCCGCGGGCGCCGGACAAGGCGGCGGCCTTGGCCAGGGCCTCACCGGAGAAGTCGGCGGCGGTCATGGTCCAACCCTGCTCGGCCAGCCACACGGCGTTGCGCCCCTCGCCGCAGGCCAGGTCGAGGCCGACCCCGGGCGGCACGTCCGCCAAGACCTCGACCACGAACCGGTTGGGCTCGGCGGTCCAGATCAGCTCGCTCGTCCGATAACGGGCGTCCCAGTCCTCAGCGTCCACGGAGACAGCCTCGCAGGCTCACCAGCGGGAGCGGGACTCCTCGGCGAAGCCCAGCAGGCGGTCGACGGCCATGGTGCCGCCCGCGCCGTCCGGGACCGTGCCCGTCCAGTGACCGAAGACCTGGTGCACCTCGGTGCGCAGGACGACGGCGTTGGTCCGTTCGTGACGGTCGTGCACCGGGACCAGGGTGAGGTCGACGGCGCCGTCGGGGGACCGGACGCACCACGGTTCCATGGGCCGGTCCCAGTCGTAGTCCCAGGCCAGCTCGTCACCGATCTTGGTCAGGCGGCCGTCGATCAGCACCCCGTTCTCGGTGAAGCCCGTACCGACGGTCCACCTCCCGCCGATCTGCAGGCCGATCGTCCGCCCATCGCTCGCCGGCCCGGCGCCACCGCCCCAGTTCCAGCGGGTCCGGTAGGGCCAGCGGCCCCGGCCGACGTCGAGCACACCCCATGCCGGCTCGTCGTCGCCCAGCCGGTACTCGCGGTCCCCGACGGTCAGGGTCCCCGTCGCCGGCCGGGCTTGGTGCTTGGAGGTGAACTGGAACCGTGTCTCGGACCAGGGGATGACGACGTTGAGAGACTCGTGTCCGGGCGGATCGGCCACGGTCACCTCCAGGGTCGCCGGACGACCGTCCTTCTCGGTCCAGGTCCCGGTGAGGCGGGTACCGGCCTCACCGGTCACCGCCCCGAGCTCGGCGCTCGTCGAGCGGTGGCCCAGTGGTGTGGCACCCGAGATCTCGGGGAGCTGGATGCCCCGGGCCAGGGGCCGCGTCTCGGCGTGTCCGCCGCTGGCACCGGAGGGGAGGTCGATCCAGCCCACCACGGCCAGGCCGAGGTAGTCGACGTCGGCGAAGGTCAGGCTCACGACGAGGTCCTCGGTGAGCACACCCCAGTAGTCCCACCGCTTGGTCCGGCCCCAGCCCCCGGCCAGGTTCGCCCGGTGCAGGGGCCGACGGGACCAGCCCCGGGCCGCCGGGTTCAGGCGCCGCCCGTCCGGGGTGCACAGGTCGACGGCCTCGGTCAGCTCCGGTTCGTGGGTCACCACGGCGAGATTCTGTCCCGCGCGGGACTTCTGGCCCTGTTCGCCCCGGCCGGGCTGGTGTTGGCTGACAGGAGATCGACGCCACGGATCGACGAGAGAGGAGTCGGCGATGACCGACGCCAAAGCGAGTTGGAACGATGTGAGCGCACAGCTCAACGAGTTGGGCTTGAAGCTGCAGCTGCACTTCGAGCAGGCGACGGCCGAGGGCCGCGAGGACGAGGCCAAGGTGAAGGAGGCCCTGCAGGCCATCGGCGACGCCGTGGAGGAGGCCTTCGGCGCCCTGGGTGCCGCCGCCCGTGACGACGCCGTCCGTGAGGACGTCAAGGACGTCGGCGGCGCGGTGCGCGCCGCCCTGGACGCGACGTTCGCCGAGCTGGGCGAACGTTTCCGGTCGGTGGTCAAACCCCGCTGACCACCCGATTCGCGGGGCAGGGCCTTGCGTTCCCTCGAGGCCTTGCCCCGCAATCACCCTCCCCCGTGACCGGCAGGGAAGAGCGCAGCCTCGACCCTTCCTGATCTCGGGCTACGGTCCGCGCGATGGGGGACACCGAGGTGGACGCCGGTGCGGGGCGGACGGTCGTGGCCGACGGGCTGGTCGCGGTGGTCAAGCGGGACTGCCCGACCTGCGTGCTGGTGGCGCCCGTGTTGACCGACCTCGCCGGGCGCACCGAGCTCGTCGTGCTCAGCCAGGACGACCCCACCTTTCCCGAGGGGATCGACGGGGTGGTCGACGACACCGACCTCGACTTCTCCTGGCACCACGACCTCGACACCGTGCCCACCCTCCTGCGGTTCGAGGCCGGTGAGGAGACCGGTCGCACGGTGGGCTGGGACCGCGAGCAGTGGGAGGCCTTCACCGGCGTGGACGGCTTGGGCGGCGACCTGCCCCCGTGGCGCCCGGGGTGCGGCTCGCTCAGTGTCGACCCGAACCTCGCCGACGAGCTGGCCGTGCGCTTCAGCAGCAGCGTGCTGCGCAGCCGGCGCATCGAAGTGGCCGCCCTGGAGGACGAGTTCGAGGCCCTCTTCGAGCGGGGCTGGACCGACGGGCTGCCCGTGGTCCCCCCCACCGAGGCCCGCGTGCTGCGGATGCTGGAGGGCACCACCCGGGACCCGGACGAGGTCGTCACCGTCGTGCCCCCCGACCTGGTCGAGTGCACGGTGGAGAAGGTGGCGGTCAACGCCGTCATGGCCGGCTGCCGCCCCGAGTACCTGCCGGTGGTGCTGGCCGCAGTCGAGGCCGCCTGCACCGACGAGTTCAACATGCACGGCCTGCTGGCCACGACGTACTTCTCCGGGCCGATGATCGTGGTCAACGGTCCCGTCGCCGGGCGCATCGGCATGAACAGCGGGGGCAACGCGCTGGGTCAGGGCAACCGGGCCAACCTCACGATCGGCCGGGCCCTCCAGTTGGTGATTCGCAACGTCGGCGGTGGACGCCCCGGCGGGGTCGACCGGGCCACGATGGGCCACCCCGGCAAGATCAGCTTCTGCTTCGCCGAAGACGAGGCCGGTTCCCCCTGGGAGCCCCTGTCGGTGCACCGGGGCCTGGAGCCCGGCGTGGACGCCGTCACCCTCTTCGCCGCCGAGGGGGTGCGAGGCGTCGTCGACCAGCTCTCCCGCGACGCCGGCTCACTGGCCCGTTCGCTGGCGGCCTGCCTGCGCACGACCGCCCACCCCAAGCTGGTGCTGGGCTTCGACGCCACCCTCGTGGTGTCCCCCGAGCACGCCCGGGTGTTCCGGGAGGCGGGCTGGGACCGGCGCCGCCTGCTCGACGAACTCACCACCCTCCTGACCATCGACGGCGCGGAGCTGGTCCGGGGGGCCGGCGACATCGCCGAGGGCCTGCCCGACGCCTTCGCCGAGATGTCCCTGCCCAAGTTCCGGGGCGGTGGCCTGCTGATCGTCCACGCTGGCGGAGGTGCCGGCCTCTTCTCTGCCATCATCGGGGGCTGGGTCAGCGGCCAGGGGGGCAGCGAGCCCGTGACGAGGGAGATCAGACCATGAGCACCGGGATCCGCCCGTGACCACCGTGCTGGACCCCACCGCCGAGGCCGCCCCGGCCGAGCGCGCCCTGCTGGACCGCCCCGCCTCGATCGAGGGGTTGGTCGTGGGCCTGCTCGACATCTCCAAGCCGCGGGGTGACGTCTTCCTCGACCAGCTCGAGACGCACCTGGCCGCCCGGGGGGCGACCGTCGAGCGGTTCACCAAGCCGACGTTCACCAAGCCCGCCCCCGCCGACCTCCGCTACGAGATCGCCCAGCGCTGCCACGTCGTCATCGAGGCCCTCGCCGATTGAGGTTCGTGCACGTCGTGCAGTGTGCACGACATCGCTGATCTGGAGCGCCGGGGCCTGCCCGGCGTGTTCCTCGCGTCGACCGAGTTCATCGACGCCGCCGAGACCCAAGCCGTGGCGCTGGGGTTTCCCGCGGCCCGGGTCTTCGTGCCCCACCCGATCCAGGACCGCACCGACGACGAGATGCGGGCGCTGGCCGACGCCGCGGTCGACCAGGTCCTCGCCGCGATCATCCGCGGGACCTGACCGGGACCAAGTCGAGGCCCGTGGCGTCCAGACAGCGGCGGAAGCCGTCGTCGAGGATCCGATCGTGGCCCCGGACCAGGACGGGCCGGGCCAAGACGCCGAGGGCCCGCAGGAGCCGACGCTCGGGCGCCAGGGACCAGTCCAAGGTCACGTGACTTCCGGTCGTGTCGGCTCGGACCTCGACGGTCGAGCGCCCGACCACGTCCCCGGTCACCTCGATCACGGCCCGCTCGGGGGCCACGACCTCCCGGAGGGTCAGATCGAGGCGGAGCCGGTAGCCCGCGGGGGCCCGCACCACGGCCCGGGTCGTGGCCCCGGTGCGCAGCGGCGGGGTGTCGAACTCGGTCAGCCAGGGCCACCAGACCGGGTAGGCGGCGAAGTCGAGGACCGTGGCCCAGACCTCGGCCGCCGGTCGTCGCGAGCGCCAGGTGCGCTCGGCCCGGAGGGGTCGGGCGCTCAGGACCTCGGCTCGAGCAGGACCACCGGGATCTCCCGGTCGGTCTTCTTCTGGTAGCCGGCGTAGTTGTCGTGGTCCTCGGTGATGAGGGGCCACAGGCGAGCCCGCTCCTCGGCGTCGGCGATCCGGGCCGTCATGGCCTGGGGATCCCGGCCCGGCCGGCGGACCTGGACCTCGGGATCGTCCCTCAGGTTGAGGAACCACGCGGGGTGCTCGTCGTTGCCCCCCTTGGAGGCCACGATCACCAGGTTGTCGCCCTCCTCCAGCGGCGCGGTGAGCATGACGGAGCGGGGCTGGCCGCTCTTGCGCCCCTTGGTGGTCAACTCGAAGGCGGGCATCCCGAGCAGGTTCCCGCCGATCTTGCCGAAACTCAGCGTGAGCACCGCCTTGTGGAGGGCGTTCATGACCTTGAGCTGCACGTCGCTGGGCATGGCGGGGACGCGAGCACCCCACCGTCCCGCCGTCAAGTGCGCCGGGTCACCGGTCCCCACCCGTGGCCGCGACGAGGTACCGACTGAAGCCGGTCACCGTCGCCAGCTCGGGGTAGTCCCGCTCGGGGACCTCGACGCCGACCTCCTCGTAGAGCGCGGTCATCAGGTTGAGGAAGTCCATGGAGTCGAGGTCCGCGGCCTCCTGCAGGGCCTCGTCGGGCCCGATGTCGGCCAGCTCGACCTCGGGCGCGATACGGGCCAGCAGGCGGCCGAGCAGGTCACGGGCCTCGTCGGGGGCGAGGGGGATCGGGGGGCTCATGGCGTCACAGGTCCTCGGGGGTCTGGAGCAGGTGGTCGAGCACGGTCAGGAAGCGGCTGCCCTCGTGGCCGTCGGTCACCCGGTGGTCGGCGGCGAGGCTCGCCCGTACCGTCGGACGCACCGCGAGCATGTCGTCGACGGCCATCGGTCGGTCGACGATGCGGCCGAAGCCGACCAGCGCGACCTGGGGCGGGTAGATGACCCCGAGGACCTCCTCGGCCCCTTGGTCGCCCAGGTTGGTCACCGTCACCGTCGGGTCGGCCATCTCCGACGCGGTCATCCGCCCGGCGCGGGCGCGGCCGACGAGGTCCTGCAGGCCCGTCATGAGGTCGCCGAGGGACAGGGCCGCGGCGTCGTGCAGGGCCGGGGCCACGAGGCCACCGCCCCGGAGGGACACGGCGACACCGAGGTGCACCGCGTCGGCCGGTTGGAAGGCTCCGTCGACCCAGAAGCCGTTGACCGCCGGGACCTCGACCGCGGCGACGGCCACCGCCTTGAGCAAGAGCGCGGCGGGCAGCAGCCGCTGGGTGACCGGGCGGTCCCGGTTGGCCTCGGCCAGCCAGGCCAGGGCCACCTCGAGGTCGATCGTTGAGGCCAGGTGGTAGTGCGGGATCTCCCGCTTCGACCGTGCCATCAATTCGCCGATCGCCCGGCGCATGGCGGCTTGACGGTCGGCGTCGCTCTTGCGGCCGGCCCGCCCCTCGGTGGCCGGGCCAACGCCCGCGCCCTCAAGGTCGGCGGCGACCACGGCCCCGCTGGCGCCCGAGGCCCGCACCACCTGCAGGTCGATCCCCTGCTCGGCGGCGAGGTGCCGGGCCCGGGGTGAGGCCTTGACGCGCGACGGCGCCTCGGCGTCCCGACGGGCCGGCTCGACGTCCGGCGTGGGCGTCGACGGGGCGGCAACCGGCTCTGGCTCCGGCACCGCCGGTGCGGCCACCGGTGCGCCCGCGTCGCCGGTTCCGGTCAGGCGGGCCAGCGGGGTGCCGACGGCCACCTCGACGCCGGGCTCGACCAGGATCGCCTCGATGACGCCGTCCTCGAACACCTCGACGTCGATGTCGGCCTTGTCGGTGTCGACCACGGCGACGACGTCGCCCCGATGGACCCTGTCACCGGGCCGCACCCGCCACTGGACGATCGTGCCCGAGTCCATGTCCGCGCCCAGGGACGGCATGCAGAAGTCGCCCACCGTTCAGCCCGCCAGCGCAGCCCGGGCCGCGGCCACGATGTCGGCGACCTGGGGGAGGGCGGCCACCTCCAGGTGCTGGGCGTAGGGCGTGGGCACCTCCGCACCGCACACCCGACGGACCGGGGCGTCCAGGTCGTAGAAGGCCTCCTCGGCGATCCGGGCGCTGAGCTCGGCGGCCAGGCTCCCCGTGCGCCAGGCCTCGTCGACCACGACCGCCCGGTGGGTACGGGCGACCGAGGCCAGCAGCGTGTCGGAGTCGAGGGGGCGCAGGCTGCGCAGGTCGATGACCTCGGCGGACACGCCCTCGTCGGCCAGGTCCTCGGCCGCCTCGAGGGCCTTGGCCAACGTGCCACCGAAGGCGATGAGGGTCACGTCCTGCCCGGCCCGGCGCACGACGGCTCGGTGGATGTCGACGGGGCCGGCGTCGGCGTCCAGCTCACCCGCCGCGTTGTAGAGCGTCCCGTGCTCGAAGATGATCACGGGATCGGGGTCCGCCAGGGCCGTCCAGAGCATCCCCCGAGCGTCGGCGAGGGTGGCCGGGGCGACGACCTTGAGGCCGGGGACGTGGGCGTACCAGCCCTCCAGGCTGTGGGAGTGCTGCGCCGCCAGTTGGCGACCCGCGCCGGTGGTCATGCGGATGACGAGGGGCACGTGGAACTGCCCGCCGGACATGTGGGAGAGCGTCGCCGCGGTGTTCACGATCTGGTCGAGGGCCAGCAGGCTGAAGTTGACCGTCATGATCTCCACGATCGGGCGCATCCCACCGAGCGCGGCCCCGATGCCTGCCCCCACGAAGGCCGACTCCGACAGGGGCGTGTCCCGGATGCGCTCGGGGCCGAACTCCTCGAGCAGGCCGAGCGACACGGCGAAGCAGCCGCCGTACTCGCCCACGTCCTCGCCCATGAGGAAGACCCGCTCGTCCCGCGTGAGGGCGTCCCGCAGCGCCTCGCGCATCGCCTCCCGGTAGGTGGTCGTCACGGCCGCGGTCACGGCGCCGGCTCCGTGTGGACGAAGCGGACGAGGTCGGCGACCGGTTCGGGGGTACCGGCCTCCGCCGCCACCACGGCGCCGTCGATCTCGGCGGCCACCTCGGCCTCGACGCGCGACAGTTCGTCGTCGTCGAGCACGCCCTCGTCCACCAGCTGGCCCGCGAGGAAGGGGATCGGGTCCCGGTGCCGCCACTGGGCCACCTCCTCCTTGGTGCGGTAGCGCTCCGGGTCGTACATCGAGTGGGCCCGGAACCGGTAGGTCTGCAGCTCCAGGAAGACCGGACCGCCTCCCGTGCGGACCTCGTGGGCCGCCTGCCGGGCGGCGGCGGCCACGGCCCGGACGTCCATGCCGTCCACCGCCCGGGCGGTCATGGCGTAGCTCTCGGCCTTGCGCACCAGGTCGACCTGGGACTCGGAACGGGCGAGTGCGGTGCCCATGGCGTAGCGGTTGTTCTCACAGCAGAACAGGACGGGCAGGTCCCACAGCCGGGCCAGGTTGAGGGTCTCGTGGAACTCCCCCTCGGCCACCGCCCCCTCGCCGAAGAAGCACGCGGTGACCCGCTTCCGGCGCTGGAGCACATCGGCGAGGGCCAGCCCCCCGGCCAGGGGAAGGCCCCCGCCGACGATCGCGTTGCCGCCGTAGAACCGGGTGGCGGCGTCGAACACGTGCATGGAGCCACCCCGCCCTCGGCTGGTGCCGTCGACCCGGCCGAACATCTCGGCCATGAGGGCGGCGGCGGGGATGCCCCGGGCCAGGGCGTGACCGTGGTCCCGATAGGTGGCCACGACGGCGTCGTCGGGGCCGAGGGCGGTCATGGCGCCCACCGCAACGGCCTCCTGGCCGATCGCCAGGTGCATGAAGCCGCGGATCTTCGCCGCGCTGTAGAGCTCGACGCAGCGCTCCTCGAAGCGCCGGATGCGGATCATCCCGACCAGGAGCTCCCGGCTGTCGGTTCCTGCCGTGGTGGGGGTGCTCATGCCGGCTGCTCCAAGGTCGACAGATCGCCCTCGGGCAGTCCCAGCTCACGGGCCTTGAGCAGACGGCGCATGATCTTGCCGCTGCGGGTGTGGGGGAGGTCCTGGTCGAACGCGATCTCCCGGGGGGCGACCGCCGCCCCGAGGTGCTTGCGGGCGAAGCCCACGAGCTCGAGACGCAGTTCGTCGGTCGGCTCGAACCCCGATCGGAGCGTGACGAAGGCCTTGACCACCTCGCCGGCCACGGGGTCCGGGACGCCGATGACGCCGGCCTCGACGACGGCGGCGTGCTCCATCAGCACGCTCTCCACCTCGAAGGGGCCGATGAGGTGACCGGCCGACTTGATGACGTCGTCGGCCCGGCCCACGAACCAGAAGCTGCCGTCCTCGTCCCGACGGGCCACGTCCCCGGTGAGGTACCAGCCACCGGCGAAGCAGCGCTCATAGCGCTCGTCGTCGTGCAGGTAGCCCCGGAACATCGAGGGCCAGCCGGGCCGCAGGGCCAGCTCACCCTCGGCGCCCGGGTCCTCGAGCACCTCGACGGCGCGGTCGGTGACCCGGGCCCGGCCGTCCTCGCCCCGGGCCAGCACCACGGCCTCGACGCCCGGCAGCGGCCGGCCCATCGAGCCCGGGCGGATGGGGCTACCGGCCAGGTTGGCGATCATGATCCCGCCGGTCTCGGTCTGCCACCAGTTGTCGTGCACGGGCAGGCCGAGTGCCTCCTGGCCCCAGACCACGGCCTCCGGGTTGAGGGGTTCGCCGACGCTGGCCACGAAGCGCAGCGCGGACAGGTCGTACTCGCGGGCCAGGTCGGCCCCGGCCCGCATCAGCATCCGCAGCGCGGTCGGCGCGGTGTACCAGACCGTCACCCGGTGGTCCTGGAGGGTCCGGTACCAACGCCGGGCATCGAAGTCGCCCTCGTCCACGATGCTGGTGACGCCGTGGGTCAGAGGGGCGATGATCCCGTAGGAGGTGCCCGTCACCCATCCCGGGTCTGCCGTGCACCAGAACACGTCGTCGGGGTGCAGGTCCAGAGCCGACCAACCGGTGGCGTGGTGGGCGACGACTGCCCCGTGCACGTGGACCGCGCCTTTGGGGGCGCCCGTGGTCCCGCTGGTGAAGTGCAGCAGCGCCATGGCCTCTGGATCGGTGGGCGGGATCTCGAACGCGGTCGATGCCCCGTCGACGAGGTGGTGGAACTCGAGGGTCCCGTCGGCGTCCTCGCCGTCGACGAGCACGATGTGGGCGAGCTCGGGGAGGCGATCCCGGATCGGGGCCACCTTCCGGCGGTAGAGGCCCGGGGTGGTCACCAGCACCCTGCCGTCGCCCCGGGAGAGGCGTTGGTACAGCGGCTCGGGGCCGAAGGCCGAGAACAGGGGGCTGAGCACGCTGCGGTTCTTGAGCGTGCCCAGCGCGGTGACGTACAGCTCGGGCACCCGCCCCAGGAGGGTGAACACGCGGTCGCCCGGCCCGATCCCGAGGGCCTGCAGGGCATTGGCCCACTGGTTCGTCCGGCCGGCCAGCTCGCCGTAGGTGGCCTGGGTGACCGTCCCGTCGCGGCGCAGCCAGCGCAGGGCCACCCGGTCCCGGCGCGTGGGGTCGGCGGCGTGGCGGTCGACGGCCTCGTGGGCGATGTTGAGGCCTCGCCCGTCGGGCAACCCGTCGAGCCGGGCCCGGGCGTCGTCCCAGGTGAACGTGGCCCGCACCGCGTCGAGGTCGACGACGTTGGGCTCGATCCCGTTGGGCCAGACCACCTTCGCGATGGTCGCCCAGGTCACCGCCGTCAGACCTGCCGGCGGGCCGCGTCGAGCAGGATCCGGCGCTCGGCGGCGGCGATGACGGCGCGGGTGTGGTCGACCGCGCTGGGGTCCACCGACACAGAGGTGATCCCGAGGCGGACGAGGTGCTCGGCGAACTCGGGCCGGTTCGAGGGGGCCTGCCCGCACAGCGAGGAGGTGATCCCCGCCTCCCGCGCCCCGGTGATGATGCGGGCGATGGCGTCGAGCACGGCCTCGTCGGACTCGTCGAAGAGGTCGGCGCAGGTCTCGGAGTCCCGGTCGACCCCGAGCATGAGCTGGGTCAGGTCGTTGGAGCCGATGGACACGCCGTCGATGCCCATCGCCGCGTACTCGGGCAGGCGGTAGACGACCGAAGGGACCTCGGCCATGACCCAGCGGTGCAGGCCCCGCTGCCGCCCGAGGGGGCTGGCGTCGACCGCCTCCAGGCAGGCCTCCAGCTCCCACCGCGTGCGGACGAACGGGATCATCAGGTGGAGGTTGGGCGTCTCCTCGCGGACCCGGGCCAGCAGCTCGAGCTCCAGGGCGAAGAGGTCCGGCTGCTGGATGTAGCGGAAGCAGCCCCGGAAGCCGATCATCGGGTTGTTCTCGACGGGCTCGAAGGCCTCGCCCCCTTCCAGGCCGCGGAACTCGTTGGTCCGGAAGTCGATGGTCCGGTAGACGACAGGTCGCGGGGCGAAGGGCCGGGTGATGCGCAGCAGCGACTCGGCCATGCGGTCGACGAACTGGTCGGCCTCGCCCCGGGCCAGCAACTCCCGGGGATGGACGCCGCCGAGGGCGTCGGTCAGGAGGAACTCGGCCCGTAGCAGGCCCACCCCGTCGACCGGCTGGGCGGCGACCGCCTCGGCGTGGTCGGCCATGGCCAGATTGACGTAGAGGCGGGTGGCCAGTGCTTCGGGCGCCCCGGCCGGCGCGGCCCGCTCGACGACGGTGGCCGCCGACGCGACGGCGGCCGGTGCCGCCCCTTCGGTGATCGTGCCCCGGGCGCCGTCCACGGTGACGACCTCTCCGTCGCGGAGTGTGGTCGTCGCGGTGCGGGCGCCGACCACGCACGGCACGCCCAACTCGCGGGTGACGATGGCGGCGTGGCAGGTCATCCCCCCGCCGTCGGTGACCACGGCGGCGGCCCGGCGGATGGTGGGCACCCAGTCGGGGTTGGTCATGGGGGCCACCAGGACCTCACCGGTCTGCAGCTGGTCGCCCTCCTCCGGTGATCGCAGGACACGGACCGTGCCCGAGGCGACACCGTGCGAGGCCGCGAGGCCCTGGAGGAGCACCGTCCCGCTCGGCTCACCGGCATCGGCCCCTGTCCCGCCCTCCGCTGCGGTGACCTCGGGGCCGTCGAGGCTGGTGATGGGGCGGGCCTGCAGCAGGTAGAGGGTGCCGTCCTGGTAGGCCCACTCCGTGTCCTGGGGCTCGCCGCCGTAGTGCTCCTCGACCGCGATGCCGAGGCGGGCCACGGCCACGATCTCGTCATCGCTCAGGACGCGGCGGCGGGCCTCCTCGTCGGTGGCCTCCACGCGTGTGTTCCCGCCACCGGCGGTGCCCACGAACGAATGGCCCTTGTGGCCGATCCGGGTGCTGATCAGGCGTGGCCCGTCCTTGTCGAGCACGTAGGTGTCGGGCTCGACCTGGCCGCCGACCACGACCTCGCCCAGCCCGAAAGCGCCCTCGACCACGACCCGGTTCCGTTCGCCGGTCGACGGGTCGGCGGTGAAGAGCACCCCGGCCCGGTCGGCGGCGACCTGCTCCTGGATGACGACGGCGATCGAGGGCTCCTCGGTCAGGCCGCGTGCCGCGCGGTAGGAGATGACCCGCTGGCCGTAGAGCGACCGCCAGCAGGCGACGATCTGATCGATGAGCGCCTGGTCGCCGACGACGTTGGTGAACGTCTCGTGCATCCCGGCGAAGGAGAGTCCTGCGGTGTCCTCGGCGGTGGCCGACGATCGGACGGCGACGCAGGCGTCGGACCCCAGCCGGTGGTACGCCTCGAGCACCTCGGCCCGCAGGCCGTCAGGCACACCGGCCCCGGCGACCTGCGCCTCGAGGTCCTCCGCCGCGGCGGCGAGGGCCGCCGGGTCACCGGCGGCGGCGCAGGCCTCGGCGAAGCGACGGAACAGGTCGTCCCGGATGCCCGCCTCGTCCATGGCGTCGATGTAGCCCTGGGCCGTCACGACGAACCCGGCGGGGACGGGGAAGCCCGCCTGGGTCAACTCGCCGAGGTTGGCGCCTTTGCCCCCCACGGACGGGATGTCTGTCCGGCTCAGGTCGCCGAACCAGGCGATGTTCCCGATCACGGGACCGACGGCGTCGCGTCCGCCACCTCGTCATGGAACTCCATGAAGGCCTCCCAGGCCCGGGGGGCGTAGACCGAAGCCGTACCGCCGTCCATGAGCAGGGCCACGCCCAGCAACTCGGCCACCTCACCGGGGGTGGCCCCGGCCTTGGCGGCGCTGCGGGCGTGGGCGGCGATGCAACCGTCGCAGCGCTTGGCGACCGAGATGGCCAACGCCGTCGCCTCCTTCACGCGGGCGGGCACCTCGCCGTCGGTCATGGCGCCGGCGTGCAGGGCGACGAAGCCCGACCAGGCGTCGGGGATGGCCTTGCGCAGGGAGCGGGTGGGCTCGCGCAACTCTTGGAGGACGTCGTGGTGGTGGCCCATGGTGATCCCTCCGCGGGGTCGGCCGTCGGTCTGGTGCACCAGAGTCTCGCGTTTCTGAGTCCCGATGCAGTAGGGGCGAAGGTCCCCGGCCGGGCTGAGGGTCTCTAGCGAGGTATCGCGTCGTGGGTCCGCACACCGGCACCCAGGTCGGCACCCCAGCGCCGGGCCCGGTCCTCCTCACCGTCGAGGAGCGGGCCCTCCGTGCCGTCGACCCAGAAGTCGGCAGCCGGGTCGACCGCCCGGAAGCCGTGCTCCCGCAGGCGCTTGCGGGCGGCCCGGGCCGCCGAGCCGGGCACCCGGGGGTGACGCACCCGGGTGGCGAAGGTGGCCACGGCCACCCCGGCGGCGGGCTCGAGGGCCTCGATCCACTCCCGCAGGCCGATGCCCTGGGAGATGACCGGCCGGTGGCCCTTGGTGGCGGCGTCCTCGCGGGTGGAGGCCCGGCTCATGCTGAAGGCGTGGGTCGGTCCCCCGGCGACGACCAGGTCGAATCCGCCCAGCGCGGTCGGCGCCGTACCCACTTCGCTACTGGTCACCCCGAAGCCGGCCTCGGTCAGCCCCTCGGCGATGGCCTCGGCCACCGTCCGGGTGTTGCCGTACATCGATTCGTACACGACGAGTGCCCGCATGGCGGACCTCCTCTCTGCCTGCACGGCCATCACACCCCATGCGGGGCCGGCGCGGCCAGGGTCGGAAGTCCCGAGGTCCCGGTCCCTGGGCTCGGTGTGCCGGGGCGGGTCGTTGGCCCAGCCAGAGGGCACCGAGGACTAGGGCGGCACCGGCGCCCTGCACGGGCGTGAGGGTCTGGCCCAGGACGAGCCAGCCGGCCGTCGTGGCCACGATGGGGCTGAGCAGGCCCAGCAGCGACACGCGGGCGACCGGGAGGCGCTCGATACCCCGGAACCAGAGGCTGTAGGCCACCGCCGTCCCCACCGAGCCGAGCCACAGGTACCCGGCCAGGTTGCGGGGGCTCAGGCTCGGCGGCAGGCCCTCGATCGCCAGTGCGAAGGGAGCCAGGACCAGGCCCCCGGCCACGAGCTGCCAGGCCGTGAAGGCCAGGAGCGGGACCGGTCGGCCCCAGCGCTTGGTGAGGACGACCCCGGTGGCCATCGAGGCGGCGCCGGCCAGGCCGGCGAGCACACCGAGGCCATCGAGGTCAGCCCCGGCCCGCAGGACCAGGAGGGCCACCCCGACGACGCCGAGGAGCCCGGCCACGACCACCTCCGGGCGTAGCCGCTCCCGCAGCAGGGTGGCCGCCAGGGCGGCGGCGACGAGCGGCTGGATGGCGCCGAGGGTGGCGGCCACCCCGCCCGGCAGCCGGTAGGCGGCGACGAAGAGCAGGGCGAAGAACCCGCCGATGTTCAGCGTCCCGAGGAGGGCGGCCTTGGCCCACCACGTCCCGACGGGGTGCTGTCGGGTCACGGCCACGAGGGCCAGGCCGGCGGGCAGGGCCCGCAGCATCCCGGCCAGCAGGGGCCGTCCCGGCGGCAGCAGCTCGGTGGTGACCACGTAGGTCGTGCCCCACGCGAGTGGGGCCAGCGCGGTGACGGCCACGACGGCGAGGCCGGCCGTCACGGAGGTGCGACGCGGGCCCGCGACCACCGGGCCAGAGGACGGTGCGACCGGCCCGGGCGCCGGGGCGAGGACGGCGGTCATCAGCGGCCGACTGAGGCTTGGTCGTCGTGGCGGTCGGTGCGGATCATGTCCGCTTCGACGAGCTTCCGCAGTCGGGTGACGTCCTTCTCGAACGCCCGCTGCATCCACCAGCCCATGACGGGTCGGACGACGGCGGGCACCCCCGTGGGGTCGACCTCGACGTCATAGGTGAAGATGGCGGTGCCCGGACGGCCGCCGGGTCGCACCTGCCGGCCGCCGGTGACCGCCCCGCCGTCGCCGTGGCCGGCGAAGCGGTAGCGCAGGCCGGGGCCGAACTCGGTCACCACCGACTCCGTGGTGTAGGTCGATCCGGCCATCCTGAGGACCTCGCGCACCCCGGTGCCCAGCCGGGCGAGGCCGGGGGTGTCGGGGGTCATCTCGGTGATGCCCTTCCGCCAGCGGACGTCGAGTGCGTAGTCACCCACGACGGCCCAGACGTCGTCGGGCTCGCGGGCGATCTCGACGTCGACGTGCACGTGCAGTGCGTTGCTCATGGGATTCTCCTTGGTACAAAGTAGCTTGATAACAAGATAAATGACGAGTAGCACGATGTCAAGATGCTTTGCATCGAACTAGATAGCCCTACACTGTGGCCATGGCCGATGACCCGGGCCCGACCGGACCGCGCGACGCCGTGGACGTGATCCTCGACGCCTGGCACCGGGAACGACCCGAGCTGGATCCCTCGGCCAAGGCCGTCACGGGCCGGATCATCCGGCTCGGCTCGTTGTTCCAGCAGGCCTACGACGACGCGTTCGCCGAACTGGGGCTGCCCGCCGGCCACTATGGGGTCCTGGTTGCGCTCCGCCGAGCCGGGGCACCGTACGAGCGGACACCCACTGATCTGGCCCGGAGCCGGATGATGACCTCCGGGGGCATGACCGCCGTCGCTCGATCGCCTCGAGCGTGACGGGCTCGTCACTCGCCGGCCCAACCCCGCCGATCGCCGGGGCAGCCTGGTCGGCCTCACCGCCGAGGGCCTGGCCCTGGTCGAGGAGGCGATGACCGTGCACACCGCGACCGAGCACCGGCTGCTCGCCGGTCTCGACGCCGACGAGCGGGACCACCTGGTCACCCTCCTCCGCAAGCTCCTGCTCAGCCTCGAGGGCTGAGCCTCCTCAGCCGGCGGCCTCGGTCAGGGCCGTCTCGACCGCATTGAGCCGATCGGCCGCTCCCCGGGGGGAGTCGGCGATGGCGGTGACCCCGATCCGTCCGGCCACGCCCACACCGCTGACCATGTGGGGCACGCACCCCGTCCCCGAGTCGTGGTCCCAGCCGAGGTCGGCGTCGGCGATGACGTCGAGCACGTCGTCGGGGGTCAGCCGGTCGAGCCGCTCGGTCTCGATGTGGTCGCTGGCCACGTAGTGCTTGGCCACGCCGTCGGCCAGGAACCTGGCCGACGCCGGGTCGTAGGTGCCGTTGGTGAGCGCGAGCAGCGCCAGGTAGGGGTGGGTGGTCCCGCCGCTGCGCAGGTTGATCTCCACCGCGTGGGGCGACCACCCGTCGGCCTGCCGGGTGACCACGAAGTCCACGCCGAAGCGGCCCACGACGCCCTGTCGGGACAGCTCGCCGGCGATGGCCACGGCATGGTCGGCGATCACCGGGGCGTAGGCCGGCGCGGCGGGGAAGCGACAGCCGTAGTAGGTCTGGCCGGACTCGCCGCCGAGCACCTGGTCGTGAGTGGTGAGGACCTCGATGCCGCCTTCGGGACTGGCCCGCAGCTGCACGCTGGGGCTGGCGAAGTGCTCGCCGACGATCCGTTCCTCGACCACGCCGCCCTCGCGGTCGAGCTGCTCCAGGTAGGCCTCGACGTCGAGGTTCGGGTCCTCGGGGCGTAGGCACTGCACCCGGGCGGCCAGGTCGGCGCGGTCGCCGGACTCGGCGTCGCGCAGGTCGACCATGGCGTTGCCGCCGCCACTGACCCCCACGTCGTGCTTGACCACGACCCCGTCGGGTGGGTTCGGCCCGGAGCGCAGCTGCGCGAGGACCTCGACCACGTCGCTGACCGTGTGGACGCCAGCGGCCCCCCGGGGATGCGGGACGCCGGCCGAGGCGAAGACCTCCCGACTGCCCGTCTTGGAGCCGATCGCCTCCAGGCGAGGGTCGGCGCCGTAGATGGGCACCCCGAGCTCGATCGCCAGGCGAGCCTCGAGCTGCGTCGTCACGAAGGGCAGGATCACCGCCTGCGCGGGCTCACCGATGAGCGAGCGGAGGCGGTGCAGCAGGCGCGGCCGTTCGAGGATCTTCTGGGTCAGCGGACGCTGGGTCCAGTCCCCGACCGACACCGGTATCAGGCGGCGGTGCACGTCCTCGTCGTCGAGCCCGGGGATCAGGCCGAGGTAGTGGTCCAGCATCCGGGGCAGGACAGGCTGGGAGGTGAGGTAGATGACGCGGGTCCGGGGGTCACTGGCCAGGGCCAGCACGTAGATGAGGTAGCGCTCCTCGTAGGCCGGGAGCAGTGGGAGATAGTCGGCGGGGACGTCGATGCTGACGGAGCTGACCACGACCAGGGTCCGGCCGTCGGTCTCCCCTCGCAGGGTCAACGCCCCCCACAGCGGGGCCAGTCGGCTCTGCAGCGCCGTGAAGGCGTCGCCGTCGAACGCCGCGTCCACGTCCTGGCTTCTTACCCGGTCAGTCGCCGTCGGACGTCACGGCGGGCCCCTCCGGATACATCGGAGCAGCGTAGGCGGTCGTCCGGCCTCAGGCCGGGGGATCACCGAGCGGCTTGCGCATCCGGGTCGGCGCACCGGTGCCCCCTGGGGCTCTTCCTCGACCTCCTCGGGGCGCGCGCCGATGCCGTGGTCAGGCGGCGTCGGTGAAGAGGGTGGCGGCCGGCTCGTTCTGGGTGCCGGGGTGGGTGGCGGCCGCCGGTGGCGGCTCGGCTGGTCGTTGCCGATCGGGCCATCGGCGCCATTCGGTGCCGTCGGGGGCGCGGGTGATGGTGGAGCCGTCGGGGAGCCTGTCGAAGTGCCAGTCGGGGTGATGGGCGAGGTCGTGGCAGTGCCCACAGACGGGGGTGAGCTCGTCGATGTTGGTCTTGCCGTGGCCCCCGTCGGCGTTGAACGGGTTGACGTGGTGGAGCTCGGTCCAGGCGGACGTGGTGGATCTTGGCAGGGTAGGGGGTGGTGCAGTCGGCGAAGGAGCAGGTGGACCAGAGGGCGCCGAGGGCGACGCGTTGGCCGGGGCTGGCGAGGCGGCGGGTGCGGCCCAGGTCGAGGGGGATCGAGTCCCCGCCGAGGACGAGGGGGATGATCCCGGCTTCACAGGCCATGGCTCGGGCGACTGAGGCCGGGACGGGGGTGCCGTCGTTCATGGTGGGCCCCGGCCCGTCATGCGGGGTGCCGAAGAGGTCTTGGAGGGTGAGGGTGACCACCACCCGGTCATGGCTGGTGGTCGGATGGGCCTGGCCTTCGGCCCGCCGGCAGGCCTCCACGAGGGCTTCGGCCAGGCGTTGTTCGTTGTCCCGCTCCGCGAAGGGGATGGCCTGGTCGTCGGGGTGGTCCTGGTGGTCGCGGCGGAACAGTTCGTCGGAGATGCCACCCAGCACCCGGCGGAGGACGGCTTTGGGGGTGCCGGGGGGAAGTTGGCCGTGGAGTTGGAGCATCCCGTCCTTGTCGTCCCACATCCGCAGCCGGCCCTCGGTCTGCTTGCGGTCCCACTCGGAGCGGCCGTCATCGGCACTGTGGACCTTGACGAACCGGGCCAGTCGCTGCTTGAACTCCCACGGTGACTCGAGGGCGCCGAGCGCCAGGAGGTCGGCTTCGTGGTCGTTGAGCGCGGCCCGGGCCTGGGCATCAGCAGTCGAGCGGGCGTGGGCCATTGCATCCGCGTGGGCGTCGGTGATGGTGCCGTTCTCCAGGGCGTCCTGGGTCTCGGGCAGGTTCCCCAGCTCTCGGGCGGTGTCGGTGCGGGTCTTGGCCTTGGCGCGACTCGTCTTCTGCTTGCGGGCCAACCGGTCAGCGTCGTCCTTGGCCGGATCGGCGGGGTCGGGTTCGACCTCGGTGCCGGCGCGGAGCCAGCGGGCCTCCCGGCCGGTGATCCAGGAGCGGGCGGCCTCGGTGAGCTCGAGCATCTGGTCGATCTCGGCGCGGGTCGGGTTGTCCGGGTCCCGTTCCAGGAGATCGACGGCGCCATGAGGATCGAACATCAGTACTAAAGTTACCAGGGATACAGATAAAGGGCAAGCTATCCCAGTACTTTCCCACTGGTCCTTCGGCCGTTGATCGGTGGCCACCCTGAACGATGCCCGGGGTGCCCTCATGCACGACTCAGCACCGGGGGACGTCTAGAGGCGGCGGAGGTCCGGGGGCGGGCCGGCGGGGACGGGGCGGGCCAGGATCCGCGCGTCCACGGCGACGGCCCCGTTGGGGGAGACGATCACGGGGTTGATGTCCAGCTCGGCCATCTCGGGCACCTCGCCGGCCAGGTGGGCGACCCGATGGAGCAGGTCCTGCAGCGCGGCCACGTCGGCCATCGGGGCGCCGCGGTAGCCGAAGAGCAGGGGGGAGGAGCGCAGCGAGCGGACCAGCTCGTCAGCGTCGACGTCGGTCACCGGCAGGATCCGGAACGACCGGTCGCCCAGCAGCTCGGTGGCCGTGCCGCCCATGCCGAACATCAGCAGCGGGCCGAAGAGCGGGTCCTGGACCACGCCGACGATGGTCTCGACGCCGGGCGCGGCCATCTGCTGCACGAGCGCACCGGTCATCGCCGACCCGATCCGCTCGGCCATGTCCCGGTACACGGCCACGACGTCGTCGGCGGTCGGGAGGTCGAGGGCCACCCCGCCGATGTCGCTCTTGTGGACGAGCCCGGCCCCAGCCGCCTTCAGGGCTACGGGGAACCCGAGCGCCGCGGCCGCCCGCCCGGCCGCCTCGGCGTCACCGACCTCCTGGTCGCGGACGACGGGGATGCCCATCGCGGACAGGACCTGGGTGACGGACTCCGGCGTCAACCAACCGCCGTCCGGGCTCGCGGCCAGGTAGCCCTCGACCCCGGCCTTCGCGGCCTCGAGATCGGCGTCGTTCAGGGCCGGCACGGTGCCCGGCCGGCGTCGGCGCCAGGCCCCGTACCGGGCGGCCCGGGCCAGCGCCCGGGCCGCGGGCTCGGGGGAGCCGTAGACGGGTACGGCCTGCGGCGGCTCCTCGCCGGGGAGCCGGGACGGCAGATCGGGTGCGGCCAGGAAGCACCCCAGGACGGGCTTTGTGGTCGACGCCGCCACCCGGCCGGCCACCTCGGCCACCTCGTCGGCGGGGGCGGCGACCAGGGTCGTGCTGACGACGATCACGGCGTCTACGCGCTCGTCGGCCACGACCAGCCGCAGCGCCTGCTCGAACTGCGCGGGGGTGGCGGAGGCCACCAGGTCGACGGGGTTGGCGACGGCGGCGTTCGGGTCGGCCACGGCTCGAAGGGCGGCCTGGGTGTCGGCCGACAGCTCGGGAACCTCCAGGCCTTCGCCGACGCAGGCGTCGGTGGCCAGGATCATCGGCCCGCCCGAGTTGCCCACGATGGCGATGCGATTTCCCGCCGGCAGCGGTTGGGTGTCGAGGAGCAGGGCGACGTCGAACAACTCGTCCACGGTGTCGACCCGGATCACGCCGGACTGGTGGAAGAGGGCGTCGACGGCCACGTCGGGGCTGGCCATCGCCGCGGTGTGCGACGAAGCGGCCCGCACCCCGGCGGAGGAGCGGCCGCTCTTCACGGCCACGATCGGCTTGCGCCTCGACACCCGGCGGGCGATACGGGCGAACTTGTGGGGGTTGCCGAAGGACTCGAGGTAGAGGAGCACGACGTCGGTGCCCGGGTCGTCCTCCCAGTACTGGAGGAGATCGTTGCCGCTCACGTCGGCCTTGTTGCCCACCGAGACGAAGGTGGACACGCCCAAGCCCATGCGGGCGGACCGTTCGAGCAGAACGATGCCCAGGGCGCCGGACTGGGACTGCATGGCGATGCGCCCCGGCACGGGGGCGAAGGGGGAGAACGTGGCGTCGAGGCTGATGGCGGTGTTGACCACGCCGATGCAGTTGGGCCCGATCAGGCGCAGGCCGTTGCCCCGGGCGAGGTCCCGCAACTCGTCCTGGCCGGCGTGGTCGCCCACCTCGCTGAAGCCGGCGGTGAGCACGACCAGGCCGTGCACCTCTTTGTCGATCGCATCGTGCACCACGTCGAGCACCGCACCCGCGGGCACGGCGACCACCGCCAGGTCGACCGGGCCGGGCGTGGTGGCCAGGGAGGTGTAGGCCGGCAGCCCGGCGATCGCGTCGGCCCGGGGGTTGACCGGGTAGACGGGCCCGGCGAAGCCCGCCGCCCGGAGGTTGGCCAGCACGACGTGGCCCACGCTGTCGGGGCTCCGACCGGCGCCGACCACGGCCACGGAACGGGGCGTGAGCAGGCGGGCGACGGAGGCGGCTTCGGCCTTGTGCTCCCGGTGTTCGATGGCCGCCCGCGCCTCCTCGCCGGGCTCGATGAGCAACTCGACCTCGATGACGCTGCCCTCGAACTGCGTGGTCTCGGCGAAGCCGGCTGTGCGGAAGACGGTGAGCATCGCCTGGTTGGTGGTCAACACGGACGCCTCGAACCGGGTGATCCCGCACTCACGGGCCGCGGCGCCTAGGTGTTCGAGCAGAAGGGCGCCGACCCCTCGTCCCTGGTGCTCGTCAGCGACCACGAAGGCTGCCTCGGCCGAGTCCCGCTCCGCCAGCCGCTCGTACCGGGCCACCCCGACGATGGCGTCCCCCAGCGTCGCGACCAGCGCCACCCGGTCGCGGTGGTCGACCACGGTGAAGTGCTCGACCTCGGCGTCGGTCAGTCTCGGGTGGGGCGAGAAGAACCGGTAGTGGATCGACTCGGGGGACAATCCCTCGTGGAACGCCCGCAGGCGGTCGGCGTCGTCGGGCGAGATCGGCCGGATGTGCACCGTCCCCCCGTCGATGAGGACGACATCAGCAGCCCAGTGCGCAGGTGGTGAGGGGATGTCAGGGAGGCTAGTGACCACGTCGCGCCCGACCCTGGCCGGGATCGGGCGGGGGGCCGGCTCAGTCAGTCGAGCAGGGTGGCCACGTCGGCGAAGGAGTCGATGATCCGCTCCGGCTCACCCGGCGCGGCGGCCAGGGTCGACGGTCGGAACTTGCCGGTGCGGACCAGGACGCCGTGCAGGCCGCAGGCCTGAGCGGCCAGGACGTCGTTCTCGACGTCGTCGCCGATCATGGCGACCCGGCCGGGGTCGACGCCGAGGTCGGCGACGGCTTGGAGGAAGAAGGCCGCCTCGGGCTTGCCCACCACGGTGGCGTCGATTCCGGCAGCCCGCTCCAGGCCGGCCACATAGGCGCCCGTGTCCAGGGCGAAGCCGGTGGCCGTCGCCCACGACAACCCGCGGTGCATGGCCACCAGCGTGGCGCCGTCCATGAGGAACGTGAAGGCCTGGTTCAGGCGTTCGTAGGCGAACTCCGGCCCGGCGCCGCCGAGCACGACGACGTCGGCATCGTGCTCGACCAGGTCGATGCCGGTCAGGTCCTCGGTCAGGTCGCCGTGGTTGACCAGGAAGCACCGGGCCCCGGGATGGTGCCGCCGTAGGTAGGCGCCGGTGGCCGCCGGGGCCGAGACGATGTCGCCGGCGGTGATCGCGAACCCGACCTCGGCCAGGGCAGCGGCGACCGCCCGCCGGGTACGGCTCGTCGTGTTGGTGACCAGACGGAAGGGCAGGCCCCGGTCCCGGAGTCCGGCCAAGGCATCGACGGCTCCCGGCACAGGGTCCCAGTCGACCGCCAAGACCCCTTCGACGTCGACGAGCAGCCCGTCGATCTCCACGCCGGCGAGGCTAGGACCGGCGCCGGTCGCCCTGCTCGGACGCTGGCCCCGGTCGTCACAGCTACGTGACGCGAATGACGTAGTCGCCGCTGGAGGTGCTGAAGCCGGCCACGACGATCTCGTAGGTCTCGCCGCCGTCGAGGACGACTTCGAGTCGGGAGTCCCGGTCCCGGTTGCCACCGTCGTCGTCGAAGCCGATCTCGGTGCCCGTGCTGTCCCGGACCAGCACGGTCGGGTCGAGGCCGCCCTGGGCGTAGGTGCCCAGGATCCGGATCACGACGAGGCCGTCGGTGCCGTCGATCTCATAGACATCGGCCCCCCCGGATTCGATGGACCCGCTGGCGCTCTGGCGGACGGCGATCGGGCCGATGAACTCCTCGGCGCCGACGTCGTCGGAGAAGTCGTCGCTGAAGTCGTCGCTGAAGTCGTCGCTGAAGTCGTCGCTGAAGTCCGCTGTGTCGTCGGAGAAGTCCGACGAGAAGTCGTCACTGAAGTCCGACGTGATGTCGTCGGAGAAGTCGTCGGAGCCGAGCGTGTCGGTGAGGAACTCGTCGAAGGCGTCCTCGTCGCAGTAGAGCTCGGCGTTCGAGTACACGTCCTGGGGGTCCTCGCCCCAGAAGTCCTCGTCGCAGAAGAAGTCGAGGTGGGCACCACTGGCCGCGAAGTAGGACTGCAGATCGAGCGCCTCGCCGGAGTCGAACTCCTCGAAGTCCTCATCGGGGCCTTCCACCTCGATGCTGCCCTCGAAGTCACCTTCGCTGCCGCGACCGCTGACGATGATCGAGTAGGTCCCGCTCAGCGGGGCGAGGAAGACGGTGCCCTCGCGGTCACCCTCGCCGTTGAGGTTCTCGGTGCCCGACGGGATGCCGGCCCCGGCCAGCTCGGGGAGCTCGTCGGACAGCGTGTCCTGAAGGCCGCCGAAGTCGTCGCTCAGCTCGTCGCTGATGTCGTCGAGCAGGTCCTGGGGGACCCCGTCGGTCAGCAGGTCGTCGTAGCCCGACAGCAGGTCGTCGTAGTAGTCGCTGTCCTCGTCGTCGACGGCGTCCTCCAGCTCGTCCTCGTCGACCGAGCCGGCCAGTGAGGCGACCAGGGGCGTCGCGATGACGTCACGGTCGATGGCGAGGGTGACCAGCGGGTCGAAGTCGCCTTCGGGGGTGACCACGGCCCGGACCACCTGGCCGGCCTCGAGGTCGAAGGTGCGCACGACGAAGGGCTCGTCCTGGCTGATCGTGCCGGCGAAGTCGCCCGTGCCCCCGCCGCTGTCGTCGTCGTCCCCACCGAGCACGAAGATGAACAGGGCGGCGACGATGGCTGCAATCGCGACGCCGATCAAGGCCAGCAGGCCGACAGGAAGGGAGCGCTTCGAGCTGTCGCCCGCCGGAGGCGGACCGCCGGCCAGCGGGGCTCCCGGCGGCGCGGTCGGGCTGGCGGCGGGGGCGGGGGCGGCGACCGTCGGCGGTCCGCCCCCCGGCAGGTCCGAGGACACGACCCCGCTGTCGGAGACCTGGTCGGACCACGCCGATCCGTCCCAGTAGCGGTACTCGTGGCGCCCGAAGGGATCGGGCTGCCAGCCGGCCTCCGAAGGTCCGCCCTGGTCACTCATGTCGTCGCCTCCGTCCGGGTACTGCGGTCCGATGGTTCGGATGTGGCCAGGAGAGTAGCCCCGACCCGAACCGGTGGAGAGCCATCGCCCGGGACCCGCTCAGGCCGGGATCCGGTTGCGGACCATCGCGAAGCGGGGGTCGGCGCGCACCCCGGCGAGGTCCGGATCGCTTTCCAGGAGCGCCGTGTCACGGAAGCCCAGCGCGACCGTCTTCTCCAGCCAGGTCAGGGCGGCGTCGCGGTGGCCGGAGCGGGCGTGGGCACAGGCCACGTTGTAGGCCACGGTCGGGTTGGCCTCGCCCGCGGCGATGATCCGCTCCCCGATCCGGGCCGACACCTCGAACTGGTCGCCGACGAACAGTGCGTGCTGAAAGGCCACCCGGGCGGCGGGGGCACCGTCGGCTCGCGACCCGAGGAGGCGCTCGGCCACCACGTCGACCAGCCCGGCCTGTTCCAGCCGGGCCGCGTAGACGCCCGAGGGCACATAACGGTGGATCAGCCACGCGTCGACGGTGGCGTTCACCCGCTCGGCCGGGTCGGGCTCGGTGAGCAGGGCCCGGAGGTGGCCGCTCGGGGTGACGTCCGGGGGATAGTCGGCCAACACGGCGGTGGCCGCGGCGACGTCGCCGTCGGCGAGGTGGGCCCAGGCCATCAATTCGAGGCCCATGGCCCGGGCCCGGCTGTCGCGAGCCGAGTCGACGACGCCCCGGGCCAGGGTCAGCGTGGTGAGGGTTGCGCCGGCCTCGAGCGCCGCGGCCGCGGGCCCGAGGTCGGCCGCCGCGGCCCGTTCGCGCCGACCTCGGATCGCCTGGAGGTTGTCGATCACGAAGAAGCCGGCGAACACCGCGCCGAACGTGAAGCCGTTGGCGAGGGCCCAGGCCCCGGCGGCCCCGGCGATGAGGACCGACAGCCAGCGGGCCGGGAGCTCGCCCCGTCCCCGGGTGCCGGCGTCCAGGAGCTCGTGGGCCACGTGCCCGCCGTCGAGGGGCAGGACGGGGAGGAGGTTCACCACGGCCCAACCGAGGTTGACCCAGACCACGAGGTAGAGCACGTCGTCCCAGGGGTCGGGTGCGGGCCAGGCCGCGTCGATCAGCACGGCGGGCAGGCCGAGCAGGAGCATGCCGGCGGCCGGGCCCGCCAGGCTGACCGCTATCCGACTCCAGCGGGTGGGCAGGGCCGCCTCGTGGGTCGTCACCCCGCCCATCACGTGCAGCACGATGCGGGACGGCACCCCCCAGCCCCGCAGGGCGGCGGCGTGGCCGAGCTCGTGGACCAGGATCGACACGGTCACGATCACCAGCCAGGCCACGGCCAGCGCGGGGTCACCCAGCGTGGCGCCGATGAGGACCGTCCACACCAGGAAGGTCCATTCCAGGAGGACGGGGGTCCCCGCCACGCGCAGCCGCAGCCCACCGCCCCGCTGCCCGGTCTCGAGCAGGTTCACGGTGGGTCCGGTGTGCGGCGAACGGTCAGCGGCGGGAGAGCAGGCTCAGGACGTACCAGAACAGCAGCATGACCGAGGCGAAGAGCTGCACGGCCGCCCCGACGTGGGCGGTCTCGGGGTAGCTGCGCAGGATGGTCTGGGTCTGGTAGAGGATCGCGGCCCCGGCGAGGCCGATCATGCCGACCGAGAACCACACGCCGAGGTCGAGGCCGAAGAGCACGGCGGCGAAGATGAGGACCAGGGCGACCACGCCACCCCACAGCAGCAGGGGCCGCAGGAAGGAGAGGTCCTTGCGGGTGAAGAGGCCGACGGCGGTGAGGCCGGCGAAGCCGACGATCGTGATCACCGCGGCGCTGGCCACGGTGGCACTGCCCCCGGCGCCCTCCACGTTGAACACGTAGAAGAGGAACGGAGCGAAGATCACCGCTTCGGCGGCGGCGAGGCCGAAGAGGCCGCCGTACTGGCGGGCCGGGTTGTGGATGTCGTGGGCCGCGGTCGTCGCCATCCAGTTCACGACCATGAAGGCGCCCAGGATGAGCAGCCACGAGGCGCTGGCCCCGGACACGAAGTCGTAGATGGCCTCGGCCGCGCCGGTGAAGAACAGCAGCGACTCGAAGACGATGAAGGCGGCGACGGCCAGTGCGAGGTGCTGGTAGACGCGGCCGAGGAAGGCCGCCCGGGTGTCCGGGTCGAGATCGGCGACGGGCGCCGAGACGGGGTTCGCCATGGCCATGGTGGTGCTCCTGGGGTCGCGGTCGGATCCAGGGTACCGACGCGTCGCCGCTCGTCAGGGTCGGGGCGGGGTGTCCCGGTTCACGAAGGTCATGTCCACTGCCCGGTCGCCCGCGGCCTGCAGCCCGTCGAGGCGGGCGAGGTCGTCGGCGGTCAACTCGACCGACAGCGCCCCGACGTTCTCCTCGAGGTAGGTGCGGCGCTTGGTGCCGGGGATGGGCACGACGTCATCGCCCTGGGCCGACAACCAGGCCAGCGCCACCTGACCCGGGGTGCAGCCGTGGGCGCCGGCGACGCCCTTCACCACCTCGACCAAGGCCAGGTTGTGGTCGAAGTTCCCCTCGTCGAAGCGGGGGTTGGTGCGGCGGAAGTCGTGGTCGGTCAGGGCGGCGCGGTCGGTGAGAGCACCCGTCAGCATCCCCCGGCCGAGGGGGCTGAACGGCACCAGGCCGATGCCCAGCTCACGACAGGCGGGGACGATCTCGCGCTCGAGGTCCCGGGTGAACAGCGACCACTCGCTCTGCAGGGCGGCGATGGGGTGCACGGCGGCGCCGCGGCGCACGGTGTCGACCGATGCCTCGGACAGGCCGAGGTGGCGGACCTTGCCCGCCGTCACCAGTTCGCCCATGGCCCCGACGGTGTCCTCGATCGGCACGTTCAGGTCCGGGCGGTGCAGGTAGTAGAGGTCGATGTGGTCCACGCCGAGGCGGGCCAGGGAGGCATCGCACGCCTCGTGGACGTAGGCGGGGGAGCCGTCGACCCCCCGCTCGCCGTCCCGGAAGACGTTGCCGAACTTCGTGGCCAGGACCACCTCGTCCCGGCGTCCGGCGATCGTGCGCCCGACCAGCTTCTCGTTCTCGGTCAGGCCGTAGACGTCGGCGGTGTCGAGGAACGTGACGCCGAGGTCCAGGGCCCGGTGCAGGGTCGCCACCGCCTCGTCCTCGTCGGCCGGGCCGTAGGCGAAGTCGGTCATCGACATGCAGCCCAAGCCCTGGGCCGAGACCTCCAGGGGGCCGAGCGAGCGGGTGGGCAGGGTCGCAGCCATGCCCGAGGCTACGACAGCCGCGCGATCGGGGGCCGTGTCAGTGGTGCGAAGCGGAGCGGGAGAGGGGAGGCGGTGGCGGTGGCGGTGGGTGGGGCGAGGGCAGCCCCAGGAGGCGGCGCACCCGACGCTGGGCGTCCTCGGCCCGCGCCAGGCCCACCACACGGCCGTCGTGCAGGACGACGGCAACCGGTGGGTCCCCCTCCAGCAGGCCGCTGGGCTCGAGGGCGTCGTCCCGACCCAGGACCGCTGCATCGGGGTCGGCGAGGTCCCCGACCCGGGCGCCGCGTCGCGGCCTGCCGGAGCGTTCGGGCGTCGACCAGTCCGATGTAGGCACGGTTCTCGGCGATGACGGGGTACCAGTCGGTCGGCCCGAGGGGCACGGCGTCCACCGGTGTCCGGGCCCGGAGGATCGGCGGCGAGGTGAGCATCACCTCCCGGACGGTGAGGTCCTTCACCTTCTCATGGACCTCCGCGGCGGCCTCCTCGGCCCGGCTACCCAGGTAGACGAACGCCCCGATGAGCACCAGCCAGACGTTGACCAGCACGCCCGTCCCGATCATGACCAGGGCGAGCACCCGTGCCACCCGGGCGGCGACCTCGGTGGCCCGGCGCCGGTCGCTGTGCTGTTCGAGCAACGCCCGGAAGACCCGCCCGCCGTCGAGGGGGAGGGCGGGTAGGAGGTTGAAGGCGGCGAGCATCAGGTTGACCCAGGCCAGCCGGGCCAGGATCTCGCCCCGGTAGAGGTCCGGCGGCCACAGCGCGGCCCCGGTCGCCAACGCCACGAGCGCGAACACCAACGCCAGGGCCGCGCTGGCCGCGGGCCCGGCGGCAGCGATGCGCAGCTCGACCTTCGGGTCGTCGGGGAGCCGGGCCATCTGGGAGACGCCACCGATGGGCAGGAGGTCGATCTCGGTCACGGTGATCCCGTGGTGCTGGGCCACGAGGCTGTGGGCGAGCTCGTGGAACACGACGCAGGCGAAGAGGGCAACGAGCCAGGCGAGGCCGGCCACCACTCCGGGGCCCTCCGGCGTCGTGGAGGCCAGCGCCACCAGGCCGAACAGGAGCAGGAAGGAGGCGTGGACCCGGATGTCGATCCCGGCGACGGTGCCCAACCGCACCGAGAAGCGCGTCCGGCGCCGGGTCGCCATGGCCTACTCCGGGGCGACCAGGCCGTAGTGGCCGTCGTAGCGGAGGTAAAGGACGTGGCCCCGGCCGGTCGTGACGTCGGCATAGAACACGAAGGGCTCGCCTCCGACCGCGAGGTGGTCCTGGGCCTGGTCGAGGTCGAGGACCGGTGCCGGGTTTTGGGCGACGGTCATCTCGACCGCCGTGGGTCCCGGGTCGGCCCCTGAGCCGTCGACCCGGGTCAGGCGGTAGGCCCCGTCCCCGATGCGCTCGATGAGGGCGTCCTTGCCGGTCGCCAGCTCCCGGAAGAGGAAGAAGTCGAAGTCGAGCTGCTCCATGTCGAAGGCGGCCTCGTCGGGGGTGACCTCGTCGATGACGTAGCTCTTGTGCTGCAGCAACCGTCGGTCGTCGACGGGCCGGTCGAAGTGGCGGGGCCGCTCCGTCGGCCGGTCACCGTGCCGCCACTCACCGGGGGCGGACGCCGCGGGACGGCGATGGCGGGTCCGTTGCCGCTCGTGCCGGTGCTCGAGCTGGTCGTGGAGCCGGACCCGCAGGAGGTCGATGGCCTCGAGCATCGTGTGTCCTGCGACGTGGGCCCGGACCACGTCGCCGTTCACATCGATGGTGACCTGCGCCACCGACGGCCGGTCCCGGGCCGGATCGGCAGCCTGCGTGAGCTTCACCCGCGTGTAGAGCACCGGCTCGGCGATGGCGTCCACCACCGAACCGAGCCGCTTGCGGGCGTAGTCCACGGCCTCGGCCGGAACGTCACCGTGCTCGACGACCGCGATCGCTGTGGTGGATCGGGTGTCTTGTTCCGCCATTGCTGACCTCCGTTGGTCGGGTACCTCTCCTTCTGCTCTCACCGTGCCGCGAGAGGGCCGATGCGCCCAGGGTCCAAGGTCACGACGTCGAGTGGGGCGCCCGGTACCGTCGCCCGGGTGCCACCGACGTCCCGGGACCCCCGCTGGCCCTCTGGGCGGTCCCGTCGACGATGAGCGCAGACAAGCGGGCAGTGCTCGCCGCCAACCTGGCCTTCTACGACGCCCATGAGGCCCGTGACCTGGTGGCCATGACGGCGGTGTGGGAGCACCGCGACCGGGTCGTGTGCGTCCACCCGGGCTGGCCCGTCCTGCGGGGCTGGGAGGCCGTTATCGAATCCTGGCGGCGGATCTTCTCCGGGCCCGGTCGCAACCAGTTCATCATCACCAACGAGTCAGCCGTCGTGGTCGGGGACGTGGCCTGGGTGACCGTCGACGAGAACCTGGTCGATCGGGCCGCCACCGGCACGATCGCGGCCACGAACGTCTTCGTGCGCGACGACGGCGGCTGGCTGCTGTCGGCCCATCACGGCTCGCCGGTGATGGCCCGGTGACCGACCGGAGCGCGACCGTCACCTGGGTCGGGCACGCGTCGGTGCTGATCGAGGCCCGTGAGCACCGGTTGCTCACCGACCCCACCTTGACGGGCCGCCTGGCCCACCTGCGGCGGCGGGTGCCGGTCCCGGACGTCGGCCCGGTGGACACGGTCCTGATCTCCCACCTCCACCTCGATCACCTGCACCTGCCGTCGTTGCGCGCCCTGGGGCCGGTGCGGCGACTGGTCGTGCCGACCGGTGCCGCCCCGCTGCTCCGGTCGGTGGTCGCCGATGAGGTCCACGAGGTGGGCTCCGGTGACGAGGTCGACCTCGACGGGGTGACGGTGCGGGCCGTGCCGGCGGTCCACTCGTGCCGTCGGGGCCCCCATTCCCGGGCCTCGGCTGAGCCCGTCGGCTACGTGGTCGAGGCGGCCGGTGTGTCGGTCTACTTCGCGGGCGACACCGACCTGTTCGACGCCATGCGGGACCTCGGCGCGGTGGACGTGGCCCTGCTCCCCATCTGGGGATGGGGGCCGACGCTGGGCGAAGGCCATCTCGACCCGGAGCGGGCCGCCACGGCGACGGCGTGGATCGACCCGGGGGTCGTGGTGCCGATCCACTGGGGCACCTACAGCCCCGTGCGGGCCCGGCCCGGAGCCCCGGCCTGGCTCGACCGGCCGCTCGACGCCTTCCGCACTGCGCTCGCCGGCCGTGGCCTGGTCGACCGCCTCCGCGCGCTGGCGCCCGGCGAATCGGTCGACGTCCCACCGCGGCGCCCGGGCGCCGCGGTCGCGGACCGGGGTACGAAGTCCTACCGCCGGGCCTGAACCGTGGAGCCGCTCCGGCTCAGGTCGGGTTGTCGGCCAACCAGGCGTCGGTGGCGGCGAACTCGGCCTGCAGGGTGGTGAGGGCGTCGTTCTTGCCGATCCAATCGGCGATCTTGCCGCCCACCAGCGGCACCTTCACGTTCATGGCCAGCGTGACCGTGTAGTCCGAGCCCGCGGTGGCGTCCACCAGGCGCATCGTCCCCGACAGCTGCACCGGTGCCCCAGCCACCGCCACGTCGAAGGTGCCCGTCCACCCGTCGGGGCCCTTCACCCAGGCGTCGGTCTGGGTCATGGTGTTGGTGGGCTGGAGCACCTTGCGGGCGAAGCCGGGCAGGTCCACCTCCACCACGCGCCGGCTGACCACGGTGAGCGTCCCGTCGTCACGGTCGATGCGCTGGACCTCCACGTCGCGGTGACCCATGCCCTCGTAGCGGGCGAGGACGGCGTCCTCGGTGCCGAGCACGTCGATCACCGCGTCGGCGGCGGCGGCGAAGTGGTGGGTCTCAGTCAGTTCCATGTGGGGACGGACCGATGGTCAGGCCGCGGCGGGCAGACCCGGATCCGGGTTCCCGTACTGGTTCGCTCCCTGATCACCATCCGTCGCGAGGAAGACGATGAGCACGATGACCCCGACGAAGGGGACCAGGGAGATGAGGATCCACCACCCGGACTTGTTGGTGTCGTGCAGGCGCCGGACCGCGACGGCGAGGCCCGGGATCAGCACGGCCAGGGAGTAGACGACCGCGAGGATGAGCAGGGCGTTGGATACCCCGGCAATGGCCTGGAGCACGAAGCTGATGATGAGGTTGGCGAGGAAGAACCACCAGTACTCGGCCCGCCCCGCCCGCCCCTCGAACACCGCGTACCGCTCGAAGACGACCAGCTTGAAGTACTCGACCATCACCATGTGGCTTCCCCCTGGGAACTCGACGGTGACCGGACCGTAGCCGTGGGCGCGGTGCCCCGGAGGGAGGGTGGCGGTAGGGGGACTGGCGGGCGGTGAGCTTCACGGTGTCACCACGGCCGGGCTCGGCCCCGGCTCTGCGACCGGGACGGTCAGGCGATTCGGTAGTCCTCGGGGTCGAGGTGGCGGGTGAGTGCCCAGTACTCGTCCATCGCCCAGGGCGACAGCGTGTAGACCCGGCCCGCCGGGTTCTTGTAGTGGCTGTGGGTGATGGCGGGGTGGGCCCACACGAGCCGGCTGATCTCCTGTTGGTGTCGCTCGGCGTACGCGTCGTGCACCGCCCGGTCGACCTCGATGCTGCGGGCGCCTCGGGTGAGCACGGCCCGGATGGCGTCGAGGGCGTGGGCGGTCTGGTATTCGGCGTGGAAGAAGAGGCTGGCGCTGTGGGCGAGGTTCGTGCCCGGGCCGTAGAGACAGAACAGGTTCGGGAAGTTCGGCATCGTGATGCCGAGGTACGCCGTCGGCTCCTCGCCCCACTGCGCCCGCAGGTCGACCCCGTCGAGACCCGTGACGGCCATCGAGGCCAGGAAGTCGTTGTGGCGGAACCCGGTGGCGAGGCAGATCACGTCGGCTTTCCGTGCCTCGCCGTCGGTGGTCACGACCCCCTCCGGGACGATTCGCTCGATCGGGGTGCGGACCAGCTCGACGTCGGGTCGGCACAGGTTGCGCAGCCAGAAGCCGTCGTCCTGGAGGATCCGCTTGCCCATGGCGGGATAGTCGGGGAGCGACTTCTCGATCAGGTCCTCGCGGCCGTCGAGTTGGGAGCGGATCCAACCCGCCAGCAGCTCACCGCGCGTCGCGTTGCCCTCGTTGACGCCGTAGCCGTCGGGGTGGGTGTACTCGGGGTCGATGCGGTAGGGCTCGGTGCCGCTGGCGATGCCGGTGTACCCCATCATGAAGCGGAACCAGCGGGCATAGAAGGGCAGGTGGCGCAGGGCCCACCGCTCGCCGGGCGGCACCGTCGTCCGGTAGACGAAGTTCGGGAACATCCACTGCGCCGTGCGCTGGTAGATGGTCAAGGAGCCCACGTCCTCGGCGATCGTCGGCGCGATCTGGAAGCCGCTGGCGCCGGCGCCGATCAGGGCGAACCGTGTTCCCCTGATGTCGAGGTCGTCGGGCCACCGCGACGAGTGGAACGTCGGGCCGGCGAAGGTGTCCAGGCCCTCGATGTCCGGGAGCCTCGGGATGTTCAGAGAACCGACGGCGCTGATGACGAACCGGGCGCGGTGCTCCTCCTCGCCCCCGTCGGCATTGCGAAGGCTGACGAGCCACGAGCCGTCGTCCTCGTCCCACACCAGGCGGGTCACGGTGGTGCCGAACCGACAGTGGGGACCCAGCCCGTGTTCGTCGAGGACCTCGGCGAAGTAGTCCCGGAGCTCGGGCTGGCGGCAGTAGTACTCGCTCCAGTGGTCCGCCGGCCGAAACGGGTAGCAGTACTGGTGGCTGCCCACGTCGATCCGGGCACCGGGGTACCGGTTCTCCCACCAGGTCCCGCCAGGGCCGTCGTTCTTGTCGACGATGGTGAACGGCAACCCGGCCTGGGCGAGGCGGATGCCGGCGAGGATGCCCGCCTGACCACAGCCGATCACGATGACCGGGGCCGCCGCCTTGACGTCCTCGGCGATCTCGTCGCCCCAGGTGATGGCCCGGGGGTCGATCCCGTCGAACTGCAGGTCCTCGAAGAGCATCGGGGCGAGCCGGTCAGGGACGGTCTCACCGGCGAGGAAGGACATCAGCTCCCGCAGGACCTCCGGGGAGATGGGCCGGGGCTCGCACCCGGCGTCCCGGTAGGACGCGATGGCGGGCAGTGCCGCCCGGAAGACGGCGGCCCGCTCGTCCGCGGTCAGCCCACACTGGAACTGCGTCGACGTCGCGGGCTGGGGCAGGGTCCGGTCCCGGATCCACGAGACGTCCCCGGTCATGTGCACCAGCGAGCACAGCAGTGCCGGCGCGCTGAGGTCCTCGAGCATCGTGCCGATCACCGCGTCGTCGTCGGTGAACGGAACCCCGGCGTGCGGGTTTCGCGTCGGCCCCGCCGCGGTCGCCCGCACCCGGTCAATCGTCACCGCGGGATCGTAGGCGTCGACGTGGGTGTCGGAGGTGCGAGGACCCCGCCGAGCACTGCGCGAAAATCAGACTGGTGTCTGCTTGAGGTCAGCATCTGACCGCAAGCGGGTACAGGATCACCAGGCGCAACCAAAGGAGCAACGTCATGGTGTCTGCCATCCCAGAGGACTACCCCCGGGTCACGCCCTACCTGAGTGTCGATGGCGCCGGCGAGGCCATTCAGTTCTACGTCGACGTGCTCGATGCCACGCTCCGGGGCCGCATGGACGGGCCCGACGGCCGGGTCGGCCACGCCGAGCTGGAAGTCGGCGACTCGCTCATCATGTTGGCGGACATCTTCCCGGAAGCGGGCCAGTCATCGCCCAAGGATCTCGGCGGCACGCCGGTGATGTGCATGGTCTACGTCGAGGACGCCGACGCCACCTTCGCCAAGGCCCTCGCCGCGGGGGCCACCGAGGTCTCGCCGGTCCAGGACCAGTTCTACGGCGACCGGTCCGGCCGGTTCGAAGACCCCTGGGGTCACCGCTGGAACGTCGCCACCCACGTCGAGGACGTTCCCCCCGAGGAGATGGAGGCTCGTGCCGCCAAGGCCATGGGCGGCTGAGAGTCGGAGCGGCTACTCCGGCTCAGGAGCCCGTGACCGGCCGATCAGGGGTCGACCTCGCCCTCGAAGAGCCCGAACACGGCCCCCTGGGGGTCGAGGACCAGGGCGATGCTGCCGTCCGGGATCGGGGCGGTGAACAGGACCTGACCCCCGAGCCCCTGCACCCGCTCGGTGGTCGCGGCGACGGCCTCGACCGTGAAGTACGGGCGCCAGTGGGACGGGGCGTCGGTCACGATCGAGAAGGTGGCGTTGAGCCGCCCTTCGTTGAGGACCGACTGCATCGGTGGGCCGTCCGGACCGGTGTCGACCACCTCCGTCGTCCACCCGAAGAGGGCACCGTAGAACTCGCCGGCCGCGTCGAGGTCGGTGGTGGCCAACTCGTTCATGCACAGGCAGCCGATGTCGTTGACCCGCTCGGCGCCGATGGAACCCCGGGGCTCCCACACGGCGAAGACGGCCCCCTGGGGGTCGGTGAGGACGGCCATGCGCCCGGCGTCCATCACGTCGAAAGGCGGAGCCAGCACGGCCCCACCCAGCTCGGCGACCCGGGCCGCAGCGGCATCGGCGTCCACCACGGTGACGTAGCTCGTCCACGCCGCCGGCGCGCCCTCGGGCGGTGGCCCGAACATCCCGGCCACCGCCGACCCCTCGACCCGGGCGGTGGTGTACACCCCGCCATCGCCGGTGTCGCCGTCCTCGGTCACCCAGCCGAAGAGGTCGGTGTAGAACGCCTGGGCCGCCGCCGGATCGGTGGTGGTCAGGTCGATCCAGCTGAGGGTCCCCGGAGCATGGCTCGTACGTGTCCCCATGCGGTCGACAGTAGCCAGCCAACGATCGTCGGCCGCCTGCGGGAGCGGAATCCAGCGCGCTCGGAGGGCCTCGAACCCCCACCTTCTGATCCGTGGTCAGAGGCGGGCCACGGCCGCCGCCGTCGTGCGAGCCATCGCAGGCGGGCCCGAGGTGGCAACCTGACAAGGAGGGCTCGACGCAGGATCCCTAAGGAGGCGGCCGGACCGCCGTGGCCGATCACACGTTCCTCTTCACCGACCTGGAGGGGTCGACCGCGCTCTGGGACGAGCACCCCGGCGCGATGCAGGACGCGCTCGCCCATCATGACGCGCTGCTCCGGGCGGCGGTGGCGGACGCCGGAGGACGCGTGGTCAAGGAGACGGGCGACGGCCTGTACGCGGTCCTGCCCTCACCGACCGCCGCGGTCGCCGCCGCGGTCGCCGCACTCCGGGCGCTGGCCTCGGAGGGATGGGGCGCCACCGGACCGCTTCGGGCTCGCCTGGGCATCGGCGTGGGGGAGGCCGAAGCCCGCGACGACGACTGGTTCGGCCCGGCGCTGAACCTGGCCAGCCGCATCATGTCGGCCGCCCACGGCGGGCAGGCCCTGCTGTCGGCCACCGCGGCGACCGCCGTCGAAGGGCACCTCCCCGCCGGTGTCGGGCTCGTCGACCTGGGCGAGCACCGACTGCGCGGCGTCGGCGCTCCGGAGCGCGTCCACCAGCTCACTGTCGAGGGCCTTCCCTCCTCGTTCCCTCCGCTGCGATCGGTCGACGCCTTCCCTGCGGCGGTCGCGCTCCCGAGCCCGCTGCCCGGCCGACGGGAGGGCGCCATGGCGGGCCGCGACGCCGAGTTGGGCCGGTTGACGGACGCGTGGTCCCGTGCGGCCGGGGGCGCGCTGCAGGTCGGTCTGTTGTCCGGGGAGCCCGGCATGGGCAAGACCCGCTTGGCGGAGGAGCTCGCGGCGCGGGTGGACGACGAGGGCGGACTCGTCCTCTACGGGGGCTGCGACGAGGAGACGGTGGTCGCCTACCAGCCCTTCGTCGAGGCCCTGCGGCGCTACGTGCGGGCGGTGCCCGCGGCCACGCTGCGCGAACGCCTCCACGGCCTGGAGCTTGACCTCGCCAGGCTGTTCCCCGACCTCCCGGGGGAGGGCGGGGCCGCCGATCCCCTCGTCCCAGAGGACGCGGCCACCGCCCGATACCGCCTGTTCGAGGCGGTCACCGGCGTCCTCACCGGCGCTGCCGCGAGCCGCCCGTGCCTGCTCATCCTCGACGACCTCCACTGGATCGAGAAACCCACCGTACTGTTGCTGCGCCACGTGCTGCGGGCGGCCGTCGGTGCCCCGTTGCTCGTCTTGGTCGTCTACCGCGATGTCGAGGTGGTCGAGGCCCACCCGCTGAGAGGCCTGCTGACCGAGCTGCGAAGCGAGTCCCGCACGACGTCCGTCGAGCTCGAGGGGCTGACGGCCGACGCCAGCACCGAGCTGATCCGGACGATCGCGGGTGAGGGGGGAGCCGGTCGGGCCCCCGATCTGCACCAACAGACCGGGGGCAACCCCCTCTTCCTCGGCGAGCTCGTCCGCCATCTGTCCGACCCGACGCACCCCCGCGGCGACAGCGAGGCCCTGCCTGTGGGGGTGCGCGAGGTCATTGCTCGCCGGGTGGAGCGCCTCTCCGAGGAGGACGCCCGCCTCCTGAGCCTGGCCGCGACCTGCGGGGCCCAGTTCGACGTCGACCTGGTCGCCCGTGCGGCCGGCCGGCCGGTCGTGGAGGCCCTCGACGGCCTCGAACGAATGAGCGCCGCCAGGCTCGTCGTCGAGGACGCCGAACGGGTGGGCCGGTTCCGGTTCCACCACGACCTGGTGCGTCAGGTCGTGTACGGCGAGCTGGGGCCCGCCGGCCGGGCCAGGGCGCACCTCGCGGTGGGCACGGCCATGGAGAAGCGAGGCGGGCCGGGACGAGCGGCGGCGCTCGCCCACCACTTCACCCGGGCGACGCCCCTGGACGGCGTAGCGCGGGCCATCCGCTACACGACCGAGGCAGCTCGGGACGCGGTGGCCCGGCTGGCCTCCGAGGACGCCGCCGCGCTCCTCGAGCAGGCGCTCCGGCTGGCCGACCAGGACGCCGACGGGGACGAGCGGGCACGCGTCGAGCTCCTCACCGAGCTGGCGGAGGCACTCGTCTACGTCGACGACACGCGGGGCATCGAGGTCGCCCGCGAGGCCGTGCAGCGAGCCCGCTCGGCGGGCCTGGCCGCCGACTTGGGTCGGGCCGTCGCCGCCTTCGCCGATCAACCGCAGGCGCTGCTAGACCATCCCGGCGAGGTCGCCGCCCTCTTCGACGAGGCTCGCGTCGCACTGGGCGAGGACCATCCTGAGCTCCGTGCCCGGCTGCTGGCCTTCGAGGCGTTCGCGTACGCGACCTACCAGCTCCAGGGACGCGACTCCCTGCAGCTGGCCGACGACGCTCTCGCTCTGGCCCGGCGAGCCGACGATCCGAGCACCCTCGGCGAGGCCCTGTTCGGCGCGGCGGCGGCCCGCTCGGGCACGGCCCCCGTCGACGAGCGGGTCCCCCTCGGGGAGGAGCTGGTGGTGCTCGGCCGGACGGCGACCACCGCTCGGGCGGCCATCCCCACCGCCTACGGGCTGCGGGTGATGGCCGGCGTCCATCTCGAGCGGGGAGCCTCCGATGCCCTCGCGGCCACAGTCGAGGAGATGGCCCGGTTCGGTCAGGAGCAGCGCTGGCTCCCCGCGCTGGCCTTCGCCGAGCAGTGGGAGGCGACCCGGGCGCTCACGGAGGGCCGATTCGACGACGTCAGGGACCGCTGGGAGCGCATGGCGCGGTACCAGGACTCCTACAGTCCGCTGCTCGGCATGCAGATGATGCAGTCGATCCTGCTCGCACGCGAGGAGCGCGACCTGGCTCCGCTCGCCGGCCCGCTCGGTGGCGCGGCACCCGAGAACCACATCCTCGCTCAGGCGCTGCGGGCGCTGGCCCACGTGGAGGCGGGGGAGCAGGATGCGGCGAGCGAGGTCCTCGACCGGTTCGCCGCGGTCGACTTCAACGCCGAGTGCCGTCAGAACGGCTGGTCGGCTGTGCTCGGCGTGTTCGCCGAGGTGGCCGTCCGCTGCGAGGCGACTGCGCACGCCCCCCGGCTCTTCGACCTGCTCACGCCGTTCGCGGGCACCCTGCTCACCGCCCTCCTGGGCCTGGGGGTGGTCGGCGCGGCCGACCGGCACCTGGGGATGCTCTGCCCCCTGATCGGGCGGGGCTCGGAGGCGGCTGCCCACTTCGACGCGGCGCTGGTGCTCGAGGAGGGGGCGTCGGCCACTCCCCTGGCCGTCCGCACCCGCTACTGGAGGGCCCGCTCGTGCGAGCTGGCCCCCGCCGAGCGAGCGGCGCAGCTAATGCAGGTTGCCGACGCCGCCACCGACCTGGGCATGCGGGCCCTCGCCGTCAGCGCCCGGGTCGGGCCGACGGGCTGAGCTGGCTCGACCCGTCCGGCTCGGCGCGTCTCGGCGCGCCTTCTCAGTCGGCCCGGCCGTCCGAGCCGCTGGCCCTGAGCCGCACGATGGGCGTGTCCCCCTCCTCGACCACCTCGTGCTCGCTGGTGTCGTGCGCCCGGACCACGACGCTGCGGGACGCCGCCCGTCGGGAGCCGTAGCGGCGATGCAGCGGCAGGTACCACAGCACCAGGACGTGGCCCCGCCCCTCGCAGACGTGGATCTCGAACTCGGGGCTCACCCCCGTGGCCCAGAACGTCTCGATCGGGACCGGTCCGCCGTCGCGCCGGGCCATGGCCACCGCCTCGCGGTAGGCGGCCCGGATGACCCTGCCGACCTCGTGGCCGCCCAGCGGGCTGTCGTCGGCGAGCCACCGGTCCCGGAAGCCCTCGGCGTCCTCCGCGGCGAGGGCCGGGCCCTCACCCGCGTCGACATGGCGGCGGGTGACCTCCCACAGGGGGACGTCGTCGTCCATCAACGCCAGGGCGTCGTCGAACGCCCGCTCCAGCTCCTCGGGTGTCCCGCTGTAGAACTCGTCGAGGGCCTCGATCGCTGCGCTCTTGTACACGGATCGTGAGGGCATGACGCTCGCTCCTGGTCGCGGCCGGTCACTCGAACCCTACGCCCGCACCGGATGCGGTGTCGGAGTGGCGAGCCGGCGAGCCCGACCCGTCAGCGCCCGGGCGATCCCCTGACGGCGACGGGGCTGGAGGTGGACGTGCTCGAGCAGCTCATCGTGGGTGCCGACCAACACCTGATCCGCCAACTGTCCTTCCCTCGCTGCTGGATGTGGCCTCGCATCGGCAATCCTCCTCGGACACGTAGGCCCGTCGGACTGCCAAGGGATTGCCAGTGGCGGAAGGAACCTCGCCGAGGTCAGCCCACAGGCCTGTGACCTGGGACTTCAGCGCGCTCGGAGGGACTCGAACCCCCAACCTTCTGATCCGTAGTCAGACGCTCTATCCAAATTGAGCTACGAGCGCAGGGTCACCCACTCTACCGTCGCTCGGGCGGGCCGGTGACGGGGTTGTGGACGGTCCTCAGTCAGCGGTGAGGGCCCCGTCGACGAGGTCCTCGCGGTGTGGGACGGTGCCGGCGGGGGTGTCGACGACCACCTCAAGGATCGGGCCCGGCCAGGCGGCGTGCACGTCGTAGGACGGCGACACCGGGAAGCCCCGGCCATACCCGATGGTGAGCGAGGCCCCGCCGTGCTGGAAGCTGATGGGCAGCGTGTGCTCGTGCGGGGTGGAGGCCACCACCTCCCGCCCCGCGCCGGTAACCAGCTCCAGCCGGCAACCCCCGCCGCCGTCTCCCGGAGTGAGGGCGATGCCGGCGACGACCGGGCCGGGCCGGAAGGGGGAGGGAGCTGCCACCTCGACGACGTCGCCGGCGATGGACAGCGCGGCCCGAAGCCGGCCTTGGTCGACCCAGCAGGCGAACCCGCTGACGTGGTCGCCGAAGGCGAAGAGCACGCCCGAGGCGTCGGGTTCGGGCACCTCGGTGTCGGCGGTGATCGTCGCGCCGCCGAACAGGAGGGGGAGGGCGTCGTCGTTGACCGGGCCCCCGGCGGGCCGGTAGGTGGAGCGGGGTGCTGGCGGGAAGGGGACCGGGGCCATGTCCGCGATGCGCTGGACAAGGTCATCGGCCAGGGGGAAGACGTCGTTGCGCTCGGCTTCCGCCGTCCAGCGGGCGACGAGGTCCGCCACCACGTCCGGATGCTCGTCGGCCAGGTCCTCGACCTCGGCCGGGTCGTCGTCTAGGCGGTACAGCGACCACCGGTCTGCCTCGAGGTCCCGGCTGCCCACGAGGAGCTCCTCCTCGTCGGCGACGCCCTTGGAGACGTGGTCGGTGGTCGCCTTCCATCCGTCGTGCACGATCGAGCGCGATCCGAGCATTTCGAAGTACTGGGTCGAGCGCGGCGCCGCGGCGTCGGCGTCGTCGAACGTGGAGCGCAGCGACGCCCCATCGAGGTCGACGGGGATCTCGACCCCGCAGGCGTCGAGCAGCGTGGGCAGCAGGTCGACGGCGTGGCCGAACTGGTGGCGGACCTCGCCCTGGGCACCGATCCCCGCGGGCCAGCGCACGACGAAGGGCACCCGGGTGCCACCGAGCCACGCGTAGCGCTTCCAGAGCTTGAAGGGGGCGTTGCCCGCCCACGCCCACCCCCACGCGTAGTGGGGATACCCCGCGTGGCCGCCCCAGTCCTCGGCCCGGGCTGCCATCTCCGGCACCGACTCGGGCAGGCGGTGCGAGAAGCGGTGCTCGTTGCTGGTACCGGACACGCCCCCCTCGGCGCTCGCCCCGTTGTCGGAGAGGGCGACGACCACGGTGTCGTCGGCCACGCCCAGATCGTCGAGGGCATCGAGGAGCCGGCCGATCTGGGCGTCGGTGTGGCTGAGGAAGCCGGCGTAGGTCTCCATCATCCGGCTGTACAGCCGGCGCTCGTCGGCGGCGAGGTCCTCCCAGGCCGGGACCCACGGCGGCCGGTCCGAGGCGACCGTGTGCTGTGGGATCAGCCCGCTGGCCCGCTGGCGCTCGATCACCCCGTCGCGCCAGGCGTCCCACCCGTCGTCGAACGCGCCGGCGTACGCCTCCACCCACGACTGCTCCACGTGGTGCGGCGCGTGCATGGCCCCGGTGGCCAGCCACAGGCAGAACGGCTTGCCCCGGGCCGCCTGCTGCTGCGCGGTGATCATGCGGATCGCCTCGTCGGCCAGGTCCTCGGTGAGGTGGTAGCCCTCGTCGGGCCCGGCGGGGGGCTCGACGTACCCGTTATCCCGGACCAGCTCGGGCGCCCAGTGGTTGGCATCACCCCGCAGGAAGCCGTAGTAGCGCTCGAAGCCCAGGCCGAGGGGCCACCGGTCGAAGGGGCCGGCGGCGCTGCGCTCACCCCTGGGCAGCAGGTGCCACTTCCCGACGGCCATGGTGTTCCAGCCCGCCTCCCGGAGCAGGCCCGGCAGCGTCGGCGTGCCCGGGGGGATCCGACCGGAGTACCCCGGGTGGGTCGTCGGCAGGTCGGCCAGGAAGCCCATGCCTACGGCGTGGTGGTTGCGCCCGGTGATCAGCGCCGCCCGGGTCGGCGAGCACAGGGCGGTGACGTGGAAGCGGCTGTAGCGCAGGCCCTCGGTCGCCAGCCGGTCGAAGGCCGGGGTCCGGATGGGGCTGCCGTAGCAGCCGAGCTGGCCGAACCCCAGGTCGTCGAGGAGCACGATGACCACGTTGGTCATGGCCGCCACCCCCCTGCCGAACCCGTCCCCGCGCTCGGGCGGCACCGGATGAGTTCGTCGCCATCACCGGGAAGCAGAGCCATCCCACATCCTGGCCCAAGGGCAGGACGAAGGGGTCCGATCGCGCACTGGGGCGCCGGTTGCGGTCAGGCCGGCGGGGTCGAGCCTGTTGGCGCGGCCGGTCCGCAATCTTCGGGCCGAATGACCCTGCTCCGTCGTCGCCGAGTGACGTGACGAAGAGCAGGTCGTAGGCCAGGGGCCAAGACCCGCCGATCTCATGCCGGTACCGGGACCGCACCTGTCCAAGCGAGGGTTGACGTTCGATCTTGACGGGAATCGCCAGTTGGGCTCGGGCGACTCGCCGTACTACGAGCGCAGCACCCCTGACTCTTCCGGCGGCCTGGGCCAGCGGGGTGGGCTTCTGTCAGGCCGTAGGGACGGGCACGACGACGGGGGATGCCGACGGGTTCAGAGCGACGTGAGGAAGAGCATGTCGTGGGCCAGGCCCCACGGGGGCCGGAGGAAGCCGAGGGCCCGGACGTCCTCCAGCCAATGGCTGAAGGGGGAGCGCTGGGAGAAGGTGCCGCCGCCGAGGACCCGGCCGAGGCGGAGGAGGGTCTGCTCGGCCAGTTCGGCCACGGACTGCTTGGCTCGCAGGGCGGCATGCGCCGCGACCAGGGCGTCGCCGGTCTCGATGGCCCGGAGCGCGCCCTCGTGGGCCTGGACGGCCAGCCAGTGGTCCTGCTCGGCCTTCGTCCACTCCACCTGCTCGTAGGGCCGAAGCGAGTCGGCCCGGTCCCGGAGCTGGGCCCGGGCGGTGGCCACGGCTTCGTCCAGCACCCCGAGCACCACGGCGACGAACCACGACTCGACGGGGGGCATCGCCCCGGCCGTGATCTCCTCCAGCGGCCGGGACGTGGCCAGGCGCACCGCGGGGGCGTCACGGAGGTGCAGGGCATGGCTCTGGGTGGCCCGCATTCCCATGCCGTCCCACTCGCCGACCATCTCGAAGTGGGTCGTCCCCGGCCCGGCGGAACTGTCGAGCACGAAGATCGTCGGCTTGTCCTCGCCCTCCGCCACAGCGGTGGTCATCATCCGGTCGGCGATGCCCGAGCCGCTGCCGAAGTGCTTGGCGCCGGTGACCCGGTGGGGCGCGCCCTCCAGGAACGGGTCCAGGTCGGGGTCGGGTACGGCGACGGCCTTGGTCTTGGCGATGTCGCCGCCACTGCCCGGCTCCGAGGTGATGGTGCCCCACTGGCGACCCTCGGCCGCAGACGCGAACACCGCGGACCGTTGGGCCTGCCAGACCGGGTCCGACGGGTCGGGGGAGGCCAGCCAGTAGGCCAGCACGGCGGGGTGCATGGCCGACACCAGGGCCACCGAGGCGTCGCCCCCGGCGAGGGCCCGGAGGGCCTGGGCCACGGGTCGGGTGCTGGTGGCCACATCGACCCACGTCCCCCCCAGCTCGACCGGGACCGCCATGAGCGGGAGCCCGCAGGAGCGGAGGGCGGCGAAGTCGGCCGGGTCGAGGTGGCGGCGGAGCTGGCGGTCGGCGCGCTGGGCCCGCCAGTCGTCGGCCAGGTCGGTCACCGCGGTGCAGATGTCGTCGGCCGTCCGGGTCATGGTGCCGACCCTACGACGCCGGGCTCAGTAGCGGGAGGGGACGAAGGTCTGCTCCTCCAACGGGGGGCGGACATAGTCGTCGGCCTGGCGGGGTGGCAGCTCGAGGGGGGTGTTGGTCAAGTCCTCGTAGGGCACCTGCTCCAGCAGGTGGGCGATGCAGTTCAGCCGGGCCCGGCGCTTGTCGTTGGCGTCGACCACCCACCAAGGCGACTGACGGGTGTCGGTGTAGCGGAAGGTCTCGTCCTTGGCCCGGGAGTAGTCGGCCCAGCGGGCCCGGGACTGCAGGTCCATCGGGCTCAGCTTCCACCGCTTGTCGGGGTGCTCGATGCGGGCCTTGAAACGCCGCTCCTGCTCCTCGTCGCTCACCGAGAACCAGTACTTCACCAGCACGATCCCCGAGCGGATGAGCATCAACTCGAACTCCGGGCAGGACCGCAGGAACTCGGTGTGCTCGTCGTCGCTGCAGAAACCCATGACCCGCTCGACGCCGCTGCGGTTGTACCAACTGCGGTCGAAGAGGACGATCTCACCGGCCGACGGCAGCTCGGCGGCATAGCGCTGGAAGTACCACTGCGACCGCTCCTTCTCGGTCGGCTTGTCGAGGGCCACGACCCGCACGATGCGGGGGTTGCAGCGCTCGGCGATGCGCTTGATCGTGCCGCCCTTGCCTGCCGCGTCCCGGCCCTCGAAGAGCACGCACACCTTGATCCCGTTGTGGCGGACCCACTCCTGGAGCTTCACCAGCTCGCGCTGGAGCCTCTCCAACTCGGACTCGTAGACCGCTAGGGGAAGCTTCTTGCCGTTGCTCACGGCGGAAGTCGACCCGCTGGCGGCCCGCAATGCAAACGCCGTCGGTCCCGACGTCGCCGTGAATCGGGTCCTTCGGCCCAGTCGCCGGGTGTCGTGGTGCGGAAGACTGGCCCGGTGAGGACCCCGGGAGCACGCGTGGCCGCGGCCGCGGTGGGCGTCGTCGCGGCGTTGGCCGTGCACGACCTCCGCCAGCGTCGCCACGCCATCCTCCGCAACTTCCCCGTGCTGGGGCATTTCCGCTTCTGGCTGGAGGCCATCGGCCCCGAACTGCGCCAGTACATCGTCACCGACAACGACCAGGAGCGGCCGTTCAACCGCGACCACCGTCGCTGGATCTACACGTCGTCCAAGGGCGAGAACAACCTCTCGGGCTTCGGCAGCGACAACAACCTCGAGGTGGCTGAGGAGTACCTGATCATCAAGCACGTCGCCTTCCCTGTCCCGCCCGCCCCGAAGGCCAGTCCGGTGCCGGCGGCCAAGGTGCTCGGCGCGACCCATGGTCGGGCGAAGGCGTTCCGCCCGGCATCGGTCGTCAACATCTCGGGAATGAGCTTCGGCTCCCTCAGTGGACCGGCGGTGGAGGCCCTCAACCGTGGCGCCCTCGGCGCCGGCTGCCTGCACACCACCGGTGAGGGCGGCATCTCCGACCACCACCGCCACGGCGCCGAGCTGGTCTGGCAGATCGGCACCGGCTACTTCGGCTGCCGAACCGAGGCCGGCGCCTTCGACCTGGCCCGGGCCGTGGACCAGGTCGCGTCAGCGCCGGTGCGGGCCATCGAGATCAAGCTCTCCCAGGGGGCCAAGGCGGGCCTCGGCGGTGTCGTTCCGGGCGTGAAGGTCACCCCGGAGATCGCCGCCATTCGCGGCGTCCCCGTCGGCCAGGACTGTCTCAGCCCGCCGCGTCACCGCGCCTTCGGTGACGTCGACGGGCTGATCGACTTCGTCGAGACGTTGGCCGACGCGACCGGTGTCCCCGTCGGCATCAAGTCGGCGGTCGGCGAGCAGCGCTTTTGGGACGACCTCGCGGACCGGATGGCGTCCCGGGGCGCAGGGCCCGACTTCGTCACCGTCGACGGTGGCGAGGGCGGGAGCGGTGCCGCGCCCTACGTTTTCGCCGACCACGTCGCCCTGCCCTTCCGGGCCGCCTTCCCCCGCGTCTACCGCACGTTCGCCGAGCGGGGTCTGCACGAGGAGCTGGTCTTCGTCGGATCGGGCAAGCTCGGTCTGCCCGAGTCGGCCCTGCTGGCCATGGGCCTCGGCTGCGACATGGTCAACGTGGGTCGCGAGGCGATGCTGTCCATCGGCTGCATCCAGGCCCAGCGCTGCCACACCGGCCGCTGTCCGACCGGCGTCGCCACCCAGTCGTCGTGGCTCACCGGCGGGCTCGATCCCGACCTCAAGTCCGTGCGGTCCGCCGCCTACCTGGTGGCTCTCCGTTCCGAGGTGGCCCGTCTGGCCGGTGTCTGCGGCCGGAGCCATCCCGGCTTGGTCGACCTCGACTGCTTCGAGTTGGTCGACCACGGCCGCCATGCCGTCCCCGCCCGCCAGGTCTTCGGCTACGAGCCGGGCTGGGGCCTTCCGTCACCGGCCGACCAGGCCGCCCTCTCGACCCTCCAGGAGGCCGTCGATGTCCCTTGAGCCCGTCACCACCCCGCCGGCCGTCAACGGCCCTACGCCGGAGGCGTACGCCGCGCTCCAGCTCGAGGTGGTGGCTCTGCGCGACGAGGCCAAGGCCGCCGTGCGCAAGCGGCGCCTGGAGGAGGAGCTCAAGCCCTTCCAGGTCGAGCTGCTGAAGATGCAGAACCACCTCGAGGCCCACAACCAGCGGATGATCGTGCTCTTCGAGGGACGCGACGCCGCGGGCAAGGGCGGGACGATCCGCCGGGTCACCCGCTACATGAACGAGAAGCACTACCGGGTGGTCGCCCTGGGCAAGCCCACCGAGGAGCAGCGCTCCCAGTGGTACTACCAGCGCTACGTGGCCCAGTTCCCGACGGGGGGGAGATGGTCCTCTTCGACCGCAGTTGGTACAACCGGGCCATGGTCGAGGCCGTCTTCGGCTTCTGCACCGACCAGGAGTACAAGGACTTCATGCGGGGCGTCGTGGGCTTCGAGAAGGACCTCGTCCGCACGGGCACGATCCTGGTGAAGCTCTACTTCTCGGTGGACAAGGAGGAGCAGAAGCACCGCTTCGACCGCCGCCGGGACGACCCCTTGCGGGAGTGGAAGCTGAGTGAGATCGACGTGCAGGCCCAGGAGCACTGGGACGACTTCACCGACATGAAGTACCGCATGCTCAAGCGCACCAGCACCTCCGAGGCGCCCTGGACGGTGATCCGCTCCGAGAACAAGCACCGGGCCCGCCTCAACGCCATGCGGGTGATGCTCAACGCCGTCGACTACGACGGCCGGTCCTCCGACCTCGACTTCGTGCCCGACCCCGCGCTGGTCCTCTCCGGGGCCCAGGAGCTGGGCCTCATGGAGGCCGAGCGCATTCGGGGCGGTAAGTTCACGTCCTGAGCCGTCGACTCAGGCGGTGACCTGACGGCCGCAGTGCGGCCACGGGCTGCTGCCCGACTCGGCCCAGAGGGCCCGGGCCATGGCGTCCTGCCACCACGTGTCGGCCCGGGCCGGGTCCTGGCCCTCCAGCCAGGGATACCAGCGTTCCGCCACGCCGTTCCAGGTGGACCGGCGGAACTGGTAGGCGCCTCGGTATCGCCCCCCGCCACCGATGGCGGTGTAGTCGTCGCCCGACTCGCACTGCCGGAGCTGCTTCAGCTGCTCCCAGGTCAGGACGTCGTGGTGCTGCTCGGTGACGTCCAGGTAGGCCTGGATCTGCTCGGGCGTGCAGGCGCTCAGCCCGGCCACCGCGAGCGCGGCCACGAGGCCACTCACCGCAGTCCGACGCACACGCTTCGTCGCCTTCACGGCCGGATCCCCCGTCGTTGTTGCCGATTCGTGTCGTTCCGTAATGTAATTGCAACATTATGGAGCGGGGCGGGGGTGCGTCAAGGCCGGAGGGAGCGGACCACGCCCGCCACGACGAACTCCCTCGGCTGTGACATCTCGATCCGCATGCCTGTCCCGGCAACGGTCGCCACTGAAAGTGTCGATGAGGTGATCGGACTCTGGGACAAGGGCTCGTCGTCCGGCTTGCCGTCGGCGAGACACGCCTGTGGGTCGACGGTGAGCACGTGTCCTCCCTGCGAACCACGGTGATGGTCCTCGGCTGGGTCAGACCTTTATGACGGTGAGCCCGGTGATGTCGGCGTAGTCGTCGTCCTGGGTGACGACGGGTATGCCGAGGGAGAGGGCAGTCGCCGCGATCCACGAGTCGTTTACCGGCATGCGCTGGTTGCTGTCGCGGAGGAGCAGTCGAAGCCTCGCCCAGGACTCCGACACCTGGTCATCCACCGGTAGGGGCTGCAGGGCTAGCGCTTCGGTCAGCGTCCCCAGGCGGCGGCTGCGGGTCTCGACATCACCAGCCGCGAGCACGCCGGCGCGCAGCTCGCCGATGGTGATCACCGAGACCCCTATCTCGTCGGGTAGGGCCTGGTGGTCGAGCGGGCGCCCCGATTCGCGGGCGATGAACACGGTCGTGTCGGCCAGCCCGCGGGTCACATCGGTGGGAGGTCGTCGGTCGTGTCGGGCGCCAGCGCCCGCAGCTCAGCGGCCAGCGCGGGATCCGCCTGCCGGGGGAGCACCCGGCGCACGAACTCGTCGCGCGTGATCCAGTGTGGGCGTCGGGCCAGTGGTTCGAGCACGGCCACGGGGCGACCTTCCACGGTGATCGTCACCGACTCGCCGGCTTCGACGCGGTTGAGCAGCGCCCTGGTGTTGTTGCGCAGCTCCCGGGAGGCGATCTCGGACATGCGACAAATGTAGCAGATATGCGACGTCCGGCCTGACCTTGGGCAACGGACCCTCAAGAACTGGCTCGCCGCCAGAGCCGCCCCCCGACCCCCGCTCGATCCGGTGGCGGCCGGGACCCGCTCCGGCGGGCGAGTAGCGTCCTCGGCCAGCCTGAGGAGGGGGAGAGGTCGATGTTCGAGGGCAAGTCGGCGTTCATCACCGGCGGCGGGACCGGTATCGGTCTGGCCTGCGCGGCCACGATCGTGGAGCGGGGTGGCGTGGTCACCCTTGCCGGTCGCAGAACGGACGTGCTCGCCGAGGCAGCTCGAGGCCTGGGCAAAGCAGCAGGGTGGGTGCAGTGCGACATCACCGACTCCGACTCGGTGCAGCAGGCGGTCGCGACTGCCACCGAACGCAACGGCCCGCTCCGGTTGGCGGTGAACTCCGCCTTCCAAGCGATGGTCGGCAGCATCCTCGGCACCCCCGCAGACCTGTTCGCGCTGACGACCGACGGCACCTTGAACGGGACCTACCGTGCCTTGCAGGCGGAAGGTCAGGCCATGGTCGAGGCCGGCGGCGGCAGCATCGTGAACATCAGCTCGGTCGCCGCCTCACGCAGCGGTCGTTGGGAATCTGCCTATGCCGCGTCGAAGGTCGGCGTGGACATGTTGACCCGCGTCGCCGCGGACGAATGGGGCCACTTCGGCATCAGGGTGAACTCGGTGCTGCCTGGCCTCATCACGACGGAGAATGCTGCTCCGTTGACCGACGATCCGGCAGTCGAGGCCGGCTTCCATCGCCAGACGCCCCTTGCCCGCCTCGGGTCACCGGCAGACGTCGCTCGTTGCGTCGCCTTCCTGCTCAGCGACGAAGCGGACTACGTCACCGGGCAATGTCTCGGCGTCGACGGCGGCCTGTCGCTGCGCGGGATCCCGGAACCTGAGCATGGGGACGTCCTCCGCCAACTGGTGCCTGACTTCTTCCCCGACATGGCGTGAGGAAGGGTTCGCGACCGTCCACCATCCGAGCGGGACTCGTGGCGGCGTCTCGTAGGTGACGGAGCCGAACGTCGTCGTCAGGCGGCATAGAGCCCTCATCGCCCACGAACGCCAACGAGGCGCGGGACCGTCCAAGGTTCCAGCGCGGCGGGCGGTTGTCGTTCTCGTTGGGGAGGTGATCCCTCCGTTGCGGGTGGATCGGGTGGCGTAGCGTCGCCGCGTGGCATCGCTGCCGACGGGGACCGTGACGTTCCTGTTCACGGATCTGGAGGGCTCGACTCGCCGGTGGGAGGAGCATCGCGAGGAGATGCCCGACGCACTGGTCCGTCACGACGTCATCGTGAGGGAGGCGATCGAGTCTCACGGTGGGGTGGTGTTCTCCGAGATGGGTGACGGGATGGCCGCCGTCTTCGCCTCTCCCGGCGCTGCGATCGAGGGCGCGGTGGCGGCCCAGTTGGGGCTTGCGGATCACGACTGGGGGGTCATAGGGCCGTTGCGGGCCCGGATGGGCCTGCATGCCGGCGAGGGGGAGTTGCGCCCGGACGGTCACTACGTGAACCAGCCCTTGAACCGGTGCGCCCGGTTGATGGCGATCGCCCACGGGGGGCAGGTGGTGGCTTCCGAGACGGTGGAGAGTCTGCTGCGGACGGCCTTGCCGGAGGAGGTGACGTTGGTCGACGTGGGGGAGCACCGGTTGCGGGATCTGACCGACACCCTCCAGGTGTTCCAGGTCGTGCATCCGCAGTTGGCCCGGGAGTTCCCGCCGTTGCGGTCCTTGAGCGCGCTGCCGGGGAACCTGCCCCGCCAGGTGACGAGCTTCGTGGGCCGGGAGGCGGAGATCGAGTCGCTGGTGGATCTGGTGCGCACCTCGTCGTTGGTGACCCTGACCGGGGTCGGGGGTGTCGGCAAGACGCGACTCTCGCTTCAGGTGGCCGCCGAGGTGGTCACGGCCTTCCCGGATGGGGCGTGGCAGTGCGAGTTCGCGCCGATCACCGATCCGGGAGCGGTGTGGGACGCATTGGCCGCCAGCCTGCGGGTGCAGCCCCACCCCGGCCGCAACCTCGACGAGCTGGTGCTCGACTATCTGGCTGCGAAGCGCCTGTTGCTGGTCGTCGACAACGCCGAGCACCTTCTCGATGCCGTCGCCCGCCAGGCCGACGCGATCCTGCGCCGGTGTGAGCAGGTGGTGGTGCTGGTGACGAGCCGGGAAGGACTAGGCCTGCCTGGCGAAAGGATCGTCGCCGTCCGCTCGTTGGGCGTGCCCGCTGATGACGACGACGGCGATGCGTTGGCCAACGCGGAGGCCGTGCGGCTGTTCTCGGATCGGGCGTCCGCCGCCAAGCACGACTTCGTGCTCGACGAGCGGAACGCGACTGCGGTCGGGGTGTTGTGCCGCCGGCTGGACGGCATTCCGCTTGCCCTCGAGTTGGCGGCGGCGCGGGTGCGGTCGCTGTCACCCGAGGATCTCGTGGCCCGGTTGGATCAACGGTTCAAGCTCCTGACCGGTGGGAGCCGCGCCGCGCTCGAGCGGCATCAGACGCTGCGGAGCACGATCGACTGGTCCTATGACCTGCTCGAGCCGACCGAGCAGCAGGCGCTGGATCGCCTGTCGGTGTTCGCCGGGGGCTGTGACCTGCGCGCCGCGGAGGCGGTGCTGGCGGGTGACGACCTGGATGTCCTGGATGTCGTCGACGCGTTGGCTCATCTCGTCGACAAGTCGCTGGTGATCGCCGACAGCGGGGACGACGGCAGCGTGCGGTACCGGCTGCTGGAGAGCATCCGCCAGTACGCCCGGGAGCGCCTCGAGGCCAGCGGGGACACGTCCGGGGTGCGTCGCCGCCACGCCGACCACTACGTCGAGGTCGCGGAGATCGCCGCCCCGCACCTGCGATCCCCGGACCAACTGGCCTGGGCGGAGGCCCTGGCCCGGGACACCGACAACTTCCGGGTCGTGCTGGACTGGGCCCTCGAGACCGCCTCGGTCGAGCACGTGTGCCGGATGATCGCCCCGCTCACCGTTCAGGGCCTGCCCATCGCCTACCTCGCGATGGACTGGGCGCAGACCGCGATCGACATCCCCGGGGGCGAGGAGGACCCTCGCTTCGAGGTGGTCGCCGCCTGGGCCGCATGGGGAGCGACCATGGGCAGTGACCTGGATCGGGCCGCCGACTTCATCGCCGTGGCGGAACGGGCCCAGGGCGGGTCGGGCGGGCCGGATCCGCTGTTGCTCCGAGCTCGGGCCGTTGCCGCCCACTTCGGCGGCAACGGTGACACGGCGATCAGGAGGCCCGCGCCTGGGTGACGGCGGCCAGGGAATCCGAGGACCACTTCGGACTCGCCGATTCCCTCGTCTTCCTCGGGGTCGCACTGGTCGCTGCTGCGCCCGATGCTGCCCGTGAGGCCTTCGACGAAGCGCAACACGTCGCGAGGACTGATGGGATTCCCTCCTCGCTCGCGCTCATCCTGTCGACCGTCGCGGGGTACCTCCCGATCGAGGAATCCGAGCGGGCGGTGTCGTTGCTCGACGAAGCCATCGCCGTCGGGCGCCGATGCGGTGACCAGATGGCGGTCTACGCCTCGATCTCGCACAAGGGAGCGATCGCGGCGCGCCGTGGTGACTGGCGCTCGGCCCTCGCCGCGGCCGCGGACGCCACCGAACCAGAGCTCGAGATGGGCGATGTCATCGGGCTCCAGAGCACGTACATGCTGGCCGCCGCAGCGTTCAGCGCTCTCGGGCACGACGAGGCCGCGGCCGTCGTCATCGGCAAGGTCGAATCGATCGACTCCTTGACGTCGGCCGCCTCCTTCGCGGTCGACCTGTACCCCGCGGCCGAAGCGCGGAGCCGTGACGTGCTCGGCGACCAACGACTGATGGTGCTGATGGACCAGGGCGCGGCCCTCGATCACCGCGCCGCCGTGGCCTACCTCCACACCGAAGCCGAGCGGGTCTTGGACTACCCGGCCCCCACAGGGGTCGAGCGGGGATAGGACCTGAACCGAGAAGGTCTTCGGGTAGGTGCCCACGGCGTCAAGTACCGTCGTCGTGGCATGGCCGCTGGCGCCCTGCAGGGGGCACTCGACCTTGCCTGATCGTGAACCGATGCAGACGCTCCTCGAGTATGGGGCGAGCCTCTCTTCTACATGGAAGCCCGAGGATGCGGTCCTGTTCGCGGCCGCGATCGGCGCTGACCCCGGCCACGACCTCGACTACCTCGACCTGTCCCGCGGACCCCGGGTCATGCCGACGTTCGCCTCCGTCCGCATGTCGCGGATGTGGAGTGACACAGACTGGGCGGCGCCGTGGGCAGTTGACCCCCACGACACCTTCCTCCTCGGCTGTGACCTCTCGATTCACACGCATGTCCCGGCGACCGCCGCCACGGAAAGTGTCAACGAGGTAATTGAGCTCTGGGACAAGGGCTCGTCGGCCGTGTTCGTTGCCGAGACACGCCTGGCGGTCGACGGTGAGCACGTGTCCTCCGTGCGATCCACGGTGATGGTCCAGGGACGGGGCGGCTTTGGCGGCGACCGGGGCCCGCGTCGAACGCCTCCACCGCCGCTCGACGCCGCCCGCGATCTTCCCGTCCACCTCCCCGCAAGCAGCGCCGTCCTCTACCAGCTGGTCGGGGAGCACAACCCCCACAGCCTCGATCCTGAGTTCGCCGCCCAGGCTGGCCTCCCCGGCCCGATCTCCGCAGGCCAGGTCTTGATCGGTGCCGCCAGCCGAACCCTCACCACCGCGTTCGCCGACGGCGACCACCGGGCCCTGACCCGTATAGCGGTCGACTACGCCGGCTCCCACGTCACCGGCCAGCCCCTGACGCTTCAGGTTCAGCAGGACGGGACCAACACCTTCGACTTCAACCTCATCTCAGGCGACCAACCGATCCTGCTGGGCGGGCGAGCCGAACTCACCTGATCCCGGTCGTCAATCTCACCCTGCGTGTCCGCCAGGGGATGCCGATTCCGAGCTCGGACTCTCGCGACATCACAAGCGCGGAGAGGGTGGGACAAAGCGCGAACCGCGACCTGTGGGTGGCGTTGTCGGTCGTGCTCGCTGAGGCGGCCGACCTTGGAGTGGTCAGACCTGCGCCGGCCCGTCGTCGAGGGCGTCAAGTAGCCGAGGCAGGTCCTCGGTGACGGTGGTCCAGAGGACATCGAGGTCGATGTCGAAGTAGTGGTGGACCAGGCGGTCTCGGGTGCGAGCTGCAGCTGACCATGGAACGTCTGGCAGTTCGGCCCGGGTCTCGGCGGTGACCTGCTTGGCGGCTTCACCGACGATCTCGACCAGCTTCGTGAGTGCCAGGCGGAGCATCTCGTCATCGTCGAGGTCCTCCCGGGCGCGGCCCTCCACCATCCGAGCGGCACTTGTGGCGGCGTCTCGTAGGTGACGGAGCCGAACGTCGTCTTCAGGCGGCATAGAGCTCGCGTGCTTCGCTCTGGACACGGTCCCGGAAGTACCGACTGAGGTCCCCCGCGGTCCTCAGGTCGACCTCGCGACCCAGGATTCCAGTCAGTTCGATCTCCATCTCGGCGATGGCGAACAGGCCCGGTGTCCGACCGGGGAGAAAGTCGACCAGGAGGTCGAGGTCGCTCTCGGGCCCGAAGTCGTCACCCAGTGCCGACCCGAAGAGCGCAAGCCGGCGGATCCCGTGGTGACGAGCGAACGCCGCGAGTTCAGAGTCCTCGACGGCGATGCCAGGCCTGAGCTCCATGGTCCCATCATCGCCCACGAACGCCGCCGGGGCGCGGGACTTGGCCCGAACCCGACTGCGCTCGGCCCCTATTCGCCGTGGACGAAGAGGCAGAACGGATGACCAGCAGGGTCCAGCATCACCCGAAGCCCGCTGGGATCTCGGTTCGGTGGTTGGTACGGCGCCTGGCCACCCCCTGCACGCAAGACGAGTTCGGCGGCAGCCTCGACGTCGTCCACGAGGATCTCGAAGTGCAGCATCTTCATCTGCTTGCCCGGTTCTTCTGGCCAGGTCGGGGACTCGTAGTGGGCGTCGGCCTGGAAGTTCAGGCCGACGCCGCCGTTCGGATCCCGGATCTGCACCCAGCCGACACCGTCGCGCGCCGTGATCTTCCAGCCGAACAAGTCGGAGTAGAACGCCGCCAACGCCTCGGCATCCAAGCAGTCGACCGTGATTGTGGTCCAGACGAACGAGGGCTTGCTCCCCATGCGCGAATCTTTGCCGGAGCGGGCGGCCCACGCCCGCGCGGTGATCTGCGGCGGACGCAGTCCGGGTCAAACCTGTCCCACCCGCCCAACGTCGACTGGACCGCCGAAACGCATCCTCTACCAGGGAGAACGAAGTCATTCCCACAACGGAGCGGAGAGGGTGGGATTTGAACCCACGAGCAACCTTGCGGTCACTAACGCCTTAGCAGGGCGCCCCGATCAGCCAGACTCCGGCACCTCTCCTGAACGAGGCGATGGTAGCGAGCCGCTGCCGACTCGGTCCCACTGTCAAACCGGGACCGACACCCCGACACCGCCCCGGGTCTCGGCCCCGTAGCGACGCTTCTCGGCCTCGATGTCGAGCGGGCCGATGCGGGACCGGGCCTCGATGGCCTGGTCGTCGATGAGGTCGGCGGGCACGAGCCAGGACACCTCGAACTCGAGGCCGTCGGGGTCGTGGGCGTAGAGGGCCTTGGTCGTGCCGTGGTCGCTGGCGCCAGCGAGGGCGCCCCGCTCCGAGAGCACGTCGGCCAGGCGCTCCAGCTCGGCCAGCGTGTTGACCTCCCAGGCCAGGTGGTAGAGCCCGACGCTCTGGCGGCCGGCGCCGGAGGGGGCGGCGGCCTCACCGATCCCGAAGATCCCGAGGTCGTGGTCGTTGGTCGACCCGGCGGCCTGGAGGAAGACGGCCTGGTCCATGCCCTCCACGACGTTCAGGCGCCGGAAGCCGAGGACCTCCTCGTAGAAGGCGGCGGACCGCTGGGCGTCCCGCACGTAGAGCACGGCGTGGTTCAGGCGGGTAACAGGCACACCCGGTCGAACGGCCTCCGTTGACGGGCTATTCCGCCCCGGGAGGAGAAGTCGGTGACAAGGGCCCGCACGGGGGTGTAGGACGGGAGCGTGAAACGCCTCCTGGTCCTGGTCGTCACGGTGCTCGGCCTGCTGGTCCTGCCCGCCATCCCCGCCGGCGCCGCCCCCGAAGCGGGTTGTGCGGTGACGTGGGGAAGCATGCCCAAGTCCGCCGGGCCGTCGACCAGCCCGTTCTCGGAGATCGTGGACGTCCGCACCGGGCGCCATGCCTGTTACGACCGCCTGGTGGTCGATCTCGACGGCCCGGCCTCCGGCTACGTCGTCCGCTACGTGAACGTGTTCCGGGCGGAGGGGTCCGGTCAGGTCATCCCGCTGCCGGGTGGGGCGAAGATCGAGATCGTCGTGCGGGCTCCGGCCAACGACGTCAACGGGAATCCGACCTACCCCGGGGTCGTGGGCCGGCACCTGCCCGGCGTGTCGGTGGCCGGCTACGACACGTTCCGGTCGACCCGCTACGGCGGTTCCTTCGAGGGCCTGACCACGCTCGGGCTCGGCGTGCGGGCCCGCCTGCCCTTCCGGGTGTTCAAGATGGGGAACCGGGTGGTCATCGACGTCGCCCACCACTGGTAGGTCCCTCCATCGGTGACCTCCTGGGCGGGCCTGGCGCCGAACCTCACCTGGCGGCCCTCGCAGCGTCACCTCCGCGAGCTCGCGGCCAGGGTCGATGACGAGCGCTGGCACCTCTGTGCCCCGCCCGGAGCGGCCCGACGAGCTGCGCCGGAGCCTTTGCTGGTCGAAACCTGCCCCTGGACGACGGTGACGGCGGGGCGCCGACGCCCTGCGAGGTCAGGGTGCGAGCTCGAGGCGGCCGAGGCCCCCAGCCGTGGCGAACCAGAGGTGGCCGTCGGGACCGAGGCTCAGTCCGCCTGTCACCGATGCGCCCGGATCGATCCTCGTGAGGCCTCCGGCCGTGGTCACCCGAGCCAACCGGTCGTTGCCGGTGGAGGTCAACCAGAGGTCGTCGTCGGGTCCGGCGATCATCGTGGGTCCGCTGTTGAAGGACAGCCCGCCCCGGTAGAAGGTGATCGACCCGGTGGGGGTCACCCGGCCGACGCGGGGGGTAGCCGTGGTCAGGAACCAGACGTTGCCGTCGGGCCCGGCCGTCAGCTCGGTGGCCCACAGCAGCCCGGGGTCGGTGAAGGTCCGGATGCGTCCCGCCGGGGTGATGCGCCCGACACGGCCTCGAGAGGAGAACCAGACGTTGCCGTCGGGCCCGGCCACCAGGTCGGCGACCCCGGTGACCGATGCCGCCCCGAAGGTCGTCACCCCGCCGGCCGGGGTGATGCGGCCCAGGCGGTCGCCACCGGCGACGAACCAGACGTTGCCGTCGGCGCCGGTGACCACGTCGCCGGTGCGGTACACCCCGGGCACGGTGAAAGCCCGGAGGCCGCCGGTGTCGGTGCGGAGCCGGTACACGCGGCCGCCGGCGGGGCCACGGTCCCGGCCGGTCACCCAGATGTTGTCGTCGGCACCCACGGTCAGGGCGGAGAACTCGGTCCCGGGCCGGGTCCACGCGCTCACCTGTCCGTCGGGGGTCACGCGGCCGATCTGGTTCTCGGTGTCCAGGAACCAGAGGTTCCCGTCCGGGGCCTCACTCAGGTAGCGACCGCCCCAGTGGGGGAAGCACGGACTCGGGGTGCGGCAGGCAGGCTGGCCGCCGAAGGCCTCGGTCTGCCCGTCGGTGGCCATGCGCCCGATGGCCTGATGGCTCAGGCTGTCCCGTTGGGCGGAGAACCAGAGGTTCCCGCCGGCACCGGCGATCACCTCATCGGGCCAGACGATGTCCACCGTGGCCTCGTGGGCGGTGATGTCACCGGCCATCGTGATGGAGGCCAGGCCCGACGACGAGCTGGCGAACCACAGGTCCGTGCCGGGACCCGGGGTCAGGCCGTCCACGCTCTCGACGCCGGAGCCACCGAAGGTGCGGATGACCCCGGTGTCCCGGACGCGGCCGACGACGTCGCCGTCGCCGAACCAGATGTTGCCGTCGGCGCCCAGTAGCAGGTCACGGGCGGTGGCCGCACTGGCATGGTGGAAGAGGGCGACGACCCCCGCCGGAGTGACCCGGCCGATGCGGCTGGACCCGTTGGCCGCGAACCAGATGTTGCCGTCACCGCCCACCGTGAGGTCCCGGACCGCGGTCAGGTAGTCGTTGGGGAAGCGGGTCTCCACGCCGGCGGGGGTCATGCGCCCGATGGCCCTCGTGTCGCCGAACCAGAGGTTGCCGTCGGCGCCCACCTCGACGCTGACCGGGTGCCGGCTCTCCAGGGGGAAGGTCGTCTGGACGCCGGCCGGGGTGGTGCGCACGAGGCGGCCGGGTGTGGTCATGGGGGCGGCCCACGCCGTGGTCCAGAGGTTGCCGTCGGCGTCGAAGGTCAGCGGCTCGTCGAGGTCGGGAGTGGTCCGCAGGTCGAAGCGGGTGACCGTGCCGTCCGGCGCGACCTTCCCGAGCCCGCCCTCCTGGTCGGCGAACCACACGTCACCGTCGGGCCCCGGTGTCAGGACGACGGGCAGCGCGGTCAGGCCGCTGGTGAAGGTCGTGACCACCTCGGTGTCCGGGTCGAGGCGCCCCAGCAGCGGCACCAGCCCGCTGTCGGTCGAGTCGAAGGCGCTGAACCAGACGTTGCCGTCGGCGCCGCTGGTGATGGCGAAGGCGTGGGTCACGCCGGGGGGGCGGAACGGGGTCACGTCGCCCGTGGGCGTCATGCGCCCGAGCGGGACGTCGCCGGAGCCGGAACCGTTGGTGAACCAGATGTTGCCGTCGTCACCGAGCACGAGGTGCCGGGCGTTGTCGACGGGGGAGGTGGTCGGGAACACGGTGACGTCACCGGGGGCGGAGCCGGCGGGCACGGCGCCGAGGCCACTGATGGTGACGAGGACGGTCCCGAGCACGGCCACCGCGACACCGAGGCGGCGCGTGAGGAAGAAGGCCATGACGCCATGGTCCCCTGCCGGCGCCCGAATTGCAGGGGCCGGAGGTCCTGAGGTCCTAGGACCAAGAGCCGATGGTGCCCGGGACCGGATCGGGCGGATGGTGGTCTCCGTACCCCCCACCCAAGGACGGAAACCATGAAGAAGCTCACCCTTTCCCTGCTCACCGCAGCGCTGCTCTGTGGTGCGACCCTCATCGGCGGCATCGCCCCGGCGGGCGCCGACGGTGCCGAGAGCGGCGGCGATGCCATCATCCGCACCGGCAGCTGCAGCGGCTCCGCGGACTGGAAGCTCAAGGCCAAGGCCCGCGACGGCGGCTACGAGGTCGAGTACGAGGTCGACAGCAACCGTCGCGGCCAGGTGTGGCGCTACACCCTCCGCCAGAACGGCGTCGTCCTCTCCCAGGGCACCCGCACCACCCAGCCCCCGAGCGGCTCGTTCTCGGTCGAGCGTCGGGCGCCGAACACCGCCGGTGCCGACACCTTCGTGGGCACGGCCACCAACGTGCGGACGGGTCAGACCTGCCGCGGGACGCTGACGGTCTGAGCGTCACTTCCTCCCCCCGCCGTCGGCCCGGCTCCTCCTCGAGGGGGAGCCGGGCCTCCGGCGCGCACAATGGGCGGGTGAACACTGTGCGCCGGGAGGTGCTGCGCTTCGCCATCCCGGGGGTGGTGGCCCTCGTGGTCGTCGCCGCCGGCAGCCTCTGGGTGGCCCGCACGGTCTCCACCGAGGAGGCGATCAGCGACGCGCGACGCGACGCCCGCCTCCTGGCCCGCGGGGTCGTCGAGCCCGCGGTGACCGACCAGGTCGTGACCGGAGATCCCGACGCCTACGCCTATCTCGACGCCGTCGTGCGGTCCCGGGTGATGAGCGACGAGGTGGTCGGTGTCCGCCTCTGGACTCCCGACGGGACCATCGTCTATGCGGACGACACGGCCCTGGTCGGCGAGCAGTTCGACCTCGGCGACGACGAGCTGGAGGTGCTGGCCGAGGGGGGGTCCGAAGCCGAGCTCAGTGACCTGTCCAAGCAGGAGAACGCCAGCCAGCGCGGCTTCGGCGAGCTGCTGGAGGTCTACCAGCGGATCGAGACCCCGGACGGGGACCCGCTGCTGTTCGAGATCTACCAGCGCCAGTCGACCATCGACTCCCGCGCCGGCGACGTCCTCGGGACCCTCTGGCCGCTGGTGGTCGTGCCCCTCGTTGTCCTCCTCGGCATCGAGCTGACCCTGGCGTGGCGGATGGCTCAGCGCCTGGAGCAGAGCACTCAGGACCGGGAGCAGTTGCTGCGGCGGGCGCTTGACTCCTCGGAGAGCGAGCGGCGCCGCATCGCCGCCGACCTGCACGACGGGGTCGTGCAGGACCTGGCCGGTGTCTCCTACACGTTGGCCGCGCTCGCCGACACGGCGGACTCGGCCGGTGACGACAACCAGGCCCGTCGCCTGACCGGGGCCGCGGCTGAGACCCGACGCAGCGTCCGCAGCCTGCGCTCGCTGCTGGTCGAGATCTACCCGCCGAACCTGGTCGACACGGGCATGGAGGGGGCACTGTCCGACCTCGCCGCGGCGGCCAGCCGCAACGGCACCGAGGTGGCCGTCGAGGTGGACCCGGAGGTCACCTTGGACGATGAGGGCCAGGCCGTGGTGTACCGGGTGGCCCGGGAGGCGCTACAGAACGTGGCCAAGCACGCCCGGGCGGGCCAGGTGACGGTGACGCTCGCCCTCGGTGACGGGGGGACTGTGCTGACCGTTCGGGACGACGGTCAGGGCTTCGACCCGGGCACGGTGCCGGAGGGCCACGTCGGCCTCCGCCTGCTGCGGGACCTGGTCCAGGAGCACCACGCCGACCTGAGCATCGACTCGGTCCCCGGTGAGGGCAGCACCGTGCGCCTGGTGGTGCCCGGATGATCCGGGTCCTGGTCGTCGACGACCACGCCGTCGTGCGGGAGGGCCTGGAGCTGCTGCTCGGCCGGTTCGACGGGATCGAGTGCGTCGCCACCGCAGCGGACGGGGCCGAGGCAGTGGCCGCGGCGACCGAGCTGGGCCCCGATGTCGTCCTGATGGATCTGTCGATGCCCGTCATGGACGGGGTCGAGGCCACGCGAGCGTTGAGGGCGGGGGCCGGGGACGCCGCGGTGCTGGTCCTCACGACCTTCGCCGACCGTCAGCACGTCATCGACGCCGTGGACGCCGGGGCCGTCGGGTACCTCCTCAAGGACAGCGGCCCCGAGGTGTTGGAGGAGGGCATCCGGGCCGCGGCGCGGGGCGAGTCGCCCCTGGACCCGAAGGTGGCCGGGGCCCTCGTCCGGGCCCGGAGGGAGCGGCGGCCCGACATCGCCCTCACCACCCGCGAGCGGGAGGTGCTGATGCTGGTCGGCGAGGGGATGGCGAACAAGAACATCGCCCGTCGCCTCGGCATCTCCGAGAAGACGGTCAAGGCCCACCTGACCAGCGTGTTCAGCGCCCTGGGCGTGGGGGACCGGGTGCAGGCGGCGCTGTGGGTCGAACGCCACCGGGCCGAGCTCGAGGCGCCGGAGGGCGAGTAGCGGAGGGAGCGGGATTCGAACCCGCGGGACCCCGGAGGGCCCAGCAGCTTTCAAGGCTGCCGCAATCGTCCGCTCTGCCATCCCTCCGGCGCCGAGGGTAGCGGTGACCCTTCTGGCGCCCGATCCTCCGGCCATGACCGGCAGATCAGGCGCCAGAACGGGAGGGGTTAGGGGCGGATCTGGTCCTTGAGGGACTGGATCCAGGCTTCGGCCTCGGCCCAGGAGGCGTCGGCCTCGCGGCGGACGCGCTCGCCGGTCTCGCCGGCGGCGGGGTAGGAGCCGAGGAACTTGATGCGGCCGTGCTTGGAGTGGATGTCCCGCAGGCAGTCCGCGACCAGCTCGTCGTCGACGTGGCCCTCGAGGTCCATGATGAAGCAGTAGCTGCCCAGGCCCTCCTTGGTGGGCCGTGACTCCAGCTTCGTCAGGTTGATGGCCCGGGCGGCGAACTCCTGGAGGATGGCCAGCAGCGAGCCGGGGCGATTGGCGTGCTGGAAGATCACGACCGTCGTCTTGTCGTGGCCCGTGGGTGCGGGGATGCCCGCGGGGGCCACCATGATGAACTTGGTCTCGTTGTCGTCGTGGTCCTCGATGTCGGGCACGAGGGTCTCGAGGCCGTGGAGCTCGCCCGCCCGGGCGTTGGCGATGGCGGCGATGGTGGGGTCACCGGTCTCGGCCACGATCTGCGCGGCCTGGGCGGTGGAGGCCGAGACCTCGGTGGTCACGCCGGGCAGGTTGTCGGCGAGGAAGCGGCGGCACTGGGCCGTGGCCACGGGGATGGACAGGACGGTCTTGATCTCCTCCAAGCTGGCGCCGGGCAGCACGAGCAGGTGCATCTGGACGGGAATGACGATCTCGCGCTGGATGAGCAGCTCGTGCTCGAAGGCCAGCATGTCCATGGTCACGTTGACCGTGCCCTCGATGGCGTTCTCGATGGGGACGAGGCCCTGGTCGACCCGGCGGCTGGTGGTGGCCACGAGCACGTCGGGAATGGCGTCGAGGGGCAGGAGTTCGGCGTTCACGAGGTCGCCCTGGGTCAGCAGCGCCTGCTCGCTGAAGGTCCCTCGGGGGCCGAGGAAGCCGACCCGGGGGTGCCCCGCGCCCTCCGTTGATGGTGCGGAGCTGGTCACACGGGCAGGATAGTGAGGTGCAGGAAGCCGACCTCCGGGAGTTGTTGGACGGCGTGCGGAGCGGCGAGGTCGCTCCGGATGACGCCCTGCGCCGACTGCGGCGCCTCCCCTACACCGATCTCGGCTTCGCCCGGGTCGACCACCACCGGGCGTTACGCCAGGGGATGGCCGAGGCCGTGTACGCCCCGGGCAAGTCCCCCGAGGAGTGCGCGGCCATCGTCACGACGCTGCGGGCCGACGGTGGGGCGGGGCCCATCGTGCTGACCCGGGCCGAGCCCGACCAGGTCGCCGCCGCCTGTGTCGCCCAGCCCGACGGCGTCATCCATCCGGGTCAGCCCGCCACCGTCGTGTGGGACCCGGCGCCGGAGCGGCCGGAGCGCGTGGCTCTGGTCACCGCGGGGACGGCCGACGGCCCCGTCGCCCGGGAGTGCGCCGCCGTCCTGTCGGCCCACGGCGTCACGCCGGTCGAGGTCACCGACGTCGGCGTGTCCGGACTGCACCGGCTCCTGGCGTCGGTCGACGACCTGGCCGACGCCGACGCCCTGGTCGTCGTGGCCGGCATGGAGGGGGCGCTGCCCAGCGTCGTCGCCGGCCTGACCCCGGCGCCCGTCGTCGCCGTCCCCACCAGCGTCGGCTACGGGGCCGGCCTGGAGGGGGTCACCGCTCTGCTGGCCATGCTCTCGTCGTGTGCCCCCGGCGTGGCCGTGGTCGGCATCGACAACGGCTACGGCGCCGCCTGCGCCGTCGTCCGCCTCCTCGGCGTCGGCGCCCGCCGGTGACCGACACGCGAGGGACGCTCGCCTGGTTCCACTGCTTCTCGGGCATCGCCGGCGACATGGCCTTCGGCGCGCTCGTCGACGCCGGAGCAGACCTGGACGAGGTCCGCGACATCTGTGAACTGCTGCCGGTGGGGGGCTGGGCCGTGGAGGCCGAGCCCGTCCTGCGTTGCGGCATCGCGGCCACGAAGGTCCACGTGCACGCCGAGGAGACCACCGTCGTGCGCACCGCGGCCCACATCACCGGCCTGATCGAGGAGGCCCGCCTGCCCGACGCCGTGCGGGACCTCGCCCTCGCCACCTTCGACGGCCTGGCTGAGGCGGAAGGCCGGCTCCACCGCCGCCCGCCAAGCCAGGTCCACTTCCACGAGGTCGGTGGCCTCGACGCCATCATCGACATCGTCGGCACCTGCGCCGCCCTGTACGTCCTCGGCGTCGAGCGGGTGCACGCCAGCTCGGTGGCCACCGGCACCGGCATGCACCGGGCCGCCCACGGCCTGCTGCCCTCGCCTGCTCCCGCCGTCATCGAGCTCCTCAAGGGGGCGCCCAGCCACGGCATCGACGTCGCCTTCGAGACGACCACGCCCACCGGTGCCGCTCTCCTGGCGGCCACCGTCGTGGGTTGGGGCGAGATGCCGCCGATGGTGGTGCGGGCCAGCGGCTTCGGCGCCGGGACCCGGGAGCTGGATGATCGGCCGAACGTGACCCAGGTCGTCCTCGGTGACCCGGTCGAGGGCCGCGCCAGCGGTCAGCCCGTCGTCCTCCTGGAGACCAACGTCGACGACGCCACCGGTGAGGTCGTGGCCGACGCCGTCGCCGCCCTGCTAGACGCCGGGGCCCACGACGCCTGGGTCACCAACATCCTCATGAAGAAGGGCCGGCCCGCGCACCAGGTGAGCGCGCTGGTCGACCCGTCGCTGGTCCATCAGGTGATGGCCGCCATGACCGACTCGACCGGCAGCCTCGGCGTGCGGGGCACCACCCTCGAACGCTGGCCCCAGGCCCGCGAGCAGAGTGAGGTCGAGGTCGCGGGCCACGCGGTGCGCGTGAAGGTGAGCGCGGGCCGGGTGAAGGTCGAGCACGACGACGCCTCCCGCGCCGCCCAGCGCGCCGGGCTGCCCGTCCGCGAGGTCATCTCGCTGGCGGAGGAGGCCTGGCGCCGCCGCGACCTCCCCGAGTCCAGCGGCCCCATCGACGACCCGCCCCCCGCCGCCGGCTGACCGTCACCGACGTCGACACCGACAACGAAGCAGGTAGGGGGGCGTGGGGTCGGGCTGCCGGCTCGTCGGGGGCGAGCGAGCGCTCGAATCCCACGCTCCGTGGCCAGATTGACGGGTCTGTCCGCTCGCCGTCCGAACTGGCGCCTGATTGAGGGCCTATGGCACCCGAATCAGGCGCCAGAACGGGACGTGGTCACGGGGCGTGAGATTCGATGGCACTTCGGCCCCCCGACGATCCTCGGCGGCACCCCACGCCCGCCGTCGTAGCCTCGCTTCGTTCAACCCGACGGGCCGGGTCACGCCTCGGTGCGTTCCCGGGCGGCGAGGGCCCGCCAGAGGGTGCGGTAGTCCGGGTACTCGAGGTCGGGGACGACCCAGCCGGCGGCGACCAGCTCGTCGTGGAGCTGGGGCAGGTGCTGGAAGGGCACACCCATGTCGACGTGGTGGGCCAGGTGCCAGCCGGTGTTGAAGGGCACGATCCAGAACCGGGGCAGCCAGGACTGCTGGACGTGGTGGGTGGTCTCCCGCCGGTCCTTGGACTGGATCATCCCGCCGTGCTCGGCGATGGCCCGGAGCCGATTGATGACCCGCCACCCCGTCATCCAGGGGATGAGCCAGAGGAAGAGGTAGAGCTCGGGCCGACCGAAGGCAGTGAAGGCGGCGAGGATCACGAGCTGGGTGCCGAGGATGCGCATGGCCACGCCGCGGGTGCGGTCGTACTGCAGGCCGCGGAACAGGCCCTTCAGGTTCTTCCAGCCGGAGAGGCCCAGGGCGTCCCGGCGGAGCTTGCGGACCAGGGAGTCGGGCGTGATCGGGTAGTGGGCGTAGAGGTTGACGTCGGGTTCTTCGGGGCCCATCTCGTCTCGATGGTGGGCGAAGTGGCTGCGGCGGTAGACGTCGAAGGGGACGAAGCCCGGGTACGAGAGCCCCCAGCGGCCGATGCCGTCGTTGGCCCAGCGCTTCGAGAACAGCAACCGGTGGGCGGCCTCGTGGCCGAGGATCCCGTAGAGGGCGAAGGCCCGGCCCATCAGCACGAAGGTCGCGACCCACATGACCGGGTGGCTGATCCAGGCGGCCAGCGCGATGAGCCCGAAGGACTGGGCCCAGACCGACAGGACGTTGCCCAGGTTGCGCAGGTTCGGGATGCGGCGCAGCTCGGCCCGGATCTCCGGCACCGGCTTACCCGAGGCCAGCAGGCGCTGGGTGGGCAGCGTCTGTGGGAGCAGCTCGGCGGGCGGCACCATCGTCTGGTGCTCGCGGACGTGATCGACCAGCACGGTCATGGCCCTACGTTACACTTTCCCGACACGCGATGGAACTCCGTGACGACACCCGCCCGCTGACGGCCCGTTCCGTCGTGGCCTCGACCCTCCTGGGCGTCCGGCCGCCGGAGCTGCCCGCCCACTCCCTGGTGGCATCGGCTGGCCTCTTCGGCATCGCCGAGGGCACCGTCCGCACCGCCCTGTCCCGGATGGTGACCGCAGGGGAGTTGACCGTCGCCGATGGCCGCTACGCCCTGGCCGGCCCGTTCCTGTCCCGCCGCGAGCGTCAGGACGAGAGCCGGTCCGGCCGCTCGGCGGCGTGGGAAGGCGACTGGGAGCTCGCCGTGGTCGAGGGTGACCGCCGGCTCGCGTCCGACCGGTCCGCGCTGCGGCGGGCGATGCGGGACCTCCGGCTGGCCGAGCTGCGGGAGGGCGTCTGGCTGCGCCCCGCCAACCTCCATCCCAGTCGCCTGCCCGAGGCCCGGGCCGTGGTGGCCACGCAGTGCCTGGCCTTCACCGGCCGTCCGGAGGACGAGCTGGCCCTCCGCCTGTGGGACCTCGATGGCTGGGCCGCCGCGGCCCGCCGGCTCGACGCCGAGCTGACGGCCCTCGGGCCCCGGCTGGACCACCCCGACGAGCTGGCCGCCGGCTTCGTCCTGTCCGCCGCCGTCCTCCGCCACCTGCAGGCGGACCCCCTCCTCCCGCCCGAGCTGCTGCCACCCGACTGGCCCGGGCCCTCGCTCCGGCAGGGGTACGAGACCTACGACGCCACCTTCAAGGCCAGCTGGGAGACCCACCTCCGCAACCTGCGCCGCGACGCCTGATCCAGCGGCTCGGGCTGGAGAGACCGAAGGCAACCACGGGGGCCGGGCTTCTACGGCTGGGCTCGGCGGTGCCCTCACGCCCGTTTCGCCACCGCCCGTGACGGTCCGCCCCGACTCCGACGCACCTGGGTTGTTCTCGAGGCAATAGCTGTCGGAATCCGACAGCTATTGCCTCGAGAAGGGGAATCTCGCGAGGGCTCGACACGGTGCGTGAGATCTGACGCTCCAGCCGTCGTTTCCCGCCCCCGAGGGCCGGCGGCTCGTCCCCCCGCCCCCTGGTTGCGTCGGTGTCGGTGTCAGTCGACCGCCGACCCGATGGGGCCCCCGTAGCCTGGACCGATGGCCGACGATCGCCTCTACTTCCGCCAGCTGCTCGCCGGGCGGGACTTCGCCACCACGGATCAGCTGGCCCGCCAGATGGTCAACTTCGTCTACCTGATCGGGGACCGGGAGACCGGCGAGGCCGTGGTCGTCGACCCCGCCTACGGCATCAAGGACCTGCTGGGCATCCTCGACGAGGACGGCATGGAGCTGGTCGGCGCCCTGGCCACCCACTACCACCCGGACCACGTGGGCGGGGACATGATGGGCTACTCCATCGCCGGCGTGAACGAGCTGCTGCGCCTGCGTCCGGTACCGATCCACGTCCAAGCCGACGAGGCAGAGTGGGTCAAGCGGGTGACCGGTGCCGACGACACCGATCTGGTCACCCACGTCAGCAGCGACATCGTCCAGGTCGGAGCCATCCCCATCGAGCTCATCCACACGCCGGGCCACACCCCCGGCAGCCAGTGCTTCCTGGTCGACAACCGCCTCGTCGCCGGCGACACCCTCTTCCTCGAGGGCTGTGGCCGCACCGACCTCCCCGGTGGTGACCCGCGGGCTCTCTACGAGAGCGTGACCCAGAAGCTGGCCAAGGTCCCCGACGACGCGACGCTCTTCCCCGGTCACCTCTACTCCGCCGAGCCTTCCCAGTCCATGGGCGAGACGCGGCAGTTCAACTTCGTGTTCAAGCCGAAGACGGAGGAGCAGTGGCTCGCCATGTTCGGCAGCTGACCTCGATCAGCGGGGGGCGCGGACCAGCGCGCCGTAGAGGATCTCGGCGTAGGCGGTGAGGTCCTCGGTGTCGCGGGCGCTGACCTCGTCGTTCACCAGGAAGTAGAGGAGGGCCGAGCGCTTCACCACGGCCATTTCCCGGACCATCTGCTCCTCGTCGACCAGGATCCCGATCGTCTCGCCCTCGACGGGCTCGGTGATGACCGTGCCGCCCTCGGCGAAGCCGGTGCCGGTCTCCAGGACGTCGGCCAGATGGGCCGGGCCGTCGGCCGCAGTGGTCGGGGCCAGGTAGTGCAGGGTCAGCGCGGGGTCATCGATCGACGGCCACGAGCACTGGCCGGTGACCAGGGCGGGCACCCCGGCGTCGGGATCGGGCTCGTCGGCCGGCGGGGCCTCACCGACGCCGGCGTCCTCCAGGACGCGGTCGAGGTCGACCTCCCTCAGCAGGGCGCAGACATCGACCTCGGTCACCGCCCGGGGCGGGATCGTGGTCGTGGTGCTCGACGGGGGCAGGGTGGTGGTCGGCGCCGTCGTGGACGAGGCGGCGTCGTCCTCGCCCGAGGAGCACCCGGTGACCAGCGCCAGGGCCAGAGCGATGGCGGCGAGCCGTCGGACGACGGGAGGACGGACCGCGGACATGGCGGGAGCGAGGCTACCCAGGCCCGGTTACCGCCCCCAGGGCAACCCGCAGCTCGTCGGTCGTCCAGTGCCCGGTCATCCCGGGTCGGGAGGCGAGGTAGGCCGCCGCCCGGTCGGTGGTCAGGCCGTGGGCCTCGGCCAGGCCGGTGGCGATGGCCCGCAGGTACGCGGCGTTCGGCCGTGTGCAGGTCGTGGGGTCGAGGCGGTCGGGGCCGGTGAAGGTCACGACCGGCACCGCCTCGTGGTGGCCGAGGCCGATCAAGGCGTCGTAGCGGCCGCCGCCGACCACCCGCACCTCGCCCTCGGCCAGAGTCCCCGGGTCGGTCCCCGGGTCGTGACCCGGCCCCGACTCCAGGGCGTGCAGGGCGGCCCACTGGGTCCCGCTGAGCAACCAGGCCCGGGCCAGCGTGGCCGGCGGATCGAGGGGGGCGTGGTCGACATAGCCCCGGCCCCCGCCCCAGATCACGGATTCACCGGCGAAGAAGAAGGGGTGGCCGATGACGATCGGCCGGTCGACCCGGGGTGGCGCCGGGTCGGGGCCACGGTTCAGGTAGGCCTGCAGCCGGGCCCGGCCCAGGTTCGACCCGTAGGCCACGTACCAGACGAGACCGCCCACGCCCCTTGTGGTAGCACGCAGGCCCATGGCTGACCTGTTGGCGCTGTCCGAGCGGGTGATCGACCACGGCGAGTACGAGGGCCAGAAGTCCGTCAACCGCATCACCACCGAGTTGTCCGAGGTGGCCGAAGGCATCGCGGTCGTCGAGGCCTTCTCGCACGTCGTCGCCTTCCGCACCGGTGCGGGCCTCGTCCTCTTCGACACCAGCCTCGACGCCCTGGCCCCGGCCTGTCTCGCCTCCCTGCGCCACTGGTCCGACGACTCCGTGCGGGCGATCGTCTACACCCACGGTCACCGGGACCACGCCGCGGGGACCCGCACCTACCTGAACGAGGCGGACGCCCGGGCCGACGCCCGCCCCGAGATCATCGGCCACGAGAACGTGGCCGCTCGCTTCGACCGCTACGAGCTGACCGACGGCTACAACGCGGTGATCAACGCCCGCCAGTTCGGTGACCGGCTCGGTCGTCGCGGCGAGGCGGCGGGGACCTTCTTCGACGACTGGGTCCGCCCCGACCGCACCTACCGCCTCGAGGACACCGTCACCTACGGCGACAGCACCTTCGACCTGCACCACGGCAAAGGCGAGACCGACGACCACACCTGGACCTGGGTGCCCGAGCACCGGGCGGTCGTCGCCGGCGACTTCTTCATCTGGGTCTTCCCCAACGCCGGCAACCCCCAGAAGGCCCAGCGCTACCCGCGGGAGTGGGCCGAGGCCCTGCGGGCCATGGCGGCGACCGAGCCTGAGCTCTTCCTGCCCGCCCACGGCCTGCCCATCGGCGGGCGGGACCGCATCCAGCGGCTCCTGCTCGGCGTGGCCGACACCCTCGACCAGCTGGTGGCCGACGTGCTGGCCCGGATGAACGCGGGTGAGCCGCTGGACACGATCGTCCACGAGGTCCGGGTGCCCCAGGCCGTGCTCGACCAGCCGTGGATGCAGCCCGTCTACGACGAGCCGGAGTTCGTGGTCCGCAACATCTGGCGCCTGTACGGCGGGTGGTACGACGGCAACCCGGCCCGCCTGAAGCCTCCGGCCGACGCCGCCGTCGCCGCTGAGGTGGTGGCCCTGGCCGGCGGGGTCGACGCGCTCGTGGCCCGAGCCGCCGAGCTCGCCGCGACCGGGGACCTGCGTCTCGCCGCCCAGCTGGCCGAGTGGGCCGTGGGCGCGGCCCCGGACGACACGGGCGCCCACGGGGTACGGGCCGACGTCTACGCCGCCCGCCGCCAGGAGGAGTCCAGCCTCATGGCCAAGGGCGTCTTCGGCGCCGCGGCCCGCGACAGCCGCCCCGCGGGCTGATCCCACGACGGAGAGTTCGGCTCAAGTCCTCCGGGGAGGTGCCGACGCTTCCTGTAGGTCATCCGGCCTATTCCAGGAGACACGCACCATGTCCGATGCCATCGCCCCTGTCCCGATCAGCGACGAGACCACTCGCCGGCTGTTCGGCGAGCCCAGCTTCCGCGTCGCCAAGCGCGGCGGCTACAACCCGGGCGACGTGGCCGAGTTCCTGGGTGGGCTGGGCAGCCAGATGCTCAGCCTCATCGGTCGACTGCGCAAGGCCGAGTCCGATGTCGAGGTCCTGAAGACCGAGCTCGACCACTGGCAGGCCCGTACGCGGGACGCCGAGGCGACCCGCGAGACCTTCGAGCGCACCCTGGCCCTCGCCGAAGACACCGCCAATGCCACCGTGGCCGACGCCCGCCACCGGGCCGCCGGGATCACGACCAACGCCGAAGCCAACGCCGACGAACTGATCGGCCAGGCCCGCAACCAGTCCTTCCAGATGGTCGAGCAGGCCCGTCAGGATGCCCAGCGCTGCTACGCGGACGAGCGCATGAAGGTGCGTGAGGACTGGCAGCGGGTCCAGGACGAGTCCGCCCAGCTGGAGACCCTCCGCCTCGCCGTGGCTGCGGAGACCATGGCGCTCGAGGAGGTCCGAAACCAGCTCCGGACCCGCATCCGCATGGCCGCCAGCGAGATGCTCCAGGTGGCCGAGAGCCCCGACTGCCTGGGTCAGCCTGTGGCCCGGGGCATGCCGGAGAAGCCCCGTGAGGTGGCCCCCACGACCCCGGCGGTCGCCAACGAGCTGGCCGAGTCGGCCCTCGAAGCCGACTCGCAGCCCACCGACGCCGCCGAGATCACCCCGCCGGCCATCGAGCCCATCGGCGTGGCCGGGGGCTTCGGCAACCCCAAGGCGGACGCCGCCTTCGAGCGCTTCATGTCCGATGACATCGAGGACGAGCCCAGTCGGGACTGGATCCTCGCCGGTTAGTTCAGCAACTGGGAGATCTGGGTGAGGACCTCGCCGTAGGCGGGGTGCTGGATGTCGATGAGCTGGAAGTGCCCGGCATTGGGGACCGTGACCAACGCGGCCGGGTCTCCGGCCGCCTGGGCCAAGGCGACGTAGTCCTGGGACTGGCGCACCGGGACGACGTCGTCGTCGATGCCGTGGACCAGGCGCTGACGGCGCCCGGTCGGCAGCCGGGCCGCCGGTGACGCCTCCCGATACCGGTCCGGCACGTCGGCCGGCGTGCCGCCCAGCACCCGGGAACAGGCTCCGGCCAGCAGGTCCTCTTCGACGCAGGACTCCAGGTCGGTCAAGCCGGCGAGGGAGAGAAACCCCCGGGGCCGGACAGGACCGTCACGGCCCGCCGCCCACAGCGCGAGGGTCCCGCCGGCGGAGTGGCCCACGACCACCACGCGTTCGAGGTCCACCGGCTGGTCCTCAGCCAGGACGGCCAGGTGGTCGATGGCGGCGGCGACGTCGTCGAAGGTCCCGGGCCACCCGCCGCCGGGCTCGCCCACCCGCCGGTACTCCACGTTCCAGACGACGTAACCCTCCCGGCGGAGGTCCTGGGCGACCGGTTTGATGATCGACAGGTCCTCCTCGGCCTCCCATGCCCCGCCGTGGAGGAGCACGACCGTTGCCCGCGGATCGCCGCTGGGGACGTAGAGGTCCCCGAACTGGGAACCGGCCTCGCCGTAGTCGATGCGGTCCGGCCCGTCGTCCTCGAAGAAGCCGCAGGCTGCGGCGGTGCCGACGATCCCGGCCGCCACGCCGGCGCGGAGGAACTCGCGACGCGAGAGGGTCACGAGTGGCGCCTACCCGGTGGCGACGAGACGGCGAACCTCGGCCAACCGCTCGATCGATGCGAGGGCGTCAGCCTGGTCCGGGGCCAGTTGACGGACGACGATCTCGTCGAAGCCGGCCGCGCCGACGGCGATGAAGCGCTCGGCCACCTGCTCGATGGTGCCCGTGACCAGGGCGGACAGGTCGAAGCCCCGGTAGCCGGTCTGCTCGAGGGGCCCGGCCACCCGGGCCACGTCGGCCTCGTCGGCGCCGACGAACACGTCCCGGCGCAGCGGGCGGCACGGCGGCTCGACGCCGTGGTCGAGGTACTCGGCCAGCTTGGCGGCCGCGTCGGTGTCGGTCAGCTCCGGCCCGGCGTACCACGTGTCGCCCATCCGGGCCGCCCGGGCCAGGGCCTTGGGTCCGGCCCCTCCGATCCAGATCTCGACCGGTTCGGGCGGGGTGGGGCTGATCCGGGCCTGCCGCAGGCCCCACGGCCCGTCGGGCTCGTCCACCACCTCGCCCGCCAGGAGTGCCTTGACCGCCTCGAGGCCGGCCTCGAACCGGGCCCCGCGACCGGCCAGGGGGACCCCCATCGGCCCGAACTGGTCCTCGCCGCCCCCGATGGCGCACTGGAAGACGAAGGTGCCGGTGCCGAGGGCGGCTAGCGTGCCGACCTGCTCGGCCACCACCAGCGGATGCCAGAGCGGGAGCAGCCAGAGTGCGCCGAAGCGTCGGTCCGGCCATTCGGCCGCGATCCGGCCCAGGATCGGCGAGTTCTGGTAGTAGGGCACGGGCGTGGCGTGGTGGTCGCCCACGTAGAGACCTTCCAGACCTGCGGCCCGGGCGGCCCGGGCCCGCTCGATCATCTGAGCGGCGCCCACCCGGGCGTCGTCCACCAGGTAGGTGCTCGAGAGAGAGGTCGACACCCGCATCGGGCCAGTATGTCGATCCTCGGCCACGGGCGTCGGTTCACCCCGGTGGGGGCGGCTCAGACCGGGTCGGTGGCCTGTTGCCCGCCGCGGGTGACGTGCTCGGTCCAGAGCCTGCCGTCCCAATAGCGCAGGTCGAAGCGACCGGTGGGGTCGGGGTGCCAGGCCGGGGGCGAGACCCGGCCCGCCCAGGGGGTGCCACCGGCGCCGAGGACCGAGACGGCGGTCTCCTGGCGGCGGCTGAGGTTGACGACCATGGCTGCACCCAGGGCCGCGGCGAGGACCAGGGCGACCTGGCCGGCCACGAACAGGGTGATGCCCTCTTGCACGTCGTCGAGGTTGTCGAGCAGGTCGGCCACGACGACCTGGCCCTGGGGGTCGTCGGTCCGGCCCAGGAGGCTGAACCCGACGAAGGTGAGGATCTGTCCGACCACGTAGGCCAACCACCAGAGCCAGATCTGGGGGTTGGCGCGGACCTGGCGCCACGCCGGGTCGCCCCGGGCGACGGAGCTCTCGGCCCCCTTCCAGACCTGCTGGACCTGCAGGCCCGGCAGCACGAGGCTGCCGAGGGGGATGAACCAGGCGCCGATCGCCCAGCCCGGGCCGAGGGCCCCGGGTCGACCGAGGCGCTGGTTGTTGCGGGCGGCCCGCCAGAGCCAGAGCACGAACAGGCCGCCGATGCCGACCGTCATGAGGAAGACGACACTGGCGCCGCCCAGGAACGCGTCCACGGTCCTCTGGGCGGCGTCGACCTCCTCCCGTCCGGCGTGGACGCCGTCGAGCGACGCCCGCATCCGGACCGCCAGGTAGGCCAGCGCGGTCGCCAGGACCGCGGCCAGTACGAACAGGACGCGTAGCGCAGTGGCCAGGCCCCCCAGGGGGTAGGTCGGCGAGTCGGCGGACGGTCCCGTCGGGCTGGACCAGTCGCTCACCGGGCCGACCGTACCGCCCACCAGGCGCCCCGACTGATCGCCCCTTGACCGCTGGCCGCGCGATGGTGTGGACTCTGCGTGGGGAAGTGGGATGAAAGCGCAGGTGTGGCCGATGGCCGCGACCATGACCGACTCCCGCCAGAGTGCAGCGCCGCAGCTCCGTGTGACGCGGCACGGCTACGACCCGGCGGACGTCCACGCGTTGTTGGCGTCCGCCCGCGCCCGCCTCGTGGGCTTGGCCGACCGCATCCGCCGAGCCGAGGCGGCCAACGTGGCCCTCGTGGCCGAGGCTCTGCAGTGGAAGGAGCGCGCCCGGGCCGCGGAGTCCGACCGACGTCGCCTCGAGGACGCCCTCGCCGCCGCCGAGGCCACGGTGGCCACCTCCATCGCGGAGATCCAGATCCGCGCCGACCAGCTCGTGGAGCGGGCCCGCTGTGAAGCCGAGCACCTGACCCTGCAGGCCGAGGAGGCGGCCCGGCGGGTTCGCGAGCAGATCGAGCAGGAGCGGCTGGCCCACGAGGCCACCTCGCTGGTCGCGGAGGAGCGCCTCGACCTCGACGCCGACCTCGCCGAGGCCGACGTGTTCTCCCGCTTCATGTCCGACGAGATCGCCGACGAGCCCTCGAGGGAGTGGGTCATCGGCCGGATCTAGTGTGCGGCCGTGACGGCCACCGACTTCGACCCCATCGCGTCCCCGACCACGCAGCTGGCGGAGCACCGCGAGCCACAGTTCGTCCACGAGGACGAGGTGGCCACGGCCACGACGCGTGTCACGGGCTTCCGTGAGCGGACCGGCGGGCGGGGCCCCAACCTGCTGGTGATCCTGATGGACGACGTCGGGTGGGGCGACTTCGGCTGCTACGGCGGCGGGGTGGCCGTCGGGGCGCCGACCCCCAACATCGACCGGCTCGCCCGCCAGGGACTGCTCATGACCTCCTGCTACTCGGAGCCCTCGTGCACCCCGAGCCGGGCGTCGATGCTCACCGGCCGCCTGCCGATGCGCCACGGCCTGCAGCGACCGCCGATGTACGGCGAGCCCGGTGGCCTCCAGGGCGAGGTCACCCTGGCCGAGCTGCTGTCCGAGGCCGGCTACGTGACCCAGGCCGTCGGCAAGTGGCACCTGGGCGAGAACGTCGAGTCCCAGCCCCAGAACGTCGGCTTCGACGACTTCTACGGCTTCCTCTCGGTCTCGGACATGTACAGCGAGTGGCGGGACCCGCACTTCTTCCCCGAGGTGGTCTACTCCGAGGCCCGCACGCAGTGGATCGAGAACCAGCCCTTCAACCGGTGCTTCGTCCACGCCGAACGGGGTGGCGAGGTGGAGCCGGTCGAGGAGGTGACCATCCCGGTCCTGTCCCAGCTCGACGACAAGTGGTGCACCTACACCGAGGAGTTCCTGCGCCGGATGGGCGGGGCCGACCAGCCCTGGTTCTGCTACCTCGGCACCCGCGGGGCCCACTTCGACAACTACCCGCTCGACCGCTTCCTGGGGTCGTCACCGGCCAAGCACCCCTACAAGGACACGATCATCGAGCTGGACGACATCGTGGGTCGCCTCGTCCGCACCCTGGAGGAGACCGACCAGGCCGAGGACACGATCATCTTCCTGTCCTCGGACAACGGGCCCCACATGGAGAACTGGCCCGACGCGGCCTTCACGCCGTTCCGTTGCGCCAAGGGCTCGACCTGGGAAGGGGGCATGCGGGTACCCGGCATCGCCGTCTGGCCCGGGATGATCGAGGCCGACCGCGCCAGCGACGGGCTGTTCTGCTTCACCGACCTCCTGCCCACGATGCTCTCGTTGGCCGGCGAGGAGGACCGCATCCCCCAGGACCGGTTCATCGACGGCGTCGACCAGTCGTCCTTCCTGCTGGGTGACGGTGCCGTGTCGAATCGCAAGTACGTCTGGTACTGGCTGCTGTCGACGCTGTCCGCGGCGCGCTGCGGTGAGTACAAGTTCATGATCGCCTCGACCAGCGACGACGACACCGACACCTGGGGACCCGGCGGCTTCACCGGAGTCACCCAGAACTACACCTACGCCCGCATGTACAACCTGTACCTCGACCCGAAGGAACAGCACAGTTACATGACCCGCAAGATCGCCTACAACGAGGCATTCGTCACCGGGATCGGCCGGCACCTGCGCACCTACGGGAAGTACCCGCCCAAGAAGATCATCTGAACGGCGACGCCGAAGGCGGCCAGGCCGTCCGGCTACGGTCCGGGCGATGAGCGGTTCCGGCAACGCGAAGCGCAAGCGGGCCCAGCAGGCCCAGGCCCGCAAACGGGCGGACAAGAGCCACGAGCGGGACCGCACGCAGTCCCACGACCACCTGCCCAAGGTCGGCACCAAGCCCGACCAGGACCACCTCCACCGTCAGCGTCAGGCCGACCTGATCGGGTTCGGCCGGTTCAAGTCCGGACGGGGGTTGAGCATCGTCCTCGTGGTCGTCGCCCTGATGGCCCTCGTCGGGGTCCTCGCCCTTCTGGTCCTCGCCGACTGAACCTCAGGCTCTGGCCCGCGACCCGGCCTGGGGCAGGAGGTACCAGAGGGCGACGCCGGTCGCGGCTGTGGTCCCTCCGAAGAGGAATCCGACTGCGGTGTCGTTGAAGATCAGGCGGCCGACCACGAAGGTCACGAGGGTCATCGAGGCGAGCAGGAGGGCCATGCCGGCGACCTGCAGCTTGGTGCTCACCCGCAGGCGCGCCGCACGCGTGCCCGGATCCGAGATGCGGTGGAACGCCGTCGGGGCCATGAGGGTGATGGCCGCCACGGCGGCGAGCAGCAGAGCGCCGGCGTAGGCCCGCTTCGCCAGGAGGTCGAGGTCCTTGAAGCTCTCGCTGAAGGCGGCCGTGAGTAGGAAGGCGAACAGCACCTGGGTGCCGGGCATGACGGTCCGGGTCTCCTCCAGGAGTTCGCGGTAGCGCTCCCGCTGCTCTTCGGCGTCGTCAGCACTGGCATCGTCCAACCGGTCGTCGTTGCTCATCGCGTCCCTTCCTCGTCGTTCGGGCATGTACCCGGGGCCGGCCCCGATCAGTCCTCGGCCACCACCTGCCCGTCGTCGACCCGCAGGGTCCGGGTCACCGTGACCGCCTCGAGCAGGCGGCGGTCGTGCGACACGAGCAGGATGGTGCCGCCGAAGATCGCCAGTGCGGCCTCGACCTGCTCCAGGGCCGGGAGGTCGAGGTGGTTGGTGGGCTCGTCGAGGATCAGGCAGTTGACACCGCGTCCGGCGAGCACCGCCAGTCCGGCGCGGGTCCGCTCGCCCGGGGAGAGGGTCCGCGCGGGGCGCAGGACGTGCGCCGCGGTCAGGCCGAACTTGGCCAGGAGGGTCCGGGCTTCGCCCAGAGAGGTCATCTGGGCTGCGTCGAGGAAGGTGTCGAGCAGCGGCCCCTCACCGTCGAGCCGGAGGCGGCGCTGGTCCACCTCGCCGACCACGACGCCGGGCCCCAGGCGTTGGCGGCCGGCCGACAGCTCGATGCGACCCAGCAGGGCATCGAGCAGGGTGGACTTACCCGCGCCGTTGGGCCCGACGATGGCGATCCGGTCGGCCCACCCGACCTCGAGGTCGACCGGGCCGAGGGTGAAGTCGCCCCGTTCGACCACGGCGCCCTCCAACGCGGCCACGACCTGCCCGCTGCGGCCGGCCTCCGCGATCTCGAAGCGCAGCTCCCAACTCGTGCGGGGCTTCTCCGGGGCGTCGGCCTCGAGGCGCTGGATGGCCTTCTCGGACTGCCGGACCTTGCCCGCCTGCTTCTCGGTCCGGTCGTTGAAGAACTTCCGTTGGACCTTGTCGTTGTCCTTCGGGTGCTTGTTGCGCTGGACCACGCCCTGGTCGGACCATTGGCGCTGCCGCCGGGCCCGGTCGGTGAGGTCCCGTCGGGCCGTGGCGTAGACGTCGTAGGCCTCCTCGGTGTGACGGCGGGCCACCGCCCGCTCCTCCAGGTAGGCCAACCACCCGCCGTCGTAACGGGTCGCCTCCCGCGAGTGCTCGTCGAGCTCGATCACGCCGGTGATCGTCTGCTCCAGGAACGCCCGGTCGTGGCTCACCAGCAGGACGGGGCCCTCCCGGGTGCGCACGAACCGCTCGAGCTTCTCGAGGGCGGCGAAGTCGAGGTCGTTGGTGGGCTCGTCGAGGAGGAGGACGTCGTGGCGGGCCAGCAGCACTGCGGCGAGTGAGGCCCGGGCGGCCTCACCGCCCGACAGGGTCGCTGTGGGCTGGTCGAGAAGGCGGTCGGGCAGGCCGAGATCGGCCCAGGTCTCCCCGATGCGGGCGTCCAGATCGGCCCCACCGAGGGCCAGCCAACGGTCGAGGGCCCGTGAGTACCGGTCGGCGGCGGCCTCGGGCTCGGTGGCCAGGGCGACGGTCGCGGCCTCGTACTCCTCAGCCGCGGCGGTCACACCGGTACGACGGGCGATGGCCTCCCGGGTCGTCTCGTCGGCCCGGCGCTCCGGCTCCTGGGCCAGCAGGCCGACCGTGGCCGTCGGCGGGGAGAGCTCGACGCGTCCCGGTCCGGCTCCAGGAGCCCGGCGAGGACCCGTAGCAGGGTCGACTTGCCCGGTGCCGTTGGGGGCCACGAGGCCGAGGCGGTCCCCCGGACCGAGGGTGAGCGAGACGGCGTCGAGCACGGTGACCGCGCCGAAGGACACGGACACGTCACGGGCGATGAGGGTGGACGTCGGGTCCTGGGCCATGGGATCTCCTCGGAGGTTCGGACAGGGTCACGGATCCGAGGTCTCAGCGCACGCCCAGACGTTAGAGCGACCCAGGCCGGGGGGCGGGCGATTTGCCTCCAGCCCGACGGCCGGCCAGCCGATGAGGGGCCATGACCGAGACCGTCGCGCCCCCTGCCGAGACCGACGACCAGGTGACGACGATGCAGGACCGCCTCCGGGCGATGCACGTCACCCTGCTGTTCATCGCCGTGCTGCTCTGCGTCATGCTCGGCCTGAACCTGCTGGTCCTCGCCGCCGACTGAGCCGCGAGGACCTTCGGCTCTGGGTAATCGGCCACCCCGATTGATCAGACTGGGGGTGGAACGAGGAGGAAGCGCGTGAGCGGTCGGGTCGTCGAGGTGTTCGCCGATGTGGTGTGCCCGTTCACCCACGTGGGCCTGCGCCGGTTCGTCCAGGCCCGGGCCGAGGCCGGCGCCACCGACGTCGCCCTGCGGGTGCGGGCCTGGCCGCTGGAGCTGGTCAACGGGGAGCCGCTGGCCGCCGCCTTCGTGGCCGAGGAGATCGCCGACCTCCGGGCCCAGGTGGCGGGTGACCTGTTCACGGGCTTCGACCCCGCCGCCTTCCCCGGCTCCACCATCGGCCTGCTCGGCCTGGTCGAGGTGGCCTACGAACAGGGGCTGACCACAGGCGAGTCGTTGAGCCTCGCCCTGCGTGACGCCCTCTTCGAGCGGGGCCGGCCTGTGGCGGACCCCGACGTGTTGGCCGCCATCGCCGCCGACCACGGCCTCACCCCGCCCGACCCCGACACCGCGTCGGCCCTGGTGGATGCGTCCTACGCCGAGGGGCGGCGGCGGGGGGTCATCGGATCGCCGCACTTCTTCCTCAGTGACGACTCGTGGTTCTGCCCCGGCCTCGACATCGAGCGTCAGGGCCACCACCTGCACATCCAGGCCGACGAAGGCCCCTTCAAGTCGTTCCTGGCCGAGGCCTTCGCCGTGGCGGGTGGGCGAGGGGGACTTGACTCCGGCCAGTCTCGTGTCGGGCGGGGCCATCGGCGTGCCATTCGCCCGGGTCGTGCACGTTCCTTGCCGTGGTGAGCGGCGCGCGCTCCACCAGGCCTGATCAGTCGCCGGCCGAGGTCCGGATGCGGTAAGCGGTGCCACGGTCGTCGTCTGTTGCGAACAGCACGTCGCCGACAGCCGTCCCCTCCCCGATCGACGGCACGTCACCGCGTAGCGGCCGCCACGTTCCGTTTGCGGGGTCCAGGGCCCATGCCTCAGGGCTGGGGAAGAGCCAGTCGTCCACGGCGTCGATCGAGAACACTGCCTCCTCGCCGAGCCAGAGCCCGGCAGCGGCAGTGGCGGATCCGCCGAGGTCGACGGGGTGGGACGGCAGGGTTCCGATGGGGGTGCCGGTGGCATCGAGCAGGTCCACCGGCTCGCCCGGCCGGACCGGCACGGCGAGGACCGACCGGGTCACGCCATCGGCCTCGGGGATCCCCACGAGGGCGGCGTAGTTCGCGTCGGCATCGATGTGCCACGTGTCGGTGCTCAGGTCGTAGCGCGCCAGGCGGAGGCCACGGCTGTCGTCTCGGCGGTGGTAGTTCGGGCCGGTCAGCGGCGGACCGATGACGTCGAGCACGGCCAGCACGCTCGTGCCTGTCCAGACCGGGCCCGCCATGAGGTAGCCGTCCGGATCGGCCAGCGAACGCCACTCGTCGGTGGCGGGGTCGTAGGCGGCCGCGTTCACCTGATAGTCGAACCCGCCGAGAACGATGACCTCGTTGCCCGTCCACACAGCGGCGGCGTCGCTGGCCGAGAACGGGGCGTCGGGAAGGGTTCGCCACGTGTCGGCTTCCGGGTCGTAGGCGGCACCGTCGGTGCCAGAGCCGCCCCACACGATCATCTCGCGGCCTGTCCAGGCCACTGGGTCGCCGCTGCTGATGGGCGCAGGAGCAATGGTCCGCCACGTGCCGGTCCGGGGGTTGAACGCGGCACCCACAGGAAGCGGAGACGCGTCGGGCGCGGACGGTTCGCCCCAAACGATCAGCTCCGTGCCCGTCCAGATGCTGCCCCCGCCGCCGAGTGCCCGGATCGGCATCTCGGGAAGGGCCACCGTCGAGCCGGCCGGGAGGTCGACCCAGAGCGGCACCGGGATTTCCGGCGGCACCGGGATCGCCGGCAGATCGACGGGGTCATCCTCGGGCGCGCCGTCGCGGGCGGTGCGCAGGACCAGCGCGGCCCCGGCCACGATCAGCACGGTGACGGCGGCCGCGGCGACGAGCCAGGGGCGCGACCCCGGCCGCCGGATCGCGCCTACCGGTTGCGGCCGGGGTCCCTCGGCGGGCCGGTCAGGGTTAACCAGCCGAGCGCGCTGGGCGTCCTCATGGAACGCGTCGACGAGGCGGCGCTCGAGGTCAGTGCTCATCGGGCAGCTCCTTCCTGAGCTGGGCCAGGGCCCGGGCGGTGATGGACCTGACGGTTGCCGGTCGGACCCCGACGATCTCGGCGATCTCGGCCTCCGGGAGGTCGGCCCAGTAGCGGAGCACCAGGACGGCCCGCTGCTTGTACGGGAGGTGGGCGACGGCATCGAGGAGCTCGTCGGGCTGGTCCGTGGACGACGCTTCGGTGAGGACCATGATCCGACGCAGGCGGCCGTCAGCCCGGCCAGCGGACCGGGCTCGGTCCCGGCACCCGTTCACGATGGCGGTGCGCAGGTAGGCGGAGCGGTTGTCGATCGATGCCAGTCGAGGGCGGAGGCGCACGAAGGCGTCCTGGACCACGTCCTCCGCGCCGGCGTGGTCGTGGGTGAGCAGCCACGCCAGCCGGACGGCGCCCGGGTACGCGTCCCGGTAGAACCCGACGAAGTCGTCGTCCATCGCGGCGCGGATTGTGCCAGTCCCAGCGGTGCGGAGCCCTTCCACACCTCCTAGACGCCGCCGGCGGCCGTTCCGTTGCAACCAGTTCCACCGTCCCGACCTAGAACAGTCTTGTATCGAATACTGTCCTGTGCTAGGTTCGCCGTGTGACATCGGCACGCGACGCAGCGGGGGCGGCCACCGTTCGGCGTCCGTACCGGTCCGGGCTCCGCCAGCAGCAGGCCGTGCAGACGAGGCGGGCGGTGGTGCAGGCGGCCCACGACCTGTTCGTCGTGAACGGGTGGGCCGCCACGGGGATGCGCGAGGTCGCCGCCACTGCGGGCGTGGCGGTCGAAACGGTGTACTCGCACTTCTCGTCGAAGCGGGGTCTGTTGCGGGCTGTGGCGGACGCGGCGGTGGTGGGCGACGACGCCGAGGTGCCGCTCGCGCGGCGCCCCGAGTTCCTCGCGATGGGCGACGGGGCTCGATCGGCGCGCATCCAGGCCGCGGCTCGGCTCGCCACGGCGGTCCAGTTGCGGACGGCGCCGATCGCGAAGCTGCTCCGGGAGGGGGCGCCCGCAGACGACGGGATCGCCGAGATGCTGCGGTCGACGCGCGATCGGCAACGGGGTGACGTGGCGACCGCATTCGAGCTCATCATCGGCCGCCCGCCGACGACGCCGGAGCGAGACGGCGTGTGGGCCATCGTGAGCCTCGAGGTCTACCTCCTCCTGGTCGAGGAGTCCGGTTGGTCCATCGAGCAGTACGAGGCATGGGTGGAAGCAACGCTCGAGCGCGTCATCCCGCGCTCCTGAACCGGAGGAGGACAGCCGATGGCCGACACACCCGCAGACAGCACGATGAGGCGCAGTGGCAACGGTCTCGCCCGGCGAAACCGGCGAGCCGAAGCGCCACCGCGACGTGTGCAACTGGAGAACCGGGTCGAGGTCACGGTGGAGGCCGGCATCGACGAGGTGTGGGAGGTGGTCAGTGACGTGACCCGTGTCGGCGAATGGAGCCACGAGTGCGTCGGCGCCGAGTGGCAGGGCGACGCCGTCGCACCGGTGCCGGGAGCCCGGTTCCGGGGCCGCAACCGCGCCGGCGTGTTCCGGTGGGGACGGCTGTGTGAGATCGTCGGTGCCGACCCGTACGAGCTGGTGTGGATCACCGTTCCCACCGCCCTCTCCCCCGACAGCTCGGAGTGGCGCATCGTCCTGGCCGAGTCCGACGGCGGCACGAGGATCGCCCAGCAGTTCCGCGTCCTCCGGGCCCCGAAGGTGCTCGCGGTGCTCTACGCCCTCGTGATCCCCGCCCACCGCGACCGCACGGCCGCCCTCGTCGAGGACCTGAAGCGCCTCGGCACCGTCGCCGCCCGGTCCCGCACCGCCGCCTGACTCTGCTCTGGCGGGAGCGGTCCGCTTCGGCCTCTTGTCGCGGCCGTCAGGTGCTGCCGACCCGACGGTTCCGTAGGGTCGATCCCACGCGAACGCGCTAGTTCTGTCGACGGACCGTGGTGGGCGAGGGGGGACTTGAACCCCCACGTCCTTTCGGACACAGGAACCTGAATCCTGCGCGTCTGCCAAATTCCGCCACTCGCCCGAGTGGAGCCGAGAGCCTACCCGGACGCCCGGGGCGCGCCCTACGGGGCCTCGATCTCCGCGGTGGTGTAGCTGCGAGCGGTGGTCAGGACGTCGGCCACGTACTCCTCGGCCCGGTTGTAGGCGAAGATCGCCGCCTGCAGGGTCGCCGGGTCCTCGCCGCCGCTGGCGCACAGCAGGCGCACGGCGCCGTGGATGGCGTCCTCCTCGTCGTCGATGTCGGCGTCGCCGTCCCCGTCGCCGTCGGCCTGGAACCGCTCCCAGGTCTCGGGCAGGAACTGCATGGGCCCCTGGGCCCCGGCCACGGAGGTCCCGGGGGCCCGGTTGTGGTCGGTCTCGACCTTCCCGATGGCGGCCACGACGGGCCAGGGCAGGCCCGGGCAGTTCACCGCCGCCTCCTGGTAGGTCCGCAGGAGGTCCGGAGGAACGTCCTCCGCGGCCGCGGTGCTCGTGGGCCAGTCACCCACGGGACCTTCGTCCCCGGAGGCGGAGTCGCCGCTTCGGGAGCCCTCGATCCAGAGGACGGCGAGCAAGGCCAAGCTGGCCAGCCCGGCGATGAGCGCCCGGCGCCGGTCGACCGCCGTCCAGGCCCCACCCTGCCCGTCGGCGTCCTCGATCTCATCGCTCACAGAGGGGCCTCCCCGGGGAACCGGGGACGGTAGCGCCTATGTTCTTCGGGTGGCTCTGCGAGGTTTCGAGCGCCGTCTGGAGAACATGGTCGAGGGGACCTTCTCCCGGCTGTTCCGCAGCGGTCTGCGCCCCGTCGAGGTCGGCCGCCGCCTGACCCGCGAGATGGACGCCAGTCGCTCGGTCGACGTGAGCGGCCGGGTGGTGGTCCCCAACGACTTCACCATCTGGCTCAGCCCCGGCGACCACGAGCGCTTCGTCCAGATGGAGCAGGCACTCGTCCTCGAGCTGTGCGAGGCGGCCCGCGAGCACGCCCGGGACGAGGCCTATGGCTTCGTGGGACCGGTCCGGGTCGAGATGTCGCCGTGGGAAAAGCTGCGCACGGGCACCTTCCAGATCGAGGCCAAGATGGCCGAGGGCAGCGGCGGGGTGGGGGCGGGCTCGCTGCTTCTGCCCACCAACCAGCGCATCGGCCTGGGCGAGCAGCCCGTGGTCATCGGCCGCGCCCCGGAGTGCAACATCCAGCTCGGCGACACCAACGTCAGTCGCCGCCACGCCGAGATCCGACCCCGGGGCACGGGCTACGCGCTGGTGGACCTCGGCTCCACCAACGGCGTGCGGGTCAACGGGCTGCGGGTCGCCGAGCAGGTGCTCATCGACGGCGACGAGATCCTGATCGGGAACACCCGGATGATCTTCGAGGCCTCGTAGATGTCCGAACAGCTCCTGACGATCCTCAAGTTCGCGCTCCTGGCGCTGCTCTACCTCTTCTTCCTCCGCGTCCTGCGGGCCGTCTGGGCCGAGATCCGGGGCCCCCGGGTCTCCACCCGCCGCCAGCAGGCCGCCGCGGTCAGCCAGGTGGCGCCGTCCCGCAAGGCCCGCAAGAGCGGCGAGCCCCACCTCCTCGTGGTGGAGCCCGCGGCACAGCGGGGTCGCATGTTCCCGCTCGGCCAGGAGCTGACGGTCGGACGGGCCGCCGGCTGTCAGGTGACCCTGGATGACACCTATGTGTCCCAACTCCATGCCAGGGTGTTCGCCCGTGACGGCCAGTACCTGGTGGAGGACCTCGGGTCGACCAACGGCACGTACCTCAACCGTGCCCGCGTGACCGGTTCCATCGTCATGAAGCGCGGGGACCGACTGCAGGTGGGCAACACCGTGATGGAGCTGGCATGACGGACTTCAGGGTCGGCTCGGCCACTGACGTGGGTCGGGTGCGCTCCAACAACCAGGACAGCTTCCTGGTTCGGGAAGGCGACTTGTTCGCGGTGGCCGACGGCATGGGCGGCCACCAGGGGGGCGAGGTCGCCTCCGCCCTGGCCCTCGAGATCCTCGGCCAGGCCCACGACGAGCCCAGCACGTCGACCTTGGTACGGGCCGTGCGCTCGGCCAACCAGGCCGTGTTCGACAAGGCCGGCTCGGACCCCGACCTGAAGGGGATGGGCACCACCCTCACCGCGCTGGCCGACGTCGAGACCGGGGAGGGCCGGCGCCTCGGCATCGCGAACGTGGGCGACTCCCGGCTCTACCGGGTCCGCAACGACGGCATCGAGCAGCTCACCGAGGACCACAGCCTGGTGGCCAGCCTCGTGCGCCAGGGCCGGATCACCGCAGAAGAGGCCGAGAACCATCCGCAGCGCAACATCCTCACGCGGGCGCTCGGCATCGACGAGTCGGTGGCCGTCGACTCCTGGGAGGTCGATCCCGTCGCCGGGGACCGCTTCCTGATCTGCAGCGACGGCTTGTTCAACGAGGTCGACGAGAACCGCCTCGTGGCCACCCTGCGCCGGTTCGAGGACCCCGGTGACGCCGCCCGGGAGCTGGTGCGGCTGGCCAACGAGGGCGGGGGCCGGGACAACATCACCGCCGTCGTGGTGGATGTCGTGTCGGCGGCGGACGCCGCCCCCGGAGGGTCCGAGGTCGACGACGACGACACCATTCTCCAGCCCGGCCTCAGCCAGGAGGTCCCGGTGCCCCGGGACCCGACCGTCGAGGTCCCCGTCATCGAGGAGGACACCGCGGCCGACGAGCCGCGGTCCCGGCGCCTGACCTGGCGAGTGGCCGCGTTCGCCGTCGCCCTGCTCCTGCTGGTCGCCCTGGTGGTCGGCGCCCTGGGCTGGTACGCCCGCAAGACCTATTTCGTGACCATCGACGACGAGCAGGTGACGATCTTCAAGGGTCGCCCGGGCGGATTCCTGTGGTTCGACCCCACCGTGGAGGAGCGCACCGGCATCGCGCTGGCGGACGTACCTGAAGCCGAGCTGGCGGACCTCGAGGACGGCATCGACCAGGCCACGCCGGCCGACGCCCAGAACTACGTCGAGAACCTGCAGCGCCAGATCGACCAGTTGGCCGCCGACGACGAGCCGATCACCACGACCACCTCGACGACGACCACCACGGAGGTCACCGGCGGCGGTGACGGCAGCGGCGGCAGTGGGACGAAGCCGGCCGGGTCCAACTGATCCGTGGCCGCCCCGAGGCGCCGGACCGAACTCGGCCTGATCCTGCTGGCGGTGGTGGCCGTCGGGGCCACCTACGCCCTGGCCGCCTTCGGCCAGAACGCCACCATTCCGGCGAACATCGGGCCCTTCCTCGGCGTCATCCTGGCCCTGCTCCTCGCGGCTCACCTTGCGGCCCGCCGGTGGGCGCCGGACGCCGATGCCACCCTCCTGCCGATCGTCGCCCTGCTCAACGGCCTCGGGTACGTCTTCATCGCCCGCCTGAACGAGGACCTGGCCGGCCTGCAGGCCACCTGGACCGCCGTCGGGGTCTTCGCCTTCATCGCCACCCTGGTGGTGGTGCGCCGGGTCCGGGACCTCGACCGCTACCGCTACACGTTCATGGCCCTCGGCGTGGGCCTCCTCCTGCTGCCGCTGCTGCCGGTGGTGGGCAACGAGGTCAACGGCTCCCGCATCTTCGTCTCCTTCGGCCCGGTCAACTTCCAGCCCGGAGAGTTCGCCAAGGTGCTGCTCGCCCTCTTCTTCGCTTCCTACCTCGTCGAGAAGCGGGAGCTGCTGAGCATCGCCACCTGGGGGGTCGGGCCACTCAGGCTGCCGGAGCCGAAGCACCTGGCGCCGGTGCTGCTGGCCTGGGGCTTCTCCCTGCTCGTGCTGTTCTTCCAGAAGGACCTGGGCAGCTCCCTGCTCTTCTTCACCGTGTTCGTGGTGATGCTCTGGATCGCCACCCAGCGGGCCAGCTATCTGGTGGTGGGGGCCATGTTGTTCGCCAGCGGCGCCTTCTTCGCGTGGAAGACCTTCACCCACGTCCAGCAGCGGGTGGACATCTGGCTCGACCCCTGGGACCTCTGCTTCGCCGAGGGTCAGCAGATCTGTCGCAGCCAGTTCGGCCTCGCCCTCGGCGGGGTGACGGGCACGGGGCCCGGCCTGGGCCGCTTCGACCGCTTCCCGGCGGTCGAAACCGACTTCATCTTCACCGTGATCGGCGAGGAGCTGGGCCTGCTCGGGGGCACGCTCCTGCTGGTCGCCTTCCTGCTGTTCGTGGGCACCGGGCTCCGCATCGCGGTGTCCGCCGAGCACGAGTACGACAAGCTGCTGGCCGCGGGCCTGACCGCCCTGCTCGGCTTCCAGGCCTTCATCATCCTGGCCGGGGTCACCCGACTCCTGCCCTTGACCGGCATCACCCTGCCGTTCGTGTCCTACGGGGGCTCGTCGCTGATCGCCAACTACGTGATCGTGGCGCTGCTCATGCGCATCTCCGACGACACCACCCGACGTCAGGCCGAGCGCGAGGGCCGACGCAACCGGGCCCCGGCGGGGGAGGCGGCGTGAACGAGCGGATCCGCCGGCTCGGCATCGCCCTCTGCCTCTGTTACATCGCCGTCTTCGTGATGCTCAACCGCATCCAGGTGTTCGGCGCCGAGGCCCTCAACGAGCGACCCGAGAACGTCGATGTGGTCCGCATCGACTTCGCCCGCAACCGCGGGACCATCACCGCCGCCGACGGCACGGTCATCGCCGAGTCGGTCCCGGTCGACGACGAGTTCGAGTACCAGCGCCAGTACCCCACCAACGACCTGTTCGCCCCGGTCACCGGGTACTACTCCTTCGAGTTCGGCACCGCCGGGCTGGAGCGGACCTACCAGGACGAGCTGGTGGGCGACACCGCCGAGCAGCAGCTCCGGGGCTTCGCCGACCTGTTCGTGGGCGAGGACCAGGTCGGCGACCTGCGCACGACCCTGCGGACCGACCTCCAGGAGGTGGCCCGCGAGCAGCTCGGCCAGCGCCGGGGGGCGGTGGTGGCCATCGACCCGCAGACCGGGGAGATCCTGGCCCTTTGGGACTACCCGTCCTATGACCCCAATCTCCTGTCGACCCACGACCTGGAGGACGCCCGCGCCGCCCGGGAGTTCCTGCAGCCGTCCAACCCCGACAGTCCCCTGATCGCCACCAGCTACCAGGACCGGTTCTTCCCGGGGTCGACCTTCAAGGTGGTGGTCGGCTCCAGCGGCCTGAAGTTCGGGGTGGTGACCCCCGCTACGCCGGTGTACCCGACCGAGGCGTCCTGGGTCCCGCCGCAGACGACCCGACCGCTCAACAACTCCCACACCTGCGGCGGCGCGCTGTTCGAGGTCCTGGCCGAGTCCTGCAACACGTCCTTTGCCCGCATGGCGGTGGAGACCCTGGGGGCGGACCGCACCATCGAGGGGGCCGAGTCCTTCGGCTTCAACGACACGCCGCCGATCGACCTCCCCGACCCGGTCGAGTCCAACTTCCCGACCGACTTCACCGACAACACGCCCGCCCTCGCCCAGTCAGCCATTGGGCAGTTCGAGGTCGCGGCATCGCCCCTGCAGATGGCCCTGGCGGCGGCGGGCATCGCCAATGACGGCGTGATCATGGCTCCGCACACGGTGGACGAGCTGCGGGACGGCGACGGCGACGTCATCGAGACCTATGACGAGGAGGTCTGGCAGCAGCCGATCAGCGCCTCGAACGCCGCCACCATGCGTGACGCCATGCGGGGGGTGGTCGACAACGGGACGGCCAGCAGTCTGGCCGGCCTGCCCTACGACGTCGGGGCCAAGACGGGCACGGCCCAGCTCGGCACCGACCCCCCGTCGTCGCACGCCTGGATGATCGCCTGGGCCGGACCCGAGGGGGGCGAGCCCGAGATCGCCGTGGCGGTCATCGTCGAGGGCATCCCCGGCCAGGGCAGCGAAGCCACCGGCAACGACCTGGCCGGGCCGATCGCGGCCGCGATGATCGAGGCCGCCCTGGGCGGGGGCTGACGGGCCGCTCACTACCCTGTGGCGCCGTGACCGACCCCGGAGAGCCCGTCGTCTACCGCGGCCGGTACGCCCTGCAACAGTCGATCGGCAAGGGGGGCATGGCCGAGGTCTTCCTGGCCCAGGACCAGCTCCTCGACCGGCCGGTGGCGGTCAAACGCCTCGCCGCCGAGCACGCCGCCGACGCCTCCTTCGTCGAGCGCTTCCGACGCGAAGCCCAGGCGG
>CAWJSC010000005.1:0-732895 GCA_963845425.1 uncultured Microthrixaceae bacterium
GTCCAGTCCATCGGGGCGGCCGCCTCGGGCAGGAACTCGTCGAGGCCGAAGAACCCGTGGAAGAGCCCGTCGGCCCGCATCGCCTCGGTGGGGGTGCCGGCGGCCGCCAGTGCCGCGGCGTAGGCCTCGCCCTCGTCCCGCAACGGGTCCAACTCGGCGGTGAGCACCGTGGCCGGGGGCAGGCCGGACAGGTCGTCGGCCCGGATCGGACTGGCGTAGGGATGGCTCCCGTCGCCGTCGGGGCCGAGGTACTGCTCCCAGTACCAGGCCATGTGGGTGCCGGTCAGGAAGTAGCCGGTGGCGTTCTCGGTGTAGGACGGGCTGTCCATGGCGTGGTCGGTGACCGGGTAGACGAGGAGCTGGTGGTCGATGGCGGGTCCGCTCCGGTCCCGGGCCATGAGGGCCACGACGGCGGACACGTTCCCGCCCGCCGAGTCCCCGGCGACGACCAGCTTCCGCGGGCGGTGGTGCTCCTGGGCCCAGACGGTGGCGGCGTACGCGTCCTCGGCGGCCGCCGGGCACCGGGCCTCGGGGGCCAGCCGGTAGTCGACGGACACGACGACGGCGCCGAGCTCCTTGGCCAGCCGTCGGGTCGTGCGGTCATGGGTGTCGAGGCCACAGAGAGCCCAGCCCCCACCGTGGGCGAAGACGATCACTGCGGGATCCGCGGTCACGGTGTCGGGGGTGTAGATCCGCACGGGCACGTCACCCGCCGGGCCGGGGATCGTGGTGTCCTCGACCGAGGCCACCTCGATGGGCGGGAGCGGGATCTCGGGCCGTTCGGCGAGGATGCGGCGGGCCTCGACCGGGTCGAGGCAGTCGCCCCCGACGTCGGGGAACGTGCCGGCAAGGGCGTCGATGAAGAGTTGGACGGTCTCGGAGGGGGGCATCAGCGGGTGACTCTAGGCACGGTCCCGGCGGCCAGACCGCCGTCGACGGCCAGCTCGGCGCCGGTCAGGTACGAGGAGGCGTCGGAGGCCAGGAACAGGACGGCTTCGGCGACCTCCTCGGCCGTGCCGGCCCGTCCGAGGGGGTAGGCGGTGAACATCGGGGCGTCGGCGGGCACCGGCAGCATGGCGGTGTCGATGGGCCCCGGGTGCACCGAGTTGACCCGGATCCCCAGCGGCCCCAGCTCGATGGCGGCGGTCTTGGTGATGCCCCGGAGCGCCCACTTGGAGGCGCCGTAGGCGCTGTGGCCCCACGCCCCGGACAGACCCGCGAACGACGAGATGTTCACGATCGAGCCACCGCCGCGGGCGCGCATCGGCTCGACCACGGCCTGCATGCCGACGTAGGGCCCGATGAGGTTGACCCGCAGCAGGTGCTCGAGGGCGGCGGGGTCCTCGTCGACCAGGGCCCGGATCCAGTGGATGGCGGCGTTGTTCACCAGGACGTCGAGCCGGCCGAAGCGGTCGACGGCCGTGGTGACCACCTTCGCCCAGCCGTCCACGTCGCTGACGTCGTGGGTCAGGGCGACGGCGGCGTCGCCGAGGTCGGCGGCCACGGCCTCGACCTCGGCGGGGAGGACGTCGGTGAGCACGACCTTGGCCCCCTCGGCGGCGAAGAGCCGGGCCTCGGCCTCGCCCTGGCCGCGCGCCGCGCCGGTGACGATCGCGACCTTGCCCTCGAGACGAACCCCCACGGGCGGTGAATCTAGACTCGATCCGCTGACATGGATTTCGAACCGACCGCCGACCGGCTCCTGCCCGAACTGGACATCCGCACCGAGATGGTCCTGCTCGCCCGGACCCTGTGGCGGGAGGGCTACGACGACCACCTGGCCGGCCACATCACGGTGAACCAGGGCGACGGCACCCTGCTCTGCAACCCCTGGCTGCTGACCTGGGAGGAGTTCCGGCCGCAAGACGTGATCCGCATCGACCTCGAGGGCAACGTGGTCGAGGGCGACTGGCCGGTGCCACTGGGCATCCCTCTGCACCTCGAGCTGCACCGGGCCCGGCCCGACGTGCAGGTGGCGGTCCACCACCACCCCCGGTGGGGCACGGTCTGGGCCGACCTCGGCCGCCTCCCCGGCCGGTACGACCAGAGCTCGGTCCTGGGCGGCGGGACGGCGGCGCTGGTCGACGAGTACGGGGGGGCGGTCAACGACCCGTCGAACGCGGCCAAGGCGATCGCGGCCATGGGCGACGCCGAGCTGGCCGTGCTCGCCCACCACGGGGTCTTCGTCCTCGGTGCCTCCATCCGCGCCGCCCATCAGCGGTGCGTGGCCTTCGAGCAGCGCTGCCGGTCGGCCTGGCTGACCGAGGTCGGAGGCGGTGGCGAGGAGCTGCCGCCCGGTGTGCTCGGGTTCTTCGAGCGGGGCGACGGCGAGGGCTTCCTCGGCTTCTGGGAGGCCGCGGCCCGCCGCGAGCTCCGGGCCGACCCGAGCCTGTTGCCGAGGTGACCCACCGGAGACGAACGAGGAGCCGACGAGCTCTGGCAATGGTCGCCCTGGCGGTGAGCGTGGCGGGGGCCTGCAGCAGTGCCGACGACGGTGCCGACGGCTCGGCCACGGCGTCCCCGACGACCACGGCCCCCGCCCCGACCACGCGCGCCCGGGGCCGATGTCGCCTCGCCGACCGTCGTCGAGGGCCCCGTCGAGGGCGGCCGCTACGGCGTGCCCCACAACCCGATGCCCGAGGGGTTCGCGGAGGAGTACGGCTACGTCGAGGAGGAGTGGTTCGTCTCGGGCGAGGCCACGTCCTACGCGCCGGTCGGCGAGTTGACGTCGGACGGCCGCTGGACGGTTCGACCGGCCGACACCGCGCCGTACACCACCCGGATCCTCGTCCGGCGCCCCGTCGACGCCGCCGACTTCAACGGCACCGTCGTGGTCGAGTGGTTCAACGACAGTGCCGGCCGGAACTCCGACCCCCAGTTCGGGGCCCTGTACCCGGTCCTGTTCGGCGAGGGCATCGCCTACGTCGGGGTGTCGGCCCAGTCGGTGGGCATCGAGGGCGGCGGCGTCGTCATCGAGGTCCCCGGCGTCCCGGCGGTGGCCCTGGCCTCGCTGAAGGAGTGGGATTCCGAGCGCTACGCCGCGCTGAGCCATCCGGGTGACGAGTTCTCCTACGACATCTACAGCCAGGTGGCCCAGCTCCTGCGCCGCCCGGGCGACGTCGACCCCCTGGGCGGGCTCGAGGTCGAGCGCCTGCTGGCGATCGGCGAGTCGCAGTCCGCCGGCCGCCTGGCCACCTATCGCAACGCCGTCCAGCCCCTCACCGGGATCTACGACGGGTTCATCATCCACAGCCGCAGCGCCGGCGCCTCACCCCTGGGCGGGGACCCCCTGCCGCAGCCGGTCCTCCTGCGGGACGACCTCGCGGCGCCCGTGCTGCAGCTCGAGACGGAGACCGACCTGATCACCCTCGGCTTCCTGAACGGCCGACAGCCCGACACCGATTCGGTCGTGACCTGGGAGATGGCAGGTACGGCCCACGCCGACGCGTCGTTCATCGACTACGGCCGGGCGTCGTCGCAGGTGTGGCTCGAGGGGGAGTTCGAGGACCCGGCGACGCAGTGTGGCTCGATCAACGACGGACCACAGGCCCCGCTCCTGCGGGCGGCCTTCGTCGCCCTCCACGACTGGGTCGTGTCCGGGACGCCGCCACCGACTGCTGACCCCATCGCGGTCCGGTCCGGTGACATCGTCCTGGACGCGAACGGCAACGCGCGGGGCGGGGTCCGTACCCCCGACGTGGACGCCCCGGACTCGACCCTGACCGGCATCAGCCCGGCGGACAGCGTCTTCTGCCTGCTCTTCGGGGGGTCCGAGTCACTGACCGACGCCCGGCTGGCCGCGCTCTACGCCGACCACGCCGACTACGTCGCTCAGGTCGCCGCGTCGGCCGAGGCCGCCGTCGACGCGGGCTTCCTGCTGCCCGCGGACCGGGACGCGTTCGTCGAGGCGGCCGAAGCCGCCGAGATCCCCGTGGTCCTCGAGCGGTGACGACCTTCCTGCTCATCCACGGAGGGAACTGCACGCGACGGTTCTGGGACCGGGTGGTCGACCGCATCGGCCCGGTCGCCGTCGCCGTCGACCTGCCCGGTCGGAGGGACCGGCCTGCGGACCTGATGACGCTCACGCTGGACCAGAGTGCGGCGTCGGTCGTGGCCGACCTCCGGGCGGCAGCCCCGGCGGGCCCGGTCGTGGTCGTCGCCCACTCCTCGGGTGGGCTCATCGTCCCGCGCGTCGTCGCGGCCCTGGGAGACCGGGTGACAGCCGTCGTCCTGTCCTCGGCCTCGGTGCCGCCCGAAGGCGGCAACGGGCTCGACTGCATGAAGGCCAGCCACCGCGAGCGCATGGTGGCCGGCATCGAGTGGGCCCGGTCCGGGGGGCGACGCCTGGTCGCTCCGGTCCCCGAGGACCCCGAGGCGCTGCGGGAGTCCTACGGCGAGCGCCTGGACGACGCGACCCTGACCTTCGTGGCCGAGCGGCTGGTCGAGGACTCGTTCAACGTCTACTTCGACCCGGTGTCGTGGGCCGGGGTCACGGTGCCGGTGACCTATGTGCGGGCGGCTCGGGACACGGCGATCCCGCCGGCGTTGCAGGACGAGATGATCGCCCGGCTCCCGGTCCCGCCCACCGTCCTCGACTGGGACTGCGGCCACATCCCGCCGGTCACCCGATCGGAGGAGTTCGCCGCGTTGCTCACGGAGTTTCTGAACTAGATTAGGAAACCTATGGAGAGCTGGATCGGGCAGTACTGCATCAACGTCACAAACCTCGACGCCACCGTCGCGTTCTACGAGGCGCTCGGGCTCGAGTGCACGAGCCGCACCGAGATCGACACGGCCGGCGAGGCGATCCTGGAGTGCCCCGGCAAGGGCGGGAAGCTGCAGCTCGCCCGCCAGAAGGACCAGGCGGGCGCGTTCGACCCGGGCAACGCCTTCTGGAAGCTGTACGTCGACACCAACGACATCGGGGCGATCCATGCCGCCGCCCTCGCCGCCGGTGCCACCGAGGTCATGGCCCCGATGCGCATGGAGCAGTGGCCGACCAGCATCAGCTTCGTGAAGGACCGTGACGGCTACCTGGTCGAGTTCGTCCAGCGCCACCCCTGGCTCGACGGCGACGACACCACCCCGGCCTGGCTGGGCCAGTACTGCATCAACGTCACCGATCTGGACGTGACGGTCTCCTTCTACGAGGCGCTCGGGCTCTCCTGCACCAGCCGTACGGACATCAGCGGGGCCCGGGAGGCGATCCTCGAGCATCCCGACAAGGGGGGGAAGGTGCAACTGGCCCAGCAGGACGACCAGGACGGGCCCATCGTCATGGGCGATGCGTTCTGGAAGCTGTACGTGAACACCGACGACATCGCGGCGGTCTACGCCGCGGCCCTCGCCGCCGGGCACGCGTCGATCATGGAGCCGACCCGGATGGAGCGGTGGCCGGTCACGGTGGGATTCGTCGCCGATCCCGACGGCTACCAGGTCGAACTGGTCCAGCGTCACCCGTGGTGACCCTGGGCTGGTAGGCAGGGGACCATGTCTCGCGCGCTGGTTCTGGGGGGCGGTGGTCCCGTCGGGGTGGTCTGGGAGACCGGCCTGCTCGCCGGTCCGACCGAGGCGGGCGGGGCAGGGCCGGGACGAGGCGGAGCGCATCCGGGCGCTCTGGGGATGACGCCGTGACGACCTGGACGAGCGGTGAGGAGCACACGGTCCTCGAGCTGCTGGAACGGCGACTGGAGGCCGATCCCGATGCGCCGTACCTCGACGTGTGTGGGGACACGGCCACTGCGGCCGAGGTGGCCTCGGTGGCCAACCGCCTGGCCAACGCCTACAGAGAGCTCGGGGTCCGCCCGGGGAGCGCGTGGCCACGCTGATCGAGAACTCGGCGGAGGCCATGTACGCCTGGTGGGGCGCCGTGCGGGCGGGCGCCGTAGCGGTGCCGGTCAACACCGCCTACAAGGGCGAGTACCTGCGCCACCAGCTGGCCGACTGCGGGGCCCGGGTCCTGGTCGTCGAGTCCGACCTCGCCGAACGGGTCGAGCGCATCGCTGACCAGGTCGACTCCCTGGAGCACGTCGTGGTCCTGGGTGACGCGCCCCGGTCGGTGTCGGGGGTCGTCAACCACACGTGGGTCGACCTCCTGTCGGCCGACGACGAGGCGCCGACGGTCGCCGTTCGGCCGTCGGACCTGGCCACGTTCATCTACACGGGGGGCACGACGGGCCCGTCGAAGGGCTGCATGCTCAGCCACAACTACCACGAGGCCCTGGCCCGCCAGATCGGCATCTGCTGGGGGCGTACGGCCGACGACGTGGTCTGGACCCCGCTGCCCCTGTTCCACTTCAACGCCATCGTGACCGCTGTGCTCGGGCCCCTGGTCTACGGCGGGCGGGCGGCCATCTACCGGCGGTTCTCGGTGTCCAACTTCTGGTCGGAGATGAACCGCACGGGCGCCACCATCACGTCGACCCTCGGCACCATGGCCTACCTCCTGGCTCACGACGTCGACCGCCCGGAGATGCCGAACTCCGGGGCGCCGGAGGCCAACACGTCGCTGCGGCTGCTCGGGGCGGCGCCACTGCCGGTCGAGATCGACGAGCGCCTGCGCTCGCGGTTCGGGATCGAGACCTTCAGCGGGGCGTACGGCGTCACCGAGGCCAGCCTGATCTCCTGGCAGCCGCCGGGTGTCCGCAACAAGCCCAACGCCGCCGGGATCGTCAACGACGAGTACTTCGACGTCCGCATCTTCGACGACGACGACCGGGAGCTGCCCCGGGACACCGACGGCGAGATCGTCATCCGGCCGAAGCGGCCCCAGGTCATGTTCGAGGGCTACTGGGGCCGCCCCGAGGCCACCGTGGCCACCAGCCGGAACTGGTGGTACCACACCGGTGACATCGGCCGGATCGACCAGGACGGCTACCTGTTCTTCGTGGACCGCAAAGCCGACTACCTCCGGCGGCGGGGCGAGAACATCTCCTCCTTCGAGGTGGAGCGCATCTTCATGGGCCACGGCGCCTTGGCCGACGTCGCCGTGCACGCGGTCCTCAGTGCGATGTCGGAGGACGACCTCAAGGTGACCGCCACCCTCGAAGCGGGGGCCACCCTCACCGAGGAGGAGCTCTTCCGGTGGGCCGTCGACGAGCTGCCCTACTTCGCCCTGCCCCGCTACGTCGAGTTCCGGGCCGAGCTGCCCCGCAGCCCGGTGGGGCGGGTCCTCAAGCGGGACCTGCGCGACGAGGGCGTGACCGCCGCCACCTGGGACGTCGAGGCCAGCGACGTCACCTACGACAAGCGCTGATCCGGCCTCCGGGGGTGGGCCCTCGCCCTCGACCGCCGGGTGGGCTGGCTACGGTCGGGGCGTGACCACGCCGAACGTCCGTGCCGATGAGCTGTCCACCGACGACCTCGAGGACTGGGGGACGTTGGCACCGCCGTTGGCCACGGCCCTGGGCGATCCGATGCCGACCTACGGCCTGGACCTCTGGGTGTCCGACGACGAGTCGGTCTCCTCAGGCGTCTGGCAGTGCGAGCCCGGGCTGTCGCGCTGGGACCTCGAGGAGGGCGAGTTCATCCACGTGATCTCGGGGCGGATGACCTGTCGCCACGACGACGGCACCGAGGTCGAGCTCTCCGCCGGGTCCACCGCGGTGTTCCCCAAGGGCTGGGCCGGGACCTGGGAGATCCACGAGACCCTCCGCAAGGTCTACGTCCTGTTCGCCTGAGGCCGCCGTGCCGTGAGGCGGCGCAGGTTGTGGAACTGGCGGTGCTGCATGATCCCGTGGGCGGGCTCGCCGACCAGCAGGTCGACGACGGTCATGAGTGGTTGGGGCGCGGTCCGGCCCCACGTCCGCACGACCAGCCGGGTGCCGGTGTGGTTCTCGACGGGCCGGAGGTGGAAGCCCCACACGCCCTCGCTGAAGCCCTTGGGCAGGGGCCCGGTCGGGTCGAACGCCTTGCCGGAGGGCAGCTCGATGTCGGCCCGCAGGACCAGGGTGGTCGGCGCCTCGACGATGGCCGCCGTGAACCAGGTGGCCCCGCTCGGCATCGACAGCATCCGGCCACCTTCCACCAGGTCCTGCCACTCGGGGTGGATGGTCTCGGCGCTCGGGCGACCGCCGTTGTCGAGGCGGTCCCAGCTGTACCAGCCGGCCCGGTCACAACCCATCTGGGCCAACCAGGGCCAGACCTCCTCGGGCGGCGCGGGTAGGCAGGTGGCCATGGTCGACGGGTTCCCGGCGCCGGGGACGAGGTCGTCGCCGGGGTAGGTCGCCGCCACCTCCTCGTCGGTCGCTCCCCACCGCTTGAGCTGGGGGCGCCCCGCGCCCAGATAGGTGCCGACGCCGACGGCGGCCAGGAGCAGCGGTCCTCGCAGGTGCATACCGCGATGGTGGGGCCCGAGGGGCGGCCGGGCCAGGGCCGTTCGTCCTCTCCGGTCGGGCCGTGCCACCCTTCCGGGGTGTCAGACGTGAAGCTCGGGTTCCAGTACGGCTACTGGACGGCGGATCCCCGTCCGGCGGGAGACCTCATCGCCGCGGCTCAGCGGGCCGAAGCCCTCGGCTACGACTCGCTGTGGACGGGGGAGAGCTGGTCCAGCGACGCCTTCTCGCCGCTCGCGGCCGTGGCGGGGGCGACCGAGCGGGTGAAGCTCTGCACGGGCATCGCCCAGATCGGGGCGCGGCCCCCGACCACCGCCGCCATGCACGCCATCACCCTGGACGGGCTGTCGGGGGGACGAGCGGTGCTCGGCCTCGGCGTGGGTGGCCCGCAGGTGGCCGAGGGCTGGTACGGGCGGCCCTTCGCCAAGCCGCTGGCCCGGACCCGGGAGTACGTGGACGTCGTCCGCCGAACCGTGGAGCGCGAGGCGCCCGTCACCAACGACGGCCCCCACTACCCGCTGCCTTACGCCGGCGAGGGTGCGGCGGGCCTCGGCAAGCCGCTGAAGCTCATCACCCATCCGCTGCGCCCGCGGATCCCGATCCTCCTCGGGGCGGAGGGGCCCAAGAACGTCGCCCTCGCCTTCGAGATCGCCGACGGCTGGCTGCCGCTGTACTTCCCGCCGTCCCGCCCGGACCTCTACGACCTGCCGCCGGTTCCGGAGGGCTTCGAGATCGCGGTCAACGTGTCGGTGAACGTGCACGACGACGTGGCCACCGCGCTCTGGCCCGTCAAGGCCACCCTCGGCTTCTACATCGGGGGCATGGGCGCCAAGGGTCGCAACTTCCACACCGAGCTGATGGCGCGGATGGGCTTCGAGAAGGCGGCCTTCGAGATCCAGGACCTCTTCTTCGCCGGCCGGCGGGACGAGGCCGTCGCCGCTGTCCCCGACGACTTCGCCGACGAGATCAGCCTGTGCGGTCCCCGGGAGCGCATCGCCGAGCGTCTGGAGGCCTGGAAGGCCAGCCCCGTCACCACCCTCATCATCGGCAGCGGTGACCCGACGGTCCTCGAGCTCATGGCCGAGCTCACCACCTGAGACCTCGACGAGCGCCCGGGCTGTTCTGTCAGGTGACGGAGCGGAGCGAAGTCGCTAGTGGCGCTCGGGGGATGGGCGGAGCCCGGAGGCCGAAGGCTGACCTCTGTAATGGAGCGGAGCGAAGTCGCTAGTAGCGCTCCCGGGATGGGCGGAGCCCGGAGGCCGGAGGCCGACCTCTGTAGTAGAAGCGCTCGGCCCAGCGGCGGAAGGGCAGGATCGGGCCGTCGGTGTCGATGAGGGCCGGGGTGGGGTGGTGGACCTTGTTGTCGAAGATGACGTTGTCCTCGGCCATCTGCTTGCGGAGGTCGGCGATGAGGGCGTCGCCCACCCGCTGGGTCCTGCCCACGGCCTCGGGGTCGGGGCCGAGCTTGCGCACCTTGTAGGCCTTCACCGACAGCGTCCACTCCCAGTCGATCGGGGTCGTGCCGGCGAAGAAGACGGTGTCGATGATCCCGGTGAAGCGGGCCAGGCCCACTCCCGGTCCCCAGGAGTCGGTGTCGATGCGCCCGGGCTGGGGCCCTCGGGGGGTGGCGAAGTCGACCTTGGCCCGGATCCGACCGGTCCAGCCCTCGTAGGCGATCTCCTCCATCTCGGGGACCGTGGCCGCTCCGTGCACGGTCTTGAGGTGGATGAAGTCGGGCCCGTTCTCGGCCAGCTCCTGCCACGGGCAGCGCACCCGCCACTCGGTGGGGAAGAACGCGGTCCACTCGTCGGTGAAGTACTCGTCGAGTTGCGGGACCTCCCAGAGCGGGGCCTGCCCGGGGTCGGGGTGGTACCAGAACAGCACGAACCCGTTGCGCTCGACGATGGGGTAGGTGCGGACGCGGGCCTTCTTGTTGGTCCGGTCGCTGTAGGGGATGTGGGCGTTGCGACCCTCGCCGTCCCATGCCCACCAGTGGTAGGGGCACACGAGGTGGCAGCCGTCGACCCGGCCGCCGAGGGCCAGGTTGGCGCCGAGGTGGGGGCAGTAGGCGTCCATGACGTGGGCCGTGCCCTCCTCGTCCCGCCACAGGACCAGGTCCCGGGCCAGGTACCGCACCGGTCGGACCTCGCCGGGGGCCAGGTCGTCGCTGTAGGCCGCCCAGTACCAGGCGAAGGGGAAGGTGTCGTAGTAGGGGAAGCGTTCGACGGCGGTCATGGCCGTCGGTGGGTGGGCGCCCTGGCGCGCCATCACCTGCAACGGCGTCTCACCGTCGAACTCGCGGATCTTCGCCGCCGCCGACGTGCTGAAGTCCGTGCTCACGGTCGCCTGCTCTCCGTTCTGGTCGTCCCCCTCTGTTGCGGACAACAGAGGGGAGCGACCAGAACCGTGGGGGTGGTCACGCCATCACCGTCCGGACGGCGCGTTCGAGGTCGGCGGCGATGGTGGCCGGGGTGCGACGGCCGGTCACCAGGCCCACCATGTGGGCGAAGAGCAGGCTCTCCAACACGTCCTGGAGGTCGGGGTCCGGCTCGGTCCCGGCCAGGGCCAGCTCGATCCAGCGGCGGGTCGAGGCCTCCATGGCCGTGCGGGCGTGAGCCACGTCCGGCCCCCCCGAGAGGTAGGCCCGGGTCAGGGCGACGTAGAGGTCGGGGGCCCGCTCGACCTGGGCGACGGCGCGCCGGATGGTGGCCGCCGCCCGGTCGGCCCCCGTGTCGCCCGCCACGGGGCGGTGGGCCAGTGACCCGGTCGTGTCGCCGACCAGGTCGACGAGCACGTCCACCAGCACGTGGTCCTTGGAGGTGAAGTACTGGTAGGCGGTCGGCGCCGACACGCCCGCCGCCGCGGCGACCGTGCGGACGGTCACGGCGTCGTACCCGTCGGCGGCGGCGAGCTTCCGCGCCGCGTCCAGGAGCTTCCGGCGGGTGGTGGCCTGGGTGGGGGACAGCGGGCGGACGATGACTGCGGCGTCGCTCACGACCGGGCCCGCTTCCGCCCGACGCAGGTGACCGAGGTCGGCGAGAGGATGGCGAAGCCGGGCTCGCGGGCCTGGGCGATGGCGGCCCCGGGGTCGAAGCCCTCGGGGAAGATCTCCCGGGGGATGAGGGGCAGCGCCCGGTCGAGGGCACCGACGTACCACTCGGCCGAATCGGTGCCGCCGTGCATGGTCCAGGTGTGGCCGGTGGCCGCGACCTCCGAGAGGCCGGCGGCGGTGAAGGCCGGGATCAGCCGCCGTCCCCACTCGCCGTCGTAGCCGTGTTGCTGCACCGAGAAGCCCCGCATCGTGGCCGAGAGCGTGGCGAAGGGCTCGGGGACGGACTGGGCGTCGAACTGGATCCAGTCCACGTCGGTCACCACCACCCAGCCCCCCGGCTTGGTCGCCGCCACCATGGCCGTCAGCACCGCTTCCCGTTGGGCGATGTGCTGCAGCACGCCCCGGGCGTGGACGAGGTCGAACTCGGCCTCGCCGATCGGCTCACTGGTCACGTCCACCTCGTGGACTTCGACCGTGCCCGACGACGGCGGCTGGAACCGGCAGTCGACGTCGATGGAGACGACGCGACCCGCGCCCCCGACGTGGTCCGCCAGCCAGGCCACCACCGTTCCTGCCCCCGAGCCCACGTCACAGCAGTGCCAGCCCGGCTGCACCAACCCGTCCAGGGTGGCCCGGGTGGTCGGGTCGATGACCCGGGCCAGGGTCAGCAGTCGCTCCTGTTCGAGCCGCACCTGCTCGTCGTCAGTGGTGATCCGGTAGGACTCGAAGGCGTTGCTCTCCCCCACGAGGCAGAGCCGATCACAGTTCTAGACAGATGTAAAGAAAAGTCTCCGGCGGTGGCCGCCGCCCTACGGTCGGGGCATGGCCGTCGACGTGCTCACGACCATCGAGATCCGACGCCCACCCGCCGAGGTGGCGAGCTTTGCCGCCGACCCCGCCAACGCGCCCGACTGGTACGACAACATCGAGTCGGTCGAGTGGGAGACCGAGCCGCCGGTCCAGGTCGGCTCGCGGATGGCCTTCGTCGCCCGGTTCCTCGGCCGGCGCCTGGCCTACACCTATGAGGTCGTGGACCTGGTGCCGGGGGAGCGGCTGGTGATGCGGACCGCGGCGGGTCCCTTCCCCATGGAGACGACCTACACGTGGGCCGAGGCCGGCTCGGGCGCCACGACGATGATGCTGCGCAACCGCGGTGCGCCGGCTGGGTTCTCGAAGGTGCTGGCACCGGTGATGGTCCCGGCGATGCGTCGGGCCAACCGGAAGGACCTGGCGAAGCTGCGCACGATCCTGGAAGGAGACTGAGGTGGCCTACGACGAGGACCTGGCCGAGCGGATCCGGGCGGTGCTCGACGGTGACGTCGGCGTGGGCGAGCGCAAGATGTTCGGCGGCATCGCCTTCCTGATCGATGGGAACATGGCGGTCGGCGTGGTCGGCGACGAGCTCATGGTCCGGGTCGGTCCCGATGCGTGGCCCGACGCCCTCGCGCTACCGCACGCCCGCGAGATGGACTTCACCGGCCGGTCGATGAAGGGCTTCGTCTACGTCGGCACCGACGGCATCGCCGAGGACGGCGACCTTGCCGCATGGGTGGCCCGGGGGACCGACTTCGCCGGGAGCCTGCCGCCCAAGTAGGGCCGACGGTCGGGCGACGGCGGGTGGTCGCACACGGTGCTCAGGCCTCGAGGGTGGCGAGGATGTCGGCGGCGATCTGGGGCGGGTTCTCCAGCGGGCCGAAGTGGCCGAGGAGGGGGTGCTCGCTGAGGCGGCCGTTCGGCAGGGCCTCGGCGATGGCCGGGGCGAAGCGGGCGGGCCCGCCCCAGCCCTCCTCCAGGGCGCCCACGGCGACGGTCGCCGGGACCGTCACCCCGGCCGCGTCGACCGTGGTGATCGTGCCGCTGGCCTCGAACATGCGGGCCTCGTGCTCACCCCGGCAGCGCAGGCGAGCCGAGCCGTCCTCCAGTTCCTCGAAGCCGTGCTCGACGTAGCCCGCCAGCGAGTCGGCGCGCAGGAACCCGAGCGGCGGGCGCCGGGCGTAGGACCAGAGTGCTTCGGCCCGAGAGGAGAAGGTCTCCCGGCGGCGCCGGGCGCCGTCGGCCATCACGTTGCCGCCGGTCGAGCGGTCACCGAGGCCGCCGGGCAGCACGATCGGCTCGTAGAGGTAGGCGCGACGGATGGTCCCGGGCGAGCGCACCTCGGCTCGCAGGAGGCCGGCACCGCCCATCGAATGGCCGACCACGTCGAGGGGGCCACCGCCGACGGCGTCCACCACGGCCAGGACGTCGTCAGCGAGGCCGTCCCAGTCGAAGTCCAGGTCCTCGGGGGGCGTCGACTGCCCCTGGCCCCGGAAGTCCAGGGCCCAGACGTGGCGATGGGGCGCCAGGACCTGGGCCAGCGGCCCGTACGCCCCGCCGCAGAAGCCGTTGGCATGGGCGATCAGCAGAGGCGCGCCACCGCCGCCCAGGTCGTGGACCGCGACCGTGACCCCCCTGGTGGAGGGCACACGCAGGGCCGGTTCCGGGTTGCTCGCCATCCGACGGTTGTAGCGCCTGGCGAGTGGCGCGTCGAAGCCCTACTGCAGGATCGGGTCGGTGAGGTCGATCCAGCGGTCGACCTGCACCACGTCCATGTACTCGGCGAGCTCCGCGCCCATGGTGTCACCCATCGTGGCCTCGTTGGCCCGGGCCTCGGCCTCGGAGGTGAAGTAGTTCACCTCGGTGAAGCGGTCACCGCCCTGCCAGACGCGGAATCCACCGATGAGGTCGGGCCGGGCCGCCTGGAGCTGGTCGAGCGTGCGGGCCTCGAAGTCCGCCATCGCCCCGCGATCCGCGATCTGGCCCTGGGTGATCTGGACGAAGCCGGCGTCGTCGGAGCCGCCGCCGAGGAACTCATCGACGTCGTCGCTCTCGGTGAAGCTGGGCTCGCCGTCGAACATCTTCGCCCCGTGGGCCTCGAACCAGGCGGTCTGCTCCGGGCGGGCGTTGTTGGCCTCGGCGGCGGCGCGGTCGGCGAACCGGGCGACGAGGATCGCCGTCCCGTCGACGGCGACGCCACCGGTGCTGCCGAGGAAGCCTTCGGCCACCGGTCGGACCTGCGCCTCCCACTGCTCACCGGCGGCGCGGATCGCGTCCGGGCTGCTGACCTCTCCTTCGATGATCTGGACGAACATCGGCTTCCCCCTTCGCCCTGCGGTGCAGGATCTTGCCTTCAAGGGTCCTCCTGCCGGGACGGGAGGTCAAGGGACAGATGGCGTCACCGGAGCTCCCGGTCGAACGCGGCCCGGGCCCGCTCGTAGGAGCGATCGGCTGCGCCCTCCTGGTAGGCGGGGCCGGGGACGGTGTAGCCGTGGTTGGCGCTGTCGTGGATCTCGACCTCGCCGCCGGGGTGGGCCTCGACCATGTCGATCAGGGCCTGCTGGGACTCGGGGGACTGCATGGTGTCCTCGGCGCCGTAGCCCAGGTAGATCGAGCCGGCGAAGGTGGGCACCGCGAGGTGGGGCGAGTCGTCGTCCTCGGTGACGGTGAACGACGGGTGCATGCCGACCGCGGCCCGGAACCGGTCCTCGTGATCGGCGATGGTGCGCAGGACCGAGCGGGCGCCGATGCAGAAGCCGATGACGCCCATCGGTGCCTCCCTGGCCGCCGGGTCGCCGTCGACGAAGGCGAGCAGGGCGTCGAGGTCAGCGGCCACCATCTCGTCGGTGGTGCCCATGAGGACGCCCCAGAAGCGCTGTTGGTCCTCGTCGCTGATCATCGTCCGGCGGTCGAGGACGTACCAGGGCTCCTCACGGTGGTACCGGTCGTGGCTGATGACGTAGTAGCCCCAGCCGGCGATCCAGCCCATCGACTGCTTCGATCCGGCATCGAGGCCGGGGCCGTGGTGGAAGTAGACGACAACGGGGAAGGGCCCGTCACCGTCCGGCCGCACGACGTGGGCCCCCATCGGCCCGTCGGCCGTCTCCAGCACCTCGGTCTGCTCGATCATTGCGGTGGCCCCCTCACTGGCGGTGTGGCCGAGAGTTTCGCAGGCGCTCGTGGCCCCGGGGAACGACTCGCGGGTCAGTCGACCGGAGGCGGGCGGTCGAGCAGGGCGACCAGCTTCTGGGGGGCCATGACGCAGTAGCTCTCGGTCAGGAGCTCGGTGACCTCGTCCCAGTCGGTGTCGTCGTCGAGCACCAGGCCCACGACGTCCCGTCCCCACCCGGCGTAGAAGTAGGGGTGGCCGGCGTGGCGGAGCATCTCCAGCTCCGGGCCTTCGGACCGGAAGGTGACGACGTCGGCCGCCCCGGTCAGCTCGTAGGCCTTGGCCAGGACGGGCGGCGACTCCCGGTCGACGGCGAGGACGTGGGCGAAGGTCTTCTTGCGCACCATCCACCGGGTGCCGGCCCACGCCTTCTCCTCATGGGCATCGGGCAGGGCGAGGCAGATGGGCCGCAACCTGTCGACCAGCGCCTCGGGCGGATCCGAGTAGTCGCCCATTCGCCAACGGTACGCAACCGGTTCGCCGGGCGGTGCCAGGCCGCACCCATTAGTCGAAGACGACGGTGCGGCGGCCGTACGGGAGGACCCGGTGCTGGAGGTGGGCCCGGACCGCCCGGGCCAGCACGATGCGCTCGAGGTCACGCCCCGACCGCACGAGGTCGGCCACGGAGTCGCGGTGGGAGACCCGCAGGACGTCCTGTTCGATGATCGGGCCGTCGTCGAGGACCTCGCTGGCGTAGTGGGCCGTCGCCCCGATGAGCTTGACCCCCCGCTGGTGGGCCTGGTGGTAGGGCCGGGCGCCGAGGAACGCGGGGAGGAACGAGTGGTGGATGTTGATGACCTGGTTGCGGTGGCGATCGATGAAGCCGTCGCTCAGGACCTGCATGTAGCGGGCGAGCACCACCAGGTCGATGTCGTGCTCGGCGAGCAGGTCCTCGACCGCCGCCTCCTGCTCGGCCTTGGTCGCGGGCGTCACCGGGAGGTAGGCGTACCTCGGCCCCGCGAAGCCGACGGCCTCGGCGTGGTCGGGGTGGTTGCTGATCACCAGCGGGATGGCGGCGGGGCCGAAGTCGCCCATGCGGTGGCGACTCAGCAGGTCGTCGAGGCAGTGGGCCTGCTTGGACACCAGCACGGCGACGCGGGTGACGGTGTCGGTGAAGCGCAGGTCGACCTGCATGGCGAACCGCTCTGCCAACGCGGCGAAGGCCGGGCCGATCTCGTCGCGGTCGAGGGCGAACCCGTCGAGGGCGAACTCGACCCGCTGGAAGAAGACGTCCTCCTCGGGGTCGATGTGCTGCTGGGCCCGCAGGATGTTGCCGCCGTGGCGGAACACGAAGTCCGAGACGGCGGCGACGAGCCCGGGCTGGTCGGGGCACGAGAGCAGCAGGACGGCGGACACCTCCGCCAGTGTCGCGCCGGTCGGCCCTGCGGCCCGCGGTCCGCGGCATGATCCCCTCATGAGCGGCCGCGGCCCCCTCCCCCTGGAGTTCGTGCTGTCGGCCGCCCGGGCCGACCAGCTGCCGGACAACGACGTCGAGGTGGCCATCGTCGGGCGGTCGAACGTGGGCAAGTCCTCGCTGCTGAACGCGCTGGCGAATCGGAAGCGTCTGGCCCTCGTCTCCAAGACGCCGGGTCGGACCCAGCTGCTCAACTGCTTCGCCCTCGGTGCGGGGGCGGCGGTCATCGACTGCCCGGGCTACGGCTACGCCTCGGTGGCGGCCAACAAGCGGATGACGTGGCAGAAGATGATGGAGGACTACCTGCTCTCCCGGGAGCAGTTGGTCATGATCATGGTCCTGGTCGACGGCGAGATCGGCCCGACCAAGCTCGACCTCCAGATGCTCGAGTGGCTGCGGGCCAACGTCCTGCCCCACACCGTCATCGCGACCAAGCACGACAAGGTCAAGGCGTCACAGCGGGCCAAGCGCAAGAAGGAGCTGGCGGCGGCCTGCCTGCTGCAGCCCGCCGACGTCGTGTGGGTCAGTGCCTTCAAGGGCACCGGCGTCGACCGCCTGCGCGGCCTCGTCTACGAGTGGCTCCGCTGACGCGTTGCGGTGAGAAAAATCGCTGTGAAAGACTTGCGGGTGGATTGACCGCCCACTAGTATCAAGAACACCAGTTCGTGGCCGACTGGGGTCGCCGCGAGAGCGACGACCGGGCACGGCTTCCAGAGAACCCGACGAATCCTGCCTGCGAGGGGAGGGAACGTGCCCGCTGAAGTCGACGATCTCGAACACGCCAGCCAACTGGTGGCGAAGGTCGCCTGGGGTGACGAGCCCGGTGTCGCGGTCGGCGAGGCCATCGAAGGCATGAACCGGGCCCGCAACGCCGCCGACGCAGCGTTGTTGCTGGCGGTGCGGTCGTTCTCGGCTCGGGGGGAGCACCGCGCCGACGGGCACGCCAACGTGGCCGCCTGGCTGCAGCACACCTGTCACCTGAAGAAGCGCCACGCTCTGCGCCTCGCCCGCCTGGCCCGGTTCCTGGACCACCAACCCGTTCTCGAGGAGGCGATGGCCGACGGGCGCATCAGCCTCGATCACATCGAGTGCTTCGCTGACCTGCACCGGGAACGCTTCGCCGACGCGTGGACCGAGGCCTACCCGCTGCTGGTGGACTACGCGACCGTCGCCCGCTTCGAGGACGTGGCCCGACAGGCCCAGCGCTTTGCGGACGACCTCAGCCCCACCGATGCCGATGACCGGTTCGAGGACCAGGTCAACGGTCGCCGGTTCACCAAGGCCACCAGCATCGACGGGTTCGGCTACCTCCAGGGCTGGCTGGATCCCATCACCTATGCCATCTTCGCCGCCGAACACGACCGCCGCGTGGCCATCGAGTACCAGAACGACTGGACTGCCGCCCGCGACGTGCTCGGCCGGGACCCCGACCCCTACGAGCTCGCCCAACTCACCCGCACACCACCACAACGCGCCGCCGACGCCCTGCGGGTCATGGCCGAACGCTCCAAGTCGCTCGCCGGCGGAACCGTGGCCGCCGCCGCCGAAGTCGTCATCCATCTCACCCAGGACCAATACGAAGCCGGCCTCGCCCGCCGCCTCGGCGACGCCGAAGCCACCGCGGACCCCGACGGGTTCTGCGAGATGGCCGACGGCACCGTCGTCTCACCCGCCGCCGCGGTCTACCTGTCCCTCATGGGGACGATGCGCCGGGTCGTCTACGGCGCCGACGACGAGATCATCTCCTACGGCCGGGCCCGGCGCTGCTACAGCCCGGTCCAGGACGCCGCCCTGCGAGCCAAGTTCCGGCGGTGCTGTCACCCCTACGGCTGTGGCCGCGCCGGCCGATCCCTCCAGGCCGACCACATCGACGAACACGCCGACGGCGGACCCACCGACTGCGCCAACGGCCAATGCCTCTGCGGCTTCCACAACCGTTGGAAGTCGAACCACAAGCACGACCCACCCCGCACCGCCAAACAGGACACCGGCGCCCGACGAGCGAGGCCACCCGACCTCTGCTGATGCCTGCTGACCTGTCGGTGTCCCGCGGGGCTCAGATCCCGAGCTTGCCCGTGCGCACCTCGTCGACCGCCTCCGTCTCGCCCTTCAACTCGACCTGGGCCGCCCCGCGCCGTCCCGACAGGAAGAGCGTCAGTTCGCCGGCCCGGCCGGTCAGGGTGACGGGGCGGGAGCCACCGCCGATCGGCTTGGCCTCTCCGTCGGGGAGGGCGAGGGTCAGGTCGATGTCGTCGAGGCCGCGGGTCAGGAACTTCGTGCGCCGGCCCTGCAGGGCCCACAGCGCGGCCTCGACCTCGGCCACGTCGTCCATTGGGCGCAGGCCGGTCGTGCCGTCACCCCGCCGCACGTCCTCTAGGTGGATGAAGTACTCCGACAGGTTGATGGCGCCGTCGAGCGGGCGCAGCAGCGCCGGTGGCCCACTCCGCACCCGCTCGACGAGGTCGGTGAAGGTCGACTCGTCCCGGACGGCGAGGCGCACCTTCTCGCTGTACTCGCCCAGCCGCCCCCCGGCCACGATCCCGGGCGCGGCCAGCGGCTTGCGTTCCCGCACGACGAGGTGGGCGGCCAGGTCGGCGGTCGTCCACCCCTCACACAACGTGGGGTGGTCCGGGCCGACCTCCAGGAACAGGTCACAGAGCCGTCCGCGCTCGAGTTGGGCCACGTCTGCGTTCGCCATGGGCTCAGTCTCGCCCACGATCGGGGCCGACGCGACAGGATGACGCCGTGCTGGACACCATCCCCGAACTGCTGCCCGACCTGACGGCCCTCTACGAGGACTTGCACGCCCACCCCGAGCTGTCGTTCCTCGAGGTCCGCACCGCCGGCGTGCTGGCCGACCGGCTGGATGCGCTGGGGTACGAGGTGACCCGCGAGGTCGGGGTGACCGGCGTGGTCGCCGTCCTGGCCAACGGGGACGGGCCGACGGTCCTCCTGCGGGCCGACATCGACGCCCTCCCCGTCGAGGAGGCGACCGGCCTGTGGTACGCCTCGACGGTGCGATCGACCGACCTCGGGGGTCAGGAGGTCCCGGTCGCCCATGCCTGCGGGCACGACATGCATGCGGCCTGGATGATCGGGGTGGCCACCCTGCTGGCCCGCCACCGTGGGGCGTGGACCGGTCGGGTGATGATCGTCATCCAGCCCGCCGAGGAGTTGGGGGCCGGGGCCGACGCCATGGTCGACGACGGCCTCTTCGAGCGCTTCGGGACCCCCGACGTCGGCCTCGGCCAGCACGTGGGCCCGGCGCCCGCGGGCTGGGTGCTGCACCGGGCCGGGCCGATCATGGCGGGGGCGGACGCCCTCAAGGTCACCGTGCACGGCCAGGGCGGCCATGGCTCAGCGCCGGAGACGACCGTCGACCCGGTGGTCCTGGCGGCCTCGACCGTGATGAAGCTGCAGACGGTGGTGTCCCGGTCGGTGGCCGCCACCGACGTCGCCGTGGTCACGGTGGGCACGATGCACGCCGGCACGAAGGAGAACATCATCCCGGACCGGGCCGAGCTGGGGCTGAGCATCCGCAGCTTCGACCCTGCCGTCCGGGAGAAGGTGCTGGCGGCGGTCGAGCGCATCGTGCACGGCGAGGCCCACGCCGCGGGCGCCCCGCGGGAGCCGGAGATCGAGACCATGGCCAGCTTCCCGGCGCTGAGCAACGACGCCGAGACCACGGCCACGGTGGCCGCTGCCTTCCAGGCCCACTTCGGTCCGGAGCGGACCATGGAGGCCCCGCTCGTGCCGGCCAGCGAGGACTTCGGCCGCTTTGCCTCCCGGGGCGGGTTCCCCTCCACCTTCTGGTTCATCGGCGGCGCCGACGCGGACGAGTGGGGGAAGGCCTTCGCCGCCGGGCGCCTGGCCGAGGAGATCCCCTCCAACCACTCGCCCTACTACGCCCCCGTCCAGGAGCCGACACTCTCCACCGGCATCGAGGCGATGATCATTGCGGCGCTGTGCTGGCTCCGGCCGGACTGACCCCGCCGGAGCTGTCGTCGACGGGGTGGGGTGCGGGCCAGCGGCCGACGCCGCCCTCGCGCAGGACCATGCCGGTCATGGTGCGCTCGCTGTGCTCGGACCGCCAGGTCAGCATGGCCTGGGCCAGGGGCAGGACCACGGCGGGGTCCTCGGTGGTGGTGCGCCAGGTGGGGTCGGCGGTGAGGTCGAAGCACAACCAGGAGCCGTTGCCGAACTGCACGTAGCCGTGGGTCTCGGTGCGGAGCACGACCAGGTGGTGGCGCTCGAGGCGACGGTCCCACGGCCACTCCGCCGGGGCGACGTGGCCGATGAAGCGGTCCCGCCAGTCGTACTCCCAGTGCGCGGCGGTCCGCCACCACGGCGGTCCCTCACCGGTGAGGAACGGGGTCAGCGGCAGGCCGTCGACCTGGGCGGGGATGTCGATGCCCATCGCCTCGCACAGCGTGGGGAAGACGTCGACGTTCTCCGTGAAGTGGTCCACCACGGTGCCGTGGGCCTCCGGCCGGCGGGGGTCCCGCACGATGCCAACGATGTGGTGGCTCTCCTCGAACCAGCCCATCTTCTCGATGAGGCCGTGGTCGCCGAGCTGGTCGCCGTGATCGGCGGTGATCACGACGAAGGTGTCGTCCCAGACGCCCGCCTCCCGCATCGCGGCCCAGAGCCGGCCCAGCTGGTCGTCGACCTCGCTGATCATCCCGTAGTACTGCGCCCGCATGTGGCGGACGCCGGCCTCGTCCTCCGGCGCGGGGATGGTGGCCAGGGCTCGGTCGTGCAGGGTGTGCCGCGGCGTGCCCGCCGGGGGGATCGGGAGCTCGACGTCCCCGGGGTCGTAGCGCCGGGACCAGTCGCCCGCGGCGGCGTACGGGGGATGGGGCCGCAGGTAGCTCAGGTGGGCGAACCAGGGCCGGTCACCACGATCGTCATGACCGAGCCAGTCGATCGCCCGCTCGGTCATGAAGGCGGCGTGGCTGTGCTCGGCCGGCCGGTCCGACTCGGTCGCCAGCGTCCGGCCGATGGAGCCGGTGATCTCGTGGCCGTGGCCCCGCAGCCAGTCGACCCACGGCGTCATGTCCCCCCGCAGGTCCAGCTCGGTGTCGAAGCCAGGGAGGACCTCCTCGTAATCCGACAGGCGGGGATCGTCCGGCCCCGTGGCCCGGCGGGGGTCGATGGCCTGGTCCGTGTACCCGAAGAGGGTCGGTCGGTACCCGGCTCGGCGACCGGCGTGGGCCACGTTGTCGAAGCGGGCGTCCAGCGGCGTCCCGTTGGTCACCACCCGGTTGTTCATCTGGTAGGTGCCCGTGTAGAGGCAGGCCCGCCCGGGGCCACAGGGCGTGGCCTGGCTGTAGTGCCGACCCAGGCGGACCCCGGCGGTCGCCAGCGCGTCGAGGTTCGGGGTGTGGACGACCGGGTGCCCGGCGGCGGACAGGCAGTCCCCCCGGAACTGGTCGAGGGTGATGAGCAGGATGTTCACGCCGCGCGGACCGTACTCGTCACCTGACATCGGAACCCTTGGTCCGGGCGCCCCCAGCCGGATGGTGCTGCTACGCGGTGGCCTTGGCGGCCAGCTTGCCGATCTCGATGCCCTTGCGGCGCTCGTAGCGGCCCTTGTCGAAGGACCGGATGGCCACGTCGTGGTCGCCGGCTTCGGCCCGGAGGGCGGCGACCGTGCAGTCCTCCCTGGCCCGGTGGGCGAAGGGGTCGAAGGAGTACCAACGGCAGGCGTTCTCGTAGCCGAGCTTGGCCAGGTCCTCGTCGGGCACGCCGGCGGCGACGGCGGCCAGCTCCTCGGGGGCCTCGGGCCAGGACGAGTCCGAGTGGGGGTAGTCGCACTCCCAGGCGATGTTGTCGAGGCCGATGTGGTCCCGCAGCTCGATGCCGATCGGGTCGGAGATGAAGCAGGTCAGGAAGCGCTCGCGGAACACCTCGGACGGCAGCTTCCCCCCGAAGTCCTGGCCGGTCCACAGGTGGTGCATGTCGTAGGTGCGGTCGAGGCGGTCGATGAAGTAGGGGATCCAGCCCGTGCCCCCCTCGGAGAGGGCGATGCGCAGGTCGGGGAACTCCTTGATGACTCGGGACCACAGCAGGTCGGCGGCCGCCGCGCAGATGTTCATCGGCTGCAGCGTGATCATCACGTCGACCGGGGCGTCAGGGGCCGTCACCGCCAACTGGCCCGACGAGCCGAGGTGGATCGAGAGCACGGTGCCCGTGTCGCTCAACGCCTTCCAGAACGGGTCCCAGTGGTCGCTGTGGAAGCTGGGGTAGCCGAGGGTGTGCGGGTTCTCGGTGAAGGTCACCGAGTGGACGCCCTTCGCCGCCAGGCGTCGGACCTCCTCGGCGGCCAGGTCGGGGTCCCACAGGACGGGCAGGCCCATGGGGATGAAGCGGCCGGGGTGGGCCGCGCACCACTCGTCGACGTGCCAGTCGTTGTAGGCCCGGGTGACGGCGAGGGCCAGGTCCTTGTCGTCGATGGCGGCGAACAGGCGCCCGCAGAAGCCGGGGAAGGAGGGGAAGCACATCGAGCCGAGCACGCCGCCCGCGTTCATGTCCTTGACCCGTTCGTCGACGTCCCAGGTGCCGGGGCGGATCTCGTCGAAGGCCGTCGGCTCGACGCCGTACTCCTCCTTCGGGCGCCCGGCCACGGCGTTCAGCCCGATGTTGGGGATGACCGAGCCCTCGAAGACCCAGACGTCGTCACCCTTCTCGGTGTGTTCCACCCGCGGGGCCCGGTCGGCGAACTTCGCGGGGAGGTGGCCGTCGAACAGGCCGGGTGGCTCGACCAGGTGGTCGTCGACGCTGACGAGGATGAGGTCTTCGGCGCGCATGCCTGAACTCTAGTTCAGTGGGCTGAACCTCACATTGCCGACGTCAACTAAGGTCGCGCCATGCCGGAGTACGTAGAGCGCATGTTCCCGGAGCCCGTCGACCTCGGGATCGCCGAGGACGACCGGGCCGTCACCAACGTCCCGGCCGGGACCCGGGCCCACCTCGAGGGGTCCGGGGGTGAGGCCACCAACTGGTACGAGGGCGGCGGCGCCATCGGCGACCAGGCGGTGCAGGGCATCACGATCTATCCGCCGCTGCGGGGCATCAAGACCCAGGGGGACCCCTTCGAGCCGGTCAAGATCGGCATCCTCATCGACATGGAGCTGGGTCAGCTCCTGGCCGACTGGATCGACCCCACCATCCTGGCCATCGAGGACGCCCTGAACGAGGGGATCTGGCGGCGGGGCCCGATCGAGCTGGTCGTCGCCGATGCCCGGGGGTTGCCGCGGGAGAACTACCGCAAGGTGATCGAGGGCTACCGCTGGCTGGTGGAGCAGGGCTGTGTCGTCGTGCTCGGCCCGATGATCTCGGACAACTGCCTGATCATCCAGGACACGGTGAACGAGCTGCAGGTGCCGGCCGTCGGTTGGACCGGCGCCCACAAGTTCGCCTCGGAGTACGCCTTCACCGTCGCCAACGGCGACATCCCGTCGGAGGGGGCCATGTGCGCCCACTGGCTCAGGCAGCAGGGCCACGACAAGGTGGGCCTCTTCTGGGAGCAGGGCTCGTCCGGCAAGGACTACTGCGAGTACTTCCGGGACACGGCGCTGAGCCTCGGCATGACGATCACCAAGGAGGTGAAGCTGGAGCCCAACCCGGTCGGGCTGCAGGATGACCTCGCCGCCATGCGGGACCTCGGCACCGAGGGCATCTACTACGGGGGCTACGGGTACGCCACGTTCCACTTCGCCGAGGCCTTCAGGGCCCTGGACTGGGACCCGCCCCGGGTCATGGGCACAGCCTTCATGTTCTATTCCAACTCCAACGCCTGGGCCGAGGGCCTCGAGGGCTGGCACGGCTGTGACCAGTTGGGCGAGGACGGGGCCAACCCCAACTACAACGCCATGATCGAACGGTTCGAGAAGCGCTTCGGCCGGGTCAGCCGCAACGTGGTCGTGGCCCTGGCCTACGACACCGCCCGCGTGGCCATCCACGGCATCGGCAATGCCGCCATCCCCGAGCCCCGCTGGGTGAAGGAGGGCATGGAACGCATCCGCTGGATGCCCGCCACCAACGGCGGCCCCGGCACCTACATCCAGTTCGGCCCCCACGACCGGAAGGGCTACAAGGGCGACTTCCTCACGATCCGCCACCTCCGCGACGGCCAGCTCGAGTTCAACGGCTACCACCGCCCCGAATGGCCCTCGAACTCAGCCAGCTGACACTGCTCACCAGTAGCGTGACCTTCGTGGCTTCGGGAGCTCGCCTGACTGCTCCCCGATGGAACCGGACATCGGGAGCACCGAGATGTCGATCACGCGTGAAGAACGAACCGAACTGCACCACCTCGTCCGAGCCGCCCTCGGCGACCGACTGGCCGACCTGCTGATGGCCGGACTCGACACCGCCGACCTGGCGGCGATGGAGGAACGCCTGACCCTCCGCATCGAGAACTCGCGACTGGAGCTGCGTGGTGAGATGGCCGACCTCCGGGGCGAGCTGCGGGGTGAGATGGCCGACCTCCGGGGCGAGTTCCGGGAACTGCACGGCGAGTTCGGCGAGCTACGAGGCGAGATGGCCATCGGGTTCGCCGCGCTGCGCTCCGAGATGGCCGATCGGTCCCGGTCGACGTTCATCGCCGTCTTCACCGCGAATGCCGCCGTGGCCGGTCTCGTGCTGGCCGCGCTGCAGATCGTCAGCTGAGACCGACCGGAGCCCCCTTGCCCAACGAGAAGCTCTACATCCACGAGTTCATCGACATCATCGGACCCAACCGGGCCAAGTACATGCACCACATGACCGCCAACTGGTGCCCCGTGGCCCGGGAGGAGCGCGACCAGCTCTGCTTCGGTGTGTGGGGGACCGTCGGCTCGACGGGTCGGTGGCCCGAGGTCGTGAACCTGTGGGAGCTCGACGGCTGGGACGGCCTGGTCGCCAACTTCGAGCACGAGCTGAACCACCCCGGCCTGCAGGACCCCTCGCTGGTGGAGTGGTGGGCCACCGCGGCGCAGTTCCGCCGCGGCGGGGTGGACCGCATCGTCGTCCCCGAGCCGTGGACCCTGCCCGTCACCGAGCTGACCGACGCCGGCATCCGGGGCGCGGTCTACGCCCACGAGCTGGTCACCGTCCCGGCGGGCACGGTGGAGGAGCTCCTGGCCGCCGTCCACGAGCGGGGCGTGGCCGCCCACCGCGAGCTGGGCATCGAGAACGTCGGGGCGTGGCGGGTGACCGGGGTCAACGACTCCGAGGCGATCCTCCTCTGGGCGCTGCCGTCCTGGTCGGCCTGGGCCGACTTGGAGCAGGCCTGGCTGGACCCGGCGAGTGCGTTGGGGGACTGGCGCTCGACCTGCCTGGGCCTCGGCGCTGACTGGCGGCGGCAGCTGCTGGTCGACGCCCCCCTCAGCCCTCTCCGCACCGGCCGCCAGCCCCAGGTCGAGGACCGCCTCCCCCTGGATCAGCTGTAGGGCGCCACTGGTCGTCCGGCTGTGGGAAACCGATGGCACGCCCCGGCGGTCGCCTCGTTTCGTCCGGTCCGAGCGACGCTCCGCCCGAGATCAGCCCGCCGGGTGTCCCCACGCCCCCGTGGTGGCCCCTGGACTCGCACTAGATCCGGCCATCGTCCTCTTTGAGGTCGGCGGGGATCCAGGCAGGGGGCGGCGGCCCTGGAAGGCGAGGTAGACCTCGGTCATCTCGGGGCCCATGAGGCTGGCGTCCATGGCGGCGCGGTCGTAGGTGCCGGGCCGACCTGGGGTGCCTCCCCTTCGTTCATCTGTCAGAACCTAGCTTCACTCCACTGAACCGGACGATCTACCCTGCGGGGGTGAGCACGAGGGACGAGGGCGGGGCCCGAGCGGCCCGGCGTAGCCAGGAGCGGGGCAACTGAGCACGACCGAGAGCCGCCGCGAGCAGCGCCGCCAGCTCCACCAGGACCTGAGCCGCGCGCAACTCCTGGATGCCGCCGAGGAGGTCTTCGGGGCCAAGGGCTTCCACGACACGACACTGAAGGAGATCGCCGAGCTGGCCGAGTTCTCGGTCGGGTCCGTCTACTCCTTCTTCGAGAACAAGGACGATCTCTTCCTCAACGTCTTCGCCCGGCGGGGAGCGGAGTTCATGCCGGGGATGGAGGATGCGGCCGAGGCGGGCGACGACCCGCTGGCCCAGCTCCACGGCCTGGTCGACTACGAAGTCGGCTTCTTCCGCCGCCACCCTCACTTCGGTCGCCTGTACCTGCGGGCCGCCTCCTCCAGCCTCCCGGGGGTCGAGCTGCCGCTGTCGAAGACCACGGCGGACAACTTCGAGCGGGCCATGGAGGTCCAGGCCGGCGTGTTCCGGCGGGGCCAGGCGGCCGGCGCCTTGCGGGACGGCGACCCCCATGTGCTGGGGCGACTCCTCAGCGGCCTGGTCGCTTCGTTCCAGTCGACCGACCCCGCCGTCGTCGCCGACGACCCCGACACCGAGCGGCTGCCGCTGGCCGACCTGCACGACATCGTCGAGCGGGCCTTCCGCGCCCCCTGACGATGGCCGAACCGGGGGAGATCACCGATGAGGCCGTCGAGCGCCTGCGCGCCCGCATCGGCGTCCCCGAGCCCCATCCCCAGCCGCCGCACTACGTCCGGCCCGGGCTCGACGCCTTCCGTCACGTGGCCCACGCCTACGGCGACGACAACCCGCTGTGGTGCGACCCGGATCACGGCACCGGGTCCCGCTGGGGCGGGCCGATCGCCTCGCCGGTGCTGGTCGGCGGTGACACCCTCGTCGGCGAGGACGAGGTCACCGAGGTCCCCGCGGCGCACCGCGACCTCATGAAGGGCGACCCCCTCCGGGGCGTACACGCCTTCTACTCCGCCAGCGCCCGCGAGTGGTGGGCGCCGCTGGGCCCCGACCGGCGCATCGCCCGCCGCAACGCCCTCGTCGGTGTGCACGACAAGCCCTCCGCGTTCGCCGAGCGGGCCGTGCACGAGTGGACGGGGCAGGTCTTCCGGGACCACGAAGGTCCCCTCCTGTCGGCCCAGTACCGGTTGATGATCCGCACCGAGCGGTCCAAGGCCCGGGAGAAGAAGAAGTACGACGCCGTCGAGATCGAGGCGTACACCGACGCCCAGATCGCCGAGATCGAGGCCCAGTACCTGGCCGAGTCCCCCCGGGGGCCCGAGCCCCGCTGGTGGGAGGACGTGGCCGAGGGCGACACGGTCGGGCCCATGGTCAAGGGTCCGCTGACCATCACGGACATCGTGTGTTGGCACGTCGGCATGGGCATGGGCCTCTACGGCGTGGCCCCACTGCGCCTCGGCACCCAGAACCGGCAGCGGGTGCCCCGCTTCTTCCATCGGGACCCACTGAACATCCCTGACGTCATGCAGCGCGTCCACTGGGACCCGGAGTTCGCCCGCCGCTCGGGCAACCCGACGACCTTCGACTACGGCCGCATGCGGGAGACCTGGCTCATCCACCTCTGCACCGACTGGATGGGCGACGACGCCTGGCTCTGGAAGCTGGACTGTGAGTTCCGGCGCTTCAACTACGTGGGCGACACCCAGTGGCTGCGGGGGACGGTGACCCGCCGCCACCTGGCCGAGGGCGACCGCCCCGCGGTGGACCTGGAGCTGGTGGCCGAGAACCAGCGGGGCGAGGTGACCACGCCCGGTCACGCCACCGTCCTCCTGCCCAGCCGGGAGCACGGTCCGGTGCGCCTGCCGGAGCCGCCCGGCGGCGCCACCGACCTCGAGGCGGGTATCGCCGCCATCGCCGAGCAGTTCGCAGAACGGGGACCCGTGTGACCTTCGAATCGGTGGACGGCCTGCAGGTGAGCCTGGACGACGCCGTGCTCCGGCTGACCCTGGACCGGCCCGAGAAGCGCAACGCCGTCGACGACACGATCATGGTGGGGATGGCCGACGCCGTCGACGCCGCAGGCCGGGACGAGGCGGTCCGGGTCATCGTGCTGGCCGGCAACGGCGACCACTTCTGCGGCGGGGCCGACATCGTGGCCCGCAACGCCCCGGGCGGCGACCGCCCCCGGGTGGGCAGCGTCCAGCGTCGGGTGCGGTCCACGGCGCACCGGCTCATTCCCCTGATCCTGCAGACCCAGACCCCGATCGTGTGCCGGGTCCAGGGGTGGGCGGCGGGCATCGGCTTCCAGCTGGCCGCCGCGGCCGACGTGACCGTGGCGGCGGCCGACGCCCGCTTCTGGGAGCCCTTCACCGAGCGGGGCTTCACCCCCGACAGCGGGGCCACCTGGTTGCTGCCCCGCCTGGTGGGGATCGTCCGGGCCCGTGAGCTCCTCCTGCTCGGCCGGGACCTCGACGGGACCGAGGCGGCCGAGTGGGGCCTGATCCACCGAGCCGTCCCGGTGACCGACCTGGACAACGCCGTGGAGGAGGTCGTCCAGCAGCTCGCCTCGGGGCCGACCGTGGCCTTGGGCCTCACCAAGTGGCTCCTGGCCGCCGGCCAGACCGAGTCGCTCGAGGCCCAGCTCCAGAACGAGGCCTTCGCCCTGGAGCTGTCGTCGCGCAGCGAGGACTTCCGGGAGGGCATGCAGGCCTTCGTCGAGAAGCGTCCGCCCGAGTTCCGAGGTCGGTAGTCGGTTGACGGCACGTCCACTGGAGATCGGTTCCGACACCGCGGAGGCCGAGGCCGTCGCCGTCGTCCGGGACTGGGTCGACGAGCACGTCCCGGTCACCTGGCGGAAGGCCGCCGACCGGGGCGGTCCCGCGGCCATCCGGGAGGTCCGCTCGCGGGCCGACTACGAGGCCTGGTACCCGACCTTCGGGGCGTCCGGCCTGGTCGCGGCGACCTGGCCGGTCGCCTACGGCGGGCTCGACCTCAGCCGATCCGTGGCCCGGGCCGTCGAGGCCGTTCTCGCCCCGTACAACCTCGGCCGGCTGAACCCCCTCGGCCTGAACCTGGCCGCGCCCGCCCTGTTCGCCCACGGCACCGAGGAGCAGCGGCTGCGCTTCCTGCCCCCGATCGTGCGCAACGAGGAGCGCTGGTGCCAGCTCTTCAGCGAGCCCGGCGCCGGCTCCGACCTCGCCTCGCTGGCCACCAAGGCCGAGCGGGACGGTGACGAGTGGGTGGTCACCGGCCAGAAGGTGTGGACCACGTGGGCCCACGTGTCGGACTTCGGCGTGCTGCTGGCCCGGACGGACCCCGGCGCGCCCAAGCGCAAGGGCATCACCTACTTCCTGGTCGACCTGCGCCAGCCCGGCGTCGAGGTCCGCCCCTTGCGCCACATCGGGGGCGAGATCGACTTCAACGAGGTCTTCCTCGACGGGGCCCGCGTGCCCGACACCCAGCGGGTCGGGGACGTTGGCGACGGCTGGCGGGTGGCCAACGCCACCCTGTCCGGCGAGCGCCAGATGGTCTCGGGATCGGGCTCGGGCGGCGTCGACCGCATCGGGGGAGCGGGGGCTGAACGCCTGGTCCGTCTGGCGGCCGAGCACGGGGCGACACCGACCCAGCGCCAGGCCATCGTCCAGGCCTGGAGCGAGGAGCGGATCCGGGCCTGGACCAACGAGCGGGTCCGGGCCGGCGTCCGGGCGGGACGGTCCCCCGGCCCCGAGAGCTCGATCGGCAAGGTCCACCAGGGCGAGCTCAACCAGCGCATCCAGCTCCTGGCCACCGACCTCCTGGGCGCCGGCGCCACGGCCTGGACCGGGTCTGGGGGCGAGTCAGCTGCGTGGTCAGAAGACCTTCCCTACGAGGTGAAGGGCATGCTGCGCAGCCGGGCCAACACCATCGAGGGCGGCACCACCGAGGTCAACAAGAACATCGTGGGGGAGCGGGTCCTCGGCCTGCCCCGCGAGCCCGACCCCTGGCACGACGCCGCCTGGAGCGAGGTGCCCCGGTGACCGGCCCGTCGGTGAGGAGGACCTCGGGGTACGAGACCCTGGTGGTGGAGCGTCGGGGCCCGGTGGGCTGGCTGGCCTTCGACCGGCCCGCCGTCGGCAACGCCATGGACGCCACGATGCTCGCCGAGCTGGAGCGGGCCTGGCTGGAGCTGGACGCCGACCCCGAGGTCCGGGTGATCGTCAACACCGGCAACGGCCCGGCCTTCCAGACGGGCCTCGACGTGGTCCAGCTCAGCCGGGACAAGGAGGCGCTGCGGGAGCAGTCCCGTCGGACCCGGGACGCCACCCTCAAGCTCACGGCCTGGCACAACCAGGTGTGGAAGCCGGTCATCGCCGCGGTCAACGGCACGTGCGCCGGCGGCGGCCTGCACTTCGTGGCCGACGCCGACATCGTCATCGCCGCCGAGTCGGCCACCTTCCTCGACCCCCACGTGTCCGTCGGGCAGGTCACCGCGTTCGAGGCCATCACCCTGGCCCGCACCTCGCCCATGGAGGCCATCCTGCGGATGGCCCTGGTCGGCCGCCACGAGCGCATCACCGCCGAGCGGGCCCGGCAGCTGGGGATCCTCAGCGAGGTCGTGGCCGACGACGACCTCGAGGTCGTGGCCATGGACCTGGCCGGGAAGGTGGCGAAGAACTCGCCGGCCGCCATGGCGGCCACGAAGAAGGCCCTGTGGGGTGCCCTCGAGCTGGGCCTGACCGATGCCTGCCGAGCAGGAGCGGCGGAGATGATGGCCATGTGGGGCCACCCCGACCAGACCGAAGGCCCCCTGGCCTGGGCCGAGAAGCGCGAACCGCAGTGGGGGCTCTCTTGACATGACCGAAGCGAATCCGGGAGCACGAGGACCGTCATGAGCTACGAGTGCCTGAAGGTGGAGCGCCACGGCCCGGTCGGCTGGCTGATCAACAACCGCCCCGACCAGCTCAACGCCATGAACAACCGCATGCGCGACGAGTTCGCCGATGCCTGGATCGAGCTGGACCGGGACCCGGCGGTGCGGGTCATCGTCCACACCGGTGAGGGAAGGGCGTTCCAGACCGGCGTGGACGTGCAGGAGATCGCGTCCGACGGCGTCGGCATGGAGCGCTACCGGAAGTCCGTCGAGGACTTCGACCTGCACTTCACCTCGTGGCACCAGGGGGTGTGGAAGCCGGTGATCACCGCGGTCAACGGCATCTGCGCCGGCGGCGGGTTCCACTGGATCGCGGATGCGGACATCGTCATCGCCGCCTCCGACGCCCAGTTCTTCGACCCCCACGTCTCGGTCGGCCAGGTCGTGTCCCTGGAGGCCATCGGCCTCATCCGCAAGATGCCGGCCGAGGCGGTCATGCGGATGGCCTTCGTCGGACGCTACGAGCGCATGTCGGCCGAGCGGGCGCTGGAGCTGGGGATGATCAGCCAGATCGTGGACCCGCCGGATCAGCTCCGGGCCGAGGCCCAGGCCCTGGCCGAGAAGATCGCCAAGAACTCCCCGGCCGCCATGGCCGCCACCAAGCGGGCCCTGTGGGGTGCGCTGGAGCACGGCCTCACCGACGCCTGCAAGGCGGGCGCCGACGAGCTCACCGGCATGTGGGGCCACCCCGACCAGACCGAAGGCCCCCTCGCCTTCGCCGAGAAGCGCGACCCCGAATGGCAGCCATGACCCGTTCTGGTCCCAGCTCTGTCCACTGGGGCGCGCGTTGCTGGTACCGGAACGGGTGGTGGCGGGCGTGACGAACCTCGGGGAGCTGCTGGAGGGGCCGGGGGACGAGGTGCTGGTCCACGTCGGGGATGAGTCCTGGACCCGGGCGGAGGTCCGGGCGAAGGCGGACGCCGTGGCCGCCCAGCTCGCCACTGCCGGGGTCGAGGCCGGTCACGCCGTCGCCGTGCAGCTGCCCGACAGCGTCGACCTGGTCGCCGCGCTGTTCGGGGTCTGGTCGGCCGGTGCGGTCTACGTGCCGGTGAACCCGAGGGCCACGGCGAACGAAGTCGATCACGTGCTCGCCACCGTGGCGCCGGCCGCCCTGGTCACTCCTGACGGCATCACGCCATTGGAGGACCGCCGCCGGCACGACGAGGACATAGCCCTCATCTCCTTCACCTCCGGGACCACCGGTCGGCCCAAGCCGGTACTGCTGCGCCACTCGGGGGTGGCCACGCTCATGGACGGGGTGCTGGCCAAGATGGGCTGGACCGGCCGGGACCCGGACAAGACGCCGATGCCCAATCTCCTCCCGGTCTCGCTGTCGCTCTGGGCCGGGCTCTACAACCTGATCTTCGCCTTCAAGGTCGGCGCCGCCGCCGTCCTCCTCAGCCCCTTCGACACCCGGCGCTTCGCCGACGCCGTGACTCGTTTCGGCCTCCGGTCCACGGTGCTGCCCCCGGCGGCCATGACGATGCTCGCCGACGACCAAACCATCACCGACCTGGCCCCGCTCCGGTTCGTGCGCAGCATCACCGCGCCACTGTCCCCGCTGCAGGCCCAGCGGTTCAAGGACCGCTTCGGCATCGCCGTCCTGAACTGCTACGGCCAGACCGAGATCGGCGGCGAGATCGTGGGCTGGAACGCCGAGGACTCACGACGGTTCGGTGAGGAGAAGCTCGGTGCCGTGGGGCGCCCCCACGAGGGCGTCCGGGTGCGGGTCGACGACCAGACCGGCGAGCTCCAGGTCGTCACCCCCGCGCTCAGTGCCGGCTATGCCGACGGGGCCGACCTGGACGACCGTCTCACCGACGACGGCTGGTTTCGCACCGGCGACGTCGGTCGGGTCGACGAGGAGGGCTTCGTCTGGATCGAGGGTCGCCTGTCCGACATGGTCAACCGGGGTGGCCTGAAGGTCTTCCCCGCCGAGGTCGAGGAGGTCCTCCGCCTCCACCCCTCGGTGATCGACGTGGCCGTGACCGGTGTCCCCGACGACCGCCTCGGCGAGGTCCCCTGGGCGTACGTCGTGGGCGAGTTCGATCCAGCCGAGCTCGAGGCCCACGCCCGGGAGCACCTGGCCCCCTACAAGGTCCCCGCCGGCTGGACGCAGCTCCCCGAGCTGCCGAGGAACGAGGTCGGCAAGGTCCTCCTCCGCGAGCTCCGGCCCGACTGAGCACCCGCTGGCCTCAGGGCTGGCGGAACGAAACCGAGGCAAACCACGGAGGCGTGGGGACGACCCGCCGACCGTCGGGGGCGAACCGGCCCGCAGAGAGCCTCAAATCTCACTTGCCGTGGCCGGTTTCCGTTCTGGCGCCTGATCCTCCGCCTATGACCGGAGGATCAGGCGCCAGAACGATGGGGTGTGCCCGAACCAGGCCATCTGACCACGGAGGGTGGCGAAATGGCCGAGAACGGCGCCGCGGAGCCCGGCGCCTCGCCCGACGGCCTCAGCTCAGGGCGAGGGCGTCGGCGAGGCGGTGCCAGTGGTCCATGGGGACGGACATGCCGTCCAGGGAGAGCACCTGGAGGGCGACGTGGTCGGCGCCTCGCTCGTGGTGGGCCCCGACCCGGTCGAGGATGGCCTGCTCGTCGCCCCAGACGACTATGGCGTCGACCAGGGCGTCGCTGCCACCGTCGGCCAGGTCCTCGTCGCCCCAGCCGAAGCGGCGCAGGTTGTTCGTGTAGTTGGGCAGGCCGAGGTAGGTGGCCATGTGGCCGCGAGCGACCCGGCGGGCCTCCTCGGGGTCGGTGGACAGCACGCAGGCCTGCTCCGGGGCCAGCAGGGCGTCGCGGCCGAGGTGCTCCCGGGCGAACGCGGTGTGCTCGACCGGGACGAAGTAGGGGTGGGCCCCGTCGGCCGCGGTGGCGGCCAGTTCGAGCATCTTGGGGCCGAGGGCGGCCAGCACCACGTGCTCGTCCTCGGTTCGCGGCGACATGTACAGCGCGCCCTCCATGGCGGCCAGGTAGTCGCGCATCTTGGAGAACGGCTTGGTGTAGTCCTGGCCCCGGAGGCCGTCGACCATCGGCTGGTGGCTGACGCCGAGGCCGAGCACGAAGCGGCCGGGCCAGGCCTCGGACAGGGAGTGCAGCGCCGCCGCGGTGGTCATGGCGTCGCGGCCCCAGATGGATGCGATCCCGGTGCCGATCGACATCGTCGAGGAGGCCGCCAGCAGCAGCGCCGAGTTGACCATGGCGTCCCGGTTCACCGCCTCGGGGATCCAGACACAGCCCCACCCCATGGCCTCGATCTCGGGGACGAGATCCCGGACTTCGTCCGCCGGGCGCAGGTCGAGGGTGAAGGTCCACAGGCCCACCGGGCCGAGGTCGGGCGTGGTCACTGGGCGCTCCAGGCGATGGGCAGGTGCTTGATGCCGTTGATGAAGTTGGACCGTAGGCGTTGGACCGGCCCGTCGACCTCGAAGTCCCCGAGGCGGCCGACCACCTCCTCCATCATCACCCGCATCTCGGCCCGGGCCAGGTTGGCCCCGAGGCAGAAGTGCGGCCCCCCGCCGCCGAACGCGATGTGGTTGGCCGACACCGCATTGCCCGCCAGGTGGTCGTTGGGCGTCCGCCCCAGGTCGAGCGTGTAGGGGTCGTCGAAGACGGCCTCGTCCCGGTTGCCCGAGATGTGCCAGATCACGACCCGGTCGCCTGCGGCGATCGCCTGGCCGCCCAGTTCGGTGTCCCGGGTAGCGGTGCGCCGGAAGTGCATCACCGGCGTGGACCAGCGCAGGAACTCCTCGATGGCGCTGTCCCAACGGGCCGGGTCCTCCCGCAGCCAGGCCCGTTGGTCGGGGTTCTCGGCGAGGGCCAGCACCGAGTGGGAGATGGCGTTGCGGGTCGTCTCGTTGCCCGCCACGGCCAGCAGCAGGAAGAAGAGGTTGAAGTCCAGGTCGCTGAGCGAGTCGCCGTCGACCTCGGCGTGGACCAGGTCCGAGACGATGTCGTCGCGGGGGTTGGCCCGCCGGTCCTCGGCCAGCCCCTGGGCGTAGGCGTAGAGCTCGGCGGAGGCCGCCATGGTCTCCGCGGTCTGGCCCGACGCGTCCTTCTGGGAGGCGTACTCGGGGTCGTCGGAGCCGATCATGGTGTTGCTCCACTTGAAGACCAGGTGCCGGTCCTCCTGGGGCACGCCCAGGAACTCGGCGATGGCCTGCAACGGCAGCTCGGCGGCCACGGCCTCGACCATGTCGCAGCGGCCCTGCTCGATGACGTCGTCCACGATCGTCGTCGCCCGCCGGGCCAGCACCTCCTGCAGCTCCCGGATGCGCCGCGGCGTGAAGCCCCGGTTGACCAGCTTGCGCAGCTTGGCGTGCTCCGGCGGGTCCATGTTCAGCATCATCATCCGGGACATCTCGAGGTCGGCCGGGGTCCACAGGAAGACGGCCCCCGCGTGGGAGGAGAAGGTCTCCCAGTCCCGGTTGACCGTGACGATGTCGGCGTGACCGGTCACGCACCAGAAGCCACCCTCGATGTCCTCGTGCCAGAACACCGGAGCCTCCCGGCGGAGGGTGGCGAACTGTTCGTGGGGCACCCGGTCGACGTAGGCGTCGGGATCGGTCAGGTCGATCTCGTCGAGGGGCACGGTGGGTAGGTCGGTTCGGGCCACGGCGTACACGGTACGTAAGCTCCGGCCATGGCTGTGACCGAGGACGTGCGGACCGAGGTCCGCGCCTGGCTGGACGACAACTGGGACCCTGACCTGACGGTCGCGGAATGGTGGCAACGTCTCACCGACGCCGGCTGGGCGATGCCGAGCTGGCCCGAGGAATGGTCGGGCCGTGGCCTGGCCCGCCCCGAGGCGAACGCGGTCGGCGCGGAGATCAGCGAGGCCGGGGCCCTCGGCCCACCGGGGGGCCTGGGCACGATGCTGGCCGCCCCGACGATCATCACCCACGGCAGCGACGAGCAGAAGCAGCGCTTCCTGCCCACCATCGCCAACGGCCAAGAGGCGTGGTGCCAGCTCTTCAGCGAGCCCGGCGCCGGCTCCGACCTCGCCGGCCTCCAGTGCAAGGCCGTGAAGGACGGTGACGAGTGGATCGTCAACGGCCAGAAGGTCTGGACCAGCGGGGGCCAGCACGCGGACCTGGGCATGCTCATCGCCCGCACCGACCCCGACGCCCCCAAGCACAAGGGGATCAGCTACTTCGGCATCCCGATGCACCAGGCCGGCATCGACGTCCGGCCGCTGGTGGAGATGACGGGCCGAGCCCTGTTCAACGAGGTCTTCCTCGACGACGCCCGGGTGGCCGACGATCTCCTCATCGGAGGCCTCGGCAACGGGTGGGCGGTGGCCAACACGACGCTCATGAACGAGCGGGCCAGCCTCGGCGGTGGCGGCGGCTCGTCGGCGACCTCCCTCGCCCTGCCCGGCACCGTGGCCGGCCACCTCGAGCGCCGCGCCGGTGACTTCGTCGCCAAGAGCGGTCGGGGCGGTACCGCCACGATCCTCGCCGGCCGCAGCGCCAAGCTGCTGCAGAGCCTGGTGAGCGAATTGGGCAAGGCCGACGACCCGCTGATCCGCCAGGACCTGATGCGGCTCTACTCCATGGACCAGATCAGCGGTTGGGGCGTTCAGCGGGCTAAGGCCGGCCAGGCCTCGCCAGCCCTGCCCAACCTGGCCAAGCTGATGATGAGCCACATGACCCGCCTGTCCCGCGACCTCGGCCTGCGCATCATCGGCCCGGCCGGCACGGTCATGGGCCCGGACATGCCGGGCGGCGGCATGATCCAGGAGCTGGCCCTGTTCAGTCCGGCCCCGTCGATCTACGGCGGCACCGACGAGGTGCAGCGCAACATCATCGGCGAGCGGGTCCTGGGCCTGCCCAAGGAGCCCGGCCCCGACAAGGCCACGCCCTTCAGCGAGCTCCGCACCAGCTGAGCCGAAAACCGACCCACGGGCCGGTGGGGTTGGTGTTCGGCTCCGCCCGCATACCCTGCCTGCAAGTTCGAGGCGGTCGTTCAGGCCACCTCGCTGATGAGAGAGAGAACAGCGTTGGCTACAGGAACCGTCAAGTTTTTCAATGCCGAGAAGGGCTATGGCTTCATCTCGCGTGAGGGTGCGGACGATGTGTTCGTCCACTACTCCAACATCCAGGGCTCGGGCTACCGATCCCTCGACGAGGGTCAGACCGTCGAGTTCGACGTCGCCCCTGGTCGCAAGGGTGAAGAGGCCCAGAACGTGCGGGTCGTCTGAGACCCGGAAGCAACTGAACTGAACACGGCGCCTCCGCCGGCCTCGGCTGGTGCGGGGCGCCGTTTCGCGTCTCGGCTCAGGTCCGGAGGTGCAGCCTCGGGACGACGTCGGCCATGAAGCGTTCCATGGATTCGACCTCCGGGTAGTCGCGGAACCAGAGGACGAACTCGCTGCAGCCGGCGTCGAGGAAGGCCTGGACCTTCTCGGCCACCTTCTCGTCGGTGCCGACGAAGTTCTCCCGCACGTAGGTCTCGGGGTCGTCGTTGCCCCAGAGGTCGCCGCCGGCCGGGTCGTCCATCCAGCGCCGGAGGTCGGCCTCGGAGTCGAAGAGGCGGCAGTCGGGGGCGTGGGTGCGCACGATGTCGTCGAAGTCCCGGCCCACGGCCTCGCAGTGGTGCCGCAGGACCTCGGACTTGTGCACGAACTCGTCCAGCCCGACCTGCCAGTTGGTGGCCTCGGCGTGCTGGGCGGCGATGCGGAGCGTGACCTTCTCGCCGCCGCCGCCGACCCAGATGGGCAGGGGCGACTGGATCGGTTTGGGGAACGAGATGGCGTCGTCGACCCAGGCGTGGTGGCCGTGGACCGACGCCGACGGGTCGGTCCAGAGCGCCCTGACGATCTGGATCGTCTCCTCCAGCAGCTCCAGGCGCTGGCGGTCCGGAGGGTAGGTCCAGCCGTGGGAGCGGTATTCCTCGTCGAACCAGCCGGCGCCGATGCCGAAGATGACCCGGCCGCCGGACATGACGTCGACGGTGGCGGCCTGCTTGGCCAGGAGGGCCGGGTTCCGATAGCCGGCACAGGTGACCATCTGGCCCAGGCGGGCCCGGCGGGTGACCTCGGCCAGGGCCGCCATCATCGTCCAGGCCTCGAACATCGGCTCGGGCTCGCGGCGGGGGACGGTCTCGACGTGGTCATAGACCCAGAGGTGGTCGTAGCCGGCCAGCTCGGCGGCCAGCGCCACCTCCTTGGCCCGGGCCCAGGCCCGCTGGGGGTCCCAGCCGGCGAACTCCAGCTTCCAGCCCTGGGGCACGAAGGCCCCGAAGCGAGTCGGGTGGGTCATCGCGGGCTCACCGGGTTGCCCGGGTTGAGGGCGGCCACGGCCGGGTCCCAGTCGAAGAACTGGATCTCGATCATCATCGGCAGCAGGTAGCGCACGTAGAAGCTGTGCAGCGTGAGGGCGTCGCCGTGCCCCTCGGCCTTGTGGTCGATGATGTCGACCCGGTCGTCGGTCTGGGCGAACGCCTTGGCTTTGGCCAGGAACCCCTCCAGCTCCTCCAGCGAGCCGACGGACATCCCGAAGTGGTCGAGACGGGGACAGGTCATGGGCTCGTCATCGGCGATGAGGAAGACGAACTGCTCCCAGTCGTAGGCCGAGAGCACCAGCACCTCGCGGTCCTTGGTCTCAGACGGCAGCTCCTCGAAGCCGAACACGCCGCCCCAGAAGGCGAGGATCTCGGCCCGGCCGTCGGCGCCGAGCAGGTCGGCGGGCACGCTCATGGCGACGTGGTTGAACCGGGGCGGCCGGGTCTCCCGCGGGCTGTCACTCATCTCTTCCTCCAGGGTTGACCATCACCTTGCCCGCCAGCTCGCCGGCGGCCAGGCGTTCCATGGCGTCGAACAGGCCGTCGAGGCTCACATCGACGGGCTCGACCAGGTGGCCGAGGGGTAGCCGGGGGAGCAGGGCGAGGGCGTCCTCGAAGCCGGTCGCGTCGTAGACGAAGGCCCCGGTGATCTCCAGCTCGTTGAGCATGATGCGGTTGGCGTCGAAGCGGGGGGCGTTGATCCCGGCGCCGACGAGGACCAGCCGCCCCATCCGCCCGAGCTGGCCGAGGGCCTGCTCCATGGCGGCCCGGCTGCCGGAGCACTCCAGGGCCCGGTCGAAGGGCTCGTCGACGATGTGGCCCGGATGCCAGCCCGGCTCGCCCAGTTGCTCAGGGGTGACCACCCGGGCGGCCCCGACGGCGGTGGCCAGCGCCTGACGGGAGACGGCGGGCTCGACCACGGTGACGTCGGTGATCCCCTTCGCCACGAGCGCGGCGGTGGTCAGCGCCCCTATGGGACCGGCGCCGAAGACGACCACCCGGTGGTGAGGCTCGACCCGGGCCTGGGTGATGCCGTGCAGGGCGACGGCGAGGGGCTCGGCGAGCGCGGCCTGGCGCAGGGTGAGGCCGTCGGGCAGGGCCAGGACCTCGTCCTCGTGGGTGAGGGAGTAGCGGGCGAAGGCCCCCTGGTAGCCGCCGGTGCCGACGTCTTCCCGGGCGAGGCAGAGCGACGGTCGCCCGAGGCGGCAGGGCTCGCACTCGCCGCAGCGCCGGGAAGGCCCGGCCACGACGGGCTGGCCCACGGTCCACCGGGTGACCTCGCGCCCGACCGCGGCCACCACCCCCGTGTACTCGTGACCCTCGATGGCGTCCGGCGTGCCCCACCCCTCCAGCACGAAGTGGATGTCGCTGCCGCAGACCCCGCAGTGGGAGACCTCGAGCAGGACGTCGTGGGGGCCGACGGCCGGGGTCTCGACCTCGGTCACCTCGAGCCGCCCCTTCTCCCGGTAGACGGCGGCCGGCATCGTCGCCGGCAGGCCGGTCACGGGCCCACCAGGTCCGAGCGGTACTCGGGGTGGTCGGTGAGCCACTGGGAGGCGGCCCGCATGCTCTCCTCGTTCTTCTTGTTGATGAAGCGGTAGATCCGGCCCTCGAACCACTTCCAGGGGGCCTTCGTGAGGTTGCAGCGCTCCTCGAAGTGGAAGCGGGTCTGGTTGGGGCCCAGCGGCTCGAGCCGGACCTTGCCCGTCTGGTCGTTGCCCGGCGTGGCGCTGAGCATGGTGAACGTGTAGCCCCGCTCCTTGGCCACGTCGGTCACCAACTCCAGGGCGGCGCCCCTGCGGCCCAACGGCATCGGGTAGATGACCCGGCGTAGGAGGCCGTTGCCGTGCTGGTCACCGGGGTGGACCACCTCGACCTCGAGCACCATCGGGGCGTAGTCGGTCCAGCGGTCGTAGTCCTGGAACAGGGCCCACAGCCGCGCCGCCGAGTGGGGCATGTCGATCGTGTAGCGGTGCTCGCGCATCAGGCGCTCCGGAGCCCGGCGGCGTGGGGGCTGTCCGGCGGGGGGAGCGGGTGCCGGAAGACCCGGGCGGCGTTCTCGTGGGTGATGGCCGCGATCTCGGCCTCGGTCAGGATCCCGCCGTAGGCCTTCTCGATGACGGCCTGGGTGTCGGGCCAGGTGCCGTCGCCGTGGGGGTAGTCGGTCTCGAAGCAGATGTTCTCGACGCCGATGATGTCCCGGGTGCTGATCGTCCCCGGGTCGTCGATCGTGCAGAAGGTGAAGTTGCGGCGCAGGACGTCGCTCGGCCGGAGGTCGCTCGGCATGCCGAACGACCCCGTGAAGTCCCGCCCGTAGCCGGAGCGCTCGAGCATGTTGTCCAGGCGGTCGATGAGCATGGCCACCCAGCCGATGCCGCCCTCGGACATGGCGATCTGCAGGTCGGGGAAGCGCACGGGGTAGCCGGACCACAGCCACTCGGCGCAGGCGCCCAGGGCGAGCTGACCGAAGAGCGTGGCCCCGAGCTGGATGGAGGGCGCCCCCTTGGGCATGTCGACGATGCCGCACGAGGCCACGTGCAGGCAGACGACGGTGCCGGTCTCGGCGCAGGCCTCGATGATCGGGTCCCAGTGGGGGTCGAAGATCGGGGGTAGGCCGATGCGGTGGGGCTGCTCGGGCAGGGTCACGGCCCGGAAGCCCCGGTCGGCGTTGCGCCGGATCTCCGCCGCCCCGGCCCCGGCATCGGCCAGGAACGTGATGCCCATCGGGATGTTGCGTTCAGGGTGGGGCTGCCACCACTCGTCGTGGAACCAGTCGTTCCAGGCCCGGGTGACCGCCAAGCCCAACTCGGGGTCCGAGCATTGGCTGAAGACCCGTCCGCAGAAGCCGGTGATCTGAGACGGGAAGTTCAGCGCGGCCCAGACCCCGTTGATGTCCATGTCCTCGACCCGGGCGTCGATGTCCCAGCAGCCGGGGCGCATGTCCTCGAAGCGGGTGGGCTCGACCTTCCAGTCCTCCCGCGGCCGGCCCACCACGGCGTTGAGGCCGACCTGGAGGAAGATCTGCCCGTCGAACTCCCAGACCTCGTGGCCCTCCTCGGTCTCCACGACCCTGGGGGCGAGGCCCTGGAACGCCGTGGGCAGGCGCTCCTCGAACATGCCAGGGGGCTCGACCAGGTGGTCATCCACCGAGATGACGGTGTAGCGGATCGCCCGGGGATCGGGATCGGGGAGCAGGCCGTGGGCCTGGCTCTTGGGCATGCCCGTCGTCCAGGTCCGGTCCGCCATACGGGTCGAGCCTACGGGGTGCCTGACACCGGCGTCAGCAAGCGCTCAGGACACCGAGGAGGGCTGGCCCGGGTCGCTACGGTCGCTGCTCGTGCCGTTGCCCCGGGTGCGCGTCCCCGCCACTGAGGAGTTCCGGGCGGGCTTCGCCGCCATCCGGGAGCGCCTGGAGGTCCCCGAGGCCGTGCCGGCCGCGGTCGAAGCTGCCGCAGCCGAGGCCGCCCGGCGGGCCTGGTCAGCGGACCGGGTGGACCGTCGGGAGCTCGAGCTGGTCACCATCGACCCGGTGGGCAGCCGGGACCTGGACCAGGCCCTGCACATCGAGGCCCGGGCCGACGGCCACCGGGTCAGCTACGCGATCGCCGACATCGCCGCCTTCGTCGATCCCGGCGACCTGGTCGACCAGGAGGCCTGGCGGCGGGTCGTCACGATGTACAGCCCCGACCACCGTTCGCCGCTGCACCCGGCGCCCTTGAGCGAGGCCGCGGGCAGCCTCCTGCCCGACGGGGATCGGCCGGCGGTCCTGTGGACCATCGACCTCGACGACCGGGCTGAGGTGACCGACCGGCGGGTCGAGCGGGCGGTCGTCCGGAGCCGGGCCCAGCTCGGGTACGAGGACGGCCAGCGCCTGGCCGGCGGTGGCGGCCACCCTGCCCTGGGCGAGCTGCGCACGGTGGGGGAGCGACGCATTGCCCGCCAGACCGAGCGGGGCGGCATCAGCCTGCACCTGCCCAACCAGGAGGTGGTCCAGCGCCACGGTGGCTACGACGTGGTCTTCGAGGCCCCACTGCGGATCGAGCAGTGGAACGAGCAGATCTCCCTCCTGACCGGGATGGTCGCCGCCGAGCTCATGCTCGACGCGGGCACCGGCCTCCTGCGCACGCTGCCCCCACCGCCGGCCTTCGTGGTGCGGGCCCTGGCCCGTTGTGCCCGGGGCCTCGGTGTCGCCTGGCCCAAGAAGACCGGCGACTACGCGTCCATCCTGGCCGGTCTGGACCCCTCGCAGCCGACGCATGCGGCGCTGATCACCCAGTCGGCTCGCCTCTTCCGGGGTGCGGGGTACGTCGGCTTCGCGGGGGAGCGGCCCGAGCTCACCGAGCAGGCCGCCATCGGGGCGCCGTACGCCCATGTCACCGCCCCGCTCCGGCGGCTGGGCGACCGGTTCGCCAACGAACTCGTCCTGGCCGCGTGCGGGGGACGGCCTCCGGCCGGGTGGGCGGTGGAGGCCCTGGGTCTCCTCCCCGAGGCTCTGGAGGACGGGGCCCGGCGCCAGTCGGCTCTCGACCGTGCCTGTGTCGACTTCACCGAGGCGATGATCCTGCGGGACCGGGTCGGCCAACGCTTCGCCGTGGTCGTCACCGAGGTGGACAAGGACGACGTGCGGGTCCAGTTCCGCGACCCGGCGGTGTTGGCCCGGGCGAGGGGCGATGGCCTGACCGCTGGCGAGGAGGCCGAGGTGGAGCTCGTGGCCGTCCACCCCGACGAGGGCCGGATCGAGCTCCGGGCGGTGGCGGGGCGATGACCGGGCCGGCGACCCGCCTCGCCGGACCCGGCGTTTGCCTCCCCTCGTCGGGCGTGCGACCATCAGTGGTCGATCTGGTGACGCTCCGTCACCGACTGAGTCGGCGGACGGGAACCGGCGTGGACCTAGAGCGAGGGCAGGGGACGGCGACTGGCATCGGCCGGATCCGAGTGCACGGGACGACCGCCGCATGATCCTCGACCGGGGTGTTGCGGTGTGCAACGGCAAGGGCGGGGTCGGCAAGTCCTCGATGGCCGCCGGCCTGGCGGCCACCGCGGCCGCGATGGGCTGGCGGTGCCTCGCCGTGGACCTGGACGGCCAGGGCAACCTGGGCCAGGACCTGGGCTACCAGCAGGCTCGCCTGGGCGACGGTGGGGAGTCGGTCTACCGGGCGCTGCTCGAAGGGGCGCCGCTGGCCCCGGTGTCGGGGGACCGTGACGGCCTCGACGTCCTCGCCGCCGGGCCGTGGACCGATCGCCTGGCCGAGGGCCTCACTCGACGGCTCCACACCGAGGGCCTCGACGGCCTGAGCGGACCACGGGATGCCCTTGCGGCTGTGGCCGAGGGCTACGACCTCGTCGTCTTCGACACGCCGCCCTCGACGGCGGCTCTCCTGGACCTGGCGTTGGCCTCGTCCCGCTTCCTCTGCTGCCCGGTGCGCTTCGACCAGGCCAGCATCGACGGCCTCGGGCGGGTCGACGGGCGCCGTCGGGCCCTGGCCGACCAGGGCCTCAACACCGACCTGGAGTTGCTGGGCATCGTGCTCTTCGGCTTCGGCGTCGCGGAGCGGCGCCTGCTGCGCGACACGCGGGCTCAGTTGGAGTACCTGCTGGACGGCGTCGCCCCGGTCTTCCCCACCCCCATCCGGGAGGCCCGCAAGGCGGCCCGCCACATGCGGGCCCACGGGGTGGTCGCCTCGGAGTACTTCCTCGCCTCCCAGGACGCAGCCCCCTGGTGCGACAACCCGCCGGGGGAGGAGACCTTCGCCCGCAACGCGGCGGGCCTGGCCTCGGACTACTGGGAGGTCACGCGGGAGATCCTGGCGCGGCTCAGCCAGCGCGTCGCGCGACCGCTCACCCCGGTCGGATCGTGAGCGCCGAGCCTCTGCCCGCCGGGGCTCGGGTGGCGCCGGCCCCGCCTCGGCCCGCCGGTGTGGCCGACCTCGCTCGCTACCGGGGTCGCACCGGGCGCGGACCGGCGGTGGTGCCCCCGCCGCGAGCGCCCGACGCCGAGGCCGCCCACTCGTGGCTGACCGGGGCGCCCGTCGCGCCGGCCCCCCTCACCCGACGGGAGCGACGGAAGATCCGCAAGGCGCTGAAGCGGCGCGAGCGAGACCGAGCGACGGCGGGATAGCCGGTTCGGGGGCGGGCCCTCCGCTCAGGTGTCGAGGCCGCCGCTGAGGAGGTCGGCGCGGTCGGCCAGGCCTTGGGCGGGGCCGTGGAAGGCGACTCGGCCCTGGTGCAGGATGGCCGCCTCGTCGGCGATCTCGAGGGCGTGGTGGACGTGCTGCTCGATGATCAGCAGGGCCGTGCCCGCGGCCTTGATCCGGGCCAGGGTGGCGTAGACCTCCTCGACCACGATGGGGGCCAGGCCCAGGGAGAGCTCGTCGACGATCAGCAGGCGCGGCGGGCGGGCCATGACCCGGGCCAGCGAGAGCATGCGCTGCTCTCCGCCGGAGAGCGTGCCGGCCTGCTGGGCCCGGCGCTCGCCGAGGCGGGGGAACAGCTCGAAGGCCCGCTCGAGTCCGAGGCCGATCTCGCCCTTCTCGGCCACACCGCCGACGCCCAGCACGAGGTTCTCCTCCACCGTGAGGCTGCCGAACACCGACCGACCCTCGGGGGCGTGCAGGACCCCTCGCCGGGCGACGACGTGGGTGGATTGCCCCGTCAGGTCCTCCCCGGCGACCCGAAGCGTCCCGCGGGTGGGAGCCAGGAGCCCGGAGGCCACCCGGGCCAGTGTCGTCTTGCCCGAGCCGTTGGGGCCGAGAAGGGCGACCGCCCCGCCGTCGGGGACCGCCAGGGACACGTCGAACAGGGCGCGGAACGGGCCGTAGGCGGCGTCGACGCCGTCGAGGTCGAGGATGGGCGCGGGCCGGGCGGCCGCGGTCATCGCGTGCTCCCCAGATACGCCCTGCGCACGGCCTCGTCACCCAGGACGGCCTCGGTGGTGCCGTCGGCGATGAGGGTCCCGAAGTCCAGGACGTACAGGCGACTGGTCACCGACCGGACCAGCTCGACGTCGTGCTCCACCAGGAGGACGGCGACCTCCCGCTCCTGGCTGACCTGGGTGAGGACGTCGCCCATCGCCGCCGTCTCGTCACCGTCGAGCCCGCTGGAGGGCTCGTCCAGGAGGAGGAGTCGCGGCTCGATCATCAGGGCCCGGCCGAGCTCGACGAGCCGGGCCCGGCCGAGGCTCAGGGCTTCCACGGGTCGATCGGCCAGGGCGGACAGCCCGAGCAGCTCGAGGACCTCGCCGACCCGCGCCCGCTCGTCGGGGGTGGGGCCGCCCTTGCCCCGCAGGTCCCGCCAGAGTCCGCCGGTGCCGTGCCGGGCCCGCTCGGCCACCAGGAGGTGGTCCCGGACGGTCGTGCCGGTGAACAGCTCGATGCGCTGGAAGGTGCGGCCGATCCCCAGACGGGCCCGCGTGTGGACCCGGCGGCCGATCAGGTTCTCGCCGCAGAACGTGACCCGGCCGGCGTCGGGGCGCAGATAGCCGTAGATGCAGTCGAACAGGGTGGTCTTACCGGCCCCGTTGGGCCCGATGAGGCCGACGATCTCCCCCTCGTCCACCCGCAGGGACGCCCCGTCGAGGGCGGTGATCCCGGCGAAGCGCTTGGTGATGCCCTCGGCCTCGAGCAGGGTGCTCATGGGATGGCCTCCGCGTTCGCCGGGGCGACATCGTCGGACTCGTCCGGCCGGTCGTCGCTCGGGTCGGGGCGCCGCAGGATCCGTCGGTTGACGAAGGCCAGGGACTTGGCCGTCTGGTACTCGATGATCCCCTCGGGGTGCTTGGCGTAGGTCAGGGCCCCGAGGCCGAAGAGGGCGAAGGCCAGGGCCTGGGGGTTCTGGGCCGGGTTGAAGGTGTCGGGCAGGGCGGAGATGTCGATCCGCGAGATGATCTCCGGGAAGAGCTTGAACATGATCCCCGCGGTGATGGCCGCCTGGATGGCGCGGGGCCCCAGGGTCACCACCAGCACCACCCACACGAGACCTTGGATGAAGTTGTAGTTGAGCAGGTTGAGTCGGCCGTCGAGCACCGCCAAGAGGCCGCCGCCCAGGCCCGCGATGCCGGCGGAGAGGCCGAAGGCGGTGACCCGGGCGCGGCGGGGGTCGATCCCGATCGAGACGGCGGCGATCTCGCTGCCCCGGAGGGCGTCGAGGTAGCGACCGACCGTGCCCCGCTTGATGAGGAGAACGGCGCCGCTGACCAGGCCGAGGAACGCCAGGCAGAGGAAGTAGTAGGCGCGGGTGCTGGAGAAGTCGATGGGGCCGATGATCGGCCGGGGGATCTGCAGGTTCTGCCCGCCGGCCCAGTCCTGGGGGAGGATCACGAACTGGAACATGGCCGCGAAGGCCAACGTGGCCAGGGCGAGGTAGAGGCCCTCCAGGCGCAGGACGGGCAGGGCGAAGATGCCCCCCACCAGCGCGGCCAGGGCGGCCCCGATGAGGATGGCCAGCAGGACCTGCAGGTCGAAGCGGTCGACCAGTTGGGCGGTGGTGAAGGCCCCGATGCCGGCGAAGGCGGCCTGGGACAGTGACAGCAGGCCCGCCATCCCGGTGATGACGGTGATCGAGCAGAAGATGACGGCGTAGACGATGCCGGTGACGAAGAGCAGCACCCAGAAGTCGTCGAAGAACCACGCCACGCCGGCGCTGATGAACACGAAGACCCCGACGCCCAAGACCCGGGTGGCGATCGTCATGGTCCGGGTCCGCAGGGTGCTGGCGGGGGCCGGGGGTGGGGGGTCGACGCCCGCGAGCGGGTCGGCGGCCTCCCGGCGGTTGCGCAGACCGGGCCAGAAGAGCAGGAGCAGGAACAGGGCGCCGAAGGGCAGGGCCGGGCGTAGGCCTTGGGACAGGATGCTGCCCGCCGGGAGCCACGTGTAGAGGAGCTGGTAGCCGATGCCGAGGGCGATGCCGCCGACAAGCGTCATCGGGATCGACTGGAGGCTCCCGAACGCCGCCGCGGCCATTGCGGCGATGAGGAGGAAGAGGAAGTTCTCGTTGTTGACCTGCGAGAACAGGGGGGCCAGGAGCACCCCGGCCAGGCCCGCGAAGAGGCTGGAGAGCATCCAGGCGACGGTGCTGATGCGGTCGGCGTTGATGCCGGCCAGCTCGGTCATCCGGGGGCTCTCGACGGTGGCCCGCATCCGCAGGCCGAGCTGGGACCACCGGAACATGGCCGTCAGGGCGGCCACCGCGACCAGGGTCACCAGCACGGTGGCCACCTGGTTGCCGTCAACGGCGTAGTCGCTCCACCGGTAGATGGTGGGGCCCCCGATCTCGTCGGTGGTGGGCCAGATGCCCTTCACGCCGAAGGAGGCTCCACCGCCGAACCAGAGCTTGGTGATCTCGGGGATGGCCACGAGCAGACCCAGGGTCGTGACCAGCTTGGCGATGGAGCTCGCCGTGCGCAGGTGGCGGAACAGGGCCCGGTCGAGGAGATACCCCAGGAGGGGGGCGACCACGAAGACGGACAGCACGAGGGCGGCCCAGATGGGCCACTCGTGACGGACCCGGGTGTCGTAGTAGACGGCGGCGGAGACGAAGGCCTGGGCCCCGAAGGCCAGGTTGAAGACCCCGGCCGTCCGGTAGGTGAGGACGAGGCCCACGGCCAGGAGGGCGAACACGCACCCGATGGGTGCGCCGCCGATGACGGCGTTGAGGACGTCGGTCACGGGCTGGGGGCCGGAGGTCCGCCGCGGCCCCGGCTCAGGCGGAGACCTCGGGCTGTTCGGGCAGCTCGGTGGCGTTGTTGTCGAAGCAGATGAACGGCTCGCCCGGCTCGCCGAACTGCGGCACGAACTCGCCACCCTCGATGATCGAGAGGGCGGCGCACGACCGGCCGGAATCCCCCGTGTGCTCGACCGTCCAGTCCAGCGGGGGGATGATGCCCTCGGCGTTGTAGTCGGTCAGCTGGTTGAGGCCGTCGATCACGCCCTGCTGGCTGAACTCGGGACCGGCGGCCCGCAGGCCGGTGACGAACATGTCAGCGGAGATCCAGCCGGCCAGGCTGAGCTCACCGAGGGTGCCGCCGGTGTTCTCGATCCAGTCCCCGTAGGTGAGGAGCGCGTCGGGTGGGTCCTCGTCCTCGAAGGGCACGAACTGGGTGAGCACGTACGCGCCCTCGAAGAGGTCACCGTTCTCCTCGAGGAAGTCGTAGTCGTAGGCGTTCGGCATGTACTGGATCGCGTCCAGCTGCTGGCGGCGCATCTCCTGCTGGATGGTGACGGCCCCGTTGAAGTCCATGCAGGTGGCCACCATGTCGACCCCGGCCGCTTTCATGTCGCGGACCTGGGCGCTGAGGTCCGGGATGCCGTAGGGGAGGCTGGCGTCCAGGAAGCCGACCTCGGCGGTGGTCGAGTAGGTGTCGAAGCTGTTCTGGATGCCCTCGGCGCAGCTCGAGGACTGGGGCACGTCATAGGCCAGGACACCGATGGTCGTCGACCCGGTCTCCTGGGCCAGCCAGGGCAGCAGGGGCTGGGCGCAGGTGAAGCACAGGTAGCCCCGCATGCCGAAGAGGTTGTCGCCCAGGGCGTACTCCTCGTTGATGTTCCAGCCGAAGGTGGGCATGCCGGCGTCGACCAGGAGCTCGGCGCCGGAGAAGTCGAGGGTGGCGACGGGCAGGACGGCGAAGAGGTCCTGGGTCAGCAGGCTCTGGATGTCCTGGGTGTTCTCGAAGCCGGTGTTGTCGTCCTCCTCGGCCACCAGTTCGAGGTCCCGGCCGTAGACGCCGCCCTGGGAGTTGATGTACTCGAAGTAGGCCCGGACGCCCTCGAAGGACTCGCCCTCCTTCCCGCCGATGGGGTTCGTCGTGGAGGCCACGCCACCCACTCGGATGGTGGTGTCATCCACCCCGGGTGCCTCCACGGGCACGTTCTCGTCGATGGGCAGCTCGAGGACCTCGGCGTAGGTCAGGGCCCCGCCGTCGGTGGCGGTGTCGCCGCTCGAGGACTCCTCGGCGTCGTCGGAGGCGTTGCTGCAGGCGGCCGCGAGGAGCGTCATCAGGACCAGGCATGCGGCGAAGCGTCGACGGTTCACGGTTGTCCCCCCGGTTCGAACCTTGCGTGCGGCGGGACCTTACACCGCACTCGGGACCGTACTGACGCGCGTGTCAGGTAGGACCGAACAGGCTGCGTTGGGCGGCCGCGGCGAGCACGTCGGTGACGTCGTCGCCGTCGGCGGGCACCAGGCGGGTGGCGGTGTAGTAGGTGACCCGCTCGATCATGGCGACCAGGGCCACGGCGGCCACGTCAGGGTCGACGCCGTCGACGTCGGCGGCCCGGATGCGCTCGGCCAGGCGGGCGACGAACTGGGCGAGGACGTCGGTGCCGAGGCGGCCCTCGGGGGTCTCGTCCTGTTCGGCCTCGGTCCAGGTCTGGATGACCGGGCCGTACTGGTCGTAGACCTCCCGGAAGCGCGCCACCCAGGCCCGCAACGTCGCCTCCCCGTCGGGCCCGGGGCGGAGGGGGCCCAGCGAGTCGGCCAGGTCGCCAAGCCGGTCGGCCACGTCGGTGGTGAGCGCCCGGAAGAGGTCCTCCTTGCTGGCAAAGTAGCGGTAGAAGGTGCCGTGGGAGGTCTCGGCCGCCTTGACGATGTCGTCCACCCGGGCGGCGTGCAGGCCCCGCCGTCCGAAGACGGTGATCCCGGCGCTGAGCAGGCGGTGCATCGTCTCCACGCCCCGGGCCCGCAACTCGCGGCCCTCCGCTGGCCGCCCCGGCCCCCCCACCACGTCCACGCCCGCCGACCGTACGCGGTCGGCGCGGCCGACCGCGTACGGTCCTGGCCCATGGGAGTGCCGGCGCCGGGGGAGGCGCCTCTGGTGGCGGCCGACGCGGCGGAGCTCATCCGGCGCAACGGAACCGATCCACAGGTCGCGGGACGACCGGCGTTGCACACCCACGACCGCACCTGGACCCACGGCGAGGTGTACGCCGAGGCCCGGCGGTACGCCGCCCTGTTCGCCGAACGATTGCCGGCCGACGGACCGCCGCACGTCGGGGTGCTGGCCGACAACATCCCCGAGTACCTCTTCGCCTTCGCCGGGGCGGCGCTGGTCGGGGCGACGGTCGTAGGGCTCAACCCGACCCGCCAGGGCGAGCACCTCCTGCGTGACATCCACCACGCGGACGTGGGCCTCCTGCTCACCGAGGCAGCCCACGACGTCGACCTCGACCCGATCCGGGGTGACCTCGCCATGCCCGTGCTCCGGGCCGGTGACGAGTTGGACGCGGCGCTGCCCGCCGCCGCGGAGGACACGGGTCTCGAGCCTGGCCCTGACACCCAGTGGGCGTTGATCTTCACCTCGGGCACCTCCGCCGCCCCCAAGGCGGTCATCTGCACGCAGCGTCGCCTTCTCGTGACCGGCAACCGCATGCGGATCCTCATGGGCATCGGCTCCGACGACGTCGGCTACGTGTGCATGCCGCTGTTCCACTCCAACTCGGTCATGGTCGGCTGGGCGCCGAGCATCGTGGTCGGGGCCTCGGTGGGACTGGCCCGCAGGTTCAGCGTCAGCCAGTGGCTACCGGACATCCGCCGGTACGGCGCCACCTGGTTCAACTACACCGGCAAGCCCCTGAGCTATCTGGTGGCTTCACCCGAGCAGCCCGACGACGCTGTCAACCCGCTGCGGGTGGCCTTCGGCAACGAAGGGGCGCCCGACGTCGTCGACCGGTTCTCTCGCCGCTTCGGTGTCCGGGTCATCGACGCCTTCGGGGCCACCGAGGGTGGGGTGGCCGTCAACCGCGTGGACGGCATGCCCGCCGCCGCCCTCGGGCGAGCGGGTGAGGCGGTCCAGGTGGTCGACGAGGACGGCCACCCCAAGCCGGCCGCCCGTCTCGACGCCGACGGTCGTCTCCTCAACCCGCAGGACTGCGTCGGCGAGATCGTCAACACCGCCGGCCGCGGCCCGTTCGAGGGCTACTACAACAACGATGAGGCCAATCAGCGCACCACCCGCAACGGTTGGTACTGGAGTGGCGACCTCGGCTACCTCGACGAGGACCGCTTCCTCTACTTCGCCGGGCGCAACGCGGACTGGATCCGGGTCGACGGCGAGAACTTCCCCGCCGGGCCGGTCGAGGCCGCCCTGGCCCGTCACCCCGACGTGGTGGTGGCCGCGGTCTACGGCGTTCCCGACCTGTCGGCCGGGGACCAGGTGATGGCCACCGTCGTGGTCCGGGACGGGGCCACCCTCGACCCTGTCGAGCTCGGTGCCTGGATCGACGCCCAGCGCGACCTCGGGCCCAAGTGGCGCCCCCGCTATGTCCGCGTCGCCGCGGACATCCCGACCACGGGGACCAACAAGATCCTCAAGCGGGACCTCGCGGTCCAGAAGTTCCGCGCCGACCGGGTGGGGGATGACCCCGTGTGGCACCGGGAGCGGGGTGAGGTCGCCTACCGGCCCTTCACCGCCGAGGACGAGGCGGCGTTCCTCGACGCCCTCACCGCGGCCGGCCGACAGCGCTTCTGGGACCTCTGAGCCGATGGACCTCGCCTTCACCGACGCCGAGCAGGCCTTCGCCGTGGAGGTGCGGGCCTGGCTGGCCGAGCATCTCGAGGCGCCCCCCGCCTTCGCCGACCCCGCCGAGGAGGTCGCCTGGGGGCGGGGTTGGCAGGCCCGGCTGGCTGCCGACCGCTGGGTCGGGATCCAGTGGCCCCTGGCCTACGGCGGTCGGGATGCCACCCCGGTCCAGGTCGCCCTGTTCAACATGGAGTACGCCCGGGCCCGCGCCCCCCAGCCCGTCAACCGGGTGGGCATCAACCTGGCGGGACCGACGCTGCTGGCCCACGGCACCGACGAGCAGAAGGCCCGGTGGCTGCCCTCGATCCTCGATGCCAGCGAGCTCTGGTGCCAGCTCTTCAGCGAGCCCGACGCCGGCTCGGACCTGGCCTCGCTCACCACCCGAGGCGTCCCCACCGAGGGCGGCTGGCTGGTCAGCGGCCAGAAGGTCTGGACCTCCTACGCCGGGTTCGCCCGCTGGGGCATCGCGTTGGTCCGTACCGATCCGGACGCGCCCCGCCACCGGGGCATCTCGTACCTGGTGGTCGACATGGGGGCGCCCGGCATCGAGATCCGTCCGCTGGTCCAGATCACGGGGGCGGCCGAGTTCAACGAGGTCTTCCTCGACGAGGTCTTCGTGCCCACCGACCACCTGGTCGGCGGTCTCCACCAGGGCTGGGCCGTGGCCAACACCACCCTGGCCCACGAGCGGGGCACGGCCTTCCCCTTCAAGGAGCAGGTCGTCCACGAGACCTACCTGGCCGAGCTCTACGACCTGGCCCACCGAACGGGCCGCCTCGACGACATCGAGGTGGCCGACGGCCTGGCCCAGGCCTTCGTGCTGTTGCGCCTGCTCCGGCTGCACAACTGGCAGACCCTCTCCCGCCTCGGGCGGGGCATCGCGCCCGGGCCGGAGTCGAGCCTGGTGAAGCTGGCGTGGACCGACATGACCCAGCACCTCTCGACCATCGCCCTGCGGGTGGTCGGGGAGGCCGCGCCGATCGACGACGGGCCATGGCCCCAGCAGTGGCTCTGGTCCCAAGCCGCCTCCATCGCCGGCGGCACCAGCGAGGTCCAGAAGACGATCCTCGCCGAACGCCTCCTCGGTCTACCGCGCGGCTGACGCCGCGGGGGCTGGGCTACGCCGGAAAGCGCTCGGCCAGCCAGGCCTCGATCTCGGCCGCGGCGTCGTCGCCGGTGTCGGTGGTGAGGTCGCCGGCGAGGCCGTCGAAGGCGTGGTCGCCGTCGGTGACGATGAAGGCGGTGACGTCGGTACCGACCTCGGCCAGGGCGGCGCCGAAGCGCTCGGTCTGGGCCACGGTGATGAGCCCGTCCACGTCGCCGTGGAACAGCAGCGCCGGGCCGGGGGCGTTGGCCGCCTGGGCCACGGAGTCCGCGTGCTCCCAGTGCTCGAGGACCGCGGGGACCGCCGAGTTGGGGAGGCCGCCGTAGTAGCGACCGGCCAAGAGGGTGTCGCCGTCGTAGTAGCCGTAGAACCCGATGAAGCCGGCAACGTCGTCGGTCACGTCCGGCCACAGGTCGGGCCCGGCGAACCACGGGTCGCCGGGGGTCACGTAGGCCTGGGCCGCGAGGCGGGCCCCGGCCGAGCTGCCGTGGAGCAGGATCCGCTGGGGGTCGTAACCGAGGGCACCCGCCTGCAGTCGGGTCCACTGCACGGCAGCCTTCATGTCCTGTTCGGGCCGGGGGTAGACCGGCTCGGGTGAGCCGTCACCCATCAGCGTGTAGTCGATCGAGAGGGTCACGAAGCCCTGGTCCCGATACCAGTCCGACCACTCCACCATGGTGGACCGGTCACCGCTGTAGCCCCCGCCGCCGTGGACGAGGACGACCGCGCCGCGGGGCGAGTCCCCGCTCGGTCGGCAGAGGTCGGCCTGGTGGGCCTCCGACGCCGTGGGCGGCGTATAGGTCACCACCCCGCAGCGGCCGCGGGACACCTCCGGCGCCGGAATGGTCGGCCGCGTCTCGTTGCCGACGAGCGCGGGCGCCGGCTCGACGGGCGCCGGGTCCGACGACGGCCAGAACGTGACCGCGCCTACGGCCAACAGGGCGACGAGGGCCATCGCCCCCATCCAGGGGCCGATGCGGTGCTTCGGCGGCATCACCGTTCCCATCGGCACCGCCGGGCCCGGGCTGAGGGGGCTGCCGGGACGTCGGCTCAGTCGTACTCGCCGTCGACGGGGCCGTACCAGAAGCGGGACCAGGTGCCGTCGGCGTTGATCGAGGTGCGCCAGCCGACGTACCCCCCGGCCTCGGTCCAACCGAAGATGCCGGCCTCGCCCACCACCTCACGCAGCGCCGCCCGCTCCTGACGGTCGGCGGCGTCGGCGACGGGCCAGTCGACCGCGGTGGGCCAGGTGAAGCGCTGGGCGCCGTCCACTTCGTCCCGGGTGTGGGGCAGGGTCAACAACCCGGCGAGCGGGCGCAGGATGGGGATGCCGTCGTGCTCCCGCTCGCGCCACTGGGACACGGGCATCGGCTCGCCCTCGTAGCGCAGGTCCACACCGTTCTCCCGGGCCAGGCGGCTCAGGGCCCGGTAGTCGCAGGCCAGGGCGGCGTCGATCAAGGCCTGGCGTCGGGCGGCGACGGCCGAGGGCATCCCGTCGCTGTCCAGTGGGTCCGGCTGCATGCCGTCGGCCGAACAGCGGGGCTGGGGCACGGTGTCGTCGCTCAGCGTCGGCCGGCCCGCGCCGGCGCACGACGCCACGACCCCCGCGACCAGGCCCACCACCACCAGCCGCCGGATCACCCGGCGGAGGGTAACCCGTTCGTTCTGGCGCCCGATTTCCCGGGCGGGGCCGGGAGATCAGGCGCCAGAACGAAGGCGCGGGCTACGCGAAGGTGAGCAGGAACGTCACCCGCTGGGCGTCGGGGTCGGGGACGAGCTCACCCACCGAGACGACGCAGTCGTGGGTGGCGTCGCAGGTGTACCCGCCCTCGGTGTTGTCGATCATGGTCTGACCGGCGGACACCGCGTAGGTCGTCGACACCGCTCCGTCGGCGTCGGAGGTGACGGTGGCGATGGCCCGCAGGTTGCAGTGCTCGGCACCGGTGGTCTCCACCCCGTTGTCCGGATCGGCCTCCGCGATGCACTGGGTGATCCCGAGGTCCAGGTTCGGGTCGAACCCAGTGGCCTCGATGGAGATCTCCTGACCGTCGGTCAGGCCCTCGGCCGGCGTGACCGAGCCCGTGCATCCGGGGGTGGTCGGACCACATTCGGCTTCGCCGGGGCCGAGGACGGCGACCGTGGTCGTGGTGGTGTCGGCGGTGGTGTCCGCCGTCGTGCCCTCGGGCGCCTCGGTGTCGTCGGACGCGGCGTCGTCACCCCCGTCGTCGTCCCCGCAGCCGGCGGCCAGGAGGGCCACGACGGCCAATCCCAGCAGCCACCGTCCCCATCGTCGTGTGTGTGTCTGTGCTCTCACTGCGCTACCTCCCGTTGTCGTCGCGCTTCGAGATCTCGGACCGGGGCGCCGGCCAGGCGGGGGCCCTCGGTGTGCAGGTGGCAGTGGACCCGGCCACCATCGGGCAGCTCGTGGGCGGGCGGGTCCACCGACCGGCAGACGTCCATGGCGTGGGGGCAGCGGGGGTGGAAGTGGCAGCCCGCCGGAGGCGTGAGCGGGCTGGGCACGTCGCCCTGGAGGACGATGCGACGACGGGCCCGCTGGCGCACCGGGTCGGGCACCGGCACGGCCGAGACCAACGCCTCGGTGTAGGGATGGGTCGGGGCGTCGTGGACCGCCGCCGCCGGGCCCTCCTCGACCACCCGGCCGAGGTACATCACTGCGATGCGTTCGCTCACATGGCGCACGACGGACAGGTCGTGGGAGATGAAGAGGTAGGCCAGGCCCTTCTCGGCCTGGAGGTCGGCGAGCAGGTTGATGACCTGGGACTGCACGGACACGTCGAGGGCGCTCACCGGCTCGTCGCAGACCACCAGGTCAGGGCGCAGGGCCAGCGCCCGGGCGACGGCGATGCGTTGTCGTTGCCCGCCGGAGAACTCATGCGGGTAGCGGTCGAGCACGGTGCCGTCGAGGCCGACCTGGTCGAGCAGCTCGACCACCCGGGCCGTCAGGTCGCCGCCGCCGTCGAGGTGGTGGACGCGCAGGGGCTCGGCCACGATCTGGGCCACCGTGAGGCGGGGGCTGAGTGAGGCGTACGGGTCCTGGAAGATCATCTGGATCCGGCGGCGGGCCGCGCGCAGATCCGCGCCGGAGAGGCCGGCCAGGTCCTGGCCGGCGAAGACGACCTGGCCACCCGTCGGCGCGATCAACCGGGCCACCAGGCGGGCCGTGGTGGACTTCCCGGACCCGCTCTCACCCACCAGCCCGAGGGTCTGCCCGGCCTGGATCTCGAGGTCGACGCCGTCCACGGCGCGCACCTGACCGACGACGCGCCGGAGCACGCCGCTGCGGACGGGGAAGTGCTTCTCCAGCGCCCGCACGGCCAGCAGGGGCGCGTTCCCGGTGGCCGGTGTCGTCGGGGTGGTCACGCGGTGCCCACCAGGTGGAGATCGTCCGCCCGGACGCAGCGGACGCCGCCGGTGAGCTCGACGGGCGCCGTGCGGCAGCGGGCCTCGGCGTGGGCGCAGCGTTCGGCGAAGTGGCAGCCTGCCGGCCACGCCGCGGGGTCGGGGACCTGCCCCGGGATGGTGGCCAGGCGCTCCCCGGGCGCGGCCGACTGGGGCAGGGCCCGGATGAGCGCCTCGGTGTAGGGGTGGCGGGGGTGGGCGAAGAGCTCGTCCACGCCCGCCCGTTCCACGATCTGGCCGGCGTACATGACGGCCACGTCGTCGGCGATCTCGGCCACGACGCCGAGGTCGTGGGTCACGAAGACCATGGCCATGCCCAGTTCGTCGCGCAGGGAGGCCAACAGGTCCAGGATCTGGGCCTGGATGGTGACGTCCAGCGCGGTGGTGGGCTCGTCGGCCAGCAGGACACGGGGTTGGCAGACCAGGGCCATGGCGATCATGGCCCGCTGGCGCATGCCGCCGGAGAGCTCGTGGGGATAGGCGCGGGCCCGGGCCGCCGGGTCGGGGATCTCCACCCGCTCGAGGGCCTCGACGGCGGCCAGCATCGCCGCCCGTCGACCGACCCCCTGGTGGACCAGGACCATCTCGGCGATCTGGTCGCCCACGGTGAACGCGGGGTTCAGGCTGGTGTCCGGCTCCTGGAAGATCATGGCCATCTCCTGGCCGCGGATCGCCCGTAGGGCACCGGGGGGGAGGTCGACCAGCTCCCGACCGTCGAAGCGGATCGACCCCGTGGCGATGCGACCCGTGCGCCGGGGGAGCAGGCCCATGAGGGCCAGCGCCGTGACCGTCTTTCCGCAGCCGCTCTCGCCGACGAGGGCCAGCGTGCGACCGGCGGGCAGGGTCAGGTCGACGCCCTCGACCACCCGGACCCACCCGTCGCCCCGGGCGAACTCGACGGCCAGGTCCCGGACCTCCAGCAGCTCGTCGCCGTCGGGCCCCGCGATCGGGGCGGGCCGCGACCCGGGGGTGCGGGGCACCGGGCCGGACCGGCCGAGAGCGTCCCGTAGACCGTCGCCGATCAGGTTGTAGGCGAGCACGGTGAGGGTGATGGCCCCGCCGGAGACGAAGATCTGCCAGGGGACTTCGAGCACGAAGTCGAACGAGCGCTTCAGCATCCCGCCCCACGTGGGGGTGGGGGGCGGGGCCCCGGCGCCCAGGAAGCTCAGACCGGCCTCGGCCAGCAGGGCGAAGCCGAGGCTGACCGCGACCTGGATGATCAGCGGCGAGGCGACGTTGGGCAGGACGTGGCGCGCCGCGATGCGGGCCGACGGCGTGCCCACCGACCGGGCGGCCTCGATGTAGGTCTCCTCCCGGACCGTCAGCACCTGGCCCCGGATCAGCCGGATCAGGCTGGGGATGAACACGAGGCCCACCGCCAGGATGACGTTGAGCATGCTGTTGCCCCGGAGCGAGACGATGGCCAGCGCGAGGACCAGCGGTGGGAAGGCGAAGGCGGCGTCGGTCAGCCGCATGATCACGGTGTCGGTGCGGCCGCCCCGGTAGCCGGCGAGCAGGGCCAACGGGAGGGCGAAGGCCACGGCGAAGGCCACGATCCCGGCCGAGGCGACCAGGGAGTTGCGGGCCCCGTAGATCACCCGGCTGAGGAGGTCCCGGCCGAGGTCGTCGGTGCCGAACCAGTGCTCGCTCGACGGCGGGTCGTTGATGAGGGACGACTGCTCGTCCGGCGGGTACGGCGCGATCAGGGGAGCGAACACCGCGAGGGCTATGACCAGCAGCAGGATGGTCAGGCCCACCATCCCGGGCCGGTGGCGCCGGAACCGCCGGGCCAGCAGCCGCCAGGAGCTGGTGGCCGATGCCGTGGCGTTGACCTCACCGATGCGCTCGGCCTCGTTCAGGATCGCCGTCATCGGTTCGGCGCCGTCGGGGTCAGGGCCGCGGTCACGTGACCCGGACCTTGGGGTTGAGGAACCCGTAGAGGATGTCCACCACCAGGTTGGTGAACACGAAGATGGTGGCCACGAGCAGCACGACGCCCTGGATGACCGGCAGGTCGCGGCTGGTGATGGCCGCCAGCATGTAGGTGCCGATGCCGGGCAGGGCGAAGATCGACTCGATGATGAACGTCCCGCCCAGGAGGTAGGCGAACTGGAGGCCGAGGACCGTCATCGCGGGGGTGAGGGCGTTCTTCAGGGCATGGCGCCCGAGGACCCGGCGCTCGCCCAGCCCCTTGGCTCGGGCGGTGCGGATGTAGTCGGCGTCGAGCACCTCGATCATCGAGCCCCGCACCTGGCGGGCCAGTGAGGCGGCGGAGGCGACGCCCAACGCGATCCACGGCATGACCAGGTGCCTGGCCCACTCCAGCGGGCTCTCGGCGATGTCGACGTAGCCGATCGCCGGCAGCAGGTTCCGGTTCACCGCGAAGAGCACGACCATCGCCGTGGCCAGGAAGAAGTCGGGCAGGGCGATGCCGAAGCTGGTGCCGACGCCGAGAGCCCGGTCGAGCAGCGACCCGGGCCGCGTGCCCGCCAGGAGGCCGAGGGGGATCCCGACGACGGCGGCGAACACGATCGCCCCCAGCGCCAGGCTCAAGGTCACCGGGAAGCGGGCGGCCAGCTCGCTGGCGACCGTGCGCCCGTTGAACAGCGACGTCCCCAGGTCACCGGACACGACGTCGCCCAGCCAGCGCAGATACTGCTCGACCAGCGAGTCGTCGAGCCCCAGCTCCTCCCGGATCTCCTCGACCCGGCCCTCGGAGGCGTCCAGGCCGCCCGCGATCGTCCGGGCCGGGTCACCCGGGACGGCCAGGACCAGGGCGAACACGGCGAAGCTGATCAGCAGCAGCAGGGGGATCAGCCCCAGCAGGCGGCGGGCGATGTAGGCGCCCATGGTCCCGTGCCGGCTCGCCGGCTAGCGGAGGCTGATGCCCTGGAGGTCGACCGGGTCGCAGATCTCCGCAGGGGCCCCGATCTCACCGTCGATGCGTTCGTTGCTCCACGCCACGTTGCGGGGGGTGAAGGCGATCGGGACTTCGAGGGCCTCCTCCACGATGATCACCATGGCCTGCTGCATGAGCTCGGCCCGCTCCTCGTCGGTGGCGGCGCCCTCGGCCTGGTCGACCAGCTCGGTGATGTCGGGTCGCTCGGCATCGTTGTGGATGGCGACGAAGGCGAACTCGGCCCACTGGTCGCTGACCTGGCCGACCGGGTTCGGGTTGGCGGGTCGGGCCGCCGAGAAGGCGTCGGCGCCCCGCTGCAGGTAGTACTCGGTGGCGATGTCGGTGCCCAGCGGGACGATGTTGGCGGTGATGCCGACCTCGGCGAACTGCGCTTGGAGCAGCTCGCCCTGGCGCTCCTGGCCGGTCACCCCACCGGGGATGGCCATGTCGAACTCGAAGCCGTCGGGCACCCCGGCCTCGGCCAGCAGCTCCCGCGCCCGGTCGGGGTCGTACTCGTAGACCCCGGCCACCTCGGGGTTGAAGTTGGGCGAAGCCTCGGGGTAGGGCATCCACGCCACCTCGCCCACGCCGTTCTGGACGACCTCTATGTACTCCTCCCGGTCGACGGCGTGGTTGAGGGCCCGACGGATCAGGACGTCGTCGAAGGGCTCGTCCAGCCGGAGCTGCATCTGGGCGTAGACCTCGCCCAACCGGCTGTCGGAGCTCAGGGAGTCGTCGTCGTCGACCACCGACTGCGACTCGGCCTCGTAACCGATGACGTCCAGCTCGCCGGCGGCCAGGGCCGTCACGGCCGGGTTGCCGACCCCGACCTGGGTCAGCTCGAGGGCGTCGATGTCGTAGGACTCCGGTCCGCCGTAGCTCGCGTTGCGCTCGAGCAGGATGCGCTCACCGGGGGAGAACTCGACGAAGGCGAAGGGCCCGGCCCCGATCGGGTCGGTGTCGGCGGTGCCCGCCTCGGGGTCGTCGATGTCATAGGTCGACGGTGCCGGGATCATCCCTTCTCTCCCGGCCAGGTTGTAGGGCAGGCTGAACCCCGGTCCGTCCAGGTTGATCTGGACGGTCGTGGCGTCGACCGCTTCGGCCGACGTCATTGCGGTCAGGCCTTCACTGACCTGCTCGCCGGTCTTGAGGTACTCCAGCCCGGCGGCCACCGCCTCGGCGTCGAACGGGGTGCCGTCGGAGAACTCGAGGCCCTCGCGGAGGGTCAGGGTCATCGTCCCGGCGGCGTCGTCGATCTCCCAGCTCTCGGCCAGTCCGGGCTGCGGGGCGCCGCTCTCGTCGAGGGAGGTCAGGGTGCCGTAGATCCACTCCAGCGCCAGCCGGTCGCAGGTGGACAGGCTCTGCTGCGGGTCGAAGGTGTCGGAGAGGTTCAGCTCGAAGTCGAAGCCGTAGCGCACGGCCTCCTCGGACCCCGAGCCCCCGCCGGTGCCCCCTCCGCCGCACGCGGCGGCGAAGGCGACGAGCAGGAGCGTCCCCGCGGTGCCGAGGCCTCGTCGTCGCGGCCGATTGCCCATGGTTTCCCCCATGCGCCGTGTCCGCCCCCCGACGAACCTGACGCTGGCGTCACCATAGGCCCGTGGCAGGCGACTGTGCCGTGGCGGCGACGGGTGAGGGGCTCCACCGCGCCTGTGGATCGGTCAGCAGCGCAGTTCGTAGGCGGCGTGGTCGGCGAGGGTGGCCGACCAGTGGGGCGGGACGACGACGACGGTGAACGGCTCCTCGATGAGGGCCGGGCCGTCGATCGTCGTTCCCGGGGTGACTGACCCGCCGGTGTGCACCGGGGTGTCGACCCATTCGGTGCCGAAGTACACGGGTCGCACCGTCGGTGGAGAGGTGAGCTTGGCGGTCTCCGGCGCCAGGCGCTCGGGCTTGGGGGTGGTGCCGCGGACCATGAGGCGGGCCCCCCGGAGCACCGGCTGCTGGTTCCGGAAGGCGAAGCCCCGGTCCCGCTGGTGCTGGTCGTGGAACCGGTCGGCGAGATCGAGCAGGACCGTGGCGTCCAGGGCCTGGCCCTCGGGACAGGGAACCGACATGTCGAAGTTCTGGCCGGCGTACGCCATCTGCACGAACAGCTCCCGGTCGACGAGCGCTGGGTCGAGGTCGGCGGGAGCCAGTTCCTTGTCGACCTCGAGGTCCAGCTCCCGCATCAAGCCCCGCAGGCGGTCGAGGTCGACGCCGGACAGCGGGGTGACGTAGGAGCGGACGATGTCGACGACGTAGTCGGCGACGAGCAGGCCCAGGGCCGAGAAGGCGGGGGCCGCCCGCGGGACCAGGATCCGGTCCACACCCAGCTCGGCGGCGATCGGCGCGGCGTGCACGGCACCGTTGCCGCCGTAGGCGATGAGGGCCAGCTCCCGGGGATCGGCGCCGTAGCCGGCCAGGACCCGGCGGGTGGCGTTGGCCATGTTGGTGTTGACGATGCGCTCGATGCCCCAGGCGGCCTCGGTCACATCGAGGCCGAGGGGCGCGGCCACCTCTCGCTCGATTGCGTCCCGGGCGGCGTCGACGTCGAGGTCCATGCGCCCGCCGGCGAACCCGGTGGTGGGCAGGTACCCGAGTACGGCGTCGGCATCGGTCACCGTGGGCTGGTCACCACCCCGGCCGTAGCAGGCCGGGCCGGGCGTGGAGCCGGCGCTCTCCGGGCCGACCAGAAGAGCGCCCTGGCGCACGCGGGCGATGGAGCCACCACCGGCGCCGACACTCTGCACGTCGACCATCGGGAGCCCGATGTAGTACCGGTACCGCCAGTTCCAGTCGGTCTTGATCTCGGGGCGGCCGCCCCGGACCAGGCAGATGTCGAAGCTGGTGCCGCCCATGTCGATGGCGACGAAGTCGGGTTCGCCGCCGCGCTCGGCCGCCACCGCGGCGCCCATCACCCCACCGGTCGGCCCGGAGCCCAGCAGGCTCACGGCCTGGCCGCGGACGTGCTCGGGGGGCATGACGCCGCCGGTCGACTGCATGATCAGCAGGGGCCCCCGGTAGCCCGCCTCTCGTAGCGTGGCCGACAGGTTGTCGACGTAGCGGGCGATGCGAGGGGCCACGTACGCGTTGACCAGGGTGGTCGAGACCCGCTCGAACTCCGGGCCCCGGGGCATGACCTCGTGGGAGAGCGAGAGGTGACCGACAGCGGGGAACTCCTCGCGGACGATCTCGGCGGCCCGGAGCTCGTGATCGGGGTTCACGAAGCTGAACAGGAACATCACCGCGATGGACTCACAGCCCAGGGCCTTCAGTCGCTGCACGCCGCGGCGGACCGCGTCCTCGTCCATCTCGAGCAGGACGTTGCCCTCGAAGTCGACCCGCTCCGGGATCGGGATGCGGGCCCGACGGCGGGCGATGGGGATGGGCGCCGGCGCGGCCGGGTCCCAGATCTGCTCCTTGTGGACGCGACGCATCTCGATCTCGTCGCGGTGGCCTTCGGTGACGAGCAGGCCGGTCGTGGCCCCGTCCATCTCGATCATCGTGTTGTCGGCGGTGGTGGTGCCGTGCACCAGGATGTCGGTCTGGTCGCAGAGCTCGCCCAGGCTCAGGCCGAGCTGCTCGGCCAGCTCCCCGAGCCCCGTCATGACCCCTCGAGACTGGTCGTTCAGGGTGGAGGGGGTCTTGTCCAGCACGACCTCGCCCGCGGGGGTGACCGCGATGAGGTCGGTGAACGTGCCCCCGACGTCGACGCCTATGCGGTAACCGTCAACCACGGCGTCGGTCCCGAAGCTCCCTTGTCGCCTCGTCGTCGACGGCCAGCGTCAGGTCCTCCAGAGAGCCGGTGAGGACCACGCCGTAGTCCCGCTCGGCGCCGGCGACGCCGACGTACTCGTCGAGGACGTCGTCGAGCACGGCTTGGGGATCGCGGTCCAGGGGGTCACCCCAGCCACCCCCGCCGCCGTAGTCGTACTGGACGATGTCGCCCGCCTCCATGGGGACCCAGTCGGCGGTGTGGGTGACCCGGTACGGGTCGTCGGAGTCGGCCCGCAGCACCATGGCGTTGGGCTCACCCGACCCACCCCCGGCGATGCCGGGCATCGGGTACTTCATGCCGACCACGTAGGTGTAGACGTGGCTGGGGACCCGGACCTCCTTGCGGTAGTGGCTGCCGCAGAGGCCTCGCCACTGGCCCGGCCCGCCCGAGTCGGTCCGGTAGTCCCGGCTCCACTGGACGTGGGGGAACAGGCTCTCGTTGATCTCCGCCGTGGCCTTCCACAGGTTGCCGAAGCTGGCGGCCTGGCAGCCCCAGGCATCCATGCCCTTGGCCGCGTTGCACCATCCGGCGTACACCTCGGCCGAGTGGTCGGTGAAGGTCTGGCCGGTGCGGGGGTCGACGCCCCGGATGATGGTGGGGATGCCGGTCTTGTAGGTCTGGGGCACGGCCCGCTCGGGCAACACGTGCTGCATGGTGACGGCGATGACCTCGCCGATGTCGGCGCCGGGGTGGTGGGTGCCGGCCGACACCGGCTTGCCCGGGGCCGGGTTGAGGACGCAGCCCGAAGGGACGACCAGCTCCAGGGCGTCGAAGAACCCCTCGTTCTTGGGGATCTCCGGGTCCATCATCGAGGCGATCTGGGCGACGGTGTAGCCCCGGGTGTTGCCGTAGGTGGACCAGGCCTGGATCTCGTCCCGGGTGTCACTGCCGGTGTAGTCGATCACCAAACGGTCGCCGTCGACCGAGATCTTCACGTGGAGGTGGATGTCGGGGTTGCCCAGCGGATCGTGGTCGACGTAGGCATCGCCCTCGTAGCTGCCGTCGGGCCAGGCCGTGACCTCCTCACGGAAGCGTCGGGCGGCGTAGTCGATCATGTGGTCGACCGACTCCTCGACGGTGGCCACCGTGTAGCGGTCGATCATCGCCCCGAGACGCTCGGCGGCCATCTGCGCGGCGCCCATCTGGGCCCGGAGATCACCGATGTAGTCGGGCAGGCGGTTGTTCACCGTCAGCGCGTAGAGGACGTCGCGGCGCTCTTCGCCCCGGTCGATGACCTTGATCACCGGCCAGCGGGAGCCTTCGCCCCAGATGTCGGCGGCGGTGACGTTGTAGCCCCCGGGGACCGAGCCGCCGGTGTCGCCGTGGTGGCACTGGATGGAGCAGATCAGGACCATCCGGCGGGTGCCGTCGGCCTGGGTGCCGTAGACGGGGGCGAAGACGTTGTAGTCGGGGAGGTGGCCGCCGCCGTGGTACGGGTCGTTGGCCACGAAGACGTCACCCTCCCGGAACTCCTCGGGGCCGAGGAAGTCGAGGGCGAAGCGCACCGGCAGGGTGCTGGTGAGCATGAACTGGGGGATCCCCACCGACAGGGCGGCGAGCCGGCCCTGGGCGTCGAGCACGGTGGCGTTGCGCTCGTTGGACTGGTTGAGGATGGGGGTGGTCGCCGTACGGGAGACGTACTGGGCCATCTCGAAGCAGACGGTCTCCATCGAGTTGCGGATGACCTCGGCGGTGACGGGATCGACCGAGGGCTCGGGCGCCAGACGGCCCCTGCGCTCGGCCAGGCGGACGAGGTCGACGTCGGTCATGTCACCGGCTCCCCTTGGAGAACGAAACTGACGCTCGTGTCAGGTAGCGTACACGCGCCCGCCCGGCACCGCGGGCGGGCCTGGTCTACCGGCTGGAAAGCCAGTCGGTCACGGCATCCGTCGCGGCCACGGCGTCGCGGACGCACTGGTCGGCCCGCTGGCCGAGCAGCCGCAGGTTGCCGACGGCGAACACCCCCGGACGGCTGGTCGCCGCGGTCTCGCCGAGATCGATTGCCGCGGCCCGGGCCAGCTCGTCGTCGGGGACCCAGTCCCCGGTGAAGACGACGGTGTCGCATTCGAGGAGGGAGCCGTCGGCCAGCTCGACGGCCTCGACCCGGGTCCGGCCGATGATGCGGGTGACCTCGCTGTTGGGTCGCAGCGGCACGCGCAGGGCCCGCATGCCCACGGCGAAGGCGGCGAAGGTGTCGTGGCGCGGCGCCGGGGTGGTCATCACGACCCGGGCGCCGGCGCCCCGCAGGGTCAGGGCGGCCGAGTAGCTGACGTGCTCCGCGCCGACGACGACCGCGTGCCGGCCGATGGTCGCGCCGGCGGCGACGAGTTGTTGGAGCTGACCGGTGGTCATCACCCCCGCCGGTCGGTCGCCGGGGACGAGGCGGGCGCTGCGCGGTCGCTCCCGGCAGCCCGTGGCCAGGACCACGGCCTGGGCCGAGAGCGTCCCCGGCCCGGTCGACGCGGTGAAGGCCAGGACGTCCTCCTGCCAACCGGTGACGCTGACGCCGACGCGGATGGCGGCACCCGCGGCGAGGGCCCGCTCGACCCGTCGCCGGGCGTACTCGGGACCCCGGAGGAGCCGGTGCAGGTCGAGGCCGAAGCTGCGGTGGTGGGAGTGGCGGGGGATGCCCCCGGCGTCGGCCTCGCGATCGAGGACGACGACGTCCGCACCCCGTCGGGCCAGGGCTTCAGCCATCGCCAGGCCCGCCGGGCCCCCGCCGACGACCGCGACGTCCGCGGTGGCAGGCGGCGCCTCCCCATCCGGGGCCCGCGGCGGCTCGCGGTCGCGGAGCGTGACCGCGAGCGCCCCGGCGCAGAAGAACTGCTGGCAGCGCCCCGTGCCCGCCCGAGTGCGGCGCCGGAGCCCGTCGAGGTCCGTGGCGGGCACCGCGGCGGCCACGGCGTCGCGCAACTCGCCGGCCGTCACCCGCTCGCAGTGGCAGAGGACCCGCCCGTACTCGGGGTCGCCGGCGATGGCGACCGGGTCGGCGTGGGGTCGGGTGTACGCCTCGCCGAGCACGGGCATCGGCGGTGGGGTCCCGGGCACCGCCCCCCGCCCGGGGTCGAGGTGGTCCAGGCCGAGGTCGACGAGCAGCCCGAGGACGTGTTCGGCGATGGCCAACGAGGCGGTGAGGCCCGTCGAGCGGATGCCCCCGACGGTGACGTACCGCTGCTCGGCGTGGGCCCGGATCTGGAAATCGCCGTACTCGGTGGCGGCTCGCAGCCCCGCATAGACCGCGGTGACGTCGTGGTCCATCAGGGCGGGCAGGATCCGGCGGCCGTGGGCCAGGAGGCCGTCGATGCCGGCCCGGGACGAGGACGTGTCGGTTCGGTCCTCGAGGTCCTCGGCGGTCGGCCCCAACAGCACATTGCCGAACACGGTGGGGGAGACCAGCACCCCCTTGGTCGTCGCCGTGGGAACCGGGAGCAGGACGTGGCGGATCAGGCCCCGGGCCCGCTTGTCGAACACGATGAGCTCACCCCGACGGGGCGTGACCGTGAAGTCCTCGTGCCCGAAGGCCCGATCGAGGACGTCGGCGCCGAGACCGGCGGCGTTCACCACGACCCGGGACTCCAGCGGACCGGCCGCGGTGGTGAGGACGGTGGTCGCTCCTCTGACCTCGGCCGCGGTGACCTCGCGGCCGAGCCGGAGGTCGGCGCCGGAGCCGACGGCTTCGGTGGCGAAGGCGATTGCCGGCGACCAGGGGTCGACGATGGCCTCGCCCGGTACCGCCAGGGCGGCTACGGCGCCCGGCCCGAGGTTCGGCTCCCGGCGGGTGAGCTCGTCGAGGTCGATCGGCCGGGCCTCGGCGTACCCGTTCGCCGCCGCCTGGTCGGCGATGGCCGGCAGCCGCTCGGCCTGCTCGTCGTCCCAGGCGACCAGGAGGGCGCCGGTGCGTTCGACGGCGATGCCGGCGGCCTCGGCGTAGGCGCCCAGCAGGTCGTAGCCCCGGGCGACGAGTCGGGCCTCGAGCGAGCCCGGCTTGGCGTCGAAGCCGGTGTGGAGGATGGCCGTGTTGGCCTTGCTGGTGCGGGCCCCCACGTCGGGCGCGGCATCGATCAGCGTCACCGACGCCCCGGCGAGGGCCGCCGCCCGGGCGATCGCCGTCCCCACGACGCCGGCCCCCACCACCGCCACATCCACCACCCTTGTCGTTCTGGCGCCCGATTGCGGCGTCATCGCGCCTCAATCGGGCGCCAGAACGAGGTCGGGAGGGGGAAACGGGTCACAGGGCGAGGGTGGCGTCGGCCGCGTCGCGCCAGCGGCTGAGGCGGGCTTCGGCCTCGTCGACGCTGACCGCGGGCTCGTAGACCGCCACGGGTGCCCACGCCGGGGCGGGGGCGCCGCCGAGCTGGGCCACGCCGAGCGCGGTGGCGTGGAGCGAGGGGTACACCTCGACCGGGAGCTGGGCCAGGTCGGCCTGGAGCTGCATGAGGGCGGTCGAGCGGGTGAGCCCACCGTCGACCCGGAGGCGGGCCAGCGGGGCACCCAGGTCCTCGGCCACCCCGCGGGCCAACCAGGCGACCGCGGCGGCCACCCCCTCGAGGGTGGCCCGGACCAGGTGGGCCCGCTCGGTGGCGAGCGACAGGCCCACCCACGCCCCCTTGGCTTCGGGTGCCCAGAAGGGTGCGGCCAGGCCGGCCAGGCCGGGCACGAAGACCGTGCCCCCGGTGTCGGCGACGCCGGCGACGAGGGGGTCCATCTCCGCCGGCCCGGCGATGAGGCCCACCTGCTCCAGCCACGAGACGGCGGAGCCGACCGTGTACACCTGCCCGTCCAGGCAGTAGTCGACCGCGTCGCCCTGCTGCCACGCCACGCAGGCGACCAGGCCGGCGTCGGAGCGTCGGGCCGCTCCTCCCGTGTTGGCCAACAGGAAGGCCCCGGTTCCGTAGGTGCACTTGGCCTCGCCCGGCGACCGGCAGTCCTCGGCGAAGAGGGCGGCCTGCTGGTCCACGCAGGTGCCCTGCAGCGGGACCTCGGGACCGAAGGCCGTGGTGGCGCCGACGACGGCGTCGTTGGCGACGAGGGCCGCCCGCGGCTCGTCGCCGAGGCCGAAGAGCCCGAAGGCGTCGTCGCTCCAGGTCACCGTGTCCAGGTCCAGCAGGAGGGTCCGGGAGGCGGTGGCCACGTCGGTCACGAAGGCGCCGGTCAGGCGCTGCAGGAGCCAGGTGTCGGTCGTGCCGAGGACGCCGTCAGGGGTCACGACCTCGCGCAGCCAACGGAGCTTCGGCGCGACGAAGTAGGGGTCCAGCTCCAAACCGGTGATCTCGGTCAACCGGTCGCCGTGGTCGGCCAGCCGGTCACACACCGGCTGGGAGCGGCGGTCCTGCCAGACGACCGCCGGGGTGAGGGGCTCGGTGGTCGCCGGGTCCCAGGCCAGGACGGTCTCGCCCTGGTTGGCCAGGGCGACGGCGGCGAGGCTCGGGTGGCCGGCCTCGGCCATGGCAGCCGACCCGGCGTCGAGCACCGACTGCCACAGCGCCTCGGGATCGGTCTCCACGGCACCGTCGCCGCGGGCCTCGACCACGACCGGCACCTCGGCCAGGGCCACGATCGCTCCGTCGTCGTCGATGACCGCAGCCTTGGTGCCCGATGTCCCCTGGTCCACGGCGAGGTGGGTCACGGCGTCATCGTCCCAGACGCGCCGGAGGGGCGCAGCCGGCGCTGCGCCCCTCCGATGCAGGGCGGTGGGTCAGTGCCCGTGCTGGTGCTCGGTGACCCGCTCGTCCTCCCGGTCCTCCAGCGCCTTGAACCTCTCGACGTCGCCCTTGTCCAGGGCATCCTCGATCGCTCGCAGCTCTTCGGGTGTGCCCTGGACCTGCGGTCCGAGGAACCAGTTCTTGGCCGACACCATCCACCAGATGGCGACGATGAGGAACAGGCCGACGATGATCGGCCCCGTGAAGTTGAAGTTGCTGAGGTGGAACACGGTGAACGCCTCGGCACCCTCGCCGAAGGTGGTGCTGCCACCCGGCGGCCAGAACGGCCAGAACGGCGGGGCGAAGAACAGGATGGTGATGAAGGCGACCCAGGCCACCGCCGTCCAGCCGACCAGCCCACTCCACCTGCCCAGGTTCCAGTCGCCCTGGACGAAGTCCGGGTTGCGCAGGCGCAGGTAGATCGGGATGACATAGGCGATGTAGAGGCCGACCACACACATGCCGGTCATGGCGAAGAAGGCGACCGAGTAGTCGTTGGCCTGGTAGAGCGACAGCGCCCCGACGATCCCGGACAGCACCACGCCGAGCCAAACGGAGTTGGTCGGCGTCCGGGTCTTCGGGTTGATCCGGTGCCAGAACTTGTGGCCGGGGATGGCGCCGTCACGGGAGAAGGCGTAGATCATCCGGGAGTTGGCCGTGACCGAGGCCATGCCGCAGAAGAACTGGGCGACCACACAGATGGCGATGAGGAGCTTGGCCCCGGCGCCACCCACCGGTACGGCCAAGGCGTTGGCGCCACCCGTTGCCAGAAAACCGTCGCGACCCAGGATGAGGGTGTCGAAGGTCCCCTTGGGGGTGGCCTGCAGCATCGCGATGTTGAGGATCAGGGCGGCGATGGCCGAGACGTAGATCGCGCGCACGATGGCCACCGATGCGCTGCGCCCGGCGTCATGGGTCTCCTCGGACACATGGGCCGAGGCGTCGAAGCCCGTGATCGTGTACTGCGCGAGCAGCAGGCCGATCAGCGAGGCGTAGAGCCCGGCGATGACCCCCGTGCTGGTCCAACCCGTCAGGTTCTTCGACTCGAAGATGAAGTCGAAGCCCTCCCGGTTGTCCGGCGCCACCATGAGCACCACGAAGATGACAGCCACGCCGACGACGTGCCACCAGACGCTGATGTCGCCCAGCAGCTTGACCAGGCTCACGCCGAAGGAGTTGATGAGCCCGTGGAGCACCAGCATGATCACGAAGATGATGAAGACGTTCCACTTGTCGAGGGTGAAGTCGGTGTCGAACAGCCCGATCAGGTAGGCGGTGAACAGGGCCAGGCCGTAGTCCACCGAGGCGATGACCCCGATCTGGCCGATCAGGTTGAACCAGCCGGTGAACCAGGACCACATGGCCCCGTTCTTCTTGGCCAGCTTCCCGGACCAGTAGTAGAGGCCGCCGGCCGTCGGGTAGACGGAGACGATCTCGGCCATGGCCATGCCGACCATCAGGGCGAAGAAGCCCACGATGATCCAGCCCATGGTGATCATCCTCGGACCACCGGCCAGGCCCGCCAGGAAGTACGTGGTCGTACCCCCGGCCAGGATCGAGATGATCGAGAAGCTGATCGCGAAGTTGGAGAACCAACTCATCTTCCGGTCGAGCTCCTGGGCGTAGCCCAGTTCGTTCAGCCGGGTGCGATCGGCATCGGTTGACGTCGCCGTCATTGCCTATCCCCCTTGCTCGGCCCCCCTGGTCGAGCGGGCCGAAGTATGTCAGGGGATTCGGGGGCGTGCGTCGTGATCGTCGCGAGCGCGCCCCGTACGGACCTGCTACAGACGCGCCCCACATGGGGGAAGGTCACGAGATGGTGGAGATCGACGAACTGCTCGACCGCGTGCCGGGGTGGGCCGGAAAGGCGAGGACCGTCACCCCGCTCGAGGGCGGGATCACCAACCGGAACTTCCGGGTGGACCTCGACGGTGAGAGCTTCGTGGCTCGGGCCCCAGGCCAGGACACCGACCTGCTCGGCATCGACCGGGACCACGAGCTGGAGGCGGCCGAGCGGGCCGCCGACCTCGGCGTCGGTCCGCCGGTGGTCGCCTTCGTTGTGCCCGACGGCTCGCTCATCACCCGGTACGTCGAGGGGGGCCCGGCCGAGTCGCTCGCCGAGATGCCGCAGCTTGCCGCGGCGGCGTACCTCCTCCGGCAGTTCCACGAGTCGGGCCCGATCACCCCGGTGTTCGACTGGTACCGGGTGCCGGTCGACTACGCGGCCACGGCTCGCGAGCACGGTGTCGACGTGCCCGACACCTATGACCGGGCGATGGCGGTGGCCGAGCGGGTGCGAGCCGTGTTCGCCGTCGGGCCCGATCCCGTGTGCCCCTGTCACAACGACCTGCTCCCGGCCAACTTCCTCGCCCTTCCGGGTGGTGGCCTCTGCCTGTTGGACTGGGAGTACGCCGGTATGAACGACCGGTACTTCGATCTGGGGAACTTCGCGGTGAACAACGAGATGGACCTCGACGGCGACGTCGCCCTGGTCGACGCCTACTTCGGCTCGGTCACGCCCCGCCGCCTGGCCCGCCTCCGGCTCATGAAGGTCATCAGTGACCTGCGGGAGGCCATGTGGGGGGTCGTCCAGTCCGGCGTCAGCACGCTGGACGTCGACTTCGTGGACTACGCCGAGGAGCACTTCGATCGGCTCCTCGACAACGCCTCCCACGTCAGCTTCGACCGCCTGCTGGACGACGCCGCGGTACCCGATGCGTGATCACGCCCAGGTGGTCGTCATCGGGGCGGGGGTCGGTGGCGCCTCGATCGCCTACCACCTGGCCGAAGCGGGCTGCACGGACGTCCTGGTCCTCGACCGGGGCGAGCCGACCAGCGGCAGCACGTTCCACTCGGCCGGCCTCGTCGGCCAGCTCCGGTCATCGCTGCCCCTGACCCGGATGATGATGCACAGCGTCGACGTCTACCGGCGGCTCGAGACCGAGTCGGCGGAGACGGGTCGCTCGCCGGCGTGGCGGGAGGTGGGCTCGCTCCGACTGGCGGCCACGCCCGAGCGCTTCGACGAGCTGCGCCGGCAGAACGGCTGGGCCAAGACCTTCGGCCTGCCCATGGAGCTGGTCTCGCCCCGGGAGGCGCACGACCTCTTCCCGCTGATGGACCCGACCGGGGTGCTCGGGGCGGCATGGCTGCCGACCGACGGCTACCTGGACCCCAGCGGCCTGACCTATGCGCTCCTCGGCGGAGCCAAGGCGAGGGGGGTGACGGTCGAGAGCACCGTGCGGGTCACCGACATGGTCGCCGAGGGGGGGCGCATCCGGCGGGTGGTGACCGACCACGGCGACGTCACGGCCGAGACCGTGGTGGCCGCATGCGGCATGTACACCCCCGATGTCGCCGCCCTGGCGGGGGTGACGGTCCCCATCGTCCCGGTGGCGCACCAGTACCTGATCACCAAGAGCATCGACGGTGTGACCGACGAGCTGCCCCAGCTCCGGGATCCGGACAACCTCGTCTACTTCCGGCGGGAGGGCTCGGGCCTCGTGCTCGGCGGCTACGAGCGGGATCCCGCGCCGTGGTCCGTCGACGGGGTCCCCGCCGACTTCAACAACCGGCTCCTGCCGGAGGACTGGGACCGCTTCGCCCCGCTGATGGAGGCCGCCATCCGGCGGGTGCCGCAGGTGGAGGAGGCCGACATCGTCCAGCTGGTCAACGGCCCCGAAGGCTTCACCCCGGACAACGAGTTCGTGCTGGGCGAGAGCGAGGTGGCGGGCTTCTTCGTGGCCGCCGGGTTCTGCGCCCACGGCATCGCCGGCGCCGGTGGGGTGGGTCGGGTCATGGCCGAGTGGATCCTGGACGGGGAGTCCAGCTTCGACACCTGGAAGATGGACATCCGCCGGTTCGGGCCCGCCTACCGCAGCCGGGACCACGCGCTGGCGCGGACCGTCGAGGTCTACGCCACCTACTACGACATCCACTACCCGAACGAGGAGCGCCAGGCCGGTCGCCCGTTGCGGCGCTCCCCGGCGTACGGCGCGCTCGCCGACCTCGGCTGCGTCTTCGGGGAGAAATCGGGGTGGGAGCGCCCCAACTGGTTCACGCCCAACGAGGCGGCCGGTGACCCCGCGCACCGGCCCGTGGGCTGGGCGGGCCAGCACTGGAGCCCGGCCATCGAGGGCGAGGCGCTGGCCTGTCGGGACGCCGTCGCCCTCTTCGACGAGACCAGCTTCTCCAAGATGGAGGTGACCGGCCCCGGCGCCGCCCCCTTTCTCAACCGGGTCTGCGCCAACGAGGTCGACCGGGCCGTCGGCTCGGTGACCTACACCCAGCTGCTCAACGACCGCGGCGGCATCGAGTGCGACCTGACCGCCACCCGCCTCGCCGCCGACCGCTACCTACTGGTGACCGGCACGGCCTTCGGGAACCACGACCTGGCGTGGATCCGCAAGCAGGCCGACCGCCTTCCCGAGGCCGAGGGGGCCGAGGCCCGGGACGTGACCGCGGCCTGGTCGTGCTTCGGGCTCTGGGGCCCCGCGGCGCGTGAGGTCCTCCAGCCGCTGACCCGGACGACGCTGGCCAACGAGGCCTTCCCGTACCTGACGGCACAGTTCCTCTCGCTGGGCGCAGTTCCCGTGCTCGCGGTCCGGGTCACCTTCGTGGGGGAGCTGGGGTGGGAGCTCTACTGCCCGACGGAGTACGGCGCCACCCTCTGGGACCGGCTGTGGGCGGCCGGGGAGGGACACGGCCTCGTGGCCGGTGGGTACCGGGCCATCGACGCCTTGCGGGTCGAGAAGGGGTACCGGGTGTGGGGCGTGGACATCACCCCCGAGGAGAACCCCTACGAGGCCGGGCTCGGCTTCGCGGTGCGCCTCGACAAGCCCGGTGGCTTCGTGGGCCGGGACGCGCTGGCCGCGGTCAAGGTGGTCGGGCCCGCGCGGCGACTCCGCTGCCTCGTGCTCGACGAGCCGCTCGCCGTGGCGCTGGGGTCAGAGCCGGTGCGAGTGGACGGGGACGTCGTCGGTCGGGTCACGAGCGGCAACCAGGGCTTCCGCGTCGGTCGGTCGATCGCCTTCGCCTACCTGCCGGCGGACCGGGCGGAGCTCGGTCGCCGGGTCGAGGTCGAGGTGTTCGGAGACTGGATCGGCGCCGAGGTGGTCAAGGACCCGGTCTACGACCCCGACGGCACCCGCATCCGGGCGTAGGTCCTGACCCCGCGTCAGGCCCGCCGGCCGGATGCGCTGTCAGACCAGCCCGACATAGGCGCAACCGTTCCAGTACGCGCGGATCTGAGGACGACGCCGGCCATGGAGCTCGACGTGGAGCTCATCGGGGACCGCGAGATTGCCGTGCGCGAGGTGGACGACGAACGCCCCGCCCTCGACGCGGTCGAACCTGGTCGGGACGCCCCTGCGGAGGTGCTGCGGGGGATCGGTGGCCGCCTCGAGGAACGCCGGGCCGCCGCAGCACCGGCGCGGTTGGACCCATACCCAGAGCTGTCCGCCGCGCCGGGCGATGTGGTCCTCGGCCGCAGGTGAGGCGACGATTCTCATGAGACCCCTCCGCGTGATCGCTGGTCGCGGACCCTCACGGGTGGGAAACCCGGCAGGTGCTCAGAAGCTTCCCGCCCCATCGCGTCGCGCGATTCCATGGGGAACCCGCTGATGGCGGGGTCTCGTCCCGCGTCGAGGGGAATGGGCGTCGCCACGCGCGGGTTCCCCCCGGGTGGTGCCCGTTCCGGAGTGGGAGCCGACCTCGGCCGAAGCGGCCTTCGCGCGCCACGTGCTGCCGGAGATCGACGTGCTCTACCGCGTCGCCCTGTCGCTCACCCACAACGCCGCCGACGCCGAAGACGTCGTGCAGGAGACGCTCATGCGGGCCTACCGCTCGATCGAGCGCTTCGATGGGCGCCACGCCCGGGCCTGGCTCCTAACGATCCTGCGCAACGCCAATGTCAACCGGACCCGCCGCCGTCGCCCCGGTCTCTTCGCCGACCCCGAGGAGGGGCGCCGGGCGTTGGAGGCGGGCGATCCGGAGCCCAGCGCGGAGGAGGAAGCCACCCTCGACCTCTTCGACGATGCCGTCGCAGCTGCGCTCGACGCGCTCGCCCCGCGCTTTCGACAGATCGTGGACCTCGTCGACCTCGACGGGCTCAGCTACCAGGAGACAGCCGATGTGCTGGAGATGCCGATCGGGACGGTCATGAGCCGCCTCCACCGAGCCCGCCGGCGTATGCGGGACCGGTTGGCCGCCGAGGGCCTGGTGCCGAGGATGCCCCGATGAGCTGGTGGCGCCGGACCCGCAAGGTGACCGAAGGTCTGCTGTCGTGTGCCGAGGTGGCCGCGCTGCTGCAGCAGTACCTCGACGACGAGAGCGACGAAGTGACCGCCGGCCGCGTCGCGGCCCACCTCGACGACTGCGAGCGGTGTGGGGTGGATGCCGACGTCTACCGGGACATCACGGCCGCGTTGGCCCGCCGGCGGCGGTTGCCCGATGTCTCGGTGCACCGGTTGCGCCAGTTCGGGGACCGCATCGCGGCGGGTGACCTCCCCGACCAGTGACGGGCCTCCTCGGCTGAAGGACCTCCTCCTCCCGCGGACCGACGCCGGCACTCTGGTGCAGGCGATCGCCGCCGCGGCGCTCTTCTCGGTCGCGCTGATCGCCGTGCGCCGCAACCGGGACCTGCTCTGGTTCGTCGCCGGCCGGGCCCGCCTGACCTTTGCCTGGTTCGCCCTGCGCACCGTGCACTGACGTCGTGTCGGACGGTCAGGCGATCTCCCGGACCGCGGCGAGGACCTCGTCGACGGTGGGGTAGTCGGCCAGGGTCACGCCCCGGTGCAGGTAGCGCACCACGCCGTCGGTGTCGATGACCGCCACCCCCGGGGCCTGGAGCGGGTCGCCGGTGATGCGACCCTGCTTGGCCTGGCCCCGCGAGCGCAGGTACTTCCGCCAGGTCGAGATGCGCAGCCACTGGTTGAACGCGATGTGGTCGACCCCGAGCGCGCGGTAGAGGTTGCGGTCCGGGTCGACGAGGCAGTCGAAGTCGTACCCGCTGGCCATGAGGTGCTCGGCCTGGAAGGGCGCGCCGGTGCCGACCGCCAGGATCTTGGCCCCGTTGGCGGTGAGCTCGGGTTGAGCCTCTCGCAACTGCGAGAGGAAGGCGAGGCAGGGGACTCAGCCGTAGTACCGCAACAGTTGGACCACCAGGATCGAGTCCAGGTGGTCCGAGAGTGCCGTGCGGTCGCCCGCGGCGGTCTCCAGGCTGATGTCCCCGATGGGGTCGCCGATGTCCATGGTCACTCCTCGTCCGGGTTGATCCGGGTCTCGGGCCGGAACGCCGCCCAGGCGAACCGGACGGTAGCGACGGGGGCGACAGCCCGGCGCTGCTCGCCGGCGGGGGTTCTCGGTCGGGCCCGCAGGGGACGGAAACCACGGAGGGGCCGCACCGCATTCCCCTACCTCTGGCGGAACAGCCACCCGCCTGCCAGGGTTTCGGGAGCATGAGCGAATCCGCGGACGTGGTGGTGATCGGTATGGGGCCGGGCGGCGAGGACGTCGCCGGTCGGCTGGCCGAGGCCGGCTTGGACGTGATCGGGATCGACCGGGAGCTGCTCGGTGGGGAGTGCCCCTACTGGGGCTGCGTGCCCTCCAAGATGATGGTGCGGGCGGCGCATCTGCTGCAGGAGGCCCGCCGGATCGAGGGTGTCGCCGGCAAGGCCGATGTCCAGCCGGACTGGGGGCCCGTCGCCCGGCGCATCCGGGAGCAGGCGACCGACACCTGGGACGACACCGTCGCCGTCGAGCGCTTCGAGGGCAAGGGCGGCCGCTTCGTGCGGGCCACGGGACGGATCGTCGCCCCGGGCCGGGTGCAGGCCGGCGACCAGGAGCTCACCGCCCGGCGGGGGATCGTCGTGGCGACCGGCGCCGGACCGGCCATACCGCCGATCAATGGCCTTGCTGACCTCCCGTACTGGACGAACCGGGACGCGATCGCCGCCGAGGAGGTGCCGTCGTCCCTGGTCGTGCTCGGGGGCGGGGCCATCGGGCTGGAGCTGGCCCAGGTCTTCGCCCGCTTCGGCGCCGGCGTGGCCGTGGTCGAGGCCCTCAACCGGTTGTTGCCTCTGGAGGAGCCCGAGGTGGGCGACCTCCTGGCCGAGGTCTTCGGCGCGGAGGGCATCGCCGTGCACACCTCGGCCAAGGCCGTCCGGGTCGAACGCGACGGAAGTCGCATCCGGGTAACCCTCGAGGACGGCACCGAGCTCCCGGCTGAGCGCCTGCTGGTCGCGACCGGTCGCCGGGTGGACCTCGGCGCTGTCGGTCTCGGGGCAGTCGGCGTCGACGAGTCGGCCCGCGCCGCCCCGACCGACGGTCACCTCCGGGTGGCCGACGGCGTGTGGGCCGTCGGCGACGTGACGGGACATGGCGCCTTCACCCACGTCGCCATGTACCAGTCCCGGATCGCAGTGGCCGACATCCTCGGCGTGGACCACGCCGAGGCCGAGTACCACGCCGTCCCCCGTGTCACCTTCACTGATCCGGAGGTGGGCTCGGTCGGGCTCCGTGAAGCCGATGCCGTCGCCGCCGGGGTCCGGGTGGCCGTCGGCCGGGCCCAGGTGCCGGGCACCGCTCGGGGCTGGTTGCACGCCGTGGGCAACGAGGGGCTGATCAAGCTGGTGGCCGACACCGACCTGGGCGTCCTCGTGGGCGCCACCTCGACGGGGCCGGCGGGCGGCGAGGTCCTCGGCCTCCTGGCGCTGGCGGTGCACGCCAGGGTGCCGATCGCCGAGCTGCGCTCGATGATCTACGCGTACCCGACGTTCCACCGTGGCGTCGAGGACGCACTGAACGACCTGGTGGCCTCGTGACCGCGATCAGCATGACCGGAGCCAGCGGACGAAGGGGCCGGGGTGGACTCGCTGACGGCCGGGTCACGGTGGTCCGATACCCACGGGCGGTCACGGCTGACACGTGACGACGGGTGGAGACGTACTGTCCAGGAACGTTTCCGAATGGAGGACTGATGCTGTGTTCAGAGAATCCCCGACCCGCCAGCGCCATCTGCTGCTGGCTCGACTCGTGGCGCAACGACGACTGGGTCGCTTCGCGCTTCGCCCTCGGGTAGCGGCGCTCGATGCCGACGACCACCGCGCCCCCGACCACCGTCGCGCCCACCGTCGAGTCGTACCGACTGGTCCGTGCCCGCACCGAGGCCCTGTCCGAGCCGCTGTCCCCCGAGGACCAGACGGTGCAGTCGATGGCCGACGTCAGTCCCACCAAGTGGCACCGGGCCCATGTCACCTGGTTCTTCGAGACCTTCGTCCTGGCCCCGAAGCTGCCGGGCTACGAGCCCTTCCACCCGGACTTCGGGTACCTGTTCAACTCGTACTACGAACAGGTGGGGGACCGGCACCCCCGACCTGAACGGGGCCTGCTGACCCGGCCCGGGGCCGAGGAGGTGGGGGTCTACCGCCGTCACGTCGACGGGGCGATGGACGAGCTGTTCGCCGACCCGCCCGAGGACGCCCTCGGCCTCGTCGAGCTCGGCCTGCACCACGAGCAGCAGCACCAGGAACTGCTGCTGATGGACATCAAGCACGTCCTGTCGCTGAACCCGCTGCGTCCCGCATACCGGGAGCTCGCCACCCGGCCCGGCGGTCCGGCTCGGCCCCAGAGCTGGGTCGAGCATGCCGGCGGCCTCGTCGAGGTCGGTCACGACGGTGCCGGGTTCGCGTTCGACAACGAGGGGCCCCGTCACAGCGAGTGGCTCGAGCCCTTCGCCCTGGCCGACCGGCCGGTGACCAACGGCGACTGGCTGGCCTTCGTCGACGACGGCGGCTATCGGCGTCCCGAGCTCTGGCTGTCGGACGGGTGGGCTGCGGTCCAGGGCGCCGCCGCGACCGCTCCCTTCTACTGGCGGTGGCGCGACGGGGGCTGGACCGAGTTCACCCTGGCCGGGTCCGATCCGCTGGACCTGTCCCGGCCGGTGGTCCATGTGAGCTACTACGAAGCCGACGCCTACGCCCGGTGGGCCGGGGCCCGGCTCCCGACCGAGGCCGAGTGGGAGGCGGTGGCCACCAGCCACCCCGTCTCGGGCCGGTCGCTCGACCCGGAGCGCCTGCGACCGGAGACCGGCCCGCCCGGTGACCTCGGGCTGTTCGGCGACGTCTGGGAGTGGACGTCGTCGGCGTACCTGCCCTACCCCGGGTTCCGGCCCGCCTCCGGCGCCGTCGGTGAGTACAACGGCAAGTTCATGGTCGGCCAGCACGTGCTGCGGGGCGGGTCCTGTGTCACCCCCGCCGGCCACGTGCGGCCGACCTACCGGAACTTCTTCCCGCCCGGCGCCCAGTGGGCGTTCGCCGGGCTGCGGTTGGCCCGCGGTGAGGGAGGTCCGCGGTGAGCGCGACCGTTGCCGTCGACGTCCACCTCGACGCCGCCGACTGGGCCGAGGCCCGCGACGCCGAGACGCTCGAAGGCCTCACCTCGACGCCGAGGACCCTGTCCCCGGTCTGGTTCTACGACGAGCGGGGCAGCGAGCTCTTCGACGAGATCACCCGCCTCGACGAGTACTACCCGACCCGCGCCGAGCGGGCGATCCTGTCGTCGCACGCGGGTGACATCGCCCGCCTCGCCGGTGCGTCGACGTTGGTGGAGCTCGGTTCGGGCACGTCGGACAAGACCCGGCTGCTCATCGAGGCGATGGCGACCGCCGGGGGGCTGGACCGCTTCGTGCCCTTCGACGTGAGCGAGGCGACTCTGCGAGCGGCGGCTTCGTCGCTGGCCGTCGAGTACGGCCTTGCCGTGCAGGCTGTAGTCGGTGACTTCCACCGGCACCTAGGGCGGATCCCCCGCACCGGCAAGCGGCTGATCGCCTTCCTCGGCGGCACCATCGGCAACTTCGACCCGTTCCAGCGCCGGCGGTTCCTCATGGACCTCGACGCCTCAATGGACCACAACGAGTGGTTCCTGTTGGGCACTGACCTGGTGAAGGACCCGGCCCGTCTCGTCGCGGCCTACGACGACGCCTGTGGCGTCACCGCCGAGTTCAACCGCAACGCCCTGCGGGTCCTGAACCGGGAGCTCGACGCAGACTTCGACGTCGGCGCCTTCGAGCACGTGGCCCGCTGGAACCCTGCTGAGTCCTGGATCGAGATGTGGCTTCGGTCGAGCCGGGCCCGGCACGTTCGGGTCGACGGCCTCGACCTGGACCTGGACATCGCCGAGGGTGAGGAGATCCGGACCGAGATCTCGGCCAAGTTCACTCCCGACGGCCTGCGCGAGGAGCTCTGGCAGGCGGGTTTCGTCGTCGAGGCGAGCTGGGCCGACCCGGCGGGCGACTTCCTGCTCACCCTGGCCCACCCCTACTGCTGAGCGGGAAGGCCGGCCGGGGGCACCGAGCAGGCCATCATCGGCTACGGCGACATCGTCCAGGCCCGCCCCAAGGGGCCTGACGTCGAATGGTTCGCGGTGGGCCTGGCCCGCCAGAAGCGCAATGTGAGCCTCTACATCAACGCCGTGGAGGACGGACAGTACGTCGGTCAGGCCTACGCCGATCGCCTCGGGAAGGTGAAGGCCGGCGCCGCCAGTCTCGCCTTCCGGCGGCTGGAGGACATCGACCTCGCCGTGCTCGACGAACTGCTGGCCCACGTCGAGCGGGTCACGCCCCGCTGACGGGCGCGGTCAGGTCTTCCAGGTGCTCCAGAGGTTGCCGCGGACGAACTCGTAGACGCCCGTGAAGTCGGCGGTGTTCTTCTCGGGGATGGGCACTGCCTGGCCGAGGGCCTTGGCCCCCCAGATGATGCGGGCGTTGTGCTCGACGCACAGCCCCGTGTGCAGGGCGTCGGCGGGGTCCTTGCCGATGCAGAGGATCCCGTGGTTGGCCATGAGCGCCGCCGATCGGTCGCCGAGGTGGGTGACGATCTCGTCGGCCAGTTCGTCGCTGCCGGTCGGCTTGTAGGCCGCGATGGGCACGTCGCCGCCGACGTAGACCACGAACTCCTCGATGACCGCCGGGATGGGCTGGCGCACCAGGGCGAACATGGAGGCGTAGGTGGCGTGGCAGTGCAGCACACCGCCGACCTCGTCGTGCTCCCGGTAGCAGGCCAGGTGGAGGGCCTTCTCGCTGGTGGGCCCTCGCTCGCCGTCGACCACGTCGCCGTCGAGGTCGACCACCACCAGGTCGTCCACGGTCATGGTCTCGTAGGCCACCGAGGACGGGGTCATGACCACGTTGCCGTCGGGCATTCGGCCCGAGACGTTGCCGGCCGTCCCCGACACGAGACCTCTGGTGACCATGTCCTGGGTGGCCTGCAGCACCGCTTCGTGGGTGGGCGAGCTCACGAAAGCACCTCCGGGTTGGCGCAGTGGACGGGACGCTCGCCGGCCAGCAGGCGGACGATGTCGTCGGCCACCAGTTTGGAGTGGTTGGCCTCGGTGTCGTAGGTCGCGCCCCCGATGTGCGGGGTCAGGACCACGTTGGCCATCGCCTGCAGCGGGTGGTCGGTGGGCAGGTTCTCGCCCTCGAAGTGGTCGAGGCCGGCCGCGCCAAGGTGGCCGGAGGCCAGGGCCGCGGTGAGGGCGTCGATGTCGTGCAGCGCGGCCCGGGCGGTGTTCACGTAGACCGAGCCGGGCTTCATCCGGGCGAACTGGTCGGTGCCCATGAGGCCGATGCTGTCGGGGGTGACCATGGCGTGCATGGACACCACGTCGGCCTCGGCCAGGAGGTCGTCCAGGTGGTGGGTGGCCGCGTCGTTGAACGGGTCGTAGCTGATGACCCGCATGCCCAGGCCCTCGAAGCGCCACGCCGCGGCCCGCCCGACCGAGCCCAGGCCGATGATGCCCGCCGTCTGTCCGGCGATCTGCCAGGCCCGGTAGCGCTGGTAGGGAATGGTCCCGCCCGAGTAGACGGTGCCGGCGCGCACGTCCCTGTCGGCGGGGACGATGCCCCGGGTGGCGGCCAGGAGCAGGCCGACGGCCAGCTCGGCCACACCGTCGGCGTTGCGGCCGGGGGCGTGCAGGACGGGGATGCCGCGCTCGGTGGCGCCGGCGACATCCACGTTGGTGGGGTCGCCGCGGGTCGAGCCGATGACGCGGAGGCCGGCGTCGAGCACGGCGCCCGTGCACGAGTCGGCTTCGCACACGACGATGTCGGCGCCCACCTCGGCGATGCGGGCGGCCAGCGCCTCCTCGTTCATGAGTCGGAGCGGGGTGTGGTCGATCCAGGGGTCGTACACCACCTCGGCCACGCCCTCGAGGGTGGCCAGGCCCTCGCCCCGGAAGGGGGCGGTCACCAGTGCCGTCGGTCGACTCACGGCCCGGGACACTACGCCCGAACGCGTACCTGACACGCGTGTCAGGTAGGGGACTACGCTCGAGGCCGTGGACCTGCCGAAGATCATCAGCGTGGACGACCACGTCGTCGAGCCCCCCCATGTCTGGCAGACGTGGCTACCCGAGAGGTACCGGGAGCGGGGCCCGAGGGTGGAGGCCAGGAAGTGGGGGGCGTTCCGGCACAAGGCGGGCGCCCGCTACGACATGACCGAAGACCCCGACGGCGAGTGGGGCGACGCCTGGTACTACGACGGCAAGCTCATCTACGTCCACAAGCGCTTCGTCGCCATCCCCTCCGTGGCGACGACCGAGGACGACGCCGGCCGCATCGAGTTCGACCGGTCGCACATGACGATGACGCCCGTCACCTATGACGAGATGCGGCCCGGCTGCTGGCAGGTCGAGGCGCGGATCAAGGACTTCGACCTGAACTGGGTGGACGGCTCCCTGCCGTTTCCGACCTTCCCGCGCTTCTGCGGCCAGACCTTCTATGAGGGCGACGACAAGGAGCTCGGCCTGGCCTGTGTGCAGGCCTACAACGACTGGATGGTCGAGGAGTGGTGCGGCCCGTCGCGGGGCTACAACATCCCGCTCGGCCTCATCCCGCTCTGGGACGTCGAACTGGCCGCGGCGGAGACCCAGCGCAACGCCGACCGCGGGGTGCGAGCCATCTGCTTCAGTGAGCTGCCCCACCACCTGAAGTTGCCGACCATCCACAGCGGCTACTGGGACCCGCTCTTCCAGGTCTGCAACGACAACGGCGTGACCGTCTGCATGCACATCGGCTCGTCGTCGACCACGCCGTTGGCGTCGCCGGACGCCCCCAAGGCCGTGGGCGGGATGATCGCCTTCAACAACTGCATGGCGTCGATGGGTGACTGGCTGTTCTCCCGGAAGTTGATCGAGTTCCCCGAGCTCAAGCTGGCCTTCTCCGAGGGCCAGATCGGCTGGATCCCCTACGCCCTCGAGCGGGCCGACACGGTGTGGGACCACCACGACAGCTGGATGAACTCCAAGAGCCGGATTCCTGAGCCGCCGTCCACCTACTACTACGGGCGCATCTTCGGGTGCTTCACCGCTGATCGCCACGGCCTGGCCAACCTCGAGGCGGTCGGTCCCGACAACATCTGCTTTGAGACCGACTACCCCCACACCGACACCACCTGGCCCCACTCCCGGGAGTACGCCGAGAAGATGGTGGCGGGGTTGGACGACGAGGCGATCTACAAGATCTTGCGGGGGAACGCGATCAAGATGTTGGAGTTGGACAGGGTGTAGGGGTCCGGGGCGGCGGAGGGCCCGCCCTTGCTCCTACGCAACGAACGAAACGTCGCGGCGGAAGGCCACCGCCGCCTCCCCCTGCGGTTGGGCCGGTAGATCGCCTCGGCCTCCCCGGGTGGGGAGGGGTGGGCTGGAGTGGGGCGTGCTTCGTCACGGTCCGTGGTCGCCAGTGGGGGATGGCCAGGCTTGCTCGTTCTGGCGCCTGATTCTCCGGCTATGACCGGCAAATCAGGCGCCAGAACAGGGATCGATCACTCCGGGTGAGACTTGCGCGGGCAGGACATCCGGCGTGCCCCCGACGACGGGCGGCTCGACCCCACGCCCCCGTTCTTGCCATCGGTCTGTCCAGCCCGCCGACGTGACGTTGGGGTCCCCAGCCCGGCTCCTAAAGCAGCTGGACGGGGATGGTGAAGGCGGGGTGTTCGGCGCCGCCGTCGACTTCGAAGACCTTGCCGGTGACCCAGGAGCTGGCGGGGCTGGTGAGGTAGACGACGCAGGCGGCGATGTCGTCGGGTCGGCCGACGCGTTGCATGGGGGTGTTGGCCTCCATCTGGTGGCGGATGGTGTCATCGGTGAGGACCGAGGCGAGGGCGTCGGTCTCGACGCCTCCCACTTCGATGGCGTTGATGCGGACCTTCGGGGCGAGCTCGGTGGCCAGCTGCCTGGTCATGAAGCTGAGGCCGGCCTTGGCCGTGCCGTAGGCGGTGAAGTTGGGCTGGACCATGGATGCCGCTCGGCTGCTGATGTTGACGACGGTGCCACCGCCCGCGGTGTCGACCATCACGGGTACGACGAAGCGGGTGAGCAGGAAGGGGGAGACGACGTTGAAGCGGAGCGCTCGCTCGAACGCGGCCTCGCCGGTGCGCATCGCCGGCTGGGGCGGCCAGCCACCGGCGTTGTTCACCAGGATGTCGATGCGCCCGAACGCCTCGACCGCCGAGGCCACGAGATGCTCGAGCTGCTCCCGCTCCAGCACGTCGGTGGGCACCGCCAGCGCCCGTCGCCCCGCGGCCTCGACGGTCGCAGCCGTGCGCTCCAGGTCCTCCCGCGTGCGGGCGGCGACCACCACGTCGGCCCCCGCCTCCGCCAGCGCCTTCGCCGTGCCGGCGCCGATGCCCTTCCCGGCTCCCGTCACGATGGCCACACGATCGGTCAGGGCGAACTGCTCCAGGATCCCCATCCCCCGTGTCTAGCCCCACCCCGTCGTTCTGGTCCCAGCCATGTCCACCGGGGCGCGCGCTGGTGGTACCAGAACGGTGGCCGGGGCCGGTCGGAGGCGTTCGCCGGCGCTCCTAGGGTGCGGGCCGTGTCGACGCCCTTGCGCATCGCCGTGCTGGTGAAGCAGATCCCGGCCTTCGAGGCCATGGCGCTGGGCCCGGACGGGCGGTTGGTCCGCGAGGGCCTGGCCCTCGAGATGAACGCCTACTGCCGGCGGGCGGTCGCCCTCGGCTGCGAGGTGGCGGGTTCGACCGGCGGCTCGATGACGGTGTTCACCCTCGGCCCGCCTGCAGCCGAGGACGTGCTGCGGGAGGCCATCGCCTGGGGGTCGGCCAACGGCCTGACCGTCGACGGCGTGCTGGTCAGCGACCCCGCCTTCGCCGGCTCCGACACCCTGGCCACGGCCAAGGCGCTGGCCGCCGCGGTGACCCACGAGGGCCCGTTCGACCTGGTGCTGGTCGGGCGCAACTCGGTGGACGCCGACACCGGCCAGGTGGGTCCGCAACTGGCCCAGCTCCTCGACCTCCCGTTTGCCACCGGTGTCCGGGAGTTCACGCTGCGGGAAGGGGACGTGCGGGTCCGCCTGGAGCACGACGACGAGTGGGTCGATGCGACCGTCAGTCTGCCGGCCCTGCTGTCCTGCGCCGAGCGCCTCATCGACCCCTGCAAGCAGCCGCCCGACGCCCGGGCCGCGGTGCCTGCGGAACGGCTGCGCACCCTGTCGGCGGCCGACCTGGGGCCGGGTCCCTGGGGGAGCGAGGCCAGTCCGACCTCGGTCGGCGACGTGCGCCTGCTGGAGGTCCAGCGCGTGGGCGAGATCCTGGTGGGCCCCATCTGGAGCCAGGTCGATCGCCTGGTCGCCGTGCTGGAGGACAGGGGGGTGCTGGATCCGGCCCCTCCCGTCGACGAGGTGGCACCGGTCGCACCGCCCTCAGGGGTTGACGGGCCCGTCATCGCCGTGGTCGTCGAACCCGACCGGGACCGCCTCACCCGGGAGCTGCTGGGTGCCGCCGCCCGACTGGCCGGTCGGCTGCCCGGGGCGGTTGCCGCTATCGGTGCTGCCCGCCCGCCCGCCGGGGTCCTCGGGACCTGGGGCGCCGACACCGTGGTGCACGTCGACCACGCTGAGGCTGCCGAGGACCCGACTGGCGTCGGTCCTTGGTCCGTCGGCGCGCTCCGTCCGTTGGTCGAGGAGGACGTGGCCGCCGGCATCGCCCTCTGGGCCAGCGCCGCCCGGCCGTGGGCGATCCTGGCACCGGGCACGGCCTGGGGTCGCGAGGTCGCGTCCCGGGTGGCGGCCACCCTCGGCGCCGGCCTGACCGGCGATGCCGTCGCCCTCACCATCGAGGACGGTCGCCTGGAGGCGCTCAAGCCGGCCTTCGGCGGTCGTCTCGCCGCGGTCATCACCGCCGACTCGCCGGTGCAGATGGCCACGGTCCGGGCGGGGATGCTGCCGCTGCCCTCACCGCGCGATCCGGTCGACGTGGTGGAGGAGTGGGTCCTGGTCGAGTGCCGTGGGCGCGTGGTGGTCCACGAGTGCACCCGGGATGACGACTCCGACCTCATGGCCAACGCCGACGCCGTGGTCGGCGTCGGCCAGGGCGTGGACCCCGACCGCTACCCCGACCTGCGGCCGCTGCTGGACCTGCTCGGGGCCGAACTGGGAGCGACCCGCAAGGTCACCGACAACGGCTGGCTGCCGCGTGCCCGCCAGATCGGCATCACCGGCCACAGCATCTCGCCCCGCCTCTACATCGGCCTCGGCCTCGGCGGGAAGTTCAACCACACCGTCGGGGTCCGGGCCAGCGGCACCATCGTCGCCGTCAACCCCGACCCCACCGCCCCGATCTTCGACTGGGTCGACGTCGGCCTCGTCGCCCGTTGGGAGGACGTCGTCCCCGAACTCGTCCGCCGACTGGTGGCGCGGCAGTGACCGACTTCCCTCCGGGGTTCTTCGAGCGGCAGGACGAGGGGCCGGACACCGCCTTCTACCGGCCAGGCCGTTTCGTGACCCACATCGACGACGGGGCTGTCGCCGCGGTCGGGTCGCTCTACACCGAACTCGGTGTCAACGGACGGGTGCTGGACCTGATGGCGTCCTGGGTGTCCCACTTCGACGAGCCGCCCGAGCACCTCACCGTGCTGGGGATGAATCAGCGGGAGCTCGAGGACAACCCCGTCGCCGTCGAGCGGGTCGTCCACGACCTGAACGCCGACCCGACCCTGCCCTTCGCCGACGGCGCCTTTGACGACGCCGTCTGCTGCGTGTCGGTCGACTACCTGACGCGCCCGGTCGCGGTGTTCACCGAGGTGGCCCGGGTCCTGCGCCCCGAGGGCCGGCTCGTCACCACGTTCTCCAACCGGTGCTTCCCGACCAAAGCCATCCGGGGTTGGCTGGCCAACCACGACGAGGGCCGGTGCGGCATCGTGTCCGCCTACTTCGAGGCCAGCGGCGGGTTCGGCCCGCCGATCGTCGACATCCGGGTCCCGGCGGGCCGGGGTGTCGACCCCCTCTACGCCGTCTGGGCGGGGCGTCGCTGAATCGCCGTTCCGGCCCGGGAGGGCGGGTTGGGGCACGCGTCAGGCCGCTTGGAGCACTTGTCGGGCAATGGCTCACAAGTGGCACAGCCAGGGCCGATGGCAGAGGGAACCGTTCGTCGAGACGAGAGGGGGAGGGCCCTATGACCAGGCAGCCGCCCGCAGACTGGTACCAAGATCCGGCAGACCCGACTGCCCGCCGCTTCTGGGACGGCGACGAATGGACCGCTCTCGTCGCCGGCGCCGCTCGGAGCGTCGATGCGGGGTCGTCGCCGGATGGGTACGCCGATGTGGAGTCGCCGGCTGTTGGGTACGCCGATGTGGAGTCGTCGCCGGATGGGTACGCCGATGTGGAGTCGTCGGTTGATGAGCGCGCCGATGTGGAATCGTCGCCGGATGGGTACGCCGATGTGGAGTCGTCGGTTGATGGGTACGCCGATGTGGAGTCGCCGGCTGTTGGGTACGCCGATGTGGAGTCGCCGCCGGATGGGTACGCCGATGTGGAGTCGTCGGTTGATGAGCGCGCCGATGTGGAGTCGTCGCCGGATGGGTACGCCGATGTGGAGTCGTCGCCGGCCGCTAAGCACCCGCCCGCCGGCTGGTATCAGGACCCCGCCGACGCCACGCGTCGGCGCTACTGGGACGGAACGGCCTGGGCCAATCGGCTGCTGACCCGCACCACCACGTCCGCGTCGCCCGTTGTGCCCACGCCCGGCGACCGGGAACTCGCGACCGGGTCGGGCCCCCGGGAGACACCGATGACTCGGCTCGTGTCGACCACGCCTGCGGTCCCGGAGGCGTCTTCCACGGCGACCGCGATCGCGAATCTGATGGCCACGGTCGACAACAAGCACGAAGGCGTCGGGGCGGAGAAGGGGCGGTCCCGTCGAATCGTCCTGCTCCTTCTCGTCCTCCTCATTGCCTTGGTCGGAACGGCCGCCATCGCCATGACGGCCGAGGACGAGCCGACGCGAACGGCCTCCGGCCCGGCTCAGGCGCCGGCCGAGTCGACACCGCCCGCGTCGGTGCCGGACGATGTCAGCGAGCCGCCGGAGGTGGCCGAAACGCCCGGGCCGGACGCCGGTGTCCTCTATGACGCCTGCCAGGAGGTCGTGAAGAGGTCGTCGCTGTCGACCGACGTGCGACTGGTGTTCCAGCCGTTCGATGACATCACCGTGGAGCGCGCCGACGACCGCTCCCAACTCGAGTTCTGGGTGCGCGAGCGCGGAAACCGCGACGAGGACCTGCGGATCGGCTTCGTCTGTCAGGTCGGCGACGAGACCCCAACCGACGCGCACCTCTTCATGGAACTCTGAGTCCCGGCCCTCGCCGCCCGTCGTGACGCGCTCGGTCGGCCCCACTACCCTGCGAAGCTGACGTCCGTGTCAGGTAGCCTGAGGGGGACTCGTTCATGACCGCCACCGATGTCGACGCCACAGCGGGCGACGACTACGACCCGTTCGAGGCGTTCAACAAGGCCGCCGGGGCGGGAATGGTGGAGAACCCCTACCCCGACTTCGTTGCCTTGCGCCGGGACACACCCGTGGCGGAGATGGACCTGCGGGCCATGTTCGGGCTGGCCGACGACGAGGTCCCGGAGCACGCGGTGTGGACCGCCAACACGTTCGAGGCGGTCCAGTCGGTGCTGCGAGACGGCGACGCCTTCTCGTCCAAGGGCTACGAGGACGTGATGGGGGCGGTCTTCGGTCACTCCATCCTGGAGATGGACGAGCCGGAGCACCACACCTACCGGGGCCTCATCCAGCAGGCGTTCACCCGCAAGGCGATGGAGCGCTGGGAGACCGACGTCATCGGCCCGCGGGTGAACGCCCTCATCGACGACTTCATCGCCGACGGCAAGGCCGATCTCGTCCGCCAGCTCACCTTCCCGTTCCCGTTCGAGGTCATCGCCGACCAGCTCGTCCTGCCCGAGGATGACAAGCCCCGCTTCCATCGCATGGCCACCGAACTGATAAGTGTCCAGGTGGACATGGACCGAGCGCTGGCCGCCTCGGCCGCGCTGCACGAGTACTTCTCGAAGATCATCGCCGAGCGCCGGGCCGAGCCGGCTCAGGACCTGGTCAGCGTGTTGGCCGGCGCCGAGCTCGACGGCCAGCAGCTCACCGATGACGAGATCATCGCTTTCCTCCGCCTGCTCCTCTCGGCCGGGGCCGAGACGACCTACCGGTCCTCCAGCAACCTGCTCTTCGGCCTGCTCACCCACCCTGAGCAGCTGGCCGCCGTCCGGGACGACCGGTCGCTGCTGCCCCAGGCCATCGAGGAGGCGCTGCGCTGGGAGCCGCCGCTCCTGACGATCATGCGCACCGCGGCCCAAGACGTCGACCTGGTGGGCCGGACGCTGCACCCGGGCGACACCGTGATCGTCAACATCGGTGCGGCCAACCACGACGAGACCCGCTGGGAGGACCCCGAGACCTTCGACATCTTCCGGCCCCAGGTGCCCCACATCGCCTTCGCCAGCGGCGTCCACATGTGCCTGGGCATCCACCTCGCCCGTATGGAGACCATGGTCGTGATGAACGCCGTCCTCGACCGGCTGCCCGATCTGCGGGTCGACCCCGGTTCCGAGGCCCCCTACATCACCGGCATGATCTTCCGGGCCCCGCCCGCCCTCCCCGTCGTCTTCGGCTGAGCCCTCAGGTCGGTGCGGCGCCGCCGAGGGCGCGCCGGAGGTTGGCCAGGCCCCGCTGCTGCAGCTTCTTCACCGCTTCGGTCGAGCGGTCGAGGACAGCGGCGACGTCGGCGAGGGGGAGGTCGGCCGCGAAGCGCAGGACGACGACCGTCCGCTGGTCCTCCGGCAGGTCATCCAGGGCGCGTAGGAGATCCGGGTCGGACCGGTCCGGGTCGACGACGGGTTGATCCGGCGGATCCGGTACGGCGATCAGGGGACGTCGCTTTCGGCGCCGGTGGACGTCGACCATCCGGTTGTGGGCGATCGAGAAGACCCATCGGCGCAGTGCGTCGTCGTCGCCGCTGAAGCCGTCCGCGGCCTGCACCACTGAGACGAAGACCTCGCCGAGCGTGTTCTCCGGGTCGGGGACGCCGGCGCCACGGAGGTAGCCGAGGACCCGGGGGGCCAGTTCGCGGTAGGCGCGCTCGAGGTCGACCGGGGTCGGCTCGGGCGGCACCGAACGTGACGGAGGCGGGTCGTGTCCCTGCTCGGTCACGTCCACGCGCGTCCGGGTGTCGAGTGGCATAGAGCTACGCATGGAGCGTAAGGCCCATCACTCAGGGGCGTCCGCCCGGAGCGTCGGCCGGTGGGCCGTTGGGGACTCCGGCGGGGGGGCCGGGGGGCACGCCGTCCGGTGGTCCGTTGGGGAGTCCGGCGGGTGGGCCGTTGGGGAGTCCGGCGGGGGGGCCGGGGGGCACGCCGTCCGGTGGTCCGTTGGGGACTCCGGCGGGGGGGCCGGGGGGCACGCCGTCCGGAGGTCCGTTGGGGACTCCAGCGGGGGGGCCGTTGGGGACTCCGGCGGGGGGCCCGTTGGGGACTCCGTCCGGCGGTCCTCGGGGGACATCGGCGGGCGGGCCGACAGGGGTCGTGGTGGGCGGCCCGGTCGTCACGTCGTCGGGCGGCCCACCGGCGTCCGTGTCGTCGGCGGACGTGTCCGGGGCACAGTCCTCACGGGCGGCCTGGCTGACGGCGTCACCGTGGCCGTCACCCGGGGGCACCTCGTCGGCCATTGCGATCGCGCTGACGCAGGCCCCCCGAGCCTGGTCGGGGACGTCGACGCCGACCGTGTCGAGGATGTCGTGGGCGATCCCCTGGGCCGCGTCGGGCAGGACGCCGGCCGCGGCCAGGCTGCTCGATCCGGCCAGCAGGGCCACCGTGGCGGCCCCGGCGGTCGCGTACCGGCGCCAACGGTTGGGAGTCGATACGCCCGCCGTCTGCATGGCGGCGAGGTGCTCGGCTGCGAGCGCCTCGTCGATGGGGGTGCTCCCCAGACTGCGGAGTCGCGTCACGACCTCGTCGGCGTCGGTCTCATGGCGTTCCATACGGGGGTTAACGCCGCGTCGTGCCGAAAGGGGACGGGTGGCCCCCGATTTCCTCCCTGGTGTCCTGTCGGCCCGGGCCAGTCGGGCAGGCTGGGCGGGTGAACGACCCGCAGCCCGCCTCCTTCGATCCCGTCGAGATCACCGAACGCCTCCAGCTCTCGCCGCTGCACCGCTTCCTCGGGCTCCGGGCCGTTCGTATCGACGCGGAGGTCGCCGTCCTCGAGATGCCGATCCGTCCGGACGCCTTTGGTGGGACCGGCAACCTGCACGGTGGCGCCCTGGCCACGCTGATCGACGTCACCTCGGCCATGGCGGCCAGTCGGGCCAGCCCGTTCGACTTCGAGACCCACAGCCTCGTGACGGCGGACCTCCACGTCCGCTACCTCGGCCGGCCCGGCGGCGGCGATTCGGTGCGGGCCGAGGCCCGTGTGGTGCGGGCCGGCCGGATGCTGGTCGTGGTCGAGACGCGGGTCCTCGACGAGGCCGACCGGATCATCGCCACCGGCGACTTCAGCTCGATGCTCGTCCCCCGGCGGGCCCCGCTCCTGCCCGACGGCGCCTCCACGGACCCTTCGGGCCCGGAGGTGTGAGTCGACCAGGGGGGCGTCGGCGCTACCCGGCGGGCTGGAGGATCTCGGCCAGTCGGGTGCGCTGCTCCCGGATCCGGCCGAACAGGAGATCGCCGGTCATGGCCCGCTTGACCCACAGGTGCTGGTCCTGCTCCCAGGTGTAGGCGATGCCCCCGAGGAGCTGGATGCCCTCGGCGGCGACGAACCGCTGGCAATCGCCGGCGGCGGCCTTGGCCATCGCGGTCGCCTCGGCCCGGCGCGGGTCGTCTTCGGCCAGGCAGGCGGTGGCGAAGTAGCAGAGGGCTCGAGCCCGTTCGAGCTGCATGTAGCAGTCGGCCAGGCGGTGCTTCACCGCCTGGAAGCTGCCGATCGGCACGCCGAACTGCTCCCGGTCCTTGGCGTACTGGAGGGTGGTCACGAAGATGGCCTGGCACGTCCCGAGGGTCTCCAGGGCCATGGCCACCGTGGCCTCCTCCAGCGCCCGGGTCACCGCCTCGGTGCCCCCGAGCAGCACCCGGTCAGTGGGGACGGACACCGCGGCGAAGCTCAGGTGGGCGACCGGGCGGGTCTTGTCCAGCGGGGTGATCGCGTCGATCGTCGCCTCGGCGGACGAGACGACCGCCACCGCCAGGTCACCCGAGTCGAGGCGGGCGACCACGGCGACCAGGTCGACATGAGGAGACAGGACGTGGTACTTGGCCCCGTCCAGCACCCAGCGGTCGCCGTCCGGGCGGAGCGTGGCCTGGATGCCGTCGAGGTCCCACCCCGTCGGGCGTTCGGCCAGGGCGACGGTGCCGGTCGTCTCACCGCCGGCGACGGGACCGAGCAGCGTGGCCCCCTGCTCGGCCGTGCCGCACTCGCGGACGAAGGGCACGAACTGGGAGACGGTGGCGAAGAGTGGTCCCGGGGCGATGACCCTCCCCAGCTCCTCGGCCAGGACGGCGAGCTCCACGTACCCGTAGCCGATGCCGCCGTCGGCCTCGGGCACGGTCAGCGCGGGCCAGTCGAGGCCGACCATCTTCGTCCAGAGTCCGTCGGCGTCGCCCGTGCCCTCGACGATCGAGCGGGGCAGCGAGGCCGGGCACTCCTTCGCCAAGACCGACCGGATGGCCGACCGCAGCTCCTCCTGCTCCTCGGTGAATGCCAGGTGCACGCCGTGAAGCTAGCCCCGCGCCGGCCCCTGGCCAGACGCCGGCGCCAGGCCGACCCGAGCGACGCTTGGCCCGACTGACTGCTTGGCGACGGACCTCGAAGCCGTGGCTGATTCGTCGCGCCGAGACGACCGGGTCAGCGGCCAGAGCCGGTGGCTACCCGTCGGCGACGAGGTGGCGCAGCGCGCCGCGGTCGAGTTTCTCCGCCGCGGTGAGGGGCAGCGTCGACGCCGTGATGACCGATGTCGGGAGCTTGTAGCGGGCCAGGCGGTCGCCGGCGAACGCCTGCAACTCCTCCGCGCTCGGCGTCGGCTCCCCGGCGACGGGGACCACGACGGCCACGCCCACCTCGCCCATCACCTCGTCAGCCCTCGGGGCCACGGCGACGTCGGCCACGGCGGGGTGCTCGGCCAGCACCTGCTCGACCTCGGCGGGGTAGACGTTGTAGCCCCCGCGCACGTAGTGCTCCTTGGCGCGGCCGACCAGGCGGAGGCGGCCCTCGGGATCGACGTAGCCGATGTCGCCGGTGCGTACCGCTCCGTCCCGGGTGAAGACGTCCCGGGTGCCCTCCGGGTCCCGGTGGTAGCCGACCATCGCGGCGGGGGAGCGAAGGCACACCTCGCCCTCATCGCCGTCGGCCAGGACCTCGTCGTCGGCGCGGATGGTCAGTGCCACCCCGGCGTGGGGCCGGCCCACGCTCACCTCGGCATCCTCCGGTGGCGCGTCGAACGCCGTCCCCAGGCCGATGCCCGCTTCGGTGCAGGAGTACCGCGTCGACAGGGCACAGCCGAAGCGCTTGCGGGCCTCCCGCACCAGCGAGGCGGTCGCCGGGCCCCCGCCGACGACCACGGCCTCGACGCTGCTGACGTCGGTCGTCTCGAAGCGGGGGTGGCGCAGCATGAGGGCGAGCTGGGTGGGGATCCCGCCGATGGCGCTGAGCCGGTGGCGCTCGACCAGCGCAAGGGCGTCCTCGGCCCGCCAGCGATCCATCAGGTGCGTCGTGCCGCCCCGGCGCAGGACCCCGGGCAGCTTGGTCATCGGGCCGAGGTGGGCGAAGGAGGTCCCCGCCATCGTGGCCCCGCCCCCGCCCCAGACGTCGCCGATGTCGATGTCGGTGATGGCCTGCAGCTGACGGCCGGCGAACACCGCGCCTTTGGGCAGGCCCGTGGTTCCGGAGGTGAACACGATGGCGACGGGGCGGTCGGGGTCCTCGGGCAGCTCGGGCGGTCCGGCGCCGGGGACGCGGACCGAGGCCAGCATGTCCCCGGCTTGCTCCGCCCGCTCGACCTCGACGACGTCGTCGCCTCGGGGCGCGAGCTCGGGGGTCGCCAGCACGAGCGACGGGCCGGCTTTGGCGAGCACGGCCGACCGTTCGTCACGGGTCAGTCGGGCGTTGATGCCCGCCGTGATCGCCCCCAGGCGGGCGGCGGCGAGATACGCGACGAGGTACTCGGGTGTCGGTGGCAGCACCAGGGCCAGCACGTCGCCCTCGGTCAGGCCCCGCTCGGCCAGGCCCACGGCCACCTCGCCGGCCAGCCGGTCGAGGTCGACGTAGGTGACGGCCCAGCCCTGGGTGGCGACGTACGCGGGGGTCTGTCCCCAGCGCTCGGCGGCGCCTCGTAGGGTTCGGTCGAGCATCAGCTCCCACTCCCGGTGCCATGACGACGACCGATCCCGATCCCACCGAGCCCGACGGCCACGCCGAGCCCCGTTCGGCCCGCACCCGGCGCAAGTTGCTGGACGGCGCACTGGCCGCCATGGACGACCGTGGCTTCCACGCCACCCGGGTCGACGACATCGTGCGCCATGCCGGAGTCTCGCACGGGACCTTCTACCTCTACTTCGAGGACAAGCAGCAGCTGTTCCGCATCCTGGCCGCCGAGGCCGCCGAGGACATGGTGGCGCGGCTGGCTTCGCTGGCGGGTGAGGATCCCCCGACGGGCGAGGACCTCGTCGACTGGTTGGCCGGCTTCGTCGAGGGTTACCGCCGGCACGGTGCCGTCATCCGGGCCTGGATGGAGGACCACGCCCGCGACCGGGGCCTGCGCAAACTGGCCGACGCCGCCTTCGCCCAGGTGGTCGACGACCTCGGGCGGCGGGTGGACACGACCGCGCTCGGCCCGTTGGGCCCTGTCGCCCTCCTGGCCCTGCTCGAGCGTTTCACCTACTTCGCCACCTCCCGGGACCTCGCCGCCGACCGCCATGCCCTCGGCTCCGTGGCCACCCTCATCGAGCGGGGCTTCCTGGCGAAGGCCTGACGCAGGCCGCGGCCCACTTCTCTAGGTCGGTGTTTGTCCTAGCCTTGGCCCGGTACCCACGAGGGGGAGCTTCCTGTGCCTGTCCTGATGATCGGTGAAGTGCCGAATCTGACCGAGGAGATCTACGCCGCGATGGTGGGCGAGATGATGCCGCTCATGCGCGCCAGCAAGGGGTTCATCTCCCACTCCGGGGGACCGAGCCCCAGCGGCGGTTGGCGGGTCGTCGAGACGTGGGACTCCGAGGAGGACGGCCAAGCCTGGTTCGAGGAGAACGTCGCGCCCAACCTCCCACCGGGGATCGTCCCGGACCGCCAGTACTTCCCGCTGCACAGCGCCTTCGCCAAGTAGACCCTGCCGCGGCCCTCCTGCTCGCCGCGTCCGATGACCGGTGGTGCCGACGTGACGAGGAGCGTCTTCGGCCGGCTGCGCGACGAGGTCCTGGCCGGTGGGGTCGCCAACGCCGGGGCGGTGGTGCGGCGGGGGACGCACGTGCTGCGGCCGTCGAACCCGCACACGGCGTCCATCCACCGCTTTCTGACCGCGCTGAAGACGGCCGGGTTCGACGGTGCCTCCGAGCCCGTCGGCGTCGACGCCGACGGTCGGGAGCGCCTGGCGTACATCCCGGGTGACGTGGCCGTGACGCCGTTTCCCGCCTGGTTCCAGGCCGACGGGGTGCTGGCGTCGATCGCCGACCTGCTGCGCCGGTTCCACCTCGCCAGTCGGTCGTTCGACCCCTCGGGCGGGACATGGAGCGACGAGATGGCCGACCCCGTCGGCGGCCCGATCGTGGTTCACAACGACGTGTGCCCCGAGAACGTCGTCTTCCGGGACGGGGTGGCCGTCGGTCTCCTTGACTTCGACTTCGCCGCTCCCGGTCGGCCGGTCTACGACCTGGCGGCGATGGCCCGCATGTGCGGGCCGATCGATGACGACCTCAGTGCCGCCCTTCTGGGCTGGGGCCCGGTGGATCAGCCGAGGCGCCTCCGGCTGGTAGCCGACACCTACGGCCTCGACGGCGTCGGCCGCGAGGAACTCGTGTCGGTGCTGGACGCCGTCATCGCCTCGGGTGGCCGGTTCGTGCTGCGCCGGGTCGAGGCGGGCGACCCGAACTTCGTCGCCTTGTGGGAGGCGATGGGCGGCATGGAGCGCTATGACCGACGCCGCCGCTGGTGGTCCGGCGCCCGCCCGACCTTCGCGGCGGTCCTGGCCTGAACGGAGGTCAGTCGTCCTCGTGGAGGTGCTGGGCGAGGTAGTTGGCCTCGCCCACGGCCTCGACGGCGTCGAGCTGGGTCTCCAGCCAGTCGGCGTGCTCCTCCTCGTCGACGAGCAGCTCGGCCAGCATCTGCCGGGTGCCGTTGTCGCCCTTCTCGCGGGTCAGGATCACACCCCGGTTGTACCGCTCGATGGCTTCCTTCTCGAGGGCCAGCGCCAGCCGCAGCTTCTCCATCGCCGTCTCGCCGATCTTGACGGGGCCGAGGCGCTGGAAGTTGGGCATGCCGTCGAGATAGAGGATCCGGTCAGTCACCCGCTCGGCGTCCTTCATCTCGTCGATGGAGGCCTCGCGGAAGTGGTGGGCCAGCCGTTCGATGCCCCAGTTGTCGAGCATCTTGGCGTCCAGGAAGTACTGGTTGATCGCCGTCAGCTCGGCCGTGAGGACCTCGTTGAGCAGCTCGATGATGTCGGGGTCACCTTGCACGGGCGCCAGTGTCCCAGGCTCAGGCGCTGGGGGCCAGGGCCGGCAGGTCGACCAGCCGCTCCGCCATCGGGCGGGAGGCCTCGACGACGGCCAGCACCAGGTCGACGCAGTTGCCGCACCGGCTGCCGGCGCCGCAGCGGTCGGCGACCTCGGCGGCACTGCGGGCGCCGGCGTGGACCGCCTCGTGGACCTCTCGGTCGGTGACGGCCCGGCAGCCGCACACGTACACCTCAGCCCACCTCGACCAGATCGGTGACGGGCGCGGCGTCGACGGGGCGCCGCACGTAGGTCGGGATCCCCGCGGCGGCCAGCTCGTTGGCCACCCTGAGGGGGATGGTGCGGGTCACCGGCCGGTGTTGGCCCACGCCGGCCACCTCGGCTCGCGGCTCGGGGCCGGTGAGGTCGATGCGGACCCAGCTGATGCGACGCATGCCGAACCCGCTGCTGCGTGAATCCTTACCCACGGGCGTTAGGTAACCTGAACATCGGCCCGGCGTCAAGTCGCGGTCGGCTGATCTCTGATTCTCGCCGACCGAATCGGCCTCCCGCCGGCTCCCCTCGGCGGGCCTCGACCGATAGCGTCCGCCGCCGTGCGACGGGCGTGGATCGGGGTGCTGCTGGCCATCGTGGCGCTACCCGCGTGCGGCGCTGAGGACGGCGCCGACGACGAGACCGTCGCCCCCGCGGCCTGGGTCGCCGCCGTCTGCGGCGAGGTGGCCGACGCCGCCGTCGACCTCGGGTCCGCCCTCGCGGTGATCGACGAGCTGCCGGGCGAGGTCGAGGCCGACGCTCCCCTCGGGGATCACGCCGACGACCTCCGGGAGGCGTTCGCGGCCCTGCCGGCCTATGTGGACCGGTACCGCTCGGTGGTGGAGGACACCCCGGCCCCTGACACTCGCGACGGGGCGGCCCTCCGCGACGAGCTCCTGGCCGACCTGGACGCCGCCGCGGCGACCTTCGGTGAGGCCGCCGACGCGGCCGAGGCACTCGACGAGGACACGACCGTCGCGCAGCTCTTCGATGGGGCCCAGGCCTTCGGCGAGTTCCCCGAGGCCTTCGCCGCCGCCGACCTGGACTTCGGCGACACCGTCCCCCCCGGTGTCGACCGGGCCCTGGACGACGACGACACCTGCCGCGACGCGCAGAACCAGCTCAGCACCCTCCTCGACGCCTGATCCCTCGACGCCTGATCCCTCGACGCCCGAGCTCGGCGGCCGGCTACTGGATGGCGCCGGTCTCGCGGAGGCGGGTGATCTCGGGCTCGTCCAGGCCGAGGACCTCGGTCAGCACCTCATCGGTGTGCTGGCCGAGCGTGGGACTCGGGGCGAGGTAGCCGCAGGGCGCGCCGCTGAGCCGGATGCCGTTGCGCTCGTACTCGCCCCGGCCCAGGACCGGGTGGTCGAGGGTGACGTAGTGGCCCCGCATCCGCAGTTGGGGATCGCCGCTGGCGTCGCCGAAGTCGGCCACGGGCACGGCTTCGATGCCCAGGCCCTGGAGCCGCTCGGCGAGTGCGGCGGCGTCCTGGACCGCGGTCCACTCGGCCACGGCGGCCTCGAGGGCGTCGACGTCGGCCAGTCGTCCCTGGATGTCCGCCCACTCCGGTCGGGCCAGGCCGGCCTCGGCCGCCAGCTGGGCCCACTCGGGCTCGGTGTAGACCGCGACGACGACCCAGCGGTCGTCCCCCGCACAGGGGAACACCCCGTGGGGGGCGTAGCGGTCGGCCCGGTTGCCCATCCGGCCTCGGGCCTCGCCGGTGACCTGGTACTCGACCAGCCACGGTGAGAGGGCGTAGACGCCGGCCTCGACCTGACTGAGGTCGAGGTAGGTGCCCTGGCCGGTGCGCCGACGGCGGAGCAGCGCCGCGGCCAGCGCGGCCGCGGAGAAGCGGGGGGCCAACGAGTCGGTGATCGTCCCGTAGGGCCCCACCGGCTCACGGTCGGGCCAGCCGGTCAGGTGGTTGAATCCGGCCAGGGCCGCGCCCTGGCCGCCGAAGCCGGGGTAGTCCCGGTGCGGACCGGTCTGGCCGTTCAGGCAGGCCGAGATCATGACCAGGTCCGGCTTGTGCTCGACCAGGTCGGCGTACGCGAGGCCGAGGCCGGGCATGGCCCTGGGGGCGAAGTTCTCGGCCACGGCGTCGGCCGCCTTCACCAGCTCTATGGCCAGGGCCCGCCCGTCGGGGTGCTTGAGATCGATGGCGATGCTGCGCTTGTCGGGGTTCAGGGCGTCGAACAGGGGCGAGCGGTCGAGCCGGTCCTTGTCATCGGGGTCGATCACCCCGTAGCCCCGGAGGAAGTCGGGACGGCTGCGGCTCTCGACCCGGATCACGTCGGCGCCGTGCTCGGCGAAGTATCGCGTGGCGATCGGCCCCGCCGCCCCTGCCCCGAACTCGAGGATCCGCGTCCCGGTCCACGCCCCGACGGAACCGCCGAAGGTCTGATGGGTGGTGGACCGGTCCGGCGCCGCCGGTGGCCCGGTCGGCGTCGGGCCGTCGTGGACGTGGACGAAGCCGAGGGGGGCGGCATCGACGCCGGCCATCGGCCCGAACAGCCCGCGGGCGGCCAGCTGTTCGGAGGCCAGCAGCTCCCGGGGCGAGTTGACGGGGGCCAGCATCAGGTTGGTCTCGCAGGCCAGGGCGTAGAGCTCGCCCATCGTCTTGGTCGCGAACCAGGCACCGACGGCGCTCTCGATGGCGGCCAGGTCCTCGTCGGAGGTGGTGTTCGGGCTGAACGTCGTCCAGTCCCGACCGGTGAGCACCGGGTGGCCGACCCGGGCACTCAGGGTCTCGAGGCTGGGGATGCGGGCCTTGCCGCCGCGGAGGCCGAAGCTGACCCAGCCATCGGCGCAGGGCCAGATCTCCCGGGTGCGGCCGATGTTCGGGCCCCGGCGGCGGCCTCGGTCGGGGTTCCGGGCGAAGCGGCCCGCGCCGCCCATCGAGGCCACCATCACCGCTTCCTGGATGGATACGTCGATCTGCTGGGGCTGCCCGGTCAGCAGGCCGGTCAAAGCGGCGAAGGCCGCCTCCGGCCCGGCGTGGGCGAAGGCCACCGGCTCCGCGCAGCGCACAGGGGGCCGGTCGGGGTCACCCGTGGCGAATAGGTTGCCGGTGGCGGCGAGGATGCCGAGGTCGCCGGCCCGCCAGACCGCCCGGGGCCCGGTCAGGCCGAACGGGGAGAGGTGGACCCACACGGCCTGGGGGGCCCGGTCGATGTCGATGCCGTGGCCGCGGGTGGCCAGGACGACGTCGGCGTCCGCCAACAGCGCGTCGAGCGCCGGGTCGTCCACCGCCATCCGCCGGATGTCGGTGCGGGCCGTCCAGGCGGCGTGGCGGTGGGGTTGCCGGCTGAAGTGTCCGCCGTCCAACGGCTCCGGGCGGACGACCGTCGCCCCGAGGTCGGCCAGGACCCGCGCCGCGAGCGCGCCGGACTCCCCGGTCAGGTCGACGACGCGGGTCCCCTCCAGCACGAGGGTCATCGTGACACCGCCGGGACGGACAGGGGAAACCTGACACCGACGTCAGGTACGATGCACGGCCGAGCCGTAGGGCTCCGGCCGATGGGCACCCAGGGGGACACCATGAACGTCGAGGACCTGATCCTGGTCAGCGTGGACGATCACGTGGTCGAGCCGCCGGGCATGTTCGACCAGCACCTGCCCGAGAAGTACAAGGCCCTCGCGCCCAAGGCCATCCAGAACGCGGCCGGTGACGACGTCTGGTTCTACGAAGGCCAGGAGCTGCCCAACATCGGGCTGAACGCCGTCGCGGGCCGGCCGCCGGCGGAGTACGGCATCGACCCGACGTCCTACGCCGAGATGCGGGACGGCTGCTACGACATCGGGGCCCGCATCGCGGACATGAACGCCAACGGCGTGCTCGGCTCGATGTGCTTCCCGTCGTTCCCGCAGTTCTGCGGTCAGCTGTTCAGCCGCACCGAGGACAAGGACGTGGCCCTGGCCATGGTCCGGGCCTACAACGACTGGCACATCGACGAGTGGTGCGAGTACGAACCGGGGCGGTTCATCCCCCTGGCCATCCCCGCCATCTGGGACCCCGAGGTCATGGCCGCCGAGGTCCGCCGGGTGGCGGCCAAGGGCTGCCACGCGATCACGTTCTCGGAGAACCCCGAGCGACTGGGCTGGCCGTCGTTCCACAGCGACCACTGGGACCCGTTCTGGGCCGCCTGCGCCGACACCGGCACCGTGGTCTGCCTGCACATCGGGTCGTCGTCGCAGATGATCATGACGGCGGCTGACGCCCCCATCAACGTCATGATCACCCTGCAGCCGGTCAATCTGGTGCAGGCCGCGTCGGACCTGCTCTGGTCCCGCGTGTTCCACAAGTTCCCCGACGTGCGCTTCGCCCTGTCGGAGGGCGGCATCGGCTGGATCCCGTACTTCCTCGAGCGGGCCGACTACGTCTACCAGCACCACCGTGAATGGACCGGCACCGACTTCGGCGGCCAGCTCCCCAGTCAGGTGTTCCTGGAGAAGTCGATCTTCTGCTTCATCGACGACGCCTTCGGCCTCGAGAACCGCAATCACATCGGTGTGGACCGGATCTGCTGGGAGTGCGACTACCCGCACTCGGACTCGACGTGGCCCACGTCGCCGGAGCTGCTGAGCAAGTCGCTGCACGGCATCCCCGATGACGAGGTCAACAAGATGACCCACGAGAACGCCATGCGCTTCTTCCAGTACGACCCCTTCGCCCACCGCCCGAAGGAGAAGGCCACGGTCGGGGCCCTGCGGGCCGCGGCGGCCGGCCACGACATCTCGCTGCACGGCTCCGGCAAGGCCCCTCGGGACCCCAGCGAGGGCCCGATCACCATCCTCGACATCATCACCGCCGCCGGCGCCCACGTCAGCCAGGACTGAGTCGTTCTGGCGCCCGATTGTGGCGCCAGGGCCTCGATCAGGCGCCAGAACCGGTGAGCTCGGGCAGGTCGGCGTCCCGACGGCGGGCGACGTGGGTGCGGGCATGGGCGATGGCCTCGTCCAGGTCGCTGAACAGATGGTGCTCGCTGGCGAGGCGGTCCAACGCCCCGACCGTGCGCAACAGCTTCTCGTGCTCGGGGCGGGGGCCCTTCAGCAGCACCGTGATGTGGCGGTGCTCGAGGTCCTCGATGATGGCGCCCAGCGCCTGGGCCCCGGTGGCGTCGAGCACCTGCAGGTCCGGCAGGCGCAGGATCACGACCTCGACGTCGGCCACCTGGGTGAAGTCGGCCAGGAAGTGCTGGGCCGCGCCGAAGAACAGGGCGCCGTCGATCCGGTAGGCGACGATGTGCTCCCGGAGGAGGTCCCGTTCCTCGTCGGTGTCGACCTCCACCTCGATGGGCGCCAGGGTGGCGCCCGTGGTCCGCGCCACGTTGCGGAGGGCCAGGAAGGCGGCGGCGACGACGCCGATCTCGACGGCGACGATGAGGTCGAAGACGACCGTCGCCAGCGCGGTGAGGACGAGCACCAGGGCGTCGGACCGGGTGGACGCCAGGACCGCTCGGACGTTGCGGACCTCGATCATGTGTACGGCGGTGACCATGAGGACCCCGGCCAGGGCGGCCAGGGGGATGCGGGCCACGAGCCCGGCCCCCGCGATCACAACAGCCACGAGGACGACGGCGTGCACCATGGCGGCGACCCGGGTCCGGGCGCCGGCCCGGACGTTGACCGCCGTCCGGGCGATGGCGCCCGTGGCCGGCATCCCGCCGAAGAGGGGGGCCAGGACGTTGGCCACCCCCTGGCCGAACAGCTCCCGGTCCGGGTCGTGGGCCCGGCCGTCGGCCATGCCGTCGGCGACCTTGGCCGACAGCAGGCTCTCGATGGCGGCCAGGGCGGCCACCGCGAACGCGGCGCTGAGGTAGCCGCGGGTGGCCCCGAAGTCGACCGACGGTAGGACCAGTTCGGGCAGGGCCGAGGGCAGGGTGCCGATGGTGGCCACGTCGAGGTCCGCCAGCTCGGCTACGAGGGTGGCGGCGACGACGGCGAGGAGGGAGGCGGGCAGCGAGCGGTGCAGGCGGGGGGTCAGGACCATGATGGCCGCGACGAGGAGCACCAGGCCGAGGGCGGCGGCCGTCTCGCCGACGAAGGCTTCGCCGACCGCGCGGAGGGCGACGATCGCGGTGTTCTCGCCCTCGGGCCGGGCCACGCCGAGGGCGGCCGGAACCTGTTGGAGGAAGATGATGACCGCGATCCCCAGGGTGAAGCCCTCGATGACGGGCCACGGGATGTAGGCCAGGAAGCGGCCCAGCCGGAACACGCCGGCGGCGAGCACCAGGATCCCGGCCAGGACCCCCACGACCGCGACCGCGTCGGCCCCGTGGCGGGCCACGAGCGGTACCAGGACGACGGTCATGGCCCCGGTCGGGCCGGAGACCTGGACGTCGGAGCCGCCCAGGAAGGCCGCCACCAGCCCGGCGACGATCGCGGTGGTGAGCCCTGCGGCCGCCCCGAGACCGGTGGTGATGCCGAAGGCGAGGGCCAGCGGGAGAGCCACGACGGCGACGGTCAGGCCGGCGACGACATCACCTCGCCACGCGTGGGCGAGCCCGCGGTAGTCGGCCCGCTGGGGGAGGAGGCGCCTCACCCGGCGTCGTCGGTCAGGCCGGCGAGGAGGTCCTGGGTCTCCCGCAGTGAGGTCAGCAGGAGGGCCTTGGCGGTGGCGAGGAGGTCGACCACCAGCGGGTCCTTTATGGCGTAGTACACCGACGAGCCCTCGCGGCGGGTGGTCACCAGGCCGGCGCGGCGCAGCACGCCGAGCTGCTGGGACAGGTGGGACGACTCGATGCCCACCTCCGCCTGCAGGTCGCTCACGTTGCGCTCGCCGTCGACCAGCACCTCCAGCGCCCGCACCCGGGCGGGGTGGGCCAGCGCCTTGAACAGGTCAGCCTTCACGTGGGCCAGTGGTCGGCTGAGGTCAGTTTCCGGATTCATGATCTGACGATTGTGTCAAGTCGTCAGGTGAATGCCTCACTCAGCGACGGAGCAGCAGGGCGGAGGTGGGCACGCCCTCGCCGGAGGTGACGAGGCTGACCTCCGCGCCGGCCACCTGGGCGGTGCTGGTGCCGCGGAGTTGTCGAACGCCCTCGGTGATGAGGTTGAAGCCGTGGACGTAGGCCTCCGACATGCCGGCGCCGGAGGTGTTGACCGGCAGGCGACCACCGTCCCAGGAGATGCCGCCGTCCTGGCAGAACGCGAGTCCTTCACCCCGTTCGCAGAAGCCGTAGCCCTCCAGGGAGAGCGGCACGAGCGGCGAGAAGGCGTCGTAGAGCTGGGCCACGTCGACGTCCGCGGGGGTGAGGTCGCAGTTGCCCCACAGGAGGTCGGCGCAGGCCCAGGCCGGTCCCTGCAGGGGGTCGTCGCCGAAGTAGTTGGTCATGACCTGGTGTTGCCGGGGGATGGACTGGGCGAAGCCGTGGATGTACGCCGGCGTGACGTCCAGGTCCTCGGCCCGCTCGGCCGACACGATGACGACCGCCGCCGCCCCGTCGGACTCGAGGCAGTTGTCGAACAGGCAGAGCGGCTCGGAGATCCAGCGGGCCCCGAGGTACTGCTCGACGGTGAGCGGCTTCTCGTACATCATCGCCGCCGGGTTCCGGTTGGCGTGCTCGCGGACCGTGACGGCGACGGCCGCCAGCTGCTCCCGGGTGCCGCCGAACTCGTACAGGTAGCGGCGGGCCAACATGGCGATCTCGTCGACCGGGCGCAACAGGCCGAACGGCCGGGTCCACTGGTGGGAGCCCCCGACCCGGTTGGCCACCTGGCTCCACGGACGGCTGGCCGCGGCGCCCCGCTTGCGGCTGCGCCAGGCAACGGCCACGTGGGCCTGGCCCGTGGCCACGGCGACCGCGGCGTGGCCCACGACGCCGCAGCCGGCGCCCCCGCCGTAGCCGACCTGGCTGAACCAGGTGATGTCGCCGAGGCCCAGGTTGCGGGCGATGTCCACCTCGTCGCTGGTCTCCAGCGTGTAGCTGGACAGGCCGTCGACCTCCGACGGGTCGATCCCGGCGTCGTCCAGCGCCGCCTCGATGGCCCGCAGCGCCAGCACCAGCTCCGAGTCGGTCAGGCCCTTGCCCCACGCCGTCTGGCCGATGCCGACGATCGCCGTCGCATCCTTGATCGTCACCGGGTCACCACCAGGGCGTCGAGGGCGGTGGCACCCACAGGGTGGACGACCAGGGGGTTGATGTCGAGCTCGGCAATGGTGTCACTGTGGTCGACGGCCAGGCGCTGGACCTTCATGATCACGTCCACGAGAGCCTCCAGGTCGGCCTTGGGGCGTCCCCGCACGCCGGTGAGTAGTGGGAAGCCCTGGACCTCTCGGATCATGCGCCCGGCCTCGGCCCGGTCGAACGGGGGGACCCGGAAGGTCACGTCACCCAACACCTCCACGAGCACGCCGCCCAGGCCGAACATGACCACCGGCCCGAACAGCGGGTCCTGGGACACACCCACCACGCACTCCACCCCCGGTGCCGCGGTCGGGCACACCAGCACGCCGTCGAGGTCCAGGGGAGCGCGGTCGACCAGCTCCGCGTAGGTCCGCCGCACCTCCGCCGCCGATTCCACGCCGACCCGGACCAGCCCGAGGTCGCTCTTGTGCGCCAGGTCGGGCGAGCACGCCTTCATCACCACCGGATACCCGACGGCCGCCGCCGCCTTCACCGCCTCGCCGGCCGAGTTGCACAGCCGGTCGGCGGTGACCGGGATCCCGTAGGCCGCCAACACCCTCTTCCCCTGGGCCTCCGACAACCCCCGCAACACCCCGTTCTGGTTGTTCTCCTCTGTTGTGGAGGACAGAGGAGCGCAACCAGAACGAGTGGCGCTGCCCGATCGGGGCGGGTGGAGGAGGTGGTCGACGGTCTTGGCGGCCGTCGACCGGCGGGTCACGGGCTTGGCGAAGGGTGACCTGTGGCGAGACAGGAAGGCGTGGTGGTCGAGGTAGGCCTTCACGGCGCCGACGCCGTTCCCGAAGGTGCGGAAGACGGGCAGGCCTGAGGGGACCAGTACGTCGTTGTAGGCCGGATCGTCGGTCAGGGGCGAGCCCCAGATGACCACGATCGGCTTGTCGGTCGTCCCGGCCACGGCGACGAGGTCCTCAGCCAGCGGCCGGCTCATGGTCGGCAGGGCCCCGGTGATCGGGCAGATCAGGACGCCGACCCGCGGGTCGGCGACGAGGGCGTCGAGGATCTTGCGCCCCCGCCAGTCCGTCGACGGCGCCCCACCGCAGTCGACCGGGTTGGAGACCCGCAGGTAGCCGGGGATCCACTCCCGGAGCGCATCCTGGGTGGCCTTGGTCAGGTCCGGGATGCTCAGCCCCTCGGCGGCCGCCAGGTCGGCCAGGTGGGCCCCGGTGCCACCGGAGATGGCGTAGATGCAGACCCCGTCCGCGGTCGGTGGGGCGGCCCGGGACAGCAGTGTGGCGGTGTCCTGGAGCTCGTCGAGGCCGTCGACCCGGATGACGCCGAACTGGCGGAACACGGCCGAGGTCACCGCATCGGAACCGGTCAGGTGGCCAGTGTGGGACTGCGCCATCGACGCGCCCTCGGCCGTCCTGCCCACCTTGACCACCACCATCGGCACGCCCCGCTGGGCGGCGTGGTCGGCGGCCAGCATCAGGGTGCGACCGTCCTTGAATCCTTCGATGTAGGTCGCGATGACCCCGGTTTCGGGCTGGTCGGCGAACCAGCGGGCGAAGTCGGCGAACTCGAGGTCGACCTCGTTGCCGGTGGGGGCCCAGGCCGACAGCCGCAGGCCCAGGTCCTGGGCCTGGAAGATGGGCCGGCCCTGGTGGCCGCTCTGGGTGATGAGGGCCACGGCCCGGCCCGGGTTCCCCTCGGTGAAGGACTCGAAGGCGTTCAGGTTCGTGTTGGGTCCGAGCAGGCGGGTCTCGCCCGTGGCCACCAGCCGTTCCAGCTTCGTCTGGAGTCGGGCTCCGGCGGCGCCGGTCTCGGCGAAACCGGCCGAGAAGATGACCGCGAACCGGGGCGCCTTGGCCAGCACGGCCTCGTAGGCGTCGACGGCGTCGCCCACCAGGATCACCGCCAGGTCGACGCCGTCCGGCAGGTCGCCGATCGACCGCAGGCACGGCCGCCCGTCGACCGCGTCCCGGTTCGGGTTGACGAGGTAGATCTCGGCGCCGTGCTCCGCGGCCCAGGCCAGCAGCTTCCCGGTCATGGCCGCGTTGGGCCGTTCCGGGTTGTCCGACGCTCCGATGAGGGCCACCGTCCGCGGCGCGAAGAACCCGCTCAGGTCCAGGTCCCGCAACTCGGTGGGGCGTCCCGTCACGTCCACCGGAACCCCCGCAGCCATGGCGGCCGACCCTACCTGACGCCTGTGTCACCCCTGATCGGGCCGATGGCTAGCGTTCCGCCGTGGCCCCCCGTGAAGCCGTCATCGTCGACACCGTCCGCACACCGATCGGCAAGCGGAAGGGGGCCCTGTCCGGCTGGCACCCGACGGACCTCCTGGGGTTCACGCTCAACGCGCTCGTCGACCGGACGGGGGTCGATCCCGGTCGGGTCGACGACGTCGTCGGGGGCTGTGTCAGCCAGGTGGGCGAGCAGTCCAACAACGTGGCCCGTAACGCGTGGATCGCCGGCGGCCTGCCCTGGCACGTGCCCGCCACCTCGGTGGACCGCCAGTGCGGCTCGTCCCAGCAGGCCGTGCACTTCGTGGCCCAGGGCGTGATCGCCGGCGCCTACGAGCTGGGCATCGCCTGCGGCGTCGAGTCGATGACCCGCACGCCCATGGGCGCCAACGCCGCCGGGGGCACCGGGCCCTTCTCCGGCCAGTGGATCGAGGCCGTCGGCGGGCGGTTCCACCCCACCCAGTTCGAGGTCAGCCAGATCCTGGCCGAGCGCTACGCCATCACCCGGGAGGACATGGACGCCTACGCGGCCGAGTCCCACCGCCGGGCCCAGGAGAACTGGGACAACGGCCACTTCGCCAAGGAGACCGTGCCGGTGCCGATCAAGGACGAGGAGGGGGCCGAGACCGGCGAGTTGTTCGACCGGGACCAGGGCCTGCGCCCGGAGAGCACGGTCGAGTCACTGGCCAAGCTGCCGAGCGCGGCGTCCTGGGACCCGTCGATCGCCCCCGACATCACGGCCGGCAACGCCTCCCAGACGTCGGACGGCGCGTCGGCCATGCTCATCGCCGAGCGGGCCACTGCGGACGCCCTCGGGCTGTCGTACCGGGCGGTCATCCGCCATTTCGCCGTTGCCGCGGAGGATCCTTGGTTGGTGCTCTCGGCCCCGGTCCCGGCGACCAAGAAGCTGCTGGAGCGCTCGGGCATGACCGTGGACCAGTTCGATTCCGTTGAGTGCAACGAGGCCTTCGCCGCCATAGCCCTCATGTGGGCCCGCGAGTTCCAGCCCGACATGGTGCGCTACAACTCCCGGGGTGGAGCCATCGCCATCGGCCATCCTCTCGGCGCCAGCGGTGTGCGCTTGATGACCACGCTCCTGAACGACCTCGAGGCGACCGGTGGGCGCTACGGCTTCCAGACCATGTGTGAGGGCGGGGGCCAGGCCAACGCCACGGTGATCGAACGGGTGACCTAGGGACGATGGCGCGGTGGGCGGCGGTGGTCGGGACGGCACTTCTCCTGGTGCTGACGGGAGTCGGCTGCGCGGGTGACGACGACGACGAGCAGCTGCAGGCGGTTGCCCCGCTCGCGGCGAGCGGCATCCGCACCCGGTCCGACGAGCGGACCGTCGCCGGTCTGCGGACCCTTGTCGTGCAGCCCCGCGGCGGGGGCCCGTACCCGCTGGTGGTGTTCGTCCACGGGGCCGGAGCGCCCCCCGAGTTCTATGAGGACCTGATCACCGACGTCGCGGCCGACGGTCACGTGGTGGTCGCTCCCGCCATGCCCGGCAGCGGCGACAACGCCGGCGTCGCGGCGTTGCTGGCCCTGCCCTTCCAGCCGGGCCGGGTCCGCCAGGTCATCGAGGGCGTCACCGAGGGCCAGGGCGCCATCCCCGCGGCGGACCCCGAGCGGGTGGTCATCGCGGGCCACAGCCTGGGCGCGATGACCGCCCTGGCCACGGCGTACAACACCTGCTGCATGGACCGGCGGGTCGACGCCGTGGTGTCCATCGCCGGGCAGTTGGCAACGTTCCCCGGCGGGGTCTGGAACACCGGAAGCGTGCCCGTCCTGTTCGTCCACGGCCGAGCCGACGAGACCGTGGCGTACACCGGGAGCGGCGAGGCGTTCCAGGAGGTGGGCACCTCGGCCTACCTGCTGACGGTCGAGGCGGGCGACCACGGCGGCTACCTGAGCGGGGACGACGACCACTATCCGGCCGTGCGGGACTCGGTTCTGGCCTTCCTGCTCTCCACCGTCGGCGGCCAACCCCAGGCCGGTCTGTCCGATCTCGCCATCGCCGGGGGATCGGCCGGCATCAGGCTGACGACACGGGGCTGAGCTCCGGGCGGACGGCCGTCGCCTCCCAGGTCCCATGGGCCCGGGGGTTCAGGGCCGCCACCGGAGTGGTGATCCCCATCCGCTCAGCGGGTGTCGCCCTGCTCGTGCCGGGCCGCGTTGGCCTCCTTGACCATCTTGCCGAACTGCTTGCCGATGCGCTTCTGGGCGGTCGGGTCGTTCCGGCGCTCGAGGGCGGCCGCCTCCCGGTGCAGCGAGTGGTACTGCTCGAAGCGCCTCTCGGGCAACGTCCCGTCGTCGACCGCCGCCCGTACGGCGCAGCCCGGCTCGGTGTCGTGGGCGCAGTCCCGGAACCGGCAGTGCTCGGCCAACTCGGCGATGTCGGTGAAGGCGGCCTCGACCGTTTCGGGGTCGGCCCAGAGGCCGAGGGAGCGGACGCCGGGCGTGTCGATGAGGGCCCCACCGCCCGGGAGGTCCACGAGCTGGCGCCAGGTCGTGGTGTGGCGGCCCTTGGCGTCGCCCTCCCGGACCGCGCCCACCAGCTCGTCGCCCTCGGTCAGGGCGTTGACCAGGCTGGACTTGCCCCCTCCCGACTCGCCCAGCATCACGGCGGTGCGGCCGGCGAGGCGGTCGAGCAGGGCGTCGATCCCCTCTCCGGTGACCGAGCTCACCGTCATCACGTCGACGCCCACCACCTGGGTGGCGAGGTCGGCGATCGTGGCTGCCGGGTCGGCCAGGTCGGCCTTGGTGAGGACGATGAGCGGGGTGGAGCCGGCCTCCCAGGCCTGGGTGGTGGCCCGTAGGAGGCGGCCCGGCTTCACCGGCCGGTCGAGGCCGGCGACCAGCACCACCACGTCGACGTTGGCGGCGATGGCCTGCTCGTTGCCGTCATGGCCGAGGCGGGTGAGCAGCGAGGTGCGGGGGAGGAGCGCGACCAGCGTCTCGCCCTCGAAGCGGATCCGGTCGCCCACGGTCAGGTCGTGGGCGCCGGTGTCGACCACCGAGTGGGTCGCCTCGCCGACCGCCACCTGGGCGCGCCCCCGGTCGATCCGGGTGATCCGACCCTCGTGCTCCACGCCGCCGACGGTAGGCGCTGGCGGGTCGGGCGTCCCGAGGGTTACCTCTTGGGCATCCGGATCGAGCGGTCGGCCAGGATGTTCTTCTGGACCTCGGTGGTGCCGGCGCCGATCGAGGTGTAGCGCTGGAACACGAAGAGCCGGTTCCAGGAGCCGTTGTCGACGGCGTCGGGGCCGCCCTTCTCGAGCATCCCGGCCGGGCCGAGCAGGTCGACGGCCAGTTCCGCCAGGGTCTGGGCCAGGTGGCTCCACTGGAGCTTGGCCAGCGGGACCTCGGGCCAGGTCTTCTCGCCCTTGAGGATCTTGGAGAGCGCCCGGTAGTTGAGCAGTCGGGTGAACTCGATCTGGGTGTGGGCCCGGGCGATGCGCTCCCGCAGCTCAGGGTCCTCGAGGGCGTCGGGGTTCTCGGCCCGCGTCAGGTTGACCATGGCCTCGAGGTCGGCCTTCATGGTGATGGCCAGCCCGGCGGTGCCCACCCGCTCGTGACCCAGGGTGCCCATGGCCACCTGCCAGCCCTCGCCCTCGCCGCCGAGGCGGTAGGCGGCGGGCACGTGGGCGTCGGTGAACCAGACCTCGTTGAACATCTCTTCGCCGGTGATGTCCCGCAACGGCCGGCACTCGATGCCGTCGGCCTCCATGTCCACGATGAGGGCGGTGATGCCCTCGTGCTTGCGCCCTTCGGCGATGGCGTCGGGGTCGGTGCGGACCAGGAACAGGCCCCACTTGGCGATGTGGGCCGTGGAGATCCAGATCTTCTGGCCGTTGAGGACGTAGTCGTCGCCGTCGAGCACGGCGGTGGTGCGCAGGTTGGCCAGGTCGCTGCCGGCCTCGGGCTCGGAGAAGCCCTGGCACCAGTGGTCGTCGGCGTTGAGGATGTTGGGGACCCAGCGGTCCTTCTGCTCGTCGGTGCCCCACCGGATGATCATGGGGCCGATCTGCCAGAGGCCGTTGGCGTTGAAGATGCCGGGGGTGCGGGCCTTGGCCATCTCCTCGGAGTAGATGACGCTCTGCATCACGGTGGCGGCCCGGCCGCCCCACTCGGTCGGCCAGTTGATGGCCGCCCACCGGCCCTCGTTCAGGGTGCGCTGCCAGGCCTTGCGCCGCTCCATGGAGCGCAGGAGGCCCCCGTAGTCGTGGCTCCCGGTTGTGTCTTCGGTCTGGGGATCCTCGTCGCTCCACTCGGCCAGGAACTTGGGCAGGTGCTCGTCCAGCCACCCCCGCAGTTCGGTGCGGAAGGCTTCGTCCTCGGGCGTGTAGGCGAAGTCCACGGTCCCGAACACTACTGTCCGTACCTGACGCCCGTGTCAGCTATGGGGGGATGATGGAGTTCACGTTCAGCGACGACCAGGACGCCCTACGGGACACGGTCCGGGCCTTCCTGGTCCAGGAGAGTCCGGGCGACTACGTGCGGGCGATGCTGGAGGACGAGGTCGGCACCTCCGAGCACGTCTGGACCCAGCTCGTCGAGCTCGGATGGACAGGTCTGCTGGTGCCCGAGGCCCAAGGGGGCCTGGGCATGGGCCTGGTCGACCTGGCCGTCGTCCTCGAGGAGATGGGTCGGGTGCCCTTCCCCGGGCCGTTCCTGTCCTCGGCCGTGTTCGGCACCCTCGCGGCCCGACGGCTCGGCCTTGACGACCAGCTCCGGTCGCTGGCCTCCGGGGCCACCCGGGGCACCATCGCCGTCGACGAGCTGGGCCACGGCGATCCGGTCGACCGGGTGCGGACCCGGGCCAAGCGCAAGGGTGGCCAGTGGCGGCTGCACGGCCTGAAGCCCGTGGTCCTCGACGGGGCCACGGCCGACTGGGTGTTGGTGCCCGCCCGCACCCAGGAGGGCATCGGCACGTTCCTCATCGAGGCGCCCCAGGGTGAGCCCGTGCCGACCTGGGACCACACCCGCCGCGTCGCCCGGCTGGACCTGGACGGGCGACCCGCCGAACGGGTCGGCCCCGACGGGGACCACACCGCCCACTGGCGGCGCATCGTGGAGGACGCCAACGTCGCCCTCTGCTGTGACCTGCTCGGCGTCATGGAGCAGGCCCACCACCTGGCCGTGGAGTACGCCAAGGCCCGGGTCCAGTTCGACCGGCCGATCGCCACGTTCCAGGTCATCAAGCACAAGGCGGTGGACATGCTCCACGCCATCGAGCTGACCCGGGTCGGCACCCACTACGCCGCCTGGACCTCCGACGTCGAGGAGCCGGACCGGGCCGAGGCCGTCGCCATGGCCATGGGCTTCGCCTCGGAGTCGGCCAACGCCGTCTGCGCCGAGTCCATCCAGATCCATGGGGGTGTCGGCTTCACCTGGGACTGCGACGCCCATCTCTTCTACCGCCGGGCCAAGCAGGACGACCTGCTCCTCGGTTCCGGCGGCTGGCACCGCCAGAAGCTCGCCGACCTCGTCCTCGCGTAGCGCCTCGTCGTCGCCCGAGCGGCGCGGCCAGGCTGTCCGACGGCAGCTATCGACGACCGGTTGGGAGCGCTGCTTCGCTGCCGACTCCGCACGTCATGGGCGGCTGAGGGTCGACGGTGGATCGCCCTTCCTGCCTCATTCCACACGAAGAGTGGTCAGCGCGTACGCTCTGCGTGCATGTTGACGTCGGGCGCGGGGCGGAACGACGTGGCGTACGACGTCATCGGGGCGGGCTACTCGGCCTGGCGCAAAGCGGATCGGCGCATCGCCTCCGGCCTCGAGGAAGCGCTCGGTCCCTGCCGCAGGGTGCTCAACGTCGGGGCCGGGGCGGGCTCCTACGAGGCCGCCGACCGGGAGGTGGTGGCCGTCGAGCCGTCCCGGGCCATGATCGCCCAGCGGGCGCGGGCGATGGCGCCCTGTGTGCAGGCGACGGCCGAGGCCCTGCCGTTTCCCGACGACAGCTTCGACGGGGCGATGGCCATCCTCACGGTGCACCATTGGCGCCGGGTCGGGGCCGGCCTGGCCGAGATGAACCGGGTCGCGGTCGACCGTCGGGTCGTCCTGACCTGCGACGACCGGGTGCTCGAGTCCGAGTTCTGGCTGCTCCGGGACTACCTCCCCGAGCTGGGTCGGCGGCTGCGGTCCACGACGGTGCCCGTCGAGCACATCGCCGAGCTCATCGGCGCCGACACCGTGGTTCCCGTCGCCGTCCCCCACGACTGCACCGACGGCTTCTTCGGCGCCTATTGGCGGCGGCCGTCGCTCTACCTGGACCACCGGGTGCGCACGGCCATCTCCGCCTTCGCCCTGGCCGAGGTCGAGTACTACCGCGAGGGCATCGACCGCCTCCGCGCCGACCTCCGTTCCGGGGCGTGGCACCGTCGCTACGGCGACGTGCTGGATGCCGACGCCGTCGACCTGGGCTACCGCCTGGTGGTGGCGGTTAACTGAGTCGGCACGGCGGAACTCAGCCGGCGGACAGCGTCCCGTAGGTGATGCACAAGCCCAGGGCGTTGATGGTGACGGCCGCGACCACGACGGCGAGGGCGACGGCCCGGCGGGCGGGCGTCGACCGTCCGGGGACCACGGCCGGCATGTACCACTCCGGGAGCAGGTCGGCGCCCTTGGTGGCCTCGGTGCGGAACGGCACCGCGAAGGGGCTGAGCGGCTCGTCGGGATCCGCGGCGAGGGCCTGGGCGGTGAGGTCGTCCTCGGTGAGTCCCGCGGGCAGCGCCATGGCCCGAGCGTAGGGCCGACGGGTCAGGCGGGGGGTTCGGCTTCGAGGAGGAGGGCCGCGTCCGCGGCCCTGCCCCGCTCGGTGCGCAGGACCACCAGGCCGACCGCGCCCAGGACCACGGCCATGCCCAGCACCTGGATGCCGTTCAAGGGCTCGTCGAGGAACAGCAGGGCGACCGTGGTGGACATCACCGGCACGGCGAGGGTCAGGAGGCTGGCGAGGTAGAGCGGGATGTGGGGGTGGGCGAAGTTCATGAGGAAGTGGCCCACCCCGCCGGAGAGCACGGCCACGACGAACACGATGAGCCAGCCCTCGGCGCCGGGGTCGAACGGGCCGGGGGCGACCAGGGCGACCGGGGCCACGACCACGGTGGCGATCACGAGGAACGCGGCCAGGTATTCGAGGGAGCTGAGGCTGTCCCGGGCTCGCTTGGAGGCGATGAAGTAGCCCGTCCAGGACGCCAGGGCGGCCAGCGCGCAGAGGTCGCCGACCAGGCTCCAGTCCTCGCTCCCGCCCGAGGCCGACCCGATGGCGACGATGCCGGCTCCGCTGATGGCCACGACGGTCAGCCCGACGAGGGCGGTGTTCACCTGCTCGCCGAACCACCGGGCGCCCACGTAGAGCAGCAATGCCGGCTGGAGCGCCCCCACGATGGTCGCGTTGGCGACGGTCGTGAGCTTGATGGCCGAGAAGAAGAAGATGATGTCGAGACCGAACAGGACCCCGCCCCAGAAGGCGGTGCGCAGGGTCTGGCGGCCGAGACGTCCGCCGGTGGCGTAGAAGACGAGCAGCACGGCGACCGCGCCGATCCAGAGCCGGTGGAACCCCAGCACGATCCCGTTGACGTCCTCGGCGGACTTGGCCAACGGGACCAGGCAACCCCACAGCACGACCCCGGTCGTCGCCGCCAGCACCCCGGCCATCGGCCGCTGGACGACAGCGGCGTGAGGCTCGGCGACGGTCATGGCCCGTGCAGCCTGCCCGCCCGACCCCCGTGGAGCCAACGAGATCGGTGGGTCAGGTGCTCAGAAGGGTGACGCACGCGTTGGCGCCGCGGCCGACGACGTGAGCGAGGGCGACCCGGGCGCCGTCGACCTGGCGGGGACCGGCCGTGCCCCGGAGCTGATGGACCAGCTCGACGACCTGGCCGAGGGCGGAGGCGCCGAGGGGCTCACCCTTGCTCAGCAGGCCGCCCGAGGGGTTGATCGGCCGGGCGCCACTGATGTGCGCGTCGCCGTCGGCCAGCATGCGCTGCTGCTCGCCGGGGCGGCAGAGACCGAGCTCCTGCCACGACAGCAGCTCGCGGGCGGCGTCGGTGTCCTGGCACTCGACCACGTCGACGTCGTCGGGTCCGAGCCCGGCCGCGGCGTAGGCGTCGTCGGCGGCCAGGGTCGTGGCCGACGGGATGCCGTCGTCGCCGAGGCCCGACATCGGCGTCGCCTCGGACAGCACGCTGCCGGGTAGGTGAGAGCGCAGGCTGACGGCCCGGACCCGCACGCCGTCCTCCCGGGCCCGGCGGAGCACGACGGCGGCCGCGCCCTCGTTGGGCGAGCAGAGCATCCAGAGGTGCAGCGGGTCGCAGATGACCCGGCTGGCCAGCACGGCCTCGGCCGTCACCGGCTCCTGCCACATGGCCATCGGGTTGTTGACGCCGTGGGCCCGGTTCTTCACGCAGACGGCGGCCAGGTCGTCTTTGGTCAGCCCGGTGTCGGCCATCAGGCGCTGGGCCCGCAGGGCGAAGTAGGCGGGGGCGGGGGAGAGGCCGGCCTGTTCCTGCCACGGGGCGAAGAACGACGAGCGGATGATCCCCTTGGGCATCTTCTCGACGCCGAACACGAGCACGGTGTCGTACTGGCCGGCGGCGATGGCCTGCGCGCCGAGTTGGAGGGCCGCCCCACCGCTGGCGCAGCCCGCCTCGACGTCGACGATCGGCGTGCCGGTCAGGGCCAGCGCGCCGAGCACCCGGTGGCCCGTGGCCACCCCGCCGTAGGCCGTCCCGCAGTAGGCGGCCTGGAACCCGCCCGGCCCGATGCCCGCCTCGGCCATGGCCTGGCGGACGGCCGTGACCCCCAGGTCGACCAGCCCGAGGTCGTCGAACCGACCGAAGGGGTGCATCCCCACCCCGGCGATCTCGACCTCGACGCTCATCATCCCCAACCATTCCGGTTCTGGCGGCTGTGGTCTCGCACGGCACGCGCATCTGCGCCGCCAGAACGGGGATCTCGACGCTCATTCGGGCACCGGGGTGAAGGCCCAGGTGGCGACGTGGTCGCCGAGGTCATCGGTGACGAGCGTCATTCGCTGGTCCTGGTGGAGGCGGGACGGGTCGGTCTCGGTCAGGCGGGTGACGACCCGCAGGCCGATGCCGTCCAGCTCGACCACACCGAAGCCGTAGGGGATGGGTCCGTCGTAGCCCGGCGGGGGATGGGTGACCGCCGTCCACGCCCACAGGCGCCCGTCCCGGGGGAGCAGCACCCGCTCGACGTCGTCGGCTCCGGTGAACGGGCAGACCGGGCCCAGCGGGAAGTGGTGGTGCCCCGAGACGTGCGAGAACCCGCCGATCAGCGTGATCGACCCGTCCCCGTCCAGTTCGAACAACCCCTCGGCCACCGGCCGCATCAGACCGCTCCTTCTGGCGCCTGATCGTGGCGCCATGGCGCCGCAATCGGGCGCCAGAACGAGGAGTGGACGGGCATCAGATGACGCCGGACTCGGTGAGGCGGGCCAGTTCGGCGTCGTCGAGGCCGAGCTCGGTGAGGACCTCGGTGGTGTGTTGGCCGAGGGTGGGGGCGCCTGACGGTGGGTCCGGGACCTCGCCGACGCGGCGGGGGTAGGGGGCCTGTTGGCGGAGGGGGCCGGCGACGGGGTCGTCGACGGTGACCAGGTCGCCCCGGGCGGCGACATGGGGGTCGGCGAAGAGGTCGGCCGCGGTGAAGGCGGTGGCCACGGGGACATCGGCGGCCACGCAGCGCTCGACCACCTCGTCGGCGGTCATCGTCATCGTCCACTCGGCCACGAGGCCGTTGATCTCGTCGCTCAGGCCGGCCCGCTTGGGCAGCGTGTCGTAGCGCGGGTCGGCGGGCAGGTCGGGGCGCTCCATCGCCCGGCAGAGGCGGGCGAAGTTGGCGTCGCTGCCGGCCACGATGCAGACGTACTTGCCATCCCCGGTGGGGTAGTTGTCCAGCGGGGCCGAATTGGCCAGCCGGTTGCCCTCCCGCGAGCGGACCACCCCGAGGCGGTCGTAGGCCGGGAGGGTCCACTCGAGGATGCGAAGGGTGGCGCCGTAGAGCGCGGCGTCGATGACCGCCCCCCGGCCGGTGCCCTTGGCGTCCCGCTCGTAGAGGGCGGCGGTGGCGGCCTGAGCGGCGAAGACCCCGGTCAGGTAGTCCGAGATGGTGACCCCGACCCGCACGGGCGGTCGGTCGGGGTAGCCGGTCAGGTGCATGAGGCCGCCGAAGCCGATGCCGACGCGGTCGAGGCCGGGGCGCTTCGCGTTGGGCCCGTCCTGGCCGAAGCTGCTGATGCGAACGGTGACCAGTCGGTCGGGCAGGGCGTCGGGGGCGATGTTCCACTTCTCCAGGGTCCCGGGGCGGAAGTTCTCGACCAGGACGTCCGCGGTACCGGCCAGCCGCCGGAGGAGCGCCTGGCCCTCGGCTTGGCGCAGGTCGAGGGTGACGCTCTTGCGGCCCCGGCCCTCGACGGCCCAGAACAGCGAGTACCCGTCAGCGAAGGGACCGATCTCCCGCATGAAGTCGCCGGAGCCGGGTTGCTCGATCTTGACGACCTCGGCCCCCTGCTCGCCGAGGAGCCCGGCACAGAACGGGGCGGCGATGCGCGTGCCGAGGTCCAGGACCCGCAGACCCGCCAGCGGTCCCGTCATCGTTCCCCGCTCTCGGCGACTGCGTCGCCGGGCCGCTCGGGCCACGCTCGCTGCCGCTCGCTCATGCCGGTCGGGGCTCCCGGGGCAGGCCCAAGACCCGCTCGCCGATGATGTTGTGCTGGATCTCGTTCGTCCCGGCGAACACCGAGGCGGCGTGGTAGTAGAGCCACGACCGCTGCCATTCGCCGTCGCCCGGGTTGTCCGTGGCTCCCCGCCACAGGGGGGCCGCGTCGCCCAGCACGGCCATGACCGTCTCGTGCAGGCGCTTGCTCATCTCGCTCCAGTAGAGCTTGAGCGTGCTGCCCTCGGGGCCCAGCTCCTTGCCGGCGGCCAAGCGGGACAGCGAGCGCCAGTTGTGGAGCTGGAAGAGGCGGACCTCGACGAAGGCCTCGGCCAGCTTCCGCTGCAGCCGGGGGTCGTCGTAGTGGCCGGACTCGATGGCCAGCCGGAACAGGTCCTCGAGGAGTTGGGCGTGGATCACGAACTGGCGGGGGTTGGTGCCCCGCTCGTGGGTCAGGGTCGAGCTGGAGACCTGCCACCCGTTGTTCTCGGCGCCGACAAGGTGGTCGTCGGAGACGAAGGCGCCGTCGAAGAAGACCTCGTTGAACTCGGCCTCGCCGGTGATCTGCACGAGGGGCCGGACCTCGACGCCCTCGGCCCGCATGTCGACGGCGAAGGCCGAGATGCCCCGGTTCTTGGCCGCATCGGGATCGGTGCGGGCCAGGCAGAGGCCCCAGTCGGCGAACTGGGCGTAGCTGGTCCAGACCTTCTGGCCCGTGAGCGTCCAGCCGCCGTCCACCCGCTCGGCCTTGGTCGCCACCGCCGCGAGGTCGGAGCCGGCACCGGGCTCGGAGAAGAGCTGGCACCACAGCTCGTCGGCCGCCAGGATCCGGGGCAGCCAGCGCGCCTTCTGCTCGGGCGTGCCGTGGGCCAGCAGGGTGGGCCCGACCAGGTTGATGCCGATGCGGCCGACCAGCTCGGGAGCCCGGGCCCGGGCCAGCTCCTCCTGGACGATGAAGTGGTGCAGCGCGCCGGCGCCCCGGCCGCCGTACTCCTCGGGCCAGGTCACGCCGATCCACCGGCCACCGGCCAGCTCGGCCTGCCAGCGGCGGAGGGCGACGACCTCGGCGGCCAGGTCCTCGGAGTGCGTGCGGAGGGCCTCGTCGGGAGAGTGGTCGGCCAGCCACGACCGCAGTTCGGCGCGGAAGGCCTCCTGGTCGCTCGTCGGGGTCAGGTCCACGCAGGTGCAATGGTACGCACGTGGATTTCGAGCTCTCGGACGATCAGGTCGCACTACGGGATGCCGCCCGCTCCCTGCTGGATGGCCGGAGCGCCCCGACGCAGGTCCGGGCGGTGGTCGATGCCGGCGGGGGGATCGACGACGGCCTCTGGTCCGCCATGGTCGAACAGGGCTGGACGGCCCTCGCCGTGCCCGAGGACAACGGTGGTCTCGGCCTCGGCATCGTCGAACTGGCGCTCCTGCTGGAGGAGGTCGGCGGCCACGTGGCTCCGGCCCCCGTGCTGCAGCAGGCGCTGGCCCTCGACGCGCTGGTGACCGGGGACGGCCCGGCTGAGCTGATCGACGCACTGACGTCGGGCGAGGCCATCGGGACGGTTGCGTTCAAGCCGGTGACGGCGGACGGAGCCACGGTGACGGGGCGCCCGGAACCGGTGATCCACGCGCCCCTGGCCCGCGTCCTGATCGTGCGCACCGAGGACGAGCTGTTCGCGGTAGACGGCATCACCTCCTCCGCCGAGCCCGCCATGGACCGCACCCGGTCCCTCGGCTGGGTCGAGCTCGACGGGGTGCCGGCCGTGCGCCTTGGCGGCGCCGAGGCCGTCGAGCGGTTCATCGACCTGGGTGCGTTGGGCCACTCGGCCGAGCTGCTCGGCGCTTCGGCCCGGGTCCTGGACCTGTCCGTCGAGTACGCCAAAGAGCGGGTCCAGTTCGGCCGTCCCATCGGCTCGTTCCAGGCGATCAAACACCGCTGCGCCGACATGCTCGTGGACGTCGAGGGCATGCGCTCGGCCGTCTACCACGCCGCCTGGGCCCTGGGCGCGGGCGACGCGGATCGCTCGGTGGCCGCCTCCACGGCCAAGACCTGGTGCTCCGACGCCTCCCGCCGGGTCATGGCCTCCGGCCTCCAGGTCCACGGTGGCATCGGCTTCACCTGGGAGCATGACCTCCACCTCTTCGTGAAGCGGGCCCACCTCGACGGCATCAGCTTCGGCGACGCGACCTGGCACCGTGACCGTCTCGGCCGCCTGCTGAGGTCGAAGATCGAAGCCGGCCAGCCCCTGCTCTAGGGGTCACCGAGCCGCGGGCCTCAACGACCTCCGGAATCGACCCGTGAGCTCAGGTGACCAGGCCGCGGACAGCTTCGCGGTCGGGTTTGCCGGCGGCGAGGGTGGGGATGGCGTCGACCAGGACGACGCGCTCGGGCCAGGTGAACTTGGTGGCGCCTTGCTCGGCGAACCAGCGCCGGCACTCGGCGAGGTCGAATGTCTCGTCGGCTTCGACCACCGCGACGACGCGTTCGCCCAACCGCTCGTCGGGCTCACCGACCACAACCGCGTGGCGGACCGACGGGTGGGCCTCGAGCACGGCCTCGACGGCGGCCACCGACACGTTCTCGCCGCCGCGGATGATGACGTCCTTGAGGCGGCCGGTGATGGTGATCCAACCGTCGGCGTCGATGGTGGCCCGGTCGCCGGTGTGGAACCAGCCGTCGGTGACGGCCGCGGCGGTGGCGTCGGGATCGTCGTAGCCCACGAAGAGCTCGGGTCCGCTGACGAGGAGCTCGTCGTCAGCGCCGAGGCGGACTTGGACGACGCCGGTCGGTCGGCCGTCGGTGTCCCGGGCCCGCTCGGGCGGGTCGCCCTGGTGGGAGGTGGACACGGTGGGCGCTTCGGTCGAGCCGTAGGCCCGTTTCACGACCGCTCCCAGCCGCTCTGAGGCTTCGTCGACGAACGCGGGGGTCACCCCGGCTCCACCGGACGAGATGAGCCGTAACGACGCCACCCGTTCGGGGGAGAACCCGGGAGCGGCCATGAGGCCGATGAAGAACGTGGGCGGGCCGACCATGTAGGTGACGCCCTCGGTCTCGATGAGGTCCAGGGCGTGCTCCGGATCCCACTTGGCCATGAGCACGGACCGCATCCCGGCGACCTGAGCGACGAGGACGGCGTTGAGCAGACCGCTGATGTGGGCCAGCGGGGCGGGCATGAGGACCACGTCGTCGGCGGTGAGGCCGTGGACCTCGACCATCGTGCGGGCCTTGTAGGCCAGCGCCCGCTGGGTGTGCAGCACCCCCTTGGGCGCCCCCGACGACCCGGCGGTCCAGAGCACGCAGGCCACGTCGCTCGCCTGCCCGGTCGTCGCGGCGGGGGGACCTTCGGGCAGGTCGTCGCCGGCGGCGAAGAACAGGTTCGGGTCGAGCCGGGCCAGGAGACGGGCCACCTCGGCGTCCCCGGCCATGTGGTGGATCGGCGCGGCCACCGCGCCCAGTCGCCAGCAGGCGCGGTAGAGGGCGACCACGTCCGGCCCGTTCGGCCGCTGCCAGGCCACGACGTCACCTCGCCCCACCCCCATCCCGTGCAAGCCGCCCGCCATGGCCGCCACCCCTGCCGCCGGCCCCAGCACGTCGTCCAGCGGCGGCAGGTCCCATGGCCCCCCGGGCCGGGTCCACTCGTCAGTCTGTGGGTGCACGAGGGTCGGGCGGAGCGTCATGACCCCGCCCTCCTGCCGCTGATCGGTCGGAAGGGCTCGACTTCTAGGCAGGCGGGGAAACGAGGCGGAGATACGGGGCTGACGGATCCGCCACCGGGTCGTCGACGCCCGCCCGGCCATTCGTGCACGAATCCCACGTTGGGTGACGGCCTTCTCGAACTCGAGGAAATAGCTGTCGGAATCCGACAGCTATTGCCTCGAGATCGGTGGGATTTCGGCTTGTGGGGCCTCTCGGCCTGGCGATCGCCACGCAGCGTGAGATCCAAGACCCGACCTGCCCCCGATGACCAGTGACCCGATCCCACGCCCCCGTGGTTGCCTCGGTTCGTCCGGCAGGACCGCTGGCCTGCCCCCGACGGCGAGCGGCCCGACCCCACGCACCGGGGGGCGGTCACGTCCATGGGAGGAAGGACCTCGTGCGCCAGTAGTCCATGGGCTCTTCGAGGAAGTTCTCGAAGACCTTGGCCATCCGAGGGGTCCAGTCGTCCACCACAGCCACGGCGCGCAGGTTGGACTTGAGCTGGTCCGGCGTGGCCGCGCCGCTGAGGACGACGTGGCTCCAGGGCTGGGCCAGGGCGGCGGCGATGGCGGCGGCATCCAGGCCGACGCCCAGGGCGTCGGCGGCGTCGCCCAGGGCCTCGACCATCTCCTGGTCGCCGTCGAGACGGTTGCGTTCGGTCAGCCGGCCGTTGGCGACGGCCTCCTTCACGATCACGCCGATGCCCTCGTAGGCCGCTTCGGCCAGCGCCTCCTCGGCTGAGGTCTCCAGCAGGTTCCACGTGGCCTGGACCGTCTCGAACAGGAAGCGGCCGTCGTACTCGATCTCCATCGAGCGTCGGATGAGGTCGCGCTGCGCCGTCCCGCTGAACGTGATGCCGATGGCCACCCCCTGCTCCCGGATGGCGGCCAGCTCGTCGTGGACCTGGCGGTCGTCGAGCACGCCGCTGTCCCAGGTGGCGGAATGGATCTGGTACAGCGCCAAGCGGTCACCGAGCAGACCGTGGCTCTCGACCCACTGATGGCGCAGGTGGCCGACCGAGTGCTCCTTGGTCTCGTGCGGACCGGGCGGGTCGACCTGCCAGTCGGCGGTGTACTCGTAGCCCCACTTGGAGCTGACGGTCAGGTCCTCCCGCCCCAGCTCCCGCGCTTCCATCCACTGGGCCACGAACTCCTCGGCCCGGCCGTAGGACCGGGCCGTGTCGACGTGGCGCACGCCGTGCTCCCAGGCCGTGTCGAGCACGTCCACCGCCAGGGCCTGCACCGCGGCCACCGACCGGTCGGTGCCGAGGTCCTCACCGTGGCCGAGGTTGATGTAGGCGGGGCGGCCGATCGACGCCGTGCCCAGCCCGATGGGGGTCACCCGCAGGCCCGAGCGCCCGAGATCGACCAGGCCCATCCCGTCGGGTCGGTCCTGACGGAGGGCGTCGACCTGGCGGACGGGGTCCCAGCCCTCCGGCTTCGGTCGGGTCGACTGCCACGCCATGCCGCCGGTGATCCACCCCAGGCGCAACGCCTCGTGGAGGACGTCCCGGGCCTCGTCGATCCCGTCAGCCCGGTCATCGACGCCGAACTGCGTGCCACACGACGGGCAGGTCTCTCGGGACCCCCCCTGGTCCGACCACGGCGGCTCGGTCAGTTCCGGGAAACCGCAGACGGGGCAGGTGGACACGGGCCCGACGCTACGACCTTCCCGTTCGGGCGCCAGAACGAGGGTCAGCGGAAGTCGAAGGCGACCTTCACGGCACCGGAGGTGCCCTGGTCGGCGCAGGCGGCGAGGGCGTCGCGCCACTGCTCGAGCCGGAAGGTGTGGGTCAGCATGCCGGTGAGGTCGATGCGGCCGGCCTGCACCAGGTCGAGGTAGTGGGCGATGCCGTGCTGGCGCACGCCGTCGACCTCCTCGACGCCGAAGGCATTGGAGCCGACCAGGCGCAGCTCCTTGAAGTACCAGGGGGTCCACTCGAACCGGGCGGGTGACGACACCCCCATCTGCACCAGCGTGCCGCGCTCCCGCAGGACGCGGATGCCGACCTCGACGGTCTCGGGCGAGCCGACCGTGTCATAGATCACGTCGATCCCGCCGGGGTGGCAGGTGGGCAGGCCGTCCCAGGGCGTGCGGAGGACGCCGCCGGACCAGTCGGCCAGGGCCTCGACCAGGTCCAGTCGGGGCTCGGGGACGAACACCGTCAGCCCGCGCTGCTCGGCCAGCGCGGCCTGCTGGGGGAAGCGGGCCACGACGCCGACCTCGACCGACGGGTGCAGCGCGGCCAGGATCGCCCCCGCGGTCGTGCCCAGCGCACCGGCGCCGTAGACGACCGCCCGGCCGCCGTCGGGGGGCGGGTTCCGGGTGATGGCGTGCAGCGAGACGGCGAAGGGGTCGCCCAGGACAGCGACCTCATCGCCGACGTCGTCCGGGACCGGGATGGCCATCAGCTTGTGGGCCGGGAGGAACTCGGCGAAGCCGCCCGAGGCGTCCGAGGAGTTGCCCGTGTGGATGCCCGCGGTGAGACGCCCGTCGTTGAAGTTCCAGCAGAGGTTGTAGTCCCCGTCCCCACAGGCCGCGCAGACCGGGTCGATCCCCCGGGGCGCACACGACAGCCACGGGTTGAGCACCACCCGTTGGCCCGGTTCCAGGCCGGCCTCGGGACCGGCTTCGGCGACGGTGGCCACCACCTCGTGGCCCATCACCTGGGGGAAGGAGATGAAGGCGGTCATCGGGTTGTCGCCCGCGTCCGAGTCGAAGTCGAGCAGCGCCTGCTTGGCGTCGGAGCCGCAGATGCCGGTCAGGCGGGTCCGCAGCACCGCCCAGTCCGCCCCGAACAGCTTCGGCGGATCGACGTCCTGCAGGGCCATGGGGGTCGTGGCCAGGTTCTGCAGCAGGCGGGGGGCGTCCGCCGGCGGGGGGTCGACGGCCTCGGGCGTCACCCCGAACACCAGCGCCTTCACGGTTCTGGCTCCGAAGGGCGCCGCATCGCCTCCACCGACCCCGCCAGGAAGGTGTCGATGTCGCTGGTCTTGAACTCGACCACGGCCTTCAGGTCCGGCAGGTAGTGCTCGAAGCCCTCGCCCTCGATGGCGGCGACGATGCCTTCGGCCACGACCGAGGGCGGCTCCAGCGGCCCGTCGTACAGGGCGGGGTCGTTGTCGGGCTGGTCCCAGATCTCGGTGTCGATGGGCCCGGGCTGGATGAGCCGGACCTCGAGAGGCGTGTCCCAGAGGTCCAGGGCCATGGCCTCGCTCCACCCGCAGAGCGCGAACTTGGCGGCGCAGTAGGCCGCCTCGTGGGCGATGCCGATGCGCCCGCCGAGGGACGAGACGTTGACGATCGTGCCCCGCTGGCGTTCCAGCATCCCGGGCAGCAGGGCGAGGGTCATGCGCACGGGCGACTCGAGGTCGACCCGCATCGTCTGCTGGAAGTCGGCCACCGTCAGTTCGGTGACCATCCGGCGCTTGGGGATGGCGGCGTTGTTGATGAGGACGTCGACGGCGCCGAACGCCCCCTCCACCTCCAGGGCGCACTCCTCGGCGGCGGGAGGGTCGTCCAGGTCACAGACCCAGATCTGGGAGGCGGGGGAGTGGGGCTGGCACCGCCCCAACACGTCGAGCAGGCGGTCCTCCCGGCGGGCGACGAGGGCGACCCGGGCGCCGGCCTCGGCCAGGAGCGGCGCCAGTGCGGCGCCGATGCCCGAGGACGCCCCGGTCAACAGCACGGAAGCGCCGTCCAGCTTCACGATCGATCTCCTCGCGGGCGACCGACGGTGACAAGGGATCTTGCCGAAGGCGGAGCCGCGTGCTTCACGGCTGCTTCTGGAGGCTCTGCCAGTATTCGGCCGACCCACCGAGGAACTCCTGGAGGTTGGTGGCCTTGCCCGTGGCGAAGTCCTCGAAGTAGCCCGGCACGTAGACCTCGAAGGTCCCGGACGCCAGCTGGTCGAGGACGGCGTCGACCACGATCCGGGGGTCCTCCGGCGCGATGTCAGCCTTCAGCGGGTCGTTGCCCGGGAGGCTGAACAGCTCGGTGTCGATCACGCCCGGGTTGACCACGTGGACCGAGACCGGCGAGTCCCAGACCTCGATGGCCAGGCACTCGCTGAAGGCGGTCACTGCGGCTTTGGAGGCGGCGTAGGCGGCCTCACCGGCGGGGCAGAGGCGGGCGGCGACCGAGGAGATGTTGACGATGTGGGCCTCGGTTCCCCGGGCCTGCATACGGGGGAGCAGGGCCATGATCAGCCGCATCGGCGACGAGTAGTTGAGGGCCATGACCTCGTCGATCTCGCCCACGCTCAGGTCGGCGACCGTGCGGCGCTTGGGCATGCCCGCGTTGTTGACCAGCAGGTCGATGCCGCCCAGCTCGTCGTCGGCCTGTTCGCCGAACGTGGCCACCCCGTCGAGGTCGGCCAGGTCGACCACCCACGAGCGACAGTCGGGCTGATGGGCCCGGCACCGTTCGAGCACGTCGGCGAGCCGGTCCCCCCGGCGGGCGCAGAGCCCGACGACGGCGCCCTGCTCGGCGAGGCCCTCGGCCAGCGCGGCGCCGATCCCGGCCGATGCACCGGTCACCAGGGCCGTGGTCCCCACCAACGACTGCGCGTCTCCCATGATCGGCGAGACTAGAGCCATCGAGACGACCGCTGAGCCCGACCGCGACGCGCCCTCGTTGCGGGTGCGGGCCTTCGTGTACGTCTTCCTGGCCGTCTTCCTCGTGTGCGGCGCGCTCGAGTTGGAGTACTGGCCGCTGACCGGCTTCCGGCTCTACACCGTGATCCGCACCGAGGAGCGTACGTCGACCCGGGTCATCGCCCTGCTGGCCGACGGCGGGTCACGGGAGGTGGTGTTCGTCGACCTCCCCTTCGGCTACCACTCGACCAACCGGCTGATCTCGGACTTCGACGGGCTCACCCCGGAGGAGCGGGACGAGATCTGCGACGCCTGGGTCCGGCCCCTCCGGGAGGACGGGATGGACGTCGTCGGGGTCCGCATCGACGAGTACGTGACGCACCTCGGTGACCCTGACAGCCGGCCTGAGCGGGTGAGTGAGCTCTACCGGTGCGGGACCTCGTGACCGGCCTGGCCCGACGGATCGATGGCTGGCTGTTCGCCCCTGGGCCGGGGAGCCGGGTCTGGGGGCTGCGCACCGGCTTCGCCGCGCTGTTCGCCGTCCGCCTCGCGATCGGCGAGTACCGGGGCCTGGCCGGCCAGCCCGCGGCCCTCTTCCGGCCGCCCCCGCTCTGGCGGTGGCTGGACCAGATGCCGTCGGTCGAGGTGCTCACCGTCGTCCAGGTCGTCGGCACCGTGCTGGCGGTGCTGGCCGTGGTCTCGTGGCGCCCCCGCTGGACCTTCGTCGGGGCCTGGCTGTGCTTCGTCTTCCTCGAGGGCCTCGTCGGCAGCCGGTTCAAGATCAGCCACAACGAGGTGATGGTGATCCTGGCGTCGGTCCCGATCCTGGTCGCGCCGGCGGTCGTGTCGTGGCGGGACCGGCGCGACGACCCGAGGATGGGTTGGCCGCACCGGGCGGCGCTGGTCGTGGTGGCCTTCGGCTACTTCTTCACCGGCCTGGGCAAGCTGCGCGAGGCGGGCCTGTCGTGGGCGACCTCCGACAACCTGAAGTGGTCGCTGGCCGCCGGCGTGCGCAGCACGAAGCCACCGACCGACGCCATCGCCCAGTTCATCGTCGACCACGACGTACTGGCCAACGGGCTGGCCTTCGCCACCCTGGCCGTCGAGTTGGGTTTCCTGCTCGTGCTCTTCCGGCCCCGGCTGCGCCCCGTGTTCGCCGCGGTGATCGCCTCGTTTCACCTCGGGATCTACCTGACCCTCGGCCTCGACTACTTCAGTTGGGTCGCGGCGGTGATCGTGGTCCTGCTGCCATGGGAGGACCTGATCCCGCGGATTCAGGCCCGGTCGGCGAAGCGGGCGATGAGCCCGTCGACCTCCTGAACACAGGCCAGGTACTCCGGTAGCTCGCCCCCGGCAGGGTCGGCCACCTCCTCCCACGGCTCGAGGGCGATGGTCGCGGGCGCCAGCAGCTTCAGTCGGGAGGCGAACGGCTCACCGGCCGGAGCCAGGTCCCGGACCAGACGGTGCAGGGTGATCGTCCGGTCGGCGGCCTCGGGGTGCATGCGCCGGACCCACTCCACATGCTCGTTGGCCAGGGCCACCACGACGTCGGTGTCGGGCAGGTCGTGGGCCCGGAGCTGGGCGCTGCGGTGGGTGCGGGCGTCGTAGCCGAGGGAGTCCAGCGCCTCGCGGGTCCGCCAACTGACGGGGTGACCGTCGACCACGTGGGTACCGGCCGTGATGACCGTCGCCTCAGGCCGCCGGGTGGCGAACATCGTCCCCGCCATCACCGACCGCGCCGCGTTCCCCGTGCACAAGAAGATCAACTGCAAGCCGGCGAGGCTACCCAGGGGTGGGGTCAGGGCTCCCAGTCGGGTGGGGCGAGCTCGAAGCCCTCGAACTGGAAGGCGGGGCTCACGGTGCAGGTGACGAGGGTGACGCCGCCGGGGGCTTCGGCGGTTTGCCAGGCGCCGGCCGGGACCAGGACCTGAGGCTCCTGGCCGGCGGCCAGGTCGGGGCCGAGGACGTGGTCGACCACCGGGCCGTCGCCGTCCTTGATGCGCAGGGTCACGGGGGCGCCGAGGTGGAAGAGCCAGAGCTCATCCGCGTCGACCCGGTGCCAGTAGGAGCGTTGGCCCGGCTTCAGCAGGAAGTAGACGGCGGTGCCAGCGCCCCTGCTCCCGTCGCCGAGATCGTGCCGCCACGTCTCCCGGTAGTAGCCCCCCTCGGGGTGCGGCTCGAGGCCGAGGTGCTCGATGATCCAGTCGGCGTCCACCCGACGATGCTGGCAGGCGGCGATGAACTCTCGGGACTCGGCGGACGTCACAGGCGGCATGGGTCGACAGATCTTGGTTTCCTTCCTGCTGCTCGCGACGGCCTGTGCGGGCGGCAATGACACCAGCCCCTCGGCTGCGCCGGTGACCGAACCCACCTCGCCGGCGGCGGCTCACCGGCTGTTCGGCGCGGCGACGGAATCGACGATCGTCCTGGCCCCGGGTTACGGCCCGTTGTACGCGGTCGACCTGGACTCGGCTCTGGCTCGAAGGTATCCCGCCACCGGAGGCATTCCGGGCGACTTCAGCCATCGGCTGATCGCGCTGGAGACGGGAGCCGCGTTCCCCGGAGTCGGGGGGACGCGTCGTTTTCCCTGGACGTTGGAGGGGCGATCGACGTCCCTCGGTCGGTCGTACTACCCGGTCCCGTCCGGGCGCCCCGACCACGTCTGGCTGGTCGCGGAGCGCCGGGACGGTGGCGACAACTTCCCGGAAGCGGTGCGGGAGGTGGACGGCCAGGGTGTCGAGTCGACACCGTCGGCCGAGCTGCCGGCGGGTCTTCCGCTTACCGGCGTCGCGGACCTCGTCGTCGTCCAGGCCCGCCACGAGCTGCTCCTCTTCGATGTCGACGCGGGCGCGGTTCGTCGACGGCCGCGCGGCACCACGGTGCTCGACGCCCGCGACACCCAGCTCGCATGGATCGAGCCCTGCGCCGATTGCGGCGCCCGGATCCGAGTCCTCGACCTTGGCCCCGACCCGACCTCACCCTTCGTGGTCGGTCCCCACCCCGCCGCCGCTCGACTCTCGCCGGATGGACACTGGCTGGCGGCCTGGGTGGCGGACCCGGCCGAACGCACCGGAGCGCTCTTCCTGATCGATCTGATCGGTGGGGGGGTGACCGAGGTCCCCGGGTCCCGGGCCGGTCCCTACGCGAACCTGGCGTGGTCGGTCGACGGGTCATGGGTCTTCGCCGTGGGCGGCGACGGCGGTGGCCCGGGGGCGTTCCTCGTCGGCCACGAGCTGGCCCGAAGGGTGGCGGTGACCCAGTGGTCGTCGAGCCTGCAGGCAGGGACCGTGGTCGTCGCGCCCTCGACAGGCGGGCCGGCCCTGGACCCCGGCGAGGCCGAGGCGTGCCCGGACACCATCCCGCCCGACCACAACGGCAACCCCCAGGCCGCGGTCAGCGCCGGCCGTACCTGTCGCATCCGTCTCGACTGACTCACGGCTTCCGTTGCCGTCCCTAGGCTCGTCGCCGTGGGGGCGCTGGACGGTCTGACCGTGGTCGAGCTGGGCGGCGGGATCCCCGCGGCCTATGCCGCCAAGCTCCTGGCCGATCTGGGCGCGACCGTCGGGAAGGCTGCGTCGCAACGGGACGACGGCCTCGGCGCGTACCTCGACGCCGGCAAGGTCCTGCTGGACGCCCCGTCCGACGCTGACATCGTGATCGAGGACCTCGGCCCGGGTGGCTTGGAGGCGACCGGGCTGGGCCCGACCGGTGCCGTGGTCCGCATCTCGCCCTTCGGCCAGACCGGCCCGCGGGCCGACCAGCCCGCCACCGATCTGACCGTGCAGGCGGCCGGCGGTTGGGTGTCCAACCACGGCATCCCCGGGCTGGACCCGTTACGGGTCGGCGGTCGGGCGCCGTGGTATGTCGCCGGTGGCTTCGCGGCCGCGGCGGCCCTCACGGCCCACCGCACGGCAGTGGCGTCGGGCGGGCCGGTGGTCGTCGACCTGTCGATCCAGGCCTGCCTCATCGGGACGCTGCCGTACCCGATGCTGTTCCAGTTCACCCTGGACAAGATGGGCCAGACCTTCGGCGAGCGCCGGTACGTCGTGCCCGGCATCGTCCCCTGCGCCGACGGCCACGTGGGCATCAACTGCCTGACCGGCCAGCACTGGCTCGACCTGTGTGCGCTCCTCGGACTGCCCCAGTGGGAGGCGCGCCAGCGGGAGGTCGTCGAAGACACCGCCTACGCCGACCTCCTGGCCGACGCCCGCCCGTGGCTCGACGCCCGGGGGGCCGAGGAGATCGTGGCCATCTGCCAGGCGCTGCGCATCCCCGCCGCCCCCATCGGCAACGGGGCCAACCTGCCCGAGCTGGCGCAGTTCGCCGAGCGGGGCTTCTACGCCCCCCTACCCGGGACCGGCGTCGTCGCCCCCGTCGCCCCCTACCGCCTGTCGGCCACGCCGGCCCGCCCCGGCCCACCGCCCGAGCCGGGAATGCTGCCGCCGCCCGGCGCCGTGACGACCGCTCCGGCGGGTCTGCCCTTCGCCGGGCTGAACGTGGTCGACCTCAGCATCTTCTGGTCGGCGCCCTACCTGTCCATGTACCTGGGCTCCTTGGGGGCGGACGTGGTGAAGGTGGAGTCGGTCCAGCGCCCCGACGGGTTCCGCTACTCGGCTTCGTTCCCCGAACTGGGCGCCGACTGGTATGAGCGCTCCCTGGTCTGGCAGGCCACCAACCTGTCCAAGAAGGACATCACCCTCGACCTGACCCGGTCCGAGGGCCAGGAGCTGCTCTGGCGACTCCTGGACGGGGCCGACGTGCTCATCGAGAACTTCTCGCCCCGGGTCGTGGAGTCCTTCGGGCTCTCCGAGGCCGCCGTCCGTGAGCGCCATCCCGCCCTCATCTACCTGCGCATGCCGGGGTTCGGCCTGGTCGGGCCGTGGCGGGACCACGTGGGCTGGGCCATGGTCTACGAACAGGCCTGTGGCCTGGCGCAGGTCACCGGGTTCGCCGATGGCCCGCCACTCAACCCCGGTGGCTTCGCCGACCCCGTCGTCGGCATGCACGCCGCCGTCGCCCTCCAGGCCGCCCTCGCCCACCGGGACCGCACGGGCGAGGGCCAGCTGGTCGAGGTGGCCCAGGTCGAGGTGATGGCCGCGGTGACCGCCGAGCAGGTGATCCGGGCCGCGGCCACCGGCACGGCCCCCGGCCGCACGGGCAACCGGTCCGACGAGGCCGTGTTCGAGGGGGTCTACGAGGCGGAGGACGGCTGGGTCGCCGTCTCGGTCCGCGACGCCGAGGACCAGACGTCCCTGGACCGGATCCTCGGCCCCACCGACGAGGAGGCGCTGGCGGGCTGGATCGTCGAGCGCCCCGCCGCGGAGGCGGCCGACGCCGTGCTCGCCGCCGGCGTTCCCGCGTCGGTCGTCCTCACCGTCCCCGGGATGCTCACCGAGCCCCAGCTGGTCAGCCGCGGCTACTACCAACCGCTGACCCACCCGCTGGTCGGCGAGGTGCCGTACCCGGGCTGGCCGATGTCGTTCTCCGCCGGGGTCCCCGATCACCACCGCTGGGTCGCGCCGACGCTGGGTCAGGACAACGACGAGGTCCTCGGCGGCCGTCTCGGTCTGTCGGTCGACGAGTTGGCGGGCCTCCGCGACCAGAAGGTCATCGGCGAGTCGCTCGGATGACCGAGCTCGCCGACCGGGCGCAGGCACTGGTCGCTGACCTGTGGGACCACGACGTGGACGCCGCGGTCGAGCACCACCCGGATGCGGCGGCCGCCGCCATCCGGCTCCTGGCTGATCCGCCGACGTCGATCGAGGACGGGCTGGTCGCCGAGTCCCTGGCCTATGCCGACCTCCAGGCGGGACCGGAGTTCGCCGCCTGGCTGGCGGAGCGGGGCCCGGCCACCCCCGCGCCGTCGCCCGACCCGGTCCTCCTCCGGCGAGAGGGCGACCACCTCACGATCGCCCTGCACCGGCCGGAGGCGCACAACGCCGTCGACGTGGCGATGCGGGACGGCCTGGTCGAGGCCTTCGGGCTGGTGGTCGCTGACCCGGCCCTGACCGCGACGCTCCAGGGCGACGGCCCGTCGTTCTGCAGCGGTGGCGACCTCCGCGAGTTCGGCCTCTTCCCGGACCCAGCCGCCGCGCACGCCATTCGCCGGGAGCGCCTTCCTGCCCGGGCCCTGGCCGCCGTGGCGGACCGGGTCACCGCCCGGGTGCACGGCCACTGCGTCGGGGCCGGGGCGGAGTTGGCCGCCTTCTGTCACCGGGTGGTCGCGGCCCCCGACACGTCGTTCCGCCTCCCCGAGGTGGCCATGGGCCTCGTCCCCGGCCAGGGCGGCACCGTCAGCCTTCCCCGGCGCATCGGCGTCCGACGCACGGCGTGGCTCGCGCTGTCCGGCCAACCGATCGGCGCCGACACCGCCCTGGCCTGGGGCCTCGTGGACGAGATCACCTGATCGGGCGCCGACACGCCAGCCGTGACCCATCGGCGCAATCTCAGAAGAAGGGCGTCACAGGGAGCAGGGGTCGATGCCCTTCACGTCGAGGACCCGTACCACCGAGGTGGCGATCCGGGTGGCGTCGAGGTTGCCCGCCGCCAGGCCCCGCTCCAGACGGGACAGCACGGACCCCGGGTCGGGGAGGCTGGCGAACAGGGCCACGTCGGCGCCGGCCCGCAGGGCCTCGAAGGCCACCGCCTCGGGCGGACCTTGGCCGGTGACGCCGCCCATGGACAACGAGTCGGTGACGATGAGGCCGGCGAAGCCGTACTCGGTCCGCAGCAGGTCGGTGATGATCCCGCTGGACAGGCTGGAGGGGCCGAAGATGGTCACGTCGGGCACGACCATGTGGCCCACCATGACCGCCACGTCGTCCTCCAGCAGGGTGTCGTAGGGGAGCAGGTCCCGCTCCCGCAGCTGCGGCAGCGGGGGGACGGTGACCACGCCGTCGTGGCTGTCGCCGGTCGCCGCGCCGTGGCCCGGGAAGTGCTTGAGCGTGGGCAGGATCCCGGCCTCGACGAAGGCGTCCACATAGGCCTGGCCGTACTGGGTGACCACTGCGGGATCCGCGCTGAAGGTCCGGTCGTCACCCAACGGGTCGGACCCGTCGGCGGGCAGGACGTCGACCACGGGGGCGTAGACGATGTCGATGCCGAGGGTGGCCATCGACCGGGCGTGGGCCAGGACCTGCTCGCGGGCGCCGGCGGGGTCGGTCGTGGCGGCCATGCGCGCCGCGGACGGGAACGGGCCGAGCACGTTGCGCAGGTCCTGGACGGCACCGCCCTCCTCGTCCACCGCCACCAGCGGTGGTATGGCCGACGCGTCCTTCAGAGCCTGGATCCGCTGGGCCGGCCGGTCGCCCCCGAAGCTCTGGAGCAGGACCGTCCCGATGCCCAGGTCGGCGATGCGCTGGGCTTCGAGGTCCGGCGCCTGGCCGTTCACGGAGACGGCCAGGAGCTGGCCGAACTGCTGGCGGGGCGGGAGGGCTCGGGCGCAGGCGATGCGGGGATCCTCGGCCCCGCCCGCGACGGGGGCCGCGACTCGCCCGGGCGGCGCCGTGGTCGTGCTGGGGACGGGGTCCTCGGTGTCGCCGGTCAGTCCGTCCCAGGAGGCGCCCAGGCCGGCGACGGCCACGAACGCGACCAGGAACCCCAGTCGTCGCATCCACCGCACCCGCCCAGCCTGCCTTCTGGCGCCCGATTTCGGGCCTAGGACCCCGGAATCGGGCGCCAGAACGGGGCGGTGACCTCGCCGACGACGCCCGGGAAGCGCAGCGGGCCGAAGGTGACCTCGACCGGCTGGTCCATCGCCAGGTCGGGAGCCAGCGGGTCCACGGCGGCCAGGCGGGTGGCGAGGCGGACGGCGGGGTCCTCGTCGACGGCGACGAGGGCGGTGACGTAGGGCGGCTCGTACTGGGGGAGGAACTGCTGGTGGACCACCACCCAGGAGAACAGCGTCCCGCGGCCGGACAGGTCGACCCAGGTCTGGTCCGGCCCTCCACAACGTCGGCAGGCATCCGCCGGGTACCACACCAGGCGGCCACAGCCGTCGCAGCGGGGGAGGGACAGGCGCCCGTCGGCGGCCGCAGCCCAGAAGGGGGCGACGGGTGCCCACTCGGTGTCCGGTAGGGGGAACGGCGGGGCGGTCACGACCCGCCCCGGCGCAGGACCAGGGTGGCCGCTTCGGGGCCGGTGTAGCCGCCGTAGATGCCGATCTCGGCCCCGGCGACCTGGTTGGCCGCCTCGCCCCGCAGCTGGCGGACCACCTCGACCACGTGGGCGATGCCGAGCACGTAGGCGTGGGAGAGCATCCCGCCGTGGGGGTTGTAAGGCAGGGACCCCCCGTCGACCCGGAGCTCGCCCGCCTCGGCGAAGGCACCGCCCTCGCCCTTGGGGCAGAAGCCCAGGTCCTCGATCTGCATCAGGCTCACGATGGTGAAGGGGTCGTAGGCCGTGGCCACGTCGACGTCGGCGGGGCCGATGCCGGCCATGGCGAAGGCGGCGGGGCCGGCGAAGACCTGGGGCGTGCTGGTGAAGTCGCCCTGCTGGGCCCAGTGGGTGCCGGTGTGGGAGCGGCCGAGGCCCACCCCCGCCACCTCGACCGCCGGGCGGTCCAGGTCCCGGGCCCGCTCGGGCGTGGTCATCACGTAGGCCGCGCCGCCGTCGGAGATCAGGCAGCAGTCCTCCTTGCGGAAGGGCTCGGCCAGGTAGGGCGAGGCCAGGTAGTCATCGAGGGTCAGGGGCCGCCCGTGCATGACGGCGGTGGGAGTGGCGTTGGCGTGGTCCCGGCACGCCACGGCGATGGCGCCGAGCTGCGCCTCGGTCGTCCCGTACCGGTGCATGTGGCGGCGGGCGATCGTGGCGAAGTACACGGGCTGCGGGAACCACCCGAAGGGGACCTCGAGGTTGCCCTTGAACCTCTCCTCGGCGTGCATCTGGCCCGGCCCACCGGTCATGGCGCCCCGCTGGGTGGCCCAGGCCACCGCGAAGGAGTTGACGATCACCGACGCCTCGCCCCGGGCCAGCGCCTCGGCGGCGGCCACCGGCGCGGTCGCCGCCCAGCGCATGCCGCCGCCCGCCTGGGACTCCCACAGGTCGTGGCTGGTGCCGAAGTGGGCGTGGAAGGCGGTGGCGTCGAGCTGGTCGGGCACGCCGGGGCCGAGCATCACCCCGTCGACGTCCTCGGGGCGCAGTCCGGCGTCGGCCAGGGCGGCCTCGACGGCAGTGGCGGCGATCTCGGTCGGCGTCCGACCGGAGGCCCGGCTGTGCTCGGACTCGCCCACGCCGACAACGGCCACCTTCCCGGACACGTCGTCGAGGGGGACGTTCGTGCCCCAATCGTCGCCGGTGCTCACGCGTGCAGGGGCCGTTCGCCGATCACCGTGCTGTTGCGTAGCCGCGCCAGCTCTTCGGGACCCAACCCCAGCTCGCCGCCGAGGACCTCGTCGTTGTGCTCGCCGATGAGGGGCGCCGGGGTGCGGTGCCATGGTGCGGGGCCCCGGGAGGCGAAGCGGTACGGCAGGGAGGGGACGTGGTGGATGCCGATCACCTCGCGGTGGATCGGCTCGAAGAAGCCCCGCTCGACCAGCTGGGGGTTCCGGTCGACGGCTCCGGGGGAGATCACCTCGGCGGCGGGGACACCGGCGGCGGTCAGGGCCTCGACGGTGTCGGCCGCGGGGCGGTCGGCGACCCACGGCGCCAGGGCCTCGTCGAGTCGGTCCCCGGCGGCCCGACGTCCGGCATGGTCGGCGAGGTCGGGGTCAGCGGCGAGGTCGCCGCGCTCCAGCACGTCACACAACGCCCGCCACTGCTCGTCAGTCGCCACGGCCACGGCCACCCAGCGCTCCGGTTCGGCGCAGGCGTAGACGCCCTGGGGCGCGGCCACTGGCCCTCGATTGCCCTCCCGACCCTGGACGACCCCGTAGGCCTCGGCCTCGACGATCGGCCCGGTCGCGGTCGCCAAGGCGGACTCGACCATGGGCACCTCGAGCAGCATCCCGGCGCCGGTGCGGTCCCGCTCCTCGAGGGCGACGAGCAGGGCGAAGGCGGCGTGCTGGCCGGCGAGGGGGTCACACGGGCCCCGGGGAACGATCGGGGGGAGGTCGTCCCAGCCGGTGATCCAGGCCAGACCGGTGAGCTGTTCCATGGTGGGGGCGTAGCCCGTCCGGTCCCGCCACGGCCCGTCGAGGCCGAATCCGGGCATGCGCACCATCACCGAGCGGGGGTTGGCCTCCCGGACGACCGGCCAGTCGAGGTCGAACTGCTCCATGACCCGGGGTGAGAAGTTCTCCAACACGGCGTCGGCATCGGCCACGAGCCGCAGCAGAAGGGCTCGACCCTCGGCGGCCCCGAGGTCGAGGGTGATGTCCCGCTTGCCGGCGTTGGTGCCGCAGAACACCGGCGCCCACTCCCACCACTGGTCGGTGCTCGGCGGCCGGGTGCTGGTGAAGCGCATGCCGTCCGGGCGCTGGACGGCCTCGACCTTCACGACGTCGGCGCCGAGGGCGGCGAGGGTCACGCCGGCGGACGGGCCGGCCCAGAAGCAGGTGAGGTCGACGATGCGGACCCCGGCGAGGGGCAGGGGGCCCGGGGTGGCGGCCGTGGGCGCCGGGCGGGGGTCCCAGTCGACTGCCCCGGTGTCGGCGCCCAGCGGCGGGGCCGGCCCGAACGTCGTGCCCGGGTGGTCGCCCAGCCGGTAGGGGATCCGCGGCTGGCGGCCGTGGGGGCCGTCGACGAACACGCCCCGGGCGACGAACTGCTCGTGGTGGACCACGGTGGCGCCGTCGCCGATGGGGGCGACGGGCACCCGCAGCTCCGAGGCGCGCTCGATGATCTCCTCGGTGGGGTGTCGTGTCGTCCAGGCCTGCACCGCGGCCTCGAACTCCTCGGCCCGCTTGGTGCGCACGTTGATGTCGACCAGCGCCTCGTCGGCCAACAGGTCGCCCCGCTCGATGAGGACGAGGAAGTCCTTGAACTGCTGGTTGGCGATCGTGGCGAAGCCGACCCAGCCGTCGGCCGTCGGCTCGATCGAGGGGTGATCGATGTGGCGGAACGCCGGTTCCTCGGGTGCGACGACGCCGTAGAGCTCGGCGAAGAGCGGCGCGTAGGTGTTCATGCCGAGGGTCATGGCCTCCAGCACCGACAGGTCGACGTGCTCCCCGGTGCTCGTCGCCCGGCCGCCCCGCCAGGCGGCGACGGTGGCCACCGCGGCATGGACCCCGGCCAGGTGCTCCCCGAAGCGACCACCCACGGCCAGCGGCGGACGGTCCCGGCGGCCCCGGGAGCCCGTCGAGCCGGAGGCGGCCTGCAGGGTGAACTCCGTCGCCGGCCGGTTGGCCCACGGCCCCGTGAGCCCGTAGGGCGTGATCGAGACCACGACCAGGTGCGGATGGTCCCGCCGCAGGCCCTCGACGTCCAGGTCGCCCCCGCCCACCACCACATCGGCCCCGGCGGCGAGGTCCTCGACGGCGCCGATCACGGCGCGCTTCGAGGCGTTCAGGAACCGGAAGAGGGCCGAGTCCTCGTCCTCGGCCAGTTCGACGCCCGCCGCCGTCCACCGGCGGAGGGGGTCGCCCTCGTCGGTCTCGACCTTGACCACGTCGGCCCCGCCGTCGGCCAGCAGCTTGGTGGCATAGGGCCCCGCCACCTCGGTCGACGCGTCGAGCACCCGCAGGCCGGTCAGCACGCCGACAGCATGGCCCACCCGAAGGACCCGATCGTTCTGGTCACCAACGTGCGCGCCGGGCGACATGGTTCGTCTCCAGCACGGGGATGCTCCTGTGGATGTCAGTCGGGGGTGACGGCGTCCGTCAGGTGGTCGCGGTAGCGGGTGAGGACCGACGACCAGGCGTCGCGCGCGTCCCGGGCCTCAGCGGGGTCGGCCACGAACTGGTGGACGTCGACCCGGCTGCCGGTCGCGGTGGGCAGGATCCGGAGGTAGGCCGTGCGCAGGTCGGCGGGGACGGGCACGTCCTGGGCGTCGAAGTCCCACCGCATGGCGAGGAGGGTCGGGGCGGCGACGACGTCATAGATGCCGCGGACCCGGATGCCCCGCTCGGTCTCGCAGGCGAAGCGGCCGTCATTGATCGTCACGGGGACACCCAGCCACCTCGAGTAGAGCGTCGGGTCGACGAAGGCCGAGAAGGCCACCGCCGGTGGGTGGTCGACGTCGACGGTGAGGGCGACCACGCCGTTCTCGGCGGTGACCACGTCATCGGCGACTGGTCGGTCGGGGGGCGCCCACCGTCCTGTGTGGGACAGCAGGGCCTCGAAGCCCCGGAACGCGTCCTGGCGGGCCCGGTAGCGACGGAAGTTGCCTTCGGCCCGCATGGTCACCAGGCCGGCGCCCCGCAGGACCGACAGGTGCTGGGAGATGGTGGGGGCGGTGATGTCGAACGCGGCGGCAATGTCGCCTGCGGCCAGCTCGCGGTCCCAGACCATCCAGAGGATCTCCCGACGGATGGGTGACGACAGGGCATCCAGCAGCCGCTGCGGCTCCTCGCTCACGCCGTCCACCCTAGTCGACTGGACGATCTATTTTGACTGTGATCTAATTTGATTTCAACCGAATCACGAGCCAAGGAGAGCAGTGATGGCGAACTTCGTGCTGGCCTACCGGGGCGGCAGTGTCCCCGAGACCGAGGCCGATCAAAAGGCGGTGATGGAGGCCTGGATGGGCTGGTTCGGCTCGCTGGGGGACGCCGTGGTCGACGGCGGTGCCCCCTTCGGTCCGTCGATGACCCGCAGCGGCGACGGTGGCCCGTCCGACGGCGCGCCGTCCGAGCTCACCGGGTACTCGATCCTGAGCGCCAGCAGCCTGGCCGAAGCCACTGAGCTGGCCGCCGGTTGCCCGATCTTGGGTAGCGGCGGCAGCGTCGACGTCTACGAGTCCATGCCCATGTGATTCGGTTCTGGCGGCTCAGGTGCGCGCTCCAGCGCGCACTGGAGCCGCCAGAACGGAGCTACCAGCTGGGGACGGCCATGTCGGGGAGGGTGCGGGCGTGGTCGGCGAAGAGCTCATCCTTCTTCGCGGCCAGCTCCTCGGGCGTCCAGGTGCCGTCCTTGTGCAGATGGCCGGAGATGCTCCAGCCGTTCATGACCCACACGTCGCCACCGATCACGACGAAGACCTGGCCGTTGATGTCCCCGGCGCCGTCCGACGCCAGCCAGGCGACGAGCGGGGAGATGTTCTCGGGCAGGAACCGGTCGAACTGGGACTCGTCATCGGGGGCGCTGAAGAAGTCCATCGAGTCGGTCATGGCCGTCCGGGCCCGGGGCGCGATGGCGTTGCCGGTCACCCCGTAGGAGGCCAGCTCCCGGCCGAAGACGATGGCCAGGGTGGCGATGCCGGACTTGGCCGCCGCGTAGTTGGCCTGGCCGGCGTTGCCGAAGAGCCCGGCCTCGCTCGACGTGTTGATGATCCGCCGGGGGGCGTCGTGGCCCGCCTTCGACTGGGACCTCCAGTAGGTGCCGGCGTGGCGGGACGGGCAGAAGTGGCCCTTGAGGTGGACGTTGATGACCGCATCCCACTCGTCCTCCTCCATGTTGAAGGACATCTTGTCCCGGAGGATCCCGGCGTTGTTGACCAGGATGTGGAGGTCGCCGTAGGTGTCGACGGCCTGGTCGATCATCTCCTTGGAAGCGTTCCAGTCCGACACGCTGGTGCGGTTGGTGACGGCCTCGCCGCCACCGGCGTTGATCTCGGTCACGACGTCCTCGACGCCGTCCCCCAGGTCGTTGAGCACAAGGCGGGCGCCCTCCGCCGCGAAGAGCTTGGCGTGGGCGGCTCCCAGGCCCTGTCCGGCGCCGGTGATGATGGCGACCTTCCCGTCGAGCGTTCCCATGGCGTGCGTACTCCTGTGGCTGGCGTGGTGTGCTGGTGAGCGGCCGGTGAGCTTAGGACGGCGCCTGACGGGGCGTCAGATCCCGGGTCGGTCGTCGGTCAGGACAGGAAGCCGGGCTCGACGCCGGCGACGGCCGCGACGGCCATGCCCACCACCAGCAGCAGGCCCGCCCGACGGGTGTGGAGGAACGTGATGGCGGCGTACCAGAGCGGCCAGATGGGGAACCCCTTGGGTGGCTCGGCCGGCTTGGGCTCCGACATCGGCCCCCACGTCTTGACCAGGGTCGGGATGCCCACGGCCACCACGACCACCGGCCAGGGCAGGGCGCCGATGGCCACCCCCGCCGCGGCCGTCACGTAGAAGCCGGCCATCATCAGCCGGGTCACCAGCAGGGCGCGGGTGTCGCCGAGGATGACCGGCAGGGTGCGGATGCCCTCCCGCTCGTCCCAGGGGGCCTTGTCGACGTGCTTGCCCATGAGGACGGTGGTGCAGAGCAGGCCGTAGGGGACCGATGCCGCGTAGACCTCCCAGGGGATAGAGCCGACGGCCGAGTAGTAGACGCCGCCGACCATGAGGGGACCCCAGACCACGAACACGTCGGGCTCGCCGAGGCCCCGCTTCTTCAGGCGCAGGGGTGGGGCGGTGTAGGCCGCCGACAGCAGGAACCCGGCCAGGGCGAAGGCGATGACCGGCCAGCCCCGGGCCATGAACAACACGACGCCAACCCCAGCATCGACGAGGTTGACCACGATGGCCGCGGTAGCCAGGCCCCGCTTGGTGATGTAGCCCTCGAGCACGGGGTGGGGTGAGTACATGGCCCGCGGGTAGTCGGCCTTGTCCAGCCCCGTGGCGCTGTCGAACAGGTCGTTCATCAGGTTGTTCGCCGTGTGGGCCAGGATGATGCCCAGGAACGCCAGGGCGAACCAGCCGGCGTGGAAGTCCTCCGCGTGCACGGCGAGCAGTCCGGCGACCAGGCCCGCGGTGACGGTCATGGGCAGCACGGCCGCCCGGGTGAGGAACAGCCATCGGCTGACGACATCCATCTCGCCGGAGGACGGCGGGTTGGTGGTGGTCAGCACCTCCCTCCAGCGGGAGAGGAGGCCCTGGTGTGTGCTCGGCTCGGTCGAGGTCACGAGCGCGGACCCTACCGCTCGTCGGCCTCCCGCTCGGCGGCCGTGACCGCGGCCGCGGCCGCGGCCCCCATCCGGGCGTCGGCATGGGGATCCGGGCCGTCACGCTCGGTCTTCTTCTGCTTTCTGGTCATCGGCGGGCGGTGGGTCGGGTCGGGCTGGTCGTCGATGCCGACGTGGAACGGCACCGAGGTGACAACCGTGCGCGGCCGGAACAGCAGCCGGGCCTTGAGGGCCAGCGCGTTCTGGTTGTGGAAGATCTGCTCGTACCAGTGGTTCACGACGAACTCGGGCAGGATCACGGTCGTCACGTGGTCCTCGCCGTTGCGGGCGTCGAGCTCGTCGAGGAAGGACAGCACGGGGGGCACGAGGTCCCGGTAGGGGGCCTCGACCACCTCGAGGGGGAGGGTCAGGCCGTACTGGCGCCATTGCTCGCGCAGGCTGTCCTCGGCCTCCTGGTCGGGCGCGATGCTGACGGCCAGCAGGTGCTCCGGATGCAAGCGCGTGGCGTAGTCCAGGGCCATCAGCGAGCCCCGGTGCACCCCGGCCACCAGGACGACTGCAGTGTGGGATCGCACCGGCGCGGCCCAGTCCGGGGTGGAGCGCAGGGCGCCGGCCACCTTTGCGTAGTGCCGATTGACCGCCTTGAGGGCGAGCATGATCACCGGGATCACGACGGCGGGGATCCACGCCCCGATCGTGAACTTCGAGACGAGCACCACGAGGAGCACGATGAAGGTGGCGACCGCACCGGTGCCGTTGATGGCCACGCCCGACCGCCAACCCGGGTCCCGCAGCTGCCAGTGGTGCACGACCATGCCGGACTGGGACAGGGTGAAGGCGGTGAAGACGCCGACGGCGTAGAGGGGGATCAGGGCGCTGGTGTCGCCGCCGAAGGCGACGATCAGGATCAGGGCGCCGCCGGCCAGCACCAGGATCCCGTTGCTGAACACGAGCCGGTCGCCCCGGTTGGCCAGCTGACGGGGCAGGAACCGGTCGCCGGCCATGAGGGAGGCCAGCCGGGGGAAGTCGGCGTAGGCCGTGTTGGCGGCCAGGATGAGGATCGCCGCGGTGAACGCCTGGAGGGCGTAGTAGACGACGCTGCTGCCGCCGAACACCGCCCGCCCGAGGATCGACAGGACCGTCTGCTCTTCGGACAGGGTGGGCTGGAGCCGGTGGGCCAGGATCGAGATGCCGAGGAAGGCCGTCCCCAGGATGACGCCCATCCAGGTCAGGGTGCGCCCGGCGTTGCGGCTCTCGGGGGCCTTGAAGGCACTGACCCCGTTGGAGATGGCCTCGACGCCGGTCAGGGCCACCGCGCCGGACGAGAAGGCCCGGAGGAGGGCGAACAGCGTCACGCCACTGACGAGCGCGCCGTTGTCGGTGACCTGGTCGAGCGACTCCTGGTTGACCGGCAACGGGGGGAGGTCGCCGGTGTAGGACCGGTACAGGCCGAGGACGATGAGCCCGGTCAGGGTGACGATGTAGCCGTAGGTCGGGAAGGCGAAGAGGCGTCCGGACTCCTTGACGCCACGGAGGTTCCCGAGGGTCAGGATGACGATGAGGCCGACGCAGATCAGCACCTCGTCGCCCCGCAACGACGGCACCGCGGAGGTGATGGCGGCGACGCCGGCCGAGATCGACACCGCCACGGTCAGCGTGTAGTCCACGAGGAGGGAGGCCCCGGCGACCAGCGAGGAGTTGACGCCGAGATTCTCGCGGGACACCACGTAGGATCCGCCCCCGCCGGGGTAGGCGTGGATCGTCTGGTGGTAGCTGGTCACCACGATGATCAGCAGGAGGATGACGACGATGGAGATCGGGACCAGATAGTCCAGGGCGGACATCGCGGCCAGCGGCACCAGGACGACCAGGATCTCCTGGGTGGCGTACGCCGTGGACGAGATGGCGTCGGAGGCGAAGACCGCCAGCGCGGTCGGCTTGCCCAGCCGCTGCTCGCCCTCGAGGTGGGACTCCAGCGGGCTCCCGACGACGACCCGCTTCACCGTCGAGTACATGCTCACCCGGGGGACGCTAGAGCTGGCTCCGGTCCTCTTCGACCGAGCGTTAAGGACACGTTAAGGCCCTACTCCCCAGAGGGATCGGGGTGGTTCGTGGCGTAGCTGCGCCGGGCCTCGTCGATGGCCTCCAGCGCGGCGTCCCGGTTGTCCCAGCCGCGGACATCGGCGTCCTTGTGGGGCTCCAGGGCCTTGTAGACCTCGAAGAAGTGGTGGATCTCCTCGAGCAGGTGCTCGGGCACGTCCGGGAGGTCGTTGTAGGTGTCCCAGCGGGGGTCACCGGCCGGGACGCAGAGCACTTTGGCGTCGGGCCCGGCCTCGTCCTTCATCCAGAAGACGCCGATGGGGCGGGCCCGGATGTGGCAGCCCGGAAACGTCGACTCGTCGAGCAGCACGAGCACGTCGAGAGGGTCGCCGTCACCGGCCAGGGTGTCGGGGATGAACCCGTAGTCGGCCGGGTACTGGGTGGCGGTGAAGAGGTTCCGGTCCAGCCAGACCTCCCCCGAGTCGTGGTCGATCTCGTACTTGTTCCTTGAGCCCTTGGGGATCTCGACGACCACCTCGATCCAGTTCCCGGAACGGTCGGCCATCTCAGCCCCTCCAGTTCGTGCAGTCCACGCCGTAGCCCTCGAAGAGCTGGATGACGATCTCGGGCATCATCGTCTGCGGTGGCCAGTGGTAGTCGTGGGCCCGCTGGGTGGCGGTGTAGGTCACGAACTTCTTGACCTGGTCGAGGTCGAGCAGCACGCCACGGCGGGACACCTGGCGCTCGTAGCGCTCGGCGTGGTCGGGCCCGAGCACGAAGTTCATGGCGTCGCACATGGTGACCATGCTCACGTTGTTCCAATCGTGCGGGCTGGCCGAGATGTGCATGAGGATCCCCTCATGGGAGGTCGAGGTGACCTCGAAGTCCTTCGAGGTGATCGTGATCGGCTCCATGCAGCAGGCGCACCAGCCCTCCAGCCGGAGCTGCTGGCCGGCGAAGGCGGGCATGTTGGACATGGCCGTGGCCTCGCTGGCGCACCCGGCGTAGCTGTGGAACCGGTCGTCGATGAACACCGCCACCTGGCTGGGATAGGCGCTGAACGGCGGCGCCTTGAGCAGGTTGGCGTTCTGGGTGTCGAGGTCGACGGTGAAGATGATCCCCAGGTCCATGGCCTTGTAGGCGTCGATGATCTGGCGACGATCCAGGTCGAGGGCCTGGCTCACGTCGCGCAGGCTCGGGGGCCGGGCCTCGTCGCTCCAGAACCGGAAGACGAACTCACGGACCCGCTTGGCGTCCTCGGTGAACTCGAACGGCGGGACGTTCTGGGCCATCGGTGATCAGTGCTCCTCTGTGGTTCGGGTGAGTCGGTAGGTCAACGGGCGAGCAGGTTGAGGCGGGCGGTCAGCGGGAACTGCGCACAGACCGGAGGGAGGTCCAGGGGGCCGTCGAGCTTGTGGACCGTGGTGCCGAGGGCCCCGGCGAGCCGGCTGAGTGACGCCGAGGGGCTTTCCACGTCCCGACTGGGGTCGAGGATGATGAGGGTGTCCTCGGCACCGAGGTCGGTGACCAAGCCGCCGAGCAGGTCGGCGGCGTCGACGCCCTCCGCCGGCATCCCGGCGGCCCGGAAGGCGACGGCCGCGTGGCGGGCCGTGACCGAGGCGGGCCCGCCGCCGGTGATCAGCAGGGCCCGCTGGGGTGGGTCGATGTCGGGGAGGCGGGGATCGATGGCGACCGCGGCCACGGCCCCCGGGATCCGTTCCAGGTCGGCCAGGGTGGCGCCCACGGCTCCGCCGGCCAGGGCGATGCGGGCCAGGCGCATCGCCGCCGTGAGATGCCGGGTCGTGCTGTCGTCCCCGACGGCCGTCTCGGCCAGCTCGACCACCAGGGCGCCGGCTCCGGCCGCCACCCGCTGGCCGAACTCGAGGAACTCGTCGTCGGGGCCGACCAGGACGACGGTGTCCGCCGGTCCGATGAGGCCGGGGAGCTGGGCGTGGCCGTCGGTGCCGATGGCCCGGCACGATCGTCCGGAGCCGGTGAAGAGGTGGGTCACCAGCTCGGCCGCGTCGTGGTGGCTCCCGGTGCCGAGGAGCCACAGGTGCGCCGGTAGCCCGATGCCGGGCAGGGGCGCCTCCAGGGCGTCAGCCAGCGCGGCGGCGAGATCGAGGGGATCGACGGCCATGGCGGGTCAGCGGGCGGCGAACCGGGCCCGGAGGGCCTCGGCGCCGTCGGCGGTCATCAAGGCATAGTCGCCATCGCGCCCCGGGCGCCACCAGACGGGGTCGGTGACGTCCCAGCCCTCGGTGCGCAACTGTCGTTTGAGGACCTTGTTGGTGGCGGTCGCGGGCAGGGCCTGGGTGACCCGGAGGTAGCGGGGCGCCCACTTGGTCCCCAGGTCGGCCTGGTCGTCGAGGAAGGCGGCGAGCCCGGCTCCGTCGAAGCCATCGGGCCCGGCCACCACGGCCGCCATCACCTGGTCGCCGACCACTTCGTCGGGGACGGCGTAGACGGCGACCTCGCCGATGTCGGGGTGGCGGGCCAGGATCCGCTCGACCGGGGCGGCGGCGAAGTTCTCGCCGTCCACCCGCAGCCACTCGAAGCCCCGGCCGGCGAAGTAGACGAAGCCGTCGGCGTCGAGGTACGCGAGATCACCCGTCCAGTAGACGCCGTCGCGGACCCGCTGCCGGTTGGCCTCGTCGTTGTTGTAGTAGCCCTCGAAGCCCGAGGCCCCGGTCGTGCTGACCATCTCGCCGATGGCCTCGTCGGGGTTGCGGAGCACGCCGTCGACGTCGAAGCGGGCCGGAGGACAGGCCTCGCCGGTCTCGGGGTCGCGGACCTCGATCCCGTCGCCGGCCCGCCCCAGCGACCCCGGCGGCTGCTCGGCGTCCCTGGTGACCACGGCGCCGCCCTCGGTCGAGCCGTAGTTGTCCACGACCAAGGCCCCGAAGCGCGCCGCGAAGCGCTGGACGTCTCCTTCGGCGGCCTCGTTGCCGAACACCACCTTGAGCGGGTTGTCGGCGTCGTCGGGCTGTTCGGGGGTGGCCACCACGTAGGCCAACGGCTTGCCCACGTAGTTGAAGTAGGTGACCCCGAAGGCGCGGATGTCCTCGATGAAGCCGGAGGCGGAGAACTTCCGGCGCAGGGCCATCGTCATCCCCCCGACCACAGCCGGGGCCCAGCCCGCGAACAGGGCGTTGGAATGGAACAGCGGCATCGCCAGGTAGGCGCAGTCCTCGGTCCCGAGGCCGAACCCGGTGGACAGGCCGAGGCCCGCCCGGGCGAGGCGGCCCTGGGAGCAGATGCAGGCCTTGGGCGCGCCGGTGGTCCCGGAGGTGAAGAGCAGGAGGAACTGCGTGCCGTCCTCCACCGTGAGGCCTACCGACGGTGCGCCGCGGTGTTCGGCCACGATCATGGCGAAGCCGTCGGAGTCGACGTCGAGGACCCGGTCGGCGCCCAGGCCGAGATCGAGGCTGTCCAGTAGCGGCCGGTGGCCGGGTTCGGTGACGATGAGCTGGCAGTCGGTGTGGCGGATGTCACGGGCCAGCTCCTCGCCGCGGCGCGTCGGGTTGATGCCCACCAGAGTGGCCCCGGCCAGCGCGGCGCCACCGAGCCACATGGGGAACTCGGGCACGTTGTCGAGCAGGACCCCGACGTGGAAGGGAGCGCCGTCGACCCGCAGCTCCTCGAGCAGCGCCGCTCGGGCCCGGCACTCGATCACGTACTCGGCCCAGGACCAGGTCCGCGTCGGCTGGTCGGGGGACTCCCGGAAGCGGATGGCGTCGTGGGTGTCGTCGGCCCTGACTGCGAGGAGATCGGCGAAGTTGGCCATCGTCAGCTGACCGGGCGCTCGGTGGCGCCTCGCCTCTCCCGTGTCGTGCTCACCGGCCCATCATCCCCCTCAGACGGGCTGGGGGCGTACTTGCTGCTCGCGCTGGCGGGTCGTGCTGTGCACGGGGTCCTTGTCGTAGGCCGGGATCAGGTGGCGGCCGAAGGTCTCGACGGCTTCGACCGCGACCTCCACGGGCATGGTCGTCGAGAGCATCCCGAACACGAGCTGATCGGCTCCGGTGGACTCGTAGCGGGCCACGCACCGGTCGACCTCCTCGGGCGAGCCGATGGCCATGAGGCCCCGCTCGACCGCCTGCTCGATCTGGTCGAGGGTCGGCTCGGGGATCAGGGCCGGCCATTCGGGGATCCCGTCGGGGCGGGGAAACGTGTCCAGATACCGGAACAGGTTCGACGTGTGGTAGCCGGTGGTCATCTCCGTGGCGATCTGCTTGGCCCGGCCCCCGTCCTCCAGGCAGAGCATCTGGGTCGTCACCATGATGTTGTCGTTCACGTAGGCCCCGACCGGCTCGGCGTCCTGGACCGCCGTCTTGTACATCTCGATCAGGGGCTTGAGCGCCTCGGGGTCCGAGATGCCGAAGCAGAGGACGCCGAGGCCCATCCGGCCCGCCTTCTCGAAGGTGGAGGGATTGCCCGCGGCGACCCACAGGGGCGGGTGGGGCCGGGTCAGGGGCTTGGGCAGGACGTTGCGGGGCGGCATCGAGAAGAAGCGGCCCTCGTAGCTGTAGTCGTCCTCCTGCCACATGCGCACGATCTGAGGCAGGGCCTCGTCGAACATGGCTTTGGTCAGCTCGGGGTCGTCGATGCCGAAACCCGCCTGCTCGGTGGTGGACGAGCCTCGCCCGGTGCCGAACTCGAAGCGGCCGCCGGAGAGGTGGTCGATCATCGCCACCCGCTCGGCGACCCGGGCGGGGTGGTTGACCGGCGGCGTGATGTTGATGATCCCACTACCGAGGTGGATGTTCTCGGTGACCCCGGCGAGGTAGGCCAGGAAGGACTCGTTGGCCGAGAGGTGGGAGTACTCCTCGAGGAAGTGGTGTTCGGTGGCCCAGGTGTACTTGAACCCCGCCCGGTCGGCGGCCCGGGTCCAGGTCACCTCGTCGAGCAGGCGCGTGTGCTCGACGAGTTCGGGCTCCGGGCCGGCGTCGACGGCCGACTTGGGGCAGTAGAGGCTGTTGAAGACGCCGAACTCCATGGGCGGCGAAGCTACCAGGAACTAGAACGTGTTTCAGTTTGGTTCAGGGCCGGAGGCTGGGGGGCCACCTGTGCCAGATCGGCTCCTCGCGGCGGGACGCGATGCGCCAGCCGTCGGGCGTGCGCACCAGGGTGTCGTGGTAGCGGCCGCCCTCGTCGAGCACGGCCCCGTCGCCCCCGATCAGCACAGACGGGTTGTAGAGGTAGCTGACGGCCGTGGCCGTGTCACCGTCGAGCACGACCGCCCGGTTGGTGACGTAGTGCATGTGGAACTCGAAGAAGCCCATCACCTCGGTCAGCCACGCCTTGAAGGCGGCTCGGTCGCCGCGGAAGCCCCCGACCACCTCGTAGTCGCAATCGGCGTCGGCCGTGAACACGTCGTCGAGGAGGTCGAAGTGCTTCGTGTCGATGGCCGTCGAGTACCGCACCAGCAGGTCGTCGATCTCGATGCGGTCCCGGGCCCAGTCGCTCATGGGCGGCAGCGTAGGGTCTGGCCGATATGGCGAAGGACCCGGACTGCGACCTCTGCGAAGCGGCCAAGATCACCCACTGGTTCCACGAGGACGACGTGTGCTGGATCGCCGAGTGCGAGCTGTGCTCGACCCCGATGGTGGTGTGGAAGGACCACGGCACGGAGCCTCCGGGTGACGCCAAAGGCCACATGCACGACCAGTTGGGCCGGGTGGCCCTCGCCACGATCGGCGAGTTCTACGTCGACGACAACATGCGCAACATCCCGGACCACTACCACGCCCACGCCCGGCCCAGGGGAGGCTTCTTCGGCCACCACCTGCGCCACACCTGGATCCAACCGTCATGACCACGTGGCGGGTCGGCGACGTCCGCATCACGAAGGTCCCGCAGATGACCTGGACCATCCCGCTCGTCGGGTTCGTGCCCGACGCCACCGCGGCGGCGAGTGCCGAAGTGGCGCCGGGGCTCCTGGCCGACGACGGGATGGCCGCCATCTCGGTGCACGGCCTCGTCCTGGAGTCAGGCGGCCGGACGATCCTGGTCGACACCTGCGCCGGTCACGACCCCACCGCGGAGGGCATCCTGGCCACCGTCCGCATGTTCGGGTCCGTCCAGGACCACCACGCCACCGTGCGGGACGCGGTGGTGGCTGCCGGCTGGGTGGCCGAGGACATCGACACCGTGGTGTGCACGCACCTGCACTTCGACCACGTGGGCGGCAACCTGATCGACGACGCCCCGGCCTTCCCCGCCGCCCGGTACGTGACCGCCGGTGACGAGTGGGGCTACTGGTCCACGGCCGAGCCCGACGACACCTACGCGTCGGTCGCGCACAGCGTGCGCCCCCTGGTCGAGCGGGGCCTGGTCGACCTGGTCGACCTCGATCACGCGCTGACCGACGAGGTCCGCCTCGTCCCCACGCCGGGCCACACCCCGGGTCACGTGAGCGTGCAGATCACCTCGGGCGGGGACGAGGCCGTCGTCACCGGCGACGTGGCCCATCACCCCCTCGAGTTCCTGGCGCCGGAGTGGACGATGATCGCCGACGTCGACCCGGCGCAGGCCGTCGCCACCCGTCGGGCCTTCATCGACCGCTACGGCGACGGCGAGACGCTGGTCCTCGGCACCCATTTCGGGGGATCCTCCGCGGGCCACCTCGATGCCTCCGCCCGCACCTGGACCCCCGCATGAACCCGTTCTGGCGCCTGATCCAGGTGTCCTGGCCCCGAAATCGGCCGCCCGTACGGGTGGGTCAGCCCGTCGAAGCGACGTCGCGTTTCGCGAAGAGGGTGAGGGCGACAGCGGCGAGGGCGGTCAGGTAGAAGGCGGTGACCACCGCCGGGCGGCCGGAGGCCATGTACGAGCCGTCCGAGAGGGGCGTGCCGTCGTTGAGGTAGAGGCGGCCGGCGTTGGTGGTCAGCAGCCAGCGGTCGCTCCACGGCTTCCACGCCCGCACGATGGGCTCGGCGATCGACACGATCACGAACCCGGCGGCGATGGCCACGGTCGTGTTGCGGCCGATCATCGCCAGCATCGCCGCGGTCATGGAGGCGAGGGCCGCGAGTGCCCCACCCCGGGCGATCCCCTCGGCGAACCCGAGGAACCAGTCGGCGTCGGCCCCGTCGAAGGAGCCGTTGGTCGCGATGTTGGGCAGCAGCACGGCCACGAACACGCCCTGCAGGACCACCGAGAACAGGAAGGCCACGATCCCGGCCCCGAGGAACTTGGCCGCCGCCAGCCGGACCCGCCGGGGCTCCCAGGTCAGGGCCGTGGTGATCGTCCCGGCCCGCCACTCGGCGCCGACCAAGGACGCTCCGATGACCAGCCCGGCCATGACCAGCGGAACGGCGGCCAGGGCCAGGATCGGCTCGAACTCGTCGGATGGCCAGAACTCCACCAGGTCCAGCGTGAAGGGCGACGGGTCCTGACCGCCCTCGACGACGACGGCGAAGCCCTCGTCGACGGGCGGGGCGTTCGAGTCCGCCCGGAAGTTGAGGAAGGCGCCGAGCAGGAAGCCACCCACGAAGACCAGCGCCAGCACCCGCACCATGCGGCGGGCGAAGCCCCGCTGGACCTCGACGAGCACGGTACGGGGGAACGGCGTCACGTCAGGGCCTCGCCGTCGGCGTCGGGGTCCTCGGTGAGCCGGAGGAACACGTCCTCCAGCGTCGCCTCGTCCGGGCGCAGTTCGGTCAGCCAGTGGCCGGCCTCGGCCATCGCGTGGTTGAGCTGGGCGGCTTGGGTCGGGTCGACCTCGGCCCGCAGGTGGTCATCGACCCGGGCCGCGGCGATCCCCTTCCCGGCGAGGGCCGCCAGGGCGCCATCGAGGTCCGCGGTCTTGAGGATCAGCGCGTCCGACCGGCCGGCGTGCAGGACCTCCTCCACCGTCCCGCTGGTCACACAGCGGCCGCGGGAGAGGATGGCCACGCGGTCGCAGGTCTGCTGGACCTCGCTCAGGATGTGGCTGGACACGAACACGGTCCGGCCCTCGTCGGCCAGGGACCGCAGCAGCTCGCGGATCTCCCGGATCCCGGCGGGGTCGAGGCCGTTGGCGGGTTCGTCCAGCACGAGCAGGTCGGGGTCCTTGAGCAGCGTGGCGGCGATTGCCAGGCGCTGGCGCATGCCGAGCGAGTAGGTCCGGACCTGGTCGTCGGCCCGGTCGGCCAGGCCCACGCGCTCGAGGGGTCCGTCGACGTCGCGGCCGGCGAACCCCCCGAGGTCGGCCAGCAGACGCAGGTTGCGGCGTCCGCTGAAGGTCGGGAAGAGCAGGGGGGTCTCGACGATGGAGCCGATGCGCCCGATGACCGACGCCAGGTCGCCCGGCGCGGCGCCGAGGACGCGGCAGTGCCCCTCGGTCGCCCGTACCAGGCCCAACAGGCAGCGGATGGTGGTCGTCTTTCCCGAGCCGTTGGGGCCGAGGAAGCCGAACACCCCGCCCTCGGGCACCTCGAGGTCGAGGCCGTCGACGGCATGGGCCTCGCGGCGCTCGAGACGCTTGCGCCGCACGTAGACCTTGTGCAGGCCCGCCACCTCGATGACCGCGGTCATCGACCGGTTCCCATGACGCCAGTGTCGGTCGGGGACCGGTCCGTCGCCAGGGTGCTCGCCCCCCGCTCGGGGTGGGGGTCAGCCCCCGTCACCACCAGGGCTCGTGCAGGCCGCGTTCCTTGGCGAAGCGCTGGGCCGAGAAGGTCTCGCCGTTGTGGTCGGCCGCCTCAGGATCGGTCGCCAGCCAGGCCACGACGGCGGCGGGGACCGACGGCGGGGCCACCGGAAACTTGTTCTCCAGGCCCATGGCCTTCTGGTTCACGGCCATCTTCTCGGTCATCACCATGCCCGGCTCGACGTTGTAGGCGCGTACGCCGCGGGCGCCGAACTCCACGGCCAGATGCGCCGCGACGCGGTGGAAGGCGGCCTTGGAGGCGGCGTAGGCCAGGCCCCAGCCCCCCTCGCCGGCCGCCGCCGGCGGGTCGGTGATGCCGGCCGCCGAGGTGATGTCCACGATCGTGCCGTCGCCCCGCTCGAGGAGGTGGGGGAGCACGGCGTGGATGAGGACCAACTGGGCCAGGAAGTTGCCCTCCAGCTTGCGTTGGTAGTCATCCAGGGTGGTCTCGGCCACGGTGGTCATGGACCCCGGCCCGGTGTCCACCGCGTTGTTGACGAGGACATCGATACGGCCCCAGGTGTCCAGCACCGTGGCCACCGCCCCGGTCAGGGAGCCCCGGTCGTGGAGGTCCATCCGGACCGGGAGGGCCCGGACGCCGTGGGCCTCGACGTCGGCCGCCGTGGCCTCGAGGCTGCCGGGCAGGGGGTCGGAGCCGGGTCGGGCATCGTCGCGACCCTCACCTTCGTGGACCGTCCGGGCGCCGAGCGCGACGTCGAAGCCCGCTTCCGCCAATGCGATGGCCGTGGCCCGACCGATGCCCCGGCTGGCGCCGGTGACCAGGGCCACCTTGGCGTCGCTCAACCGCTGATGCCCTCGAAGTCGACCTGTCCCTCGGCCATGGCCGTGCTGAACCCGGCATCGGTGATCACGTCGAGGCCCGACACATAGGAGGCCCCCGGGGCGCAGAGGAAGACGAGGGGCAGGGCCATCTCCTCGGGCCGGGCCATGCGCCCGATGGCTTCGCGGGCCGTCCACTCCAGGATGCTCTCGTCCATGGCCTCCCGGAACGACGGCATCATGGGCGAGTCGACCGGGCCGGGGCTGATGGTGCTCATGCGCACGCCGTGGTCCCGGATCAGGGCCCGGGCCCGGCGCCGGGTCCAGACGATGACCGCCTCCTTGGAGAAGAAGTAGGGGTCGTCCATCCCGTCGACATGGGCCTCGGCCCAGGTCAGGCCGTCGGCGTAGGTGTGGGTGGCCAGCAGCTCACCCAGGAGGTCGAGGTGGGCGGGCCAGCCCTGGCCCGCGATGGAGGCCACGCTGGCCACGGCGCCCCCGCCCACGATCTGGGGGAGCAGCGATTCGGTCAGGTGGCGCGTACCCAGGAAGTTGACCCGCAGCACGTTGAGCCCGCCCGCGGTCTGGGGCACGCCGGCACAGTTGGCGAGGGCGTACACCGGGACGCCGCCGAGCGCGGCCACGGCGGCGTCGATGGCATCGGGATCCCGAAGATCGAGGGACCCGTCGGCGATGTCGAGACCGACCACGTCGGCCCCCAGCCCACCGAAGAGCTCGGCGGTCGCGGCGCCGATGCCGGACGCCGCGCCGGTGACCACGACCCGCCGGCCGCTGAAGTCCAGTGCGGCGGGGAGGCTCATGGCCCACCGCGATGAGCCATCAGGCGAAGAGCCATCAGCGGGGCGCCCGAAGGGCGGCGGTCGGTTGGGTTGGGCCCCGGCCGACACCGCGATGAGCCGTCAGGCGAAGAGCCATCAGCGGGGCGCCCGAAGGGCGGCGGTCGGTTGGGTTGGGCCCCGGCCGACACCGCGATGAGCCGTCAGGCGAAGAGCCATCAACGGGGCGCCCGGGGCATGCCCAGGCCGAGCATGGCGATGATGTCGCGCTGGATCTCGTTGGTCCCGCCGCCGAAGGTCAGGACCAGGATCCCCTGGTAACTGCGTTCGATCCGACCCCGTAGCAGCGCGTCGGGAGACCCGGCCCGCAGGAAGGAGATCGGCCCCATGATCTCCATGAGGATCCCGAGGCACTCGATGTAGCTGTGGGTGCCGAAGACCTTGGTGGCTGAGGCGTCGGCCGGGCTGAGGTCGCCCACGGTGAGGCCGTAGGCGACCTTCCAGTTCATGAGCTGCAGGACCTCGGCCTTGGCCCGGACCCGGGCGAGGCCCAGCTGGACCCACTGCTCGTCGATGACGTGGTCACCATCGGCGGTCCGGGTGGCCTTCGCCCAGTCGGTGACCTCCTCCAGGTAGCGCCAGATCAGGCCCGCGTTGCAGATGGCCACCCGCTCGTAGTTGAGCTGGCTGGTGATGAGGCCCCAGCCGGCGTTCTCCTCGCCCACCCGGTTGGCCACCGGGATGCGGACGTCCTCGTAGAAGGTGGCCGTGGTGTCGGCTCCACCCATGATGTTCAGCGGCTGCACGGTGAAGCCCGGCGTGTCGGTGGGCATGAGGAAGATGGAGATGCCCTTGTGACGGGGGGCGTCGGGGTCGGTCCGGGCGGCCAGCCAGACGTAGTCGGCCGCCATGGCCAGCGAGGTGTAGATCTTCTGGCCGTTGACGACGTACTCGTCGCCGTCGCGCACGGCCTTGGTCTTGAGCGAGGCGAGGTCGGTGCCCGAGCCCGGCTCGGTGTAGCCGATGGCGAAGTTCAGGTCCCCGGCCAGGATCCCGGGCAGGAACCGGTCCTTCTGGTCCTCGGTCCCGAAGCGCATGATCGTCGGACCGACCGTGTTGATCGACAGCATCGGCACCGGCGCCTCGGCCCGCTGGGCCTCGTCGAAGAAGATCAGCTGTTCGATGGGGGAGCGGTCCTGGCCGCCGTACTCCTTCGGCCAGCCGATCCCCAGCCACCCGTCGGCGGCGATCTGCTTCACGGCCTGCTTCCAGATGGGCCCGCCCATCTCGTCGGCCCAGAGCTGTGCCTGCATCTCGGGCGTGAGCAGGTCGTGGAAGTACTGGCGCAGCTCGGCCCGGAGGCCCTGCTGCTCGTCGGTCAAGGCGAAGTCCACGCCCGAGTATCGCACCGGCCAGGATGGGGGTTGTGCGGCGAGCGGGAACAGTCGGTCTGGGTGTGGTGCTGGCGACCCTCGTCATCGGCTGTTCGGGCGACGACGGGGGGTCGTCCCCGCCCGACACCACGACCTCGGTGGCGACGACCACGACGGTGCCGGCCCCGACGGCCGAGGCGATGGCGGCGGCGGTGTGCGCGGCTCGACGGGTGCCCGGGCGCGAGCGGGTGGCCGACCCGGAGCTGACCGAGCTGTCGGGGCTGGTGTCCCTCGCCTCCGGCCTGTGGGCTCACAACGACAGTGGGGACGAGGCGCGGGTGTTCCGCCTCGACGAGGCGGGGGCGACCCAGGCCGTCGTCCACCTCGAGGGCATCGACGCCTTCGACTGGGAGGACATGAGCGGGGCCGGGCCGTCGGCCGGAGAGCTCTTCGTCGGGGACATCGGCGACAACGAGGGGATCCGCAACGAGGTCACCGTCCTGCGCTTCGCCGTCCCGGATCCGGCGCCGGTCGGTGAGGTCACCATCCCCGCCGACGAGATCCAGACGATCACCCTGCGCTACCCGGACGGGCCGCGGGACGCCGAGACCCTTCTGGTCGACCCGGTGACCCGGGACATCGTCATCGTCGACAAGAACTTCGGCGGAGCCTCGGAGGTGTACCAGGCCATCGAGGCCGACTGGGCGGACGGCGGCGCCGAGCTGGAGCGCATCGGCATCGTGGAGGTCGGGGACACCCCGCTCGACGCCACGACGGCCGGGGACGTCGGGGCCGACGGCCAGGTGGTGGCCTTGCGCACCTATGCCGCCGTGCTCGTGTTCCCCCGGGACGAAGACCAGTCCCTGGCCGAGGCGCTGGTGGACAACGAGCCCTGCGACGCCCCGACCCGGCTGGAGGTGCAGGGCGAGGCCGTCACCTTCACCGACGAGGGCTACCTGACCGTGAGCGAGGGCGACCGGCCCCGCCTCAACCACTTCGCCGTCACCTTTCCCGTACCGGGCGAATAGGTTCGGCCCATGGGCGACGGCATCGACACCTTCGAGTTCGCGTTCGCCTCCCGGTACGCCGGGCTGCTGCGCCTCGGCGGGATCACGCCGGCGACCACCCTGGTCACGGTGACCGACGACGAGTACCGGGTGCGGTTCGGGGGTTGGAAGCTGTCGACGCCCATCACCAACTGCACGGGGACGTGCCTGACCACGGGCTACCGGTGGTTCAAGGCGATCGGGGCCCGAGGCTCGTTCAAGGACAAGGGCGTCACCTTCGGCACCTCGACCGACCGGGGCGTCTGCGTCCTCTTCGGCGAGCCGGTGGCGGCGTTGGTGCCGGGGAACCTGATGAAGCACCCCGGCTGCACGGTGACCGTCGAGGACTGCGAGGGCCTCATCGCCGCCCTCGAGCGGCGCGGCGTCCCCCGTAACCCCCAGAACTGACGGTCAGGTCAGGGCGGGTGGGGCGGCCACGCCGCTGAGGTGCACGGTCTTCTCGCGGGCGTGCTCGCCCCGGCCGATCGTCACCGCCGACCGGCGGACGCCGGCCCAGGCCGCCAGGAACCGGACCAGCTCGGCGTTGGCTTGTCCCTCGACCGCTGGGGCGTGGATCCGGATGCGCAGACGGTCGTCGACCACGCCGACGATCTCGGAGCGTTTGGCCCCCGGGGTGGCCCGAATCTGGAGCGTGATACCGCCGTCCGCCGGCGACCACCAGTCGTCGGCCATCAGAGGCCGAGCGCCCGGGACTTCTGCTCGGCGATCTGGAGGAAGGCGTCGGCTCGAGCCGCGATCGACGCCAGGGGGCCGGATCGCGCGCCGGCCCCCTGGCCCTTGCTCCGGCGGGCGTGGACGCCTTCGACGATGCAGCCCATCTTCCACCAGCCGAAGACCTCGAACCACGGCCAGTGGTCCAGGGGCCGCCCGCTGAGGGCGGCGTAGCGGCCGACCATCTCGGCCCGCCGGGGCAGGGCGGCCGCGGTGGTGGGGGAGGACGGCAGGAACGCGGCTGCGTCGTCGGGGTCGGCCCAGTACTGCAGCGACCAGCAGGCGTCGGCCACCGGGTCACCCCGCGTGCACAGCTCCCAGTCGAGGACGGCCACGACCTGCCCGGAGCCGTCGATCACCACGTTGTCGAAGCGGTAGTCGCCGTGGAGCAGCCCGGGTCGGTCCGCCTCCGGCGGCACCGTGCGGGCGAGCCGTTGGTGCACCTCCTCGATGAGGTGGACCCGGCGGACCCGGCCGTCGTCGTACTGGCGCCGCCACCGCTCGAGCTGGCGCTCGACGTAGCCGGTCGCGGGCCCGAGGTCACCCAGGCCCACGGCCTCGGCGTCGACGGCGTGCAGGGCGATCTGGGTCGTCAGGAGGGAGTCGGCGGCGGACCGCAGGACCTCCGGATCGAGGCGCTCGGCGTCCGCGGCCGTGCGCAGGATGGTCCCCTCCGCGAACCCCATCACATAGAAGGGCGCGCCGGTGACGGCCTCGTCCTCACACAGGGCGACGGGCTCGGGCACCGCCACACCGGCGTCGTGGTGGTGCAGGGCCGAGAGCACCTGCCACTCCCGCCGGACGTCGTGGGCCGTGGCCAAGGCCCGCCCGACGGGCGGCCGGCGTAGGGCCCACCGGCGCCCGTCGGCGTCGGTCAGCGTGAAGGTCAGGTTGGAACCGCCCGCCGCCACCAGGCCGAAGGCGAAGGGGCCACGACTGTCGGGCACGGCGTGGGCCAGCCAGCGCTCGACGCGGGGCCGGACGATCCCGGGCGGGTCCTCGGGGTCCTCGGGGTCCGGGGCGGTCATGGCCGGATGGTAAGACGGCGGGATGCTCCGCACCGACGACCACGGCCGGGTCCGACTGCTCACCCTCGACCGGCCCGAGGCGCTCAACGCCTTCAACACCGCGCTGTACGACACCGTGGCCGGGGCCCTGACCGAGGCCGCCGCCGATGGGGACATCGCCGTGGTGGTGCTGACGGGCCAGGGTCGGGCCTTCTCCGCGGGCCAGGACCTCGGGGAGATGGCCGACCTGGCCGGCTCGATGGGTGCCGGCGGTGGGGCGGGCCACGGCTTCCCCCGCTTCATGGACGCCCTCGTCGGCTTCCCCAAGCCGCTGATCGCGGCCGTCAACGGCCTGGGGGTCGGCCTCGGCCTGACCGTCGTGGGCCACTGCGACCTGACCCTCGTGGCCGAGTCGGCCCGCTTCCGTCCACCGTTCACAGCGCTGGGCGTGGTGCCCGAGGCCGCGGCCAGCTACACACTGCCGGCGATGATGGGCTGGCAGGCCGCCACCCACGCCCTGCTGACCAGCGCCTGGATCAGCGCGGACGAGGCAGTGGCCACCGGCCTGGCCCTGCGCAAGGTGGCCGACGCCGACCTGGTCTCCGAGGCCCTCGCCCTGGCGGCCGAGATCGCCGTCTGGCCCATCTCGTCCCTGGTGGGCACCAAGCGGGTCCTGCGCGCGGCCCACACGGAGGCTGTGGCCGACGCCCGCCGCCGAGAGGACCGTGCGTTCGCCGCCATGACCGGCAGCCCCGCGAACCTCGAAGCGCTCACCGCCTTCCTCGAGAAGCGCCCCCCCGACTTCACCAACATCCCCGGCGAATGATCTGTTCTGGCGCCTGATTTCCCGGCCACGGCCGGGAAATCAGGCGCCAGTACCGTCAGCGCTTCGGCGGGGCGGGGAAGAAGGCGTTGGTCGTCCTCACGTACTCGTCGTAGCCGGGTCGCCGCTTGCCGATGGAGCGCTCGAGCATGGCGACGCCGGAGACCCGGAGCAGGAAGAAGGTCATCACGATCGGGCCGACGACGGCGTAGATCCCGACCCCGGTGGCGGCGGCCACGATCCAGATGCCCCACCAGACGCAGAAGTCCCCGAAGTAGTTGGGGTGGCGGGTGTAGCGCCACAGCCCCTGGTCCATCACCTGACCGGCGTTGGCCGGGTCCGCCTTGAACTGGGAGAGCTGGAAGTCCCCCGTCGACTCGAAGTAGATGCCGATGGTGTAGAGGATGACGCCCACGATCTCGACGGGTCCGAGAGACGCCGGCTGGTCGGCGACCGAACCCACCTGGACCGGCAGGCTGACGATCCACATGAGGACGCCCTGCAGGCCGAAGACCAACCACAGGCTCTGCCGGGCGAACTTGTCGCCCCGACGGTTGCGCATGGCCACGTACCGGGGGTCCTCGCCCTTGCCGTGGTTGCGGATGAACAGGTAGACGGCCAGGCGCCCGCCCCAGAGGGTGACCATCCAGGCCAGCAGCATCTTGCGACTCGCGACCCCGTCGCCCAGCGCGTAGGAGACCCAGGCCACGAGGACGAACCCGGCGCCCCAGACGATGTCCACGATCGACGCGTTCCTCAGCCGGACCGACACCACCCACGTACCGATCATCAGCACCGCGATGGCGCCGGCGCTGGCCCCGAAGACCTCGAGGTAGTTCACGCCGGGCCCCGGTCATGGGCGGCGCGGGCCCTGAGGCGCTCGTCGATCCAGTCGTCCATCACCCGCCACCGCTCGTACAGCCAGGCCATGCGGTCCTCCTCGTCCTCGGGCACCTCGGCCCGGTCGTAGCGCCAGATCTTGACCTCGACCGGGTTGGTCAGGGGGAGCACGCTCCACAGCTTGCGGATCGAGGCCAGCGGCTCGAAGCCGACGTGGCCGACCACGATCACGTCGGCATCGGGCGCGCCGTCGAAGAAGGCGTTGACCCCACCGGGGCGGGGTGGCATGACGTGACGATAGGTCGCCGCCATCGACGCCTCGGGCGAGTCCCGCTCCCGGAGCTTCTCGACGGCCCGGGCCAGACCCGCCGGGGTGAACAGCCCACCGCCGGGGAAGATCACCGCGCACTCGTCGCCGTGCATGTCGCCCACCAGGGTGCGCAGGGTGGCCAGCTCCTGGCTGTTGTCGCCGCTGCCCCGGGCCACGAAGTGGTTGGGGACGCGGTGGCCCACGATGTCGAGACAGGGGTCGAGGCGCAGGCCCCGGGTCAGCGTGTAGCGCAGGTACCAGCCTTGCTGGCAGCCGAGGATGTAGACGGGGGCGATGGCGTCGACGATGGAGACGTGCTGGGAGAAGGCCAGCAGGGGGCCCGGCTCGAGCTCGTCGGGGATGTCGAAGTGCCACCGGACGCCGACCACCCTCTCGGCCCCGCGGGTCAGGCGTCCGGCCCACCAGTGCATGAGGTGGTTGTTTCGCTCGGTCCAGGTCTGGCGGGCGAACGGCTGGCTGACCCAGCTCCAGAGGACGCGTGGGTGCGAGCTGACCTCGATCCACAGGGCGGCCCCGATGAAGGCGACCATGCGCGCGGTGGGCCAGCCCTTCCGGCGCAGCGCCCCATCGGTCAGGATGGCGACCGTGCCGAGGAGGGGGGCGAGGACCACGGCCAGCAGGAACAGGACCCAGGCGATCGTGACCGTGACGACCCGTCGGGGGATGGCCGCCGGGTAGGGCGAGGGCATGCCGGCCCGACCGTGGTCCTTCACGTGGCTCTCACACTAGAACGGGTTCTAGGATCAGTCGCCGTAACCGAACTCGGGAGAAGCACGTGGGTCAGCCTGTCATCGTCGAAGCCGTCCGTACGCCCATCGGCAAGCGCAACGGCTGGCTCTCGGGCCTGCACGCCGCCGAGCTCCTGGCCGCGGCCCAGGTCGCGGTGGTCAAGCGGTCCGGTCTCGAGCCCGGCGCGGTCGAACAGGTCGTGGGGGGCTGTGTCACCCAGGCCGGAGAGCAGGCGTCGAATGTCACCCGGAACGCCTGGCTGAGCGCCGGCCTCCCGTACGAGACGGCGGCCACCACCGTGGACTGCCAGTGCGGCTCGGCCCAGCAGGCCAGCCACTTCATCAGCAACCTGATCGCCGTCGACGCCATCGACATCGGCATCTCCTGTGGTGTCGAGGCCATGAGCCGGGTCGGCCTCGGGGCCAACGTCTACAACGGCCCCGGCTCGTCCAAGCCCGACAACTTCCCCTGGGACATGCCCGACCAGTTCGGTGCCGCGGAGCGCATCGCCCGGAACCGGGGCATCACCCGCGACGACGTCGACTGGCTCGGCGCCGAGTCCCAGCGCAAGGCGGCCCAGGCCTGGGTCGAGGGCCGCTTCGACCGTGAGGTCGCCCCCATCGAGGTCCCCGTGTTGGGCGAGGACGGCCAGCCGACCGGCGAGAAGCAGGTCATCGGCAAGGACCAGGGCCTGCGGGAGACGACCCAGGAGAGCCTGGGCAAGCTCAAGCCGGTCATGCCCGACGGCATCCACACTGCGGGCAACAGCTCCCAGATCTCCGACGGCGCCGCAGCCGTCCTGTGGATGGACGAGGACAAGGCCAAGGCCGCCGGCCTGAAGCCCCGAGGGCGGATCGTGGCCCAGGCCCTCGTCGGCGATGACCCCTACTACCACCTCGACGGCCCCCGGGCCGCGACGACCCGGGTCCTCGAGAAGGCCGGGATGACCATCCCCGACATCGACCTGTTCGAGGTCAACGAGGCCTTCGCCTCCGTCGCCATGTCCTGGGCCCAGCTCCACGAGCCGGACTGGGACAAGGTCAACGTCAACGGCGGCGCCATCGCCATCGGCCATCCTGTGGGCTCGACCGGGGCCCGCCTGATCACCACGATCCTGCACGAGCTGGAGCGCACCGACGGCCAGTTCGGCCTGGTCTCCATGTGCTGCGGTGGCGCCCTCGCCACGGGCACGATCATCGAGCGCCTCTGACATTCGTCCGACTCCGTCGGACCGGCGCCGCCGATCCCGCGAGTCGGTCGTGCTGCTCCGCTCCGCTGCGCGGCGTTCGCCGGCTGGTCCGGTTGGACTGAGCGATCCCCCCATGCCGGGGGGTGACCGGTGACCCACGGGAGCAGCCACCGCACGCACGTGGCGTTCCTGGGGGACCATGGCCAGCCTGGCCCTCACCGGCCTGCCGACGCCCGGATCAAGGTCGTTGGTCACTGGTGGGAGGGGCACCGAGCGACGATCCTGTCGACCAGGCGCACGAGGAGGTCGGATCATCGCGGTCATCGAGATGCAGGGCGTCGCCCGCCGGTACGAGGTCGGCGACACGGTGGTCACCGCCCTCCAGGAGATCGACCTCACGGTCGAGGCGGGCGAGTTCGTGGTGGTGCTGGGGCCGTCGGGGAGCGGCAAGACGACGCTGCTGAACATGATCGGCGCCCTCGACGTGCCGACCGAGGGCGACGTCCGGGTGGCCGGCGCCACGATCACCGGCGCCCCGCGCAAGGAGCTGTTCCGGGTGCGGCGGCGGTCGGTGAGCTTCGTCTTCCAGACGTTCAACCTGTTCCCGGCGCTCACGGCCCGGGAGAACGTGCAGTTCGCCGTGGACGTGGCCCAGCCCGGCCCGAAGGCCCCGAGCGCGGAGGAGGTGCTCGAGCGGGTCGGCCTGGGTGACCGGCTCGACCACTTCCCGCACCAGCTCTCGGGCGGGGAGCAGCAGCGGGTGGCCATCGCCCGGGCCCTGGCCACGGGCAACCCGGTGCTGCTGGCCGACGAGCCGACCGGTGAGCTGGACTTCCGCACCGGCGTGGCCATCCTCAGCCTGCTCCACGAGCAGGCCCACACCGGGGTGACCGTGGTCATCGTCACCCACAACCGTGAGATCAGCCGGGTGGCGGACCGGGTCATCGAGCTCAGCAGTGGGAAGATCGTCAGCGACGGCCCCCCGGCGGGCGGGCAGGTGGCCATCGACGAGCTGCACTGGTAGCGCCGTGCTGCTCCTGCGTTGGACGTGGAGGGACCTCCGGGCCCGGTGGCTCCAGGTGGCGGCGATCGCCCTGATCATCGCCATCGGCTCGGGTACCTACTCGGGGCTCACCAGCGTCTCGGCCTGGCGGTACGACTCCTACGACGCCAGCTACACCGACCTGAACATGTACGACCTACGGGTCGACCTGGCGGAGGGATCGTCGGTCCCGGCCGACGACCTGGAGGCCGTGTTGGCCACCGCGGTGGGCGAGGACCTCGGTGAGGTCGAGGTGCGGCTCGACGCCCCGGTGCAGGTGGACGCGTCCACCGACACCGAGACCATCCTCGTGCCTGGGACCCTGGTCGGTGTCGACGTGTCGGACGGCGGCCCGCACGTCGCGGGGCTGCATGCCTTCGGCGGGCGACTCCTCACCCCGGCCGACGCGGTGGCGGGCGACGTTGTCCTCCTCGACGAGCACTTCACCCAGCGTCACGACCTGCCGCCGACGGGCACCGTCCGCATCAGCGGCGACCGGGAGATGCAGGTCGTGGGTAGTGCGATCTCGCCCGAGCGGTTCTTCATGGTCGATGACCGGGGCGGGCTCTTCGCCGACTTCGCCGTGCTGTACGCACCGATCGAGACGGTGCAGGCATTGTCGGACCAGCCCGGAGCGGCCAACCAGGCGGCCATGACCCTCGAGGGGGGTGCCCCGATCGACGATGTCGAGGAGCGGGTGACCGCCGCCATGGCCGAGGCGTTCCCCGACGTGGGCATCACCCTGACCCGGCGGGAGGACGACCGGGTCCTGCGGTTGCTCTACGACGACATCGAGGGCGATCAGCGCTTCTATGACGTGTTCGCGGTCCTCATCCTGCTCGGAGCGGCCTTCGCGGCGTTCAACCTCATGGTCCGCATCGTCGAGGCCCAGCGTCGCGAGATCGGCATCGGCATGGCCCTGGGGGTCCCTCCCGCCCGCATCGCGTTACGGCCCCTGCTCGTCGGGGTCCAGGTCGCCGCCCTCGGGGCGGCGTTCGGGGTCGGGGTCGGGCTGCTCATCGACACCCTGATGGCCGACCTGCTGCGGGGCTTCTTCCCGATGCCCTCCTGGATCTTCGAGTTCCAGCCCGATGTCTTCCTCCGGGGAGCCGCCCTGGGGCTCCTCCTGCCGATCGTGGCCACTGCCCTTCCGGTGCGCCGGGCCGTGCGGGTGGCGCCCGTCGAGGCCATCCAGACCGCGCACCGGGCGGTCTCCGGCGGGCTGGCCCCGCTGGTCCGGCAGCTGCCACTGCCCGGCTCGACGGTCGCCATGCTGCCGTTCCGCAACGTCGTGCGCGGCCCCCGCCGGACGATCCTCACGGCGCTGGGCATCGGGGCGGCCATCGCCGTGCTGGTCGGCGTCATCGGGATGATCGACTCCTTCGTCGCCACCATCGACCTCGGCGAGGATGAGTTCGTCGGGGAGCATCCCGAGCAGCTGACCGTCGGGGTGGACTTCGCCCCGGTCGACAGCGAGGCGGTCCGGGCGGTCACCGGGTCACCGTGGGTGGCCGACGCCGAGACGGGGTTGGCGCTGGGGGGGACCCTCGAACCGGGCGAGGACGAGATCGACGTGCTCCTCGCCGTCACGGACTTCGACAGCGACCTGTGGCGGCCCACGGCCAGCTCGGGCGAGCTGACCACTGACCGACCCGGGATCGTCCTCGCCCAAGAAGCGGCCGACGATCTCGGCGTCGCCGTGGGCGACACCGTCGTCCTGCGCCACCCGCGTCGGCAGGGCCTGGTTGACTACCAGTTGGTCGACTCCGAGTTGCCGGTGCTGGCCATCCACCCGAACCCGTACCGGTTCCTGGCCTACCTCGACAGCAGCCAGGCCGACCTGTTCGACCTCGAGGGCATCACCAACACCGTGCGGGTCAGCCCCGCCCCGGGGGTGACCACCGAGGAGGTGCAACGGGGTCTGTTCCCCGAGCCGGGCGTCGTGTCGGTCGAGCCGGTCACCGCCGCCGGCGACGCCGTCCGGGAGCAGATCGAGGAGTTCGTCAGCATCTTCGCCGTCATCGAAGCGGCGGTCCTCCTGCTGGCCCTGCTGATCGCCTTCAACTCCACGGCCATCAACATGGACGAGCGGGCCCGGGAGAACGCCACCATGTTCGCCTACGGGCTGCCTGCCGGGCGGGTGCTGCTGGTCAGCGTGGTGGAGAGCCTGATCATCGGCGTGCTGGGGACGATCGTGGGGGTGGTCGCCGGGAGGCTGCTGCTGGAGTGGCTGTTGCGGGTCCTGCTGCCCTCGACGTTCCCGGACATCGGCATGGTGATCGCCCTGTCCGCGTCGACCCTGCTGACAGCCGTCCTGTTTGGCGTCGTGGCGGTGGCCGTGGCCCCGATCCTCACGCTGCGCCGACTCCGTCGGATGGACATCCCCTCGACCCTGCGGGTCATGGAGTGACCGGGGGGCTCAGCCCTCGCCGCCGAACTCCATGAGGGTCTCGAGGAACGAGGAGGCCTTCTTCTTCCTGGGCTTCTCGGCCTTGTCGGCCTTGTCGGCCTTCTCGCTCCTGGGCTCGTCCCGGCGGCCCCGGTCCCGGTCGTCGTCCCGGTCCCGCTCGGGCTGCCAGGAGGCGCTGCGCTCGATGATCTTGTCGAGCTCGCCGCGGTCCAGCCACACGCCGCGGCACTCGGGGCAGTAGTCGATCTCGATCCCCTCCCGGTCGGTCATCTGGAGGGTCGTCTGGTCGTTCGGACACTTCATGGCTGGCATTCTCCCGTCTCGTGGGGTCGATGGGTACGCGGCCGCTCAGGACCGGGCGGCCGCGGCCACCCACGCCCAGAGGCGAGCCCGTTCCTGGTCGTCGGTGCCGGTGCCGGGGACGTGCACGGTCGAGCGGGGTCGCCGGTCGAGCCAGAGCCTGCCGCTGGTCCGGGTCGGCTCGTCGGCCCAGAGCAGCCAGACGAGGGTGTCGGCGCCCTGGTCGGGCGTGCGCAGGGCCGGGCCCGTCACCTTGCGGAAGGTGGGCAGGCTGGTCTCGACGCCGGGGGTGTCGGCCCAGCCCGGGTGCATGGCGTGCACGACGGCGGTGGGGGCGAGGCGCTCGGACCAGAGGCCCAGGAGCTCCACCTGGGCCCGCTTGGCCCGGGCGTACTGCGCCGTGCCCTTGTAGCTCTCGGCGTCCATCTCGAGGTCGTCGACGCCGAGGCCCCGGCTGTACATGCCACCCGAGGTGACCCAGAGGACCCGGGCCGGGGCCCGGAGCAGGGGTGTGAGGCGCTCGGTGAGCAGGTGGGGGGCGACGAGGTGGACCGCCAGGGTCGTCTCCAGGCCGTCGGCGGTCACGGTCTTCTCCGCCAGGAGGGCGCCGGCGTTGTGGACGATGGCATCGAACGGCTTCCCGAACGCCACGAGCTCGTCGGCCAGCTTCCGTACGGCACCGAGGTCGGCCAGGTCGGCGATGTGCGCGCTCACCGTCCCGTTGGGATGGGCCACGCCGAGCTCGGCCGCGGCTTCGGTGGTCCGCTGCTCGTGGCGGCCGACGACGAGGACCTCGGCGCCCAGGTCGAGGAGCTGGCCGGTGGCGGCCCGACCGATGCCGGACGTGGCGCCGGTCAGCAGGATGCGCTGGCCGGCCAGGGCGTGGGTCGGCGGGTCCTCCCAGCCGTCGAGACGGCGGCGGGCCTCGAAGCCGAGGCGGCTGAACGACCCGGCGACCGTCGCCTCCAGCAGGAGGTCGACGGCGTGGGCGAGGGGGTTGCTCATCGTGGGGCTCCGGTGCGGGTGCGAGCGCACGGTAGAGGCGAGGGACATCGACCTCAGGACAGGGGTGCCCGCTCGACCGACGGGGGATCAGGCCGGTGGTTCCCGGACCGGGTCGAGGGCGTGGGATCAATCAAGGGACCGTCGCCTCCCGGAGGAGGTCGACGGTCCCTTGAGCAGGATCGGTGAGCGGGGGTGGGCTCGGGGGAGAGTGCACCCACCCCCGCTCGTTCCGATGGGGGGATCAGGCCGGCGGCAGCAGGACGCCGTCGATGACGTGGATGACGCCGTTGGTGGCGAAGATGTCGGTGGCGACCACTGTGGCGTCGTTGACGGTCACGGTCTCGCCGTCGACACCGATCTCGACGGTGGCACCGTTGACCGTGGGCACCTCTTCCCCGTCCAGGGTGACGACGTCAGCGGCGGGAACCTCGCCCTCGACCACGTGGTAGGTGAGGATCGAGGTCAGGGTCTCGGTGTCGGCGAGGAGCTCCTCGGCGGTCAGGCCGAGATCCTCGAGCGCGGCGGCGAAGGCCTCGTCGGTGGGCGCGAAGACCGTGTACGGGCCCTCACCCTGCAGCGTCTCGACCAGGCCGGCGGCCTCGACGGCAGCCACCAGGGTGGTGAAGTCGCCGGCGGCCGATGCGGTCTCGACGATGTCCATGGTGGGCTCGGCCACGGTGTCCTCGGGGGCCTCCGTGGTGTCGGGGGCCTCGGTCGTGGCGGAGTCCTCGGACTCGGAGTCGTCGTCGCCGCAGGCGGCGAACACGAGGGCGCCGGCCAGGACGAAGGACAGCAGCTTGAGAAGACGGCGGGACATGGTTGGGATCTCCTTGGGGGTTGTTTAGCACTAAGTACTATATTTAGCACTAAGTCAGGCGGCAACCTCGGAAGTGAAAATCAGGAAGTCGCGATGGTGCTGAGGTGGTCGAGGGCCGACCAGCCGTCGGCGGCCCAGTGGTCGGCCCCGAGTCGAGCGGCCGCCGCCGCGTCGGGGATGGCGCTCCCGCCGACCACGATCGGGGCGAGGACGCCGGCGGATCGCAACGCGGTCACGGCCTCGGCGATCGGCTCTGCGGGGGCGATCGAAACGGTCATGCCCACGGCGACCAGGCCCTCGGCGTGGGTGGCGGCGTGGACAAAGGCCTCGGCCGGTGTGTCGGGGCCGAGGTCGACCACGGTGAAGCCGCGCCCGCGGAGGGGGTCGGCCAGCAAGGCGACGGCGAGACCGTGGGTGTCCCCGGCCGTCGCGCCCAGCACGATCGTCCCCCGGCGGCGGCCCCGCCGGGTGAAGTTGCGGGCGAGGCGGCCCAGCAGGCGCTGCATGATGGCGGTGGCCTGGTGTTCCTCGGCGATCGACACCTCGCCCGCGTGCCAGCCGTCCCCGATCTCGACCATCGCCCCGGCGAGGACGTCGAGGTACAGGGTCTCGGGCTCCATGCCGCCGGCGAGGGCGGCCTCCGCCACCGCCAGTGCACCGGCCTCGTCGCCGGCGACGAGGCGCCGGGCGAGGCGTCCGGCGTGATCGACCCGCTTGCCGCGGGGTCCGGCCTTGGTCGGCGCCGTCAGGGCGTCGAGGTCGCTCTGGCGCACCGACCAACTCGCCCCCTGCTTGGTGGCGGGCAGCTTCCCGGTCCGGACCCAGCGGTAGACGGTCATGTAGTGGACGCCGAGTCGGTCGGCGGCTTCATGCAGCGTCAGTGTCACTCTCGCAGATTAGCGCTAATTCATGGCGGGGCGGCGGTTCCGTCAGTAGCCCGCCTCGCGGTCGACCACGTTGGCCAGGCGCTGACCGGCCTCCCACCGGGCCAGCTCCTCGAGGAAGATGCCGAGGATGCGGTCGTACCGCTCCGGCGAGCTCCAGGAGATGTGCGGGCTGAGGTGCACCCGGGGGTGGCCGTAGAGCCAGTGGCCCTCGGGTAGGGGTTCGGGCTCGACGGTGTCCAGCGAGGCGAGGGCGACCCGGCCGTCGTCGAGGGCGGGACGAAGGGCATCCTGGTCGATCAGGGCGCCCCGGGCGATGTTGACGAGGTGGGCGCCGGGCTTGATCGCCCCGAGTACGGCCTCGCCGACGAGATGGTGGGTCGCCGGGGTGGCGGGGGCGGTCACGACGAGATGGTCGCTCCACGCCGCCAGCTCGAGCAGGTCGGTGACGATCTCGACCCCCGGTTCGTCGGCCGGTATCGGGCGCCGGCGGTAGGCCTTGATCTCGCTGCCGAAGGGCAGAGCCCGGCGGGCCACGGCCTCGCCGATGCCGCCGTAGCCGACGAGCCCCACGTGGCTGTCCCGGAGGGTGCCGAGGTCGGCGAGGTTCCAGTGCTCGGGGGGCTCGCTGATCCAGGTCTGTGGCAGCTGCTTCTCGAAGGCGAGCATCTGGGTGATGACCCACTCCGAGATGGGCCCGGCGCCGGCGCCCCGGGAGCAGGTCAGCGTCTGGTCGGGGCCGAGCAGATCCATCGGGAACTGGTCGACGCCGGTGCCGAAGTTGTGCACCCAGCTCACGCCCCGGTCGACTAGGGCGGGCAGGTCCTGGGCGAAGAAGTGCGAGGTCAGCAGCACCTCGCCGGTGGCATCGTCCTCGAGGGCGTCTCCGCTGCCGACAGACCGGACCGTCACCGCTGGGAACGCGGCCGCGATCTCGCCCGTGATCCGCTCGCCCAGCTGGCAGAGGACGGTGGTCACGGTCGGCCCCCGATCAGGCGAACGTCTCGTCGATCAGGTCGGGCTCTCCGGCGGCCTTCTCGGCCGCCCACCGGTAGTCCGGCTTGCCGCTCGGCGCGCGGGTGACGGTGTCGACGAAGTGGACCTGGCGGGGGACCTTGAAGCCGGCGATCTCGCTCCGGCAGTGCTCCTGCAGGTCCTTGATGTCGGTGAGGTCTCCGTCCTCCCGGAGCTGCACGACGGCGGCGACCCGTTGGCCCCAACGCTCGTCCTTCACGCCGATGACCGTGGCGTCGTAGACGGCAGGGTGGGACTTGACCGCGGCTTCGACCTCCTCGGGGTAGATCTTCTCGCCGCCGGAGTTGATGGACACCGATCCCCGCCCGAGCAGGGTGATGGAGCCGTCCTCCTCGACGGTGGCGAAGTCGCCCGGAACGGCGTAGCGGGTGCCGTCGGGGCCGGTGACGAACGTCTCGGCCGTCTTCACCTCGTCCTTGTAGTAGCCGAGGGGGATGTTGCCCTTGCGGGCCACCTTGCCGACGACGGCGGAGCCGGGCTGGACGATGTTGAAGTGCTCGTCGATCACGACCGAGTCGGGCATGGCGGTGACCGTCGGGCCGCCTTTCATGGCGGTGTTCCCTTTGCCCACCACGACCATGCCGTTGTTGCCGGACTCCGATGCGCCGATGGCGTCGGTCAGGACCAAGTCGGGGAAGACCTCGAAGAACTGGTCCTTCACCGACGGGGAGAAGACCGCCGCACTGCTGGAGAGCGACAGCAGGGAGGACACGTCCCAGCGGTCGGGATGCTGCTGAAGGGTCTCGATGAGCGGGCGGGCCATGGCGTCGCCGGTGATCATCATCGAGTTGACGCCCTCGCGCTGAATGAGCTCCCAGCACTCCTCGGCGTCGAAGTTGGCCACCAGCACGACCCGGTTGCCGGTCATGGCCTGGCTCATCAGACCCCACTGGGTGGCCCCGTGCATCAGGGGGGCGATGGGGAAGAAGGTGATGGGGTCGGGGTAGGCCCGGGCGATGATCTCCTCCGGCTCGGTCGCCTTGACCTTGGTCATGGGGTCGATGCCGCCACCGAGGGCCATGAAGACGTCCTCGTGGCGCCAGACGACGCCCTTGGGCATGCCCGTGGTGCCACCCGTGTACAGGATGTAGCGGTCGTCGGGGGATCGGGGGCCGAAGTCCCGCTCGGAGGACGCGGCGGCGAGGGCTTCCTCGTAGGGCACGGCGTCGGGCAGGCCCACATCGGCATCGGAGCCGTCGTCGATCACGAGGGCGTGGACCAGGTCCGGGAGCGAGTCGATGCAGTGCTTCACCCGGGGCCCGAAGCCATGCTCGTAGACGAGGGCCTTCAGATCGCTGTTGGCGAAGAGGTAGGACAGCTCGTGCTCGACGTAGCGGTAGTTGATGTTGATCCAGGTGGCCCGGATCTTGAACACGGCCCACAGGGTCTCGACCCATTCGGCGGAGTTGTGGGCGTAGATGCCGACGTGATCGCCCGGCTCCACGCCGTGGTCGGCCAGGTCGTGGGCCAGGCGGTTGGCCCGCGCCTCCATCTCGGCGTAGGTCCGGCGCTGGTCGCCGACCACCAGGTACTCCCGATCCGGGAAGGCGTCCACCGCCTGCTCGAACAGGTCCGCCAGGTTGAAGGTCCGATCCCCCGAGTCACTCACCCCCCCCAAACTAGAACACGTTCCACCGATCCTCCGAAGCCAGCACCCATTGGAGGCAATAAGGGGCGGAACCCGCCCCTTATTGCCTCCAACGAGTCAGGACCGGCCGGCGAGGAGCCCGAGCCGCTGGTCGTAGGTCTCGCGGATGGTCTCGCCCTCGCCGGCGGGGTCACCTGTCAGCTCCTCGTGGCCGAAGCGCAGCGTCTGCCACCCAACGCGGGCGGCAGCATTGACTCGGGCTCGATCCTGCCTCTGGGCGGCGACTCGGTCGTGCCATCGCCGTCCATCAGCCTCGAGGATCAACTTCGCTTCGACGAACGCCGCATCGACGAAGCCGGTGATGTCCCCCCTACCCGGAAGCGGGAACTGCCGCACGGGCTCGAGCCCGACGGTCGCACACACGTCGAACAGCTTGTGTTCCAGCTCGCTGGCTGCCGGAACGAATCCGGGCCCGCGCTCGTCGAGGATCGACGAGAGCTTCGTCATGCCTTTCCGTCCCGGCAGCAACAGCTCGCCGAAGCAACGAGCCATCTTGGCGTGGGTGAGGTGCTCGGTCAGCAGCGCCGACTCGTAGGCTCGGTCGAGGCGGAGTCGCGACGTGGTCGCCGCGAGATCGACGAGCGTGCGGGCCAATGTCGTGGTCCGCCGGCCGTAGAGGCTCACCCAATGGTGGCGGGGGAGGTATCGACTCTGGTGCACGGTCGCCCCGGCCACTCGCAGGTTCTGCGGATGGGGCACCGTGACGCTCAGCGCCGTCTTCGGGAACCCGTCGACGCGATAGACGGCCGCGGCGGCGTCATGGGAGACGTTCGACTCGGTCCCGGCAGCCAGGTAGGTGACCCACAACTGCTGATCCCAGGTGTCCCTGTGCCCCGGCAACCCATACACGCCGGGCGCCATGCGCGCCCAGTGGCCGGATCGGAGCCGACGCTTGATCAGCGTCGGTTCGATCCCAAGCGCCAACAGCTGGAATCGAGCGAACACGCCGCTCTGGGTGGCAGCGAGCAGCGCCACCTGCTGGTCGAACATGGCTTCCTCCGCGCAGACACATCGAGCGGGGAAGCGCGAGCCGAACCTACCGGCGCCACCCTGCATCCCGTCGGAGGCAATAGGGGGCGGTTTCCGCCCCCTATTGCCTCCAATGATTCAGGCGGAGGCGTTTGCCTCAGACGAGCCGGCTCTCGTGGCCGGCCCAGTACTCGTCCTTCAGGAGGCGCTTGTAGAGCTTGCCGGTGGGGTGGCGGGGGAGCTCGTCCCGGAAGTCGATCGACCGAGGGCACTTCACGTCCGCCAGGTGCTCACGGCAGTGGGCGATCAACGTCCGTTCCATCTCGGCGCCGGCGGCTGACGGGTCGGCCAGCTGGACGACGGCCTTCACCTCTTCGCCGAAGTCCTCGTCGGGGACCCCGATCACTGCGGCGTCGGCCACGGCGGGGTGCACGATCAGGACGTTCTCGGTCTCCTGCGGGTACACGTTCACCCCGCCGGTGATGATCATGTTGGCCTTGCGATCGGTCAGGTAGAGGAAGCCGTCGGCGTCGAGCTTGCCGATGTCGCCCAGGGTGCTCGACCCGTCCTCGCGGTAGCTGCCCGCCGTCTTGTCCGGGTCGTTGTGGTACTCGAAGATCCGACCCGCCGGGGTGGCGCCGAAGTAGATGGTCCCCTCCTCGCCCACGGGCGCCCTCTGGCCGTTCTCGTCGACGATGAGCACCGGTGCGGTGAGCCCGCGCCCGACCGTGCCCTTGTGGGCCAGCCACTCCTCGCTGTTGCAGTAGCAGAAGCCGTTGCCCTCGGTGCCGGCGTAGTACTCGTGGATGACCGGCCCCCACCAGTCGATCATCTGCTCCTTGACCGGGATGGGGCAGGGGGCAGCGGCGTGGACGGCGACCTGCATCGAGCTGATGTCGTGGGCTCTCCGGACCTCCTCCGGCAGCTTCAACATGCGGACGAACATCGTCGGGACCCACTGACTGTGGGTGACCTGGTGCTTCTCGATGAGGGCGAGGGCCTCGGCCGCGTCGAAGTGCTCCATGACCACGATGGTCGAGCCGAGGCGTAGGAAGTTCATGCAGAAGGCCAGGGGGGCGGCGTGGTACAGGGGGGCGGGGGAGAGGTAGACGGAGGTCTCCGAGGCCCCGAAGACGAGGCTGACGAGGGACGTCATGGCCTCGGATGTCCCGAGTGGGTCACCGGCCAACGAGCCCTTCACGCCCTTGGGACGGCCGGTCGTGCCCGATGAGTAGAGCATTGCCATGCCCTCGACGGCGTCGAGTGGCTCCTGCGGGGACTGGGCGGCGAGGAGGTCCTCCAGCGGCTCGCAGCCGTCGACCGGGCCGCCCACCGACGCCAGCAGGTCGAGCCCGCCGAGCTGATCCATGAGCTCGGCCACCTGGTCCGCCTTGGCCGGTGAGGTGATCAGCACCCGGCTACCCGAGTCCTCGACGATGTAGCCGAGCTCCTCGGCGGTCAGCCGCGAGCTGATGGCTGTGTAGTAGAGCCCGGCGTACCGGGCCCCCCAGGTGAGGGCCAGGTACTCGACCCGGTTCTCCAGGCAGAGGGCCACGTGGTCCCCGGGCTCGAGGCCGAGCGAACCGAAGAGGTTGGCCAACCGGCACGCCGTCTCGTGGAACTCGGCGTAGCTCATGACCTCGCCCGACCCGCCCATGACCACCGCCGGGTGATCCGGCGACGCGACCGCCCACGCCCCCGGGTACCGCCGTTCGCCGTCAGTCATGCCGTAGACCCCCCGGTCGTCCGCCGTTCAGCGGCCCATTGTGGCCCGGCTACGGTCCTCGGCCGTGGGGTTGGGAGCTGAACGGACGCCGGTGATCGCCGGGATCGCGCTGTCGGACTACCCCGTGGCGCCTGAGCTGGACGGCGTGCAGCACCATGTGCTCGCCATGCAGCGGGTCCTCGAGGACAGCGGCGCGACGAAGTCCGACATCGACGGGTACATGTCGGCGGGTGGCGGCGGGATCATGGTCGACGACGCCGTGACCATGTCCGAGTACCTGGGGATCGACCACCGCTGGGTCGACGGGACGATGACCGGCGGGTCCAGCTTCGAGTTCCACGTCCAGCACGCCGCCGCCGCCATCCGGGACGGCCGGGCGCACACGATCCTGGTCACCTACGGGTCCGACCAGCTCACCCGCATGGGTCGGACGCTGGGCACAGGCCAGCTCCGGCAGGGCGGCAGTCGGGCCGTGGCCGGTCCGTCGCAGTTCGAGGCGCCGTTCGGCAACTCCCTCGTCGGCGCCTACGCCATGGTCGCCCAGCGCCACATGCACGAGTTCGGGACGAGCTCCGAGCAGCTGGCCGAGATCGCCGTCGGCGTCCGGGAGTACGCGCAGCTCAACCCGCGGGCCCGCTACCGGGACGACCTGACCGTCGAGGACGTCGTCAACTCCCGGATGGTGGCCGACCCGCTGCACAAGCTCGACTGCTGTGTCATCACCGACGGCGGCGGGGCTGTCCTCATCACGACCGAGGAACGGGCCCGGGACCTCAAGCAGCCGCCCGTCTACGTGCTCGGGGCGGGCGGGGCGCAGTCCCACTGGAACATCTCGCAGTGCCCCGACTTCACGACCTCCGCCGGCGCCCGCATCAGTGCCGACGTCTACGCCGAGGCCGGCCTGTCCCCGGCTGACGTCGACACGATCCAGTTCTACGACAGCTTCACCATCACCGTCGCCGTGCTGCTGGAGGACATGGGTTTCTGCGCCAAAGGCGAGGCCGGGGCCTTCGTGCAGGAGGGCCATCTCCGCCGGGGCGGAAAGCTGCCACTGAACACCGACGGTGGCGGCCTGTCGTCCAACCACCCGGGCATGCGGGGCATCTTCCTACTGGTCGAGGCCGCCCGTCAGCTGCGCGGCCAGGGTGGCGAGGCCCAGGTACCCGGAGCCGAGGTGGCGCTGGCGGCGGGATCGGGCGGCTGGCTGTCGTGCATCGGCATGGTCCTGCTGGGCAAGGACCGACCGGCATGACGGACTCGACCGACACCGGCGACTGGGTCAAGCCGATCCCGTTCGTGGATGCGGTGAGCAAGCCCTTCTGGGACGCCACCCTGGAGGGCCGGCTGACCTTCCAGGAGTGCGCCTGCGGCCATCGCCAGTTCTACCCCCGGGCCGCGTGCACGGCCTGCGGCCTGACCCCCGAACTGGTCGACGCCGCCGGTACCGGCACCGTCCACACCTTCACCGTGATCCGCCAGTACGGAGGCCCCGGCTTCAAAGACGAGCTGCCCTACGTCGTCGCCATGATCGAGCTGGACGAAGGTGTCCGCATGATGGGCAACGTCACCGATGTCGACGCCGAGTCGGTCCGCATCGGCGACAAGGTCCAGGTCTGGTTCGCCGACGCCGGCGAGCGGGCCCACATCCCCTTGTGGAAGGTCGTTACATAGCTCCGCTCCGCTGCGCCGGCTTCGCCGATCAGGGGAGCCTTCCGAGCTGCTGCGCTCCGCTCCGCCACATTGCTCCGCTCCGCTGCGCCGGCTTCGCCGATCAGGGGAGCCTTCCGAGCTGCTGCGCTCCGCTCCGCCACATTGCTCCGCTCCGCTGCGCCGGCTTCGCCGATCAGGGGAGCCTTCCGAGCTGCTGCGCTCCGCTCCGCCACATTGCTCCGCTCCGCTGCGCCGGCTTCGCCGATCAGGGGAGCCTTCCGAGCTGCTGCGCTCCGCTCCGCAGCGTCGCTTGTCGGCTGGGCGGCTGGAGCTTCGGCGGTCGTCAGGCCTCGGGTCGGGAGACGGGGCCGCCGGCGGGGGCGATGAAGAGGCATTCGGCTTCGGCGAGGAGCTTGTCGCCGTCGTGGGCGGTGCCCCAGCACCAGATCTTTCGACCCACGGTGCGGTCGACGCCCGCCGCGTAGTCGATGCGCCGGTAGAGCGGCGTGGGCTTGATCATCTTCACGGTCAGGGTCCCCGTGAAGCCGGCGATGCCGGAGGCCATCTGGGCGCAGCCGAGGAGGTCGTCGAAGGCGGCGGCCACGAACCCGCCGTGCAGGCAGTCCTGCGGGCCCTCGTAGGCCGCGCCCCAGATGGCGTGGCCCCGGGTCACCTCGCCGTCCAGGACGAACTCCATCGGCGGGGCCAGGGGGTTGCTCCGGCCGCTGATGCCGGAGCGCTCGGTGAGGATCGAGTCGTCGCCACCGGAGGCCGACAGGCCGCCCCGGGACCGGACGGACGGCGGCCGGTCCAGGACCTCGGCCAGGTGGGCGGTGGCCTCGATGAGCTCGGCGAACAGGTCGTCACCCACGCGGTCGGTGTCGAGCAGGGCCACCCGCTCGACGACCTTCTTGGCCTCCTCGACCAGCATGTGCTTCTGGGCCCTGGCCCCTCGGGCGTTGGAAGTGTTCGTGAGCCAGAGCTCACGGGCGTCGTCGGGGAGTCCCATGGGCGCACGCTAACGGCCGGTCCCGAAACGCTGGTCTCTGACTAAGGTCAGAGGAATGGACGAGGCCTCGGTGGGGCAGGTGCGACGGTTCAACCGCACGGTCACCCAGCGCATCGGCGTGCTCGACGACGAGTACCTGGCCCGGGGCCGCCCGCTGGCCGCCTCCCGGATCCTGTGGGAGGTGGGGACCGAGGGCGTGGACGTCCGCTCGCTGCGGGCCCGGCTGGGCCTGGACTCCGGGTACCTCAGCCGCCTGCTCCGCTCGCTGGAGAAGGAGGGCCTCGTCACCGTCACGCCCGACGAGATCGACGGCCGGGTGCGCATGGTCCGCCACACCGATGCCGGCCGGGGCGAGTTCCTGGTCATGGAGGCCCTGAGCGACGAGCTGGCCTGGTCGATGCTCGACCCCCTCGGGCCCGACGACCGTCAGGCACTGGTCGACGCCATGGCCACCGTCGACCGCCTCCTCCGCCCAGACCAGGTGACCATCGCCCCCGAAGACCCGTACAGCCCGGACGCCGACGCCTGCCTGCGGTCCTACTTCGCCGAGATCGACGAGCGCTTCGACTCGGGCTACGACGTCGACGCCGCCGAGCCCTTTGCCGTCGATGACATGGTCGAGCCCGAGGGGACGCTGCTGCTGGCCCGCATCGGCGAGCGGCCCGTCGGCTGCGGGGCCTTGCACTTCTTCCCCGACGGCGTGGCCGACGTGAAGCGCATGTGGGTCGAGCCCACAACCCGGGGCCTCGGCCTCGGGCGCCGGATGCTGGTCGAGCTGGAGACGGTGGCGCTGGCCCGCGGCGTCAGCCTCCTGCGCCTGGAGACCAACCGGTCCCTGGTCGAGGCCATCGCCCTCTACCGGTCGCTGGGCTACGACGAGGTCGACCCCTTCAACGACGAGGTCCACGCCCACCACTGGTTCGCCAAACCCCTCCACTGACCCGTTCTGGGTACACCCCCGTGTTGTCCACGACACAGGGCTGCGCCCAGAACGGGCGGTGGTAACGCGGGGGGGGGCGGACGTGGTCGAATGGGTGATGCCTCCCGTTGCCGTCGCCCTCCGTGCGGCCGTGAACGGGACCATGGAGGCGCGGGTCGACGACCGGTTCGGGCGCCCGGCGATGGTCGTCCGCTCGATCAGCGACCGTCGGGCCGGCGCGCTGGGCTCCCCTGACGGCGACACGATCGCCCTCGCGGCCCGCACCGCCCGCCAGGCGGGTATGCCGATCGTGCTGATCCTCGCCTCCAGCGGGGCCGACGTGCACGAGGGCGTGGAGGCCCTCGTCGGCTGGGGGCGGGCGGCCAAGGAGCTGGTGGCCTGCTCGGGGATCATCCCGATCCTCGCCGCCGTCACGGGCCCGGCCGTATCCGGGCCGGCGCTGCTGCTCGGCCTGGCCGACCTCGTGGTCATGACCGCCTCGTCCTACGCCTACGTGTCCGGGCCCCGCATGGTCCGCCAGATGACCGGAGCCCACATCACCTCGGAGGCGCTCGGCGGGGTCGCCGCCCAGCAACGTTCGACGGGTGTGGCGGCCCGGGTGGTGGCGACCGATGGCGACGTCGAGGACGCCGTCGCCGACCTCCTGGCCCACCTGCCCGACAGCGTCGACCACGAGCCTCCCCGCTGGCCCACCGTCGACCCCGTCGACCGTCCGACCCCCGAGGCCGGCGACCTGCTGCCCGCCGAGACCGCCGCCGGATACGACGTGCGGGAGGTCGTGCGCTCGGTGGTCGACGACGGCGAGTTCCTCGAGATCCGCGAGTTGTGGGCACCCAACCTGGTGACCGGCTTCGCCACCGTCGACGGCCGGTCGGTCGGCGTCGTGGCCAACCAGCCCCAGCAACTGGCCGGGACGCTCGACATCAACTGCTCGCACAAGGGCGCCCGCTTCGTGCAGTTCTGCGATGCCTTCAACCTGCCGCTGGTCACGCTGGTCGACACGTCGGGCTTCTACCCGGGCAAGGACATGGAGTGGCGGGGCATGATCCGCCACGGCGCCCAGTTGGCGTTCGCGTACGCCCGGGCCACCGTGCCCCGGGTGGGCTTGACCCTGCGCAAGTCCTACGGCGGGGCCTACATCGTCATGGACTCCAAGACCATGGGCTGTGACCTGCACCTGGCCTGGCCGACAGCCGAGATCGCGGTGATGGGCGCGGAGGGGGCGGTCAGCATCCTGCACCGCCGGGTCGACCCTGAGGACCGCCTCGACCTGGTCGCCGCCTACGAGGAGCAGTACCTCAACCCGTGGATCGCCGCCGAGCGGGGCTACATCGACGCCGTCATCGACCCCGCGGACACCCGTCGGGAGCTGGCCGCGGCCCTCGAGGTCCTGAGCACCAAGCGCGAGCGCATCGCCCCCCGCCGCCACGACAACCTCCCCCTCTAGGGGGTCAGACCGTTGGGCCCTGGCGGGGGAGGGGCGGCCGGGAGGAGGATGCGGGGTGTGACGCAGGAGGGGCCGATCGAGCGGGCCAACGCGAATGACCTACTGGAACGGGCCATCGATGTCGGCCCGGTGCCGATGCAGGTGGGGGCGGTGCTCGTGCTCGGTGCGAGCGCGCGGTTGGATGCTGCGACCGTGGTGGAGGCCATCGAGCGCCGGAGCCGGGCGATTCCGCGACTGCGCCAGGTCCTGATCGACGCCCCGATCGGGTGCGGACGGCCCTACTGGGTCGACGACGAGGGGTTCGCCATCGGGCACCACGTCCGGTCGGTCGCGTGCCCGAGCCCAGGGGACGAGACGGCGCTGTTGGCCCTGGCCGCCGAACTGGCGACCGAGCGCCTCGCCCACGACCGGCCGCTGTGGGCGGTCACCCACGTGACCGGCCTCGACGACGGTGGGTCGGGGCTGGTCACGGTGTTCCACCACGTCCTGGCTGACGGGATCGGCGGGTTGGCCGTGCTCGCCGGACTCGTCGATGGAGCAGCCGAAGACCTCCCTGTGCCGGCGCCGTCGGTCCGACCCACCCGGGCCCGGCTCCTGGTCGACGCCACCAGGACCCGCCTGCGGACGATGGCCGATCTGCCCTCCGGTGTCGGGCGACTCCGGGCCGCCATCGGCGAGCTCCGCCGGGCCGACACGCCGAAGGTGCCCCCGACCTCGCTGAACCGACCCACCGGCTCGAGGAGGTCGCTGGCCAAGGCCAGCGTCGACCTGTCATCGGTGCTGGACGTCGCTCACCGGCACGGCGCCACGGTCAACGACGTCGTTCTCACCGCCGTGGCCGGTGCTCTCCAGGCCACGTTGCGCCGCCGGGGCGAGGGACCCGTGCCGGAGTTCGTGGTGACCGTCCCGGTCTCTGGCCGGCGGACGACGGGCGCCACCGAGCTCGGCAACGATGTGAGCGTCCGCCCGGTCGCCGTGCCCGCGGTCGGCGAGCCCTTCGATCGCCTGGCGGAAACGGCGCGCCGACGCCCCGCCCGCGGCGACGCACCGGTCGCCGCCGCGGTCCTCCTCGTCCCGATCTTCCGCCTGCTGGGGAGACTGCACCTGTTCCGCTGGTTCACCGACCGCCAGCGCCTGGTGCACACCTTCGTCACCAACCTGCGCGGGCCGGAGGAGCATCTGGCCTTCGTCGGCGCCGACGTGGAGAAGGTCATCGCCGTGTCCGGCATCTCCGGCAACGTCACCGTCGCCTTCGCCGTCCTCTCCTATGCCGGCACGCTGGCGGTCACCCTCATCGCCGACCCCGACGCCTGCCCCGACCTGCCCCGGCTGCGAGACGATCTCCAAGCCGAACTCGACCTCCTGGTCGCGCCGGCGGGCGCGAGGTCGGTTTGAAGTCCCACGGCGGGACATGACCTTCGACCCTGACGGCGCCGCGTGCCGAATGGTCCGATGGCGGCGTGGAGGCACGATCGCAGGGGACCGACCCGCAGAGCGCTCGGCCGACAGGGTGGTCGCCGTGGGATCCGCTCCGGGCCCGCGTCGAACAGGGGCTGGTCGCCGATTTCGACCAGCGGGATCCGGCGTACCTCGAACGGATCCAACCGGTGATCGGGACCGTCCTGCGCTGGTTCGACCCCGAGGTCCAACACTTCGATCGGCTGCCCGCCGAGGGACCGTTCCTCGTCGTCGGCAACCATTCGGGTGGCATCTACATGCCGGACTTCTGGGCCTTCCTGCACCGCTGGGTGGAGGAGCGGGGGTCGGAGACGCCCCTCTACAGCCTGGCCTTCGACTTCCTGTTCACCCTGCCCGGGGCCGCCACGCTGGCCCGGAAGATCGGGGCGGTGCCCGCCAGCCCCGAGAACGGCGCCCGCCTGCTCGAGCGGGGCGACGCCGTGGTCGTCTACCCCGGGGGCGATGCCGACGACTACCGGCCGTGGACGGAGCGTCACCGGATCGACCTACGCGGCCGCACGGGGTTCGTGCGTCTGGCCCTGCGCCATGGCGTCCCCGTGATCCCCCTGGTGGCCCACGGCAGCCACGACGTGATCATCGTGCTCGCGCGGGGGGACACGGTCGCCAAGCGCCTCGGCCTCGACCAGTTGCGCATCAACGTCCTGCCGGTGGTGCTCGGCCCGCCGTGGGGGATCGCGCCCGTCCAGCTCCCGACGCTCCCGCTACCAGCCAAGGTGACGGCGCGGGTGTGTGAGCCGATCGACTGGACCCGGTTCGGGCCCGAGGCCGCCGATGACCCCGAGGTGGTGCGCCACTGCTACGAGGAGGCGCTCGGCCGCATGCAGGCCGATCTCGACGACCTGGTCGAGGGCCTGCCTCACCCCGTACTGACCCGGGTGGGCACGGCCATGGGCCTGGATCGCCTTCGGGGTCTCTGGTCATCGGATCAGAGAGCGAGGTGACGAGAGGCCCCGCTACGGCTCGAGCGTGACCTTGATGGCGCCCGCGGACCGGTCGGCAGCCACCCGGAAGGCTTCGGCGGCGTCGTCCAACGGGAACCGGTGGGTGATCATCGCGGACGCCAGTTCGGGGACGGCCGCCAGCAGGGTGGCCGCCGACTCGACCTCGCGGCTGCCGCCGTGGCGGCCGTAGGCGAGGCAGGCGACGATGTCGAGCTCCTTGGTGGTGAGGGGCATGCCCGCCGCGATCAGGTCCTCCCAGTGGGTGCCGAGGAGGGCGATGGTGCCCCGCACCCGGACCCGCTTCGCCGCCTCGGCGAACGCGGAGGAGGTGCCGGCCGCTTCGATGACCACGTCGTAGCGGCCCTCGGCGGGGCGGCCGCCCACGGCCTCGGCCGCCGCGCTCTGATGGGGGTGGCGGGCGACGAAGCCGGTCTCGCAGCCGGCGTCGACGGCGGCGGCCACGGAGGCGATGCCCAGCGTCCCGCCGCCGACCACGGCCACCCTCTGGCCGGGTTCGACCCTCGCCCGGTGCAGGGCGTGCACGGCGCAGGCCACAGGCTCCACCAATGACGCATCCCCTACGGCCAACCTGTCGGGCAGCGGGACCACGCACTCGGGGGGCACGACCAACTCGTCGGCCATGCCACCGTCGATGCCGATGCCGATGGACTGCCCTTCCCGGCACCGGTGGGTGTCGCCGTCGAGGCACCGGTCGCAGGTCCCGCAGCGGTGGACGGGCTCGATGGCCACGGGTGTGCCGTCGTCCAGCCACCCGGCGATCTCGTGGCCGAGGGTCACGGGCATCGGCCCCCATCCGAGCAGGTGCAGGTCCGACCCGCAGATCCCCGACGCGGCCACCCGCACCCGCACCTGGTCGCCCGTTGGCTCCGGCGCGGGTACCTCCAGCACCTGGATCCCGTCCTCGGTGTTCCGCACGCCCCTCATCGGACCCCCCTCATCGTCGTCCTGGTGGTCGGGCCGTGCGGTCGTCCACCCGCCCGACGTCCGCCGGCGCCGCCCCCACGATGGCGACGCGACTAGGTGCGGGCACGGGCGGCGATGGTAATGAAGGGCGGTGGACCTCCGGTTCAGCGACGAGGACGAGGTGTTCCGGGCCGAGGCCCGGGCCTTCCTCGAGACCCATCTGCGCGCGGACTTCGCCGCGCTCCGGGGCCTTGGTGGGCCGGGCAAGGAGCATCAGGACTTCGACGGCCGCCTCGAGTGGGAGAAGCTCCTCGGCCGCGAGGGCTGGAGCGTCGTGGGCTGGCCCGAGGAGCACGGCGGCAAGGGCCTCCCCGTCACCCAACAGGTCATCTGGCACCAGGAGTACGCCCGGGCCCGGGCCCCTGGCCGGGTCGGCATCGTGGGGGAGGGGCTGCTCGGCCCGACCCTCATCGCCTTTGGCACCGAGGAGCAGAAGTCTCGCTTCCTACCCGGCATCGTCTCGGGTGAGACCCTCTGGTGCCAGGGCTATTCCGAGCCCAATGCCGGCTCCGATCTGGCCAACGTCCAGACCAAGGCCCACCTCGACGGCGATGAATGGGTGATCAGCGGCCAGAAGGTGTGGACCTCCCTTGCCGCGTGGGCCCAGTGGATGTTCGTGGTCTGTCGGACCGACCCCGACGCCGACCCCAAGCACCGGGGCATCTCCTACCTGCTCTGCCCCATGGATCAGCCCGCGATCGAGCTCCGCCCCATCGTCCAGGTCACCGGCACGTCGGAGTTCAACGAGGTCTTTCTCGACGAGGCCCGCACCGACGCCGACCTCGTCGTGGGCGAGGTCGACGGCGGCTGGCGGGTGGCCATGGGCACCCTCGGTTTCGAGCGGGGCGTGCTCACCCTCGGCCAGCAGATGGCGTTCCACCAGGAGTTCGACCTGCTGCTGGAGATCGCCCGCCGCAACGGCAAGGCGGACGAGCCCGGGTTTCGCCAGCGCCTGGCCGACGCCTGGATCGGTCTCGAGCTCATGCGGCTGACCGCTCTGCGCACCATCTCGGGCGAGCCCGGCCCGGAGACGTCGATCAACAAGCTCTACTGGGCCACGTTCCACCGGGGCCTGGGCGAGCTGGCCATGGACGTGCTCGGCGCCGAGGGCACCGTGCTGACGCCCGAAGCCGCCATGGCGGGGGGCGAGGCCTACCAGCTCTCCGAGCTGCAGGGCCTGTTCCTGTTCAGCCGGGCCGACACCATCTACGGCGGCTCGAACCAGATCCAACGCAACGTGCTGGGGGAGCAGGTCCTCGGCCTGCCCCGAGAGCCACGACCGTGACCGCACGACCTGAGAGGCCGACACCCGTGAGCCCGGAGGCAAGCCGACCATGAGCAGAGAGACCCCGCCGTACCCCGAGAGCCACGACCTGTTGGCGGGCAAGGGTGTCGTGGTGACGGCCGCCGCCGGCACCGGCATCGGCTTCGCCACGGCCAAGCGCTGCGCCGAGGAGGGGGCCCGGGTCGTCATCTCCGACCACCACGAGCGGCGCCTGGGCGAGGCGGCTGACACCATCGCCGCCGGGGTGGGGGAGCGGCCCCACGCGATCGTCTGCGACGTCACCGACGATGCTGCGGTCCAGGCCCTGGTCGACGGGGCGGCGGTCCACCTCGACGGCATCGACGTGATGGTCAACAACGCCGGCCTCGGCGGCGAGGTCGACGTGGTGGACATGACCGACGACCAGTGGTCGATCGTGCTCGACGTCACCCTCAACGGGACCTTCCGCACGACGCGGGCCGCGCTGCGCCACATGCTGCCGCGGGGCAAGGGCGTCATCGTCAACAACGCCTCGGTCCTCGGCTGGCGGGCCCAGCGGGGCCAGGCCCACTATGCCGCGGCCAAGGCCGGGGTCATGGCCCTCACCCGCTGTGCCGCCATCGAAGCGGCCGACGTCGGGGTCCGGGTGAACGCCGTAGCCCCCAGCCTGGCCACGCACCCCTTCCTGACCAAGGTCATGGCCGACGGCCTCCTCCAGGAGCTCGAGGCCAAGGAGGCCTTCGGCCGGGGCGCCACCCCCTGGGAGGTGGCCAACGTCATCGTCTTCCTGGCCAGCGACTACTCCAGCTACATGACCGGTGAAGTGGTCGCCGTCAGTAGTCAGCACCCCTAGCGGGCGCCGTCAGCTGACGCGGAAGCCGCCGCTGCCGCCGTCGGGCGGGCGGGGGATGGCGGGTGGGGGACCGACCGGTGGTGGCGGTGGCGGGTCCGGTGGCGGGGGGATCACGCTGGCTGGGGCGCCGGGGGGCGGCGGGATCGTGCCGGGGACCGCGCCGATGACGATCGGCGCGGCGCTCGGCGGGACGCCGGGCACCTGAGCGGTCGTCCACCCGGGGACGGCCTTGGGGCGGGGCGGGAGGCCGGCGAGGTGGGTGAGGCGGCCGATGCGGTGCTGCAGGAGCATCGAGGTGCCGAGGCGCTTGGACCGCAACGACATCGTCCCGCCGTAGACCCCGTTGGGTACCTCGAGCCACAGCGGCGCCGTGGCCCGGCTGACCCGCCGGACCTCGCCCTGCTCTGCGTCCATCTTCTCCAGCGCGGTGATGAGGGCCTCGGGATGACGGGTGAACTGGATGGCGATCCGGTCTCGGTTCTCGCCCTGGTCCCGCAGGGCCCACGCCTGCAGCCACTCGGCCATGCGGGCCGGGATCCAACCAATGATGGCCCTGAGATCGTCGGCCTCGGCGGCGGCGATGGCGCCCGATGTCAGGGCCACGGCCCAGCTCGACAGGGCGATGTCCCAGCTCCCGATCCGGCTGACCTCATAGGACAGCGCCGCCTCGAGCTCGTCCCGGCTCAGAGTGTCGGACAGGCCGGAGGTGATCCCGATGATCGTCTTCTTGGGCCGGGTCCCGACGCCGAAGGAGTTGGGTACGGGGTCGGGGATCACCGCGAAGCGGGGCACGGGGATGTCCGCCGAGAGGGCCAGGCCCTCGAGGATGTTGCGCACCTCCGGGAACTCGTCGGGGTTGGCGATGTGGGCGCCGGTCTCTCCCAGGACCTGAGCCTCCAGCTTCCGCCGCAGGTTCGGCAGCCGGAAGACCGACAGGAGGCTCCCGATGACGATCGACAGGCCGAGGACCACCAGGACGAAGATCCCCGCCCACTTGAGCAGATGGAGGTCGTCGGGCACCCCGGCCTCGCTGAACAGCCAGAACAGGCCGAGGATGGCGGTGGCCACTGCGGCGGCACAGATGGCCATCCAGTACACGACGGTGGCCATGACGAGCAGGCCGAGGATGCGCAGTCGATTGCGCCGGGCGAAGAGATCGGGCCGCTCCATGGCGGGGAACCTACGTGCCCGCTCGGGGTCGGGCGTGAGTGGGCGCTACTCGATCTCCGGCGGGTGGGCGCCGTCCGGCCCGGCTGTCGGGTCGTCGATGAGGCGCCGGGTGACCTGGCCCGCGTAGTCGTCCCAGGCGTCGGTGAGCGCGTCGATGAGCTGGCGCAGCAGCTTGGGCGACATGGCCACCCGGGCCACGACCGTCCCGACGTTGGGCTCGACGGAGTGGTCGACCCGCAGGAGGTCGACGGTCACCTCGTGATCGCTCGAGTTGACGATGGCGTCGTTGGCCCAGACCCCGGCCTGGTGCGCGGGCGGTACCACGACCACCAGCTCGTCGTCGGGTTCACTCGCCATCGGGTCCCCCACTCGTTGCGCCGCGTTCCGTACCGTAGGCGGATGGCGGACACGCTGCCCGGCCTCGGTGTCGGGCCCGACGACGAGGACGGGAGGGTCGACGCCGACCCTGTCTGCCTCGCCGAGGAGCCCCAGAGCGGGCTCGGTCGGGGTCTGGCCGCGATCATCCCGACCCTCGCCGATCTCGACAGGCCGCCGCCTGCCGGCCGCCGCCGCCGCCGCGGCGGGGGTGTGTCCGCGCTGCTGGGCCCACCCGCCGAGGCCGGCGAGGTGCCGATCGAGGACACCGCACCGCCGGTCGAGGTCGCCCCGCTGGCCACTGCGCCCCCGCCGCCGCCGGACCCCCTGGTCGGGCCCGAGCCCCAACCCGAGCCGGAACCACTGGTCGGGCCCGAGCGGGAACGTGAGTCCCTCTACGTCCCCGCGCCGTCGGCGGTGCGCAAGCTGCGGGACGACCTCGTGGGGGCGCTCCTCGACGGGCTGGCCAACACCATGGCCCTCGACCTCTGCGCGTACCTCCACCAGGGCCCCGGCGAGGAGCCCCACCTCTTCCTGCAGTCACCGTCCCTGGACGGCATTGGCCCGGCTCGGGCCTATGCCCTCTTCGACGCCCTGCGGGCCGACCTCGAGGCCGGCGGCTCGCCGACCGAGTTCGTCGCGGCGGCGTTCCGGGGTGTGGTCGTGGCCACGGTCGGTGAAGGCTCCCGGGGCGTCTGGGCCGTGGCTCGGGCCGACGACATCACGGCGCCCGAGCGGGAGGTGGCCACGCGGTTCTGCCACTCCTTCGGCCGGGCGGTGCACCAGCTCGACGGCGCCGCCGCGCCGGCCGACACGATCGCCCGCCCCCTCCAGGTAGCGGTCCACCGGGCCCGGGACTCCGTGCTGGCCGAGGTCCAGGTCCGCATCGGGGATCAGATCCGCCCCGGCCACGGTCGGGCCACCACCCGGGTCGAGGCCATCACCCGGGCGGTGCTGGTCGCCGCCGGGCACGACGTCACCTTCCGGTACGCCAGCGAGGTGGCCCATGACGGCGAGCACGCCGCCGTCGTCCTGCTCGAGGGCGGGGACCAGGCCGTGGCCCTCGGCTCGGCGCTCAGCCCCGAGTCCGGTGGCGTCGCCACGGCCCAGGCTGCGCTCCGCGCGCTCGACGGCCTCACCCCCTGAGGGGCCGGCGTCCGGTCAGCCGAAGAGGTCGAGGTCCTTCTGGCGCACCCGGTCGGCGAGGGCCGCCAAGATGCTGTTGCGGAAGTCGGGGGTCCCGTCGAGCAGGCCGGTGAACTCCCGCTGGCCGATCACGAGCAGGCGCATCGGTGTCGACGCCGTGACGCTGGCATTGCGGGGCACCCGGTCGATCAGGGCCATCTCGCCGAAGACCGCTCCCGGCCCGATCGTGGCCATCTCGGCTCCGGCCCGGCTGATGGTGGCTGATCCCTCCACGACGACGAACGCCTCGTGCCCGGGTTCGCCCTCGACTACGACCTGTCGGCCCTCCTCGACCTCGATCTCGTCGGTGAGGCGAGCGATCTTGGCCAGGTCCCCTGACGAACACCGGGCGAAGAGCGGGACGGTGGCGAGGTGCTCGGCGAAGTGATCGGCCATGAGCGGCGATGTTAGGCGGGGGTACGGTTCGTCGCCGCGGGCCCCCGGACGCCGCTCTGCCCTGCGCCCTCAGGCGGCTACTGGAACCACCAGATGTAGTCGAGCGCGGCACCGGCCCGGTACCAGACGACGTCGTCGTGGTCGTCCTCGTCGAGCTCACCGGCAAAGAGCGGGGAATAGGTGCCCGACACGTTCGCGACCGCGCCCACGGCGAAGGTCCGGTCGGTCCGGCCCCACCACACGCGGTCCTGGGTGTCGCCGGGGGCGTACCAGAAGATGTCCTCGCGCCCGTTGCCGTTGAGGTCGCCCACGATGGGGCTCTGGGTCCGGTCGATGTCCCGGTCGGTCTCGGCGAACGTCCGGTCGGCCTTGCCGAACCACAGCTCGTCGGCCGCGGCGCCCTTGCCGAAGAGCAGGACGTCGTCGCGGCCGTCGCCGTCGAAGTCGCCGGCGACAGGGCGGTGGTTGCCGCTGACGGTCATGGCCCGGAGGAGGAAGGACCCGTCGGCCTTGCCGAACCAGAGCTTGTCGGGCGCCGCACCGGGCCCGGAGAAGAAGACGTCGTCACGGCCGTCACCGTTGAAGTCGCCGACTGCGGAGTGGGCGAAGGACGTGTTGATCCGGGTGGGGCGTGCGTCCCAGGTGCGGTCGGTGCGCCCGAACCACAGGTGGTCGGGGCCCGGGCCGGGCGTGTACCAGAGGATGTCGTGGCGGCCGTCGCCGTTGAAGTCGCCGACCAGCGGGCGGAAGCGACCGCGGGCGTTGATGGCGCCGGCGGTGAAGCCCCGCCCGGTGCGGCCCCACCAGATGCGCTCGGGGTCCGAGCCCTCGCCGTACCACAGGATGTCGTTGTGGTCGTCGCCGTCGAAGTCGCCGACCTGGGCGTGCTGGAACGGGGCGACGATGTTGTGCTCGGTCTGCTCGAACTCGGCCCGGGGGCCGCGCCTGGCGGGGGGCGCCGGCGGATCGGGGGGATCCGGTGGCGGCGTCTGGTTCGGGCCGGGGAGGCCCAGGGACCAGAAGCTGGTCAGCCTGGCCCCGCCCCGACGGGTGAGGCTCACGTGGACGTGGTCGGTGTGGGGGCTGGAGCCGGTGTAGGGCGTCCAGCCCTCACTCGGCCGGTACATCCGGAAGATCTGCCGGTTCCAGATGATGTACATGACGCCGAGCCGGCGGGCCATGGCGTGACGGTGGCCGTACTGGTCGGTGCGGAACAACCAGTTCATGAAGTTGGCGACCCGGTTGCGGCCGGCGGCGGTCGTGGCGTCGTTGGCCCAGTCCCAGGCCCGTCCTTCCTTGTGCTCGCTGGTGCCGCCGATGCCGCAGTCGCGGCTGATGCCGTAGCTGGTGGTGCCGGGGTAGGCGGCCATGACCATGTCCCGGTAGGCGATCATGCCGGGCTTGGCCGCCGGGCTGCAGGTGCTCTGGCCGTCGTACTCGGGGTACGGCTCGATGTCGCTGGCCGATTCAGGGGTGGCGGACTCGGTGGCCGCCACCCGCGGGCCCTCACCGGTGACGGTGAAGGTGCCGCCGGTGAGGACGCCGAGGTCCTCGTACATGGGCGCGATGCAGGTGCCCTTGACCGAGTAGGTGCCGGCGGGGGTCCCGTTGGGCACCACGAAGGGGGCGGACCAGGTGCCGTCCCGCTCGACCGGGAGCGTGCCGGAGGCGGCCGCGCTGCCGTCGGGGGCGATGAGCTGGAAGAGGAGGCCGTCGGCGCCGGTGATGCCGTCGGGCAGGAAGCAGCCGGTCCCGGTCACCCCGATGGCGGTGCCGGTGCGGCCCTCGGTCACCGAGACGGCCAGGGTGGGGTCACCCTCGCCCTGGGCGGCCCGCAGGCCCACGGGTACGAGGGCCAACACGGCGGCGCCGACCAGCGTTGCGGTCAGCGTGGTGATGGCGCGGCGCACGATCACAGGATCGGACGTCGAGCGGCGATTGTGAACACTCTCCGCACTGCTCTCCCCTTCAGTGGGCTCGCCCGGTCACCGCGCGTGGCCTTGATTACGGAATCTTTGCGGATTGGTTACAAAGTATCGGGGATGGGCGGGTCACGGCAAACAGTACGCGCCAGGGGAGGCCGGGCCCGGGATCCGGAGGCCCCGGGATCACTCGCCGGTGACGGCCCCGAGGTAGGCCGGGCGGTCGTCGCCGCCGTGGACCAGGAGGTTCGCGCCTGTCACATAGGCGGAGGCGGGCGACGCCAGGTAGACGACGGCCTCGGCCACGTCGTCAGCCGTGCCCCGGCGCCCCAGGGGGACGGCGGCCGGACCGCCGCCGGTGGGGAGGCCGACGGCCTCCGGGGCGAGGTGGCCGGCCGACACGCAGTTGACCCGGACGGCGGGGGCCCACTCGACGGCCAGGCTCTGGGTCAGGTGCACCAGCCCGGCCTTGGACGCGCCGTAGGCGGCGGTGCCGGGGGAGGCCGCCAGCCCGTCGAGCGGGCCGAGCGTGACGATCGCCCCGCCGCCGTCCTGGCCCTGCATGACCTGGTTGGCGGCTCGGATCACCCACAGCGGGGCCAGCAGGTTCAGGGTGACGATGGCCGTCGTGAACGGGGCGGAGGCCGTCGCCGCAACGGCGGCGGGAGAGCCACCCGCGCTGGTCACGACTACGTCGAGCCGCCCGTAGCGCTCGACCACGGCGGCGACGAGGGCGTCGGCCTGATCGGGCTCCCGCACGTCGGCACCGAACCAGCGGGCGCCGGCGGGTAGTTCGTCGGGCTGGTTGCGGTCGCCCACCGCCACCTGTGCTCCGGCGGCGAGCAGCCGGTCGGTGACGGCCCGCCCGATGCCCCTGGCCCCGTCGGTGACGAGGGCGACCCGGCCGCCGAGATCCTGTGGTGCGTCCATGGCGCGGGCGAGCGTAGGTCGATGGCCTCGGCCCGGTGAAGCCGTGGTCTCCGTCGTTCGCCCGACGGCGTCCCGATCGTTTAGGTTCGCCGCGCCATGCCCATCCGGTCCGACATCGACGAGCACGGCATCGCGACCGTGATCATGGACAACCCGCCCGTCAACGCCCTGACGGTGGCGGGCTGGTTCGAGTTGGCGGACGTGGTCCGCTCGCTCGGCGACGACCCGGTGGTGCGGGTGGTGATCCTGGCCGCCGAGGGGCGGGGCTACAACGCCGGCGTCGACATCAAGGAGATGCAGGCCACCGAGGGCTACGAGGCCCTGATCGGCGCCAACAAGGGCTGCTATGCGGCCTTCGCCGCCGTCTACGAGTGCGCGGTGCCCGTCATCGCCGCGGTGCACGGGTTCTGCCTGGGCGGGGGTGTCGGCCTGGTCGGCAACGCGGACGTGATCATCGCCTCCGAGGACGCCACCTTCGGCCTGCCCGAGGTGGACCGGGGTGCCCTGGGCGCCGCCACCCACCTGGCCCGGCTGGTGCCCCAGCACAGGATGCGGGCGATGGTCTACACGTCGGCCGTGGCCACCGCCGCCGAGCTGCACCACTACGGCTCGGTCCTGCGGGTCGTGCCCCGCGACGAGCTGCTGGCCGCCGCCCGGGACGTGGCCGGGCAGATCGCGGCCAAGAGCCCCACGGTGATCCGGGCGGCCAAGGAGTCGCTCAACGGCATCGACCCCGTCGACGTGAAGCGCTCGTACCGCTTCGAGCAGGGCTTCACCTTCGAGCTCAACCTGGCGGGGGTGGCCGACGAGGCCCGGGACGCCTTCGTGGCGACGGGCGAGAACGCCGACTTCGGCGACGAGACGGACGGCTGATGGCCCTGGTCAAGACCATGACGGCCGCCGAGGCCGTCTCGGGCATCGAGAGCGGCATGACCGTCGGCATCGGGGGCTGGGGCTCCCGGCGCAAGCCGATGACCCTGCTCAAGGCGCTCCTGCGCACCGGCGTCGACGACCTCACGGTGGTCAGCTACGGGGGTCCCGACGTGGGGATCCTCTGCGCCGCCGGGCGGGTCCGCAAAGTCGTGTTCGCCTTCGTCTCGCTGGACTCGATCCCCCTCGAGCCCCACTTTCGGGCCGCCCGGGAGTCGGGAGCCATCGAGGTGGAGGAGTACGACGAGGGCATGTTCCTGCTGGGCCTGCAGGCCGCGGCCTGGAACATCCCGTACCTGCCCACCCGGGTCGGACTCGGCTCGGACCTGTTCCGGGTCAACCATCGGCTGAAGACGGTCCGGTCGCCGTACCCGTCGGTCGACGGTGAGTTCGACGAGCTGGTGGCGATGCCCGCCCTGCCTCTGGACGTCTCGCTGCTGCACCTGAACCGGGCCGACGAGCGGGGCAACGCCCAGTTCCTCGGCCCGGACCTCTACATGGACGACCTGTTCGCCTCGGCCGCGGGGAAGACTTACCTCTCCTGCGAGAAGGTCGTGCCCACCGCCGAGCTGACGCCCTTCCACACGCTGCGCATCAACCGCCTGCAGGTGGACGGGGTCGTCGAGGCACCCGGAGGGGCCGGGTTCACCTCCTGCCAGCCCGACTACGAGCGGGACGAGGAGCGGCAGAAGGCCTACGCCGTCACCTCCCGGGACCCCGATGCCTGGACCGCCTGGCTGGACGAATGGACCCGGTCGTGAGCGAAGCGAAGGCCCGAGCGGCTCGGCGACGGAGTCGCCAGGAGCGAATCCGATGAGCGAAGCGAAGGCCCGAGCGGCCCGGCGACGGAGTCGCCAGGAGCGAATTCGATGAGCGACGCCACCCGGGCCGAGATCTGCTGCATCGCGGTGGCCGAGTGCTTCCGAGGCGACGGAGAGATCCTGGCCAACCCCATCGGCACCATCCCGATGATCGGTGGGCGTCTGGCCCGGGCCACCTTCGAGCCCGAGCTGGTGATGACCGACGGCTACGCCATGCTCGCAGCCGGGGTCCACGCCGTGGGGACGGAGGGTGATCCCCAACTGGAGGTCGAGGGTTGGAATCCGTACCGGACCATGTTCGACGTGGTCTGGGGGGGTAAGCGCCACGTGATGATGGGCGCCACCCAGGTCGATCAGTACGGCAACCAGAACATCGCCGCCCTGGGTGACCCCGCCCAGCCGAAGGTCCAGCTGCTGGGCTTCCGGGGCGCGCCGGGCAACACCGTCTGCAACCCGACCAGCTATTTCGTGCCCAACCACTCGCCCAAGGTCTTCGTGCCCCAGGTCGACCTGGTGACCGGCGTGGGCTGGGACCGCGGTTGCCTGGAGATCCGCCGGGTGGTGTCCGACCTCGGCGTGTTCGACTTCGACACCGATGACCACCGGATGCGCCTGCGCACGGTCCACCCCGGCGCCACCGTCGAGGAGATCCGGGAGGCCACCGCCTTCGAGCTGGTCATCGACGACGATCTGGACGAGACCCGGATGCCCACCGACGAGGAGCTGGCGCTGATCCGCGACGTGCTCGACCCCCAGGGCCTCCGGGAGGCGGAGGTCCGGTCCTGAGCCCCCACGCCGCGCTCCACACCGCGCTGTGTGACCTGTTCGGGGTCCGGTACCCGATCGTCCAGACCGGGATGGGCTGGGTCGCCGGTCCTCGCCTGGTGTCGGCCACGGCGAACGCCGGTGGCCTCGGCATTCTCGCCGCAGCCACGATGGACTACGCCCAGCTCTCGTCGGCGATCGACGAGGTCAAGGAGGCCACCGACGCCCCCTTCGGCGTCAACCTGAGGGCCGACGCCCCCGACGCCGCTCGCCGCATCGACCTGCTGATCGAGAAGGGCGTGAAGGTCGGCTCCTTCGCCCTGGCTCCGGACCAGGAGCTGATCGCCAAGCTCAAGGACGCCGGCGTGGTCGTGGTCCCGTCCATCGGGGCCAAGCGCCACGCCGAGAAGGTGGCCGAGTGGGGTGTGGACGCCGTGCTCGTTCAGGGCGGAGAGGGCGGCGGTCACACCGGGGCGGTGCCCACCAGCCTGCTCCTGCCCCAGGTGGTCGATGCCGTGGACATCCCGGTCATCGCGGCCGGCGGCTACTTCGACGGCCGGGGCCTCGTCGCGGCGCTGGCCTACGGCGCGGCGGGAATCGCGATGGGCACCCGCTTCCTGATGACCGCAGACGCCCCGGTGCCCGACGCGGTCAAAGAGGTGTACCTGAGCAAGGACGTCAACGGGACGATCCGCACCACCCAGGTCGACGGCGTGCCCCACCGGGTCCTGCGCACCGAGCTCACCGAGCAGTTGGACGCCAGCAGCCCGCTGACCAGCCTCCCGCGGGCCGTCCGCAACGGCCTCGCCTTCAAGAAGATCTCCGGCATCAGCTTCGCCGACCTGTTCAAGGAGGGTCGGGCCATGCGCCAGCGCCAGGAGCTGACTTGGAGTCAGGTCGTCATGGCCGCCAACACGCCGATGCTGCTGAAGGCGGCGATGGTCGACGGCCGGCCCGACCTCGGGGTGATGTCCGGCGGCCAGGTGGTCGGCGTGATCGACGACCTGCCCACCGTCGAGGAGCTGATCGAGCGCATCATGGCCGACGCCGACGCCGTGCTGACCCGTCTGACCTCCGCCTAGCGCGGGAGGTCCTCCAGCGCCCGCCGGCCGTGGTGGAACGCCTTGCCCAGGCCGCCCCCACCCCGTTCTGGCTGCTCTGCTCTGTCGTGGGGAACAGGGGGGCGCAACCAGAACGGGCTGCGGGGGGTGAGTAGGGTCGCCGGCCGTGGCGCAGGAGAGCGATCGGGAGCCGGGGCTGATCGCCCTGGCCCGGCAGGGGATCCACCTGGTGGGCTGGCGGGGCGCCCTGCAGACCGCCACCTACGGCCTGCGCAAGGCCCGCCTCGACAAGCGCTACCTCCGCGACCGCCCGACGGGTCCCGAGGTGCGGCCAGGCCCGCGAGGTGCGGTGCGCACGGAGGACGGCGTGACCACGATCCCCTTCGGCGAACTCACGCTGGAGGTGGCCTTCGTAGAGGAGGACCTCGTCCGCCTGACCTGGACGCCGGGATCGTTGCCCGCGCCCGGGGCGCTGCGCACCGTGCCGGCGTGGCTGGACCCGCAGCCGGTTGATCCGGCGGTCGTTGACGACGCCCTTGTCTTCGCCACCCGCATGCTGCAGGTCAGCGTCGGGCCCGACGGAGCGGTGGAGGTCTGTTGGCAGGGCGGCCCCAACGCCGTCGATGACGACGGCAACGTCGTGCTCCACGCCGACTGGAAGGTCGCTCGCCGGGAGCGGCCGCCGGTGCGGGTGGGGGAGAAGTGGACGGCGACGGTCGACCTGGAGGCCGACGACCAGGTCCACGGGCTGGGGGAGCGGGCGGCGCCGCTGAACCTGCGGCCGGGCACCTACGGGCTGTGGAACACGGAGCAGTCCGGCAGCTACGGGCCTGAGGCCGACCCGCTCTACATCACGATGCCCGTCCACCTCGTCGTCGGTCCCGGTCGGTCCCACCTGGGCTTCTGGGAGAACACCCACAAGGGCGAGGTCGTCATCGACGATCAGCTCACCGCGACCTTCGACGGTGGGGCGCTGCGCACCTACGTCGCCGCCGGGAACCCCGGTGAGGTCCTCGAGCGCTACAACCACCTGACGGGCCGGGCCGACACCCCGCCCCGGTGGGCGCTCGGGTACCACCAGTGTCGCTGGGGCTACAAGACCGAGGCCGACATCCGGGCGGTGCTGGCCGGGTTCCAGGAGCACGACCTGCCGCTGTCGGCCATCCACTTCGACATCGACTACATGGACCGCTACCGGGTCTTCACCGTGAACGAGGAGTCGTTCCCGGATCTGTCCGGCCTGCTGGCCGACCTCGAGGCCGCGGGGGTCAAGGGCGTGACCATCATCGACCCGGGCGTGGCCAAGGCCGACGAATTCCCGCTCTACCGCGAAGGCCACGACAAGGGTTACTTCCTGACCCTGGCCGACGGCTCCGAGGCCAACGCCATGGTCTGGCCGGGGGTGGTGGGCTTCCCGGACTTCTCCAACCCGGCCGTCCGCCGGTGGTGGGGCGACCAGTACCCGAAGCTGCTCGACCAAGGCGTGGCCGGCATCTGGCACGACATGTGCGAGCCAGCGGTCTTCGCGGCCGGCGTCGATGCCTCGCTGCCGCTGGAGACGTGCCACGACCTCGAGGGCCGGGGCGGCGATCACGTCGAGGGCCGCAACCTCTACGGGCTGGGCATGGCCCAGTCCGGACACGAGGCGCTGCAGCGGCATCGCCCGGACCGGCGACCGTGGCTGCTGACCCGGTCGGGTTGGGCCGGGATCCAGCGTTACGCGTGGACCTGGACCGGCGACGTCGCCACCTCGTGGACGATGCTGAACCGGACCCTCGCCACGACGCTCAACCTGACCATGTCGGGCGTGCCGTACACCGGTCCCGACATCGGTGGCTTCTCGGGCGATCCTTCCCCGGAGCTCTACACCCGGTGGTTTCAGATGTCGGCGTGGCTGCCGTTCTTCCGCTCCCACTCCATCGACACCCAGCCCGCCCGGGAGCCGTGGAAGGCCGCCGGCCCCCACCTCGACGCCATACGCGAAGCCATGGCGTGGCGCTACCGCCTCATCCCGTACCTCTACACCGAAGCGGCCAGGGTGAGCGCCGGAGTCGAAGGCCTGATCCTCCCGGTGTGGTGGCCGGTCGAGAGTGCGGCGTGCACCGACCCCGACCTCCTGGCCGTCGACGACGAGTTCCTCTGCGGCCCCGACGTGCTGGTAGCCCCGGTGTTCGCCGCAGGCGCCACCGAGCGGGAGATCCGGCTGCCGCCCGGCGGCTGGTTCGCCCTCGACGGCGACGAGCGCCACGAAGGGGCGTTCACCGTGCCGGTGACCATCGACCGCATCCCGGTGTACGTGCGTGCGGGCTCGGTCTTGCCGACCGACGAGGACGGTCAGGACGTGCTGCACGCCTACCCGCCGGATGCGGGCCTGGCAGGTGAGCGGGGCCCGGCGTTCTGGTACCGGGACGCCGGTGACGGCTACGGGCCGTCTCGGATGGACCACCTGCAGGTCCGGAGCTTCGACGGGGACTGGACCGTGAACCCGCGGCGGGACCGCAACCCGGAGGCGTTCGCGGTCGACGACACCGACCTGGCCGTCGTGCTCCACGGCGGTCCGTGGACGGTCAGCGTCGACGGGGGCGAGGCCCAGGCGGTCGAGCCGGGTCAGTCGTTGCGGGTCGGGGACTTCGCCGAGCTCGTCGTCCGACGACCGGCCTGAGGTCGCCGCCGGACGACGAAGCGTCGGTCGGCGGGTCGTCCCTCGAGGACCAAGCGGTAGCGCCGTCCGTTGGTCGTGCGTCCCTTTCCCGGGAATCCCCTACCCCAACCCACAGCCGAGAAACTAGTACCTAGTGAATACTAGGTCAACTGGAGGCGGCCGCTCGCGAGCTCCTTCGGCGATGGATCCGCTTCACCCCGCCCGGGGTGTCGGGTCGCCGGCGTCGACCTCCCAGGTGGCGGCGCTGCTGATGGCGCTGCGGGGGTCCTGGACGTCGTCGAGGACCCGGAAGGTGGCGGTGAGGTGCTCGGGTTCGGCGGTCACCGTCAGGTAGCCGTGGGCGTTGATCTGCTGGCGGAGCTGGGGGGTGCGGGCGGCCACGTCGGCATCGAACAGCGGTGAGCTGATCGGCGGGGCCATGAACTCGGGGGCGACAAGGGTGGCGCCGGGCTCGAAGGGGCGATCGTTCACCTCGAGGACCATGCCGGCGTGGTAGTCGCCGGTCAGCACGACGGGGTTGTCGGTCTCGGCCAGCGCCGCGATGAGGCGGCGCTGGGCGTCCGGATAGCCGTCCCAGGAGTCCAAGTAGAACTCGGACTCGTCGCCGGGGCCACCGTCGATCCCGGCGAGGACGACGGGGTTCCCGATGAGGTCCCAGGTCACGCCCCCCTGGCCGATGATGTCGGCGAACCAGGCCTCCTGGTCGGCGCCCAGGCGGGTGCGGTCCTCGGCGGTGCGCTCGGCACAGTCGCCGTAGTCCGCTGACACCTCCGCTCGGCAGGGGGCGACGTCGCTGTACTGCCGCTCGTCGAGCACGGTCACGCGGGCCAGGTCACCGAAGGTCAGGGCCTGGTGGATGTCCAGGTCCGGGCCGTCCGGGGGCGGGTTGCGCAAGGGGAGGTTCTCCCACCACACCTGGTAGGCGGCGGCCCGTCGGTCGGGGAACTGCTCGGGCGGGAACGTGTTCTCCGGCACCGTGTCACCCAGGTAGTTGTTGGAGACGTCGTGGTCGTCCCACATGCACACGAACGGGAAGCGTTGGTGGGCGGCCTGCAGGTCGGCGTCGGTCTTGTAGCAGGCGTAGCGCAGCCGGTATGCCTCGAGCGTCGTGGTCTCGGCGGCGGGCACCGAAGCCCGGACCTGGCCCGGCACGTAGAACTCATAGATGTAGTCACCGAGGTGCAGGACGAGGTCGACGTCCTCCTCGGCCATGTGGCGGTAGGCGCTGTAGTAGCCGTACTCGTACCACTGGCAGTTGGCCACGGCGAGAGACAGCCGGCTGACCGAGGCGTCGTCGGCCGGGAGGGTGCGGGTGCGGCCCACCGGACTGGTGAAGTCACCCACGGTGAAGCGGTAGTGGTAGTCGGTCGCGGGATCGAGGCCGTCGGCGTCGACGTGGGCGCTGTGGCCGTGCTGCGGATCAGTCAGCGCGAGGCCCTCGTTGACGATCGAAGTGAAGCGGTCATCGGTGGCGATCTGCCAGCGCACGTCGACCAGGTCCCCGGGCATGCCGCCGCCCCCGTCCGGCGCCAGCGGCTCCGGGGCCAGACGGGTCCAGAGGATCACCGAGTCCGCGGCCGGATCTCCCGAGGCCACCCCGAGCGTGAACGGGTCCGACGACAGCCGGGCCGTGTGCAGCGTCGTGCTGGAGGTCGTGGCCGAGCCGCCGTCGTCGCCCGAGCACGCCGTGGCCAACAGCAGCGCCCCGGACCCGACCAGGAACCCCCGCCGGCCGATCCTCGACCCCGGACCCCCACCCGCCGTCCACTCCCCGTTCATGTCAGGAGTCTGACATGCGTCCAACCGGCCCCCGGATCGGACCGGACTGTGGTCGGTGAGGCTGCGCAGGGCCGGCCGGAGCAGCAGTGATGGCTCGCCGGATCGGCGGCGCCGGAGTTCGTGAACGCACTGAACGAACTCAGGTGTGGCGGCTACAACCGTTCGATGATGGTGACGTTGGCCTGGCCGCCGCCCTCGCACATGGTCTGGAGGCCGTAGCGGCCGCCGATGCGCTCAAGTTCGTGGAGGAGGGTGGTCATCAGGCGGGCGCCCGTGGCGCCGAGGGGGTGGCCGAGGGCGATGGCACCGCCGTTGACGTTCACCTTGTCGAGGTCGGCGCCGGTCTCCTTCTGCCAGGCCAGCACGACCGAGGCGAAGGCCTCGTTGATCTCGATCAGGTCGATCTCGTCGAGGGTCATGCCCGCCTTGCCCAGCGCGTACTCGGTCGCCGGGATGGGCGCGGTCAGCATCCAGACGGGGTCGGCACCCCGCACCGACAGGTGGTGGATGCGGGCCCGGGGGCTGAGGCCGTGGTCCTTCACCGCCTGCTCGGAGGCGATCAGTAGCGCGGCGGAGTTGTCCGAGATCTGCGACGAGACGGCGGCGGTCAGGCGGCCGCCCTCCACGAGCGTGCGCAGGGTCGCCATCTTCTCCAGGGTCGACTCGCGGCGGGGGCCCTCGTCGTCCTGTACGCCCTCGAGGGGCTCGATCTCGGCCTGGAAGCGGCCCTCGTCGATGGCCCGGATGGCCCGCTGGTGGCTCTGGTAGGCGAAGGCCTCCATGTCCTCGCGGGAGATGTCCCACTTGTCCGCGATCATCTCCGCAGCCCGGAACTGGCTGACCTCCTGGTCGCCGTAGCGGGCCTGCCAGCCCTTGGAGCCGCGGAACGGGTCGGGGTCGGTGACACCGACGTGCTCGGCCACGAGCATCGCCGAGCTGATGGGGATGAGGCTCATGTTCTGGACGCCACCGGCCACGACCAGGTCGGTGGTGCCGCTCATGACGGCCTGGGCGGCGAAGTGGACGGCCTGCTGGGACGAGCCGCACTGGCGGTCGACGGTCGTGCCCGGGACCTCCTCGGGCAGGCCCGCGGCCAGCCACGCGGTGCGGGCGATGTCGCCGGCCTGGGGGCCGATGGTGTCGACGCAGCCGAACACGACGTCCTCCACGGCGGACGGGTCGACGCCGGTCCGGTCCATGAGGGCGTTGAGCGAATGGGCGCCCAGGTCGGCGGGGTGGACGTGGGCCAGGCCCCCGCCCCGACGCCCCACCGGCGCCCGGACCGCATCGACGATGTAGGCCTCAGCCATGTGCGTGGTGTCCTTCTCTCGTCGGAGGCAATGGCCCCCGGAACCCGAGGTCTGTTGCCTCCAATGGATCTACGTGGTCAGGATGACGGATGAGCCATGGCCGAAGAGGCCCTGGTTGGCGGTGATGCCGACCCGGGCGCCGTCGACCTGACGGGCGCCGGCGTGGCCCCGGAGTTGCCAGGTGAGCTCGCAGACCTGGGCCAGCGCCTGGGCGGGGATCGCCTCGCCGAAGCAGGACAGGCCACCCGAGGTGTTGACCGGGATGCGGCCGCCGATGCTGGTCTCTGCGGCCCGGACGAGCTGTTCGGCCTCGCCCTCCTTGCAGAGGCCCAGGCTTTCGACCCAGTCCAGCTCGAGGGCCGTCGACAGGTCGTAGACCTCGGCCAGGTCGATGTCCTCGGGCCCGAGGCCGGCCTCCTCGTAGGCCGCGGCGCTGATGGCGGCCCGGTAGGTCAGCTCGGGGGCGGCGGACACCGCGGCCGAGTCCGTGGCGAACTCGGGCAGGTCGAGGACGGTGTTGGGATAGGTCGGCGTCACCGTGGAGATGGCGGCCACCTTCAACGTGTCGGCCATGCCCCGGCGCTCGGCCTCGTCCCGGCTCATGAGGATGACGGCGGCCCCGCCGTCGGAGGTGGCGCAGATCTCCAGCAGACGGAGCGGGTCGGCGACCATCGGGGAGGCCAGGACCTCCTCGATGGTGACTTCCTTGCGGTAACGGGCCTTGGGGTTGGCGAGGCCGTGCTTGGCGTTCTTGACCTTGACCAGGGCGAAGTCCTCGTCGGTGGCGCCGTAGAGGTCCATGCGGCGGCGGGCGTAGAGGGCGAAGTAGGTCGGGTTGGTGGCGCCCAGGAGGTGAAAGCGCAGCCAGTCCGGGTCGGTGAACCGGTCGGGGCCCTCGACGGGCTTGAAAAAGCCCTTGGGGGTGGTGTCGGCGCCGACCACGAGAGCGATCTCACAGGCGCCGGCCCGGATGCGGTCCCGGGCCACGCTCATGGCCGTGGCGCCCGAGGCGCAGGCGGCGTAGCTGCTGGCGACCGGGACGCCGGTCCAGCCCATGGCCCGGGCGAAGGTGGCCCCGGCGATGAAGCCCGGGTAGCCGTTGCGGATGGTGTCGGCGCCGGAGACGAACTCGACGTCCTGCCAGTCCAGGCCGCTGTCCTCGAGCGCATCGGCCACCGCGACCCGGCCGTACTCGACGAAGTTGCGGCCCCACTTGCCCCAGGGGTGCATGCCGACCCCGGCGACGACCACGTCTCTCATGAGACGACCGGCTTCCACTTCCAGACCAGGTGCACGGCCTCGTCGTCCTCGAACAGCGCCTCGACGACCAGCTCGACATCCTGGCCGGTGGTGAGGTCGGCCACGCCGACGCCCTCGACGACCTGGCCCATGACGATCAGCTGCTCCTCGGCCAGCTCCACCGCGGCCTGGGTGAAGGGGCGGAACTCCTCGTGGGGGCTGACGTAGGGGACCGGTGGTTGGTACTGGGCGTCGGTGTAGGACCAGATCTTCCCGGTGCGACTCAGCTCGACCTCGACCAGCTCGGTGCAACCACAGCCTGGGCGCCGGCACCAGCCGGTCTCCTTGGGGAAGAAGTAGGTGCCGCAGGCGCGGCACTTCGTGCCGAGCAGGTGGGGCGGATCGTCGAGGGTGAACCACCCCTCGATCGCCGCCACGCGCGGCTTCGCCGCCGCTTCCGTGGAGGTCACAGGCTCAGGCTACTCGCCTGATCTGACGGGTCGTCAGGTCCCTACGGCAGTCGGTGTCGTCTTGCGTGCGGATCTGACGGGGGGTCAGGCTCTGCGCCGCATGGACCTGACCTTCTCGCCGCAGCACGAGGCCTTCCGGGCCGAGGCGCAGGAGTGGTTGCGGGCCAACGTCCCCTCGGGGCTGGCGTCGATGAACACCGCCGAGGGGTTTGCCGCCCACAAGGAGTGGGAAGCCAAGCTCTTCGACGCCCGCTGGGCGGTCGTGTCCTGGCCCGAGGAGTACGGCGGCCGCGGCGCCGACCTCATCGAGTGGCTGATCTTCGAGGAGGAGTACTGGGCCGCGGGCGGCCCGGGCCGGGTCACCCAGAACGGCATCTTCCTGCTGGCGCCCACGATCTTCGAGCACGGGACCAAGGAGCAGCAGGACCGCTACCTGCCCACGATGGCCGCGGGGCAGGAGACCTGGGCCCAGGGCTGGTCCGAGCCCGACGCCGGCTCCGACCTGGCCGGCCTCCGCAGTCGGGCCGTGCCGGACGGCGACGACTGGGTGCTGACCGGGCAGAAGACCTGGTCGACCCGGGGCGTGTTCTGTGACTGGCTCTTCGGTCTGTTCCGCTCAGATCCCGAGGCGCCCAAGCACAAGGGCCTGACCTACTTCCTCGTCCCGCTCGACGCGCCAGGGGTCACGGTCCGGCCCATCAGCGGGTTGCACGACGATGTGGCCTTCGCCGAGGTCTTCCTCGAGGAGGTCCGGGTGCCGTCGGCCAACGTGCTCGGCGGGGTGAACGAGGGCTGGCGGGTGGCCATGGCGACGGCTTCCTCCGAGCGGGGCCTGACCCTGCGCAGTCCCGGCCGCTTCATAGCGGCCGCCGATCGCCTGATCGATCTCTACCGCCGCCGCCCCGACGAGCACCTGCGGGACGAGGTGGCCCAGGCCTGGATGAACGCGGACGCCTACCGGCTCCTGACCTTCCAGGCCGTCAGCCGGATGCTGCAGACCGGCCGGCCGATGGGGGCCGAAGCCAGCCTGATGAAGCTGTGGTGGTCCGAGCTGGACGTCCATCTGAACGAGACGGCCCAGCGCCTGGTCGGCGCCGACGCCGAGCTGGGTCTCGACAGCGAGGACGCCCCCGACGGCGGCCGCTGGCTGGACGGCTGGCTGTTCTCCCTGGCCGGCCCCATCTACGCCGGGACCAACGAGATCCAGCGCAACGTGGTCGCCGAGCGCGTCCTCGGCCTCCCGAGGGTCTGATGGAGTTCGCCTTCAGCGTGGACCAGTTGGCCTTCCGGGACGCGGTGCGGGGCCTGCTGGCCGGCACCTGCCCGCCGGAGGCCGTTCGAGCAGCGTGGGACGCAGACGAGCCGTGGGACCGCGACCGCTGGGCCGCCTTGGCGGAGATGGGGGTCGTCGGCCTGATGGCGGACGAGGACGCCGGTGGCGTGGGCCTGACCGAGGTCGATCTGGTCCTGCTGCTCGAGGAGGCCGGTCGGGCCGCCCTGCCCGAGCCGCTGGCCGACACCGCCCTGCTGCTTCCCCTCGTGCCGGGCGAATGGCAGGAGCCGATTGCATCCGGCCTGATCGCCCTCGGTGTGGCCCCTGCCGATGCGACCCACGTCGTCGGGCCGGTCGGCGCGGACTTCATCGTCGTCGGCGACCGGGCCTATGGGCCGCCCGAGGAGGCGGACGAACAACGGTCGGTGGACGCCTCGCGGCGGCTGCTCCGGGTCGAGGACGTCGTCGAGGGCGACGGCGTCTTCGCCCTCACCGAGGATCCCTTCGACCGGATGGCGTTCGGCACCGCGGCCACGCTCGTCGGTGCCGCCCGTCACCTGATCGACGTCACCGTCGAGTACGCCAAGGAGCGCCAGCAGTTCGGCCAGCCCATCGGCGGGTTCCAGGCCGTGAAGCACCACCTGGCCTCGGCCCTCCTCGCGGTCGAGTTCGCCGCCCCCGCCGTCTACCGGGCCGCCTGGTCGCTTGCCACCGACCAGCCGACCGTCGCCCGGGACGTGTCGATGGCCAAGGCCATGGCCGGCGACGCCGCGGAGCAGGCCGCCCGGGTCGCCCTCCAGGTCCACGGCGCCATCGGCTTCACGTTCGAGTCGGATCTCCACCTCTGGATGAAGCGGGTCTGGGCCCTCAGTCCCGCCTGGGGAGACGCCCGTTGGCACCGTCGCCGCGTCGCCGCGTCGCTCCTCGACTGAGACGTCCAAGGGGTTCGTCGGCCTCGGAATCTGCCTCGTGGGGCCGATGATTCCCTCGTGAGCCCGGAGCTGTTCTTCCTGATCGGCGCGCTGTGCGCCGGGCACGCGTTCCTGGCGACGTTCCGGGGACGGGCGCCGTTCGCCATGGCGTGGTTCGTGGCGGGATGGCTGACGGGGGAGTTCGCTCTCTTCCACCTGGCCTGGCAGGCCGTGGTCGTGGCCCTCGCCATTGCGACCGGCGCCACCGCCGCCCCGATCGGCCAGGTGGGCCTCGCCCTGATGGGGCTCAGCGCCGTCGGTCTCCTGCTGGCCCACCACCGGGCCCGCCAGGCCGAGGCCGTTCTGGAGGCCGCCCTCGTCGACGCCCTCGGGCCCGATTACCGCTCCGCCATCGTCCCTGAGCGGGCGGGGATGTTGCGCTACCACATCCCCCGAGGCCTGCTGCTGCGACCGTTCCGCTTTGAGGTGACCGACGTCGAGGTCGTCCGCGACCGCTCCTACGGCCCCCACGGACCGCTGAACACCCTCGACGTCTACCGCCGTCGGGACCATGCCGGCGCCGCTCCCACCTTGATCCACGTGCATGGTGGGTCCTGGATGCACGGGCGCAAGGAGCGTCAAGCCAAGCCGCTGACCTGGCACCTGGCCCAGAAGGGCTGGGTCGTGGTGTCGATCAACTACCGGCTGAGCCCCGAGGCCACCTTTCCCGACCACGTCGACGACGTGAAGGCCGCCGTGGCCTGGGTCCGGGATCACGCGGGGGAGCTGGGCGCCGACCCCGACTTCATCGTCCTGACCGGGGGCTCTGCCGGCGGGCACCTGGCCGCGCTGGCCGCCCTCGATCCGTCCACCGGGGTGCAGGGCTGCGTGCCCCATTACGGCATCTATGACTTCCTCGACCGGCACCGGGCCCGGGGCCGCCACAGCCTGGAGGGCTTCCTCCGCAAGACGATCATGAAGTGCTCGCCCGTCGAGTGTCGCGACGCGTGGGATGCGGCGTCACCGATCGCCCAGGTCGGCCCCCACGCCCCGCCGTTCTTCGTGCTCCACGGCGCCTTCGACTCGATGGCCTACGTCACCGAGGCCCGGGTCTTCGTCCAGTCGTTGCGGGACGCGAGCAGCCAGCCCGTCGTCTACGCCGAGCTCCCCGCCGCCCAGCACGCCTTCGACACATTCCACACCGTGCGCTCGACCCACGTCGTCAACGGCGTCGCCCGCTGGCTGGCCTGGCTCCACGCCACCCACCAGGCCCGGCTCCCCACCCCCGGCTGATCCGTTCTGGTTGCTCGCCCTTGTCGTGGGCAACGGAGGAGCGCAACCAGAACGAGCGTGTACTCGGGTGGTCAGCGGGCCAGGGAGGCCCGGGTGAGGACGACGTGCTGGCCGACGGTCGACGCCGCCCGGAGCACGGACTCGACCACGAGCGGCTCCCGGAAGTCCTCGACCGCCGCCGTCGCCCGCAGGACGCCAGGAGCCGACGACAGGCTGGTGAGACGCAGACCCCGAGGCAGGGCCGGGACCTTCGCGCGGCGGTCGGGTAGGAAACGGTGCGCGAACGGCAGCGGGATCCCGGACCAGCGCACCTGGTGGATCGGGAAGGCCACCTCGTTGCCGTCGAGCTCGGCGGACACGACGGCGCTGAGCCGGCCGCCCTGGTCGACGGTGGCCCGGTCGGTGCCGTCCAGGGTCACCCGGAACGGGACCTCGTGGCCCTCGAGCCATTCGTCGAGGGTGGCCTGGTCGACCTCGCCGGCCAGACCGACGGGGCCGGCCACCATCTTGGCCACCACACCGCCCTCGAGGTGGACGTTGCTGGCCTGCACGGTCAGGCGGTCGATGCGGCCGCCGTCCCAGCGGACGTCGTGGACCTGGATGTCGACCTCCTCGAGCCCTTCGAGGTCGAGGCCGGGGCGAAGCGCGCCGAGAGCAACCGGCGGTGCCGAGTGGGTGCCCACGATCGAGTCGACGTCCACGGTGATGGTCCCGGTGGCCGACCGCAACTCGACCTCCTTGCCGACCATGGCGTCCGCCACTGAGGCGAAGGTCTCCAACAGCACTCGGGTGGGGGCCCGGGCCAGGTCGTCCACCACCTTCAGCCAGTCCAAGGGGGTGACCGGCCACTTGTCGGGCCGCAGGAACCAGCTCACCACCCAACTGTCTCACTACTGTCCCGGCCGTGCTGACCGCCGAGCAACGCAAGCAGTGGGACGAGCACGGATTCGTCATCCTGCGCCGCCTGCTCGACCCGCCGCTGGTCAAGGCCCAGCTCGACCGGGCCATCGAGCTCTGCCGCTTGGAGGCAGCGGGGGAGCGCATGCCCAAGGGGTCGTTCATCGCCCCCGAGAAGAACTCGTGGCCGGGGGCCCACGACCCCGAGGACTTCGTGTCCAAGGTCTTCCTGCTCCACCACTGGGACCCCGTGTTCGGCCCCGTGAGCCGGGACCCCCGGATCCTGGCCGCGGTGGCCGGCCTCCTCGGGCCGGACCTCGACTGCTTCCTCAGCCAGTTCATCTTCAAGAACCCGGGGGCCATCGGCCAGCCCTGGCACCAGGACAGCTTCTACTTCCCGTTCGAGCCGGACCACCAGGTCGGGGTCTGGATCGCCGTCACCGCGGCGACCGCCGACAACGGCCCCCTCTGGGTCCTGCCCGGCTCGCACCGGGAGGCCGTCCACGACCACGTTCCCGACACCCGCGAGTCGGCCAACTTCGGCTACGTCGAGATCGTCGACCACGACATGGGTGCCGAGATCTGCGTCCTCATGGAGCCCGGAGACGTGCTGGTGTTCGACAGCCACCTCATGCACCGCTCCGTCGACAACGGGTCCGACACCTTGCGGGCGGCGATGGTGTACCACTACGGCGTCGCCGGGACGATCGACCGCACCGGCGAGGTCCTCTCCGTTGCCGGCGACGCCCTGGGCGACATCCCCGAGGACGCCGTCGAGCGCATCGAGACCGCCAAGGACAACGGCTACTACCTCTGGACCCCCGTCCTCCGCGACGGCGAGGTGGCGTTCCCCGCCCTTGAGCCCGGTGGGAAATGAATTAGCACTAAGTAGATTCGTGCGGGTACCCCATCAAGGAGGTGGCCCGTGCGCCACGACATCGACCTGCGGCTGAAGGCGCCGTTCCTCTTCGCTGCCTTTGCCTCGTTCCTGCTCTCGGTCTGGCTCTACTTCGTGGCCGACAACCAGGAGATGGGGATCTTCGTCGGACTCTGGGTCCCGTCCATCCATTCACTGGGCAACCTGATCCTCGTTCCCGTGGCGAATCGCCGCGAGGTTGCGAGCCGATGAGCGAGCTCACGCTGTTCATCATCGGGGCGGTCGTCTTCGCCATCACGGTCTACGGCACGGTCATGGCTGCGGGCGTCGCGCTGACCCGCCGGGTCGAGGACGAGGAGACCACGCCGACCGGCGGCTCCTGACCACTCCGGCGACTCCCGCCCGCCACCGTGGTGTGCGGTGCGCCGGAATCAGAGGTGCTTGAGGGCCCCTTCATGTAGGCGGTCATGGCCGGCGCCCGGTCCGGGTCGGCCCGAGCCTCGAGGGCGACGGCCAGCCGCCAGCCGCCGATCCGCCTCAGCCGTCATCGCCTTCTGGCGCCGCTCAGGTGCGGCATGCACAACGTCGTGACCCGATTTCGGCTGGTCACCCGTTGAACGCGGTGCTGGCGGGCTCCACGGCGAGGCCGCCGCCGTCCGCGACGAGGGTGGTCCCGGTGACGATCGCGGCGTCGTCAGAGGCCAGGAACAGGCAGCAGGCGGCGATCTCCTCGGCCCTGGCCGGGCGGCGGAGGGGGACGTGGGCCGTGGCCCGGGCGTAGGCCTCGTCCCGGGTGATCCCGGCGGCGTCGGCCAGGCCGTCCATGTCGTCGTCTCCCATCGGGGTCACCACCCACCCCGGGCAGACGGCGTTGGCCCGGATGCCCTGCGGCCCGTAGTCGACGGCGAGCGACCGGGTGAGGCCGATCAGGCCCGCCTTCGACGTGTCGTAGGCGACCGAGTCGGTCGCCGAAGCGAGGCCGTTGACGCTGGACACCAGCACGATCGACCCGCCACCCCGCTCGATCAGCACAGGGAGGGCGGCCCGGACGAGGACCAGCGGCCCGGTCAGGTTCACGTCCAGGGTCCGCTGCCAGCGGTCGTCGTCGACGTGGCCGGCTGACCCGCCGGCGTCACCACCGAGATCGATCCCCACGCTGGCCACGACGATGTCCAGCCCGCCGAAGGCGTAGACCGCGGCGGCCGCGGCCTCGTCGGCGTGGACCGGGTCGCTGGTGTCGCCGGCTACGGCCCGGCCGCCGATCTCGTCGGCCACCGCGTTGATCGGTTCGGGGCGGCGACCGGTCACGACCACCTTCGCCCCTTCGGCGGCGAACCGCCGTGCGGTCGCCGCACCGATCCCGGTGCCGCCCCCGCTGATCAGTGCCACCTTGCCTGCGAGTCGCATGGCCGGAGTCTGCTGCACGTCGGGTCGGGGTGCAGCGTCCGCTTCGGCCAGACTCTGACCATGACGCGCGCTGACGACTCCGCTGTTCCGAACTACGCCGACCTCCTCCGCCTGGACGGCAAGCGCTTCGTGGTCATCGGCGCCGGCCAGGGCATCGGGCGCCAGGCCACCCACGCCCTCGCCCAGCAGGGTGCTCGGGTCCTCTGCGTGGATGTCGAACAGGACCGGGCCGACGACATCGCCGCCGAGGTCGACGGCGTGGGCTGGGCCGGCGACGCCACCGCCCGGGCCGGCGCTACCGCCATGTTCGATGCCGCCCACCAGGACCTGGGCGGCCTGGACGGCATCGTCGACATCGTCGGCATGGCCCAGTACAAGGCGTTGCTCGACGTGGACGACGAGAACTGGGAGTGGCACCACGACATCGTCCTGCGCCACGCCCACCTGGCCGTGACCCTCGGCGGCAAGGCCATGGCGGACAACGGCGGGGGCGTCATGGCCTTCGTCGCCTCGGTCTCCGGCATCAGCTCGGCCCCGCTGCACGGCGCCTACGGCGTGTTCAAGGCCGGCCTCATGTCCCTCGTGCGCACCGCCGCCGTCGAGCTCGGTCCGATGGGCGTGCGCGTCAACGCCGTCGCTCCCGGCATGGTCTGGACCCCGCGGGTGTCGGCCTACGTCGGCGAGGAGGGTCGCAGGAACAACGAGCTCAACACCCCGTTGCGCCGGGTCGCCCTCCCTGAGGACATCGCCGCCGCCCTCCTCTTCATGGTCACCGACCTGTCCGGCTACGTGAACGGCCAGACCCTCGTCGTCGACGGTGGGGTCAGCGCCAAGTTCCCCTATCCCATGGACTTCTAGGGGTCAGGCGGGATCGACGTCGGCGACGGCCATCACGTCGAAGCCGGCCCTGTTGCCCTCGGGGTCGGGGACCTCGACGCACGGGTCGTCGACGTCGTCGAACTCGAGGCGCAGCGCCCTCGTCGTGATGGCGTGCATGACGTAGGTCCCGGTGACGTAGGTCAGCTCGAGGACGGCCACGTCGCTCAGCTCCGCCTTCAGGAGGTCGAACACCCCGTCGGGCACCCGGCCGTGCTGGAGCGCGAGAGCGTCGGTGTAGGCCAGCACCGCCCGCTCGACGGGCGAGAAGCAGTCGGCCACCTGCCAGTGGGGAATGGCGTCGACCTGCTCGTCGGTGAGTCCCGCATCCCGCGCCGCCTTGCAGTGCTGACTGAAGACGAACTGGGACCCGCACGCCCAGCCGGCGCGGATCTGGCCGAGCTCCCGCAGCTTGGGATCGAGCTCCCGGTTCGGCGAGCGGTAGAAGGCGAAGCCGCCGCAGGCGTGGTCGAAGGCGTCGGGGCACTGGGCGAACACGGTCCACCAGTTGCCCGGCGAGCCCGTGGCCGTGCCCGGCTCGGCGACCGGGTCCCGGTCGCCGAAGAGCATGGCGTAGAGCGCCTCCCCCAGCTCGTGGACCTCGGACCTCGGGACCTCGCGCAACCTCGGCATCGTCTCTCCTGTCGTCGTCCTCGGCGCCGACCTGGCGCCGAGGTCAGATGGTCTCGTCGATCATGCCGAGGCGCTCGGTCAGCAGGAGGTTCTCCCGGTAGTCGATCGGCACCGCCACGAGCGTCGGCTGACCCGACTGGAACCCGGCCTCCAGTGCTCCCGCGAGATCGGCGGAACGCTCGACCCGGATCCCCCGCCAGCCGAAGGCTTCGGCCAGCTGCACCCAGTCGGGGTTGCCGAAGGACAGGTCGGTGTGACGGCCGAACTCGTTCTCCTGCTTCCAGGAGATGAGGCCGTAGCCGCCGTCCTCCCAGACCATGACCACGGGGTGCGCTCCGACACGGGTGCAGGTCTCCATCTCCTGCACGTTCATCAGGAACCCGCCGTCGCCGCAGACGGCGAGGATGCGCCGGTCCGGGTAGAGCATCGAGGCGGCGATGGCCCCGGGCAGGGCGAAGCCCATCGAGCAGAACCCGTTGGGGATCAGGCAGGTGTTGGGCTCGTGGCACTGGTAGTACCGGGCCACCCACATCTTGTGGGCGCCGACGTCGGACAGCAGCACGTCATCCGGGCCGAGTGCCTGGCGGGCGTCCCACAGCGCCTTCTGCGGCTTGATCGTGGCCTCGGTGTCGTCCTCGGCGTACGAGGCGAAGTCGGCCAGCATCGCCGCCCGAGCGGCGCGGGTGTGGCTGTGGTCCCATTGGCTGTCCTCGGCGCTGCCCCGCCAGCACCGCTCGTTGAGCATCCACAGCGTGTGGGCCAGGTCACCGACCACCTCGACGTCGACGTCGTAGCACTCGTCGACCTCGGTGGGCAGGAAGTCCATGTGGATGATCGTCTTGTCGTGCGCGGGGTTCCACAGGCGAGGGTGGTACTCGACCATGTCGTAGCCGAGGGTGATGACCAGGTCCGACTGCTCGATGGCCCGCACCGGGTGGTCCCGGGCCTGCAGGCCGATGGTGAACAGGCAGCGCTCGTCGTCCATGTCGACGCAGCCCTTGGCCATGAACGTGCTCACCACGCCGATGCCGGTGCGCTCGACGAACTGACGCAGCTGGGTGGAGGCGCGGCGGCGGATGGTGCCGTTGCCGGCCAGGATGATCGGGCGGTCGGCGGCCTGGATGGCGGCCCACGCCCGGTCGACGATCTTGTCGTCGGGGACCGGGCGGCGGAACCGGTGCGGCGGGATGGGCTCGGCGTCGACGTCGTGGTCGGCGATGTCCTCGGGCAGCTCGATGAGGCAGGCCCCGGGCTTCTCGGTCTTGGCGATGCGCACGGCCTTGCGCACGATCTCGGGGATGTTGCGGGCGTGGTGCACCGACTGGGCCCACTTGGTGATGGGCTCGTACATGGCCACCACGTCCATGACCTGGTGGGACTCCTTGTGGAGCCGGGTCGTGGCCCCTTGGCCCGTGAGGACGATCATCGGTGAGCGGTCCATGTTGGCGTCGGCCACGCCGGTGAGCAGGTTGGTGGCGCCGGGGCCGAGGGTGCCCAGAGCGCCGGCGGGCTCGCCCGTCAGGCGACCGTGGACCTCGGCCATGAACGCCGCCCCCTGTTCGTGGCGGCAGAGCACGAAGCGGATGTCGGACGCTTCGAGCGACATCATCACGTCGGCGTTCTCCTCGCCAGGGACGCCGAAGACGTAGCGGATGCCTTCGGCCTCGAGGCAGCGGACGAGCAGATCGGACGCCTTCACCGGGGTCCTCCTCGGAAGGATCGTGGGCGCTTCCTCCCACGCCCGGGCCGACGTTAGGCCAGACTTCGGGCCGGGTCCCCCGGGTCGGCGGATTCTCGAATCATCCCTTCCGGGGGATTCGGGCCACCGAGCCTCTAGGCGAAGGTCGGACACATGAGCGAATCAGATTCTCGTGGCCCCGCCGGCGACACGGCCGCGCCGCACCGCCGGCTCCCCGTGCTGCAGGGGATCCGCCCCGTCGAGCGGAAGCGGATACCCGCCGACATCGCTGCGGGTGTGACCCTTGCCGCCCTCGGGATCCCTGAAGTGATGGGGTACACGTCGATCGCGGGCATGCCGGTCATCACGGGCCTCTACACGATCCTCATCCCGATAGCGATCTTCGCCCTGCTGGGCTCGTCCCGCCACCTCGTCGTCGGGGCCGACTCGGCCACCGCGGCGATCATGGCCGCGGGACTGGCGGGCATGGCCCCGATCGCCTCGCCGCAGTACGTCCAACTGGCCGGGATGCTGGCGATCATCACGGGCGGGATCCTGATCCTCGCCCGGCTCGTCAAGCTCGGCTTCATCGCCGACTTCCTGTCGCGCAGTGTCCTGATCGGGTTCCTCACCGGCGTCGGCATCCAGGTGGCGATGGGTCAGGTGGGCGGGATGCTCGGCATCACCGACACCGTGAGCGGAGGCACGATCCGCAAGTTCGTCGAGACGCTGGGTGACATCGGCGACAGCAACGCCGCCACGGTGTACGTCTCGCTGGCCGTCATCGTCGTCATCCTCGGCTCCAAGAAGATCAACCCCCGGATCCCCGGCGCGCTCATCGCCGTCGTCGGTGCCATCTTCGTGAGCTGGCAGTGGGACCTGGCGTCGGACGGCGTCGCCACCCTCGGCCCGGTGCCGAGCGGCCTGCCGAACTTCGGGGTGCCGGACGTGACCTGGTCACAGTTCACGGCCCTGCTCGGCACCGCGGGGGCGATCTTCGTGGTGATCCTGGCCCAGAGCGCCGCCACTTCACGCGCCTACGCGGCGAAGTACGAGGAGGGCTTCGACGAGAACGTCGACCTCGACGGGCTGTCCGCGGCCAACATCTCCGCGGGTCTGTCCGGGACCTTTGTCGTGAACGGCAGCCCGACCAAGACCCAGATGGTCGACGGGGCCGGCGGGCGCAGCCAGGTGGCGAGCCTGTCCACCGCCGTGATCGTCCTCGTGGTGCTGCTGTTCCTGACCAAGCCGCTGCAGTACATGCCCACCGCCGTGCTCTCCTCGGTGGTGTTCCTGATCGGCCTCGAGCTCATCGACCGCATCGGGATGCGCAACGTCTGGCGGGTCCGCCGGGACGAGTTCGCCATCGCCGCCCTGACCGCGGTCGTCGTGGTCGCGGTGGGCGTCGAGCAGGCCATCGTCCTGGCCGTCATCCTGTCGATCATCGACCACCTCCGCCGCGGCTACCACCCCAACGACACGGTGGCGGTCATGACCGACGACGGCCACTTCGCCACCGAACCGGTTGCCCGGGGCCTGGCGACCGAGCCGGGCCTGGTCGTCTACCGCTTCGCGGCCAGTCTCTACTACGCCAATGCGAACCGGTTCAACGAGGAGATCCTGGAGCTCGTCGGGGACGGGGCGCCGGCCGTCCGCTGGCTGGTGGTCGAGGCCGGGGCGATGACGGATGTCGACTACAGCGGCGGTGAGACCGTCAAGCAGGTGTTCAACGAGCTCCAGGACCGGGGCGTCCGATTTGCCATGGCCGACGTCAGTCCCCCGGTCCGGGACATGCTCGACCGGTACGGGATCACCGAACTCGTCGGCGAGGACGCCTACTTCGACACTGCGGGGGCGGCGATCGCCGCATTCCGCAGCAGCGCCACCACCTAGCGCCGGGCTGACGCCGTGATCGCCCGCGAGGACGCCGCGGCCCTCGATGCGACCGACCCTCTCGCCGACTGGCGGGACGAGTTCGTCATCCCCGACCCGGGCCTCGTGTACCTGGACGGCAACTCGCTGGGCATGCCCTCGCGTCGGGCCGTCGAGGCCATGCACGCCGTACTGGCCGATGACTGGGCGACCGGCCTGATCCGGTCGTGGGACCACTGGATCGACCTCCCCTTCGAGGCGGGGGCGGCCCTGGCGCCGCTCCTCGGCGTCGACGGCGACGAGGTGGTCGTTCACGACTCGACGTCGGTGAACCTGTACCAGCTCGTCCACGCCGCGCTGGCGTTGCGAGCCTCCCGGCCGGTGATCGCCGTCGACCCGGGGGACTTCCCGAGCGACGTCTACGTCGTCGCCGGCATCGCCGCCCGGACCGGCCACGAGGTCCGGCCCGGCTTCGACCGGCTGGACGACGTCGCCGTGGTCGTGCGCTCGGTCGTCGACTACCGCACCGCCGAGATCGCCGATGTCGCCGAGGAGACCGCCCGGGCGGACGACGCCGGTGCGCTGGTGATCTGGGACGTGTCCCACGCGGTGGGCGTGCTGGAGATGGGTCTGCAGGGTGCGGGCGTCGAGCTGGCCGTCGGCTGTTCGTACAAGTTCCTGGGCTCGGGGCCGGGCGGGCCGGGATTCGCCTATGTGGCCCGTGACCTGCAGCCCCGGATCGACCAGCCCATCTGGGGTTGGTTCGGCCGGAACGACCAGTTCGCCATGCCGTCGGTGTACGCGCCCCGGGCCGACATCGGCCGCCTGCTGATCGGCACGCCCGGGATCGTCGGCATCGCCGCGGTGAAGGCTGCGGCGGGGGTCGTGGCCGACGCCGGCATCGGCGCCGTCCGGACCAAGGCGTCGGCCCTCACCGCGCTGGCGCTCGACCTGTGCCACGAGCACGGCCTCGAGTCGCCGACGCCCCGGGACGCGGACCGGCGGGGCGGTCACGTGTCGATCCGCCACCCCGAGGCCCGACGCCTCGTCGACGACCTGATGGCCGACGGCGTGATCACCGACTTCCGGGAGCCCGACCTGCTCCGCCTCGGCTGTTCCCCGCTGACCACCCGCTTCACGGACGTCTACGACGGCGTCACCGCCATCGCCCACCTGGCCCGCTGACTACGGTCGAGCGGCGTGAACGCCTTCGATCTCACCGGCCGGGTCGCCATCGTCACGGGAGCGGCCAGCGGCATCGGCCGGGCCTCGGCCGAGCGCATGGCGGAGGCCGGTGCCACCGTCGTCTGCGCCGACCGGGACGAGGACGGCGCCACGATCACCGCCGACCACATCACGGGCGCCGGCGGCCGGGCCGACGTCGTGCCCATCGACGTGACGGACCGGGAGCAGGTGGAGGCGCTCATCCATGTGGCCGTGGATCGCTACGGACGACTCGACGTCATGGCCAACGTGGCCGGGATCATCCACACCTCACCCGTGCTCGACACCCAGGAGGCCGACCTCGACCGGGTGCTCGCCGTCAACCTCAAGGGTGTCTTCTTCGGCTGCCAATCCGCCGGTCGGGTGATGGTCGAGCAGGGCACGGGCAGCATCGTGAACATGGCGTCCGCGGCCGTCGACCAACCGGCCCCAGGCCTTGTCAGCTACGGGATGGCCAAGGCCGCCCTCGTCCAGCTGACGAAGGTCCTGGCCACCGAGATCGGGCCGAAGGGCGTCCGGGTCAACGCCGTCGCCCCGGGCTACATCGTCACCGGCATGACCGACCGGGCCTGGGTGGCCGAGGACGGCACCGAGGACGAGGAGGCGAAGGCCGCGGTCACCGCCCGCATGGCGAAGGGCGCCCCGCTGCGCACCGTGGGCGAGCCCGACGACATCGCCTACGCCGTGCTCTACCTCGCCTCCGATGCCAGCAAGTTCATGACCGGCCAGATCCTCCGCCCCAACGGCGGTGTGGCGATGCCCTGGTAGCGACGGGGAGGGGCCGGGAGGGCGCCGGTACCCTCGGCGGGTGACATCCGGTCCCCGCGTCCGCTTCGCGCCGGCGCCCACGGGCTACCTGCACGTGGGTGGGGCCCGCTCGGCGCTGTTCAACTGGCTCTTCGCCCGCCACCAGGGGGGCACGGTGGTCCTGCGCATCGAGGACACTGACGAGGAGCGCAGCCGGCCGGAGCTGATCAGTGCCATTCTCGAGTCGCTCGAGTGGCTCGGCATCGACTGGGACGAGGGCCCGATCTACCAGTCCGACCGCCGGGACCTCTACCGGACCGCCTGCGAGAAGCTGCTGGCCGACGGTGCCGCCTACCTGATCGACGACGACAAGAACGAGCGGCCGGGCTCGACCCTGCAGCCCGGCCTCGGCGTGGCCGTCCGCGTTCCCGAGGGCACGGCCGAGATCCGGGATCTCATCCGGGGCGACGTCACCTTCGACTACGCCGACATCGAGGACTTCGTCATCTGGCGGGGGCGCAACGACACCCCGGGTTTCCTACTGGCCAACGCCGTCGACGACCCGGACCTGGGGATCACCCACATCGTCCGGGGCGAGGACCTGCTCAGCTCGACGCCCCGGGTCATGCTCATCCGGCGGCTGCTGGGCATGGACTACGACCCGCTGTACGCCCACCTCCCCCTGCTGGTGAACGAGCAGCGTCAGAAGCTCTCCAAGCGCAAGGACGACGTCGCCGTCGGCGACTACGTCCACCGGGGCTACCTGCCCCAGGCCATGGCCAACTACCTCGCCCTGCTCGGCTGGGGCCCGCCCGACGGCGTCGAGGTCCGGCCCATGGACGAGATCGTCGACCTGTTCCGCATCGAGGACGTGGTCAAGGGCGCCGCCTTCTTCGACCTCAAGAAGCTGGAGCACGTGAACGGCGAGTGGATCCGTCGTCTGTCGCCGGAGGCGTTCCTCGCGGCAGCCGAGCCCTGGGTCACGGGTGACGACGTCCCCTGGTCCGCGGACCGCTTCGACGCAGTTGTCTGGCATGAGGTCGCCCCGCTGGTGCAGGAGCGGCTGAAGCTGCTGTCCGACATCCCCGCCCAGGTCGACTGGCTGTTCCTCCCCGAGCCCCCCGAGGACCCCGAGTCCTGGGCGAAGGCGATGGCGGGCAAGGTCCCCGCCGCCGACCTGCTCGACGCCGTCATAGCGGCCTACGACACCGTCGACTGGGAGGCCGAGGCCCTCAAGGAGACGCTGCGGCTCCTCGGCGAGGAGCGCTTCGAGCTGAAGCTGGGCAAGGCCCAGGCGCCGGTGCGGGTGGCGGTCACGGGGCGGACCGTGGGCCCACCGCTGTTCGAGGGGCTGGTACTGTTGGGCCGCGACGAGACGCTGCGGCGGCTACGGGCGGCACGAGCGAGGCTCTGACGTGCCCGGCCCCGGCCCCCGCTGGTTCCGGCTCGGCTGGAAGATCGCACTGGGCGTGGTCCTCGTCCTCGTGCTCTACGTGGGCGGTACGTTCGTCCAGGTCTGGCAGGCGTCCCGGGACGATCAGGCTCAGGAGGCCGGCGCCATCGTCGTGATGGGCGCCGCCCAGTACAACGGCGACCCGTCGCCGGTGTTCGAGGCGCGCCTCGAGCACGGCCGCGAGCTCTACGAGCAGGGCCTGTCCGACGTGGTCGTCGTCACCGGCGGCCGTCTGGAGGGTGACGAGTTCAGCGAGGCCCAGGCCGGCGCCCTCTGGCTGCAGGAGCACGGGGTGCCCGAGGAGGCCCTGCGCCTCGAGGTCCAGGGCCGCAATTCGTGGGAGTCGTTGGCGGCCAGCGCCCGCTTCCTCGAGGAGGACGGGATCGATGACGTGATGATCGTGTCGGACCCGTTCCACTCCAAGCGCCTGGAGGAGATCGCGAGCGAGGTCGGCCTCGAGGCCTTCGTGTCGCCCACCACGGAGAGCCCGGTCACCGGCGCCGCGGAGTTGCGGGCGATGGTGCGGGAGACCGCAGCCGTGTCCGTGGGCCGGGTGCTCGGCTACCGCCGCCTGATGAACCTGGACGACACGGTCAACAACACGAACGGCTGACGGCCCGCCGGGTCGAGCCGCTACCCTCGACGGTCCCACCGATCGGGGGTGGTGTAATTGGCAACACAGCTGGTTCTGGTCCAGTCGTTGAGGGTTCGAGTCCTTCCCCCCGAGCGCCGGCGATAGCCTCACCGGGCCGTCGCCACGAGGCCCCATCGTCTAGTGGCCTAGGACACCACCCTCTCAAGGTGGAGACACGGGTTCGAACCCCGTTGGGGCTGCCACGAAACGAAGCCCCTGGTGAGCGCCGGAAACGGCCTCCCGACCAGGGGTTTCGTCGTTTTCGGGCTCGGTCGGCCAATGCCAACGAGTACCAACCAGTGCTGAGCCGGACTTGCCCGTGCCGCCTCGTTTGTGCCCATCTTGTGCCCAGTTGTCCCCACGTTGCGCCCTTCCGCGGCCGGGTCGTCACAGGCCGAGGCCTCCGCGGTCATGCGCCATCTGCTTGGCGGTGCTGACCGCGAGGGCTCGGCGGAGGTCCTCGGTGGGTCGGGCTGCTGTCTCTTGGGTGGCGACGGCGTAGACGTGGTTGCGCTGTCGGCCTCGGGTGATCGAGGTGTAGCCGGCCTCGCGGTGAAGGGTGTCGTCGCCGAGCACGAGGGTGACGTCGCAGGTCATGCCCTGGCTCTTGTGGATGGTCATGGCGTAGCCGTGAGTGAGGTGCCCGGCGGCGACGTACTCGATGGGGATGGCGACGCGTTGGCCGTCGCCGGTCTCGATCTGGACGGCATCCTGGTCGGCTCCGGTGATGGTGCCGATGGTGCCGTTGACGATGCCGACCTTGTGGTCGTTGCGCAGCGCCAGGACCCGGTCCCCGATCCGGAGTTCCAGGTCGTCGGAGTCGAGGACGACCGGTCCGAGGCGGTCGTTGGCGATGAGGTGGACCCGTGCTCGTTGGTTGAGGTCGGAGACGTCGCTGCGGTGTAGGGCCAGCATGACGGCGTGGCGACCGGCGGCGTGGCTGGCGTACCAATCCTCGGCCATCCGGGCATGGATACGGTCGGCGTTGTGGTCGACGGTGAGCGATCCGCTCCGCTCCATGCGTCGGAGAGCTCGGTCGATGTGGCCGTCTCGCAGCGCGTTGGCGGTGGCCCGCTGGGCTCGATCGGTGAGGCGGCGGTTCTCGGTCAGCTCGGCGTGTCCGAGGCGCCGGGCGAGCGCGGCGAACAGACCGCCGGCTTCGATCTCGGCGAGCTGCTTGGTGTCACCGACGAGCACGAGCTTCGCTCCGACATTCGTGGTGCGGTCGATGAGGCGGTGCAGCTGGCGGGTGCCGACCATGCCGGCCTCGTCGAGGACCAGGACGTCGGTTCGGTAGAGCCGGTCCCGGCCGGAGGCGAGGTCTCGGAGCAGGGAGGCGATGGTCTGGCTCGGGATGCCCGACCCGGCCTGGAGCTCCCGGGCCGCCCTGGCCGCGAGGGCAGCGCCCCGGACCCGGAGGCCGGTGTTGTGCCAGGCCTCGCGGGCGGCGTCGAGGGCGAAGGTCTTGCCGGTGCCCGCGTGACCGACGATCACCGCCACCGGCGCATCGGTCACCGTCACCCGCTTGACGGCCAGGGCCTGCTCGACACTGATCGACGGCCGCGCCCGAACCGCTCGCACCAGGGCTGTTTGATCGACCGCGACGGTGGCAGGTCCTGCCAGCGCTCGGCGGAGAGCATCGGCTTCGAGCGCCAGCATCTCCGGAGTCGTCCAGCAGCCCGAGGCGACCTCGACCACCGCCGAACCGCCCAGGAATCCGTCGGCTCGCTCCCGGATGGCGTCATAGCTGAGTCCTTGGATGGAGGTCTCGGCGACTGCCCGGATCACCTGGCGGCGGTCGAAGGTGGCGTCCTGCTCGGTGAGCAGCGTTCCGAGCTGATCGTCGCCGGCCACGACCGGAACGTTTCGGCCGGTCGGGACCGCACCGGTGAACCCAACCTCCGCTGCCCGTCGGCGCCACTCCTGACGCAACACCTGCTCGTCCACCGGCTCCGGCTTCGCGGGACGGCTGTCGAGCGTTGCCGCTTGCGCGCCCCGGGCTGAGTGCGCGCCGTGCTCGGCCATCGACGCTTCGATCTCGATCCGGCGGCGGCTGAACGCCCGCCGGAGATGCTTGGAGATCCCGACCACCTCACCCACCCCCGGCACGGACGGTGCGAAGCGAACCCCGAGACGGTCGGCCAGTTCTCTGCGGAGGACCGACTGGTAGACGAACCCGGCGGTACGACCGTGCCGGTAGATCGCAGCAGTGTGCAGGGCGCTCCACCGTCCGTCCGGGCCGAGCGTCATGTTCGCCGTGACCAGGTGCGTGTGCAGGTGCGGGTCCGCCTCCCGACTGGTGCGATGCCGGAACGCGGCCGATACCAGCCCGCCTCCTCGAAGGTGAGTGGCGCCGCCCCGACCCCGCCGGACGACGCACGCCTCGTCCTCCAGGTACCGCACCGCGGCACGGACCGCCGCGTCGTGCGCTACCGCGACCTCGGCGGCCTGACGCTCTTCGCCGAGGCCCCACAGCAACGACACCGACTTCGGAGCCGACAGCGTCAGGTCGAACCCCGGCACCTTCCGCCACCCCATCAGCGGCTCGCCCGAGGCCGGGTCCCGACCCTCCAGCACCGCCCGCAGGGCCTCGGGGTCCACCTCGCCGGTCAGGCCGAGTCGCTCCGCGCCGGCCCCGATCCAACGGCCCGGCGCCTCACCCGACGCGACGTAGTAGTCGTCGCGCTCATTGGCGATGACCTCGAGGTAGTACGCGGCGGGGTCGGGCGCCGAGGAGAACTTCGCGATGCTGAGCACACCCAGTAAGGCCTCGCGAGGCCCCGGGTACCGCGCGGCGATCCACGAATTCTCTTGGCGAGGCCACCGAGCCGCTACGGGCGACCTCCTGCCGCGTCTCCCGCTCGACCTCCCGCTGCACACCGGGACGCCAGCGGGACACCCCCGGTGCAAGTGTGTGGCCGATCGCTGATCGCTCCCCGGGATGCAGTTGCCTCCGAGTTGGCCCGGGTTGACACGGACGCCTTCATCTTGCGCCGCCCGCCAAGGGATCATGGCGAAAGCCCAGCGAGGACGAGCCACCCTCACCCGTCTCATTGAATCCGCCACGACCACGGACCAACTGACGCTCGGCTCTGACTGCGTCCGAAGTTTCGCCCATACCGGGCACCAGATCGCGGCACTTTCGAACTCGAGATCAGCAGCTGCAGGACCGACGCCTCGCTACGGGCAGGAAATCTTGACAGCCTTCCCCACCCATGCCTACCCTCGCTTGAACCGGCTGACCTCCGAGGGGCGTTGTCACGATGCGGCCTAGCTCACGCACTCGATTTGTCCCATTGGTCGGGCTTGTCCTTACTCTTGTACTTGCGTTTCCACAGCCATCCGCATTCGCAAGAGCGAGACGGCTCACTCAGCCCGGGACAGTCATCTGTGGAATGTCGGTGCCAGGCGCTCCTAGCTACGTTCCGGCGTTCAACGCGGTAGGCGTGGTCGGCTATGTAAATTGCTACGGCGACGGTGGGCTGCCAGACTTCATGACTAGCCGCCTCTGGGTCCAATATCGATTAACACACGACTTCCCTTGGGAGTTTGCCGTACCAAATGACCACTCAACCTCAAACGGCCCTGTCGTTGCCCTGTCGGCTGGCGTCGTCTGCAAAGGGGGCACTTGGGGTTACCGCGGTCATGGTGATTGGGAGGCGACTCACGGCAACTCCCTCTCGGGCATTCGAAATGGCCCGATAAGTTCGATAACATGCGCCAAGTAGGAGGCTTGCCTGTGTCAAAGCGTTCGAGCGCGTCTAGCAGTGCGATTCGAAACGCTGGGGTCCTAGCCGTCCTTTTCGTAGCAGGTGGCGCGCTTGTCCTAGGCGCACAGAGCATTTCAGCCCACGATGGCGACGAGTCGATACGTACCGACCCCCGACTACCACCCGAGGTCGATGTCGTGGATCGCCCAGAACTTCCAACCGAACCACTCAGTGCGGAAGCGCTGGCGCGGACGGCCGACGCAATTTGCGAGTTCACTAGCTACCAAGCCGAGCTAGCCGCACGGGACTTCACATTGCAGGATGAAATGAATTCGGAAGCTAGCCGGACCGAGGCGTTCAGAGTGCAACTCGAAGTGATGTCAAGCCAAGTTGAACAATTCCGGTTGCTACGCGCCTCGGAGGCCAGCGTCTCTGAACTGTGGACTCAATTCACCGATACGGCCGAGGAGGCTTACAACGCCCTTTGGGCTGAGCTGGATCGAGCGGACTCCGCAGCCCAAGCGGAGGGCTCCTCGATAACCGGTCGAGCAATGGCCAACAGCGACGCTTTCCAACGCGTGACTGAGCTCAGCCGGCAGCTGGGTCTGCGGATCTGCTTCGGGTCACCATGATGGTCCGCCTTAGGGAGACCTACGGTAGCGCCTAGGCAACGGATCCTCCCCGCAAGTGGTCGGACCACTCACGCCCGCAGTAGTTGACGGTCGATGGAAATAGGCCCCGAAGCGGAAGTTGATCTCGTTGTAAATGCCGCTGTCAACTCGAGTCATTGCGGACAGTGCGAGCGCTTTTCTCGCCGAGCAGGCGTGCTTGGCCGTGCTTTAGAGCAGCACGGAAACCTTTCGGCCGTCGGCAGATTGGCTATGAGAGCCGAAATTGGTAACAGCGCCGCTCGATATGGTCGCCTACACGAAGCTCAGGTGCTCGGCCCTCAGTTCGATCGACTCGTCGTCATCGGCGGACTTCCTCGTACTGGCACAACTCTCTTGCATAGCGTCCTGGCCGCGGCGCTTCCCGCCTTCACTTTGTCGCCCGGCATGGCCTTTGAACCCCTGGCGGCAACACGGGCCACAGCAGAGCTCGCCTCCATGCAGCGGTACGAACTCCTAAGAGCGGTCGGGCCAGCAGTCGCTGCAATGCACCCAACGGACCTTCCTCAGGAGGAGTGTACGCCCCTGCTACAACATTCGCTGGCTTGCCTGCAAACGGTAGTGATGTTTGACCTAGGTGAGGAGTATTGGTCGGAGACACTTAGAGATGGATTCCAGGACACATACACGTATTGGGGATCAATGATCTCGCGATTATACGATACTTACCGAACCGGCAGCTCAATGCTGCTCCTCAAGTCTCCGATGCACTTCTATGCATATCGAGAGCTCTTCGAAATGACCGCAGAGGTTGAGTTGACTCTCATTCACATCAGACGCGACGCAAGTGCCGTCGTTCGGTCGCTTCTGAACCTCGTGGCTGCCTCTCGTGCGCTGTTTGCCCGTTCGACGGACAGGCACGCGATAGGAGCCGAGTGGCTGTCCAATCTGGAGCTATCGATTCCGAGAGCGGTAGATGCGCTCAAGGCGCCTCCGAGTAACGTCGAGGTAGTGGATCTCGACTATAGAGACCTGATCGCGAATCCTGTCAAAGTTGGATGCGACCTGGCAGACAGGTTTGGCGTTGAGAAGTCGGCGACGGGACGATTAACGCCGCTCCCGGCGCCCACAAGCGTTCCTCTTGCTCGCTTGGAAGCGTTTGGTCTGGCGGCGGAGGACATCCGTCGTCTTGACAATCTGGGGGAGCCGTTCTTTTCGTAAAAGGTGAAGTACGCTGGATGCGCTCGGGGCTCGAGGCTGTACGGGCGACATCGAGGGGCGACGCGAAATGAAGGGAGACTGAGGATCGAGATGCCGGTCGGTCGTATCGCCATTGACGGGCTCGACGAGGTCGTATCAGAACTTACGGCTCGTCGAGTGTTCTGTGATGGTCTGCAAATGTATGTTGCCCACGAGGATGATGTCCTCGTCGATGCTGCCTGGGGTAGAAGTTCGAAGGGTCCTATGAGCACCTCCCACCTTCATTCATCGTACTGCCTTTCGAAACCTGTCCTGGCGTTAGCAGTGGCGGCTGCGGTGGAACAGGGATACCTCAGCTTCGACGGCACGGTTGACCTGTGGCCGGGCGGGTCGGACCGTGAAGCACTTCCGACGGTCGGGGGGCTTCTTACCCACGCGGCGGGGTTGACCTATCCGACCTTGGCAGACTGGAGGCTTGCCTCCGAGGATGAGCGCCAGGACCTAATCTGGTCGGGCTATTCCGATGAAACGGTTGGCTACTCCGAAGTCGCTGCCTGGACACTGTTGGTATTGACAGTCCTTCAGGCAGGTGGTCAAGAGCTTCTGCAGTCAGTCGTCTCTATGGCGTTGCCAAAGAGGATTCAAGCATCTCTCATGTTCTCGCCACCCGGTGATGCGGCCCGCTCACGGCTAAGAGTCCCGGTTGCCATGCGGGGGGGATCGGCAGTGCCGTTGCTATCAGAACGCCTTCCTTCTCAACTGCGAACGCTGGGCTTGGCGACAGGGGCCCTCACATCTGCGCAGAGCGTCGGTGAGTGGTACCGGCACGTCGGTCACCTCTATACCCGCGGCCACTGCAGCGACCTGGGGCTCTCGGCGGCGGGCCTCCACGACCTGCTGAGCCATCGGCGCGACGAGACCTTCGACCACCGGCTGGGAAGAACCTGCACCTTCGTCGGGGGGTTCATGGGCTCATTGGCAAGTCATGGATTTGGTGCCATGCCCACCGCAAACGCATTTGGGCACACTGCGGGAATCACCAGCGCATTCGCGTTCTACGATCCGTTGAAGTCCCTAAGCGTGTCGGTCTATATGAACGGAGCACTTCCCAGCCAGGGGGATATGGATTTCACACGGCAGCGATTGGTTTCCGCCATCTACGGCGGGATGTGGGGCTAGAAATGGTCGGTACCGAGCGTCGCGGTGCACCTGATTCGCTTCAACCGAGTTTGGAGAGCCACCACCGAAATGGTCCGCTTGTGGTGGAGCTTCGGTTCGGGTCAGCCGTATACGCCCTTGAATACTCCGTAGGCGACGCTGTGGTGAGACAGGGCCCCGCATCGTCGCCAGACATCCGAGTTCAGTTTCCCGAAGATCTGTTGCCGTGGTGGCGACCCTTCAGCGGGATATCGTCCGAAGCGGTGGACGCTATAGTGTGCGCGACCGAAACAGGTTATGGCCGGTGGGTTGAGTTCAACTGTTTTGGCTGGCTCGTCGGCGGCACACTTGAGACTTCTGATATTGAACCTGGTCTCCGAGTGTTACTTGAGTGCAAGGTGACTGGCTCGCCGATCGGGGGGGATCGTTGTTACCTAGACTTGGGTCCGGGCGGTGCCGCGTGTGTCGTAGTAGAGAGACCGAGAAAGCGGACGCCGGACCTGTCGATGGAGTGCAGCTACTCCGAACTTTTGGAATGGCTGCATTTCGAGGAGTCGCGAGTCGGGGCAATCGTGTTGAGCCGCCTCGCTGGTCCGAGTCTCGACGACGTATTTGTGCTCAGTGCGGCGAAGGGCTGGGTGCACTCGCCTCAGTCTCACGACGAGAAAGAGTCTCGAGTGTCGGCAGCCATGGCCCTGCAGACGTGGTCGTACATGCATTTCCATCCGGATGCCCAGCGAAAGATGGCTGCTTATATATCAGATGGAGGAAATGCCCCGCCGTAGGATCTTCGGCGTCAGCCGTCGAACCTGGTTCGGCGAGGTGGCCGTGGGCACGCGACATAGCGCAAAGGTTGAGCACACCTGTTGTCAGCCTTTCTTAGAGACCGGAAAGTCATAGGTGGGTGTCGGGAGGTCGAGTGGGACCTACGCCGATCCGTAGCCCCCGAGGAGAAGCTCTCGGTGGTGATCAGCGTGGAGATGACCCAGGTCGAGGCGGCCCCGGCGGCTGGAGTTGTCGCAGACGACGGTGTCGAATTGGTTGAAGCAGTTCACCGACGGCGGCCGGGAGGGCCTGGTCCGGGGCGACAACGCCTGGGCGCCGGCATCGAGGCGGGAGGCCGAGCTGCAGGCCCAGATCGACGAGCTGACCCTCGCGCTGGGCGAGGCCTATGTGGAGCTGCGGGTGTGGCGCAAAGGGGGGGGGCTCTGTACCCGGGTACGCGGACCTCGAGGTGATCCGGGCCGAGGGCGCGATGAGCGTCGCTCGGTTCTGTGCCCGCCTCGGGATCCCCCGCTCCACCTGGTATTCGTAGCGGGACGCCCATCTCGCCGGCCGATAGGTGCGCCGCTCTCCCGCCACGGTGGTCGACGATGTCGAGGCGATGGCCGCCGAACAGACCCATGAGTGGTCAGCATGGGGCCACCGCAAGATCTGGGCGATGCTGCGCTCTGATGGGGTGGCAGTGTCACAATGCAGCGTGTACCGCGTGACCCGAACGATTCTCGGAGCGCGGCGAAACCGGCTCGCCAGTCCCAACGACCTGGCGATGTTCGTGCGTGTATCCGAAGCTCGTCATGGTGCCGCGAGCACCGTGTCACACAGGCGACGCCGACTGGAATGCGTCGTCGGCCGATTCGTCAAGGCTGGGAACAATCCAAGTGCGGAGTCGCTACAGCCTCTTGTTCACCAGCCCTCGGTTGCCGTTGTGGCGACAACGATGAGGTCTCCCCTCACGCCCACGTAGCGGCTGAGGGTGAAGGCGGCGTTGGCGTGGCCGAGAAGGATGCTCACCACCGCGGCGTCGAGGCCGACATCGAAGAGGAGCCAGCACGCGGCGACGTGGCGGAGGTCGTGGGGGTGCCAGACAGCGGCGGTCGTCCGCTTCATCGGCCACTCGGCATCCCGGGCGGCTCGGGCCCAGATCCGTTGGAACGTGCGCCGGTTCGCGAATCCGCCGTCGTTGCCCGGAAACAACAGGCCCTCGTGGCCGCGGATGAGCTCAGTCTGTTCCGCCCACTCCCGGAGCGGCTCGGCAAGGCTGGCCGGGAACGTGGACACCCGACGCTGGCGGTTCTTGGTGGTCTTGATGGCGACGCCCTGGCGGGACTGCTCGACCGCCCGGTGGATGCGCACCACCCGGTTGCCGTCGAAGTCGAGGTCGGCGGGCCGCAGGGCGATGAGCTCGCCCCATCGCACGCCGCTCCGGTGCTTCAGGTTCATCGCCAGCGACCACTGACGGTGCCCGGCGGCGTCGAGGGCGTCGAACAGGCGACGACAATCGCCATCGGTCGGTAGCGACGAGCGGGCCACGAACCCGACCGCTTGCCCCTGGACCTCGGCGGTGGGGCTGTAGCGGACCATCCACATCGGGTCCCCCTCCCGAGGGATCCACCGATTCTTGAACGCGAAGGTCACCAGGGCCCGCATCGCCGAGCCCACGTTCTGCACCGTCGACGGGGCGAGGGCGCCGCGGGCTCGGTCGAGCACGGCCTCGGAATCCGATGGGGTCCACCCCGCGAGCGAGAGCTCGCCGAGCACAGGCCGGACCCACATGCGGAGGAGGTACTCTTGGCGCTCGGCGTAACGGGTCGAGCGCGACGACAGGCTGCGGAGGTAGCGGTCGATCAGCTGGCCGACCGTCGTCGGGGCGTTCGCCCGACCGGGGAGCAGCACCGAGGATGACAGGCGGCCTTCGAGCTCACGGGCTCGCCGTCGGGCGGCGTCCTCGGTCGAGAACTTGTAGAACACCCGATGGCCGTCGGGATCGGTCGTGACGACCCGGTAGCGGGTCTCGCCCGCGGAGGGCGCGTAGATGCGGGTGCCGAACTCGTAGGACACGAGCGGCTTGCGGCGGCGGTGGCCAGCCATGGCGGGACTTCCTCCCGGGCGCCAGGCGCGCCCGTCGATGGGGAGGAAGCTCTCGATCCGCCGGACACCTGCGAGCCTCGAGCAGGTTGTGCCCGAATTGTGCCCACTGCCCAGCCGAACGGTCAACCACCGCGACGACAACGGAGCCGCGAACATGGCGCTGACCAGCGCAGACGCGAAGGCGCTACCGCAGCGGCCTCGCTCTGGCGTCCGCCGCCGGGGCGCCAATGCCGCTCCCTCTCAAGGTGGAGACACGGGTTCGAACCCCGTTGGGGCTGCCATCGACCCCCGTCGAGCGCGGGGGCTGGCTCGTGATTCCCTTGGCCACCCTTGCGGCGGCGCCGTAACGGCGCGAGCGTGTGTTCGAACCCATGCTGGGGGGCACGATGGTCGCGACAACCGCTGGTCGGCTCCTGGCCGTGATGACCGGCCTCGTGATCCCACTGGTCGGCTGCAGCTCGGATGACGACACCGAGGCCTCGTCGACCACGGAACAGTCGCCTACGACCGAGCAGACGTCGACCCCGGCGACACCGCTCGACGGGATCTACCAGACCGGTCCGATCACCCCGGCCGAGGCCGAGGCAAGCGTCGGTGAACACGGCCTCGAGGAGTGGTTGGACGAGTTTCGACCACGCAACCCGATCGAGGCCCCATCCACCGAGCTGATCCTCGACATCGGCGATGGCGAGTGGGATCTCTACGGCGAGACGGACGGTGGGCCCCGGGTCGAGATCGACTATGACGCCGAGTACGCGGTGGAAGGCGATCAGGTCGTCTTCACGCACTCCGACGGCGCGAACACGTACCGGTGGTCCCTCGACGGCGACACGCTCACGCTCGAGTTCGTCAACTCGACCCTCCCGCCGTTCGAAGGCATCCCGGAAGAGGTCTTCCAGTCCGCCCTGTACGAGACGAGTACCTTCACCCGCCAGAGCTGATCACGGTCCACCTCGTCGGGCCGGACGGCGACCCTCGTCTGGCGGTTGCCGATCCGGCGGCAGGAATCCTCTTGGGCTCGGGTCCGGGCGCGGGTTCCGTCGGGCTGGCACACTCGGGTTCGGGATGAACTCGAGGGGCGGTGACGATCGGTTGACGGCGCAGGACGAGCTGATCCTGCGGGCCGCAGAGCGGGTCCGCCGGGGCCTGCCGCGGGATCCTCGGACCGGACTGCTCGGGTACAGCGAGGACCGGTACGCCGCTGCAGTCGACGTGGTGACGGCGGAGTTCGTTCCGGCGCAGGTCCCGCTGTCGATCGTGCTCGCCGACCTCGACCGGTTCCACGTGTTCAACGACAACTACGGCGATACGGCGGGCGACGAGGCGCTCGGGGCGGTCGGCCACACGCTGAGGGAGCTGATCCGCCCGCTGGACATGGTGATGACGATCGGCAGCGATGCGTTCCTCCTGATCCTGCTCGGGGCCGACCTCCGCGTAGCCGCGTCCCGCGCCGATCTGGCCCGGGCCACCATCAAGCAGCTGTACCTCCCCGCCGCCCCCACCGGCGTCACCGCATCGTTCGGCGTCGCCACCCACACCGGCGCCGAGGCGCCGCTCGAACTCTTCGGGCGGGCCTTCGCCGCCGAGCAACAGGCGAAGGAGCTCGGCCGCGACCGGGTCGAGGTCGCCTCCGCCCCCTGACTGGCTTCTGGCACCGGATTCCGGGGTCAGGGCACGGGAATCCGGTGCCAGAACGCGCAGCGACCGCGCCCCCGGCGGGCGGGATGCCCGGGACGCGGCCGCTGCTGGTGGGTGGGACTACCCGAGGACCTTGGTCAGCTCGACGGTGGTGTGGTCGGGAAAAGTGCGCACGGCGAAGGTGTCGGCCACCTGGTAGGCGAGGCCGAGCTCGGGGCCGAGGTCGTCGACCACCTCCAAACCGGTGACCCACGGGACCATCCGCAGCTCCCGTCGCAGGCGGCGGTCAGACGTGATGTCCATGTGGACCACGCCCTCGTGGAGCGAGGCGTGGACCTCGATCCTCGTGACCGTGGGCATGAGGATCGTCTCGAAGCAGATCTCGTCGCTGGCGACCAACAGGTCGTCGACGACCCAGCCTCGCACTCCCACGCGTCCGAGCCAACGGCGGAGCTCGGCGTGGATGATGGCGGGGGCAGCAGGATCGGCGGCAACCGTCAGGTCCAGCCTGTCGGTGTCATTCATGGGACCAACCTGGCGTAGCGTTCCGGGGTGTCCGTTGTGTGTGTGCGATGCCCACTATGCGCCACATGGAGTAGTTGGTCAACCACTATTTGTGATTCTTTTGACCTACGCGCGTGCGTTCGCCTGGACGGGCGCTCGGCCTCCTGCCGGCGCCCCAGTTACCGTCGGCGGGCGATGCGGGGGATGACGGTGGTTGTGGCGGTCCTGATCGGTGTGGTGTCCCTCGTGGCGGCGGAGCAGGCGGGGGCCGACCCGAGCATCGGGCCGACGCCGATCCCCGAGCAGACCGGCCCCGAGCGGTCGGGGCCGGAGACCACCACCCAGGACCGGACCTACACGTACACGCTGGCCACCCGGGGCACGGTCACCGCCGACACCCGGTACTTCGCCCTCCACGTGGCCCAGACGCTGAACGATCCTCGGGGATGGTCCCTCGGCGGGGCCATCGAGTTCCGTCAGGTGAGCAGCGGGGGCGACTTCACCGTCTACCTGGCCGAGGCGGGCACCCTGCCGTCGTTCGGCTACCCCTGCAGCAGCATGTGGTCCTGTCGGGTGGGGCGCAACGTCATCATCAACCAGACCCGGTGGCAGCAGGCCACCGACTCGTGGCGGACCGCCGGCGCCTCCCTCGACAGCTACCGGCACTACGTGGTCAACCACGAGACGGGCCACTGGCTCGGCTTCGGCCACGCCAGCTGCCCCGGCTCCGGCCTGGCCGCCCCGGTCATGCAGCAGCAGTCCAAGGGCCTCAACGGCTGCCGCCACAACACCTGGCCGGTGTCGGGCGAGCGCTCGGCCGCGGGCAGCCGCCACGGCGTCTCGGTGCGGGACGCGGGGCCCGAGTCCCTGCGGGTCGACGTCGGCCAGGTCGGTGACAAGGTCCTCGCCTGTGACTGGAACGGTGACGGGCGCGAGACCCCCGGCGTGATCCGGGGCAACGAGTGGCGCCTGCGCAACGACTTGCGCTCTGGGGGTCCGGCGGTGCGCTTCCTCTACGGCGACGTCGGCGACCGGTTCGTCTGCGGCGACTGGGACGGCAACGGCACCGAGACCCCCGGCGTCGTGCGGGGCAACCAGTGGTTGGTGCGCAACCGCAACAGCGCCGGCCCGCCCGTGGCCATCTTCGGCTTCGGGGCGGCCGACCAGCGTCCTGTCGTCGGCGACTGGAACGGGGACGGGACCGACACGGTCGGGACCGTCGACGGCAACGTCTGGCGGGTCCGCAACCGCAACTCGACCGGCCCGCCCTTCGCCACCTTCACCTTCGGCCACCCCAACGACATCCCGGTGGTGGGGGACTGGGACGGCAACGGCCGCAGCGACCCCGCCATGGTGCGGGCCTCGACCTGGCGTCTGCGGCGGACCCTGACCAGCGGCTCGCCCGACCAGCAGATCAGCTTCGGACTGGCCGTGCCGCCCCTGGCCGGCCGATGGATCGGCCTGGCCAACGACCTCCCCGCCCGCAACACCAACGGCAAGGTCAACCTCCGCCGCTACGCCCCCACCCCCTGACCCGACACGTTCTGGTCATCCCTCTCTGTCGTGGAGGACACAGGGGAGGAACCAGAACGGGTGCTAGCTGATTCTGGTCATCCCCCTCTGTCGTGGAGGGCCTGTCGTTCTTTCCGCTCCGGTCGTGGGGGGTGGCTGGGGGTGGTGGTCGGGTGTGGCCATGGCCGGGCGCGTGAGGACGGATTCGGGTTCAGGCGGGCTGGGGGGCGAGCTGGTCGATGATCTTGAGGGTGTTGTGAGCGATGGCGTCGAGGTGGAACTCGGTGTTGACCGCGGCGAGGCCGCGACGGATGAACCGGCTGCCGCCGCGCTGGGTCTTGATGGCGGCGAAGGTTCCTTCGATGAGGTGGCCGCGTTGTCGGTATCGGTGCCGGTTCTCGGGTCGGGCGAGTCGGGTGTTCATCGCCCAGCGGGCGATGGCCTTCTCGGAGGGCTTCTTGGTGACTTTGGGAGTGGCGGCGGGGACGGCGTGGCTGTCGCCGCCTTCGCGCCAGGCGGCGTAGGCGGCGTAGGCGTGAGACTGGGACAGGCCGAGCTGGTCGAGGACGGTCCGGATGTCGCCGCCGGTGGCGTGGATGTGGGCGAAGATCTCGGCCCGTCGGGCCTGTTCAGCCGAGCGGGCCGCGGCGGCTTCGGCGACGGCGGCGGCGTGGAGGGCTTCGGGGTCAGGGCCCGGGTCGGTGACGGTGTTGCGGCGGTTGCCGGTGGCGACCAGCACCGTGGTGTCGGGCATGGCCTGCTCGAGCTCGGCGACATCGTCGACCTCGAAGTAGCCGGCATCGGCCAGGACCACCTCGGGGTGGCGGGTGACGCCCGCCGCGGCCAGGTTGGTGCGGGCCTGGTCAAGCATCGGGCACAACAACCCGAAATCATTCGCGGCCTGGGTGACGGTGACGCCCAGGATGATCTGGCCGTCACCGACCACCGTCTGGGCGTTGTAGCCCTGCACGAACCCGGCGCGGGTCTTGACGATCCGGCTCTCGGGGTCCGCGACATTGACCCTCGCGTCGGGGTCCTCGCCGCCCTCAGCGGTGTCGAGCTCGGCCAGAGCGGCCCGGATCCGTTCCAGGCGGCGGGCCGGTCTGGCCAACTCGGCCGGGACCCGGCCGCCGGCGTCGAGATCGGCTTCGTCCGCGGCGGCGGCCTCGGCCATCACCCGGGCCGCTTCGGCCTCCAGGCCGGCCCGCCGTCGATTGCCGTCCAGGCCGGCATCGGCACCGATCTTGGTGCCGTCGACCGCCAGGGTCCCCAGCGGGAGCATCTCGAGACGGTCACAGACCAGCAGTGTCTGCACCAACAGGCCCTCGATCGCGGCCTGGTGGTCCTGACGGAACCGGCAGATCGTGGAGTGGTCCGGGCCGTCCCCGCCACAGATCACCCGCCAGGCAACGTTCTCCACACAGGCCCGCTCGATCCGACGCGAGGACCGCATCCCCTGGCTGTAGGACCAGATCAACAACGTCACCAACATGGCCGGGTCCCACGCCCGCCGCCCCCGACCCCCGAGGCGATACCCGGCCTCGAAGCCCGACAGATTGAACTCGGCGACCAGCCCGATCACGAACCACACCGCATGGTCTTCCGGCAACCACTCGCCCATGTCCGGCGGCAACAAGAACTGCTGACCCCGATCCGGCACCCGAAACTCGCTCGCCATCCCAGCATCATGAACACTCCCCGCCCCGAACGCGAGCACCACCGGTATTTCGCGACAGGCCCTGGAGGACAGAGGGGCGCAACCAGAACGGGTGGTCAAGGGCGGGCGTCGGCGATCTCGGCCATGAGGGTGAAAAGGGGGAGGACGCCGGGGGTGTCGTAGGACGGGTCGATCTCCCGGTAGACGGCGTCGACGTTGAGGGCGATGCGCTCGGACTCGCCCCAGTCGGCGTAGGCGCCGAGGTCGATGTCCCAGGCCGCTTCGGTGGCCGACAGTCCGGCGGCGTGACGGGCGGTGGCCTCGTCCCGCACGAAGGTGAGGTAGGCGGCGGTGTCCCGCACGGCCTGGGCACCGGCCGGCGGTCCGTGGCCGGGGATGATCACGTCACAGCCGAGGGCCAGGATCCGGTCGCAGGCGGCGAGCCAGTTCTGCACCGGACCGTCCCAGATCAGCGGCGTGCCGTTGTGGAAGAGGATGTCACCGGTGAACACCGTCGCGGCGTCGGGGAGGTGCACGATCACGTCGCCCGCCGTGTGGGCCGGCCCGACCTCGACCAGATCCACCGGCTGACCGGCCACCTCCAGGCTCAGCGCCCCCGAGAAGGTGCGGTCCGGATGGGGCGGTTCGATGCCGTCGAAGGTGAACGGGCCGAACGCCATGGCGATGTACCGGTTGGTGGCGTCGCCCAGGTCCAGGCTCGTCATCAGCCCGAGGGTCGAGGGGGGCAACTGCTCCATCTCTGCCGCGGAGGCCGCGGAGGCGATGACCTCGGCACCGGTCACCAGCTGGTTCCCGTAACAGTGGTCGCCGTTGGCGTGGGTGTTGACCAGCGTGGCGATGGGAGCCGTGGCGGTGATCGGCGCCATGGCGTCGAGCATGGCCCGGGTCAGGCTGAGGTCGAAGAGGGTGTCGACCAGCAGCGAGCCGCCGTCGCCCCGCAGCAGCCCGGCGTTGCTCCACCCCCAGCCCCCATCGGGCTGGAGCCAGGCGAAGACCCCGTCGCCCACCTCGTGCAGGCCTCGGGTGTAGGGCACGGTCATCGTCACCCGCCCATCGTGGCAGACCACTACGTTGACCGCCCGAGCCCCGCCGGGGCCTGCGAGGGGAGCGGCATGGCCGGGCTACAGGGTGATCTCACGGGCAAGGCGGCGGTGGTCACCGGGGGAGGCAGCGGCATCGGCCGGTCCCTCTGCCTGGCGTTGGCCGATGCGGGCATGGACGTACTGGCCGCCGACATCGACCTCGCCGCCGCCGAGGAGACGGCGGCGGCGGTCACCGAGCGCGGCCCCCGGGGCGTCGCCGCCCGATGCGACGTGACCGATCCCGACGAGGTGCGGGCGCTGGCCGACACGGCGTGGGAAGCGCTGGACGGGGTCGACCTGATCTGGAACAACGCCGGGGTTGTCGGCACCAATCTGCTCCTCGAGACCCCGCTGGAGGAGATGCGGTGGGTGTTGGAGGTGAACGCGGTCGGGCCGTTCATCGGCATGGTCGAGTTCGGTCGCCGCTTCGTCGAGCAGGGCACGCCGTGCCGGATCGTCACGACCGGCTCCGAGCACAGCCTCGGCGTCCCCAACGCCATGAGCGCCCCCTACACGGCCAGCAAGCACGCCGTGCTCGCCTTCTCCGACGTGCTGCGCAGGGAGGTACCGGACTTCGTCGGGGTCAGCGTCCTCTGCCCCGGCCTGGTCAGCACCCGGCTGTGGGAGGCGGACCGCAACCGGCCCGATGACGCCGGCGGGACGAACGCCATGGGCCACGACATGGCCAAGCAGCTCTTCGACCAGGGCATGCCCGCCGACGAGCTGGCGGCCCGAGCGGTGGCCGGCATCCAGCGGGGCGACTTCGTCATCGTCACCCACGCCCACTCCCGCAAGTTCGCCGCCGAGCGCTGTCAGGAGGTGCTCGGCGCCTTCGACCGCGAGGAGCTCCCCGGTGCCGACGACCGCTACGACATCGACATGATCGTCAATCGGATGATCGCTGACCTCTAGTGGGTGACGGGCCCGGCCTGAGCGAGGCGGCGCGACGGAGTGGAGCAGCAGTGGTGACACTCGGTCTCGGCGGCGCCGGCCTTGCCGAGCGCCGCGAAACCCACGCGGGCGAGAGTACCTAGAGGTCCAGGGTCCCGCCCTCGCTGATCCCGGACATCCGCACGATCTTGGCCTTGGTGCGCACGAGGACGTCCCGGGGGCTGGCCGCCACCTCGTCGGCCAGCGCCAGGGCGGCGGCGACGGGGTCCTCGGCCACTTCGCGGACGAGACCGAGCCGCCAGGCCTCCGGCGCGTCGATCGTCCGGGTGGTCAGGCACAGGTCGCGGGCCACGGCCCCACCGACCAGGTCCCGCAGCGGCCCGTACACCACGTCGCCGAAGCGGATCTCGGGGTGGGCGAAGGTGGCGGCCGGCCCCGCGACCCGGATGTCGCAGAGCACCGCGAGGTCGAAGCCGCCCGCAATCGCCGGGCCGTTCACGGCGGCGATCGTCGGCACGGGGAAGGCGTGCCAGCGCCGGTGCCATTCGTCGCTGCTGGCCCAGAGCTCCTCCATGGCCGGCGGGTCCGCCATTGCCGTCTCGAACTCGCCGAGGTCGAAGCCGGCGCAGAACCCGGTGCCCGCGCCGGTCACCACCAGGGTGCGGAGGGTCTCGTCCCCGGCCAACTCGGCCAGCAGGGCGTTGGCCTCCTGACGCATCGCGGTGGACAGGGCGTTGCGGCGATCGGGTCGGTCGAGGATGACGAGGGCCACGCCGTCGGCGGGTCGTTCCGTGCGGAGCAGGTCGGCCATGGCCCGGAGTGTCGCGCGTGTTCGGGTGACCGGGGACCGTGAGCCGGCGTGGGATGCTCCGGACGTGGCCACTCCGCTGCTGGTCCTCGCCGCCGGTCTCGCCGCGGCCGTCGGCTCGGTCGGGGGGCTGGGTGGAGCGCTGCTCCTGGTCCCCCTGCTGGTGGCCACGGGGACGCCGGCGTCTGAGGCCGCCCCCCTCGGCCTGGTGCTCGTCGCCGCCGGTTCCCTGGCCGGCGGCTCCCGGCACCTCGAGGACCGCTCGGTCAACCACCGCCTCGGCGTCACCGTCGAGGTGGCGGCCAGTGCCGGGGCCGTGGTCGGCGCCCTGCTCTCCGGGCTGGTCAGCGAGACGGTGCTGGTCTACGCCCTCGCCGTGGTCGCGCTGGTGGCCGCCGCGGCGGGCGGCAGCCGCAAGGGCATCCGCAACGCCCCACATCCGGCCTTCGGGCCCGAGCACGTGGGGGAGCGGGTGGGCATGGTGGGCGGCGCGGTGGCCCGGGTGGGCGGGGTCGCCCCGTACCGCCCCCGCCGCCTCCCGCTGGGCCTCGCGGCCATGTCGGTGGCCGGCCTCGTCTCGGGCATCTCGGGTGTCGGTGGTGGGTTCATCAAGACGCCGGTGATGAGCGAGATCATGTATGTCCCGGTGAAGGTGTCCGCCGCCACCAGCACCTTCACGGTGGGCATCACCGCGGCGGTGGGCCTCCTCGTCTTCGCCGCCCAGGGCCGCATCGAGGCCCATCCGGCGGCCGCGGTGATCATCGGCAGTGTCGCCGGTGGCCTCGCCGGCGCTCGCCTGCAGAATCGCCTCCGGGGCCCGGCGGTGCGCAAGGTGATCGCCGTCATTCTCGTCCTGGTCGCCGTCATGCTGGTGACCACCGCGTGACCACCGGCGACCTGGCCCAGGAACCGATGGACCACCTGGTCAGGGCCCTCTGGTGGGTGGTGATGACCGCCGCTGCCCTGGCCGTGCTGGGCCTCGCGCTGCCGGGCGACCTCGGGGTGGCCGTGGCCGCCGCCGCGGTGGTCGTCGTCATCGCCGCGCCGCTCCTGCGGGTCCTCTGGTTGATCGTGGCCTGGTGGCGCTCCGGCGACTGGCGCTTCGTGGGCGCGGGCGTCGCCCTGCTCGCGGTGGTGGCCACCGGCTTCACCGTGGCCCTCCTCACCTGACCTCGTCGCCGCCGGTCAGCTCCGACGGGGGACGGGGGCGGGCGAGCATCTGCTGGATCGAGGTGGCCAGGAGGCGGCCGTCCTCGGACCAGACCCGACCGGAGGACCCGATCGTGCCCCCGGTGGCGACCGGCGACTCGGCATCGAGGAACAGGAACGTGCTGCCGGCCGGGGGCTGGTGGAAGGTCACGGTCACGTCGAGGTTGGGTGCCATCCACGCCTCCTCGACCCCGGGCTCGAGGGCGCGGACGACGTCGCCGCCGGTCACCCTGGTGTCGACCTCGAGATCCCCATGCCCTGGCGACAATAGGGTGAGGCCATGGCGTGGGAACGACCGATAACGGGGCGGTGGTTCGAGGACCTCGAGGTCGGCCTGGTCGTGGCCCACGCATTGGCCCGGACGATCACCGAGTCCGACAACATCAATTTCAGCCTCAGCACGCTGAACCCGGCGCCGCTGCACCTCGACAGCCACTACGCGGCGCAGACCGAGTTCGGCCGCCCGCTGGTGAACTCGATGTTCACCCTGGCCCTGCTGGTGGGTATCTCGGTCCACGAGACGACCCACGGCACCACAGTGGCCAACCTCGGCTTCGAGTCCGTGGCCTTCCCCGCCCCGGTCTTCCCCGGCGACACCATCCATGCCGAGACCGAGGTCGTGGCGGTGCGGGACTCCGGCAGTCGCCCCGACGCCGGCATCGTCACCTTCGAGCACCGGGCCTTCAACCAGGACGAGACCCTGGTCTGCCGGGCCACCCGCACCGCCCTGATGCACCGTCGCCCGACCTGACCACTGGTTCTGGCGCCCGATTTCGGGGCCAGGACAGCGAAATCGGGCGCCAGAACGGTCAGTCGGTGGCGCTGTCGAGGAGGGTGCGGGCCTGGCGGGCGAGCGGCTCGTCGACCATCTGGCCCTCGAAGGCGATGGCGGCGTAGCCGGCGGCCACGGCGGCGTCGTACGCCTCGATCAGGCGCCCGGCCCGGTCCAGCTCGTCGGGCGACGGGGTGAAGGCCTCGTGGGACCAGGCCACTTGGGCGGGGTGGATGCAGAGCTTGCCCCGGTAGCCGAGAGAGCGGCCGACGGCGGCGTCGGCCCGGAACCGGTCCTCGTCGGTGAGGTCGGTCACGACCTGGTCGACGGCCAGGGTGCCGGTGAGACGGGCGGCCAGGGCCACCCGGGACCGGGCGTAGAGGACCTCGGTACCCGCGGGCGTGCGTACGCCGCCGAGGTCGGCCACGTAGTCCTCGGCCCCGAAGTAGCCGACGAGCACCCGCGGGTCGGAAAGGACCTCCTCGGCCCGGGCCACCCCGACCGCGGTCTCGAGGCCGGCCACGATGCCGAGCCCGTCGAGGCCGAGCTGGTCGAGGCGGGCGACCACCGTGACCACCTGCTCGGCCGACTCCAGCTTGGGCACCACGACCCCGGCGATGCCGGGGACCAGCGCGGTGGCCATGTCGGCGGCGAACCACTCGCTGGGGACGGCGTTGACGCGGACGTGCACGGCCACCTCGGGGTGCCCGTCCCGCAGCTCGGCCGCCGCCCGGGCCACGATGCCCTGGGCCTCGCCCTTCGCGTCTGCCGGAACGGCGTCCTCCAGGTCGAGCACCACGCCGTCCGGTCCCGAACGGGGCAGTTTGGCCAGCACCTCCGCCCGGTTCCCGGGGGCGAACAACAACGACCGCATGCGCACGGCGGCGAGCGTACGGCCTGACCCGCCCATGGCCCGGAGGCAGCTGGGAATTGCGCCGATTTGTCACGCCCGGCGTGACAAATCGGCGCAATTTCAGATCGGTGGCGCTCGTGTGCCCCCGACGGCCGGCAGCCCGACCCCGTGCCCCGTGGTCGCCTCGGTTTCGTTCCCCCCAGCCCGACGGCCGGGGCGTGGTAGTCCATGCCGATGGCGCCCTTGCTCGTCCCGGCGCCGCAGGAGGCTGACTTCACCGGTCGCCACCTCCAGGATGACCTCGCCGTCACGGAGCTCGTCGATTCGAGCCACCCCGCGCAGGGGTACGAGCTGACCCTCCAGGAGGACGGCATCACGCTCGCCCATGCGGACGGGGCGGGCGCCCGGTACGGGCGCTCGACCCTCGACCAGCTGCGGCGTCAGGGCCTCGTAGCCGGACGGATCCGCGACTGGCCCGACCTGGCCCATCGGGGGTTCATGCTCGACATCAGCCGGGACCGGGTGCCGGACCGGGCCTGCCTGCTCAGGCTCCTGGACCGACTCGACCGCCTGCGGATCAACCACCTCGAGCTCTACACCGAGCACACCTTCGCCTACGTCGAGCACGAGGTGGTCTGGCGGGACGCCTCGCCGATGACCCCCGACGATGTGCGGTGGCTCGACGCCGAAGCCACCGCCCGGGGCATCGACCTGGTCGCCAACCAGAACACCTTCGGTCACTTCGAACGGTGGTTGCGCCGGCCCGAGTACCGGGGCCGCGCGGTCGACCCGTCATCGGCCGACCCCCGCTCCCTGGCGCCCACCGAGGACAACGCCCGTTTCGCCCTGGACCTCGTGGCTGAGCTCACCGGCCACCACACCGGCCGGACCGTGAACATCGGCTGTGACGAGGTCTTCGAGCTCCACGGCCAGAAGGCGGTGTTCCTCGAACACCTCGGCCGCCTCCTGGAGGGCACCCGGGCCCTCGGCCTCCACCCCCGGTTCTGGGCGGACATGATCCACGGGGACCCGGCGGCCGCGGCCGACATCGTCGGTGACGCCACCGCCCTGCTCTGGCACTACGAGGCCCCGATGGCCGAGGACACACCGGACCTCCTGCGGGGCCTCGAGTTGCCGCCGCCGTTCGACGCGATCATCCAGGACTGGATCGACAGCCGGGCCTACCTGGGCTTCGGGCCCCGCGCCGAGCGCTTCCGCGGGGCGGGCATCGACTGGTGGGTGTGCCCGGGCACCAGCGGCTGGAACTCGCTGGTCGGCCGGTGGTCCAACGCCCGGGGCAACGCCCTCGACGCCGTCACCGCGGCCGCCCACTTCGGTGCCACCGGGATGCTGGTCACCGAGTGGGGCGACAACGGCCACCTGCAGCCGCCCACGGTCATGCTCCCCGCGCTCACCTGTGCCGCGTCCGTGGCGTGGTGCCGGGCGACGAACGAGGGCCAGGACACCGCTGCGGCCCTTGACGCCCTCGTCCTGCCCGACGCCGCCGGCCGCGCCGGCGAAGCCCTGCTCGCGGCGGGGGAGGTCTACAGCCGCACGGGGGTCATCCAGCCCAACGGCTCGGCCCTCCACGAAGCGCTGGTCGGCGGGGGGTTGGGGGGTTTCGGTGAACCGACGGCCGAGGCGCTGGCTGGGATCGAGGCCACCCTGAGCGCCGTCGACGACGACCTGGCGGCCGCCGACTTCACCGACCCCGACGGCGCCGTCACCCAGCGGGAGCTGCGCCAGGCGGTGGCCCTGGCCCGGCACGGAGCTTCTCGCCTGGCCATGCGCCACGGCCTGCCCGCGCCGGACCTCGCCTCCCTGGCCGTCGACCTCGACTGCTTGCGCGAGGAGCAGGCCGCTTGTTGGAACGCCCGCAGCCGCCCCGGTGGCCTCACCGACAGCCTCGCCCGGCTGCCGGGATGATGCCGCGTCCCGTGTCGGTGCGGGTCCGGCCCGCCGGCTGATCTACCGTCTGCGCCGTGACTCCACTTCGCTACGACGACATCGACGGGATCAACGCCTCGGCCGGCGGCGACTACGGGGACTGGGGCCCCGAGATCGAGGTGACTCAGGAGAAGATCAACCAGTTCGCCGAGCTCACGGGCGACCACCAGTGGATCCACGTGGACATCGAGCGGGCCAACGCGGGGCCCTTCGGCGGCCCCATCGCCCACGGCTTCCTGACCCTGTCCCTGCTGCCCGCGCTCACGGCCGGCAACGCCCTCACCCTCGAGGGTGTGCTCAACGCCGTCAACTACGGCGCCGACGGCCTGCGCTTCCTGGCCCCCGTGCCCGCCGGCGCCAAGGTCCACGCCCGCAGCAAGCTGGTCAGCGCCGAGGCCAAGGGCAGCGGCACGCTGATCAAGTCCGAGACAGCCGTCCACGTCGTCGGCGCCGAGAAGCCCAGCCTCGTCTACCAGATGCTCGTCCTCTACATGGGCTGACGCCGCGGCCGCGCTTCGGCCTCCACGAGGCCCCGCCCGATGCCTTCGACCTCGTCCGGGGGCCGGACTCAGCCGGCCGCCAGCCAGTCGGCGATGGCGGGCAGGGCGGTGCGGTCCTGGACGAAGAAGGCGTGGCCCCCGTCGAACCAGTGGAGATCCGCGCCCTGGATCTGACCGAGGAGTGCCTCCTGGTTGGTGGGAGGGGCGATGCCGTCGAAGCGTCCGGCGGCGATCAGGACGGGTAGGTCCAGGTGCGGAAGCCGGTTCCACACGTCGTGGTGGGACCGGGCCTGCAGTTGGAGCCGCTCGCCTTCGGTGGGTGGGTGGCCGGCCAGGGCGGCCATGGCCTCGGTCCAGACGGCCCGCAGTTCGGGGTCCTCGACGGTACGGGTGTCCAGCCAGGCCACCTGCTGGGCCAGACGCGCGTCGGGCGGGAGGTCGGCCAGGGTGTGCAAGGGAGCCGACGAGCCGCCGGCCCCTCCCGGTGACGTGCAGGCCAGGCCGAGACGCTCGATGCGTTCGGGGGTGGTGACGGCCAGTTCCTGGGCGACCATGCCGCCGAAGGACACGCCCAGGACGCGGCAGGCGTCCCAGCCCACGTGGTCCAGCAGGCCGATGGCGTCGGCCGCGTAGTCCGCCATCGTGGGCTCGCGGTGCGGGTCGTCGGGCACCGAGGACCCCAACCCCCGGTGGTCGTAGGCCAGGACCTCGAACCGCTCGGCCAGCGCCGGATGGTCGTGCGTGCGGGGCTGGCGCCGCAGGTCCGACCCCGATCCTGAGATCAGCAACAGCCGTGGCGCTCCGGCCGTCCCCCCGAGCTCGTACTCGAGCCGCACCCCCGGCAACATCACGCTGCTCATCTCGCGTTCTTACCCGGGATCTGGCCCCCGCGGGGCCTCGCCGCGAGGAGGAACGCGGTCAGTTGGCGCTGAGGTCGTCGGGGAAGAGGGCGAGGCGGGCGAGGTCGGCGTCGGGTTGGCGGCGCAGGACGGCGCGCCAGAGGTCGTCGGGGGCGGTGGTGGTGATGTCCTCCGCCTCGGCCTCGACGACGAACCAGCCGCCCATCGCCAGCTCGCCCTCCAACTGGTTGGGGCCCCAGCCCGCGTAGCCGGTGAAGAGGCGGACGCCGCCGACGTCACCCAGCAGGCCGACGGGGTCGGCCTCGAGGTCGAGCACGCCGATCCCGGCGTGGACGGGGGTCAGGCCCTCGGGCGCCGCGTCGTGGACCATCCGGCCGAGGCCCAGGACCGAGCCCTGCTCCACCGGGCCGCCGATGAAGACCGCAGAGGGCGCGGCGGCCAGGTCAGCCCACTGGGGGAGGGCGTCGGCCAGGTCTATGGGGGAGGGGCGGTTGAGGACCACGCCCAGCGCTCCTTCCTCGTTGTGCTCGATCATGAACACGACGGTGCGACGGAAGTTGGGGTCCTCCAGCGGGGGCCCGGCCACCAGCAGGCGGCCCCGCGTCGGTGTCGGGCCGAAGCTCACGCCGGCGGGTCGGGCTGGTTGAGCTCGATGAGGTTGCCGGCCGGGTCGTGGAAGAAGCACTGGCGCCCGGTCCCGATCGGCGACGGCTCGCTGACCTCCACGCCATGGTCGATCAACCGGGCCCGGGCGGCGTCGGCGTCGGCGACCCGGAACGCGAAGTGCTGGCCGGCGGGCGCTTGGTGGCCGGCGATCTCGATCAGGTGGATCTGGACGTCTCCCGCGTCGAGCCAGACCCCCGGGATGCCCAGCTCGGGTCGCTCGAGTCGGCGCAGACCGAGGATGTCCTCGTAGAAGGCCCGACCCGCTTCTGCGTCGTCCACGTTGAGGGACACATGGTGGATGCCGGCGAGCAGGTTCATCCGTCGTCCTCCAGGCCAGGCCAGAACGAGCGGAGGTGCTCGGAGAACTCCTGGCTGCCCTGACCCTCGGCCTCCAGGGCGTGCAGGAACGACGTGACGAGCATGCGGTAGAACTCCTCGCTCTCGGGTGGGGCCTGGGAATAACCCCGTTCTTCGGCGCGGGCGGCCAGGTTGCTGGCCACGCGGAAGAAGGCGTGGGACAGGTACTCGGCCTCCTCCGCCGGGACCTCGTGCTCCCAGCGCATCTCCTCGACGCCGGTGGCCGCCGCCTCCCAGTCGTCCAGGTAACGCGCGAAGGTCTGGAGGGTGTCGTCGGGCAGCCAGACGTCATCGGAGCCGGGCTGGCCGACGACCTCCTCGAGTGCTTTGCGGGCGTAGCCCACCCAGGCCGTGACGCTCGCGGCCGGGACCGGCCCGATCTGCACATGCACTGTTCCCGACACTACGCCGCGGTCGCCGGGCCGTCAGGCCGACGGTCCCGGCATCGCCTTGGGGGGGATCGGGAGGGGGGCGCTAGCGTCGTTTTGCTCGCATTCGGTCCAACGAAGGAAACCCCAATGCCCGAAGCCGTCGTCGTCGCCGCCACCCGGAGCCCCATCGGCCGGGCCAACAAGGGGTCGCTGGTCGACATGCGCCCCGATGACCTGGCCACCCAGGTCGTGACCTCGCTCATGAAGCGGTCCGGTGTGGACGCCTCCGAGGTCGAGGACCTGATCATGGGCTGTGGCCAGCCCGCCGGCGAGTCCGGCTACAACATCGGTCGCGTCGTCGCCGTCGAGGCCGGGATGCCCGACGTCCCCGGCGTGACCGTCAACCGCTACTGCTCGTCGTCGCTGCAGACGACCCGCATGGCCGCCCACGCCATCAGGGCGGGCGAGGGCGACTGCTTCATCTCCGCCGGCGTCGAGACGGTCAGTCGCTTCATGAGCGGCATGTCCGACGGCATGCCCGGCACCACCAACCCGAGCTTCGATGGCGCCCGGGCCCGCACCGCCGAGCGCAGCCAGGGGGGCCAGGGCGCCTGGGCCCCGCCGGAGGGCCTGCCCGACATCTACATCGCCATGGGCGAGACGGCCGAGAACGTGGCCGAGTACAAGCAGGTCGAGCGGTCCCGCATGGACGAGTTCGCCGCCCTCTCCCAGCAGCGGGCCGTGACGTCCCAGCAGGAGGGCTGGTTCGACTGGGAGATCACCCCGATCACGCTCCCCGACGGCACGGTGGTCACCAAGGACGACGGCCCCCGGGACGGCACCACCAAGGAGAAGCTGGGTGAGCTGAAGCCGGTCTTCCGCCCCGACGGCAGCATCACGGCCGGCAACGCCTGCCCCCTCAACGACGGGGCCGCCGCCGTGCTGGTCATGAGCGACACCAAGGCCAAGGCCCTGGGCCTCACCCCGCTGGCCCGCATCGTGGCCTCGGGCGTGTCGGGCCTGAACCCCGAGATCATGGGCCTCGGCCCCATCGAGGCCTCCAAGCAGGCCATGGCCCGGGCCGGGCTGGGCATGGACGACATCGACCTGGTCGAGATCAACGAGGCCTTTGCCGCCCAGGTCATCCCCTCGGCCGACGAGCTGGGCATCGAGTGGGACAAGCTGAACGTGGCCGGCGGCGCCATCGCCCTGGGCCACCCCTTCGGTATGACCGGTGCCCGCATCACGGCCACGCTGATCCACAACCTCCGGGAGCACGACAAGACGTTCGGCCTGGAGACCATGTGTGTCGGCGGGGGACAGGGCATGGCGATGATCTTCGAGCGCTTGGTCTGAGTCTTCGGGGTGACTGGCTGGGGGGCGGGGAGCGCTCGACGATCACCACCTGCTGTTTGAGGCGGGAGGTGTAGGGCTAGACCTCTACTCGAGGTTCACCCCTCCCTGTCGCCTGCCTGAAATTGCGCCGATTTGTCACGCCAGGCGTGACAAATCGGCGCAATTTGGCTGGACGGTGGCTGAGGACTCGCCCTCGGCCGCCTACGTGCGTCGGTTTCGGTAGGACTCAGCCTTAGACGTAGGGATTTTCGCCGGCGGCGTGGTCGGTGACATCCACGATCTCGGTGATCTCGGGGATGTTGTCCCGGAGGGCCACCTCGATGCCGTTGCGCAGGGTCTGGGCGGCCATGCCGCAACCCTGGCAGCCCCCGCTGAGGCGGAGGGACACGACGCCGTCGTCGGTGACCGAGACCAGCTCGGCCCGGCCGCCGTGGCCGGCCACTGCCGGGTTGATCTGGCGGTCCAGCACGGTGCGCACCCGCTCGGCCACGGTCCCGGTCAGCTCGCCGAGGTCCTGGGCCATCTCAGGGCTCACCGCGCCCGAAGGCGGCCGGTTCGGGTTGTCGAGGACCATCCCCGGGTTGAGCAGGTCGCGGCTGACGTCCAGGGTCGCGCCCTCCAGGAAGTCGCGGCTGCCATCGGGGACGATGACGGTCAGGTCCTCGGCGACGAGCACCAGGTCATCGGGATCGGCGTGCTCGGGAGCCTGGAAGTAGAGGTCGTAGACGAATTCGGTGGTGTCGGCCCCGACCACCTCGACCCAGAGGGCCAGGCCGTCGGGCTGGGGCTCGTCGGCCCGCAGGGTCAGGACCCGCTTGCGGGCCTTGTCGGTGACGGTGAAGGAGTCGCTCACTGCCGCCCAGGATACGGACGGTCGGTGCCGGTGGTTCGGTGACATCGGATCGTCATCGGGGATGTTGAGGAAATCGATGGGAAAACGGCATGTGACAGCAATCACAAGCGTGAATGTTGCGGTTGAGTTACGAACGCGGTGATCCTGTTGTCACCCCACCAAGAGAAGCGCCTTCTGGCTGACCCCGATTCGAGGGTCATCCGGTCAACGGCCGCTCGAGCCGCTGCCCCGACGGGCCGGCCGGTGATCCCCTCACCTCCGAGCTCCGCCGCGCGCCCACAGACCGGTGGGGGTCGTCCCCCGAAGGAGCACACCCCCCTGTGCGAGCAATGAACAAGAAGATCGGACTGACGGCCATCGGCCTGACGCTCGTTCTGAGTCTCATCGGTGCGATCGATGGCGGCGCGGCGTTCGCGACCGACAGCGAGGACACCACCCCGTCGACAGTGCCCGCCACCACGGTGGCTCCGGCCCCGACGACGAGCGAGGTGCCGCCGACCACGGCCGCGCCCGCACCCTCGACGGCGGAGGAGGCGGCAACCACGACCACCGTGGTGCCCGCCGACACCACCACCACGGAGGTCGAGCCCAAACGTCGCTGGGGCCCCGATCCCCGCTGGGTCGACTACGGCAACTGTGGCGCCGGTTACACCGCCTGCCACGTGGCCAAGCGCCACCAGGCCCAGGGCCGCTTCCAGTGGCGAGACGGTTACTGGTTCCGCTGGGGCGAGACCTGGGTCCGCGGCCACCGCGGCGAGACCTGGGCCGCCTTCCGTGAGGAGGCCCGCCAGGTGCGCCTGTACCTGTACTACCTGGCCGTGGCCCGGCACCGTCGGGCCCTGGTGAGTCGTTGGTCCGGCGTGGCCAACTGCGAGTCCGGCGGGAACTGGGCGATCGCCTCCGGCAACGGGTACTACGGCGGCCTCCAGTTCAACATGGGCACCTGGGAGGCCTACGGCGGCCAGGGCATGCCCCACCAGCGTCCGGCCTGGTACCAGGCGACCATCGCCGACCGCGTCCGTACCCAGGGTCAGGGCCTCGGCGCCTGGCCGCGCTGCGGTGCCTACTACGGCTGATCCGTACGTCAGCCCAAGCTGTCGGAAGCCCGTCCCCCAACGATGTGGGACGGGCTTCCGCCGTTTTCGACCGACATCGGATTCAGTCGAAGGTGCCGTGGCGGCCTTCGCCGGAGGCGAAGCGCCGGGCGCCCTCCCGGGTCTCGCCACTGGCGATGACGGTGAGGCCCAGTTCGGTCTCCCGGAGGAGGGCGGCGTCGACGTCGAGGGACCACTGGTCATAGGAGGACTCCCGGTCCGAGCGCAGGCAGTGCTGGGGGAAGCGGGCGATGTCCTCGGCCAGCGCGATGGCCGCGGTCAACGCCCCGCCGGGCTCGACCAGCCGGTTGGCCAGGCCCATGCGGAGGGCCTCCTCGCCGGAGACACCCCTCCCCGTGAGGATGAGGTCGAGGGCGTGGCTGTGGCCGATCAGGCGGGGGAGGCGGATGGTGCCGCCGTCGACCAGGGGCACGCCCCAGCGGCGGCAGTACACGCCGAAGACGGCATCGGTCGCGGCCACCCGCAGGTCACACCAGACCGCCAGCTCCAGGCCACCGGCCACCGCGGAGCCCTCGACCGCGGCGATGACGGGCTTGTCCAGCAGCATCCGGGTCGGGCCCATGGGACCGTCGCCCTCGATGGTCACCCGACTGCCTCGCCCGTCGGCCACGCCCTTCAGGTCGGCTCCCGCACAGAAGGTGTTGCCCTCCCCGGTCAGGACGGCGACGGCGAGGTCGTCGTCGGCCTCGAAGCGGCGGAACGCCTCGGCCAGGTGCCCCGCCGTCGGCCCGTCGACGGCGTTGCGCACCTCCGGCCGGTTGATGGTGACGATGGCCACCGGTCCCTCGGTCTCATAGCGCACGGTCATGCCCGGAGAGTAGAAGTGTCCCGTGCTGCCGGACGGGGTCTATGACGTGTTCGTGGTCGACGCCGACGAGGAGGACGGGATCATCCGCCTGGAGCTGACGATCCTGGCGGGGGACCAGAAGGGCGAGGTCGTCAACCTCGCGTCGCCCGACCTGCCGGGCGAGCCGGCCCTGCTCCTCGGTACCCCCGGCACCCTGACCGTCACCGACGCCGTCCCCGCCCTCCGCCTCGAGCCCTGACCCCGCCGTTCCTGCAGGACCTCCAACGATGCAACGAATGGGGCGTCGGGACGGCCTGCCACCCGTCGGGGGCGAGCCAGGCCTTCCGACGCCGTGAATGTCACCCGCAGTGACCGGACCTCGTTCTGGCGCCTGATTCGGGCGCCATGACACCACAATCAGGCGCCAGAACGACAGGGTGGGGTGACGAACTGCGGTTTGGCCACGGTGGGTGGGGATCGCGCTCGAACGGCGCCGCCGAGGCAGGCGCGAAGAGCCCGGCTCCCGTGGTTGCTGTCGGTTTCCCGCCCGGCGACGTCAGACGGGCTTGACCGCGTGGCCGCGGACCGTGACGCGGACGAAGGGGGGCGACTTGCGCATGGACTCGCGGCGCGCCTCGACCAGTTCGAAGCCGGCGGCGGGGATGGCCTGGTCGGTGGTGCGGGTCAGGTGGCAGTTGCCGGCCCAGCGCTTCCAGAGGGGCTCGATGCGGCGTTGCCACTTGTGGCGCTTTGGGTTCTCGTAGGCGGCCACGTGCTCCAGGAAGACGAGGCGGCCGCCGGGGCGCAGGACCCGGTGGATCTCCACCAGCGCGGCTTCGTGATCGGGGACCGAGCACAGGACGAGGGTCGACACGACGGCGTCGAAGCTCTCGTCGGCATGGGGGAGAGCGTCTACCCCGGCCTCGGCCAGCTCGACGGGGAACGACGCCGACCGGGCCGCCACCTTCGGCTCGAGCTTGGCCCGCATGTGGCGGTCCGGCTCGGCGAGCACGAGGCGGGTGACGGTGTCCGGGTAGTGCGCCAGGTTGAGCCCGGTCCCGGCGCCGATCTCCAACACCTCGCCCGACAGCCCGCCCAGCAGGTCGGCCCGCCAGTCCCGGAGGCCGGCGGCCTCGGTCTCGGCCATCGTGCGGTCGTACCAGGCAGCCATGAGTCGGGGCACGCCCGGACTGTAGGGCCGAAACCATGCCTCGGCGGCGGGGAGTGGTGGGCGAGACTGGCGCGGTGGCGCACCCGTACTGGCCGTTGTTCGACCTCCGGGTGCGCACGCCCCGCCTCGAGCTGCGGCCGCCGACCGACGAGGACCTGCTGGCCGTCGTCGACCTCGTCCGCCGCGGGGTCCACGAGCCGGACATGATGCCGTTCTCCACGCCGTGGACCGATGCGCCGTCGCCCGACCTGGAGCGCAACACCCTCCAGTGGAACTGGCGCCAGCGGGTCGAGTTCACCCCGGAGAGCTGGGCCCTCGGCCTCATCGTGGTCGTCGACGAGCCGGAGCCCACGATCGTCGGGGTGCAGGACCTGTTCGCCAAGAACTTCGTGGCGACCCGGGTGGCTGAGAGCGGATCGTGGCTCGGTCTGGCCCACCAGGGAAGGGGCATCGGCAAGGAGATGCGGGCCGCGATCCTGCACCTCGCCTTCGCCGGCCTCGGCGCTGCGTGGTGTGAGACCTTTGCCTGGGAGGACAACGCTTCGTCCCTCGGGGTCACCGAGCGCCTCGGCTACGAGCCCAACGGTGTGGAGATGGACCTGCGCCGGGGCGAGGGCCGGCCGCTGCGCCGCTTCCGCATGACCCGGGAGGCCTGGGACGGCCCAGCGGCGCAGGGACATCCGCATCGAGGGCCTGGAGCACTGCCTCGACCTGTTCGGGCTCCCCCAGGCGGTGGCCGGGGCCGACGCGTGCCGGGGCGGATGGTGCGTGGTCACCCTGCCCGTCGAGGGCGACGCCACCGTGGAGGTCATCGACCGCTTCACCAAGGTCGCCGCCCGCCAGGCCAAGGGCCGGCTGGGCGCCGTCGGCGTCGACATCCCCATCGGCCTGTCCGACGGCCCGCCCCGCAAGTGCGACGTCGACGCCCGGGCCCTGCTCGGTGACCGGCGGTCTTCGGTGTTCCCCGCGCCGCTCCGCCCGGTGTTGGGTGCCCGGAGCTACGAGGCGGCGCTGGCCCGCTCCCGGGAGGCCAGCGGCGTCGGCCTGTCCAAGCAGGCCTGGAACCTCGTGCCGAAGGTCACCGAGGTGGACCGCCTGCTCGACCCGACCCGCCAGGGCCGCATCTTCGAGTGCCACCCCGAGGCCGCCTTCGCCGCCCTCCACGGTGTCCCGATGGCCCATCCCAAGAAGGGCCGGCCCGGGCGGGACGAGCGCCTGATGGTCCTCCGTCCCCACGTGCCGGGGATCGACGCCCTCGTGGCCCAGCCGCCCTCGGGCGCCGCGGCCGACGACGTCCTCGACGCCGCGGTCGTCGCCGTCACGGCCAAGGCCATGCTCGCCGGCAAGGTCCGTCGCCTCGGCGAGCGCCGCCACGACGCCGAGGGCCTCGTCATGGAGATCGTCATCCCCGAGCCCGGCTACACCCCCTGAGTCCCCCTTCTGGCGCCGCTTTCGGCGGCCAGGACGACCGAAACGGGCGCCAGAACCGCGGTGACCGGACCTCGCCGGGGCGAGAGGCGTCACCTGGTGGTACCGCTTGAGGGTCACGGGCCCGGAAGTCGTCGTACGATCGGGGCGACATCGACTTGGGGGTGGCGCATGCAACGGTTGACCGGGCTCGACGCCGGGTTCCTCTCCATGGAGACGCCCACGGCCCCGATGCACGTGGCGGGCCTGGCCGTGTTCGACCCGTCCGAGGTCGAGGGCCGTTTCGACATCGACCACCTGCGGGAGGTCTACGAGCCCCGCCTGCACATGGCCCCGCCGTTCCGGCGCCGCCTGCGTGAGGTCCCCTTCGGCCTCCACCACCCGCTGTGGATCGAGGATCCGGACTTCGACATCGAGTGGCACCTCCGCCGGGTGGCGGTCCCCGCCCCGGGTGGTCCCCGGGAGCTGGCCGAGTTGGCTGCCCACCTGAACGCCATCCCGCTCGACCGCAGCCGGCCCCTGTGGGAGATGTGGCTGATCGACGGTGTCGCCGGCGGTCACGTCGCCGTCCTCAGCAAGGTCCACCACGCCGCCATCGACGGGGCATCGGGCAACGAGATCACCGTGGCCACTCTTGACCTGTCCCCGGAGGGCGGCGAGGTCCCGCCGCCCGAGGAGGAGTGGAAGCCGGACACGATCCCGTCCGACGCCGAGATGCTGGCCCACGCCACGGCCTCGCTCCTGTCCTCGCCCATCCGCATGATGAAGGTCACCCGCCGCACGATCGACGCCGCTCTGGGCCGGCGGCGCCTGCCGAGCTCGAGCTCGCCGCCCTCGCCGTTCGCCGCGCCGAAGACGTCGATCAACGGACCGCTCACCCGTCAGCGGGTCCTGGCGACGACCTCGCTCTCGCTGCCCGCGGTGAAAGCCATCAAGGCCCACCACGACGTGAAGGTGAACGACGTCATCCTGGCGCTGTGCGCCGGGGCGCTACGGCGCTGGTTCGACGACCGGGGGGAGGACCTGTCCGGCCCGCTCGTGGCCATGGTCCCCGTCTCGGTGCGGACCGAGGGTGAGAAGGGGGCCATGGGCAACCGGGTGTCCTCGATGCTGGTCAGCCTGGCCACCGAGGTGAGCGATCCGGCGGTGCGCCTGCAGGTCATCGGCGACGCCACCCGGGAGGCCAAGGAGCGCCACGCCATCGGGGCGGATGCCCTGACCGACTGGGCGGAGTTCGCCGCCCCGGCGCTGCTGGGCCGGGCCGCCCGGCTCTACTCCCGCATGCACCTGGCCAACATGCACCGGCCGGTGTTCAACGTGACCATCTCCAACGTGCCCGGCCCGCCGTTCCCGCTCTACTCGGCCGGCGCCCGCCTCGTCGCCAACTACCCGATCGGGCCGATCTACGACGGGTCCGGCCTGAACATGACCGTCATGAGCTACCGGGAGCAGCTCGACTTCGGCCTGCAGGGTGACCCCGAGCTGCTGGGCGACCCCTGGGTCCTGGCCGGCCACCTCGAGGACGCTCTGGCCGAGTTGGCCGCCACCGTCCCCGAGTTGGACGGCGTGCCGCTCGTGGTGCACCCCTTCGGCGACGAGGCCGAGCCCGTGACGGCGACGGTGACGGTGACGGCGCCCGAGTCGGACCCCGACGACCTCACCGTGATCCAGGACACCGAGGAGCTGATCGCCCGGGCCCAGGAGGCCCTCGGCCGGGCCCAGACCGATCGGGCCGACGCCGCCGCCATCAGCGCCGCCCTCGACCAGCTCCGCCGCGCCGCCGACTTCAGCCAATCCGCCTGAGGCCAAAGTCGGCCCCCTGGGCGGCGCCGGCGTGGGTTGTCCGACTGCTCAGCTCCTAGGACGCTGTTGAAGAATCCGGGTGGCGGTGCTCGCGTTCTGGGCCGGGGCGCGGGACAATTCGGGGATGCAGGGCAAGAGCGACCCGAACGCTGAGTTGCTGGACGCGGGGGCGTTGTGCCGCCATCTGGTCCCGGACGACTCGGTGCATGCGTTCCTGGCTGACCACCGTCGGGATCTGTTCCCTGACGAGTTGTTCGCCGACTTGTTCTCGTCGGGGCGGGGCCGGCCGTCGGTGCCGGCTGATGTGGTCGCGACAGTGATGGTGCTGCAGTCGTTGGAGGGGCTGTCGGACCGTGACGCGGCTTCGGCGTTGCGGACCAACATCGCCTGGAAGGTCGCCGCTGGGTTGGCGCTCGACGACGACGGCATCCACTACTCGGTGCTCACCTATTGGCGGTCACGCCTGCGTGATTCCGACGCGCCGGAACGGGTCTTTGACGCGGTGCGGGCGGTGATCGACGCCACCGGTGTCCTCAAAGGTCGCCGGCGTCGGGCGTTGGACTCGACCCGTTGGACGACGCGTCGCGACCCAGGACACCGTCAGCCAGGCCAAGTCTGGTCGGGCCGATGCCCTCGCCATCATCGCCGCGCTCGAGGGCCAGGCCCGCCAAGCCGCGCGGCTTCACTCAACGAGCCCGACGCGTGTTGACCCGGAGTCGCGACACATGCACAAGTCCCGGTCGGTCTACCGCGACGGCTACAAGGCCCACATCGCCGTCGAGCCCGAGACGGGGTTGATCACCGCCACCGCGTTGACCCCGGCCAATGCCGGGGACGGCCCCACCGGCATCGAGCTCCTGGCCGGCGAGGGGCCGGGTCTGCAGGTCCTGGCCGACTCCGCCTACGGGTCCGGCCAGGTTCGCACCTCACTTGACCAGGCCGGCCACACCGCTGCGATCAAAGCGATCCCTCAGCACCGCAACCCCAAGCTCGGGGTCGACCAGTTCACCCGCGACGACTTCGTCGTCGACCACGACCGCCGGCACGGTGAGGTGTCCCGGCGGCCACACCGTCACGGTCACCGCCGCCAACAACGCCGTGTTCGGGACCCGCTGCCGGGGATGCCCGCTGCGCTCACGATGCACCACCGCCGTCGATGGCCGCACCCTGCACCTCCACCCCCACGACGCCGAGCTCGTCGCCGCCCGACACGCCTGGGCCAACGGCGACTTCGCGGATGACTACCGCCAATGGCGGCCATGGTCGAACGCTCCATCGCCTGGCTCGTCGCCCGCAAACCGCCGGACAACGGCACCTGGACCCTCGCCTGAGGCGGGCCGCGAAGGCTGTCAAAGGGAACGGCTCATTTGGCACAGGGCCACCGCGCGACCGGCTTTCACCCTCAACACCGGCCTTCGGTCGGACCTAGTGGGCCAGGGCGGCCCGCAACGTGGCGGCCACCTCGTCCGCGTGGGCGTCGTCGGTGTACTTGTGGCGGGGCCAGAAGAAGCCCTTGAGCCCGTCCTTGCGGTTGCGGGGGACGACGTGCACGTGGAGGTGGGGGACGCTCTGGCTGACCTTGTTGTTCAGGGCCACGAAGGACCCGGCGGAACCCAGCGCCGTCTCCATCACCGAGGACAGGTGCCGGGCCTGCCTGAACAGCGGCTCGACCAGCTCGTCGGGCAGATCGGCCAGCGTCTCCACATGGACCTTCGGCATCAGCAGCACATGCCCCGGGAACAACGGCGTCCGGTCGAGGAAGGCCAGCGTGTGCTCGTCCTCGCAGACGACCCGCGCCGGAAGCGCCCCGCCCACGATCCCACAGAAGACGCAGTTCGCCACGGCCCGTCAAGCTAGGCGCCCCCGGGCCTTCACCGGAGAGCCCCTTGTGCCTGTCGGCGGCCTACCGCCTCGGCCGGTCGGGGTGCGTACGGTTGGCGGGGTGCGGGTCACGTTGCTGGTCACCTGTGTGGTGGACCTCGTGGCGCCCGAGGTGGCCGAAGCGACGGTGCGCGTGCTGCGGGCCACTGGGTGCGAGGTGAGCGTGTCGGCCGACCAGACCTGTTGTGGGCAGCCGGCCTGGAACGCCGGTCACGCCCCCGAGGCGGCGAAGGTGGCCGGGGGGACCCTCGCGGCGCTCGAGGCCGAACTGGCCGACGGCGCCGAGGCGGTCGTGGTCCCCAGTGGCTCGTGCACGTCGATGGTCCGGGTGTTCTGGCCGGAGCTGTTCGACCTGGCGGGCGACCCGGATGCCGCCGAGCGGGCCCGGGGCGTCGGTGAGGTCACCTTCGAGCTGTCGGAGTTCCTGGCCGAGCGGGACCTGCCCGCGCTGTCCGGCCCGGAGCAGCGGGTCGCCTACCACCACTCGTGCCACATGCTCCGGGAGCTGGGCGTCAGAGCGGCGCCCGAGGCGCTGGTCGACCGGGTCGCGGGCGCCGATCGGGTGGCCTGGGACGGCGACGACCGCTGCTGCGGGTTCGGCGGCCTGTTCTCGGTGAAGCTGCCCGAGCTGTCGGTGGCCATGGCCGACGAGAAGCTGGCCGACCTGGTCGCCACCCAGCCCGACGTGCTCGTCGGCTGCGACACCTCCTGCCTGGCCCAGCTCCGGACGCGCAGCGAAGCCGTCGGCCTCCCCGTGCGCACCCGCCACCTCGCCCAACTCCTCGACGAGTCCCTCCCCTCATGACCCGTCGCCGACCTGTTCTGGTCATCCTCCTCTGTTGTGGGGGACAGAGGGGAGCAACCAGAACGGGAAAGGGGCGGGGGTGAGCGGGCACGCGGTCGAGGGGACGTTTCGCGACCGGGCGACGGTCGCCGTGGCGGACACGGAGCTGCACGGACGGGTGGCCGCGGCGGTCGACCGGTTCGTGCACAAGCGGGCCGAGGGCCTGGCCGGCCTGGAGGATGCGGACGGGCTGCGTCGGGCGGCCCGGGGGGTGAAGGCCGACGTCCTCCAACGGTTGCCCGACCTGCTGGAGCAGTTCGCCGATCGGGTCCTGGCCGAGGGCGGCCATGTCTGCTGGGCGCCCACCGCGGCCGACGCCACCCGCTACGTCACCGGCGTCGCCGTCCGGGCCGGCGGGAAGGTCGTGAAGGCCAAGTCGATGGCCACCGAGGAGATCGGCCTCAACGCCGCCCTGGCCGACGCCGGCTGCGAGGTCGTGGAGACCGACCTCGGGGAGTGGGTCATCCAGCTGGCGGGGGAGACCCCCAGCCACATCATCATCCCGGCCCTGCACCGGGACCGGCACACGATCCGGGACGTCCTGATCGCGGCGGCGGGGGCCGACCCCGACGAGCTGGACGCCGATCCGGAGGCCATAGCCGCGTACGCCCGGGCCGCCCTGCGGCCCCGCTTCCTCGACGCCGACGTCGGCATCACGGGGGCCAACTTCGCCGTGGCCGAGACCGGCTCGATCGTCCTCGTCACGAACGAGGGCAACGGCCGCCTGGCCACGTCGCTGCCCCGGGTCCAGGTCGTCGTGCTGGGCATGGAGCGCCTGGTCGCTGATTGGGCCCAACTCGACCTGATGATCAACCTCTTGGCCCGCTCGGCCAGCGGCCAGCCCCTCAGCTCGTACACCAGCATCACCACCGGCCTGCGGCGGCGCGGAGAGACCGACGGCCCCGACGAACTGCACGTCGTCATCCTCGACAACGGCCGCGGCGACCTGCTGGCCGGCGAGTACCACGAGATGCTCGGCTGCATCCGCTGCGGCGCCTGCCTGAACGTGTGCCCGGTGTTCCGCCAGACCGGCGGCCACGCCTACGGCTGGGTCTACAGCGGTCCGATGGGAGCGGTGTTGAGCCCGCTGCTGACCCACGGCGCTGACGACCTCAGTGGCGCCTCGACCCTGTGCGGCGCCTGCATGGACGCCTGCCCCGTGCAGATCCCCCTGCAGGACCTGCTCCTCGCCCTTCGCCGGGATCGGGCCGCCGAGGCGGGCGTGGGGGAGCGGGCGGCCTGGGCGGCCTGGGCCACCGCCTGGTCCAGCCCCCGCGGCTACCGAGCGTCGACCGCGGCAGGGAAGTGGGGTGCCGGCCTTTCACCCCTCGCCCGCAACTGGTCCTCCGGCCGCACCCCGCTGAAGCCCGTCCGCCGCCCCTTCCACACCCGCTGGAAGGCCGGCGAGACATGACGGAGACCGGAGATCGGCGGGCGTTCCTGGAGAACGCGCGGCGACGGCTGGGGGACGGCGTCCAGGCCAACCCGGTGCACATTCCGCCGGCGCCGACGGCCGCACCGCCGGAGGTCCGGTTCACGACGCTGGATCGGGCCGACCTGGTGGGCAGCATTCGTGGCTATGGCGACGGAGGTGGATGCCGTCGTCCACCGGGTGACCCCGGCCGACCTCGCCTCGCGGGCGCTCGACCTGGCCCGGCGGTACGGGGCCACGAGCGTCGTGCGCAGCGGAGAGCCCGGGCTCGATCCGCTGGCCCGCGCCCTCACCGCCGGCCGGACTGACCGTCGAGCCGTATTCGGCCGATGCCGCGGCCACGGCCGACCTGGGCCTCACCGGCGCCGTGGCGGGCATCGCCGCCACCGGGTCGCTCGTGCTCGACGCATCAGTAGCCGGGTCCCGGGCCGCGGGGCTCCTGCCCCCCGTCCACGTCTGTGTCCTCCGAGAGGACCAGGTCGTCGCCACCCCGGCCGACGTCCTCCACCGCCTCAGTGCCGGGGCGCCGTCATCGCTCGTCCTCGTCGGCGGCCCCAGCCGCACCGGTGACGTCGAGCAGATCCTCACCCTCGGCGTTCACGGCCCCCGCCACGTCCACATCCTCCTCGTCGCGCCGGTTTGAACGGTCGTCGGCCGGGGTCGTCGTAGCCTCGGGGCTGATGGCTGCGCCGACCTCACCTCTGCTGGCGCCGCTGAACTGGGTGATCGACCAGGTGGCGGCCCGGGTCACGGGCCGGACGGCCAACGTGCGCTGGGACGGGGCCCCACTCGACCTCCTCCGGGGGCGGGCCCGCCTGCTCACGATCGGGGTCGAGGACCTGCGGGTCGCGGGCCTCACCGTCAACAAGGGCATCGTGCGCATCGAGAACGCCCGGATCGCCCCCTCGCTGGAGCCCCGGCTGACGGGCGGCCCCGTCACGGCGAAGCTGACCGTCGAGCAGGATCGGGTCGACGAGTGGGTCGGTCGGGCCAGCCTGCCCTTCCGCCTGGAACTGACCGAGGAGGGCATCGTGTCCAGCGCCGGCGTCGGCCCGCTGCGCATGGGCAAGGTCCTGACCGAGGTGGCCGTCCGGGAGGACGGCGCCCTCCGTCTCCGCCCCCTGAAGGCTGTCGGCCGCACCCTGCCGGCGGGCTTGGGCGACGTTCTCACCGGCAGTCTGCCACTGCCCCGGCTGCCCATCGAGGCCCAACTCGTCGAGATCGAACACGGCCCGGGCCGCCTGTCGCTCACCGTGGCCCTGGAGGACTTCGACGAGGCCCTCGACCTCGGCGCCCCTGACCGCCTCCGGGCCCGCCTCGAGGACATCGAACAGGGCCGCCGCCCCACCGTCTGACTCTCCCGAGCGGTGGAGGCCGACGACGTCACAGATCGAAGTAGCCGGGGACGTCGCGGTGGGGGGTGTCGAGGTAGACCTTGGCCTCCGGTGGCTGGCCGAAACGGCCGTGGCTCCAGCGAACCTCGACGTGGCCCGCGGCGACCCGGTGCTCGTCGATCTCCCGGTCGTGGACCTCCAGGCGCCACGAGACCCGGGGCTGACCGCCGGCTTCGGGCGCCACGTCGAAGGCCTTCAGGTCGAAGCGCTGGCGCCAGTCCCAGGGCGTTCCCACCCGCACCCGCAGTGTCGCCCCCTCGGTCGTGCCCAGCACGAAGTACGGCGCCGCCTGCAGGCGCAGCAGGCGCCACGCCATCTCCTCGCGGGCGAGGGGCTTGCCGAGCTGGTGGCGCCAACGAGTGGCTGACGCCTCGGCGACGACCGTCGTCATCTCCTCGTAGCGGGCCAGCGCGCCGTCCGGCCATCCGGTCTTGAGGGTCTCGCTCAGGGCCCGCCGCTGGTCGCGGGTCATGTCAGTGGCCCGGGCCGGGAGGGCGTCGTTGCGCACGACCTCGTAGAGGGCCTGGAACTCCGTCGGCGCCACCTCGGCGTACCAGTTGGCGATCCGCTCGTCGGTCGCCCCGAGCCGATGGTCGAACAGCGCGGAGGGCGAGGCGTTGTGCAGGATCGAGGACAGGTACTTGCAGCTGACCAGGTAGACGTGGTCGATCCGCAGGTCGGCCGGCACCCGCTCGTCGCCCGGGGCCTTGTGCGGGCCTTTCCACTCCACCCGCAGCGGCGCCTTCCCCCGCAGCCCGGTCCGAGCCTTGAGGAAGGCGAACCCGTTGGCCCAGGCGGCGAAGAACTCCTGGCCGAGCTCCCGCCGGTCCCACGCGCCGGTGATCCGTCCCCAGGTGGCGTCGTCGACGTTCAGCAGCTCGGGCGGCCGGTGCTGGAGGGCGATGTCGAGGTCCGCCCGCCCGCACATCGCCAGGCCGGTCACGATCTCGGTGACCTCGGTCTTCAGCGCCGGCACCCCGGCAGTGTGCCAGCCCACCTCGGAGCCGCTCGGGATCGGGCGTCGGTTGGTCACGGTGGGTACACCGAGGTCGACGACGCCGGTCACCGAGATGCCGAACCCCTCCTCCGCCATCACCCCCGCGACCCACGTGGATGTCACTGGTCCCGGGCAGACTCGGGGTCGGCTCGCGCTCCGGCCTCACGGGCGCCATGAAGGGTCTCCCGCAGGGAGGCCACGTGCACCGGAGGCCACCGTGGCCCGCACCTGCCGTTCCCGTCCCCGTCCGACCCGCGACCTCGAGGCCCTGGCCCGCCGGCTCGACGCCATCGCCGAGGAGGCCGGCTGGGACGCCCCGCCCCTCCTCGTCGGCCTCACCGACGAGGGGGTGGAGGACGTCGACCTGCCCGCCCCCGTCCCGGGCTCCTCGGGCACCGACCCCGCCGACCTCGTGGCCTCCCTCGTGGGCTTCGACGCCCCGGCCACCTGGGACGCCATGGCCGTGGTCGTCCAGGGCCGATCCTGGGCTCTCGACGACGCGGACGCTGACCCCCGGCCCATTCGGCTGACCCACGTGGTCGACCGCCACGGCGGCTCGGCGTCGGTCATGCGCCACGCCGGCGAAGAGCCGACCGTCGGCGGCGCCGAGGGCCAGGGTCGCCTCGTCGACGTCTGCCGCCGGGCCCTCGGACTGGCCACCGCGCCGCCCCCCGAGGAGTCGACGGGCCTGTGGGCCCTGCTGTGGCTCGACGGCCTGCTGGCCCGGGCCGCCCGGGGCGAGAACCTGGCCGGCCTGGTCGCCGCGGCCCGGGCCCATCCCGCGGTCGAGATGGTGGCCGAGCGCGAGCCCGAGCTGGTCGACGACGCGGCCCACCGCCTTGTCCGGCTCGGCCGACTGTTCGGCCAGGCCCGGGACTGGCCGCACCTGCGGCAGGCCGCGGCGACGGGCGAGTGGCCCGTCGAGGGCCTCGCCCCCGAGGGGGCGGCGTGGATGGACGACGGCATGTTCGCCCGCTGGGTCACCGCCGACTTCCCGCTGCTGGACGACTACCTGGCCGAGCTGGACGCCCTCCTCTCCGAACACGTCATGGCCGGCGTCCGCGGCGTTCTCGCCCAGTGGGAGCTGCTGGGGCAGTGAGCGGCCTACTCGACGTCGGGCCAGGTGGCGAAGAGGCGGTTGAGGAGGGCGATGTTGGTGTCGCTGAGGGTGGCCCAGTCGTAGATGGAGCCACCCACGGCGCCGGTCGCGGCCAGCGTCTCGGTGAAGGCCAGGATGTCCGCCTCGCTGGTCTCGTCGCCGATCCCGCCGATGCCGTGGACCACCGCGTCGGGGTTGCCCAGGTTCGCCAGGAGCCGTTCCTGGCTCTCTTCGTGGTAGCGGGCGCCGTCGTTGTAGCCGGAGGACTCGGTGCGCTGGGTCCAGTAGCTCATGGGCAGCCAGATGTCGTAGTGCGGCTCCAGCTCGGCCCACGGGAACCCGGGCCAGAAGTCCGGGTTCACCACCTCGGTCAGCACGGGCGGCAAGACGATGGCGCTGATCGGCGTCTCCGCCGCGGCCCGATCCAGCCGCCGGGAGAGCTGCAGCAGCTTGGTGTTGCGACGGGCGGCGTCGGGGACGGCCGTCGGTGTACTCGATGTCCACGCCGATCCCGTCGAGGCGCTGACCGTCGACCTCGTAGTCGAGCAGGTCCTGCAGGTGGCCCAGGTCGGTGGCCACGCTGGCGAAGGTGGGCAGGTACCAGCCGACCACCGCCATGTCCCGCGCGTGGGCCCGGCGTACGAACTCGTCGAGCAGGCTCCGGTCGATGAACCCGTCGGGCGAACGCTCGTCGTCCCGGTTGGCCTGGATGTAGAGGGTGTGGACACCGGAGTCGGCCATGGCGTCGATGTCGTCGGGGGTGACCGCCGGGTCCCCGTCGGTGTAGGCGGGCCCGTAGTCATAGGCGTCGATCCAGGTGCCCAGGCCCTCGTACGCGCCGAGGTCCCGCACGGCTGCGGGCTCGGGCGGGAGCCGGTCGAGGTCGACGTCGGCGGAGAACAGGCTGCCCCTGGTCAGGAAGCCCACTACGGCGACGGTCGCCACGACGGCCATCGTCCGCGGGGACGGCACCGTGGGGGCCATCCGTCGACCGTACCGGCGGCCGTCCGGTGTCGAACCGTCGCCCCGTCCGGTGGCTCGCGGCATCCACCTGTCGTTCTTCGCGGGTCACCCGCAACGCGTACGGTGACCGCGGGATGGCGATTCCCAGGGGGAGCCCGAGATGAGTGAGGTCGTCTTCGAGGCGGTGACCAAGCGGTTCGGCGACGTGACCGCCGTGGACGCGCTGACCCTGGACATCGCCGACCAGGAGTTCATGGTCCTGCTCGGGCCCTCCGGCTGCGGCAAGACCACGGCCCTGCGCATGATCGCCGGCCTCGAGACCGTGAGCGACGGGAAGCTGCGCATCGGCGACCAGGTGGTGAACGACATCGAGGCCAAGGACCGTGACATCGCCATGGTCTTCCAGAGCTACGCCCTCTACCCGCACATGACCGTGCGGGGGAACATCGAGGTCCCGCTCAAGGCCCGCAAGTACTCCGTGGACGGCAACCAGGCCCGCAAGCTCACCGGAGCCGAGCGCACCGAGCGGGTCGACGAGGCCGCCCGGATCCTGGGCCTCGAGCCCTACCTGGACCGCAAGCCCGGCGCCCTCTCCGGCGGTCAGCGCCAGCGGGTGGCCCTGGCTCGGGCCATCGTCCGCCGGCCCGAGGCGTTCCTCATGGACGAGCCGCTGTCCAACCTGGACGCCAAGCTCCGGGCCCAGACCCGGGTCGAGCTGGTCCAGCTCCACGAGCAGCTGGCCACCACCTTCATCTACGTGACCCACGACCAGATCGAGGCCATGACCATGGCCGACCGCATCGCCGTCATCGCCGATGGTCGCCTCCAGCAGGTCGGCCCGCCGCAGGCCGTCTACGACCGGCCCCAGAACCTCTTCGTCGCCCGCTTCATCGGCAGCCCGCCGATGGACGTCGTCGAGGGCACGGTCACCTCGTCCACCCCCACCGAGGCGACCATCGACCTCGGCGAGGCCGGGTCGATCCCGGCCGCCGTCGCCGGCGGCCGGCCCCTCGCCGAGGGTCGGCGGGTCGCGGTCGGCATCCGGCCCGAGCACCTCACGCTCGGCTCCGGCGGTCTCCGGGGCGCGGTGAAGGTCGTCGAGTCCCTGGGCCACGAGCGCCACCTCTTCGTCGACCTCTGCGGCAACAACATCATCTGCCGCCAGTCCTCCGAGGACGCCGCCCCGGCCATCGGCGAGCGGGTCGAGCTGCTGGTCAGGCCCGAGCACGTCCACCTCTTCGATCCCGAGAGCTCCGAGCGGGTCAACTGATGCGGAAGGGCCGCCTCAAGGAGTCGGGCCTGGCCCTGGCCTTCCTCGCCCCCTCCCTGGTCATCTTCGGGGCGTTCTTCTTCTACCCGATCGTCCGCATCGTCTACTGGGGCTTCTACCAACAGAACCGGCTGGGCACCGAGATGCGGTGGGTGGGCTGGAGCCAGTACCAGGACGTCCTCACCGGTGAGGACTTCCTCGACGGCCTGAAGACCACCCTGCTCTACGTCGTCTACACCGTGCCCGCCGGCTTGATCCTCGGTGTCGCCCTGGCGATGGTCGCCCACCGCAAGCTCAAGGGCATCAAGGTCTTCCACACGATCTTCAGCTCGACGGTGGCCACGTCGGTCGCGGTCGCCTCGGTCATCTGGCTGGTGCTCATCAACCCGACCCAGGGCTACTTCCCGGTCGACTGGCTGTCGGACCCGAGCCGGGGTCCGGGGGGTGCGCTCTTCGGCGTGTCGATCTCGTCCATCTGGCAGAACCTGGGCCTGACCTTCATCATCGTGCTGGCCGGCCTGCAGGCCGTGCCCGACGAGTTGATGGAGGCGGCCACGGTCGACGGCATGAGCGCCGCCCGCCGCTTCTTCACCGTCACCCTGCCCCTGCTCACGCCGACCCTGCTCTTCCTCGTCGTGGTGCTGACCGTGTTCGCCTTCCAGGCCTTCGCCCAGATCGACATCCTCACCTCGGGCGGTCCGGCGGGCTCGACCGAGACCCTCGTCTACAAGATCTTCCAGAACCAGGCCCCCAGCGACCTCGGGGTGGGCTCGGTCATGGCCGTGGGCCTGTTCGCGATCACCTTCATCGTGGCCTTGGCCCAGTTCCTCATCCTGGAGCGGCGGGTGCACTATGGCCGCTGACGCCTTGGGCCCGGACCTGGAGCTCGAGGTCGCCCCGGCGGTCCTCGGCGGCGACACGGTCGTCGGCTCGGACCGCCCCGGCCGGCGCACGCACGGCATCAAGCAGGCCGGGTGGTACGGGCTGCTCGGCGGGCTCTCGCTGATCGTGCTCTTCCCGATATGGATGACCCTGGTGCGGGCCCTGTCCACCCCGATCGCCTACATCGACGCCGGCCAGCCCGTCACCCCCGTCGAGCCCCAGTGGGACGTCTTCTCGCGGGCCTGGACCGAGGGCGAGCTGGCCCAGAAGTTCGCCATCACCATCGTGGTCACCCTGATCATCACGGTGGCCCAGGTGGGCACGTCGCTGCTGGCCGCCTACGCCTTCGTGTTCCTGCGCTTCCCGCTGCGGGGGCCGCTGTTCGCGCTGTTCATGGCCACCCTCATGCTGCCCATCGAGGTCACGCTGCTGGTCAACGCCGTGACCATCCGCAACCTCGGATGGCTGGACAGCTTCCAGGGCCTGACCGCACCGTTCCTGGCGGCGGCGTTCGGCACCTTCCTGCTGCGGCAGGGCTTCCTGGGGATCCCCATGGACCTGCGCGACGCGGCGGAGCTGGACGGCCTCGGCCACCTCGGCTTCCTGCGCCGGGTCGCCATCCCCGTGACCCGGCCGATCATCGCCAGCTTCACCCTGGTCGCCTTCCTGGCCGCCTGGAACCAGTACACGTGGCCCCGGGTGGCGGTCACCCAGCAGGACTGGGAGACGATCCAGATCGCGCTCAAGGGGCTGGCCGCCCGCAACATCGACCAGCTCAACATCGGCTTCGCCGCCGCCATCATCGCCGCCGTGCCGATCCTGATCCTGCTGCTGGCCTTCCAGAAGCACATCGTCCGGGGCCTGACCGCCGGCGCGGTGAAGGGGTGACGCCCGTTCGGGCCGGCCGCGCGGGAGCATGAGGTCCGTGCGCCGTCCCCTGACCGCCGTCGTCCTCCTCGGCGCCGCCGCTCTGATCGCCTCGGCCTGTGGCCCCGCCGGTGGCGGGGCGCTGACCTACGCCACCGAGTGCCCGGTCGATGCGCTCGACACCGCGGACGGGACCGTCGACATCACCCTCTGGCACAGCTATGTGGGCCTGACCGAGCAGACCCTCAACGACATCGCCGACACCTACAACGCCAGTCAGGACCGGGTGCACGTCGACGTCCAGAGCCAGGGCGTGGGCTACGCCGAGCTGCAACGGGCCTACGAGCGGGCCATCCCCGCCGACGACCTGCCCGACATCGCCATCCTCGAGGACACCTACACCCAGAGCCTGGCCGACCTCGGCACGGTCCTGCCCGCCGCCCAGTGCGCCGAGGCCGACGGCTACACCGATTTCCAGGACGAGTTCCTGCCCATCACCACGGACTACTACTCGGTGCCGGGGACGGTGAACGGCGAGGAGACCGATGTCCTGCTCCCCGGATCGGTGAACCTGGCCACCGCGCTCCTCTACTACAACCGGGACCACTTCGAGGCGGCCGGCCTCGACCCCGATGACCCGCCCCAGACCCTCGACGAACTGGCCGACGCGGCCCGGGCGATCAAGGACGCCGGGGTCTCCGATCGCCCCTTCGTCTGGAACATGCAGCCGTGGATGGTCGAGTTCTGGCTGACCGGGGCCGGCGCGCCGCTGGTCGACAACGACAACGGCCGGGACCTGGACGGCGCCGAGGCGTCGGCCTTCGACAACCCCACGACCCACCGGCTGTTCGAGTTCATGGACCAGATGCAGGAGGAGGGCCTCATCAATGCCCTGCCCGGCACCGACGCCCAGTTCGACCACTACTTCGCCATGGGTCTCGAAGAGGCCTCGATGACCGTCGAGACCTCGACCGCGGTCACCACCATCAACGCCGTGCTCGAGGGCACCGCCTCGGGCGAGGACCTCGGCCTGGGCGACCTGGAGCTGCCCGAGATCGACGTGAACCTGGACGCCGCCGAGTTCCCGGGCCTGGACGCCCCGGGCCAGGGCCAGATGGGTGGCGGGGTCTGGTACATCGCCTCCACGGTCACCTCCGAGCGGCAGGCCGCGGCCTGGGACTTCATGAAGTACGTCAACGAGCCCGAGCAGCAGGCGCTGTGGCACACCCAGGGCTCGTACCTGCCGTCCCGGGGAGACGTGGCCGAGGACCCCGAGATCCAGCGCTTCTGGGAGGAGACCCGCCCAGGCCGGTGGCTCCGGAAGGCCTTCACCCTCGCCGAGGGGCTGAACCCCGACTTCCCCGGCCCGCTGATCGGCCCCTACCGGGAGGTGCGCAATGCCGTGGGTGACGCCCTCGACCGGATGATGTTCGACGGCATGAGCCCGGCGGAGACCATCGCCGAGGCCGACGACGACATCAATGCCGCCATCGTCCGCTACAACGAGGTCAACTTCTGACGGTGGTCGCGCACCGGCGGGCTGTCCGGGCGGGTGGGGCTCAGGAGTCGGTGAACTCGACCGAGGCGATCAGGGGGTCAATCGTCGCCGTCCCCGGCGTCGTCGACGGGGCCGATGAGGCGGCGGTGCGGCTGCCGGCCGGGCACCGGTCCCACGCTCAGTCCGGGGCGGGCTCCTCGCCGGAGGCGACGAGGGCGGCGCCGACGATGCCCGCTTGGTTGCGGAGCTCGGCGGGGACGACCTCGGCCCGCACGTCCAGGTAGGCGGCGAACTTGTCGAACTTGCGGCTGACCCCGCCGCCGATGACGAAGCGGTCGGGGGTGAAGAGCAGCTCCAGGTGGTGGAGGTAGCGGTTCACGCGGCCGCCCCAGTCCTCCCAGGAGAGGTCCTCGTCGTCGCGTACGGCGGCGGCGGCATAGGCCTCGGCGGCGCCGCCTTCCAGCTGGAGGTGGCCGAACTCGGTGTTGGGCACCAGCTCGCCGCGGTGGAGGAGGGCCGAACCGATGCCGGTGCCGAAGGTGAGGACGAGGACGACGCCGTGCTGCCCGCGGGCCGCGCCGTAGTGGGTCTCGGCGAGTCCGGCGGCGTCCGCGTCGTTGAGCACGATCACCGGTCGGCCGACGGCGGCGGAGAAGACGTGGGCGGCGTCGGTGCCGACCCAGCTCTTGTCCATGTTCGCCGCACTGCGGATGACGCCGTGCTGGACGATGCCGGGGAACGTGCAGCCGATGGTCCCCTCGGTGGGGAAGCGCTCGACGACCGCCTTGAAGGCACCGGTCACCGCCCGGGGCGTGGCCGGCTGGGGTGTCTCCAGCCGGAAGCGCTCGGCGGTGAACTCGGCCGTGGCCAGGTCGACGGGCGCGCCCTTGACCCCGCTGCCCCCGATGTCGACCCCCAGCACCGGCCCGGTCATGCCCGACCCCTCCGACCCATCCGAAATTGCGTCGATTTGTCACGCTGAGCGTGACAAATCAGCGCCAGAACGCCGGCGGTCGCCATCACTTGACCAGGGTCGGGGCGACGGGGCTGCCGGCGCCCCGGGTGAAGGGGAGGGGGGTGGCGGTGAGGAGGCCGTCGTACTGGCCGTCGGCCGCGCAGTCCTCGGCCAGGTCGTCCAGGAACCAGAGCTGGCCCTGCAGCAGCCCCATGTCCCGCAGGTGCAGCAGGTGTACCGGCAGCAGGACGGCGGGGTCCTCGCACGGGAAGCACTCGAACACCAGCGTGTCGGTGGCCACGGCGGCCACGTCGTGGTCCCGCAGCCACTCGACGGACTGGGTCGACAGCCCCGGGCTGGGGTTGGCGAACCGCAGCTTGTCGCCCTGGGCGAGGAAGGCCATCTGGCCGGTGCGGACCATGAGGACGTCGCCGGGCTGCACGTCGATGACGCCGAGGGCGGCGGCCTCGTCCAGGTCGTCGCCGGTGATGGGGTGGCCGTCGTCGAAGCGTGTCGACGCCGAGGGCGCGGGCCACGTCCAGCAGGACGCCCCGGCTGACCAGCGGCCCGACGGTGTCGATGCCGAGGCGGTGGCAGCCCGCCTCGTCGACCTCGGCGAAGGGGACGTCGTTGTAGTACCGCTCCTCGTAGCCGGCGTGGGCCAGGGAGTCCCAGTGGGTGGCGGCCTGGATGCCCATGCTCACCCGGTCGTCGGTGGCGCAGAAGTCGGCGGTGTCGCCGGTGTAGGACTGGTTGACGGCGATCATCGTGCGCTCGGGGTTGTCCCGGCCGGGGATCATCCCGGTCTGGGGGCCGTCCTCGTCGAAGGGGATGGCCAGGCTGAAGGCCTTCCCCTGCTTGGCGGCGGCCACCCCCCGCAGGACGGCGGCCTGGTCGATCAGGTTGAGCGTGCCCCGCTGGTCGTCCTCACCCCAGCGTCCCCAGTTGGAGACACGGGCGGCCAGGTCCTTGAGGTGCGGCGGCAGTGCCATCACCCCAGCCTCGCGCGCCGGTGGTCGCCGCCGGACACCGGCGGGCCCGGCACCTACCGTGACGCCATGAGCGAGACACCGGAGGGCTTCGACGCCCTCGACTTCGGGATGACCTTCGCCGGGCCCCTGTCCTTCGCCCGGCTGCCCACCCGGGCCGAGCCCGGGACGCCGAGATCGCCGTGGTCGGGGTCCCGTTCGACCTCGGCACCACCAACCGGTCGGGGACCCGCCTGGGCCCGCGGGCGATCCGGGAGGAGTCGAGCCTGGCGGGGGAGTTCCCCGAGGGGCTGTGGCCCTGGGACCACGACGTGCGGGAGCGCTTCCGCATCGTGGACCTCGGCGACATCGGCTTCTCGATCCCGTCGGTCGACTCGATGCTCAGCCAGGTCACGGCGCGGGCGTCGGCGCTGGCGGCGGCGGGCATCTCGGTCCTCGGCCTGGGCGGCGACCACCTCGTGGCCTACCCGCTCCTGCGGGCCCAGGCCGAGCACCACGGGCCGCTGTCGCTGGTCCACCTCGACGCCCACTCCGACACGTGGCCCGATGACGGCAACGTCAACCACGGCTCCATGTTCCGGCGGGCGGCCGACGAGGGACTGGTGGACCCGGCCCGGTCGGTCCAGATCGGGATGCGGACCCCCAACGAGACCTACGGCTTCAACGTGATCCACGCCGACGAGCTGTTCTCGCTCGGCGTCGACGCCGTGGTCGCCCGATGCCACGAGATCGTCGGCGATCGGCCCACGTACCTCACCGTCGACATCGACTTCCTCGACCCCGCCTACGCCCCGGGGACGGGCACCCCCGTCATCGGCGGGCCGACCACCTGGGAGGCCCGGCGACTGCTGCTCGGCTTGGACGGCCTCGACATCGTCGCCGCCGACCTGGTCGAGGTCGCCCCGCCCTACGACCACAGCGGCGATCACGGCCCTGGCCGGGGCCACGCTCGCCATCGACGAGCTCCACCTGCTGGGTGCCGCCCGCACGGCTCGGGCCGCCCGGGGCTGACGGCGGCCGTTCGTCCCCGGCGGTCCGGCGCGAGCATGATGCGGCGATGGACACCATGGCCGGCGTGGAGCTCGACCCCGACGATCCCGCCACCCGACTGGCGGACGAGCTGCGGGGCGCCATCGAGGAGCTGAGCTCGGTGGCCCATGACCCCGAGCGGGTGGCCCAGGCCATCGAGATGGCCGCCGAGCTGCGGACGTTCCTCGACGGCCCCCGGGCGCCCCGCTGGTACGAGGCCGGTGCGGTGGCCGGCGTGCTCGACGAACAGAGCGGCACGGCCTTCCAGAAGCAGAGCCTGTTCCGGGGCGCCCACAACCCGCTGGCCCCGCCGATGGCGATGGACGTCGTCGAGGACGAGGACGGCCGCCGCATCGAGTCGAGGGTCACCCTCGGCCTGGCCTACGAGGGGCCGCCCCACGGCGTCCACGGCGGCTACGTGGCGGGGATGTTCGACGACGTGCTCGGCGCCACCCAGCGGCTGATGGAGAAGCCGGGGGTGACCGGGCGCCTGACCGTCCACTACCGCCACATCACCCCCATCGAGGAGGAGCTGACGCTGCGGGCCTGGGTGACCGAGGACGAGGGCCGCCGCATCGTGGCCAAGGCCACCTGCCACGCCGGTGACCTGCTCACCGCCGAGGCCGAGGCCCTCTTCATCCGGGTCGACTTCACCGAGGTCATGGACCGCATGGCCGCAAGGCGCGACCCGACATCCGACCGTTCTGGCGCCTGATCTTCCGGCCATGTCCGGCGAATCGGGCGCCAGTACGGCGGTGTACGCTCGGCGGCAGGTGTCAGGGGTGAGCAGCGCAGGCCTTCGGCGGCGGTGCGGGCGGCGGTGGTGGCCGCCGCGGTGGCGTTCCGGGCGAGCTCGGCCAGGCCGGGGACCTTGTCGGGGTGGCGCAGCACGTAGCGGAGGGCGGCGCCGACCTTGGGGGAGCCGTCGGGGTTGACCATGGTGAGGGTGGCGGTGTCGACGGTGTCGTCGTCGGCCCGGTCGCTGATGGCCCGGACCGCCGACCACGGCACGCCCCGCTCCTGGCAGACGACGGCGACGGCGACGGTCTCCATGTCGACGGCCACGACCCCCGAGTCGATGAAGGTCGCCAGCGTGTCGGGCGGGTAGCCGTACTCGTCGGAGGACACGATCTCACCCGCCGGATCCAGGTCGCCGAGCGGTGCCGGCGCGAAGCCCCGTCGCTCCGGGAAGTCGCTGACGACGCTGGGGATCACGAGGTCCCCGATGGCGACCGACGGTCCGATGCCCCCGGCGATGCCGACGACCACGACGTGGTCGACCTCGGCCCGGTCGAGCATCTGCCCGACGGCCTCGGTGGCCAGGTCGATGCCGATACCGGTGGTCGTGGCCACGACGTCGGCACCGCCCACCGTGCCGACGTGGCCCTCGAGGTCACCCGATCGCCCCTTCGTCAGCCCGAAGGCCTTGACCACCGGCCGCAACTCCGAAGGCATCGGCGCCAGGATCCCGAACCTCATCAGCCCCGTCGCGTCCCGTCCACGGGTCCACGGTAGGCGTCGGAGTGTTGCGCGATTCTGCCGGAGGCCCGCCGAGCGGCGAGAATGCCTGCCATGTCCATCGCTCTCACCGACGATCACAAGGCGCTCGCCGACACCGCTTCGGAGCTGCTGACCAAGCGGGACGCCCGAGGCGCCAACCGGGCGCTGCTCGAGGCGGCCGACGAGCCCATGCCCGCGTTCTGGGACGAGGTCGCCGGCCTGGGGTGGCTGGGCCTGCACGTGCCCGAGGACCACGGCGGGTCGGGCTTCGGCCTGCCCGAGCTGGTGGTCGTCGTCGAGGAGCTGGGCCGGGCCGTCGCCCCGGGGCCGTTCGTGCCCACGGTGATCGCCTCGGCGGTGCTCGCCGCGGCGGCGCCCGAGGACGTCCAGAAGCGGGTGCTGCCCGGTCTGGCCGACGGCTCGGTCGTCGGCGCGGTGGCCGTGGGTGGCGATGTCGCCGTCAGCGGCGGTCAGGCCTCCGGCTCCGCCGTCGTCGTCGGTGGGGGACTGGCGGATCTGTTCCTGCTCGCCGTCGGTGACGACATCGCCCTGGTCGAGTCGCTCCGCCGACGGCGTGACCGTCGAGGTCCCGGCCAACCTGGACCAGGGCCGCCGGTCCGCCCGGGTCACGCTCGACGGTGTGTCCGTCGAGGTCCTGCCCGGCGCCGGCCAGGCGCTGGTCGACCACACCCGCCTGCTGCTGGCCGCCGAGTGCGTCGGCGTGGCCCGGGAATGCACCGAGCAGGCCGCGGCCTACGCCAAGGAGCGGGAGCAGTTCGGCCGCCCGATCGCCATGTTCCAGGCGGTCAAGCACCACTGCGCCAACATGCTGGTGGCCACCGAGCTGTCGACCGGCCTGGTGTGGGACGCCGCCCGGGCTGCCGCCGTCGGCGGGGACGAGTTCTCGGCCGCCGCTGCCATGGCCGCCACCGTCGCCCTCCCGGCCGCGGACGAGTGCGCCAACCTGAACATCCAGGTCCACGGTGGCATCGGCTTCACCTGGGAGCACGACGCCCACCTCTACCTGCGCCGGGCCACGGCCATCGCCGCCGTAGTCGACGCCGAGCAGGCCGCCGAGGACGTCGTGGACCTCACCCGCAACGGTGTGAAGGTCACCCGGGACGTCGAGCTGCCGCCCGAGGCCGAGCCCATCCGGGACGAGGTCCGGGCCTTCGCCGAGCGCATCAAGGGGCTGTCCGCCGAGGACCAGCGCACCGAGATGATCGAGACCGGGTACGTGCAGCCCCACTGGCCCAAGCCCTGGGGCCGGGAGGCCGCGCCGGTCGAGCAACTGGTCGTCGAGCAGGAGTTTGCCGCCGCCGGCATCAAGCGCCCGGCCTACGGGATCACCGGATGGGTCATCCTCACGATGATCCAGCACGGCACCGAGGACCAGGTCGCCCGCTGGGTGCGGCCCACGCTGAACCAGGAGGTCATCTGGTGCCAGCTGTTCAGTGAGCCCGACGCCGGGTCCGACGCCGCCGGGGTGAAGACCAAGGCCACGAGGGTCGACGGCGGGTGGCTGGTCAACGGCCAGAAGGTGTGGACGAGCGGGGCGCACGTGGCGTCGTGGGGCCTGGCCACCGTGCGCACCGATCCCGACGTGCCCAAGCACGACGGCATCACGACGATGGTCATCGACATGCACGCCGAGGGCGTCGAGGTGCGGCCGCTGCGCATGACCTCGGGGATGAGCGAGTTCAACGAGGTCTTCTTCAACGACGTCTTCGTGCCCGACGACGACGTGATCGGCCCCGTCGACGGCGGCTGGACCGTCGCTCGAGCCACCCTCGGCAACGAGAGCGTGTCCATCGGTGGCGGCGACGGCGGGATGTCCTTCCCCGGTGACGGCCTGATCCCGCCCTTCGACGCCGCCCCCGACCGTCTCCCTGGCGGCGCCGGCCGGATCGGCCGCTACATCGCCACCCACGAGGCCATGGGCATCATGAACCTCCGCAGCGTCCACCAGGCCCTCGGTGGCGGTGGCCCCACGCCCACCGGCAACGTGACCAAGCTCGTACTGTCCGAGCAGGGCCACGAAGCCGCGGCGATGCTCGCCGCCATGGCCGGCCCCGACGGCGCCTTCCTCGACGGCGCCGGCGCCATGAGCGGCATGCTCGTCCTCATGCACCGCGCCATGTCCATCGCCGGCGGCACCAGCGAGATCAAGCGCAACCAGATCGGCGAACGCATCCTGGGCCTGCCGAGGGACCCGCTGATCCGCTAGCCGGGCGGCGGGTCCGCCGTCGCGGGGGACTCGTCCCGGCGTTTCCGGCTCCGTCGTCGGCCGGAACGCCGCGGCGGTGGTCGACGTCGTGGAGGGTCGCTCGGCGGCGAGGGAGAGGCCGATGACCGACTTTCCGACCGTGCGGGTTGCGGCGGTGCAGGCGACGCCGGTGTTGCTCGACGCCGAGGCGACGGTCGACAAGGCCGTCGGGCTGATCGACGAAGGCCGGCTGCCGACGGCGCCCGGCTGGCCGTGCTGCCGGAGTGCTTCGTGTCGGCGTACCCGTCGGGGGCGTGGGGGGCGGCCGCGGCGCACTTCGGTGGGGCCGACGAGCTGTGGGAGCGGATGTGGGCGTCCTCGGTCGACGTCGGCGGCCCACACGTCCAGCGTCTGGTCGATGCCTGTCGCCGCAACGACGTGCACCTCGTCATCGGCGTCAACGAGCGGGAGGACGTCCGCCCGGGCTCGCTCTACAACACGATGCTGCTCCTCGGCCCGGACGGCGTGCTGCTGCGACACCGCAAGACGATGCCCACGATGCACGAGCGGGTGTTCCACGGCATCGGCGCCGGCGACGACCTGCGGGTGGTGGACGTCCCTGGAGTCGGCCGGGTCGGCGGGCTGATCTGCTGGGAGAACCGCATGCCGCTCGCCCGCTGGGCGCTCTACCAGGGTGGCCCGCAGATCTGGGTGGCGCCGACGGCCGACGACAGCGACAGCTGGCAGGCGTCGATGCGTCACATCGCCATCGAGGCGGGGGCCTTCGTCATCAGCGTCCCGCAGTACCTGCCCCGGTCGGCGTTCCCCGACGACTTCCCGGCGGACATCGGCGAGGCCGACTGCCTCGGCCGTGGTGGGGCGGTCGTCATCGACCCGATGGGCACGGTGATCGGCGGGCCGCTGTACGACGAGGAGGGGATGGTGGTCGCCGACTGCGACCTCCGGGTCGGCCTGCGGGCCAAGCGGTGGTTCGACAGCGTCGGCCACTACTCCCGCCCTGACCTGTTCCCGCCGGCTGCCGCCGACGGGCCCGAGCCGGTCGACTCGCCGGTCGCGCCGCCGGACGTCTGACCGGCAAGCGAGCCTCAGGTCAGAGGTCGTCGACCAGCTTGAAGGCCTCGCCGTGGGCGAACCCGGCCGGCTCGCCCATGGCCGCCGTCTGCTCCGCGCTCCCGCGCCCGGAAGGCCTCCCGTTCGGAGGCGACCTCGCCGAGGTCCTTGAACATGGTCGTCTCGAACTGGGACTCGTGGCACTCGAGGGCCGCCAGCTTGGGCTCGACCCAGCCGGTGACGTCCTCGACGTGGTCGGGCTCGTCGGCCTCGAAGAGGAGCAGGGTGGACGGGCCGCCAGGGATCGACATCGTGCTCGGGGAAGAAGTGGGGGTCCCGGGCGGCGACGATGCCGTCACAGGCGAGGAAGCCGGCGGCACGGTGGTCGGGGTGGATGCGGTAGCGCTTCCAGGGGTCGTGGGCCAGGACGACATCGGGGCGGAAACGGCGGATCCACCAGGCGACGACACCTCGTCGCTGCCAGGGTGACCTCCAGCTCGCCGTCGACCCAGCCGCAGAAGCCGACCTCGCCGGTCGCGCCCAGCGCCCGGGCGGCGGCCCGCTGTTCCTCCTGGCGGAGGGCGACCAGCTCATCGGTGTCCTGCGTCGGGTCCCAGGAGCCTTTGGACCCGTCGGTGAGGATCAGGTGGTTCACCACGCAACCGGCGGCGGACCACTTGGCGAAGGTGGCGCCGCAGTTGAACTCGACGTCGTCGGGGTGGGCGGCGATGGCCAGGGCCCGGGCGGGGACCTCGAGGTCGGTCGTGAACTCGGTCATCCCGCGGCCAGTAGGGGCGTTGTCGGGATGTCCGGCGGCAGGTCCAGGTCCGCGGGGACGTCGACGTCCCAGGTCAGGCGGGGAGGACGCTCGACGCTGAGGGCCAGGCCCAGGCGCTCGGCCTCCTTGCAGTGGGCGGCGAAGGATCCCGGCCCGTAGGCGAACGTGAACCCCGAGGCGGCGGGGACCGAGGCCACGTTCGTCCCGTCCTCGTGGCGGTCGGGAACGAGCGCGACCCCGTCGACCTCCGCAGCAGGTCGTCGAAGCCGGTCGCCAGCGGGAGGTCGGCGTGGGTGACCAGCACCCGGTCGACGCCCTCGGCGGCGACGGTGGCCACGGCGTCGTTGACCGCTCCGTTCAGGCCGTGACCCGGCCGCCACAGCACCCGGGCATCCCGGGACTCGGCCCAGGCGGCCACGTCGTCGTCGTCGCAGACCACGGCGACAGGCAGGGGAGCGGCCGCGGTCAGGACCCGGTCGGCCATCTCCCGGGCCAGCGCCGCCCGGGCCGGTCCGTCCAGGACCTCGGCGAGGCGCAGCTTCGCCCGCCCGAAGGCCTTGACCGGCACGAGGACGAGCATGAAGGGGCGAGTCTACGAACCGTGGGCGTCAGTCACTGAAGACGTGGATCGTGCCGCGGGTTGCGTCCGCCCACCCGCTGGTCGTGGGCGCGCACGCTGCGGTGCGCCCGTAGTGTGAGCGGCCATGGACGTCCGAGTGGTGGTTCTCGGCGCCGGGTCGTGGGGGACGACGGTCGCCCACCTCGCCGCGCACAACACGCCGACCACGCTGTGGGCCCGACGGCCGGACGTGGCCGAGGAGATCAACGCCCACCACACCAACAGCCGCTACCTGCCCGACTTCACCCTCCACGAGCGCCTCGAGGCCACCGCCGACCTGGCCGCGGCCGTCGGCCAGGCCGACGTGCTGGTCATGGGCGTGCCCAGCTCCGGCTTCCGGGAGACCCTCGAGGAGGTGCGCCTGCACCTGCGCCCCTGGGTCCCGGTGGTCAGCCTGGCCAAGGGCCTCGAGCAGGGCACCAAGCTGCGCATGACCGAGGTCATCAACGAGATGGTCCCCGGCCACCCCTACGGCGTGCTCACCGGCCCCAACCTGGCCAAGGAGATCCTCGCCGGCCACGCGGCCGCGGCGGTCATCGCCATGTCCGACGTCACCGTGGCGACCCGGCTCCAGGACCTGTTCGCCACCGAGCTCTTCCGGGTCTACACCAACGAGGACGTCGTCGGCTCCGAGTTGGGCGGGGCCCTGAAGAACGTGATCGCCCTCGCCTCGGGCATGGCCGACGGGCTGGGCGCCGGCGACAACACCCGGGCCGCCGTCATCACCCGGGGCCTCAACGAGCTCACCCGCCTGGGCGTGGCCATGGGCGGCGAAGCCGAGACCTTCTCCGGCCTCGCCGGGATGGGCGACCTGCTCGCCACCTGCATCTCCACCCAGAGCCGCAACCGCCACGTCGGCGAGGAGCTGGGCAAGGGCAAGACCATCGAGCAGATCATCGAGGAGATGGACCAGGTCGCCGAGGGCGTGAAGTCGGCCAAGGTCGTGTTGGAACTGGCCGAGCAGTACGGCATCGAGATGCCCATCACCGCCGAGGTGGCCAGCGTGTGCGCCGGGGCGGCGCCCGCCGAGAGCGCCTACCGGGGCCTGCTCAAGCGCTCGGCCGCCTCCGAACGGGGCTGAGGTGACCGATCTCGGGGTCCTCGGCACCGGTCGGCTCGGCGCGGTCGACGCCTCGGGCGGGCTGCGGGCTGCCGGGGCCGACTGGTCGCTGGGCTGGTGGATCGGGTCCGAGGACCGCTGGCACGTGCCGCCCGTCGAGGCCGCCGTGCGCCAGACCCTCGTCGGCCACACCCCCGTGGTCGAGACCCGGGTCCGGGTTGTCAGTGGCGACATCGTGCACCACGCCTTCGCCGCCACCGGCCCGGGCGGGGCGCCTGCCCTCGTCGTCGAGATCACCAACGAGACGCCGATCCCGGTCGCCATCGGCTTCGTGGTCGACGGCGCGGCGTCGGTCGGCGTGGATGGTGCGGTGTTGACCGTGGACGGCTACCAGGTCCGCCTGCCCCGCCCGCCGAGCGAGTGGGTGGCGCCCGTCGCCTTCCTGCCGCTGCCCCACAAGGCGACCCTGCGGGTGGTCGTGGCCCGGGAGGCCCCCGACGCCGATGGCCTGCCCGACGCCGAACAGGTCGCCGCCGGCTGGCGGGCCCAGGGCGACGTCGGCTCCCGGTGGGTCCTGCCCGAGCCCACCATCGCCGCCGCGGCGGATGCCGCACGCGGTTTTCTGCTCGTGCACGACGGGCCCGACCTGGCCACCACCGCCTGGCTGGCCGAGGCCCGCCACCAGCTCGGCCTCCGGGCCGAGCAGGGCTTCCGGACCGGCCTCGTGGCCGGCCAGCGCCTGTCGGGCCGGATCCCCGACGTGACCGCCTCGGAGGCGTCGACCGGCCAGGCTCTCGTCGCCCTCGGTGTCGACCCCGCTCCCGAGCTGGTGGGCCCCGTGGCCAAGGCGGCCCACGCCATCGAGCGTCGACGTCGGGTCCGCAGGCACCGCAAGGACCCCCAGCGAGCCGGCCTCCTGCCCGGGGGGCCGCAGCCCCCGATCCTCGGCCACGAGGCCCAGACCTACCTCGACGACTGGTGGTCCGTCGCCGGCCTCGTCCGGGCCGCCCGCCTTCTGGAGGCCGAGGCCCAGCTCGAGGCCTCCGTCGACGCCTGGCGCTTCGCCCGGGGCCTCGCCGCCGACGTCGACCGCGCCATCACCGTCGTTCTGGCGCCCGATCCTCCGCCCCTGACCGGCGAATCAGGCGCCAGAACGAGCCCGGCGATTCCCGCGGGGCCGGGGCGGGCGGTGGATGCGGGGATCGTGGGGGTCCTCGTCGGGGCGGGACTGGGGGCGGTCGATCCGGAGGCGCCGGCCGTGGCGGCCACCCTGGACCTGATCCGGGATGACCTGACGACGGCGACCGGCGGGGTGACGGCCGGGGTGCTGTCCGACGGGTGGTCGCCGTGGCTGACGGCCCTCCTGGCCAAGACCGAGATCGGCCTGGGTGACCCCCGCGGCCTCGACCGCCTGCGGGCGCTCGCCACGGTGGCCGCCGGCCGCGGCTCGTGGCCCGAGTTGGTGGGCGGCGAGCCGGCGATCCCCGTCGACCTGGCCGACCACCACGGGCCGGCCACGGCTGCCTTCCTCCTGGCGGTGCGCTCGTTGCTCGTCGTCGAGCGGGGGCCGTACCTCCAGCCGCCGGACCGACTGGCCGTTCTTCCCGTCATGGCCCCCGAGTGGTACGGCCAGGGCATCGAGCTCCACGACACGCCCACGGCGTTCGGTACCTTCGGCTTCGCCGTCCGCTGGCACGGCGACCGCCCGGCGTTGCTGTGGGAGCTGGATCCGTCGCCCACGGCCCCGGCCTTCCGGCTCGAGGCGCCGGGCCTCGACCCCGCCTGGTCCAGCGCGGACGCCAAGGGTGAGGCCCTCCTCGCCCCCTGCAAGGCCCCCGACGCCGCCGACGTCGAGGTCGACTTCTCGTGAGCGACCCGCGATCCCGTTCTGGTACCAGCCCTGTATGCCCCAGTGGACATGGCTGGTACCAGAACGGGCTGGCGGCTGGTTCTGGTGACGGACCATGGCCCTCCACGGGCACCTCCAGCCGCCCGAACGGGGTGGGGGTGAGGGCGTGAGCAGCTTCTGGGAGCGAATACGGAGGAAGCCGTCGGTCGAGGAGGCGTTACGGGCAGGGGGTGTGCCGCAGGAGGAGATCGAGCACGCCGCCGCCGTGGGTGGGTTGGAGCTGCTGGCCATCGACCGGCTGCTGGACGATTCGCCCCGCACCCTCAGCCAGCGGGACATCGCGGCCGAGAGCGGGATCGAGCTGGAGGAGGTCTCCCGGGTCTGGCGGGCACTGGGCTTCCCCCACGTGGAGCCCGACGAGCCGGTCTACACCCGGGCCGACGCGGACATGACCGTGCTGGTCGGCTCCCTGCTCGACCGGGGCCTGGCCGACGCCGATCTCACGATGCAGATGGCCCGGGTCATCGGCCAGTCTCTCTCCCGGGTGGCGGCCGCCCAGGTGGCCGTCACCGTCGACCGCCAGACCAAGATGCCCGCCGAGCAGGTGGCCGGCGCCCCGTTCGCCGAGCGGGTCGAGCTGCTCTTCCAGTTCATGCCCGGCGTCCTCGAGTACGTCTGGCGCCGCCACCTCGAGGTCGAGGCCCGCCGCCGGTTGGCCCAGCTCGAGGGCGCCGACGCCGAGGGCGAGCCGGCCACGCTGGTCGTGGGCTTCGCCGACCTGGTCGGCTTCACCGCCCTGTCCCAGCAGATCCCCGAGAGTGAACTGGCCCACGTCGTCGGCCGCTTCGAGGAGGTGGCGGCCGACGTGGTCAGCAGCCACGGTGGCCGCCTGGTCAAGACCATCGGCGACGAGGTCATGTTCAGCGCCGACGACATCGTGGCCGGCGCCGAGATCGCCCTCGGGCTCTCGGAACAGTTCCGGGCCGAGGAGGTCGTCTCCGACGTCCGGGTCGGCCTCGCCTACGGCCCGGTCCTGCAGTACGAGGGCGACCTCTACGGTCCGATCGTCAACCTGGCCCACCGCATCGTCGGCATCGCCTACCCGGGCTCGGTCGTGGTGCCCGAGCCTGTCGAACAGGCGCTGGACGCCGACGGTCGCTTCACCCTCCACAGCATCCGGGCCCACACCCTGCGCGACATCGGCAAGGTGCCGCTCTGGCTCCTGCGCCGCAAGGAGGAGGAGATGTCCCTCCTCGACAAGGCCCGCCTCCGCCGCGAGGTCGGGCGGGCCTGGATCGAGGAGCGCTTCGGCACCGTCCTCGATCGCGGCGTTCAGCCCGCCCCGCCGCCGACCCCGGCCGAGGATGAGGCCGACGATGCCTGACGACCGCAACCGGACGTCGAGGGTCCCACGAGCGCGTTAGCGGGGGACGCCGCCGAGCCGGACGGTTCGACGGACGCCCCCCGGGAGTGGACGTACCTGGCCGAGCTCATCGGCCTGACGGCGGTCGTGGTCGCCCAGCCCGTCCTCGACGTGGTCGGCGACGCCCCCGACGCCTTCATCACCCGGGGCGCGGGCGCCGGCCTGATCGTGGTCTACGCCCTCCTCGTCGGCCTGGGCCCGCCCCTCGGGCTGTGGCTGCTCGAACAGCCGGCCCGGCTCGGCGGTCGGTGGCTCCGGGACGGGGTGCACGCCGGACTGCTCGGGATGGGCATCGGCGTGTTCGTCATGGCCGCAGCCAAGGCCGCCCTCGGGGGAGACGCCCGGCCCCGGCTGGTGCTGGTCGGCGTCGCCGTCGCGGTCGGGGCGACCGTCCTCGTGTTCCGCTCCCGGACCGTGCGGTCGGTCTTCCGCTACCTGGCCCTGGCGCTGCCCGTCTTCCTGGCCCTCTTCCTCTTCGCCTCGCCGGTGAGCGACCTCGTCGTCGGCGGCGGGGTCGAGCCGGCCGAGGTCGAGGTCCGCAACCCGGCGCCGGTCGTGCTGATCGTCCTCGACGAGCTGCCCCTGCTGTCCCTCCTCGACGGTGAGGGCGCCGTGGACGCCGCCCGCTTCCCGGCCTTCGCCGCGCTCGCCGCCGAATCGACCTGGTACCGCAACGCCACCACCGTCGCCCCCGTCACCCAAGCCGCGGTCCCCGCCGTCCTCACCGGCCAGCTGCCCGAGGACCCCGAGGCCGCACCCGTCGCCACCACCTACGACGAGAGCATCTTCACCCTCCTGGGCGGCACCTACGACGTGCGGGCGACCGAGTCGCTGACCCGCCTCTGCCCGCCGTCGGTCTGCGCCCCGTCGGCGGGACCCGGCACCGTGGGGACCCTGCGCTCGCTGGCCCGGGAGAGCGCAGAGGTGTTCGGCGCCGTCGTGTCACCCCGGGTCGACGACGACGAGGCCGACTTCGGCGTCGACCTGGACCAGAGCGAGGTGGACGAAGCGCTCGGCATCAGCCGGTCCGACGCCCTGGCCCACGAGCCGCTCGGTCCCGGCGCCACCCTCGACGTGACCCACGTCGTCCTGCCGCACCAGCCGTGGGTCTACCTGCCGTCGGGGGCCACCTACGCGGCCCCCCATCCCGCCCGGGGGGCCGAGTTCACGGGGTGGTACGACCAGGGGGCCGCCGACGAGGCCCGCCAGCGCCACCTCCTCCAGCTGCAGTACGCCGACACCCTGCTGGGCGAGGCGCTCGACCGGCTCCGGGCCGAACCCTGGTGGGACGACGCCCTCGTGGTGGTCACCGCCGACCACGGGATCAGCTTCACCGACGAGCAGTCCCTGCGGGGCGTCAGCGAGGGCAACGCCCACGAGACGCTGTGGGTCCCGTTGTTCGTCAAGTATCCCGGCCAGGAGGACGGCGAGGTCGACGACCGCGACGCGGAGACCGTCGACGTCGTCCCGACGGTGGCCGACGTGGTCGGTGCGGACCTGCCCTGGTCGGTCGACGGGGTCTCGCTGCTCGCGGCGCCGCAGGACCGCCCGGCCCGGACGGTGGACTGGTCGGGCAACTCGATCGAGGGCGAGGACGGTGTGGCCACCGTCGACCGGGACGAGAACTTCGCCCTCGTGCTCGACGCCGAGGGGCCCGCGGCCGGCGCTCCCGCCGACGACCCCGACGCCCTGCTGCGCCTCGGCCCCTACGGCGCACTGGTCGGCGCCGAGCTGGACCCGGCGTGGGTCGACGCCACCGAGCCAGGCCCGGAGATGACGACCCGGTACTCGGCGGACGGCACCGTTCCGCCGGGCGCCACCGAGCTGCCGGCCTTCGTCGAGGGGGAATGGCGAGGGGCCACCTCGGACTGGGTCGCCGTCGTGGTCGACGGCACGATCGCCGGCATCGGGCCGGTCCTCGAGGACGGCCAGGGTGGCTGGGTCTTCTGGACGATGGTGGCCGAGCGCCTCGTCGGCCCCGGCGAACACGAGATGGCGGTCCACCGGCTCACCGGCCCCCCGTCGACCCCCACCCTCCGCCCGTTCCGCCTGGCCGACCAGCCTTCCTGACCCCCCCAATCTCTACGGACCGGTCAGTCGGTGAGGTGGAGGGTGGCGATCTGGTGGGGGGCGAGCGTGACGGTCTGCTCGAAGGGGGCGACGGGGCGGCCGCGGAGGTCGACCAGCCAGCCCCGACGGCCGTCGACGGTGACGGTGACCTCGTCGTCGGTCGGGTTGAAGACCCGAACGTGGAGCGACCCGCCGTCGCGGTACAGGGCAGACACCTCGGCGCCGGAGACCGACAGGTGCTGACCGTCGCCGGGGACGGTGCCCGAGGCCGGCGCCGGTCGCCACCTGCAGGGGGACAAAGGCGGACTCGACCAGCTCGTAGGGGTCGCGGTCGCCGCACCCGCACGGCGTAGCGGAAGGTCTGGCGGCCCTGCTGCTGGGCGCCCTCCAGCGGGATCTCGGGGCCGGCGGGCAGCGGCCGGGTCGTCATCGGGCCCTGGCTGAGCATCCCCGTGCAGCGGAGCAGGGTCAGGGCGAGCAGGTGCGACCGGCCGTCGGCGATGTCGCACAGCTCGTACTCCAGCAGGCCCTCGTGGGCGACGGTCAGGCCGCCGGCCCGCACGAAGCGGCGGGACGGGAAGGTGCTCATCGGCCGCTCGGTCGGCCCGCCCTCGGCGTCCAGCCCTCGGCGCACGACCGTGAAGGCGCATTCCGCCTCGGAGTGGTCCGTGGGTGACGGCAGCGGGAAGCCGACCCGCATCCGGTGGTCCCGGGCCTGGTTGTCGACCGTGGTGGTGACCCGCACGAAGTCCTCACCGGCCCGTAGCTCGATGACGGTCTGCACCGCCAGGTCGACCTCGCCGACCCGGGTCTGGTCCTCGATGTGGTGGGGCAGCCGGTAGACGGCGTCGACCGCCACCCGGGCCCGTACCGGCCCGGTCTCGACGCTGGCCACCGACACGGACGCGGGTCCGCCCACGAACACGTCGTTGTCGGGTGGCGACCAGTTGTAGGTGTCGCCCGCGTCCCCGTCGTCGACGATGTGGCCGAGGCCGCTGTGGCCGTCGATCGAGAACGTCCCGTCGGACGGATCGACCTCGACGGTGATCAGCCCGTTGACCAGCGTCGTGCCGTCGACGGTGACGGCCGCCGACCCGCTGGAGCGGGTGGGGTCCCACTGTTGCCAGCCGTAGCCGGGGACCGAGTCGACCCGGGCCAGCGCCCGGCGGCGGGGCGGCCCCTGACGCTCGACCCGGACCAGGCCGGTCGGATGCTCCCGGGCGTGGTCGGACAGCGTGGCCAGCACGGCGGTCGTGTTCTCCGGTGGGGCGTCCATCAGCCGCTCGCCCTCCCGCAGGAGGACCTCGGCCCGGTCGCCGTGCACCGCCAGCTCCAGCTCGACGAGGGCCGGGTGCAGGAAGATCTCCCGCTCCACCACGAGCACGGCGTCGGCGGCGGCGATCTCGTGCAGGACCTCCTCGGCCGGCGTCTCCGACAGCAGTTGCAGCCCCTCGGCCGCTCCGGACCCCGGCAGGTCCAGTACGACCACGCCGCCCCGGGTGCGGGCGGACGGGTTGACCACGACGGCACCGACGACGGCCAAGGACGAGCCGAAGCGCTCCAGCGTCCGGTCCACCACGCCTTTGCCGATGTGGCGGGCCTCGGCGAAGCGGTGGACGACGGCAGCCACCACGTCGTCGTGGGAGCAGGCGCAGATCGAGTCGTGGGCCGAGTTGCGGATGACTTCGAGCCAGGCCAGGTCCAGGACGCGCTCGGGCCACTCGGCCGACGGGGTGAACAGGGCGGCCAGCGGCTCGGCCAACTGCTCCAGAGTGCGCTCGGTCACGGCGGCGGCCGCCTTCACGTCGGTGCGGTTGGAGGCCACGCCCATCAGCAGGTTGGCCCGGGCCCCGGACCGCAGCTCGCCCGTCCACTCCGGAAGCCCCGACGTCGGCGCCGAGGCCACGTGCTCGGCCAACGAGCGGATGACCAGCTCGTAGTCGTCCTGCAGGTCGTTGGCCTCCAGCACGACCCGGCCCAGCCACGGCCGCGGCGTCTGGTGGTCGGTGCCGACCATCCAGAGCACCGGCCCGTCCAGCAGGGCGTCATGGGTGGTCACGAACCCGTCGACCAGGTGCAGCAGGGCCTTGGCGTCGTCGGGCACGCGGGCCCCGTTGCCGTAGCCCTCGGGCAGGTACTCGGCCCGGATCGTGGTCCCATCCGGCGCCGTCCACCAGAAACCGCTGCGGTCCACCGCCGACGGCACGCCCCGCCACACGACGGTGTGGGCGAAGCCGAACTGGTCGAGCAACTGGGGCATCTGGGCGACGTGGCCGAACATGTCGGGCAGGTAGCCGACGTCCATGGCCCCGCCGAAGGCCGCCGCTCGGCGCAGGCCCAGCTGCAGGTTGCGCACGAGGGTCTCGCCCGACACCAGGAACTCGTCGGGCAGGGCGTACCAGGGACCCATGGCCAGGCGCCCGGAGGTGGCCAGCGCCCGCAACCGGGTCTCGGCCTCGGGGCGGATCTCCAGGTAGTCGTCGACCACCGCCATCTGGCCGTCGAGCAGGAAGTGGCGGAACGACGGGTCGGCCTCGAGGTGGTCGAGGAGGTCGTCGAGCAGGTCGACCAGCCGCAGCCGGAACCGCTGGAACGGGTCGTACCACTCCCGGTCCCAGTGCGTGTGGGGGACGACCGACACCGTGCGGGCCATGGCCCCGAGGCTACGGGCCTGGACCTGCCGGCACGGCCGCCGACGGCCGAGTGACGCGACGGCGCGGAGCGCAGTCGCATCCGGGGGTCTTCCTGATCGACGGAGCGGAGGCGAAGCACGGTGATGAACGCGGTCTGACTACCGTCTGAATGAATGGAGAAGGGCGACGGTGTCGGTTGGCGCCGCGAGGGCAGGTACCTGCTCGAGCTGATCGGCGTCACGGCAGTGACCGTGGCCCAGCCGGTCTTCAACGTCATCCAGCAGGCACCCGAGGAGCTGGTCTCATTGCGGGCCGGGCCGACCGAGATCGTGGCCTACGCCGTTCTGCTGGTCCTCGGCCCTCCCCTCGTGCTCTGGCTGATCGAGCAGCCGTTCCGGCTCCTCGGCCCGACCGTGCGGGGCGGTGTCCACGCCGGGATCCTCGGCTTCGGCGTCGGCCTCTTCGTCATCGAGATCGTCAAGTCCGGGCTGCTCGACGCCGAGGGTCGGACCTGGCTGCTTTTCGTCGGCTTCGCGGTCGCCGCCGGGGCGACCTGGGCGTTCCTGCGGACGGAGAAGGCCCGCGTCGGTCGTGCGCTACCTCGCCCTGGCGGCGCCGGTGTTCCTCGGCATGTTCCTCCTCGCTTCGCCGGTGGCGGACCTCGTCGTGTCCGGCGGTGTCGATCCCGTCGACGCCGAGGTGGCCGAACCCGTCCCGGTCGTGGTGATCGCCTTCGACGAGTTCCCCGTGATGTCGCTCCTCGACGGGGAGGGGGGCATCGATGCCGACGCCTATCCGGCCTTCGGCGCCCTCGCCGCGGAGTCCACCTGGTTCCGCAACAACACCGGGGTCTCGCCGCTGACGCCGTCGGCCCTGCCGGCCATCCTCACCGGCCAGCTGCCGGATGAGCTCTTCCCGGCGCCGGTCGCGGCGAAGTTCGACGAGAGCCTGTTCACCCTCCTCGGCGGTACCTACGACATCGACGCCGTCGAGAACCTGACCGAGTTGTGCCCCCCGGGCATCTGTGACGAGCGGGACCGCCCGTCGCGATCGAGCATCATGCGCACCCTGTTCGACCAGGCGACCACGGTGTTCGAGGGGGTGGCCGAGCCCTGGTCCGACCAGGCTCCGGTCGGCTTCGTCATCGACCGGGCCCCGTCCGACGCCGAGGCCCCCGCCCGGCTGCGGGCCTTCGGCCGGGAGGCCGTGCCCGGCGACCGGCCGACGCTGGACTTCGGCCACTTCCTCCTGCCCCACCAGCCCTGGGACTGGTTGGCCTCGGGCCGGACCTACGAGGCGCCCGACCCGCCCCGCTCCGCGGAGTTCGGGGACTGGCACGACGACACCACGGCCGCCCTCGGTCGTCAGCGTCACCTCGTCCAACTCGAGTACACCGATGCCCTCCTGGGCCAGGCCCTGAACGACCTCCGGGACAACGGCCTCTACGACGACGCCCTGGTGATCGTGACGGCCGACCACGGGGTCGGCTTCGTCGGCGGCTCGCCGCTGCGGGCGGTGTCGGAGGAGAACCACGAGCAGATCCTCTGGACCCCCATGTTCGTCAAGCTCCCCGGCCAGACCGAGGGCGAGGTCGACGACCGCCCGACCGAGACGATCGACGTCGTGCCGACCATCGCCGACGTGCTGGGCGTCGAGATCCCGTGGGAGGTCGACGGCATCTCGATGTTCGACGACGACGCCGACCGGTCGGACAAGTCGGCCCGGATGATCGACTGGCGCTTCAACACCGTCGAGCCGAACGAGGACGGCTACGTCGAGTTCGACCGGGCCGAGGGCCTCGCCGTGGTGCTCGAGGGTTCGACGCCGATGGCCGGCCACGGCGACGACCCCGACGCGGTGCTCCGCATCGGCGAGTACGACGCCCTCGTGGGCACGCCGGTGGCCCAGGCCGCCGAGGGCCCCGTCGCCGACTTCGCCGTGACGACCTACTCCCGTCCCACCTTCACCGTGGCCGAAGGGGCGACCGGTCTGCCCGCCTACGTGGAGGGCATCTGGGTCGAGGAGCCCGAGCCGTGGATCGCGGTCTCCGTGGACGGGACGGTGGCCGGGATCGCGCCGACCTACCGCCAGGGCCAGTTCGCCACCTTCTGGGCATTGCTCGCCGAGCGCCTGCTCACCCCGGGTGAGCACGACCTCGGCTTCCACGTCGTGAGCGGACCGCCGACGAACCCCTCGCTCTCCCCGCCGCTCGAGATGGCGCCGCGCCAGAACTGACCGGTCCGGTCGCGGTGGCTACGGTCGCGGCATGCCGATCTTCGTGATGCTCTCCACGATCGGGCCGGACGGGTTCCACAAGCTCAACACCCAGCCCGAGCGGCTCCGCGAGGTCAACGACGACGTCGAGGCGCTGGGCGTGACGATCTTGCACCAGTACGCCCTGCTCGGCCAGTACGACTTCCTGAACATCATCGACGCCCCCGACGACGTCACCGTGGCCAAGCTGGCCACCCGCCTGGCGGCCCGAGGGACCATGAAGACCACGACCATCAAGGCCATCGACGTGGACGAGTACATCGCCGCCATGGCCGAGGATCCCGACCCCCTGTAGGGCGGTCGGCACAGGAGCGCGGAGGTGTTGGCGACCAGGGGGCTGACCGTCACGTTCGGGGGGCTGCACGCGGTCCACGACGTGGACCTGGAGGTGGCCGAGGGCGAGTTCGTGGGCCTCATCGGGCCCAACGGTGCGGGCAAGACGACCCTGATCGACGCCGTCACCGGGTTCGTGCCGCTCTCCGGGGGCTCCGCGCACTTCGCCGGTGACGAGATCACCGACCTGCCGCCGGCCGAGCGGGCCCGTCGGGGGCTCGTCCGTACCTTCCAGAGCCTGGAGCTGTTCGAGGACCTGTCCGTGGTCGACAACCTGCGGGTGGCGGCCACCCCGGCCAAGTGGTGGGACCCCCTGGCCGACGCCGTCCGCCCCCGGCGCGGCAACGAGCGGTTCGAGCAGGTGACGTGGGCTCTGGAGGTGGTGGGCCTCGGCGACGCCGCCTCGGCCAAGCCCAGTGACCTGAGCCACGGCCAGCGCAAGCTGGTGGCGGTGGCCCGGGCCCTCGCCGGCCGGCCCCGCCTCGTCCTCCTGGACGAGCCTGCCGCCGGTCTCGACACCGACGAGACCATGGCCCTCGGCGAGCACCTGCGCACCCTGCCCGAGCACGGAGTCAGCGTCCTGCTCGTCGACCATGACATGGGCCTCGTGCTCGGCATCTGTGACCGGGTCGTGGTCCTCGACGTCGGCTCGGTCATCGCCGACGGCACGCCCGAGGAGATCCGGGGCGACGAGCAGGTCGTCGACGCCTACCTGGGCGCCGCCCCGTCGTGAGCACGGTGCTCGAGATCCACGGCCTGGTGGCCGGGTACGAGGGCGTCCCGGTCGTGCGGGGCCTCGACCTGACGGTGGTCGAGGGTGAGGTGGTGGCGCTGCTCGGGCCCAACGGAGCGGGCAAGACGACGACGCTGCAGACGATCTCCGGCCTGCTGCCGATCATCGACGGGACGGTCGAGGTCCTGGGGGGCCCACCGTCGGCCCGCTCGCCCCACAAGGTCGCCCGGCGGGGTGTGGGTCACGTCACCGAGGACCGATCGCTGTTCTTCGCACTGACCGCCCGCCAGAACCTCCGTCTCGGGGTGCGGGGCCGGCGCCGTCAGCGGCTGGCCCTGGAGCGGGTACTGGGTCTCTTCCCGGAACTGGAGGCACTGCTCGACCGCAAGGCCGGCCTGCTGTCCGGCGGCCAGCAGCAGATGCTGGCGCTGGCGCGGGCCCTGGTGGCCGAGCCCCGGCTCCTGCTGGTGGACGAGATGAGCCTCGGCCTCGCTCCGATCATCGTCCAGCGCCTGCTGCCGATGGTCCGCTCGATCGCCGATGAGACCGGGGCCGGCGTCGTGCTGGTGGAGCAGCACCTGTCCATGGCGCTGGCCGTGGCCGACACCGCCTGCATCCTCGTCCACGGCGAGGTCGCCGCCCACGGCCCCGCCGCTGACCTCCGCGACCGCGACCTCCTGGCCGAGGCCTACCTCGGCTGACGGAGTTGCTGAGCGGAGCGAAGCCACTCAAATGTTGACGACGAGCTTGCCGCGGGCTTGGCCGTCGATGAGGTGGCGCATGGCGGTGGCGGCCTCGGCCAGGGGGTAGATCCCGCCGACGGCCGGGGTGACCTGACCGGACTCGATCAGCTCGCGGAGGGCGACCAGGTCCTCGCCCTTCTCCAGGGAGGCGACCTGGCCCAGGGTCTGGCGCACGAAGGGGGAGAGCAGGCCGGCCCGGAGCTGGCGGTCGAAGCCCCCGAGCCAGCGGCCGTCGGTCTCGCCGCCGACGATGAGCAGACGACCCTTCGGCGTCAGGGCGCGGCGCAGTTCGCCCAGTGTCCGGTTGCCGCCGATGTCGATGACGACGTCGTAGGGGCCGTCGTCGGCGTAGTCCCGCTGGGTGTAGTCCACAACGTGATCGGCCCCCAGGTCCTGGACGAGATCGACCTTGGTCGTGCTGCACACGCCCGTGACCTCCGCGCCGGCGGCCTTGGCGATCTGCACGACGAAGCTGCCCACGCCGCCGGACGCGCCCAGGACCGCCACGGACTGACCGGCCTGGACCTTGGCCTTGCGCACGGCCGGAACTCGGCGAGGAGCCGCTCGGGGTGGTCGCCCAGAGGCTCCGTAGACGGAGCGAAGCCGGCGCCCGGGCACCCGCACCTTCGGCCGCCGGAGGCCGGAGGCCAGGCGGGCCAAGAGGGGAGGGGAAGCAGGTCCCCCCACGGCGGCGGGAGGGGGGGGGCCGTACTCGTCCTGGACGACCGCGGTCATCGTGTCCTGCATCAGGCGTTCCTAGCCGGATTCCGGCCTCGCCGGGGGCCAGATCCCGGGAACGCCTCAGATGGAGCGGCCGGTGCCTTCCCAGTAGGGGGCGCGGAGGTCGCGCTTGAGGAGCTTTCCCGCCTCGGAGCGAGGGAGGGCCTCGGTCCAGTCGATGGTCTTCGGTCGCTTGTAGCCGGCCAGCTTGTCCCGGCTGAGGGTGATCAGCTCCTCGGCCAGCACCTCGGACGGCTCGGTCCCCTCGACCAGTTGGACGACGGCCTTCACCTGCTCGCCGAACTCCTCGTCGGGGACCCCGATCACGGCCACATCGGCCACGGCGGGGTGGCCAGCCAGGACCGTCTCGATCTCGGCGGGGTAGATGTTGACCCCACCCGAGATGATCATGTCGATCTTGCGGTCCGACAGCCAGAGATAGCCCTCGTCGTCGATGTAGCCGATGTCCCCGGTCGTGAAGACGCCCGGCTCCCGATGGGCGGCGGCGGTCTTGTCGGGGTCGTTGTGGTACTCGAAGTCCATTCCCATCAGACTGCGGAACCACAAGGTCCCGGCTTGGCCGGGGGGGACGGGCTCATCGTCCTCGCCGATGACCATGACCTCCATCGTCGGCAGCGGCCTGCCGACCGACCCCCCCTTGGCCAGCCACTCCTCGCCGGAGATGCGGGAGATGAACGAGCCCTCGGTGGAGCCGTAGTACTCGTGGACCTTGGGCCCCAGCCAGTCGAGCATGGCCCGCTTCCAGGGCGCGGGGCAGGGCGCGGCGCCGTGCCAGACGGCTTCGAGGCTGGAGCCGTCCAGCTGGTCCCGGACGGCCTCGGGCAGGTCGAGCAGGCGCTTGAACTGCACCGGCACCAGGTGGACGTTGGTGATGCCGGCGTCGTCGATGAGGCGCACGGTCTCGGCCGGGTCGAAGCGTTGGCGCATGACCACCGAGGAACCGCTCACCATCGGCAGGAAGCCGAAGGCCCATTGGGCCGAGTGGTACACGGGACCGGCCAGCAGCGTCCGACCGGGGGTCGGGACGTACTCACTGACCGCCCCGGCGACCAGTTGCAGGACCTCGCTGGGGACGCTCTCGCCGCCCGAGAGCATCCCCCGCACGCCCTTAGGCCGGCCCGTGGTGCCCGAGGTGTAGAACATCGGCCCGCCCATGACGGCCTCGTCGGGCTCGTCGGACGACGCCCCGGCCAGGGCGACTTCGTAGCTGTGCAGCCGGGCGTGGTCGGTGTCGCCGGTGACGAGGGCCAGCTCGACGGACCCGGCCCGGGGATCGCCGAGGGCGGCGTCGACCACGTCGAGGAAGCGCTCGTCGACGATCACGGCCCGACAGGCGGCGTCCTCGATCACGTAGGCCAGCTCGTCGGCGGTCCAGTGCCAGTTGACCGGCACGTAGGTGACGCCCGTGTGGGCCGCCGCCCAGAACGCCTCGAAGGCCTCCCGGCGGTTGCCCATCATCAGCGCGAAAGTGTCCCCGGGCACCAAGCCGGCCTCACGAAGGACGTTGCCCAGCCGGGCGACCCGGTCGGCCAGTTCGGCCCAGGTGCACTCGCCCCGGTCGTCAGCCAGGGCGAGCTCGTCGCCCTTCTCGGCGACGAATCCGTCGAGCAGCTTCGGCATGTGGTCCCCCTCGGATGTGGCTGGTCCGTGCCGCGATGCTGTCCGGTCAGTCGGTGGGGAGCCAACTCCCGTGGGCGCCGTAGGGCACCCGCTGGGGGAGGACCACCCGGGCCACCGGCTCGGCGGCGAAGTCCTGGGCCTCGATGACCCGCAGCTCGGTCACGCCGGTGGCCTCGTCGGTGGCATACACGAGCACCCAGCCCTCGTCCTCGTCGGCGTCCCGGCCGGCGGGGGCGAACACCGGCTCGCCCAGTCGGGTGGTGGCGTTGGTGGTGTGGGTCTCGACCCCTCCGGTCCGCAGGTCGTACTTGTAGAGCTCGGAGCCGATCGCCGCGCCGATCCCCGGCTCCTCGCGGATCTCGGTGAGGTAGCCGTATCGGCTGTGGTGGCCGACGAGGCGGTCGTCGACCCGGGGGAAGTCCGCGATGCGGTCGTCCAATTGGGTCTCGGTGACCGTGCCGGTCCTCTGGTCGATGCTCCAGCGCCAGAGGTGGGCCCGGGCGCTCTCGATGTCGTCGAAGCCCCCGGCCATGGCCCGGTCCTGACGGCACACCAACAGCTCGATCCGGTCGCCGTCCTCGTAGGCGTTGAGGGGGTGGAACACGTAGCAGGGGTCGATCTCGTGCCAGGTGACATCCGCATTGGTGCCCTCGCGGGGCATCACCCCCAGGCGGGCACCGGATTCGGGGTGCCAGCCGAAGGGCTGGTCGCCTGCCATCGCCCGTTCGAGGCCGAAGCGCACGGGCAGGTCCATGAACACGACGTGGTGTTCGGTGACGTTCCAGTCGTGCATCATCACCGGGTTGGGGATCTCGATCGGCTCGACCGCGAGGACCTCGCCGGTCGGGCCGATCCGGAAGTAGGTGAGGTACGGCGTGGTCACCACGTTGTACCCGAAGGCCAGGAGCTCGCCGGTGACGGGACACAGCTTCGGATGGGCGGTGAAGCTGGTGGCCACGGCGCCACCGAAGTCCTCGACGCCAAGGGTGTCCAGGTGGTCATCGAGGGCATAGGGCTGGTGCACCTCCTCGAGGGCCAGCCACCTGCCGTTGTGGCGCACGACGTGGGTGTTGGCGGGCGAGCAGGCGGGGTCGAGCGCCCAGTCGAGGCCGGTGCCGTCATGGTCCTTGAACGGGGTGTCCACATAGCGGTTGCGGTAGCGGGCGCCACTCTCACCGTCCAGGTCGACGGCGTGCAGCATCCCGTGGCCGAAGAACCAGTGGGGGCTGAAGCCGCTGCGGGGGTTGAAGCCGTTGCGGACATAGGTCCCCGCGAGTCCCTCCGGGAGCCGGCCGATGACCTCGAGGCCGCTGACGTCGAGCTCGTCGCGGACCGGGGCGAAGTTCCCCTGGAGGTGCCACGGCGGCGGCGCGGTGGCCGCTTCAGTGGTGGAGATCTCGGTATGGGTCATGGGTCCCTCAGCGGTCAGCGGCCGGCGATGTGCCATGCTAACCGGACACTGAACGGTGTTAAGTCAGATCCGGGGGGACCATGCGCAGGAGATTCGGGATCGGCGTGTTGGCGGGGCTGCTGTTGGTGGCCGCCTGCAGCGAGCCGGCACCGGACGAGGACGCGACCGGCTCGAGTGACGTCACGACCGTCACCGGCGACGAGGTCCGTGAGGGCGACACCGTCGTCGAGCGCTTCGCCGGCGAGGAGTGGTTCATGGGCACCATGCCCGACACCCCGGTGGCGGCCGACCCGGCCGCGGCCCCGATCGTGATCGGCATGATCAACCAGGAGGACACCCCCCTGGGCTCGTTCCCGGAGGTCCGCCGGGCGGTCGAGGGCGGCGTCGAGTTCGTCAACACCGAGCTGGGCGGTGTGGGTGGTCGGCCCATCGAGCTGCACACCTGCATCACCAGCTTCGATCCCGAGCAATCGGCTGGCTGCGCCCAGGAGATGGTGGCCGAGGACGTGGTCGCTCTGGTGGGCGGCATCGACGTCACCAGCAACGGCTCGATGCCCGTGTTGGAGGACAACGGCATCCCCCAACTCGGCGGCATCCCGGCCAACCTGGTCGAGCAGCAGAGCCCGGTCACCTTCTTCTTCTCCGGCGGGGTGACCGGTGGCCTCGGCGCCTTCCTGGCCGACACCGCGGACAAGGGTGGGACCTCGTCGGTCCTGGCCTACGGCGAGTTCGAGAGCTTCCAGGTGTCCGCCGAGGACTATGCCGCGCCCCTGGCTGACACGCTCGGCATCGATCTGGAGCTCATCTCCTATCCGTTGACCGCGACCGATTTCCTGCCGGTGCTGACCCGGGCCGCCGAGTCCGAGCCGGACTCGATCATCGTGGCCGCCGCGGGCTCGGCCTGCGTCCCGATCATGACCACCTACCAGGACCTGGGGATCGAGGCCCAGCTCTACCTGGTCGGCGCCTGTGCCGACGCGGAGATCATCGAGGCTGCCGGCGGCGCCCACGAGGGCGTGCTCTTCAACTCGGAGGGCCCGCCCCTCAGCGTCGAGACCATCGAGGGAGAGGTCTTCAACGCGGTCAACGAGCTCTACGCCGACGACGAAGGCGGCGGTGCCGGGACCGTCGGCCTCCGCGGGTTCCTCAATCTCTACGCCTCGATGGCGGACCTCGGCCCCGACGGCGTGAGCCGGGAGGCGGTCCTCCGGGCGGCGCAGGTGGCCGAGAACGAGCCCAGCTTCTGGGGTCACCCCTACACCTGTGACGGGGCCCAGATCGAGGGGCTGCCCTCCCTGTGCGCCCCCCAGCAGACGCTGCTGCGCGTCGAGGATCCGGGTGAGAACCTCCCGGTCAGCGACGCATGGATCGACACCGTCGCGCTGTTCGCCGCGGCGGAGTAGCCGCGGGCCCTCCTGTTCGTGACCGAGCATCTCACGTACCTGGTCCTCGGCCTCGGGGGTGGCGCCGTCATCGGCGCGCTCGCGGTCGGGGTGGTCATCACCCACCGGGCGAGCAACGTCATCAACTTCGGCCATGCCGCGATCGGGATGTACCTCGCCTTCGCCTACTACGAGTTCCGGCGCAGCGGGGACCTGGTGCTGCCGATCCTCGGCCTACCCGAGCGGGTGGCCCTCTTGGACCGCCCGACGGTCGCCAGCGCGCTGGTCGTCGTCGTGCTGCTCGGGGCGGCGGTGGGGGCGACCTGCTTCCTGCTGATCTTCCGCCCGCTGCGACAGGCCCCGGCCCTGGCCCGGGTCGTGGCCAGCCTCGGGTTGATGGTGTACCTGATCGGGGTCGTCGACCTTCGCTTCGAGGGTCCGGCCGCGACCTCGCTGCAACTGGAAGGCCCGCTGTCGAGTCGGCTGATCGACGCGTTCGGGATCCAGGTGCCGGCTGACCGGTACGTGTTGGCGGCCCTGACGTTGGGGGTCATCGGCGTCCTCTGGCTGGTCGACCGCTTCACCCGCTTCGGCCTCGCGACCCGGGCGACGGCCGAGAACGAACGGGGGGCCCTGGTCCTCGGCCTGTCGCCGACGGCCATCGGCCTGACCAACTGGATCCTGGCCTCGGTGTCGGCGGGCCTCGCGGTCATCGCCGCCGCTCCGTTGGCGGGCCTCGACCCGGCGGGCACCAGCCTGCTGATCGTGCCCGCCCTCGGGGCCGCCCTCCTCGGCGGCTTCCGGTCGATCGCTATTGCCGGTCTGGCCGGCATCGGCATCGGCATGCTCCAGTCTGAGATCCTCAACGTCCAGGCCAGTAGCTCGTGGCTGCCCGAGGTCGGCCTCCAGCAGGGGCTCCCCTTCCTGATCGTCGTGGTGGCCCTCGTGGTCCAGGGCAACCGCCTCCCCGACCGGAGCGCGGTCATCACCAGCCGGCTGCCCGTCGCGGCCGAGCCCCGACACACTATGGCGGTCACCGGGGTGATCGTGGTGGCCGGGGCCATCGCCCTCCTGACCTTGGACAGCAGCTACCGCCTGGGGATCATCGTGTCGGCCATCGCGACCGTCGTAGCCCTGTCGGTGGTCGTCCTCACCGGCCTGGTGGGCCAGATCTCGCTGGCCACCTTCGCCTTGGCCGGCACCGCAGGCTTCGCCATGGTCCGGGCCGGCGACAGCCTCGGACTGGGCTTCCCCCTCGCCCCGCTGGTGGGCATCGCCGTCGCGGTCGGATTCGGCATCCTCGCCGGCCTGCCTGCGGTTCGGGTGCGTGGCCTGACCCTGGCGGTGACCACGCTGGCGGCGTCGATCGCCATCGAGGAGCTGCTCTTCCGTTGGAGCTGGTTCAGCGGTGGGGCCGAGGGTGCCCGCGTGCCCGAGCCCAGCCTCTTCGGCATCGACCTCGGCATCGCCGCTCCCGGCGACGCCTACCCTCGGGTCGCCTTCGGCCTGCTCGTCCTGGTGGCGATGGCCGCGGCCATGGCCCTGGTGGTCAACCTCCGGCGGGGAGCCACGGGCCGCCAGTGGCTGGCGGTGCGGGCCAACGAGCGGGCGGCCGAAGCCGCGGGGGTGCCCGTCGCTCGGGTCAAGCTGGGTGCTACCGCGGTCGCGGCCGCCCTGGCCGGACTGGCCGGTGTGCTGCTCGCCTACCAGTCCCAGGTCGTCTCGGCGGGGTCGTTCGGCGCCATCGAATCCCTGGTGGCGGTGGCCCTGGCCTACCTGGCCGGGATCGCGACGCCGGTGGCCGCCGTCCTGGCCGGGGTCCTCACCGCCGGTGGCCTGCTGACCGTGGTGCTGGACGAGTTGAGCGAGGGCTCGTCCAAGTACCAGTTCGCGCTGAACGGGCTGCTGCTCATGGTCATCGCCGTGCGGTTCCCGGCCGGGCTGATCGGGTCGGCCCAGCGACGTCGACGCCGGGCCCCGGCCGACGCCGCGCAGGCGCCGGCGTCGACGACCGAGGCGGTCGAGGCGTGACGGCCCCCGCCGAACGGGACCTGCTCCGACGGGAGGCCATCGTGGCTCAGGCGCTGGAGATCGTGGACCAGGGAGGGGCTGAGGCCCTCTCCCTGCGTACTCTCGCGCGACGCCTGGGGGTGTCGGCCCCCGCGCTCTACAACCACATCCGGTCGAAGGACGAGCTCCTCCGGCTGGTGGCAGGCGAGGGCTATACGGAGTTGGCCCGTCGGTGGACGTCCCTCGATCCCGCCGACCAGGAGGGCTGGATCCGGGCCTCCTGCCACGCCTACGTGGCCTTCGCCCTGGAACGCCCCGGCCTGTTCGCCCTGATGTTCCGGTTCCGCCCGGCGTTGATCGAGGGTCCGGGGGAGATCGAGGACCCTGTCGCCACTGCCGTGTTCGCGGAAGCCCTGGCCGTGATCGAGCGAGCGAGCGAGGATGGGCTGCTGATGGCGGCGCCACCGCTCGAACTGGCGTTGGGCTTCTGGGCGGCCTGCCACGGCGTGGCCACCGTGCTGTCGATGAGCCCGGAGATGACCAAGGAGCTGTGGCTGGTAGACCTCGTCATCGACGGGTTGCTGGCCGGATGGAAGGAACGAGGATGAGCCGCCTCCGCACGATCCTGGCCACCGGCCAGTCGGCGACCTCGGCCTCGAGTCTGTGGCCGGGGCTGTGCCGCCAGGCCTAGACGGCTAGTACCACCACTGGCCGCGACGGGGTTCGCGCCGGACCTCGTCGGCGGTGAAGGCCGACGGCAGGACCTGGTCGTCGGAGCTCCGGCGGATGCGGTAGCCGTCCCCGATGACCTCGGCGACGACGAAGCCCCGCGTCCATCGACTGTCGAAGCGATTGCGCACCTCGACCCGGGTCCCTTCGGCCAGCACCCGCTCGGTTGGTTCCACGATGGTCACGACCGTCATTGTCGGCAAGGTCCTCTCCACGTCAAGGGTTGGACCCCGATATCGGCCAGGGTTTACACGGCCTTCACCTACTTGTCGTGGCGGCTCCGCCTCCGGGACCTCTTAGCCTCCGACCCGTGACGCCCGAGGTGCGGTTGACCGAGTGGACCAACTGCGGAGGTTGCGCCGCCAAGTGGGGAGCCACCGCGCTGCGGGGCCTGGTGGGAGAGCTGCCCGCCAGCATCGACGCCGAGCTCCTGGTCGGTCTCGCCCCGTCCGACGACGCCGCCGTCTACCGGGTGGCCGACGACGTGGCCATGGTGTCCACCGCCGACTTCTTCCCGCCGCTGGTCGATGACCCGGGCGACTTCGGCGCCATCGCCGCGGCCAACGCCTGCTCGGACGTCTTCGCCATGGGCGCTCGGGTGACGATCGCCCTCAACCTGTCGGCCTTCCCCGAGGCCCTGCCCCGCGCGGCCATCGCCGCCATCCTCGCCGCGGCGGCCGAGACCGTGGCCGCGGCCGGTGGGACGACTGCCGGGGGCCACACCATCCGGTCCGACGAGCCCATCTTCGGCCTCGCCGTCCAGGGCGTGGTCCACCCCGACCGCATCCTGACCAAGGCCGGCGCCCGGCCCGGCGACGTCCTGGTGCTGTCAAAGGCACTGGGCACGGGGCTGGTGTTGGCGGGCGGTACCCCGTCCGACAAGGCTGGGGCCACGGCCGGGATGCGGGCCCTGAACCGGGCCGCGTCAGAGGCCTTGGTCGCCGCGGGTGGGGCGGTCCATGCCGCCACGGACGTGACCGGTTTCGGCTTGGCCGGCCACGGCTGGGAGATGGCCGACCGCTCCGGGGTCCGCCTGGTGTTCGAGGGCTTCCGTCTCCCGCTCTACCCCGGCGCCCGGGCCGCGGCGGAGGCCGGCGTGCGCACCGGCGGCGACCCCCGCAACCGGGACTACCTCGACGACCACGTCGACGGCGACGCCGACGACGTGGTGCAGGCCCTCGTCTATGACCCCCAGACCTCCGGCGGCCTCCTCGCCGCCGTCGATGCGAGAGTGGTGGGGGAGCTGACCGAGGCGGGCTTCGTCCCGATCGGCGGGGTCACCGACGGCCCGGTGGGCGTGACCCTCAGCGCCTGACGGCGGCGAGCAGGGCGGCGACGGCAAGGACACCGGCGGCCGCTTCGACGGCGCCGCTGCGGTGTCGGCACCAGCCGCCGAGGGCGCCGACCGAGAAGGCGGAGCCGATCGAGCCGATGGAGCCGATCGAGCCGATCGAGCCGATGGAGCCGATCGAGCCGATGGAGAGCACGGAGCCGGCGGACCCGATGGACAGGATCGATCCCGCTGAGCCGATCGAAAGCACCGAACCGGCCGAACCGATCGACAGGATCGATCCGGCGGAGCCGATCGAGACGATCGAGTTCACGGCGGCGAGCGAGCCGAGCGATCCGTCGCGGTCGGCGGCATCCTCGACCTCGGTGGCCGACGGATCGAGCCGGCTCCGCGGTGAGAGCACTGGGTTGAACCGGACGGGGTCCGTCCCGGCCACGGCGACGAGGCGACTGCCGGGGGAGAGCACCGGGTTGAAGTAGATCGTCCCCCGCTCGGCCACCTCCGCAAGCTAGCCCTGACCCCGGGCGGGCCCGGCGGTAGGGTCGGCCCGGATGACGGTCACGGCTCCGCAGCTGCGTTCGGCGATCAAGCGCCGTTCGCCGTCGCTGACGGTCGAGCGGGGACTGTGGGCCGCGGGCCACGAGGTCATCGTCGGCATGGACGAGGTGGGCCGCGGCTCCTGGGCCGGGCCGCTCAGCGTCGGGGCCGCCGTGCTCCCACAGGGCCGGCGGGTCTACAAGGTACGCGACTCCAAGATGCTGACCGAGCCCGAGCGGGAGGTCATGTACGACCGCATCGCCGACTGGTGTGTGACCTGGGCGGTCGGCCACGCCAGCCAGGTCGAGTGCGACACGCTCGGCATGTCCGCCGCCCAGAAGCTGGCGGCGGCCCGGGCCATCGAGGGTCTCGGCGTCGAGCCCGACCAGGTCCTCATCGACGGCAACTGGGACTTCGTGGGCGGCGGCCGCCGGGTCCAGAAGCTGGTCAAGGGTGACGCCCGCTGCCTGTCCATCGCTGCGGCGTCGATCCTGGCCAAGGTCACCCGGGACCGGATCATGCGGGCCGACGCCGCGCACTACCCGGGCTACGACTTCGAGTTCAACAAGGGCTACCCGTGCCCCCGCCACAAGGCGGCCCTGCAGTGGCTCGGTCCCAGCGCCATCCACCGTCGCACCTGGGTCTTCATGGACCACTTGAGCTGGACCGGCGTCCCGCGACAGCGCCCCCCGTCGATGCAGGGCGAGCTGTTCGCGCCTTGATGCCGGCGCCGCGACGGCGCCGTCCGGCCACGGCCGGAGGGGGCGGTTAACATCGTTCAGTGACCAGCGCCGGATGCCTCTTGCTCACTGGTGGCTCGGTGCTCAGTGGCACGGGAGCGGAGCCGTCGCCGACCACCGACGTCCTGGTCTGCGGCGACCGGATCGAGGCGATCGGACCAGCGGCCTCCCGAGCGGTGGCAGAGCAGGCGGACGCCGAGGCGGTCCGGCGGATCGATGCCACGGGCTGCACCGTGATGCCCGGGCTCATCGACGCCCACTGCCACATCACCTTCGGGGAGCCGGCCGGCAACGACGAGCTGTTCTTCCATCGAGAGCAGTCCACGGCTGCGCTCGTCGCGGCCTTCAACGTCCAGAAGCTTCTCCTGGCCGGGGTCACGGGCTTTCTCGATGCGGACTGCCTGTGGAACCTGGGGCCGGCCCTGCGCGACGCCATCGACGCCGGGATCGTCGACGGCCCCCGGATGTCAGCCGGCATGAACGCGCTGCTCACCACCGTCGGCGGCACCGCCGGGAGACTCATCCCTGACGACGGGAGGGCCGCCTACGCCCACGTCGTGGGCGATCGCGACGAGATGGTGCGGGTGACGCGCCGGCAGATCAAGCACGGAGCGGACTGGGTGAAGATCCACGTCACCGGTTCCCTGCCCAACCGGACGGGCGAGCTCACCGCGTGGTCCCTCGACGAGCTCCGGGCCGTGACCGACACCGCCCATGCGCTCGGCACGCCGACCCTGGCTCATTGCCGCAACGCCGAGTCCACTCGTCTGGCCGCCGAGGCCGGTGTGGACCTGATCCTCCATGCCAGCTTCCTCGACGACGCGGCGCTGGAGGCCGTCGTCGAAAGCGGCTCGGCCATCGCTCCCACCTTCACGTTCCTCGACAACCTGGCCCGGCACGGCGACAAGGTCGGCGCCTTGAGCACCCAGGTCGACCTGTTCCGCGGCGAGATCGCGGCCACCGCCGTCATGCTCCGCCGAGCCCATGAGGCCGGGGTCCGGCTGCTCTGTGGCTCCGAGAGTGGGTTCTCCCTCACGCCCTATGGCCACTGGCACGCCCGGGAGGCGGAGTTGTTGGTGACCGAGGTCGGGCTGTCCCCCCTGGAAGCGCTCACGTGCGCTACTCGAAACGGCGCGATGGCGCTGCGGCGGGAGGAGGGGACGATCGGGGTCGTCGCCGAAGGGGCCGCGGCCGACCTGCTCGTCGTGGTGGGTGACCCCGTCACCGACATCGGCCTGCTCGGTGATCGAACGAACCTCCGCCACGTGATCTCCCGAGGAGTGCCCGTCGATCTCGACCGCCCGTGGCCGGAACGGCGCGCCCTGCCGGCCGAGAAGGTCGGGCTGTGGTCGGCGCGCCCCCTGACCTGGGACATTGCCCACCGGTGACCCGGGCCGTCGTCGTCAGCGGGGCCGGCAATGGGCTCGGCGCCTCGATCGCCCACGCCGCGGCCGGTACCGGGTGGACCGTCGGCGTCCTCGACCGCGACGCCGATGCCGTGGCGCAGGTGGCCCAGGACATAGGAACGCCGGCGGTGCCCCTCCTCGCCGACATCTCCGACGAAGGCGCCGTCGACGTGGCCCTCGATGCCTTCGCCGAGGCCACGGGTCAGCCCGCCCCCGACGCGCTGGTGGCCAACGCCGGCATCGTCCGCTTCGGGCCGCTGGCTGACCTCGACCTGGCCGACTGGAGGGCCGTGGTCGATGTCAACCTCACCGGCACCTTCGTCACCGCTCGCGCCGTGGCCCGTCGGATGCTCGCCGCGGAATCGACCGGTGCGATCGTGACCGTGACGTCCATGAACGGAGTGGCCGCCGGGCCGAATGCCGGGGCCTACGGCGCCACGAAGGCCGGGATCGCCCGCCTGACCACCCAGATGGCCCTCGAGTGGGGACCGCACGGCATTCGGTGCAATGCGGTGGCCCCCGGCCTGATCGACGGGGGCATGTCCGAGCCCATCTACGCCGATGCCGACATCCGGCAGCGTCGGGCCGGCCGCGTGCCGTTGGGCCGGTTGGGAACCAGCGACGATGTCGCCGGCGTGGTCCTGTTCCTGTTGTCCGATGCCGCCGGCTACGTCAACGGCACCGAGATCCTCGTCGACGGTGGGGTCACGGCCAGCGTGATCAGCACGCTGCCCCGGCCACGGTCGGTGGACTCGGCCGGCGCCGATGCCGATTCGGACCCGAGGTGACGGCCAATCTCCTGCTGTCCGGTGGGCCGACCCACGACTTCGCCGCCAGCTCGGACCGGCTGGGTGAGCTGCTCTCGGTTGAAGGCATCGATTCGTTGGTGGAGGACGATCTCCATCGGGGCATCGAGCGCCTCCTCGACCCTGACGTCGTCTGGGACATGGTCACCGTGAACGCCCTCCGGTGGACCATGGGGGCCGAGCGCCACCGCCACCTCAGGGACGAGTGGGCCTTCGTCCTCACCGCGGAGGAGGCCGATGCGATGGCGGCCCACGTACGTGGCGGCGGCGGTCTCCTGGCCCTGCACACGGCGGTGATCTGCTTCGACACCCGACCGGCATGGCACGAGACGGTGGGCGCCTCCTGGGACTGGGACCGCTCATCGCACCCACCGCTCGGCGAGATCTCGGTGACGGTCACCGACGCCGGTCGGCGCCATCCGCTCACCACCGGCCTCGAGTCGTTCTCCATCGTCGACGAGGCCTATGGCTTCCTCCGCGAGGAACCCGGCATCGTCCCGCTCCTCACCGCCGAGCACGGCGGCCGGGACCACCCCGTGCTGTGGGCCCGCCCGGTCGGCGCCGGCAGGGTCGTCACCGACCTGCTGGGCCATGACGCGTCGTCGTTCGCCCACCCGACCCATGCCGAGATCCTCCGTCGAGCGGCCCGGTGGGTCGCCGGGAGCCGAGCCGAGGAGCAGCGATGAGCGTTGAAGACGATCGGCGGGCCGAAGAGGCCCGCAAGCCGATGAGCCGTCAGGCGAAGAGGCATCAGCGATGAGCGAGCCGAACACCGTCACCGTCACGACCTACGAGCAGGCCCGCGAGGCCTATCGACAAAAGGACCTCCGTCAGGCGCTGTACGACGAGGGCGACGTGGTGATGGCCGATGTCCTCGTGAACCTCCACGGTGACGAGCACCGGGCCCGCCGTCGCCTCGAGAACCGCCTGTTCCGGCGGGACACCCATGCCCGCTACGAGCACGACTTCTTCCCACCGGTGGTCGAGGCGACGCTCGCTCCCCACGTCGAGCGGGGTCGGGCCGAGCTGGTCAGCCTCAGCCACGAGATGATGATGAACCTCGCGGCGGTGACCGCCGGGGTCGACCGGCCCGCGGCGACGCCGGAGGAGTCGGCCCACCTGTACGCCTACCTCGTGGTGTTCATCGAGGGTGCCACCCTCGCCCACTACGCCGGTGACCGTGAGGCCAAGCGGGCCGAGGTCGCCGCCGCGCTCGAAGCCTTCGACGCCGAGTTCCTCGCCCCGTCGATCGCCCGACGTCGGGTTCTGCTGGCCGGGGTCGCCGCCGGTGACCGGAGCGAGGACGATCTGCCCCGCGACGTCCTCACCACGCTCCTGGCCCACGACGACGACCTCCACCTCCCCCCTGAGGCGCTCCGCCGCGAGATCGCCTTCTTCCTGCTCGCCGGCGCCCACACCAGTGCCACCGCCTTCGTCCGCACGCTGCACCACGTCCTGACCATGGCCGCGACCCGGCCGGCCGACCACGAGCAGGCCCGCACCGACCTGGGCTTCCTGCAGCGCTGCGTGCACGAGACCGTCCGGCTGCAGCCCTCGAGTCCCGTCGCCATGCGCTGGGCCCTGTCCGACATCGAGCTGTCGGGTGGGGTCCAGGTGCCTGCGGGGTCCCGACTGGTCATCGACCTCATGGCGGTCAACCGCGACCCGTCGGTGTTCGGCCCGAACGCCGACGCCTTCGACCCGAGGCGTCCCTTGCCGGCCGGGGTCGCCCCGTGGGGGCTCAGCTTCGGCCTCGGCATGCACGCCTGCATCGGCCAGGACCTCGCGGCAGGCATCGATCCGCTGGGTCGGGCGGTGGCCGAGGACCACCTCTACGGGCTCGTGCCCGTGGCCGTCCGCGCCGTGCTCGACGCGGGCGCCGTGTTCGACCCCGACGATCCCCCGAGCCTCGATCCCGACACCACCCGTGGCTACTGGGGCCGCTATCCCGTGCGGTTCCCGTGATCGACGTCCATGCCCACGTCGTGCTCGAGGCGGCCCTCGGCGCGGCCGGGTCCTACGGGCCCGAGTTGGACGAGGGCGACGAGGCGATGGGCCGACCCCCCTGCTTCCGCGTCGGGAGCTTCGTGCTCGAGGGCGTTCGTTACCGGGGGACCGCCTTCATGGACCTCGAGGTCCGCCTGGCCCGCATGGACGCGCTCGGCATCGACCTGCAGGTCCTGTCGCCCAACCCCCTCACCTACTTCCACCACATCGAAGCGGAGCGGGCGGTGACCTTCTGCCGACGTCACAACGAGGCCATGGCCGCGCTGGTGGACACTGAGCCGGCGCGGCTGGCGGGGTTGGCCCAGTTGCCGCTCCAGGACCCGGAAGCCGCGGCCCGGGAGCTGCGGCGCGCCGTCACCGACCTCGGCCTGCTCGGGGCCTACATCGGCACCGATCCCGGGCGTCCCCTCGACGACGCGTCGCTCGACGTGGTCTACGCCGCCTGCACCGAGCTCGACGTGCCGCTGTTCGTCCACCCCGCGCCGGCGGGCATCGACGGGCCGTCCCGCGATGAACGCCTGGAGCGCTTCGACGCCGAGTTGTGGCTGGGCTTCGCTTACGAGGAGGCCCTGGCTGTGGCCGCCCTCGTGCTCGGCGGCGTGCTCGGCCGCCACCCGGCCCTCGACGTGTGCGTCTCCCACGGCGGGGGCGCCACCAGTTGGCTGGCGGAACGGATGGCCCATGCCGCCCGCACCCGGTCCTGGGCCGACGAGGACCTGCGCCGCGACGGCGAGGTCGAGGCTCGCCTCGGACGCCTGTGGTGGGACGCCCACGTGGGCGGCCCGGACGCGCTGGCGGCCCTCCTCCGGGTGTTCGGGCCCGATCACCTCGTGGCCGGGACCAACCTGGCGGGCTGGGACGCGGCCGCGGACCCCAGCGGCGGTGACGGCGCGCTGGCCGCCACGATGGATGCCAACGCCCGTCGCCTGCTCCGTCTCGATCGCCGGGACACCCGCCAGCGCCGGGCGGTCGGCTGAGGCGGGATCAGTCCGAGGCGGCGAACCAGTTGGCATGGAAGCCGAAGGGCATGCGGTGGGTCAGATGGACCCGAGCGATGGGGCCGGCGGACACGTCCCGGGCGTCCAGCACGCACACATCGGTGCGCTCCACGGCCGAGTCGTACACCGCGTTGACCAACCACCCGTCGTCCTCAGCGGAGCCCTGGGGATCGGGGGCGAAGACGCTCTCGCCGACGTGCCCGTCGGCCCCGGCGTTCCAGACTTGGCGGGCACCGGTGGCGTCGTCGTACTTCACGATGCTGTCGAAGTCGCCGAGCCGTCGGTCCGGCGCGACGGTCGCGGACATGTAGCGGTGGCGTGAGCGCACGCCGTCGAAGTCGTCGTTGAAACGGCAGAAGTCTCCGCCCAGGTCATCGGTCTGCTCCCAGCCGGCGGTGTCGGTGGCGAGGTCGACCCAGAAGCGCGCCGGGAACGGGGGGTCGTCGTCGCCGGCCCGTCGGTCGAGGGGGGCCGAGGCATCGATGCCGAAGTCCGGGTGTTCGAACCGGGTGCCGGAGAACTCGATGCGGTCATCGTCGGCCCAGCCGTTCCAGAAGTGCTGGACGTGGCCGGGATCGATCTCGAACCAGCGCACCTCGTCGGCCGTGCCGAGTCGCGGGAGCACGCCGATGCGGGTGCCGTTCTCCGGGCGCCACTGCACCATGGGGCCCTTGCCGAGGTTGGCGACGTCGAACACGATGGGGGAGTCGAGGAACACGGCGTGGTGCTCGGTGATGACGAAGTCGTGCATCATCACCGGGGCGGCCACGTCGAGGGTCACCTGGTGGACGAGCCGACCCGAAGCGTCCACCACGTAGTACCGGATGACCGGCTCGAACACCGAGTAGGCGAAGAAGAACATCTCACCGGTGCGCGGGTCGAGCCGGGGGTGCGCCGTCATGGCGCCGGCGAGCTTCCCGTCGAAGTCGTATTCGCCGACGGTCTCGAGCGATGCGGTCACCTCGGTCGGCAGGCCGCCCTCCCACAGCGCGAGGTACCGGCCGGCATGGCGGATGATGTGGGTGTTGGCCGGGTTCTTCACCGGTCCGGCGTCGCCGACCAGCGCCGGGTCCGGGAAGTTCGTCACCTCGCTGAGCCCGGGGTAGACGGCCCGGCCGAGGTCGGCTTCGGCCTGCAGGCCCCGGGAGCGGATCCAACGGTTGCGGTAGGCGACCCGGCCCTCGTCGAAGGTCACCGAGTGGAGCATGCCGTCGCCGTCGAACATGTGGTAGCGGCCGATGGGCGCGAACCGCGGGTTCGGGCCGTTCCTGATGAACGAGCCCCGCAGCCCCGCCGGGAGACGGCCCGTGACCTCGAGGGACGGGTCGTCGAGCTCGGTGTCGACGGGGAACAGGTTGCCCTCGAGGTCGGGCTGGTCCCCCGAGTCCGTGACGTGCCCGGTCAGGACGGCAGATCCGTTCATCGTGTCTCCTCTGCGGTCGCCCTAGGGCTCACCAATCGGCTTCCGGGTTGGGGGGGAAGAGGTCCTCGCGTTCGGCCGCGAGGCGATCGCAGTCCCATTCGTCGTCGACCCGCTGCCAGATCACCGGGTTCCGCGCGGGGTCGTCGATCTGCACCCACTGGGCGGGCGTGAGGAAGGCGTCGTTGCTGGCCCCCAGGACGAGCTGCTCCGAGCTGTCCGTGATGGTGCCCTCGAGGCGGTCGGGTCCGACCTGGGCCAGGTCGTAGGCGAAGATCTCGCGGCGGGCCAGGTAGATCTCGCCCCGGAGGTCGTCGGTGACCCGCACCGAGGAGGTGATCCCCGGGTTGCCGTCGCCGTCGGCGTCGATGATCCGGGGGTCATCGGGATCGGTGGGCAGGACGTCGTTGGCGGGGTCCTCCAGCGCGATGCCGATGCCCGTGGGGGTGGCGGGTCGCTCGACCAGGAGGGTGCCGTCCCCCTCGGTCACCTCGACCGGCGTGTCGACGGGCACGATCGCCTGGGTGGCGGCATCGGAGATCTCGACCTCGATGTCCTGGTCGCTCACCGCGTCGGCATGGCAGAAGCGCATGGTGTTCCACAGCTCACCGTCACGTAGCTCGAGGTCGGCGAAGCCCGTGCTGATGATCAGGGTCCGCATGGCATCGTCCTCGTAGGCCACCACGTCGTAGTGGGCGTAGCGCCCGACCAGCGCCTCGGCCCCGCGAGGCAGATCGGTCGCCGGGGCGGTGTCGGCGGCGGCCGTCTCGGCCAGGCCGTCGTCGTCATCGGAGCCGCACCCGGCCAGCAGCGCGGGCAGGACGGCCGCGGCGATCGCCCATCGCCCGGCTCGGTTGGTGGTCGTCATCGTCGACCCCTCGGGATCTGCAGCATCAGGCCAGCTCGACGAAGGCATCGAGAGCATCGGACACCGCGGTGTCGGGCGGGAGGTCGTCGGGGCCGATGGCCAGGTCCACGGCCCGCTCGAAGTGGTGGATCAGCCGCTCGTGCCAGCCCAGTTGGAAGGGGCGGGCGCCCTTGGAGGAGACCGACTCCTGGATGGGGGCCATGTTGGCCTTGTCCTGGGCCATCACGGTCTCGAAGAGCGTCATGCGATCGAGGTGCTCCTGGGGGACCTCGTCGCTCGTCCACGCCGGCGCGTACCAGCGCAACTCCAACTCGGTGGTGGTGTCGCTGGTGGGCCACATGCACAGGAAGGTGAACGCTCCGGTGTCCATGGGGACGACCAGGTTGGGGAAGATCCCGAACGAGGTCGACGTCTGGCGCCAGAGCAGGGGCACCGCTGGGTTGTCATTCTCCTCGGACACCATGGCGAAGTCCCGGAACATGTCGTGCTTCTCCACGGTCAGCCGGCTGTGGCCGTGGGGCAGCATCGTGACGGTGACCGACTGGTCGTTGTAGAGGAGCGCGGCGTTGTCGGGGTGCACGGTCCGCACGTGGTACACCTCGAGGAAGGCGTCGACCATGAGCTTCCAGTTGCACTCGAGCTGGTGCACCTGGGTCCCGACGGCTCGCATCGCGGGACCGTTGATCTCGGTCATCTGCGCCGCGATCGGCCCGAGGAACGCTGACAGGGCGACGGCGTCGGGGTCCTCGCTGACGAACACCCAACCGTCCCAGGTGTCACAGCGCACCGGGACCAGGCCCAACGCCCCGGTGTCCAGGTCGGCGAAGCTGCGGGAATCGGGAACGGTCTTGAGGGCGCCGTCGGTGCCGTAGGACCAGGAGTGGTACTGGCAGGTCAGGCGGCGAGCGGTCCCACAGGCGTCCCGGGTGACCGGGGCGCCACGATGGCGACAGGCGTTGTAGAAGGCCCGCAGCGCACCGTCCTCGCCCCGCACCACCACGATCGGTGCCCCCGAGCGTGTCGTCAGGCGGTAGGAGCCGGGCTCGGGCCACTCGGACTCGTGGCCGACGAACAGCCAGCTGCGACCGAAGATCCGCTCCTTCTCCAACTCGTGGAAGGCCGGATCGGTGTACCGCCGGGTCGGGATGAGGGGGACGGGCACGGCTTCGGCCGGCGGTCCGGTGCGCGCTTTCTCGACCTCGATGCGTTCCCTGATCGTCTGCTCGAGCGTTGCGTCCATGGTTCTCCTGAGCCCGGGGCCCGGCGGGGATCGACTACGGTGGTGAACACTGTAAACCAAGTTGGACCGAAGGGGTTCCCGTGCCTGTTCCCGCGTCGCTCACCACCGCACCGCACCGCGACTTCGAGCTGGAGGTGGTGGCGGGCAGCTGGCCGGCCGATGTCAACGGCGAGGTGGTCTTCTCCAGCCCGCAGAACAGCCACAACCTGCCGTACGCCATCTTTGACTGGGGTTCCATCTGCCGGCTGTCCCTCGAACCGGGGGCACGAGGAGCTGCCCCGGGGCGGTTCGCGTGGCAGACCCGCTCCATCGAGACGCCGGGGAAGCGACTGTTCGACCGTCATCCCGAGCAGTTCACCTCGGGGGCCATCGGCTACCAGTCCCCGTTCGGACCACCCAACGCCTCGAACACGGCCCCGTTGCCCTGGGGCGACCGGCTCTACACCACCTGGGATGCCGGGCGCCCGGTCGAGCTCAACCCCGACACCCTCGAGTTCGTGGCCGAGGTCGGCCACGTCGACAGCTGGGGAGGCAGCTCGATGCCGATCGGTGGCGTGCTGCCGTTCCTGTTCTCCACGGCCCACCCGGTGGCGGACCCCGACCGCCACTGCCTGTGGACCGTCAAGCTCGAACCGGTCATGGAGCCCACCTTCGGGATGCGCCCGTCCCTGGTGCGCTATGACCGCCATGACGGCACCCAGGTGCAGCACTGGCCCCTCGAGGGGGTGTCGTTCTCCGGCTCCATCCACACGGTGAGCCAGACCCGGGACTGGGTGATCCTCAGTGACTCGGGCAACTTCAAGGCCGATCCCGCCGAGATGATGGGCGGCGAACGGACGATCACCGTCGACGCCGACGCGCCGGTGTGGCTCATCCGCAAGGCGCAGGTCGAAGGGCTCCCGTCGGGGACGCCGGTCCAGCCGACGTGCTTCACCGTGGCGCCACCCGCGGGCCACTACTACGCCCGTTGGGACGACTCCGACGGGGTCTCGGTGGTGTGGGAGGGCATGGACCTCATGGATCTGGGGCTCTACCTGCGCCCCGACGACACCGATGTCAACGGCAACGCGGTCGATCCTGCGGTGGCCGGCCTCTACAACATGGCCATGGCCCCCGAGACGATCACCGAGGTCGTCTTCGATCCCGAGTCCGCGACGATCAGCCACGTGGGGACCTTCAAGCGGGACTGGGCCTTCAACCTCCAGCTCTCCGCCATGGACTGGAGCACCGAGGGCATGTCGGCCCCGACGTTGCACCACGTCACCTACCAGGGTTGTCGCCCCGGCAACATCAGCCGGCGGGCGGCCACGATGTACGAGGGCCGCATCGACCTCGACCTCGTGCGGGAGGACACGCCCGGGTCGCTTTGTTCGTTCGACCGCCCCAGCATGGAGCTGAAGGCGCGCTGGGAGTACGCCGATGTGGCCGACCACATCACCTCGCCCGCCTTCGCCCCGCGAGGAGCCGCGCCGGGTTCCTACTCCGGGGGTGAGCCCGGGGGCCACGACGGCTACGTGGTCCAGCCGGTGTGCAACGACGACGGCTTCCGGGTGGACCTCTTCGACGCCGCCAACGTGTCGGCGGGGCCGATCGCGACCCTCGCCGGCACGAACGCCGAGACCATCCCGATGGTGCTGCACTCGGCGTGGATGCCCGCTTTCCACGGCCTCGCGGACGCCGAGCGCCTCCGCTTCTCCGACGAGGTCGACGCCGAGTCCCTGGCGTCGCTGCCCGAGGACCTCCACGCCGCCGTCCACGCCGTCGCCGAGGAGTGCGACAACCTCTGGTGACCGAGCGGCCGAGCAGTCCCCGGCGGCGACGAGGTGTCAGTTCTGGGCGAGGTCCTTGAAGGGGCTGGTGGTGTCGATGCCGGGCTCCTTGGGTAGGCCGAGGACCCGCTCGCTGACGATGTTGCGCAGGACCTCGTCGGTGCCGCCGGCGACTCGCATGCCGGGGACGCCGAGCACGAACTTGCCCCAGGCGTAGGTGCCCCACTCGCCGGTGTCGGCGACCATTCGGGGGCCGAGCACCTTGGCGATGAACTCACCGGTCATCTGCATGTTGCGGGTGAGGGCCATCTTGGCGATCGACATCTCGGGACCGGGCGCCTGGCCGGACTTGACCTTGTCCATCGCCCGCTGGTTGTTCCACTTGGCCACCTGGAGGTTCTCGTAGAGCCGGGCCAGCTCACCCCGGGTGAGGGGGTCGTCGTCGAGGCCGAAGTGGCGGATCATCTCGATCAGGCGGGTGCCGTTGCCGAGGCCCATGCCCGACCCGCTGCCCGCGCCGATGGAGGCCCGTTCGTTCATCAGCGTGGTCAGCGCCACGGCCCAGCCCTGGCCGACGTCGCCGAGGCGGTGGTCGTCAGGGATCCGGACATCGGTGAAGAACACCTCGTTGAACGACGCCCCGCCGGTCATCTGGCGCAGGGGGCGGATCTCCACGCCGGGGTCCTTCAGGTCCACGACGAAGCCGGTCAGGCCGCGGTGCTTGGGTTGGTCGGGGTCGGTCCGACAGATGATCTCGCCGATGTCGCTGTAGTGGGCGCCGGAGGTCCAGACCTTCTGGCCGTTGACGATCCACTCGTCGCCGTCCCGGACGGCCTTGGTCTGGAGGCCGGCGAGGTCGGACCCGGCGCCGGGCTCGCTGAACAGCTGGGAGGCGACCAGGTCGCCCCGGTAGAGCTTGGCCAGGTAGAGGTCCTTCACCTTCTCGGTGGCGTGGGCCAGGATCGTCGGCGCGACCATCCCGAGGCCGATGCCGAAGGAGCTCTGGCTCGGGATCAGGTAGTTGCCCTCCAGGGAGGCATAGGCCCGGTCGTAGGCCACGGGCAGCTCCCGGCCGCCGTACTGGGTCGGTCCGGTGATCCAGCCGAACCCGGCGTCGTAGCGCTTGGCCTTCCAGACCTTGGCCTCGATCAGCTCCGCCAGTTCGAGGTCCCGCGGCTTCTCCTCGAGCACGGCGACGTCGTCGTCGCCTTCGCCCCACACGAACGTCTGGTCGGGGCGGGCCTCGGGCTTGCGCTCGGCGTTGGCGTCGAGGAATGCGGTGACCTCGTCACGGAACGCCTCGAGTGTGGGTTCGGCCATGGTTGCTCCCGAAACTTGACTGGTCGGTCAAGCTAGCCGCCCCGGTAGGTTCGGTCACATGCGCAGGTGGTTGACCGGGCTCGGGCTGTGGACCCTCTTCGTGTGGACCACCCGCATCGACAACGTGCTGTCCCAGGACGATCTCACCACTGCCGGCCGGGCCGCTCGCCTGGCCCTGGCCCTGTCGTTCACGGTGGTCGGCGTGGCCCTGTTGGCCGTGGCGTGGCGAGCCCGGGGGCGGTCGCTGAGCCGGGTGGAGGCCGTGGTCATCGACGTCGGGTGCTGGTGGACCATCGGCGTCTGGGTGCTGCGGGGTGTCCAGATCTCCCTCGGCGACCACGACGCCGCGTTCATCATCGTCCACGCCGTGCTCGGCATCGTGTCGATCGCGCTGGCGGCCGTCACGCTCCGCAGCACTACGATGCCGCTCCGTCATGGGACAACCGGTAACCGTCGTGCAGAAGACGACGTCACGACCTGACGTCGTCCGTTTCGAGATCAACCGCTCCATCACGGGCATGGACCCGCACCGGTACCTCGCCGGTGAGGAGGTCGACGGCCACAGCCCGCCCGACGAGGTGGCTCGGCGCCTGCTGGCCAAGGCCGGCGTCGAGGGCGTGCACGTCTACTCCAACGTGATCACGGTGGACCTGGGCTCGGGTGTGCCCGCCGAGGGCCTGCTCGAGGAGATCGAGAGCCTGTTCACGTACTACGGCGAGGGCGTCGAGGTCGTCGTTCCCGGCGCCGCGGAGACCGCCGGCTGACCCTCCCGGAGCCACAACGGGAACGGGTGGGCGCTGGGTAGGTTCGGCGGATGGCTTCCTTCCGCGTCGGTGTCCAGCTCCAGCCCCAGCACACGTCGATGACCGACCTGCGTGCGGCGTGGGAGGCGGCCGACGCGATGGGCGTCGACTCCATCTGGACCTGGGACCACTTCTACCCGCTGTACGGCGACGGGGACGGCACCCACTTCGAGGGCTGGTCGATCCTGGCCGCAATGGCGGCGACCACCACCACTGCCCGGTTCGGGATGCTCGTGTCCGGCAACGCCTACCGGAACCCGGACCTGCTGGCCGACATGGCCCGCACCGTCGACCACCTCTCGGGTGGCCGTCACTACCTCGGCCTGGGGGCCGGGTGGTTCGAGAAGGACTATGACCGGTACGGGTACGAGTTCGGCACCCCCGGCAGCCGCCTCCGCGAGCTCGAGGCCTCTCTGCAGCGGATCAGGGCCCGGCTGGCGGTCCTCAACCCCGGCCCGATCGGGGACCTCCCCATCCTGATCGGGGGCGGTGGCGAGAAGGTCACCCTCCGCCTCGTCGCCGAGTACGCCGATGCGTGGAACACCTTCGGCCCGCCCCGCAACTTCGCGGCCAAGAGCGCCATCCTCGACGAATGGTGCGCCAAGGTCGGCCGGGACCCTGCCGAGATCGAGCGCACGGTGGCCATCCAGGGCAACGAGGTCGACGCCCTCGATGACTTCCTCGAGGCCGGTGCCACCCATGTCATCGTCATGACCGGCCACCCCTTCGACTTCGGCCCCGTGGAGCACCTCCTCGCCCAGCGGGACTGACTAGCCGGCATAGACCGCGGTGCTCGCCGCGACGGCCGCCGTGGTCGCGGCGACCACCGCGTCGAGGGCGTGTTTGACGGCGGCGGACGCCTCGACCTGCTCGGCCGCCTCCGCGATGCGGCGTTTGGCCTGCTTCCGGCCCGCTCGGTCCGGGGCGACGACCTCCAGCATCTGACACGGCCCGGCGAGGGCCAGGAGCACGGCGTCGCGCTCGGACAGCGGCCGGTCCTCCGTCGCCGCGGCCCGGACCTCGGCCAGCAGGGCGGCGTGGGCGATCAGGTCGGTCACGGGATGACGGGTGGGGTGCAGGGGTTCCTTCACCCGACCGACGACACCGGCGTCGACCATGGCGTCGACGACTTCCGGCCACCCTGAGTGCTTCACCGCCGACAGCCGGTTCTTCAGCTTCCTGCCCTCGTGGGGCCGGAGGTTCTCGAGGGTCAGGGCCAGCTGCGGATGGGTCGGCACGGTCCCGGTCAGATGGATGCGCCCGTCGGCCAGGTCGACGTGACCGTCCCGCACCAACTCGATGATGAGGGCACCGGTCACCCCGACCGCGGCGGAGGGCTGGTTGGAGGTGCCGCGGGCGACGGTGCCGTCGGCGTCGAGGGCGAGCAGGACGAATGACTCGGCCAGCAGCATCGCGAAGGTCTACCCGCTCCGGCCTGGCTCACACCTGCCAGACGAGGACCTCGGTGTCGGGGCTGGTGGCGGTCAGCTCCTGTTCGGGCTTGTCGGTGAGGCGGACGGCGTCGCCCTCGCTCAGGTCGACGGTCATGTGGGCCGAACCCCGGGCCACGAACACGTGGACGTTGCGGGCGGCCGGCACGGTGACGCTCTGGCCCTCGTCGAGGCGGGCGGCCCCGAGCACGGCGTCCGCCTGATGGAGGTGGACGGCCCCCTCGTGGCCCTGGCCGGAGGCCACCGGCACCAACGCACCGGGAGCGAGGCGGTCGCTGATGTCGACCTGCTCGTAGCCCGGGTCCACGCCGGTCGTGTCAGGCCGGACCCACATCTGGAGGAAGTGGACCGGCTCGTCGGGGCTGGCGTTCATCTCGGAGTGCTGGATGCCCGTGCCGGCGGACATCCGCTGGGCCACGCCCGGAGTGATGATCCCCGAGTGGCCGGCGGAGTCCTGATGGGCCAGGGCCCCCTCCAGCACCCAGGTCACGATCTCCATGTCGCGGTGGGCATGGGTGCCGAAGCCCTGGCCGGGGGCGACCCGGTCGTCGTTGTTGACCAGGAGGAGACCGTGGCCCACGTTGGCCGGGTCGTAGTGGCTGCTGAAGCTGAAGCTGTGCCATGAGTCCAGCCAGCCGATGTCGGTGTGGAAGCGGTCGGCCGCGCGGCGGACGTCGATCACGGGGTCTCCTTCACATGACGGGCGAGCCGTACATCTCGCCCAGGGGGTCGCTGATGAGCTCGAGGCGGGCGCCGTCGGGGTCCCGGAAGTAGATGGAGCTGCCGTCGATGTGGGCGTACTCGACGCCGGCGTCGTCCAGCTTGGCCTTCACGTGGGCCCAGCGGTCGGGGGGCATCGAGATGGCCAGGTGGTGCAGGCCGCCGAGGACCTCGCCATAGGGGCCGAGGTCGAGGCCGGGGAAGTCGAAGAAGGCGATGGTGTTGCCGTGGCCGATGTCGAAGAAGAAGTGGGTCGAGCCCTCGTAGTCCCGGTTCTCGAACAGCTCGGTCAACGGGAACTCCAGGAGGTCCTGGTAGAAGCGGATGGTCGTCTCCACGTCAGCGGAGAGCAGGGCCACGTGGTGCACCCCTCGGGCGCTGGAGGCGGGACGGGTCTCCCGGTCCTGCAGGTACTGGTCCCGTAGCTCCTGGCGGCGCTGGGCGAGGCGGTCGAGGTCGAGCTCCATGCCCCATTTGAACGCCGGGAGGCGGGTGATGTTCCCCGGCTTGCGGTGAGCGAACGGACGTTCGATACTGGTCTTCCACGAGGCGAGGCTGGGAAGCCATGAACAGGACCACCGCTGCGGAGGGGATCACCGCTGCGGAGCGGAGCGCAGCAGCTCGAGAGACGTTCACCGTTTCCGGCGTAGCCGGGGGAGCCATGAACAGGACCACCGCTGCGGAGGGGATCACCACTGCGGAGCGGAGCGCAGCAGCTCGAGAGACGTTCACCGTTTCCGGCGTAGCCGGGGGAGCCGCGCAGGCGGCGACACGGGAGAGGGTGCGGCCCGTGACCCTGGCCGACGAGCAGCGCCTGCCCGCGGCCCCGGCCCTGGAGGCCGTGCTGCCCGGCGGGGGGGTGCGCCGGGGGTCGGTGGTGGGCCTGGAGGGGCCGGGGTCGACCTCGCTGCTCTGGTCCCTGCTGGCCCCGCCCACCGGTGTCGGTTCGTGGGCCGTCCTGGTGGGCCTGCCCGCCGCCGGCCTGCTGGCCGCCGCCGAGGCCGGCGTGGCCCTGGAACGGCTGGCGGTGGTCGCCCCACCGGGCCGGGCTTGGGCCACGGTGCTGGGTGCCCTGCTCGACGGGTTCGACCTGGTCGTGGCCGCCCCGGACCGCAGGGTCCGCCCGGCCGACGCCCGCCGCCTGACCGCCCGGGCCCGGGAGCGGGGGACCGTGGTGGTCCTGGCCGGGGGTGGGGCCGTCTCGGCCTGGCCCGAGGGAGCCGACCTGCGCCTGGTCCTGACCGCTCCGGACTGGGAGGGGCTGGGCCGGGGTCACGGCCACCTGCAGGCCCGACGCGTCCACCTCGAGGTCACCGGCCGCCGGGAGGCCGCCCGCCCCCGCGCCACCGACCTCTGGCTGCCCCATTCGCCCACCTCCGGCGGGCCGGCTTCGCCGATCGCCGGTATCGGAGCCGCGGCTCCGGCTGTCGCCTCCGCCGCCTCGGGCGCCGGCGACACGTCGTCGTCGCCGCCCGTTCGGATCGCCTCATGACCCCGAACCCCTCGTTCTGGCGCCCGATTGCGGCGCGATGACGCCGCAATCAGGCGCCAGAAGGAACGGGGGTGGGGTGCGGACGATGGTGGTGTGGTGCGCGGACTGGCCGCTGGTGGCGGCCGGGGTGGCGATGACCGTGCCCGCCGTGGTCCTGCACGCCAACCGGGTGGTGGCCACGACGCCGGCGGCCCGGGCCGAGGGGATCCGCACCGGCCTGCGCCGCCGGGAGGCCCAGGCCCGCTGCCCGCACGTCGACCTGCTGGAGCACGACCCCGCCCGGGACGCCCGAGCCTTCGAGGCGGTGGCCGGGGCGGTGGAGGCCGTCACCCCCCGGGTGGAGCTGTCCCGGCCCGGCGTCTGCTCGTTCCCCACCCGGGGACCCTCCCGCTACTTCGGGGGCGACGAGGCGCTGGCCGGGCGGGTGGCGGCCCTGGTGGCCGACGCCGTCGCCGGCGAGAGCCGGGTCGGGGTGGCCGACGGCCCCTTCGCCGCCGTCCTGGCCGCCCGCCGCGGCGTCGTGGTCCCACCGGGGGCCACGCCGGCCTTCCTCGCCCCCTTCCCGGTGGGGGTGCTGGAGGACGGCTCGGTGGGCGGTGCCGCCCTGACCGATGTCCTGGTCCGCCTGGGCGTCACCACCCTGGCCGGCCTGGCCGCCCTGCCCCGGGCCGACCTCCTGGCCCGCTTCGGCTGGCCGGGGGAGCGGGCCCACCGGCTGGCCTCGGGCGACGACGCCCGCCTACCCGACACCCGGCCACCCCCGCCCGACCTGGTGGCCACCGTCGAGCTGGACCCTCCGGCCGAGCGGGTCGATGCCGCCGCCTTCGCGGCCAAGCGCCTGGCCGACGACCTCCACGAGCGCCTGGCCGATCGGGGCCTGTCCTGTGCCCAGGTCCTGGTGACGGCCGAGACCGAGCACGGCGAGGTCCACCAGCGCTGCTGGCGCCACGAGGGCGTCCTCACTGCCTCGGCCATGGCCGAGCGGGTGCGCTGGCAGCTGGAGGGCTGGCTCGGCTCCCGCGCCGCGAGCCGCCCCACGGCGGGCATCGCCCTGCTCCGCCTCGAGCCCACCGAGGTGGGGGCGGCCCGGGGCCGTCAGCTCGGCTTCTGGGGCGGGGAGACGGCGGCGGCGGAACGGGCCGCGCGGGCCCTGGCCCGGGTGGACGGCCTCCTGGGGGCGGGGGCGGCCACCGTCCCCGAGCGCCGGGGCGGCCGCAGCCCGGCCGAGGCTGTGGGCCTGGTCCCGGCCGATGCCGTCGACCTCACCGAGCGCTCGCTGGCCCGGACCGAGGTGGACGCCCCCTGGCCGGGCCGGCTGCCCACCCCGTCACCGGCCCGGGTCCTGCCCGTCCCGGCGCGGGCCGAGGTGGTGGACCGTCACGATCGCCCCGTCGGGGTCAGCGGCCGGGGCCGGGCCACCGCCGCCCCGGCCCGGGTCCGCGTCGACGGCGGCCCGGCGCAGGCCGTAGCGGGCTGGGCCGGGCCGTGGCCGGTCGACGAGCGCTGGTGGGACCCTGCTACCCACCGCCGCCGGGCCCGTTTCCAGGTCCTGACCGACGAGGGTGTCGCCCTCCTCCTCGCCGTGGAGGAGGGCCAGTGGTGGCTGGAGGCCGCCTACGACTGACGATCCGTTCTGGCTCCTGATCCTCCGGCCATGACCGGAGGATCAGGAGCCAGAAGCGGCGACGGCTTCCAGGAAGTCGCGCCAGGTGATGGTGCCGTACTTGTGGTCGGGGCAGGTCTGGATGCCCTGGCCGAAGGCCTGCAGGGTCTTGCCCGCCGCCGGGATGGTGAAGCAGCGGGGTCGGGTACCGAACACCTCGGCCCACTGGCTCAGGAGATCGTCGATGTGGAGGACCTCGGGTCCCCCGATGTCTTCGGCCCGGCCGGTGGGCCCCCCCTCGACCAGCTCCACCAGCCGGGTGGCCACCTCGCCGGTGTCGATCGGTTGGAACGTGGCGCCGAACGGCAGGCCGCTGACCGGCTTGCTCAGCATCGCGTGGAGCAGGGTGTGGAACTGGGTGGCCCGCTGGATGGTCAGGGGCACCTCGCCGGCCTCGAAGGCCTGCTCGGCGGCCCACTTGGCCCGGTAGTAGGCGAACGGATGGCGGTCGACCCCGACGATGGAGATGTACAGCAGGTGGGGGCGCGCCTCGCCGATGGCTTCCAGCAGGTGCCGGGCCCCGGCGACCTCGACCTTCTTGGCCCCCCGGATGGCGGACGCGGCGTGCACGACGGTGTCCACCCCGTCGACCGCCTCGGCCAGGCCCCGGCCCGATGCGAGGTCGACGGCGTGCACCGACACCCCGTCGGGGGCCGCGGCGGAGGCGTCCCGGGAGGTGATCGCCACGGTGTGGCCGGCGTCCAGCAGCCTCGGCACCAGCTCGCGGCCGAGGCCGCCCGTCCCACCGGTCACCAGCACATCTCCCATGGGCCCCCAACCTACGGGCCAGACTCTCCGGGATGGATGACCGCACCCGGGCCGACCTCTGCGGTCGGACCGAGCGCTGGTTCGTCCGGCGGGGCCTGCCCCACTTCATCGACCACTACCGGGCCACCACCGACGTCTGGACCCGCGCCGCACCGTTCCTGACCGTGGTGTTCCTGGCCGAGCTGGCCTTCAGCCTGGACGAGGACCGCGAGGGGTGGGACGAGCTCCTGCCCCTGCTCGGGGGCTTGGCCATCTTCGTGGTGGCCATCGTGGCGGTGAACCGGCTCCGGGGCCGCCGGCCGCTACAGCGCCCCGACCGGGTCGGCACCCCCGAGCTGGCGGTGTTCGTGTTCGCCCCTGCGCTGCTTCCTGCCCTCTTCAGCAAGGACCACCTGACCGACTCCCTGGGCGCGGTCGTGCTCAACCTGGTGATCCTGGCTGTGGCCTTCGTGGTCACCAGCTACGGGCTCGTGCCCATGACCCGCTGGGCCCTCGGCCAGATGTTCCGTCAGCTGGCCAACGTGACCGACCTCATGGTCCGGTCGCTCCCGTTGCTCCTGCTCTTCGCCACGTTCCTGTTCCTGACCACCGAGATCTGGCAGGTGGCGGCGGACCTCGAGGCCCCCTTCTTCCTGATGGTCCTGGGGATGCTGTTCGCCGCCGGCACCCTCTTCCTCGTCCTCCGCCAGCGCCGGGAGGTCGACGAGGTGGCCCGGTTCGCGACCTGGGCCGACGCCCGGGCGTGCGCGGCGGCGTCGCCGGCCGCGGAGGTGGCCGTCACCGATCTCCTCGACCCGCCGGAGCCCAAGCCCCTCGGTCGCCGGGCCCGGATCAACATGGCGCTGGTGCTGGTCTTCAGCCAGGGGGTCCAGATCATCCTCGTGGCGACGGTGATCGGCCTGTTCTACGTCGCCTTCGGCCTGGTGGCCGTGAGCGAGACCACCATGACGTCCTGGGTCGGGGGCGACCTGGACGTCATCGGTGAGGTGACGGTGTTCGGCCAACCCGTGGTCCTGACCTGGGACCTGCTGCGGGTGGTCGGCCTCGTCGCCGCGTTCTCGGCCCTCCAGTTCACGTTCTCGACCCTCACCGACCAGACCTACCGGGAGGAGTTCTTCGACGGGATGCTGACCGAGATGCGCGGCGCCCTGGCCACCCGGGCCATCTACGTCGAGGCCCTGGCCGACCAGCGGGAGGATCCCCCGAACGGGTGATCACCGGCCCGGGGAGGTCATCGCGTCGCCTGGTGGAGGGACGAAGGACCCGGGTGAGGAGCACACGGCGGTCGTAGGTTGGCTCCATGCGACGCGTCCGCCTTCTCGCCTTGACCTTGGCCCTCGTGGCCACCCTGTTCGTGACCGGCGCGGAGCCGGCGTCGTCTGCGGCGGCGTGTCCCACGGGCGAGGTCATGGTGCGCGGTCGCATCTTCGACGCCGCCACCGGTCTGCCCGTCACAACGGCCTCGGGTGTCGAGTTCTACGAGCCCGACGGCGCCGACATCGACGGAGGCGAGCGTCGAGCGCGGACGGCCGCTGGTACTCGTGCTTCGACCCCAACGTGCACTCGGCCATCAAGATCCGCTTCGTCCCCGACGATTACCGGCCGGAGTGGTGGAACGACAAGCCCAACCTGGGATCGGCGGACGAGTTGGTGATCCCCCCGGTGGGGTCCGACCCGGTCGTGGCCAACGCCTGGGTCACGCCCCAGGGCCGGGTCCTGTCCGGGCGGGTGACCAACCTGGCCGGCGCTCCCCGCTTCGCCAGCATCGGCATCTGGCGCCTGACCCCCACGGGGTGGCGGTCCATCGACGGGATCGGCAACGATCCCCGAACAGGCATCTGGTCGTTCCGGGTCCCGGTGCTCGGGCGCTACCGGATCTCGGCCCACGTCGACTCGCACTGGGCGCGCTGGTACCGCAGCGCCACCCGGCTGCGGTTCGCCGACACCGTGACGGTCGGCCTCGGCACGACCTACATCAGCGGCCTCGACATCAGGGTCCCGTACTGCCACCCGGCCCCCACCTTCTGCATCCCCGCCGGCTTCAACAGCTGACCGCTCAGCGCTCTCCGGAGCGGAACCAGCTGGTGTAGCGGTAGAGGGTCTCGTAGCCCATGCGCTCGTAGATGGGTTCGCCCATGGTCGAGGCCTGCAGGGTCTGGGCCGCCGCCCCCTGGTCGAAGGCCCAGTTCGTGACCCAGCGGCAGACGGCCTCACCCAGGCCTTTGCCCCGGGCCGCCTCGAGGGTGCCGACCCAGTAGACGCCGGCGATGCCGTGGCTGAGCAGGGCCTGGGCGGCCGCCACCGGCTGCTCGTCGTCGTAGGCCACGACCACCGCGACGTGGGGCTCCAGCACCCGGTCGTAGCGGTCGATGGCCTCGCCCATGGCCGTCTCCGGCATGCCCAACGAGGGGTAGGCGGCCGAGCCCACGCTGACGAAGTCGGCGATGCCGGCCTCGTCGGTCGCCTGGCGCAGGACGATGCCGTCGGTGCGCTCGCCATCGGTCAGGCGCTGCCGACAGACCATCTCCGGGCTGCTGCCGAACGACCACAGCTCCTCGGCCTCCACGTGAGCGGCCAGGTCCCCGTCATGGTCCGGGTGGGTCACGAGCGTGTAGCCCCGGTCCCCGAAGAACTCGTCGGCCCGGGCCAGGACCTCGGCGGGGGTGACGGCCGGGTCGGTGCGGTACACCCCGTTGAAGACGAACGGGAACTCGGTCCCGGAGCGGTGCAGCAGCACACCGCCACCCTCCTCGACGGCGCCCGCATCGGACCAGAGCGCGCTGTCCCGCCCGAAGGTCAGGTAGTTGAGGTGCGCCAGCCGGGCCAGGGTCGGTTCGTCCACGGGCAGATCATGGCCGACCCACGGCACGGGCCGTGGCGCATCGCCGTGCATGCGGCGGGCGGGCCATGGGCTACACCGTCGGTGATGCGTGCGACCGCCCGGCCGTCACTGGACTCCGCTGACTACCCGTTCAGCCATGCGATCCGGACCCGGTTCGCGGAGACCGACGCGATGGGGATCGTCCACCACAGCGCCTACCTGCCGTACCTGGAGGAGGCCCGGGTGGCCTACCTGCGGGACCTCGGTCGGTCCTATGCCGCCCTGCACGAGTCCGGGACGAACCTGAGCGTGGTCGAGGCCTGGGTCGGCTACCGGGTGCCGTTGCGCTTCGACGACGTCGTCGACATCGGGGTGGTGGTGGCGGACACGGCCCGGGCCTGGTTCCAGATCGCCTACCTGCTGACCGTCGACGGGGCCGTGCGCGCCACTGCGGTGACCGTCCACGGCGCGGTGGGGGCCGACGGCCGCCCCCAGCGCCTGCCGGACTGGCTCCGGGAGCCGCCCGCGCGCTGAGTCCTGGTCGCTCGCAGGGGATCAGGAGGCACCGTCGTCCACCGAGGACCGTACCACTAGCGGAGCGAACAGGTGTTCGGTACGGTCGGGGCATGGGGTGGAGGAACCCTCCGGTCACCTGGTCGGAGCTCGAAGGACGGCTCTCGGACCAGTGGGCCACGCCCCTGGACCAGTCGCACTGGCCGGGGGCCGACGGGGGCGACAGCCCGGCCTGGAGCCGCAAGCGGGACACCTACGAGGCCCGCCCGCTGGAGCGGCGGCGGGGGGCCACGCCGTACGCGGAGCTGCACTGCCACTCCAACTTCAGCTTTCTGGACGGGGCCTCCCACGCCGAGGAGCTGGCCGAGGAGGCCGTCCGCCTCGGCCTGGAGGCCCTGGCCCTCACTGACCACGACGGCTTCTACGGGGTGGTCCGCTTCGCCGAGGCGGCCCGGGCCTACGGGCTGCCCACCGTCTTCGGGGCCGAGCTGACCCTCGGGATGACCCGCCCCCAGATGGGCGAGGTCGACCCCGAGGGGGACCACCTCGTGGTCCTGGCCCGGGACCCGGTGGGCTACGCCCGGCTGGGTACCGCCATCAGCCGGGCCCAAATGGCGGGGGAGAAGGGCGCCCCCCGGACCTCGCTGGTGGAGCTGGCGGGTGACGCCCGGGCCCGGGACCACTGGCTGGTGCTGACCGGTTGCCGCAAGGGGGCCGTGCCCCGGGCCTTGATCGAACGGGGCCCGGCCGCCGCCCAGCGGGAGCTGGCCCACCTGGTCGCCGCCTTCGGGCGGGAGAACGTGGCCGTCGAGCTGTGGGACCACGGCGACCCGCTGGACAGCGCCCGCAACGACGGCCTGGCCGAACTGGCGGTCCGGACCGGGGTCGCCGTGGTGGCCACCAACAACGTCCACTACGCGACGCCCTCCCGTCGCCGGTTGGCCACCGCCCTCGCCGCGGTGCGGGCCCGCCGCAGCCTGGACGAGATCGACGGCTGGCTGCCCGCCGCGGCCGGGGCCCACCTGCGCTCGGGCGACGAGCAGGCCCGCCGCTTCGCCCGCTACCCGGGGGCGGTCGACCGGGCCGCCGCCCTGGGCCGGGAGTGCGCCTTCGACCTGCACCTGGTGGCCCCGAACCTCCCGCCGTTCCCCTGCCCACCCGGCCACGACGAGATGTCCTTCCTCCGCCGGCTCACCGAGCAGGGCGCCAAGGTCCGCTACGGCCCGAGACCCCCCGTTCTGGCGCCCGATTGCGGCGCCATGACACCTCAATCGGGCGCCAGAAGCGCTTACGGGCAGATCGACCACGAGCTGGGGATGATCGAGCAGCTGGGGTTCCCGGGGTACTTCCTCGTGGTGTGGGACATCGTGCGCTTCTGCCGGGAGCGGGGCATCTTCTGCCAGGGGCGGGGCAGCGCCGCCAACTCGGCGGTCTGTTACGCCCTCGGGGTCACCAACGCCGATGCCGTGAAGCTGGGCCTGCTCTTCGAGCGGTTCCTCTCACCGGAGCGCGACGGCCCGCCGGACATCGACATCGACATCGAGAGCGACCGGCGCGAGGAGGCCATCCAGTACGTCTACGAGCGCCACGGCCGGGGCTATGCCGCCCAGGTGGCCAACGTCATCACCTACCGGGCCCGCTCGGCGGTGCGGGACATGGCCAAGGCCCTGGGCCACGCCCCTGGCCAGCAGGACGCCTGGGCCAAGCAGATCGACCGCTGGAGCCACGTGGCCGACAGCGAGCACCAGCGGGGCCCCGACGGCCACGTCGCCCACGACATCCCGGCCGAGGTGCTGGCCCTGGCCGCCGAGGTCGAGGACTTCCCCCGCCACCTCGGCATCCACTCCGGGGGGATGGTCATGTGCGACCGCCCGGTGGCCGAGGTCTGCCCCGTCGAGTGGGGGCGCATGGAGAACCGCAGCGTCCTGCAGTGGGACAAGGACGACTGCGCCGCGGTCGGCCTGGTCAAGTTCGACCTGCTGGGGCTGGGGATGCTGTCGGCCCTGCGCTACTGCCTGGAACTGGTGGCCGAGCACGAGGGCGTCGAGCTGGACCTGGCCACCCTCCCCCACGAGGACCCGGAGGTCTACGACATGCTCTGTGCGGCCGACTCGGTCGGGGTCTTCCAGGTCGAGAGCCGGGCCCAGATGGCCACCCTGCCCCGGCTCAAGCCCCGCACCTTCTACGACCTGGTGGTGGAGGTGGCCCTCATCCGTCCGGGACCCATCCAGGGGGGCTCGGTGCACCCCTACATCCGGCGCCGCAACGGCCAGGAGCCGGTCACCTACCTGCACCCCCTGCTGGAGAAGTCGCTGGCCAAGACCCTGGGCATCCCGCTCTTCCAGGAGCAGCTCATGCAGATGGCCATCGACGTGGCCGGTTTCACCGCGTCGGAGGCCGACGAGCTGCGCCAGGCCATGGGCTCCAAGCGCAGCGTGGCCCGCATGGAACGGCTGCGGGGGCGCTTCTTCGCCGGTATGGCCGAGCGGGGGATCACCGAGGAGGTGGGGGAGAAGATCTGGGAGAAGCTGGCCGCCTTCGCCAACTTCGGCTTCCCCGAGAGCCACTCGGTGAGCTTCGCCTATCTGGTGTACGCCTCGTCCTGGTTGAAGCGGTACCACCCGGCCGCCTTCTGCGCCGCCCTGCTCAACGCCCAGCCCATGGGCTTCTACGCACCCCACACCCTGGTCCAGGACGCCCGCCGCCACGGGGTGGGGATCGCCACCCCCGACGTCAACGCCAGCGGCGCCGACGCCACCCTCGAGCCCCCACACCCCATTGGAGGCAACAGCCCCCGGACTCCGGGGGCTGTTGCCTCCAATGCCTGGGGGGAGCGGGGTCCGGTGGTGCGGCTGGGGGTCGGGTCGGTGCGGGGGATCGGGGCGGACCTGGCCCTGGCGATCGCCGCGGGTCGGCCCTACACCGGCCCCGAGGACCTGGCCCGCCGGACGGGGGCCACCCTGCCCCAGCTCGAGGCCCTGGCCACCGCCGGGGCCTTCGGGTGCTTCGGCCTGGACCGGCGGGCCGCCCTGTGGGGCGCCGGGGCCGTGGCCCAGGGCGGGGCCGACCGCCTGGCCGGGGTGGTCACCGGGGTCGAGGCCCCCCACCTGCCCGGTATGGAGCCCCGGGAGGAGGCCCTGGCCGACCTGTGGGCGACCGGCATCAGCCCCGACGGCCACCCCACCCACTTCGTCCGCGAGGAGCTGACCCGTCGGGGGGTGGTCACCGCCGCCCGGCTGAAGACGATGCCGGACGGGGAGCGGGTCCTGGTGGGGGGCGTGGTCACCCACCGGCAGCGCCCGGCCACCGCCTCGGGCATCACGTTCGTGAACCTGGAGGACGAGACCGGCCTCATCAACGTGGTCGTCTCCCGGGGCTGCTGGGCCCGCTACCGCACCCAGGCCCGGGCCGCGGCCATCCTCGTGCGGGGGAAGCTGGAGCAGGTGGAGGGGGTGACCAATGTGGTGGCCGACAAGATCGAACCCCTCCCGGTCGCCGCCACCGGCGCCAGCCGCGACTACCGCTGAGCCCTCGGCCTAGTGGCCGTGCTGGGCGATGTAGACGCCGATGAAGGCGGTCATCCCGAAGAACAGGCCGGCGACCACGCCGGGGACCGGGGCCACCGCGAGGGCAGTGCTGGCGTCGATCCCGGCGAGGAGCCCGAAGAGGAAGCAAAGGACGGTCATGACCACGGTGCCCAACAGGAACCCGAAGATCCCGGCCCGGCCCATGGCGCTGTCCGTGAGGAGCGACCCGTCGTCCGCGGGGTCGACGGGAGCGATGACAGGGACGGGCTCGTTGGTCTGGGCGTGGTCGGTCCCGGCGGAGATCACGTTGGCGGTCATGGGAACAGAGAACCGCAGCCCGCCGGATCGGGACAGGGCCGAAGGTCCCGGCGAGGACCGGTCAGCCGGGGCTCGTGCCGCCCGTGCGCTCGTCGTCGGCGGGGTCGGCGAGGGCGGTGACGAGGTGCTCGCGGGCGCGGGAGACGCGGCTGCGGATGGTGCCGACGGGACAGCCGAGGGCCTCGGCCGCCTCGGCGTAGCGCAGGCCCAGGACCTGGGTCAGCACGAAGGCGGCCCGCTGGTCGGGGTCGAGGTCGCCCAGCAGCTCGTCGAGGTCGACCTGGCCCGTCGCGTCCGGGCTGACCTCGACGACGTCACGGTCCCGGCGGCGGCCGATGCGCCGGCGGCGGGCCCGGCGCCGCACCTCGTCCACACAGACGTGGCGGGTGATGCCCAGGAGCCACAGGCGCACCGGGCTGTCGCCCCGGAAGCGGGGCAGGGCGGTGATGGCCCGGGCGTAGACGTCCTGGGTCAGGTCGTCGGCACTCTGCCGGTCGACGAGATGGGCGCAGAGGCGCCAGACGTCGGCCTGAGTGCCCCGCACCAGGTCGGACAGGGCAACCCGGTCGCCGGCGGCGGCCCGGAGGGCCAACTCGTCGAGGCGGTCGTCGGAGCCGGTGCTCACGGGAACCAGACGGGAGGTCGAGGCGACAGGAAGGGCATGCGTTGCGATCAGAGTCGAGATCTGCTGTCCGCCCGACTGGACGGTGAGGCCACGGCCGACGAGTTGGCCGTGCTGGACCGCCATCTTGCCAGTTGCGTCGCCTGTACCGACTTCGCCGCCGCCCTCGTGGGCCTCGACCGGTCGACCCGCCTGATCCCGGCCGAGCCCGTGCCCGACCTCACCGCCGCGGTCATGGCCGCCAACCGGCCGGCGCTCCACGACCCCCGGCGGGAGGCGGCCCGCTGGAGCCTCGTGCTGGTGGCCGTGGCGCAGCTCCTGGTCGCCCTGCCCGAGCTGCTCACGGGTCCAGCGGCGACGCCGTCCACACCACCCGGGAGCTGGGGAGCTGGTCGGCGGCCCTCGCCGTCGGCCTCCTGGTGGCTGCCTGGCAGCCCGCTCGGGCCCGGGGGATGCTGCCGCTCGGGGTGGCGCTGGCCGGTGTGCTGACGCTGGGCGCCGTGGTCGACGTGGTGGCGGGCACGACCGGCGGCGCCGGTGAGGCCGTCCACCTGCTGGAGATCGCCGGCGTCGCCCTGCTCTGGCTGCTGGCCCGTCGCGACGAGGAGTCCTCGGCCCGCCTGGTTCCGGCCGCGTGAGGCGGCTCCTCGCGGCTGCGGCCCTGGCCGCAGCGCTCGTGCTGTTCGGCGCGGGGCCGGCCGCGGCCCACGCCGCGCTGGGGCGGTGATGGCCCGGGCGTAGACGTCCTGGGTCAGGTCGTCGGCACTCTGCCGGTCGACGAGATGGGCGCAGAGGCGCCAGACGTCGGCCTGAGTGCCCCGCACCAGGTCGGACAGGGCAACCCGGTCGCCGGCGGCGGCCCGGAGGGCCAACTCGTCGAGGCGGTCGTCGGAGCCGGTGCTCACGGGAACCAGACGGGACGTCGAGGCGACAGGAAGGGCATGCGTTGCGATCAGAGTCGAGATCTGCTGTCCGCCCGACTGGACGGTGAGGCAACGGCCGACGAGTTGGCCGTGCTGGACCGCCATATTGCCAGTTGCGTCGCCTGTACCGACTTCGCCGCCGCCCTCGTGGGCCTCGACCGGTCGACCCGCCTGATCCCGGCCGAGCCCGTGCCCGACCTCACCGCCGCAATCATGGCGGCCAACCGGCCGGCGCTCCACGACCCCCGGCGGGAGGCGGTCCGCTGGAGCCTCGTGCTGGTGGCCGTGGCCCAGCTCCTGGTCGCCCTGCCCGAGCTGCTCACGGGGTCCAGTGGCGACGCCGTCCACACCACCCGGGAGCTGGGAAGCTGGTCGGCGGCCCTCGCCGTCGGCCTCTTGGTGGCTGCCTGGCAGCCCGCTCGGGCCCGGGGGATGCTCCCGCTCGGGGTGGCGCTGGCCGGTGTGCTGACGCTGGGCGCCGTGGTCGACGTGGTGGCGGGCACGACCGGCGGCGCCGGTGAGGCCGTCCACCTGCTGGAGATCGCCGGCGTCGCCCTGCTCTGGTTGCTGGCCCGTCGCGACGAGGAGTCCCCGGCCCGCCTGGTTCCGGCCGCGTGAGGCGGCTCCTCGCGGCTGCGGCCCTGGCCGCCGCGCTCGTCCTGTTCGGCGCGGGGCCGGTCGCGGCCCACGCCGCGCTCGAGGCGTCGAACCCCGACGACGGTCGTCGCCCTCGTCGAAGAACTGGCCGAGAAGGCCGGGATCGGCCTCGATGTCGCCGACGCTGAACACCAGGCCGCCCTGGACGGGATGGCCGTCGGCGGAGACGATGTGCCCAGGATCAGGGCGAGGGCGGCGAGCCCGTCGTTCGCGTCCTCGTCCCCGCCGGCGTCGGAGGCCGCGGCCTCCTCACCGTGCTCGTCGGCGGCGACCGTCGTCTCGCTGGCCACCTCCTCCTCGGCGCCGTGGCCGTGCTCACCCTCGGACTCGGTGATGGCGTTTCGTGGCCGGCGGGTATGCGCTGCTGAGCGTGCGTCGGGCATCCTGACGGGGTGAACGCCAGGGCCGCCGCACGCCGTGTCGCGGCCCTGGCGGCGGTCGGGCTGGTCCTCGGGGCCGGCCCGGCCGCCGCCGACGCGGCCGAACCGGGGGACTTTTCCTCCGCGGTGACCTCGGTCGAGCCCGATCCCGGCACCTTCACCGTCGCGACCGCCGGAGGGGACTCGTTCCTCGTCCTCACCGTCGACGAGGGCACCGAGGTCGTCGTCCTCGGCTATGAGGGCGAGCCCTATCTGCGCTTCTCTGCTGAAGGCACCGTCGAGCAGAACCTGAACTCGCCGGCGACCTACATCAACGACGACCGGTACGGCGCCAACGACCTGGCCCCGTCGCGCCTGCAGGGGGTGGACGTGACCACTCTCGAGCCGGACTGGGAGGAGGTCGCCGGCGATGGCAGCTTTGCCTGGCACGATCACCGCACCCACGAGATGCGGCCCGACTCGCCGGTTCCGAGGGGCGAGTCCTACGCCTGGTCGGCCCCCGTCGTCCTCCAGGTCGACGGGTCCCCGGTCGAGGTCAACGGGGAGATCACCTTCGAGGCCGACGTCAGCCCGTTGCCGTGGTTCGCGCTCGCCCTCCTGGTCGGCCTGGGGCTCGTCCTCCTGGCGGGCCGGATGCCCGAGGTCGTCCCGCCGGCGGGGGTCGCCGTGGTCGCCGCGCTGGCCACAGGCGTGGCCTGGATCGGGTACGCGGGCCAACCCGCCGCCGCGGGGGCCTCGATCGTGCCCGCCGTCGTCGGCCTGATCGCGCTCGTCCTGGGGGTGGTCGCGGTCACCGTCGAACGGCTGCGCACCGTCGGCCTGCTCGCGGGCGGGGTCTTCCTGACCACCTGGGCCGTGTTCCGCCTCGGCGTGCTCGCCAACCCGGTGCTGCCCACCACGGTGCCCTTCGGCGTGGAGCGCATGGTGACGGCCCTTGCCCTCGGCGTCGGTGTCGGCGCGGTGGCCGTCGCCTTCCGGTCGGGCGCCCTGACCAGAGTGCTCCTGCCTGCTGTCGACGAGTAGCCCGCCGACCCTCGGTGGCCGAGGGAGTAACCATGGTGGCGGGATCGACAGGGGGAGAACCGGTGAGCTTCGAGGTGCCCGAGCACGTCCGACCGGTGCGAGAGGCCGTCGAGGCCTTCATGCGGGAGCGGGTGGAGCCCGCCGAGCCCGAGCTGCACGCCGGCGACGAGGCCGCCCGAGACCGGCTCCGCGGGCTGCAGGCCGAGGCCAAGGCGGAAGGGCTCTGGGCCCTCGGCCACCCGGCCGAGCTCGGCGGGGGCGGGTTGCCGTTCCTCGACTACGTCTACGTGAACGAGGTGCAGGGCCGCAGCGAGTTCGGGCAGTTGGCCCTCGGGACCTTCACCCTCCAGGACTCGCTGATGCTGGACAAGTACGCGAGTCCCGAGTGGCGGGAGCGCTACCTGGCCCCACTGGTGGCGGCGGAGATCTCGCCCAGCTTCGCCATGACCGAGCCCGAGGTGGCCTCCTCGGACCCCACCCAGCTCCAGACCGCCGCGGTCCTCGACGGCGACGAATGGGTCATCAACGGGCTGAAGTGGTTCACCACCGGCGCCAACCGGGCGGCCTACACGACGGTGATGTGCCGGACCGAGCCCGACGCCCCGGACCACCGGGCCTTCTCGATGATCGTGGTCCCGACCGACACGCCGGGCTACGAGATCGTGCGGGAGACCCCCGTGCTGGGCATCCGGGGCGGCCATTGCGAGGTCCGCTACACCGAGGTGCGGGTGCCCGCGGGCAATCTCCTGGGCCCGCGTGGCCACGGCTTCCAGATCGCCCAGGACCGGCTCGGCCCGGGCCGGATCTTCCACTGCATGCGCTGGCTGGGCCAGGCCCAGCGGGCCTTCGAGCTCCTGTGTGAGCGGCTCAACGACCGGGTGGCCTTCGGCGAGCCGCTCTCCCACAAGCAGCTCATGCAGCAGCACGTCTTCGAGTCCTACGCCGAGATCCAGGCCTGTCGGCTGCTGACCCTGCAGGCCGCGGAGCGCATCGACGCCGGTGACCAGGCCCGGATCGAGATCGGGACCATCAAGGTCGTCGGCGCCCGCATGCTGCACAACGTCATCGACCGGGCCATCCAGGCCCACGGGGCCAAGGGCCTGACCGACGACACGCCGCTCAGCTACATGTACCGGGCCGCCCGCTTCGCCCGCATCTACGACGGCCCCGACGAGGTCCACGTCCACACGGTCGCCCGCCGCCTCCTGAAGCTCTCTCGGGACGGCACGCCGTATTGCTTTTGACTGGCTTCGCCGCGCAGCAAGTCCGGCGTCGCCGTCGTGGAGCGTCGCCCGTGCTGCTCCGCTCCGCTGCGCAGCCTCACTGACGGCGGAGAGCTGTCGGCCCGGAGCTACACGCGGCTGTCGGCACAGTTCGGGCGCTGCGTCGATCTGGAAGTACTCGGCCCGGCGGAAGCCGCCGAGCTTGGCGATCAGGTTCGACGGCACCTGTTCGACCCTGCGGTTCAGGTCGCGGACGTTGCCGTTGAAGATGCGGCGGGCAGCCTGGATGCGGTTCTCGGTGGCCGCCAGCTCCCGCTGCAGCTCGAGGAAGTGCCGGTCGGCCCGCAGGTCGGGGTAGGCCTCGGCCACGGCGAAGAGCTGCTTCAGGCCGTCGACCAGGAGGTTCTCGACCGGCGCCTGCTCCTCGGGGGCACCGGTCGCGGCGACGGCCTGGCCCCGGGCCCGGATGACCGCCTCGAGGGTGTCCCGCTCGTGTGCGGCGTAGCCCTTCACGGTGGCGACCAGGTTGGGGATCAGGTCGTACCGGCGGCGCAGCTCGGTGTCCACGGTGGACCACGAGTTGTCGACCAGCTCGCGCTGCAGGGCGAAGCGGTTGTAGGACAGCCACACCCAGCCGGACACGAGCACGGCCGCGCCGATCAGGGCCAGCACGGGCGGGCTCATTCGCGCCCCGGTCCGACGACGTCGGCCAGGTCGGGGTGGAACTCCCGCACGACGGCGGGCACCAGCTCGCGGAAGCGGGTCGACAGGCCGACCAGCGACAGGGCCAGCTTGGCCGGGAGTTGCGGAGCAGCGACGAGCACCCAGCGACCGCGGACCTCGAACTGGAACTGACCGTCGGTCGCCAACAGCAGCTCCATGACCTGCGGGTCCAGGAACATGCGGGCGAAGCGCTCGTCCTCGGACGTGACCACGAAGCGCCGGTTGAAGGCCTCCGACTCGAGGTCGATCGTCGGCATGCCGACCTTCTCGAGCAGGCGGGTGGCCAGCGTCTCGGGCTGGACCACCAGGTGCGGGAAGGAGTGGTCGGTCTCGGTCAGGCAGCAGGTCATGTGGCGGTAGCCGGACCGCTGCACGCCGTTCTGGGTCTCCTTCTCGTCCCACGACGTGAGATCGAAGACCCGTACCGGCGCGCCGTCACGGGCTTGGCCGAGCAGGACGTTCTCGACCAGGGAGCGGTCGCCCAGACGGAAGATCTGGAACGGGACCCGGGTGGAGGAGAAGTGGTCGGTCTCGGTGAAGGTGAAGCCGTTGGCCGCAGCCAGCCGTCGCAGGTCGCGGTCCCGTTCGGCCTTGCGCTTGAACGCGAGCGTGCTGAGGGCGCCGACGACCACGAACCCGACCAGCATCAGCCACACCACCACGGCTTCCCATCGACCGATCGACCGTCGGGGGTGAGGGATCGGGTGCGTCGTGGCCGCCGGTACCTTCCCCCCGTGCCTTCGCGCTTCGCCCTCGACACGGCCGTCAGCCCGTTGGGGGAGGGTGTTTACCGGGCCGAGATCCGGCCGGACTGGCGCGTGGAGCGCCCCAACGGCGGGTACGTGGCCGCCGTCCTCCTGCGGGCGGTGACCGCCGAGGTGGGGGACCCCGGCCGTTCTCCCCGCTCGGTGACGATCCACTACCTGCGGCCGCCCGAAGACGGCCCGGTCGAGGTGGCCGTCACCGTCGAGCGCACCGGCCGGTCCATGAGCGCGGTGTCGGGCCGTCTGAGCCAGGCCGGCGAGGTCCTGGCTCTGGCCCTGGTGGCCGCGGGGACGAGCCGCGACGCCTTCGCGCTGCACGAAGCGCCGGCCCCCGAGGTCGCTCCGCCCGAGGACTGCCCACTCGCCCCCCTGCCGCCGTTCCGCATCCGGCTCCGCGAGCAGTTCGAGATCCGTCACGCCATCGGGCCGCAGGCGTTCACCGCCGGCGACGAGCCCGTCACCGGCGGTTGGCTCCGCCTCCGCGACCCGGAGCCGACGGATGCCCATGTGCTGGTCCAGGCCGCCGATGCCTGGGTGCCGGCCATCTTCGGGGTCACCGCCGAGCGCCTCGGCGTCCCCACCGTCGACCTGACCGTCCACCTGCGCCAGGCCGTCCTGCCCGACGACGACGGCTGGCTCCTGGTGCGCTTCCAGACCCGATTGGCCGCCGCCGGCTACCTGGAGGAGGACGGCGAGATCTGGGACCGCGCCGGCCGCCTCCTGGCCCACTCCCGCCAGCTCGCCGTCATCCTGTGACCCACAGGCAGCGTTCTGGCGCCCGATTGCGGCGTCCGGACGCCTCGATCAGGCGCCAGAACGGGTCGTGAGCGACGTCGTGCGCCGCCGAGCAGTGGTCTCGGGCCGGGTGCAGGGGGTGTGGTACCGGGACACGGCCCGAAGGGAGGCCGAGCGCCTCGGACTAGCGGGTCGGGCCGTAAACCAAGCCGACGGAACCGTCCTGCTGGAGGCCGAGGGACCGGCGTCGGCCGTCGATGCGTTCCTGGCCTGGGCCGCCGAGGGGCCATCCCGTGCCCGGGTCCACGAGGTGACGGTCGAGGCCGTGGAGCCACTCGGCCGGCCGGGCTTCACCGTCGCCTGACCCCGCCGATCGCCCTTCTGGCCCCGGATTCCCGTGCCCTGAGCCCGGAATCCGAGGCCAGAACGCGCTCAGCCGGGTTCGGTGACGGCGGGGGCGGCGCGGCCGAGGAGGCTGGCGGAGCCGCCGGAGGCGGCCTGCAGGGCGGTGACCACCGAGGTGGGGTCGCCGGCGCCCTCGGGCAGCTGCTGGTCCAGCGCGTAGAGCGTGAACACGATCCGGTGGGCGAAGCCGTCGGTGGGGCAGGGGCTGGCCCACGCTTCGTCGCCGGCGCTGTTGGCCCGGACGTCGCCGCCCTCGGGGGCCTCGCCGGCCCGCACCCGCCCGGCCTCGGCCGGGATCCCGGTGACGATCCACTGGGCGACGCCCTCGGCGTCGATGTCCTGCACCACCAGCGCCAGCTCGGTGATGCGGTTCGGCGGGTCGGTCCACTCGAGGCGGGGCGAGGTCGAGCCACCGCAGGCCGACCGCCCGCGCAGCGTGGCGCCCGGGCTGAAGTCGGCGCTGCTGAGGGTGAGCCCGCCCGGGCCGATGCCTTGTAGCGGCGGGTCGACGTCGATGATCTCGGTCGGTGTGGTCGTGGGGACCGGGACCGCGGTCAGCTCCGGGTCGGGGTCGGCCAGGTGACGCCCGTCGTCGGGCCCGCAGGCGACCAGGGCCAGGGCGAGGACCCCGGCCAGGAGGGCGGAGGCGCGGCGAGGGTTCGGGTGGCGGACGGGCACGGACGCAGTATCCCGCCTGGCCACGGCCCTCCCTCGCCACTGCGGGCGCGACGGTCGCCGGTCCGGGTGGGCCCGTCCACCACACTGGTCGGCGGGTCGTCGAGGGCCCGATCCGTGATGGCCATCACCCGCGAGAGCCTCCGGGCGCGCCTGAGCGCGCTGCTGGGCCCTGACCCGGCCGGCGTCGTCCAGGGCCTCGGCGCGCTCTGCCTAGGTCTGCTGGCCAGCCTGGTGGCAGGCCTCACCCTCGGCTCCATCACCTCGACCCTGGAGCGCCTACCCGGCTTGCTCGTCCTGGTCCCCGCCGCCATCGGCCTCCGGGGCACGATCTTCGGGGCCATGGGGAGCCGGCTCGGGACCTCCATCCACACCGGGACGTTCTCGATCCGCGTGCGGACCGAGACCGTGCTGGGTCAGAACGTCCTGGCTGCCGGCGTGCTCACCCTGGTGACCGCCGCCGTGCTCGCCGTCCTGGCCAAGGCCTTCGCCGTCGGCTTCGGCATCCCGGACACGATCTCGGTCGCCGACCTGCTCGTCATCTCGTTCCTGGCCGCCGTCGTCTCCTCGCTGGTGCTGATGGTCTTCACCGTGGCCCTGGCCGCGGCGTCCATCCGCTACCGGTGGGACCCGGACAACGTGATGGCCCCGCTGGTGACGGCGACCGGCGACCTCATCACCTTGCCGACCCTCTACCTGGCCACCCTCGTCCTCGACAACCGCGCCGTGGTGGTGGTCACCTCGGTGACCGCGGTCGTGGCCGCCGTGGTCAGCCTGGTCCTCGCGGTGCGGTCGCGCCTGGAGATCCTCAAGCAGATCCTGCGGGAGTCGCTCGCCGTGGTGATCGTGGCGGGTGCCCTGAGCCTGGTGGCGGGCCTGATTCTGGAAGGCCGCCTCGACTCGCTGGCCGAGCAACCGGCCCTGCTCGCGCTCGTTCCGGCCTTCCTGGCCAGCGCGGGGTCCCTGGGAGGGATCCTGTCCAACCGGCTCACCAGCCGCCTGCACCTGGGGACCATCGAGCCCACGACCTTCCCCACGGGGGCGGCCCGGCGTGACATCGCCGACGTCTACCTGCTGGCCGTGCCCATCTTCGCCCTCGCGTCGGTGGTGGCCGACCTGATCTCGGTGCTGGCCGACCTGGCCAGCCCGGGCCCGCTGGCCATGGTCGGCGTGGCCCTGGTCGGCGGGCTCCTGGCCACCACCTGTTCCGCCTTCGTCGCCTACTACGGCGCCGTCGTCTCGTTCCGGGCGGGGATCGATCCGGACAACGTCGGCATCCCGCTGGTCACGTCGTCGATCGACCTGGCCGGATCGCTCTCGTTCATCATCGCCGTCGCCCTGCTGGGAGTGGCATGACCACCTACCCTGAAGCCATGACGCGGCGCAGCTTCGCGGAGCGACATCGACGATCCTCATCGATCGGCGACGTCGGCCGGACGGAGTACGGCAACCGGTGACGGACGACAAACCGCGCAACCTGCGCTCGATGCTCACGGAGGCCAAGGACGCGTCAGAGCTGATGCTCGACCTGGCCTACGCGTCGGTGTACTTCGGTGACCCCGACATGGCCGAGGAGGTCGACGAGCTCGAGGAGCAGATGAACGACCTCGTCCACGACATGCGCGCCGTCTGCATCCTGGCCGTGCGCAAGCCCAGAGAGGCCGACGCCATGGCCTCGGTGCTGCAGGTCATCAGCGCCATCGAGCGCATCGCCAACGCGGCGGCCGGCATCGCCCGGATCGTGACGCACCGCCTGGGCATCCCCCGGGAACTGGTGGCCGACCTCTCCGAGGCCGAGGAGGTGGCCCACCGGGTCCTGGTCCGGGAGGGCTCGCACATGGCCAACCGCCCGCTGGCCGCGCTGGAGCTCCCCGTGGCCACGGGTATGCGCATCCTGGCCATCCGGCGGGGCCGGGACTGGATCATCGACGAGATCCGGGGTGACCAGGTCGTCCAGGCGGGCGACGTCCTCTTCTGTGAGGGCTCACCGGCCGGCATCACCCGCTTGCGGGAGCTGGCCGGCGCCTCGGCGTGGGCGCCGGCGATGGTGCCCGACGGCGCGGTCCTGACCGACCTGGACCGGGCCGTCGACACCCTCGTGGAGATGAAGAACATCTCCGAGGCCGCCGTCGGCCTGGCCTACTCCGCGCTGGTCCTGGGCGACCGGAGCCTGGCGCTGGAGGTCCGTCACCTCGAGGATCGGCTGGACGAGATGAAGGACCGTCTCGAGGTCTGGGTCCTGCGGGCGGGCGCCGCAGACATCGACCCCTCGCCGCTGCGGGGGCTGTTGGCCCTGTCCCAGGCGGCCGAGGACATCGGGGACCAGGCCCAGCAGATGGTCTGGCTCATCGAGCACGACGAGGACATCCACCCCATCCTCGGACTGGCTCTGGGGGAGAGCGACGAGGTGGTGTTGCGCATCCCGGTGGCCCACGGCTCCGACGCCGACGGGGCCAAGCTCAGTGAGCTCGAGCTGCACATCGAGCCCGGCTTTCAGATCCTGGCCATCAAGCGCGACGGCCGGTACCGGTACCAGCCCCGCCGCTATGTCCAGCTCGAGGCCGGCGACGAGCTCATCGTCAGTGGCCCTGACGAGGGCCGGGCCCTGATGGCCGCCCGCCTCGGCTGGCGCTTCACCCTCGATGAGGAGACCGGCGAGCACGACCTCGCCCCCCTGGACCGCGTCGGCTGAACCCCGGTGGGGTCCCGCCGGCACAGCGCTACGTTCCTGCCGATGGCCGATCTCTGCCTGCTGACCGTCCACGCCCACCCCGACGACGAGGCCTCCAAGGGCGCGCCGACCGTGGCCCGCTACCACGAGGAAGGCGTCCGTACGGTCCTGGTCACCTGCACCGGTGGTGAGGCCGGCGACATCCTCAACCCGGCGATGGACCGGCCCGAGGTGCGGGAGCGCATCGAAGAGGTCCGCCGTGAGGAGTTGGCCCGCGCCGCGGCGATCATCGGCTACGACGAGGTCGTCCTGATGGGCTACCGGGACTCGGGCATGCCCGACAGTGAGCACAACGTCCACCCGGAGAACTTCGCCAACGCTCCGCTGCCCGAAGCCGTGGAGAAGCTGGTGGAGGTCATCCGCCGGGAGCGGCCGCAGGTGATCATCACCTACGGCGACGACCAGCGGGGCTACCCGCACCCCGACCACCTGCGGGTACACGACATCAGCCTCCCGGCGTTCGAGGCGGCGGGTGACCCGACCGCGTATCCCGAAGCCGGCGACCCCTTCGAGCCTCAGAAGCTGTATTACGTCGTCTGGTCCCGGGCCCGCATCCAGGCCACCCACGACAAGTTCGTGGAGCTCGGCATCGAGTCGCCCTTCGGCGAGGACTGGTTCAAGCGCCCCAGCCAGGACGACCAGATCACCACCAGCATCGACATCGCCGACTGGTACGACGTGCGCCTCGACTCGCTGCTGGCCCACGAGACCCAGGTCGACCCGAGCTCGCCGTTCTGGTTCGGCCTGCCCCGCGAGGTCTCCCGCTCGGTGCACCCCTTCGACGACTACGTCTTGGCCCGCAGCCGGGTCGACAGCGCCCTCCCCGAGAGCGACCTCTTCGCCGGTCTGCGGTAGGACCGGGGGTCAGCCCCCCGCGCGCTGGAGGTCCCGCAGCTCCCGGAAGCCGATGAGGGTGACGCCGGAGCGCTCGACCATGGCCTTGAGGCCCGTGTCGTGGGTCACCAGGTCGTGGTCGTCGACCCGGTTGGGGTAGTCGGGGAACGAGGCCCGCATCTCCGGGGTGTCCAGGGCGGGGTGGACGTAGGCCTCGGTGACCCCGGGAGCCAGGTCGAAGAGGGCTTCCTGCAGCGACGCCCGGCTGCCGACGCCCTGCACGTAGACGAAGTGGTCGGGGAAGACGACGCCCTCGGCTGCCGCCAGCTCCCGGAAGGGGAAGCCGATGAGATGCTCGGTCGAGGCACCGGAGAGGCGGAGGGGGAGGCCGAAGTCGATGGCCAGCTCGAGGTAGACGTCGAAGAACTCGGCCTTGAGCTGGAGGGCGCCCATGTGGCTGTCGAGGTGGCTGACGTCGAACCCCCAGAGGATGGCCCGCTCGACCTGGGCCCGGCACTCCCGGCGGACCTCGTCGATGTCGCCGTGGTCCCAGAGGTCCTCGAGGGTGCGGGGGAAGCCGCCGTCGCCGTCGAGCAGGGACGGGGCCTGGGTGATCGGGCCCCAGCGGTAGATGTCCCACTCGCTGTTGAGGGTGAGGTGGACCCCGACGTCCTCGCCCAGGTAGCCGTGGGCCGCATCCCGGGCCCAGGGGCAGGGGACCATCAGCGAGGCGCTCGTGGCCACGCCGTCCCGCAAGGCCTCGTAGATCGCCAGGTTGGCGGCGTGGGCCGACCCGAGGTCGTCGCAGTTGAGGATCAGCAGGCGGGCGTCGGCCGCGTGCCCGAGGCGCTCGGCCAGCGTGGTCACCCCCCGAACGGTACCGGTCGCCGCCGGGGTCAGACGGCTGGGCCGTGCCGCCGGGACCGTCGACGGGTGCACGGCTCGGGCAGAACCGCGAGCATGGGCCCATGACCGACGCCCCCGCACCGCCCTCCGCCCCCCTCTGGGCCCCGTCGGAGCCGTCCCACGCGCCCGTCGGCTGGATCCTCATGATCGTGGCCGGGATCTTCATCGTGCTGGCCGCCGGGCTGGTCGCCCTGGTGGGGGCCGGCCTGACCTGGGCCCACACCACCCAACGCGACAGCGACGGGTTCTTCTCCACGTCGGCCGAGCGCCTGGACACGGCGACACCGGCGATCACCTCCGACGAGCTCGACCTCGGGGTGTCCCCCCACGACGCCCGCTGGTTCGACGCCGGCGACCTCGCCACCGTGCGCATCGAGGTGGAGGGATCACGGGAGACGCCGGTCTTCGTCGGGATCGGGCCGTCGGCGGCGGTCGCCGCCTACCTCGACGGTGTGGCCCAGGCCCGGATCGAGGACGTCGAGGTCGACCCGTTCCGGGTGGAGTACGACTTCACCGACGGCGCCGACCAGGCCGAGCCCCCCGGTGAGCAGGACTTCTGGAAGGCCCAGGGCACCGACGGCGAGCCTCTGGAGTGGGAGCTGGAGGGCGGGGACTGGGTCGTGGTGGTGATGAACGCGGACGGTTCCTCGGGCGTGAGCGTCGACGCCTCGGTGGCCGCCAAAGTGGACTGGTTGCTGCCGCTGGCGCTGGGCCTGCTGATCGGCGGCTTCGTCTTCGTCGTGGCCGGGAGCCTGCTGCTGGTGTTCGGGGCCATCGGGTTGTCGCGCCACAGCGCGGCCCGGCCCGTCGCCGCGCCGGAGCCGGCGCCCTTCGCCGGCGGGCCGGTTCGCCTGACCGGGCACCTCGAGGACGGCCTGAGTCGCGGCCTCTGGCTGGTGAAGTGGCTGCTGTTGCTCCCGCACGTCATCGTGCTCGCTGTCCTCTGGCTGGCGGTCGGGGTGGTCAGCGTCATCGCCTGGTTCGCCATCGTGTTCACGGGCCGCTACCCGAAGGCCTTCTTCGCCTTCACCGTCGGCGTCATGGCTTGGACCTGGCGGGTCGCTTTCTACTCCTACAGCGCGCTGGGCACCGACCAGTACCCACCGTTCAGCCTCGAGGCCCACCCGGAGTACCCGGCCACCCTCGAGATCGCGTATCCCGAGCGCCTCTCGCGGGGCCTGGTCTGGGTGAAGTCCTGGCTGCTGGCCATCCCCCACCTGGTCATCGTCGGCATCCTGACCGGCGGGGGTGGCGCGGGCTGGGAGGACGGCCGCGGCTCCCCCGCCCTGATCGGGGTGCTGGTGTTCATCGCCGCGATCGGCCTGCTGTTCACCGGGCGCTACGCCCGGGGCCTGTTCGACCTGATCATGGGGCTGAACCGCTGGGTCGTGCGGGTGGCGGCCTATGTCCTGCTGCTGCGGGACGAGTACCCGCCGTTCCGCCTCGACCAGGGCCAGGACGAGCCGGCGGGCTGATCAACCCGCCAGGGCCACCTCGAGATCGGTGCCGCGGCCGGCGACGCCGTCCTCCTGGGCCAGAGCCAGTGTCTGGCCCGAGGCGGACCGCAGGGGGATCTCCCGCAGCAGCCAGGTCAGGCCGAAGGCCACCAGCATCACGGGGACGGCGACGAGGAAGACGTCGGTCAGGGCCCCGGCGAAGACATCGACGAACACCGCCTTCTGGGCGGCGGGCAGGGCGGCGATGGCCTGGGGGGTGATCGTCCCGTCGACGGCACCGGCGGCCCCGCCGGCCAGGCCGGAGGCCAGGCGGGAGTTGAAGAGGGCGCCGAAGAGGGCGACGCCGACTGACCCGCCGACGGAGCGGAAGAAGTTGACCGACGAGGTGGCCACGCCGAGATCGCTCACCCTGACCGAGTTCTGGGTGGCCAGGACCAGGACCTGCATGCTCAGGCCGAGGCCGATGCCCAGGAGGCTCATGTAGAGGCCCGACTCGAGGCGCGGGGTGGCGGCGTCCATCGTCGACAGGAGGAAGAGGCCGACGGCCGCGATGGCCGTGCCCGCAATGGGTAGGACCCGGTAGCGCCCGGTCCGGGTGACGATCTGACCGGCGAAGACCGAGGCGCCGAGCATGCCGATCATCAACGGCACGAGGAGCAGACCGGAGTTGGTGGCCGAGGCCCCACCCGCCACCTGGAGGAAGAGGGGCAGGAAGCTGATGCAGCCGAACATGGCCACGCCGATGACGAAGGACACGCCCGTGCTGACGCTGAAGACGGGGCCCCGGAACAGGCGGAGGGGCATGATCGGCTCCCGGGCCCGCCGCTCCACGAACACGAAGGCGCTCACCAGCGCGAGCGCCGTCGTGCCAAGGCCGAGGATGACCGGCGAGGACCAGGCGTACTCGCTGCCACCCCACGTCGTCATGAGCACGATGGCGGTGATGGCGCCGGTGAGCAGTGAGGCGCCCAGGTAGTCGATGACGACTTCGGCGCGGCGGATCCCCGCCGGCAGCACGGCGCTGGTGACGACCAGCGCCAGGAGCCCGAGGGGGATGTTGATGTAGAAGATCCACCGCCAGGAGAGGTTGTCGGCGAAGAACCCGCCGAGCAGGGGCCCGAGCACGCTGGAGGTGGCGAACATGGCCCCGAAGTAGCCCTGGTAGCGGCCCCGCTCGCGCGGGCTGACCACGTCGGCGATGATCGCCTGGGCCAGGACGATGAGGGCGCCGCCGCCGAGGCCCTGGACGAAGCGGAAGGCGATGAGCTGGGCCATCGAGGTCGAGAGGCCGGAGAGCACACTGCCCACCAGGAAGACCAGGATGGCCAGCTGGTACATCCGCTTGCGGCCCATGAGGTCACCGAGCTTGCCCCAGATCGGCGTTGACACCGTCGCCGCCAGCAGGTAGGCGGTGACCACCCACGAGAGGTGCCCGAGGCCACCGAGGTCGCCGACGATGGTGGGCAGCGCGGTGGCCACGATGGTCTGGTCGAGGGCGGCCAGGAACATGCCCAGCATCAGCCCGCTGAAGATCACCATGATCTGGCGGTGGGTGAGCGGGCTGGCGTCGGTGACGGCTTCGGGGGTGGTGGGGGTCTGCACGGGGGGATCCAGTCCGGAGGTCGCGGCGGTCAGGGCGAGGGGGGCGCGGCAAGCCCGTCGGCCAACTGGTCGAAGGCGACGTCGAGGAGTTCGGTCAGCGGGGTGTCGCCGGCGTTGGCCTGCCAGTGCTTGACGGTCACCCGCATGACGGTCAGGGCCGCGGCCACGACGACGGAGGGGTAGAGGTCAGTGTCGGCGTCGAGGCTCAGGCGGGCGGCCATCGCCTCGACCATGCCCCGCTCGAAGTCGGCGAAGCTGGCTACGTAGCCGGGGGTCAGGGAGGGGTGCTCGCGGACGAGCTGGAGGCGTTGGGCCCACAACTCGCCGTTGTCGTCGATGCCCTCGGCGGTGGCCAGCAGGGCAGCCCGGAGTGCGTCGACCGGGGTCTCGTCGGTCGGTCGCAGCTCCAGCTCGGCCCGCAGCTCGGCTCGGCGGTCCGGGTCGACGCCGAGGATGGCGTCCTCCTTGGAGGAGAAGTAGTTGAAGAAGGTGCGGGGGGAGACATCGGCGGCATCGCTGATCTCCTCGACGGTCACCCGGTCGGGGCTGCCCCGCTCGATGGACAGGCGGATGGCGGCGACGGTCAGGGCCCGACGGGTCTGGGCCTTCTTGCGTTCGCGGAGCCCGGTGGTCTCGGTCACAGGCTCATAGTAGCAATTCTTGCAGTGTGTGCAAGCTTGCGGTCTGCGCAAGTCCATGTGAATTCGGTCACTCGGCGGCTCAGCCCGCCGGGGTGTCGGCGTTGCCGCAGGTGGACCAGAGGCCGAGGCCCTCGGCGCGGGCCTGGCTGACGGCGAGGGCGAAGTCCCGTTGGTGGGCCACGTTGGGCGGATAGGGGTAGTCGTCGGCCCAGCCCCCGGCGACCAGGTCGAGGTTGAGGAACAGCCCGTCCTCGGCCCGGTGCAGGTAGACGAGCAGCCGGTCGTAGCGGTCCCGGGCCTCGACGTCCCGGGTCAGGCGCACCGCGGTGCCCTCCGGCAGGAGACGCTTCGTGTGGGTGCTGGCCTCGGCGCCGAAGCACTCCGGCGGTTGGTCGGGGTCGACCGTCTCGGGGGTGTCGACGCCGATCAGGCGCAGGGTCTCCTGCTGCCCGTCGATGTCGACCACGACGGTGTCGCCGTCGACCACCTCGACGACGGTCGCCGCTCCGGGGTCGGTCGGTCCGGCGGTCGACCGGGTACAGCCGATGACGAGCAGGGACGACAGGAACAGGACTCGGCGCACGGCGCGCCTCCCTCGGTTGGGTGATCAGCCGGGGGAAGCGGCAATGCATTGGAGGCAATAGGGGGCGGGATCCGCCCCCTATTGCCTCCGACGGATCAGATGCGCTCGAGGAGGGTGCCGGTGGCGAGGCCGCCACCGCAGCACATGGTGACCAGGGCGGTGTTCAGGTCGGAGCGCTCCAACTCGTGCACGGCTTTGGTGGTGAGGATGGCGCCGGTGCCGCCGAGGGGGTGGCCCATGCCGATGGCCCCACCGTTGGGGTTCACCTTGGCCATGTCGGCGTCGGTCTCCTTCTGCCAGGCCAGGACCACGGAGGCGAAGGCCTCGTTGATCTCGACGAGGTCGATGTCGCCCATCGTCATCGAGTTCCGCTCGAGGAGGTGGTGGGTGGCGTCGATGGGGCCGGTGAGCATCAGGATCGGGTCGCTGCCGACCAGGCACGTGTCCACCACGCGGGCCCGGGGGGTCAGGCCCAGGGCCTCGGCCTTCTCCCGGGTGGCGAGGAGCACGGCGCCGGCGCCGTCGGCGATCTGCGACGACGTGCCGGCGGTGTGGACCCCGTCCTCGCGGGCCACGGCCTTGAGCTGGCTCAGGCCCTCGAGGGTGGTCTCCCGCAGGCCCTCGTCCCGGTCCACCCGGTGGGTCGTGCCCGTGGGCTTGCCGTCCTCACCGAGGTCCGGCGCGTCCACGCCGACGATCTGGGTGCTGAACCGGTCCTCGGCCCAGGCCTGAGCGGCCCGCTGCTGGGACGAGAGGCCGAGGGCGTCGGTCTCGTCGCGGGTGATGCCCCACTTCTCGGCGATGCGCTCGGCGCCCTCGAACTGGGTCGTCCACTCGTACTTCTCGAAGTAGGACCGGGGGATCGCCTTGCCGACGCCCTCGCCGAGGCTGGAGCCCATGGGCACCCGGCTCATCACCTCGACGCCACAGGCGACGGCGACGTCCACCACGCCGGAGCCGATCAGGCTGGTGGCGAAGTTGGTGGCCTGCTGGGACGAGCCGCATTGGCTGTCCACGGTGGTGGCGGCCACCGAGATCGGCAGGCCGGCGGTCAGCCAGGCGGTGCGGCTGACGTTGAAGGACTGCTGGCCCACCTGGGACACGCAGCCCCCGATGAGCTGGCCCACCTGGGCGGGGTCGATGCCGGAGCGGTCGATCAGCTCCTTGAGCGCTACGCCGAGCAGGTCGGCGGAGTGCATGGTGGAGAGGCCACCGCCACGACGCCCGATGGGCGTGCGGACGGCCTCACAGATGACGATGTCGCGTGAAGATCCCGAGGTCATGCCCCGAGCCTAGGACGTCGCCGCAGTCGGTCGGTCAGGCGGCTTCGTGGGCGGCGTCGACGCGGTCCATCACCGGGGCCGGGGGGCGGACCGAGGCGAGTGCGGCCCGGGCCGCGGCTACGCCGGCGAGGCCGACCCGACGGGTCTCGTCGTCGATCCGCCACTCGTCACCCAGGGGGTCCAGGAGTCGCAACTGCCGTTCCATGGGACCAGTCTCCCCGGGGGGTGTGACAAGTAAAGGGCCCAAGGTCCGGTCGTCGGTCACATCACCCTAAGTGGCCTCAGGAGCACCAAGCGTGTGCAAGATGCTACTCAGACGGGTGTACCGGGCGCGGTGAGTGGCCACGGGCGCTCCCGCTCGACCGACAGGGCCAGGTCGAACAGGAGGCGGTCCTGGTTGTGGCGACCCATCACCTGCATGCCGATGGGCAGGCCGTCGACCGGCTCGACCGGGATGGACACCGACGGGTTGCCGTAGATGTTGGCCGGGATGGTCAGGGCCCCCATGTCGAGCAGGTCCGCGAACCGCACCTCCACCCAGTTCAGCAACTCACGGTTCGTCCGCGGTCGGGCCACGCCGACGAGCCGTAGGAAGCGGGCCAGGGTCCGCCATGCCAGCTTGACCGCCCGGTTCGTCTCGATCTGGCGCACCAGCTTGTCGCCGAGGCCGGTCGACTGCAGGCCGGCCTCGGCGGGGAAGGCGGGGTCGGGGTTGGTGGCGCAGATGACGAAGTCGGCCCGGTCGAACAGCGACGCCATCGCTTCGTTGGCTTCGGTACGACGCCGTTCGCCATCCGCCGCCATCTCCAGGTCGAAGGTGTTCCACGCGAGGGTGAGGCCGAAGGCCACCTCTTCGGTCAGGTCCTCGACGCACTTCGGCCAGCGCTCACCGATGTCGACCAGGAGAGAGGACAGGTTGCCCATCATCCACGGCACGCCCAGCCGGGGAATGTCGAAGCCGGGCTCGACGTCGACCCGCTGCATGCCGTGGTCGGCGATGAGGGCCTCTGCCGCGTTGACGATCGAGGCCTCGACCCCGGGCGCCAGGGGCACCGAGCCAAGGCCGGGGAGGACGACGGCGGTCTTGCCCGACAGGTCCTGGGTGCCCAGGTCCCGCTCCCAGCCGTCCTCCTTCGGGAGGCTCGTCGGGTCGTGGGGGTCATAGCCGGCACAGCAGTCGTAGTAGCGGGCCACGTCCCGAACGGACCGGGCCAGACAGCCGAGGACCACCGTGTTCGGGGTGATCTGGGTGCGGGGGCCCCGGGGGACGCGCCCGTAGGTCCCCTTCATCCCCACCAGGCCGTTGTAGGCGGCGGGAATGCGGATCGAGCCGCCGCCGTCGCCCGCGGTGGCGAGGGTGACCAGGCCGCCGGCCACCGCGGATGCGCTCCCACCGGACGAACCGCCTGCGGTGCGTCCCAGGCTCCAGGGATTGTGGGTCACGCCGTTGAGCTTGGTGACGCTGACGTTGAGGCCACCGAACTCGCTGGCGGCGGTGAGGCCCACGGGAACGGCCCCGCTGGCCCGCACCCGCCCGGTCATCGTGGACTCCCAGTCCGCGACCCGGTCCTCGAACACCAGCGAGGCCTCGGTCCACGGCCAGCCGATGACCGGCTCCAGCTCCTTGATGCCCATCGGCAGCGGCGGGTCGCGACCCGGTCCTCGAACACCAGCGAGGCCTCGGTCCAGGGCCAGCCGATGACCGGCTCCAGCTCCTTGATCCCCATCGGCAGGCCCGCCGAACGGGAGGGAGACGTCCGCGTCCTTCGCCGTCGCGAGGGCCTGGTCGGGGTCCAGGAACGTGAAGGCGTTGAGCTTGCTGTCGGCGATGGCGGCGAGGCTGGCCTCGAGCTCTTCGACCGGGGAGCGCTCCCCGGAGCCGAAGGCGTCGACGAGGGAGCAGGCATCACCCTGCCAGGGTGCGTCGGGCACGGACCGGATGTTGGCACAGCGGCGAGGCGAGGGTCGGACCGGCCCGGGGGCTGACGACGGGGTGCGGTTCTCCTAGGGTCCCGACTCCATGGACGCACGGACCTTTCTCGGCCTGGAGTCCGACGGGACCCCCTCGGGCTTCCGGCTGCCGGTCGTGCCCGGCATCACGGCCGGTGGCGGATTCCTCTTCGGCGGTTGCGGACTCGGTGCGGCCATCGTCGCCCTGGAGGAGATCACCGAGCGCCCCGTCATCTGGGCCACGGCCCAGTACCTGTCCTACGCCCGGCCCGGCTCGGTGGTGGAGTTCGACGTGACCATCGGGGCCCAGGGCCGCAGCGTCACCCAGGGCCGGGCGGTCGGGCGGACCGCCGACACCGAGATCCTGACGGTCAACGCGGCCCTCGGCAGCCGGCCCTTCGAACCGGAGGGGGAGTGGGCCACGATGCCCGACGTCCCCGGTCCCGACGACTGCGACGTCCGCGACTACCGCTTCGAGCACGAGTCGGTGGCGTCGCGCATGGAGCAGCGCCTCGCCGTCGGCCGCCCGCTGGAGGACCTCGACGGCACGCCCAGCAGCGGGAACTGTGCCCTCTGGGCCCGCATGCCCGAGGTGCTGGACATGTCGGGGCCGGCGCTGGCCGTGCTCGGCGACTTCGTGCCCTTCGGCATCGGCCAGGCCCTCGGCCTCGCCGCCGGCGGCAACAGCCTGGACAACACCATCCGGGTCGCCCGCCTCGAGCCCACCGACTGGGTCCTGCTGGACATCCGGGTGCTGGCCGTCCACGGCGGCTTCGGCCACGGCGCCGTGCTCCTCTGGTCCGAGTCCGGCCAGCTCCTGGCCATTGCCAGCCAGTCCACCATCGTCCGCTTCTGGAAGGATTCGTCTTAGATGACACAGCGCTACGGCATGACGGTCCCGTTCTCCGGGGTCCCTCTCGGTGAGCAGCGGGACTGGTTCCGCGAGCTGGTCGACCTCGGCTACACCGACGTGTGGTCGAGCGAGGCCGACGGGGCCGACGCCTTCACCCCGCTGACCCTCGCCTCGGTGTGGGCCCCCGAGTTGCGGCTGGGCACCGCCATCGTCCCCGCCTACACGCGCGGTCCCGCCTGCTTGGCCCAGACCGTCGGCTCGGTGGCGCAGGCCGCGCCCGGACGCTTCGTGCTGGGCGTCGGCAGCTCGTCCGACGTGATCGTCGAGCGGTGGAACGACATCCCCTTCGAGGAGCCCTACAAGCGAACCCGGGACGTCGTGCGGTTCCTGCGGGACGCCCTGAGCGGCGAGAAGGTCCGCCAGGAGTACGACACCTTCACGGTGAACGGCTTCAAGCTCGGCGTGCGTCCGACCGAGCCCGTCCCCATCCTCATCGCCGCCCTGCGGGAGCAGATGTTGCGCCTCGCCGGCCGGGAGGGTGACGGGGCGATCATCAACTGGCTTTCGGCCGACGACGTCTCGACGGTGGCCCCGATCGTGAAGGCCTACGGCGAGGACAAGGAGGTCGTGGCCCGCATCTTCGTGGCCGTCTCCGACGACGCCGACGCCATGCGGGCCGCCGGCCGCTTCGCCATCGCCGCCTACCTGAACGTGCCGGTCTACGCCGCCTTCCACGAGTGGCTCGGCCGGGGCGAGGCCCTCACCCCGATGTGGGACGCCTGGAAGGCGGGAGACCGGGCGGCCGCCCTCGAGGCCATCCCGGCCGAGGTCGTCGACCAGCTGATCGTCCACGGTCCCCCCGAAGCCTGCCGCGAGCACCTCGAGCGCTATCGGGCCAACGGTGTGGACACCCCGGCGATCGCCCTCCTGCCGTTCCCGGGGGCCCTGCCCGAACGGGAGGCTCTGCGGGCCCTGGCGCCGCAGTAGTGGGTCTGCCCTGATGGCGATGGAGATCCCCGGGGTCGAGGACCTCACCGAGATCGGCCGCGGGGGCATGGCCGTGGTCTACAAGGGCCGCCAGCCGACCTTCTCCCGCGACGTCGCCGTCAAGGTCGTCACCGTCGCCGGGGTGGACGAGCGCCTGCGACACCGGTTCGAACAGGAGCTCCGGGCCGTCGGGGCCCTGTCGGAGCACCCCAACATCATCACCGTCCACGGGGCGGGGGAGACCGGTGACGGCCTGCCCTACCTGATCATGGGGTATCAGCCGGCGGGGTCACTCGGCGACCGCCTGCGGAACCGGGGCCCGTTGCCATGGCCCGAGGTGGCCGACATCGGCGTCAAGCTTTCGGGCGCCCTCGAATCGGCCCACCGCGCCGGCGTCCTGCACCGCGACATCAAGCCGGAGAACATCCTGGTGTCGTCATTCGGCGAGCCGGTCCTGGCGGACTTCGGCATCGCCCGTCTGGAGGGCGGTGCCCACCTGACCGCCAGCGGCATGGTGACCGGCACCCCCGCCCACACCGCCCCCGAGGCGCTGCAGGGCCAGCCCGCGAGCGCCGCCAGCGATGTCTACGGCCTGGCCTCGACCCTGCACCAGCTCCTCACCGGGACCCCGGCGTTCGTGAAGCCGACCGACGAGAGCACCCTCGCCGTGATGAACCGGGTGCTGTCCGAGCCGCCTCCGGACCTCGGCTCGGCGGGGGTTCCACCGGCGCTGGCCGCGGTCATCAGTCGGGGCATGGCCAAGGACCCGTCCCAGCGCTACGCCACGGCGGCCGAGTTCGGCCAGGCCCTGCGCGGGGCCCAGCAGGGCCTGGGTGTGCCCGTCACCCCGCTGCCGGTGGCGCTCGAGGAGGGAGCCGAGGCCGACTCGGGCGAGACCGTCGTGGTCGCCGCCCCGATCGCCCCACTGGCCGCGACCCCCAAGGACGGCCTACCCCCGCTGCCGGTGCCGCCCCCGGTGACGCCGCTACCGGAGCCGGCGAGGAGCGGTTCGAAGTGGTGGCTGGCCGCCCTCGTCGTCGTCCTCGTCGGCGTCCTGGCCTTCGTCCTCCTGAACCGGGACGACGACGGCGGTGAGGACGCCGAGGACCTGTCGCCGCCCCCGGCGAGCGAGACCACCGTGGCGCCGACCACCACGAGCACGCCGACCACCACCTCCACCACGACGACGACGACGTCCACCACACTGCCTCCGGCCGTGCAGAACCTCACCCCCGTCGGGCTGTCGGCCTCGTCCACCGCCCCCGACGCCCCCGACGCCGGGGGCAACCTCGTCACCTACACGGTCGACAACACCGTCGACGGCGACCCGACGACGGCCTGGCGCACACCCGGCTCCGGGGTGGGGGAGACGGTCACCTTCCAGTTCGCCGAAGGCCCGGTGGTCATCACCGAGGTCGGCCTCATCCCCGGGTACGCCCAGGTCGACCCCGTCGACGGCACCGACCGGTTCTTCGAGAACCGCCGCATCCGCTCGGTCGAGTGGGCCTTCGACGGCGCGATCACCCAAGGCCAGGCCTTCTCGGAGAACCCGAACGTGCAGTTCGCCCAGGTCGCCTCGGTCCCCACCGACTCGATCACGTTGACGATCATGGAGACCACCGACGGGGAACGGGACTTCGCGCCGATCTCCGAGATCGTGGTGCGGGGCTATCCGGCTTCCGGGGACTAGTCGCCGGAAGGGCTCGCTATTCGGCGAGGCCGACGGGCTGGTCGTCGATGATCTGGTCGAGGTACTCCGAGAGGCCGTAGCCCACCCGGCCGTCCTCGAGGGTCCACTCGGTGAGGCCCTCGGAGATGCGGGTCACCCGGCCGTCGCGGCGGTTGCGCAGGGGTATCAGGTTCAGGACCTTCCCCCTGACCTTCAGGGAGCCCTCGTCGTGGTGCAGCGTGGCCTCGATGGCCCGGTGGTAGGTGCCGGTCTCGGTCCAGTCGGTGCTGATGTCGAAGCTGTGGCAGCCGATGATGCGCTCGCCGTCCCAGATGAAGCCGCCCCGCATGCCGTCCCGGTCGGGCCGGGCGATGCGGGAGCCCATGAAGCCGAAATCGCCGCCGAAGTTCGCGGTCAGCCAGCGGTAGTACCAGGGGGCCTGCCACGTCCGGGGGCCCCATGAGTGGTCCCGCAGGCCGAAGCCGCTGACCTCCCATTCCTGGTCGCCGACGGCGATGGTGCCGGTGGCGGCGTTGAGCTGCTCGTAGTGGCCCTTGGCGAACTCTTCGCCCTCCCGCTCGACGTGCTCGGTGGGCTCGCCGCCGATGGGGTCGCTGACCCGGGTGTAGGTCAGCTCGACCTTGGCCTTCTCGTAGGGGTTGTTGGTGAACGCCTGACGGGGGTCGGCCATCTCCAGGGGGTCCTCGAGCATGACGACCTTGCCCTCGTAGCCGACCTTCAGCTCCTCGAAGGGCTCGACCACCTCGAAGGTCATGCCCCCGGCCGCGAAGGCGTCGTTGTGGCTGATCTCGGGTCGGTTGTACATGAAGGCGACCCGGCCGTCGGGCAGGTAGAGGCATGTGGTCATCTCGGCGTAGCCCTCGTTGGCCCGGTTGCCCAGGCGCACGAAGCCCCCGACCTGCTCGGCCGGGTCATAGACGTTGAAGTACATCGACTCGTTGAACGTGGTCTCCGGACCCAGCTCGTGCAGGTACTCGTCAGCAGGCTCGAGGCGCAACGGCATGGGGCAGAACCTACGCCGTCTCCCCGCCCCCGTCGTTCTGGTCCCAGCAACGCGCGCTGGGGCGGACATAGCGGGTACCAGAACGGAGCATCAGGTGAGGGTGGCTGCCGAGCGGAGGTGGGCGGTCAGGTCCTCGAGGCGGCTGCTCGGCGTTCAGGCCGCTGGTGCTGGGCATGACGTAGACGGGACGGCCGCCGAACGGTTCGGGCTGGACGCCGGCGACGGCCTTGCGGTCGACGGCGGCCCGCCAGCCGGCGAGGCCGACCATCACCACGGCGCCGGGCTGCAGCCACTCGACCAGGCGGCCGACCCGGCCGAGCCCGTCGCGGTACTCGTCGGTGGTGAGGGCGTCGGCCCGGGGGTGGCCCGCTTCACCAGGTCGGTCATGCCGATGCCGTGGTGGACGAGGGCATGACGGGCGTCCCGGTCGACGGTGACCAGGCCGGCGGCGAGGGCGGCCGGCCAGTAGCGGTTGCCGGGGCGGGCGAAGCCGACGCCGGCGTCGGCCGACGTTGACGCTCGGGTTGAGGCCGCAGACCAGCAGGCGCATGCCCGGCCCGACGGTGTCGGGCAGCGTGCGCTCCCGGCGCAGCGTGCACAGGAGGTGCGGGACCAGGTCGGCCGGCCGTCTCGACGACGAGGTCCTCGACGGAGAACCCGGCGCCGACCAGGACGTCCCGCAGCATCGGCTCGGGCCACAGCGAGAACCGGCGCCCGGCGAAGTCGTCGTCGGCGAAGGACTCGTGCTCGGCGTCGCCGCCGAACACGGTCAGATCGACCGGGGCACCCGACGGCGAGCGCCCGGTGCAGGTCGGCCAGGGCGAGGGGGACCGCCGGCGCGGGCCAGGTGCACGTAGGACTTCGACGCCCAGGCCCCGCCGAGGCCGCCCCGCCGGAACGGCAGGGCGTCGAGTCGGGCCTGCACCCGCGGGTGACCGGCCGGAGCCAGGTCGAGCATGGCCCGGGCGGCATCCAGCCCGATGGCACCCGGCCCGAGGTGGGGCAGGTGCCACCCCGGCCCGCAGCCGAGGTCGACGACCGGACCGTCGCCCACCCGGGCCGCCAGCGCCTCGGCCCGCTCCGGCCGCCGGGCCGAACGCTGCGCCGCCCAGTCCGCCGCCCGCGCCTCGTAGACCGCGACCGTCGGGTCGTCCGTCACGCCACGCTGCGGATCGGAGCGGAGCAGCTCACCGACACGCAGCCGTCGGCGGAGCCGGCGATTCCTGAGCGAAGCGAAGGAACGCGGATGTCATCGCGCGCCGAAGCCGCCGCCGCCTCCGCCGCCACCGCCGCCCCCGGAGAAGCCGCCGCTGAAGCCGCCGCCAGAGGAGCTCGACGACGCCGGGGGTCGGAACGAGGAGGCGGTCGCGGAGGACAGGCCGGAGCTGAAGTCACCGAGGGTCGCGAAGGAGCCGACCCCGGACCCGGCCCGGCTGCCGACGTACCACGAGGCGAACGTCGGGTCGTTGGCCACCTCCGGGATGCGGACCTGCAGGGCCTCGACCAGCTCGTCGGCGACGCCCAGGGCGACGGCGGCCACCAGGTAGCGCTCGTAGAGGGCCATGTGCCCCGACGGGGCGTCCTGGAGCTGGGAGAAGTCCTTGAGGAAGCGCTTGAGGCCCTCCCACTCGGCGTGGCGCTGGGCCCCCGCCTGCGTGCGGCGCCGGAGCAGGATCATGAAGAAGAGCAGCACGAGGCCCGTGCCGATGGCGGCGCCGCCGACGGCGTACGCCTCGTTGGCGATGGCGACGGCCGCGAAGACCAAGAGGAGGCCGACCAGGAGGACGTAGAGCACCCAGCCCGTGACCTGGCCCTTCACCTGGTAGCCCTTGGCCTTGTACGTGCTCACCACGCTGGCCTTGAAGGTGCTGAGCCAGGAGGCGGCGTCCGATCGGTGGGCCTTGGCCCAGCCGGTCAGGCCCTTCTGGCTGGTCTCGGGTCCGTCCTCGAACAGCTTGGACATCACGTTGCGCTCGAACTCGAGCAGGCCGTCCCGGCTCTTCTCCGTGGACCGGAACACGTGGTCGTTCTCGGTCTCCTCGATGGTCAGGTACCCCCGCTGGGCGAGGTCGACGACCGTGGCCGAGAAGGCGTCGGTGTCGATGTAGCCCCACTCGAGGAGGGCGATGGCGACCGCCGGCGGGTCGTCGGGGACCTCCCGCCAGTAGTCGATGTCGGCCACCTTCGGCTCCCGGCCCCACTTGAGCCAGATGAGGAAGGCCCCGAGCAGGGCGGCGCCGATGAGGAACGGACCGGCGACGGCCAGGTTCCGGCGCCGGTCCTCCTTCTCCTGCTGCTCCTTCGCGTACGTCGGCCCGCGCGATGTTGGCCTCCTCGGCCAGCGCGGTCTCCTCGGCGATGATCCGGTCCTGCTGGGGCTCGGTCTCGATCGGGTCGGCGAGGGCGCCCTGGCATCTGGGGGGCGTCCCGTCGCCAGGATCTGCTCGATCTGCTGTCGGTGAGCGCCGCGTTCTGGGCCTGGTTCTCCGCAGGGCGTTGCGGAGCAGGTCGCACTCGTGTCGTAGTCCCGATGGGTGGTCTCGCCCACGCGGCCCTCCTGCAGGCCCTCGTCGTCGAAGCGGTTCCGCGGGCGCGATGACCCGGGTCTCGAGGAAGGTGAACTCGGGCAGGTCCTCGATCTCGGTGCGGATGATCGACCCGTCGACGTCGATGGTCCCGCTGAGCGGACCGTGGGCCCAGGCCCGTACGCCCTCGCCGTCGCCCGGCACGCGAGGGTGACGGTGTGGAGGCCGACCGGCTCGGGCACGTTCCGGCCCACCCACTGCCAGTTGAGCTCGACCACGTCGGGCCAGGCCAGGACGGCGTTGAAGACCCGGTAGCGCAGCTCGTAGGTGTGGACCCCGGAGGCGGGGGAGATGTCCCACTCCACCAGCGTCGGGGTGTCGACGAGGACGTCCAGCTCCTCGCCGCCCTCGAAGACCCGGATCCTCGCGGACCTCCCAGGGACCGGAGTCGAAGTCCCGGGTGCCGACGTTGAACGTGCCGTCGAAGTCGTAGGTGACCCGCTCGCGTACGAGCAGCACGCCGTTGGGCCGCAGCTGGGCGGTGACCTCGATCTCCTCGAGCGAGAAGGACTTCTGGCCGTCGTCGATGTCGAGCTCGCCGAGGACGCAGCCGCCCAGGGCGAAGACGCCGATGAAGAGGAGGGGGAACAGGACCCCGAGGACCTTCCTGGAACGGGCTCATGCGGACAGCCCGTCCTCGATGACGGCCTGCAGTCGGCGCATGCCGGCCAGCCAGCGGTCGTGGTCGGTCGCCCGGCGCAGCACGAAGTCGGCCACCTCCGGGTGGGGCAGGATCAGGAACTGCTCGGTGGCCAGGCCCTCGACGACGGCGGCGGCGCAGTCGTCGGGCTCGATGACGCCCTGGCTGAGGACCACGGCCCCGGCCGACACGTCCTCGCCGCCCAGGAGCATGTTGGTGCGCACGCCCATGGGGCAGAGGCAGGAGAACCGCACGCCGGCGTCGCCGTGGGTCATCGACAGCCACTCGGCCAGGCCGACGACGGCGTGCTTGGTGACCGAGTACGGGGCGGCGCCGATGTTGGTCAGCAGACCGGCGGCCGACGCGGTGTGCAGGAGGTAGCCGGTGCCCTGCTCCAGCCAGTCCGGGAGCAGGGCCCGGGCGGCGTACACGTGGGCCATGACGTTGACGTCCCAGCTCCGCTGCCACTCGGCGTCGAGGACGTCGACGCCGCCGAAGGCGCCGATGCCGGCGTTGGCGCAGAAGAGGTCGATGCGCCCGTGGTCCGCCTTGGTCGAGGCGACCAGCTCCTGGACCTGGGCCTCGTCGGCCACGTCGACGGCCACGCCCCGGCCCCCGATCTCGTCGGCCACCGCCGCGGCGGCATCGCCGTCCAGGTCGGCGACGACGACGGCGGCCGCCCCCTCCTGGGTGAAGCGGCGGGCCATGGCCGCCCCGATGCCGTTGCCGCCGCCGGTGATGACGACGACCTTGTCCCTGCAGCTCCACGGGCGGAGAGCGTACGGCGGAGGGCCCTTCGGGGCTGAACTACCGTCGCCGCCCATGGGGCACCCACGGGAAGAAGTGGAAGAGGCGTTCGCCGAGTTCATCCGGCTGGGGGTGGAGAACCGGGACTGGCCGGCCTGGGCCGCGCTGTTCACCGACGACGCCGAGTACATCGAGCACAACCTGGGGCACTTCCAGGGCCAGCCCGCGATCCACGACTGGATCGTGGACGCCATGGCGCCGTTCCCGAACATGACCTTCTCGGTGGACTGGCACGTCATCGAGGGCGATCGGGTGGCCTTCTACATCTGGAACCACCTGCCCGACCCGGCCGGCGGTGACACCTACTACTCGTTCCCCAACATCAGCCTGATCGACTACGCGGGCGACGGGAAGTGGTCCCGCGAGGAGGACTTCTACAACCCGGCCGACGCCAACCGGGCGGTCGGCAACTGGTACCGGGCCGGGGGCTCGAAGGAGACGCCGGAGAACGACGACCTGGTCGCCCCCGAGGACTGGGCGCCGTTGCCCCGTCCGCCCGAGCACGACCGCACCGAGGTCGAGGCCGCTTTCCACCGCTACGTCGAGCGAGGCCGTCAGGCGGTGGAGACCGGCGACTGGGAGACCTGGTCCAAGCAGTTCGTCGAGGACGCCCGCTACTTCGAGCACCACTACGGCCGGTTCAACGGCCGGACCGAGATCAAGGACTGGATCGTCGGGGTCATGCAGCCCTTCCCCGAGATGGACTTCCCGACCCGCTGGATGGGCATCGACGGCAACCGGGTCGTCTTCGTCGCCGGCAACCGCCTGCCCGACCCCACCGGCGGCGACACCCTCTACGAGTTCCCCGCCTGCGTCGTCCTCCACTACGCCGGCGACGACCAGTGGTCCTACGAAGAGGACTGCTACAACCCCGACGAGGCCCCCCAGGTCGTCATGGACTGGATCGCCGCCGGCGGCCAGATGCCCGAAGGCCTCGTCGTCCCCGAGCTCGAGCCCTACCCCAATCCCCGTTCTGGCCGTCCGATCCTCCGCGCCATGGCCGGGAGATCAGGGGCCAGAACGCGTCGGGATGCGAGTCGGCGGCGGCGGCCTGCAGGGTGTCGCTGATGACCTGGCGGCGGTTCTCGCCCCAGGGGAGGGGCATGACGATGGGGTGGTCGACGCCGTTGGCGACGTAGTCCTTGATCGTGGCGGACACGAGGGCGGCGTCGCCGACGACGTCGATGGCGTCGACCATGCGGTCCGACACGGCGGCGAGGGCGCCCTCGCGGTCCTTGGCGGCGTGGTGCTCGCGGATCTCGGCCACCTCGTCGCCGAAGCCGGCCCGCTCGAAGTTGCGGGCGTAGGCGTCGACCACGGCGTAGGAGAAGAGGTCCTTGCGGGCGTTCTCGACGGCGGCCTCTCGGTCGGCCACGCCGACGTGGACGTAGGCGTAGACCTCGGCGTCGCCGCCCTTGCGGACCTGCTCGATGCTCCAGGGGACGTGGCTGGCGGGCAGGTAGTTGAGGAGCACGCCGTCGGCGATCTCGCCGGCCAGGGCGAGCATCCCGGCGTTGAGGGCGCCGATCACGATCTTCGGCTTGCGCTCGCCCTGGCGGAGGCCGAGGCGGAAGCGCTTCACGCTGTAGAAGTCGCCGTCGAAGGTGACGGACTCGCCGCTGAGGCACTCCCGGACGAGGGCGACGTACTCCCGCACGTGGTCCAGCGGCCGCTCGCCGTACGGCCACGCCGTGCCACTGCTCGGTGACGACGGGGGAGGAGATGCCGATCCCGAGCAGCACGTCCCGGTCCGGGACCATGGCCTGCAGCGTCGCCGCGGCCATGGCGGTGACCATGGGCGTCCGCAGCTGGAGGGCGAGGACGCCGGTGCCCAGGTCGAGGCCCGGGGCGACCCCGGCGACGCCACCGAGGAGCGAGAAGGCCTCCGGTCCGGTGGTCTCCGCGGTCCAGTAGGACGTGTAGCCGAGGCCCTCCGCCTCCTTCGCCACGTCGAGCGCGATCCGGGGCCCGAGGGGCATGAAGCCGGCGAAGGTCACGCCGAGGGGTGTGGCGGTGGTCACGAGTCAACGGTACTTACCCACTCCTGTCACGAGAGGCGGGTACCATGGCTCCGTAATGACGGAGACCACCGAAAAGCACGACGCCGGCAGCATCACCGAGGCGCTCGCTCTGATCGATCAGGGCCTGGGCACACTCCTCGACCGCCAGCTGGTGTCGACCAACGAAGTGGCCGATCTCCTACTCGACGTGCGGACGCTCCTGTCCAAGCCGTCCGAGGAGCTCGTCTCCACGAACTGACCTCGGTCAGGTCGTCAGTTCCTCGAACGCGTCCGCCACCGCGTCTCGCAACGCCTCCGCGTCACCGACGGCCGCGGTGTCGGCCAGCAGCCCGAGGTGCAGCTCGCCCGCGTAGCTGAGCATCGTCAGGTTGAACGCGGTACCCGCCAGCGGCCCCACCGGATAGTTCTCGACGATCTGCGCGCCCCCGAAGAACAGGGGGAACGGCGCCCCCCGCAGGTTCGAGGTGGTGAAGTCGACCGTCTCGGCCTGGTGCCGGGCTGCGGCCACCAAGGTCGAGGTGGGCAGCACGTTCATGATCCCGGCCAACTGGTCCAGCACCTGGAACGCCTTCTCGCCCCGGGTGGCGGCCAGCCGCTCGTGGACGGCGAGCAGGTGCTCGACCGGGTCGTCGATGTCGGTCGGCATCAGCGTCCGGGTCAGCGAGAAGGCGTTGCCGGCGGCCGAGGCGTCGTCCCGGGTGCTCATCGGCATGGCCATCCGCAGCTCGTCGACGGGCCGGCCGGCCCGCTGGTGCACGGTGGCCGCGGCCCGGGTGGCGGCGGTCACGAACAGGTCGTTGATCGTGACGTCGTGCTTCTTGGCTGCGGCCTTGACCTCGTCGAAGGGCATGCGCAGCACGACCAGCTCCCGCCAGAGGGAGCGCTCGGTCCACAGGGGCGAGCGGGCCTCGCTGGTGCCGAACACCTGCCGCACCACCGAGCCGACCGTCTCGCCCGCCTCGATGGCCAGGCCAGGCCAGCGATCGGGGTGCACCAGCGTCGTCGTGGCGCTCCTTGGCCACCCCCACGGTGGTGCCGGCCACCTGGCGGCTCACGTAACCGGCGGTGCCCAGGGCTCGCCCGGCGAAGGTCGGTCCTCGGCCGTCGTCGGGCCGGGTGGCGACGGGGGGCCCGGCGTCGGGCTCAGCAGGTGTCCGCTCGAGGTCGAGGAACCGCTCAGCGAGGCGCAGGCCGCCCACGCCGTCGGTCACCGTGTGGTGCAGCTTCTGGACCATGGCCGCCCGTCCCCCGGACAGGCCTTCGACGACCGTGAACTCCCAGAGCGGCCGGCCCCGCTCGAAGGGCTGCTGGTGCAGGCGGGTGGCCAGCTCCAGGAGGGCCCGCTCGTCGCCCGGCCGGGGCAGGGCGGTCCACCGGAGGTGGTAGTCCAGGTCGAACGCGGGGTCCTCCTGCCAGGTGGGTGGGGCCAATCGGCCGAAGGCGGGGACCACCCGCTGACGGAGGCGGGGGATGTCGGCGACCGCCCGGCCCAGCTTCCGGCGCAGGTACTCCCGGTCCGGTGCGCAGTCCAGGACGGTGACGTTGGCGAAGACCGATGTCAGGTGCGGGTCCTTGTCGAGGTTCCACATGAGGGCCTCGAGGTCGCTCATGCGCGGCGCCGACCGCACCTCCCGTTCGGCCATCACCTCGACGGTAGTGGCGGGCTCCGGTCAGCGCGGGATCGAGGTGTGCTTGAACTCGTTCAGGTCGGTCCAGGCGAGGAGGTCGAGGATCCGCTCGACCGTCGCCCGGCCGTCGGTGTCGCTGGTCGGGCTGTTCATCAGGCGGACGAAGACAGCCCGGTCCCCGAGGACGAAGGTGGGTACACCCCAGACGTTCGCCTCGGTCGCGGCGGCCTCGTGCTCCTTGCGCACGGTGGCCAGCGGCTCGCCACCGGCGATCGCGTCGAACACCTCGGCCGCCGGCACGCCGTTCGCCTCGAGGACCCTGGTGAGGACCTCCCGGTCCCGCAGGTCGAGGGAGTCCACGTGGCGGGCGTCGAAGAGGCCCTGGTGCACGGGGTCGAAGCGGTCGGGGAACTGGTCCCGTACCACGGTGCCCGCCTGCAGGGCGAGGAGGCCGGTCTCCTTGGTGGGATCGTCCCAGACGTCGGGCTGGCCCTCCTCGACGTGCATCTGGCCGAGGCTGAAGGGGAGGAAGTGCACGTCCCAGTCCGCCCCGTCGCGCCGTCCGGCGAGGACGTGCTGGTGGCCGATGCGGGCGAACGGGCACCGGTAGTCCCAGGACACGGCGAAAGCGGTGCTCATGGCGGGTTCAACCCGTCGGGTCACCAGCCTGTTCCGGCAGGGGCCAGGCCTTCTTGGCTGCCCGCCCCAGCACGAGGCCGAGAGCGGCTCCGGCCAGCACGTCGGAGGCGTGGTGGGCCCGGGTGTGGATCCGGCTGGAGGCGACGACGACCGCGAGGCCGTACCAGCCGTAGCGCCACGGGGCCTTCTGGCCGTCGGCCAGGAGGGTGGCGGCGGTGAAGCCCGCACTGGCGTGGCCGGAGGGGAAGCTGGCGGTCTTCGGCGTGCGGAGGTGGAACGGGTGGTGACCCTCGTTGGCCGGCCGGCGCCGGGGGAGCAGTGACTTGATCAGGCCGTTGACCAGCGCCGACTCGAGGCCGAGGCAGACCAGCAGACGGATAGCGGCATCCGCGTCCCGGTCCGAGCGCAGGCCCCGCACGGCGCCCAGGAGTCCCCAGATGACGCTGAAGTCCCCCAGGGCAGAGGCGGCGTAGAAGACCCGGTCGGCGGCGGGCCGTCCCCGCAGGTGGTCGAAGGCCCGGTCGACGGCGTCGTCGAGGGCCGCGACCTGCTGGTGGAGCTGCGGGCCGAGCGGCTCGCCGTCGGTCACCCCGGAACGGGGACCGGGCGCAGATCGGTCGGCGTGACGGCCACCGCGGCGACCGCGCCGGCCTCGGCCCGCGCCGCGTCCGGATCGCCGCCGAACGCCGGGCAGTGGGTCTGGAACGCGCACCAGTCACACAGCTTGGAGGGTCGCGGCCGGAAGTCCTCCCGCTCACAGGAGCGCTCGATGGCGGCCCAGATGGCGGTCAGTTTGCGGCGCAGGCCCCGACTGGCCTGGTCGGTGGGCTCGGCGATGATGGCCACGGGGTCGGCCAGATAGAGGAGCTGGACCTTGGCGGGCCGCACGCCGAAGAACTCCTCGCAGAGGAAGGAGTAGAAGTGCACGCCGCCGAGGCGGCCCTGCTCGTACTGCTGGCGGGGGGCGGCGCCGGTCTTGTAGTCGGTGACCACCAGGCCGCCGTCGGCGTCCAATTCGAGGCGGTCGATGATGCCTCGCAGGTTCAGGTCGCCGAGCGGGGCCTCGAGCCGAAGCTCCAGGCCGATGGGGGTGATGGCGGAGGGGTCTTCGAGGAGGAAGTAGTTGTCCAGCAGCTCCTGGGACCGCACGAGAAGGGATTCATCGCCGTCGGCGTCCAGCGCCAGGCCGAGGTACTCGGGATCGACCTGCATGGCGGTGTGGGCCTCGGCCAGGCAGGCCGTGGCCCGCTCGGCGGTGCGCTCGGCGGGCGGGAGGTCGAACAGGCGCTCCAGCGCGGCGTGCACGAGCGTGCCCCGGACCGCGGGCAGCGAGGACGGCTCGGGCAAGTGGTCGATGGCCGAGAACCGGAACGCCAGCGCGCAGTCCTGGAACGAGGAGACCCGGGAGGGGGAGAGCCCGGTGGGAGGTTCCAGTGCCATGACCCGAGCCTACGCAGGGGCAGTGACAGCCAAGGGGACCTCAGGCGTCGTTCGTCAACACGATCGGGTCGGGGATCGGTGGGGTGGGTGAGGTGGGGACCCATTCCGGGGTCAGGCGACGCTCGACCATCAGGCCGGTGATGCGTCGCAGCGTCTCCTCGTCGAGGGGCTGCATGCCTTCGAGGAGGAGCGAGGTGACCATGCCCACGGGGATCACGGTGGCCCCGACGGGCTCGCGGATGCGCGACGGCGTCACGACCAGGGCGTCGATCACCGGGATCCAGGCCAGGTGGTCGCCGAGGCCGGTGCGGGTCGCCCGGGCGAGCTGGGTCACCCGCTTGGCGTCGCGGTGGTGCTCGCCGGTCGACGGCCGGAGCACGAAGGCCCCCGCGGGACCGGCCACGAAGCGGTCACGGCCCAGTTCGGCCACCGCCCAGCTCGGCGGCAGGGAGGCGAGGACCGCGTCGAGGCGGTCGGGCTCGAGGGCGGCGGCGTTCACGACCCTCCCATCGGCCCGCGGGCCTAGGCCATGAGGCCTACTACATGGTCGCCGCCTGCGCGGCTCCGCTGCCTACGGCAGCTCTCGCCTACAGCGTCGGCGCTGTTTCGCTCCGCTCCGCAGCGTCAGGGCTGCGCGGCTCCGCTGCCTACGGCAGCTCTCGCCTCCGTCATCGGCGCTGCCTCGCTCCGTTCCGCAGCGTCAGCTGTGCGCGCCGAGCGTCATCGCGGAGGTTCACCCGCCCGAGAGAGATCCACGCCCCGGTGTCAGTCGCCTTTGAAGTAGGCGAGGAGCTTGCGGAGCTCGTCGGCGGTCTCGGTCGGCACCATGTAGCCGTCCTCGTCCCGGATCGTGTCGAACTGGTCGCGGACGCCCTCGAGGGTCAGCTCGGGGTCGTAGATCCCCGTGGTGAGGCCGATGAAGAACCGGGCCACCATGCCGCCGCCGCAGGAGTAGATCTCGCCGGTGACCGGGCAGTCGTCGTGGGCCAGCCAGGCCACGACGGGGGAGATGAGCTCGGGGGCGAGGCTGTCGCCCATCGGTCCGAGCAGGTCCTCGGTCATGCGGGTCTTGGCGATGGGGGCGATGGCGTTGGCCTTGATGTTGCTGCGGGCGCCCTCCGCGGCCAGGACCCGGGTGAAGCCGACGAGGCCCATCTTCGCTGCGCCGTAGTTGGCCTGGCCGAAGTTGCCGATGATGCCGGCGGTCGAGGCGGTGTTGACCACCCGGCCGTAGCCCTGCTCGCGCATCTTGACCCACGCCGGGCGGGTCACGTTGAACGCACCCCGCAGGTGGACGTCGATCACGGGGTCGACCAGGTCCGGGGTCATGTTGTGGAACGCCTTGTCGCGGAGGATCCCGGCGTTGTTGATCACGATGTCCACCCGGCCGAAGGCCTCGATCGCCGTGTTGACGATGGACTCGCCGCCCTCGGGGGTGGCCACGCTGTCGTGGTTGGCCACAGCCACGCCGCCCAACTCCTCGATCTGACGGGCCGCGGCCTCCGCCGCGCTCTCGTCGCCGCCCTCGCCCGAGACCGAGCCGCCGAGGTCGTTGATGACGATCTGGGCCCCCCGGGAGGCCAGCAGCTTGGCGTGCTCGAAACCGAGACCCCCGCCCGCGCCGGTGATGATCGCGACCTTGCCGTCGAAACCGATGTCAGCCATGGCGCGGGAGGGTAGTGACGAGTGGCCGAGCGTCAGAAATCCCCCCACTACGCTCCCGCAACGGTTCCGATCAGGGGGAGTGGACCATGGGGGATCTGGGCTATCCGGCGTCGCCGGACGAGCTGACGGTGGACTGGTACACCACGGCGTTGCGGTCGACCGGAACGATCGGTGACGGGACGTCGGTGAGCGCCGCGTCGACCGAGGCGATCGGCGTCGGGATCGGAATCCTCTCCCTGCTCTGGCGGGTGACGTTCACCTACGAGGGGGGTGACGGGCCCGCCACCGCCGTCCTCAAGCTGCCCCACACCGTGGCCGGGGCCCGCCAGACCGCGGACGCCTTCAGCTTCTACGGCCGCGAGGTGAGCTTCTACCGCGAGATCGGCCATCGCACGCCCCTGGGCACCCCGGACCTCTACGCGTCGAACTACGAGCCGACCACGAAGGACTTCGTGCTCCTCTTGGAGGACGTCGGCTCCCGCAGGCAGTACGACCAGCTGGACGGCTGCCCGGTCGACGAGGCCCTGGTCGCGGCCAGGGAGCTGGCCGCCCACCACGCCTGGTACTGGCAGGACCAAGAGGTCATCGGCGCCGACTGGACCTTCCGGACCTGTGACCCGCCCAATCCCCAGGCCCTCCCGCCCACCTTGCGCCAGTCCTGGCCGATCATCGAGGGCGAGTTCGCCCACCTCCTGCCCGGGCCGATGCTGGAGGCCGCCCGCCGCATGCCCGACGCCTGCGTGGAGCTGCTCGAGCGCCTGTCCGAGCCCCCGCTCACCCTGCTGCACGGTGACTACCGGCTCGACAACCTCTTCTTCGACCCGGGTGCCGAGGACCCCGTCGTGGCCCTCGACTGGCAGATCTCCGGGCTCGGGCGGTCGCCCTACGACATCGCCTACTTCATGAGCCAGAGCCTGACCCCCGAAGACCGCAAGGCCGCCGACGAGCAGGTCCTCCGGATCTACCACGACGGCCTCCGGGCCGGCGGCGTGGAGGACTACACCTACGACCAGTGCTGGGAGGACTACCGCCTCGGGATCCTCTTCTGCGCCTGCTACCCACTCAACGCCGGCGCCCTCGACCTGGTCAACGACCGGGCCCGGGCCCTCTTCGAGGCCATGCTCACCCGCTCCGTCGCCGCCATCCTCGATCTCGACGCCCTCGAGCTCATGCCGGGCTGACCGACACCGAGCAACGACGGGGGCGTGGGGTCGGGCTGCCGGTCGTAGGGGGCATCCGAGCCCTCGGGCTGTGGCAGAACCGAGGCAAGGAAGGGGGCGTGGGGTCGCGCTGCCGGTCGTCGGGGGCATACGAGCCCTCCTGGCGCCCCGAATCTCACGGGCCGTGACCATCCCCCCGTTCTGGCTCCCGATCCTCCGGTCATAGGCGGAGGATCAGACGCCAGAAGGGGAAGACCCGGCTGAACCAGGGGATTCGGCCACGGAGGGTGGCGAAATCGATGAGAACGGCGCCGCCGAGCCCGGCAGCCGGAGCCAGCCCCCCGTGGTTGCCTCGTTCTGCCGCCGCCCGAGGAGATGAGGGCACCGCCGGGCCCGACACGCAGAGTCGGCTCGGTCAGCAGTCGGCTTGTTCGGGCGGGTCGCTGACGGGGACCTCGCCCACGGGGGTGCTGCCGCCACCGGCTCCTCCGTCACCGCTGCCGCCGGCCCCGGTGCCGAGCGGGACGGGCGGGGGCTGGAGGTCGCTGCTGACGCCCTCGATGTCGTCGCCGGTGACGACGGCGACGTCGGCCCCATCCTCGATGCTGTCGACCTCCTCGACGTCGGCCCCACCCTCGATCTGGGCGGCGACGAAGCGGGCCTGGGCCTCGTTGCCCGACGTGTAGCGCACGACGCTGCGACCGAAGTCGCTGTTCTCGGCGTCGCCGGTACCCGGCGAGGTGTCGAAGCCGAGGCGGTCCAGGCCGTCGGCGATCTCACCGGCCTGGCCGTCGGTGCCCGTGCCGTTGAGCACGATCACGCCGATCTCGGGCGCCTGCTGGGACCCCGCCCCGGCCTGGCCGCGGAAGATCCCGATCTTGCGGTCGTTTGCTTCGGTGTCCTGCAGCCGGAGGATGGCCGAGCCGCCCACGGTCTCGTCGCTGACGTCGAGGGTGAGGGTCTGCAGGGTGTCATCGCTGATCCCCCGGAACTTGCGGCCCAGTTGGACGAACTCGTCCACACCCATGCCGTCGTCGAGCAGGGCGGCGTCGGACGCGACCCCGAGCACATCACCGAGCAGCAGCGGGTTGGCCAGGCCCTCGCTCACGGTGCGGGCCAGCGCCCGACGGATGAAGTCCTGCTGGCGGGAGATGCGACCGAGGTCGGCGGTGCCGTCGGCGATCCACTCGTCGCCCTCCCGGTACTCCAGGTGGCGGGAGCGGGCGTAGGCCAGGGCCTGGTCGGGGCCGAGGGTGACACAGCCCCGGTGGCCCACGAACAGGCCGGTGGCGGTGTCCCGCACCGGGGTGTCGAAGAAGAAGGGCACGCCGTCGATGGCCGCCACCAGCTCCTTGAAGCCTCGGAAGTCGACCTGGACGTAGTGGTGGATCGGGATCCCGAGGTTGTCCTGGATGGTGCTGATCAGGGCCTCCTGGCCCCCGATGGCCAGGGCCGAGTTGATCTTCTGCTCGCCCGCGCCCGGAATGTCCAGGTAGAGGTCCCGGGGGAGGCTGAGCAGCTGGGCCTGGGGCGAGTCGGGGTCGACCCGCAGGACCATGATCGTGTCCGACAGCACCCCGAGGTCCTCCCGCCCGTTGGTGACGGGGTCGTCGGGGTCGAGGCCCGCGGCGCTGTCGGTGCCGACGAGGAGGAAGTTCTGGGCCGAGTCACCGTCGGGCTCGTCGTCGAGCGAGTCGGCCAGGTCCACCCGGGGAACGGCGGCGAGGCGGACGTGGAGGAAGCCGACGCCACCGACGGCGGTGAGCAGGCCGACGACCAGCGCCACGTTCAGCGTGACCGCCAGGCGCGGGCCCAGCCGCCGCCGTCTCCTGGTCTTCGGGGCCACCACCAGACGGTAACGAGGGCGGCCCGCCGATCCGGCGCGCCCCGGCGGCGGTCGGTCAGACGCGCAACTGGGACTCGGCGAAGGCCCTGAGGGCCTTGTAGTCGACCTTGCCGTTGGGGCCGCGCCCGATCGTTTCGATGGTCAGGACCCGCTTCGGGGCCTTGTAGGCGGCCAACGTCTGCTTCACGTGGGCGATGACCTCGGCCTCGTCGACCAGGGTGTCGCCGTCGGGCTCCACGATGGCGGTGACCGCCTCGCCGAACTTCTCGTCGGGGACCCCGACGGCCACGGCGTCGTGGACGGCCGGGTGCGACTTCAGGGCCTCCTCGACCTCCTCGGGGAAGACCTTCTCGCCGCCCGTGTTGATGCAGACCGATCCCCGCCCCAACAGGGTGAGGGAGCCGTCGGCCTCGACTATCGCGTAGTCCCCGGGCATCGAGTACCGCTTGCCGTCGATCTCGACGAAGGTGGCCGCCGACTTGTCGGGATCCTTGTAGTAACCGACGGGGACGAAACCGCCGACGGCGACCCGGCCGATCTCCCCCGAGCCCGCCTCGACGGGCCGACCGTCGTCGCCGACGACGAGGGCATTGGGGCCGAGGGCGAACTTGGCGGTCTCGGCCGCGCTGCCCGCGCTGGAGATCGACGCCCCCATGTTGAGGGCCTCCGAGGAGGAGAACGCGTCCTGCAGGAGCATGCCGGGGTGGTGCTCGAGGAGGGCCTGCTTGGACGCCTCGCTCCACATGACGCCGGAGGAGATGATGGCGACGAGGCTGGACAGGTCCCAGCGGCCCGGCTCGGCGTCCAGGGCCCGCAGCATCGGCTTGGCGAAGGCGTCGCCGACGATGGCCATCATGTTGACGCCCTCGCGCTCGACGGTGTCGAGCAGCTCGACGGCGTCGAAGGTGCGGCCGGTCAGCGTCACCACGCAGCCGCCGGTCATCATCGCCATGAGGGCCGTGAACCATCCGGTGCCGTGCATGAGTGGGCAGGCCGGGACGTGGACCGGGCCGGGCCCGCTCAGCGACTGGCGCATGAGGTCGAGGTCCATCTCGTCGCCGTACTGAGGGGCGACGGCGTGCGCGTAGGCGAGGAAGAGGTCGTGCTGGCGCCACATGACGCCCTTGGGCAAGCCGGTCGTGCCGCCCGTGTAGAGCATGAGCAGGTCGTCGCCGTCCCGGCCCCAGTGGGCGACGGTGCGCCCGGCGGCCAGGTCCGCGGCCTCCTCGTAGGGGGTCGCCCAGCCGGGGCAGGGGCCGCTGCCGTCGTCGACCCACAGCCAGGTGCGCACCGGCACACGGTCGCGCACGGCGGCGGCCGTCTCGGCGAAGGTGCCGTGGAAGACGACGGCGACGGCATCGGCGTTGTCCCACAGGTAGGCCAGTTCGTCGGCGGTGTACCGGTAGTTGGTGTTGACCGGGACCAGGCCGGCCTTCCAGGCCCCGGTGCAGGCCTCCATGTACTCGGGGCCGTTGTGGACGTAGAGGGCGACCTTGTCCTGTTGCCGGGCTCCGGCCTCCAGGAGGGTGAGGGCGATGCCGTCGGAGCGACGGTCGAACTCCCGCCACGAGTAGCGCCGGTCGCCGTGGATCTGGGCGGGGGCGTCCGGCAGCGTCTCGGCCACCACCTCGAACGCATCGGCGAAGTTCCAGCCCGGCATGGTCCCCCCCCTGGGTGGTGCGGCTCGTGGGCGGCCGACCGTAGCCGGGTGCCCGGGTACCGTCGGCGCGTGGACTTCGACCTCCCCGGCGACGACGACCCCCGCCGGTCGGCCGTCCGTCAGTGGCTGGACGAGCACCCGTCGCCGTCGGGCCGGGCCCTCGCCGAGGCGGGCTACGTGGCGCCGCACTGGCCTCGGCCGTGGGGTCTCGAGGCCGACCCCATCGAGCAGATCATCATCGACGAGGAGCTGGCCTACGCCGGGGTCCACCGGCCACCGAACCAGATCGGCATCGGGTGGGCCGGTCCGACCCTCCTGGCCGCGGGGAGCCAGGAGCAGAAGGACCGCTACCTGTTCCCGATCCTGTCGGGGGAGGAGTTCTGGTGCCAGCTCTTCAGCGAGCCCGGTGCCGGCTCGGACCTCGCATCGCTGAAGACCACGGCGGTGCGGGACGGCGACACCTACGTCATCAACGGGCAGAAGGTGTGGACCTCCATCGCCCACGTGTCCGCGTTCGGGATCCTGATCGCCCGCACCGATCCCGACGCCGCCAAGCAGCGGGGGATCTCGTACTTCATCTGCCCGATGGACGCGCCGGGCGTCGAGGTGCGGCCCATCGTGGAGATGACCGGCCTGCACCTCTTCAACGAGGTCTTCCTCGACGAGGTCCGCATCCCCGTCGAGAACCTGGTGGGGGAGGAGAACCGGGGCTGGGACCTGGCCAAGGTCACCCTGGCCAACGAGCGGGTCTCGCTGTCGACCGGCGGGGTCCTCTGGGGACGAGGACCGTCGGCGTCGGACCTGGTCGCCCTCGCCCGGGACCACGGGGTGGCCGACCCCGGTCTGCGCCAGCGCTTGGTCCAGATGCACATCGAGGGCGAGCTGCTCCGGCTCCTGGGGCTTCGGACGGTGTCGGCCGCCATCACGGGTACCCAGCCGGGACCCGAGGCTTCCATCCGCAAGGTCTTCGCCGACGAGCACGGCCAGCGGCTGATGGAGCTGGCGCTGGACCTGGCCGGCACCGGCGCCCTGCTGACCGAGCCCGGCCCGTTCGGCGGCGGGCAGGAGGTGTGGCGCTACGGGTTCCTCTTCAGCCCCGCCCTCACCATCGGCGGCGGCACCGCCGAGGTCCAGCGCAACATCATCGGCGAACGCGTCCTCGGCCTCCCCGCCGAGCCCCAATGACCAAATTGCGCCTATTTGTCACGCCAGGCGTGACGAATCGGCGCAATTTCCGGTGATGCGGGTCCTCATCACGGGTGGCGCGGGGCTGGTGGGTTCGACGCTGATCGCCACGGCGCCCGACGGGGTGGAAGTCCACGCCACGCAGCGCACGACGCCGGTCGTCGGCGCAACGGCCCACACCGTCGACCTCGCCGACCCTGACGAACCCGTCGGGTTGCTCGCCGCCGTCCGGCCTGACGTCGTCATCCACACGGCCTACGGCACCGACGACCTGGAGCGGGACGTGATCGCCGCCACCCGTTCCGTGGCGGCGGCCTGCGCGATCCACGGCGTGGAGCTGATCCACCTCAGCAGTGACGTGGTGTTCGACGGCGAGCACGCCCCTTACGCCGAGGACGCCCCGCCCGTCCCGGTGCACGCTTACGGCCGGGCCAAGGCCGAAAGCGAAGCCGATGTGGTCACAGCGGTGCCCGACGCCGGCGTCGTGCGCACGTCCCTCGTGTGTGCCACCGACCCGCTGGACCCCCGCTCGGCGTGGGTGGTCGACACCTTGGGGGCGGGCGAGCCGATCACCCTCTTCACCGACGAGATCCGCTGTCCGGTGCGGGCCGACGACCTGGCCCGGATGCTGTGGGACCTCGTCGCTCTGTCACGGGCCGAGCGGGCCGGTCCCTGGCACCTCGTCGGTCCCGATGCCCTCAGCCGCCACGAGTTGGGCGCGCTGCTGGCTGAGGCGCACGGCTTGGACCCGGTCGGGATCACCGCGGCGAGCAGCCGGGACCTGCCGGATCCCCGTCCGCGGAACCTCACCCTCAGGGCCGAGCGGTCGGCTGCCCTGCCCACCCGGCCTCGTTCCGTGCGGACCCTCTGGCACTAGCGTCGGGCGCCATGAAGATCAGCACCCAGCTCCGCTACGACGTCCCGCCCGCCGAGGTGGCCAAGCAGGCCGTGGACCTCGAGGCGGCCGGTCTGGACCTCATCTGGGTGGCCGAGGCCTATGGCGTCGACGCCGTGAGCATCATGGGCTACCTCGCTGCGGTGACCGAGCGGGTCGAGATCGCCTCGGGGATCCTGCCGCTGTACACCCGCACGCCGACCCTGCTGGCCATGACCGCCGCCGGCGTCGACGCCCTGTCCGGCGGGCGCTGCGTGCTCGGCCTGGGCGCCTCGGGCCCTCAGGTCGTCGAGGGCTTCCACGGCGTGCCCTACGACAAGCCGCTGACCCGCACCCGGGAGATCATCGAGATCTGCCGCCAGGTCTGGAGGCGTGAGCGGGTCGAGTACGAAGGCAAGGCCTACACCGTTCCCCTCCCCGAGGGTCAGGGCACCGGGCTCGGCAAGCCCCTCAAGCTGATCACCCACCCCGTGCGGGACCGCATCCCGATCCACGTCGCCGCGCTCGGCCCCAAGAACGTCGAGCTCACCGCGGAGATCGCCGACGGCTGGTTGCCGCTCTTCTACCTGCCCGAGAAGGCCAAGGACGTGTGGGGCGACGACCTGGCTCGCGGCGCCGCCAAGCGCTCGGCCGACCTCGATCCGCTGGAGGTCGTGGCCGGAGGCCTGGTCGCCATCGGCAAGCAGGAGGAGGTCGCGGGGATCCGGGACTTCGCCCGACCGATGGTCGCCCTCTACGTGGGCGGCATGGGCGCCCGGGGCAAGAACTTCTACAACGACCTGGTCTGCCGCTATGGCTTCGAGAAGGAGGCGGCCGAGATCCAGGACCTCTACCTCGACGGCAAGAAGGACGAGGCCGCGGCCGTCATCCCCGAGGACCTGCTCGAGGCCACCACCATCTGCGGGGACGAGGGCTACGTGAAGGAACGCCTCGCCGCCTACCGCGAGTCCGGGGTGACCATGCTCAACATCACGCCCGTCGGCGACGCCGCCGACATCGTCGGCAAGCTCAAGGACTGGACGTCGTAACCCTCGAGTTCGTTCACTTCGTTCACGAACTCCGGGCGGCGCAGGACGTGCTGAGCGGAGCGAGGCCAGCCGTCAGGCTGCGTAGTCGGAGCGGAGCAGCGCAGAGGACCAGCTGGATCGGCGGCGCCGGACTTGCTGAGCGGAGCGAAGCCAGTCAGATGTCACGACCCCTCACGCACACTTGAGGATCTCGTCGAAGCCCTCCTGCATGCAGTCGATGAGGACGTCGGGGTCGGGGATGGCCGCCGGGTCGGTGTTGAAGCCGATGTTCAGGTCGTCCATGTAGCTGAGCAGGGTGACGTTGGCCGCCGCGGCGGCGAGCGGGCCGAACGGGAACTGGCTGATCACCCGGGCGCCACTCAGGTAGATCGGGAACGGCGGGCCGGGCACGTTCGAGGTCACGAAGTCCACGCCCCGCAGCATCGAGCCGAAGATGCCCGTGGTCATGTCCGGGTGGAGCCGATTCAAGATGTTGGCCAGCGGCTCGGTGAGGGCCAGCGCCGGCTCGGCCCGCGCCCGTAGGACCAGGTCCCGCACCACCTTCATGCGGTGGACGGGGTCGACCACGGTGAGGGGCACGGGGAAGCGGGCGGGGGCGAACTGGTTGCCGGCCACGTTCTCGGTGGCCTCGGTGCGCACGTTGATGGGCATGGACATGCGCAATGCGCCGGCGGGCGCACCGTGCTGGTCGTGGTACCGGCGCCACCCGGAGGCGATGGCGGCCACGAAGGCGTCGTTGAGCTTGCCCCCGGCCCGACGGCCGGCGGTCTTCATCTCGGCCAGGGGCACGGTGAGCGTGTGGAACTGCACCGACAGCGACCGGTTGGTCATGAGGGGCGACAGCGGCTCACTGGCCGGGGCCAGCAGGCGGGCCGCGGAACTGACCGTCTCGCCCACCCGGACGCCCACGCCGACGGGGTCGGCGGCGGTGCCGATGGCGGCCTGCGACAGGTTGCCGAGGGAGCGCTTGGCGATGCCCATGGCCCGGCGCTGCTCGTGGGCCACAGCGTCGAGGAACCGCTCCCGCTGGCTCATGACGTGCACCGGGGGGGCCGCCGGCAGCTCGCCGGGGTCGCCCGGGTCCTCCTCGGCGTCGAAGGTCTCCATGAGCAGCTTCACCCCACCGATGCCGTCGGTCACGGCGTGGTGGACCTTCATGATCATCCCCGCCTGCCCGTCCTCGAGGCCCTCGACCACCGTGAACTCCCACAGGGGGCGGGCCCGGTCGAACGCCTGCATGCCGATCGGCTCGGCGATGTCGAACAGGTCGCGCATCGTGCCGCCGTTGGCCGCCTTCACGAAGCGCAGGTGGTAGTCGAGGTCGAAGTTCGGGTCGACCTCCCAGCGCGGGGCGAGAAGGACAGGGCGTTGCCGATGACCCGTTGGCGCAGGCGCACCACTGTCCGGCTGGCCCGCTCCATCTTGTCCTTCAGGCGGGCGTGGTCCGGTGCCCGTTCGAGGACCACCACCGAGGTGATCGTGCTGCGCAGGAGCGGGTCCCGCTCGATGGTCCACATGAGCTTGTCGGCGTCACTCATGCGGGGCTGGAAGTCCAGGTGCTCGTCGGTCACCCCTCTAGTACACCCCGAACCGTGACCGACGTCACCTCGGGAGGGCGGATCAGCAGGTGGATCCGCCGTTGCGGTAGTAGCCGCTGAAGGTGTCGTTCTCGGTGTGGCCGTCGACGTAGGTCCGGGTGCGGGTCGTGGTCACGGTCGTGCAGCTGCCGTTGGTGCCGGTGGTCTGGCCGGTCTGGGCCCCCGTGACGAAGCGGGTCGAGTACAGGTGCACGGTGATGCTGGTGTCGGTGTAGGTCGGCCACATGAGCACCCCGTAGGGCGTGTTGTTGACGATGCGGAACTCCGGCTCCGGGTAGGACACGGTGGACTCGCGCCCGAACGGGTACCGGCTCAGGTGCTCGGTGTGCATCTGGTAGTTGGGGATGTCCAGACCGGCGAAGAAGGCGGCGTTGAAGGTGGTCGTGGCGAACTGGGAGACCCCGCCCCCGACGGCGGTGGTGTGCTCGCCGTTCTCGATGGCGCCGGCTTCGACGAAGCCGTTCTCCACGGTCCGGGGGCCCACGTGCTCGTTGATGGAGAAGTAGCCCCCGTTGGGCTCGATGACGTAGCCCCGGACGAGGTCGGCCATGCGCTGGATGTTCTGGACCCGGCTCTCACAGCAGTCGTGGTGCGTGCTCATCCGGCACCCGCTGGCGTCGTAGGAGGTGCACGGCTCCTGGTCCGGGAGGCTGATCTCCTCGACGATGCCGAGGCTGCGGGCCCACTCGACATCGTGCTCGGGGACGATGCGCGTCAGTTCGAGGGCCACCTCCTGGCGGCCCTCTTGCAGGGCCCGGATGACCCGTCGGGCCGATCCCGGCGCGCAGCACCCGGTGCCCGGTCGCCCGGCGACGACGATCGGCCGGCCGCCGACGACGTTGAACGAGGCCGCCCGTGGCGTCTCGCCCACGTTGGGCAGGAGGGAGGGGAGGTCGTCGCCCACCTGCTCCCGGTCCAGCACCAGTCGCAGCCGGTTCTCGCCGGCCCGGGAGGTGACCCAGGCCCCGAGGGTCTCGGGGGCCACCTCGGCCGACTCGCCACCCGCGGTGATGGTGATGCCGTCCTCGGTGAGGGTGTTGGCCTCTTCGGCGAGGGCTTCGGCCTCCTCGTCGGTGAAGCGCGGCGGGATCTCGGCCGAGTCGGCGTCGACCACGATCGGCTCCTCGCCCGCCGCCGCTCCAGCGATGACCTCGTCGATGACCTCGGAGGCGGGGATGCCGTGGCCCGCCTCGCCGGGGACGACGGCGAAGCCGAAGCCCGAGTGCTGGATGAGCGGCTCGATGGGGCTGCTGCGGGCCGAGCCCTCGATCTCCTGCAGCGCGGTGATGGCCGGGTTGGTGCGCATGGTCAACACCACCGGGGCGACCTCGTCCTCGAGCAGGCGCTGGGCCCACGCCACCGGGCCCTGCTCGATGGCCAGGGCGGCGTCCACTGTGGCTTCCTGGTCGACCTCGCCGCCCAGTTGATCGACCGTGGTCTCCAGCGTGCGGTCACCCGAGCGGATCTCGACCGGGGTGTCGGGGTAGTAGCCCGCAAGGTTGTGGACGCGGGCCTCGAGGTCGGCTTCGTCGAAGCCGCCGATGGCCCGGCCGTCGAGCTGGACGTTACGGGGGACCTTGTCCGAGTGGACGCGGCCGTCCACGACCCAGGGGACGACGATGACGGCCACCAGCACGAGCGGGATCACGATCGCGATGGCCTTGCGGAGGGACACACGGCGCATGGCTCGGCCATTCTGGCGTGCGCGCCGGCCAATCCCCTGTCACCCCCGTGATTCGCCTGCTCTCCCCCCGCAGTGGGACACTCTCTCGCCCAATCGTGGCCAAGACGTCGAGTGTGAACGGGGACGAGAGATGAGCGTCGAAGACGATCGGCGGGCCGAACAGGCCCGCAAGCCGATGAGCCGTCAGGCGAAGAGGCATCAACGATGAGTGGGATCTGTGAGGGCCGGGTCTGCGTGATCACCGGCGCCGGCCGGGGCATCGGGCGGGAGTACGCCCTGATGCTGGCCGGCCAGGGCGCCAGGATCGTGGTCAACGACCTCGGGGGGGACATGACCGGCGAGGGCGCCGACGCCACGCCGGCCCAGCAGGTCGTGGCCGAGATCGAGGCCATGGGTGGTGAGGCCATCGCCAACGGGGCCAACGTGGCCGACTTCGACGCCGCGGGGGAGATGATCCAGCAGGCCGTCGACCACTTCGGTCGCGTCGACGTCCTGGTGAACAACGCCGGGATCCTCCGGGACCGGATGCTGGTCAACATGGCCGAGGGGGAGTGGGACGCGGTCATCGCCGTGCACCTCAAGGGCACCTTCGGGCCGACCCGGCACGTCGCCGCCCATTGGCGGGAGCTGGTCAAGGCGGGCGAGACCGTCGACGCCCGCATCATCAACACCACCTCGCCGTCGGGCATCTACGGCAACGTGGGCCAGACAAACTACGGCGCGGCCAAGGCCGGCGTCGCCGCCTTCACCGTGATCTCGGCCATGGAGCTGGAGCGCTACGGCGTGACCTGCAACGCCATCGCCCCCGCCGCCATCACCCGCATGACCGAGGACCTCGGCATGGGCCAGCTCGACGAGGAGACCAAGGCGGCCATGGCGCCGCACTGGATCGCCCCGATCGTCACCTGGCTGGCGAGCGCCGAGTCCGCCGGGGTCACCGGCCGGATCTTCCAGGTGTCCGGCCGTGAGCTGGCCGTCGCCGAGGGCTGGCACAAGGGCCCTTCGGTCGAGCCGACCGACGATCCCACCGAGATCGGCGCCAAGGTGGCCGAGCTGATGGCCAACGCCCGACCCGACGCCGACATGTTCGGCAACGACAAGTAGGAGAGCCCCGATGCCCCTCAACCTCGATGCCGTCGGCACCCTCAGCGATCCGGCGGAGACCTCCTGGGACTCCAAGGACGCCATCCTCTACGCGCTCGGTGTGGGGTCGGGCACCGACGAGCAGGCCTTCGTGACCGAGAACTCCATCGACCTGGACCAGCGGGTCCTGCCGACGATGGCTGTGGTCATCCCCGCCATCGGTGGCGGCATGTCCAACCTCGGTGACTTCAACTGGGCGATGCTGGTCCACGGCGAGCAGGGTGTGCGCCTGCACCAGCCGATCCCCGTGAGCGGGACCGTCTCCAGCCAGACCGAGATCACCGGCATCTACGACAAGGGCAAGGGCGCCCTGGTGGTCATGGAGACCCGGTCGACCGACGTCGCCACCGGCGAGCCGCTGTTCGACACCATGATGTCGGCGTTCATCCGCGGCGAAGGCGGATTCGGGGGCGACCGCGGTCCCTCCGGGCCCCAGAACGTGCCGCCGGACCGGGCCCCCGACCACTCGGTGACCTACGCGACCCGTTCCGACCAGGCCCTGCTCTACCGCCTGTCCGGCGACCGCAACCCGCTGCACTCGGACCCGAAGTTCGCCGCCCTGGCCGGCTTCGACCGGCCGATCCTGCACGGGCTGTGCACCTTCGGCTTCACCGGTCGGGCGCTGCTGCACACGCTGTGTGACAGCGACCCGTCGCGGTTCACGGCCATGGACGGGCGCTTCTCGTCCCCGGTCTTCCCGGGTGAGGCCCTCACGGTGAACATGTGGGTCGACGGCGGCGGGGCCGTCTTCCAGACCACGGGTGACGACGGCCGCGTGGTCCTCGACGCCGGGAAGTGCGAGTTCACGACCTGACCGCCGCCACCGAGCGAACGCCGACGGGGATTTGAGTAACTGCTACTCATGCCCCCGAGGCCCGTCCGTCGGAACATGGGGCTCATGGCGGGGACGTGCCCCGCCCTCCGATGAAGGGAGGGGCCGTGGGCCACTTTGAGAACCCCAAGGAGTCGATGGACGACGCCGGCGCCCTGACCGAGCCGGCTGCGCCGATGCCCGGCGGGATGTACGCCGCCCAGGCGGCCGCCCGGCGGCCCGTGGACCTCAACGACCCCGTCTGGGCCCCCATCGACGGCATCACGCTCGACAAGTACGCGCAGCTCACCGCCGCCATGGCCCGCCAGGACATCGGCACGTCGGAGCAGGCGCAGGCCTGGCTCGAGTCCCAGGGCGTCGAGCCGGGCACTTGGGGCGAGGTCCAGATCGGATGGGTCAACCGCATGTCCACCAACGAGGTGGTGCGTACTCGCTACGGCGTCCTCTACGCGCGGGGCTGACAGGGCCGACTGGGCGGTATCGACCCCAGCGTCAGGAGTTCGACCGCCCGTCCCGCCTTCTGCGAGACTCCGGGCGCCTATGCGCTCCGCATGGCCTCTCGTGGGCCGATCTGACATCCTCGGTCAGGCCCGGCAGGACCTGCGCCGCGAGGATCTCTCCGGTGTCGTCCTGGCCGGACCGGCGGGCGTGGGCAAGACGCGACTCGCCGCCGAGGTGGCCGAGTACGGCGCGGCGGCCGGCTTCCACGTCGAGCGGGCCGTGGCCAGCCAGTCGGCGCGGGGCATCCCGTTCGGGGCCCTCGCCCCGATCCTGCCGCCGGCGACCCTGGCCGTGGAGCGGGGCATCGCCATGCTGGGCCAGGCCACCGAGGCCCTGATGCAGCGGAGCGGCGGGCGGCGCCTCATCCTGCTCGTCGACGACGCTCAGTGGCTGGACGATGCTTCGGCTCTGCTCTTCCAGCAGCTCGTCTTCGCCCGTACTGTGTTCGCGGTGGCCAGCGTGCGCACCGGCGAGCCTGCGCCCGATGCCGTGCAGTCGGTCTGGAAGAACGGCCTCTGTGACCGGGTCGAGGTCGGCCCGCTGGACCGCGGCGAGGTCCAGGAGCTGCTGGAGCTGGTGCTGAAGGGCCAGGTCGAGGGGGCGGCGCTGCAGCAGCTGTGGGAGGCCAGCGAGGGCAACCTGCAGTACCTCCGGGAGCTGGTGCTGGCCGGCGTCGACGCGGGGACGCTGGTGGACGACGCCGGGATGTGGCGCACGGTCGGCGCCCTCTCGCCGTCCGCCCGCCTCCAGGACCTGGTCGGCGAGCGCCTGGCCGGGCTCGACGACGACGAGGTGGCCTCCCTCGAGCTGGTCGCCTTCGGCGAGCCGCTCGGTGTCGACGTCCTCGCCGGGCTGGTCGGCTCCGACGCCCTGGTCCGCCTCGAGCGCAAGGGTCTGGTCGAGACGGCGCTGGACGGTCGCCGCTTCGAGGCCACCCTCGCCCATCCCGTGCACGGTGAGGTGGTGCGGGAGCGCACCCCGTTGACCCGGGCCCGCGAGGTCCAGCGCCTCCTGGCCGACGCGGTGGAGTCCCACCGCAACCGACGCCGCACCGACGTGCTGAAGGTGGCGATCTGGCGGGTGGAGGCCGGGGGCAACACGTCGCCGGAGCTGCTCGTCGAGGCGGCCCGACAGGCCGGCTTCGCCCACGACCTGCAGACCGCGCTGCGCCTCGCCCGGGCGGCCCACGACATCGAGGCCACCTTCGCCTCAGGGCAGATCATCGCCGACTCGCTCTACTCGCTGGGGCGCTCCGACGAGACCGAGCAGGTGCTGGCCGCCCTGGAGGACGAAGCCTCCGACGACAACCAGCGGGCCACCCTGATCCGGGTGCGGGTCTACAACCGCTATTGGCACGACAGCGACCTCCCGGCGGCCCTTGCGGTGATCGAGGAGGGCCGGAGGGTGATCTCCTCGCCCGATCACCTCGCGGAGCTGGAGGGCCTGCAGGCGGTGCTCGAGGTCACCTCTCATGATCCCCGGCAGGGGGTCAGCCGGGGGCTCGGCCTGCTCGATGAGCCGTACGACCGGGCGGTCGTCCAGGCCGCGCTGGCCGCCTCCCTCGGCCTGCCGTTGATCGGAGGGGCTGAGGAGGCGGTGGGGACGGTCGAGACCGGGCTGCGGGCCTACAGCCGACTCGGTGGCCAGCTCACCCTCTATGAGCCGTCGTTGTTGCATGTGGCCAAGGCCCTCGCCGTGGCGTCCCTCGGTCGACTGGAGGAGGCCGAGGCCCTGGCCGCCACCGGGTACGAGCAGGCGTTGGTCTCCGACGACGCCGCGGGGTGGGCGTTCTTCGCGCAGGCCCGCGGGCTGGTGGCGTTCGAGAAGGGTCGGTTGAACGACGCCATTCGCTGGTGGAACGAGGCCTCGGGGCTCTTCCGGTTCGTCAACCACCACGGGCCGCTGGGTTGGAGCCTGCTGGGCCTGACCCTGGCCCACGCCATGCAGGGCGAGGTCGGCACGGCGGACCTGGCGCTGAGCGAGGAGGCCCAGTTGAACCACCCGGCCGACTTCCACGGCGTGAACCGCCACCGGGCCCGGGCGTGGTTGGCCGTGGCCAAGGGCCACCCCGCCGATGCCCGCGCCCACCTCGCGGTCGGCGTCGCACTGGCCCAGGAGCGCGGCGAGTGGCCGATGCTGACTACGGCGCTGCACGACCTGGCCCGACTGGGCTACGTGGACGCGGCGGCGGCCGGCACGGACTGCCTCCCGGAAGGCGACCTGGGGAACATCGCCGCGGCGCGGCTCCGGCACATCGCGGGGCTGGCGGCGGGGGACCTGGAGCAGGTCGGCGGCGCCGCGGACGCCTTCGGGGACATCGGCGCCCACCTCCTGGCCGCCGAAGCGGCGTTCGGGCTGGCGACCGAGTACCGGCGTGGAGAGAGCCCGCGGGACGCCTCTGCGTGGACCCGAAAGGCCACCGACTGGGCGGACGGCTGTCGGGGGGCGCGTACGCCCGGCCTGGCCATGCCCGACGAGCCGGTGGCCCTGACCAAACGCGAGCGGGAGGTGGCGGTCCTGGCGGCCGGCGGGCTCACCAGCAAGGACATCGCCGACCGGTTGTTCGTTTCGGTGCGGACCGTCGACAACCACCTCGGCCGTGTCTACGACAAGCTCGGCATCTCCAGCCGGGCCGAACTGGCCGAGATCCTGGCGGGGGTGAGCTGACGTGCGGACGCTGACCGCCGAGGAGGCCGCCGCCGAGATCCGCGCGGTGGACACGTTCGGCATGCCGCTGGGGCCGGGCCAGCCCAGCGCCCTCCTGGAGGCGATGGGGGCCCGCACCGACTGGGAGGACCTCCGGCTCTACGGCGCGCTCCTGAGCGTGCTGAGCGACGTCTTCACCCACCCCAACGTCCACTACCTGAGCGGCTTCTTCGGCCCACTCGAGCGGATGCTGCGGGACATGGGGGCGAATCTGAGCTTCGCCGCCGCCGACTTCCGGCGCTTCATGCCGATCCTGGAGTTCCAGGCGCCCCGGGTGATGACCACCACCGCCGCCCTGCCCGACGCCGACGGCTGGTGCAGCCTCTCGCTGCATGCCGGGGCTTCGGTCGGCGAGCTGCACCGGGCGGGGGCCGACCCCGAGCGGCTCCTGGTCGTGGAGGCCAGCCCCCTGTTCCCCCGGACCGTCGGCCTCGGCGAACACCGCCACGCCCTGCACGTGGACGAGATCGACGTCTTCATCGAGACGGACCGCTCGCCGTTCGTGCTCGTGGACCCGCCACCGACCGAGATCGAACGGGCCATGGCCGAGCACGTGAGCGCCTTCGTGCCCGACGGCGCCACGCTCCAGACGGGGATCGGCGCCGTGCCCTCGATGGTGGCCACGCTGCTGGCCGAAGGCCCGGGGGGCGACTACGGCGTCCACTCCGAGATGTTCACCACAGGGCTCATGCGCCTGCACCAGGCGGGCAAGGTCACCAACCAGAAGGGCCAGTTCGACGGAAAGTCCGTGGTCACCTTCGCCGCCGGGATCCCCGAGCTCTACGAGTGGTTGGACGGCAACGAGGACGTGGCCTTCGTCCCGGTGGACATCGTGAACTCACCGGAGGCGATCGCCAAGAACCGCAAGGCGGTCACGATCAACGCCGCGCTGAGTGTGGACATCCACGGTCAGGTGGTCGCCGACTCCATCGGCGGGGCGCAGTACTCCGGCATCGGCGGCCACGAGGACTTCGTGGCCGGGGCCGCGCTGGAGCTAGAGGACCGGTCCCTGCTCTGCCTGCCGTCCACCTTCCGGCGGGGGGACGAGGTCCTGTCCCGGATCGTGCCCTGGTTCGGGGCGGGCGCGGTCATCACCACCCCTCGCCACCAGGTCGATGTGATCATCACCGAGTACGGGGCGGCCGAGCTGCAGGGACTGACCGTCCACCAGCGGGGCCAGGCCCTCGCCGCCGTCGCCCATCCGGACTTCCGCGAGGGTCTGCTGGAGGCCGCCGAACGCGCCAGCGGCGGCCACTCGCCCCTGCCCCCGGGCTGAACCTCACCGACACCGAGGCCGAGGCAACGAAGGGGGCCGGTTCGGTCTGCGGTCGGCCGTCGGCGCCGCTCAGGCCCCGAATCCCACGCTCCCTGGGCGGCCACCGGCGTCTGGGCCGGTGCCTCATGAACTCGAGGCAATACCGGTCGGAATCCGACAGGTATTGCCTCGAGGTCGTGGGGGGATCGTCAAGATGCCACCGAGCGTGGCCCTCGACCGCCCGTACGTCCCCCGAGGTCCGGTGGCCTGACCGACGCCTCGTGGTTGCGTCGGTGTCGGTCCGCTACCAGCCCGTCCCGTAGGTGTCACGGTGGGCGATCTCGCTGACGGGGCGGCGGTTGGGCGGGCCGAGGGGCTTGGCGGGCCAGCCGAGGGGGATCATGGCGTAGGGGCGAATGGTGGTGGGCAGGCCGGTGATGTCCCGCACCTCGGCCGGGTCAAAGCTCGCGATCGTGGTCATGGCCGACCCGAGGCCGAGGGCAGTGGCAGCCAGGAGCAGGTTCTGGACGGCCGGGAAGACCGAGGACTTCTGCTCGCCCAGCTCGGCCCGCTCGTCATCGCCGGCGGCGACGATCCACACCGGAGCCGTCGCGAACCCGCCGCCGAACCCGCTGTTCACGTCGGCCACGACCCGGGGGGCCATGTTCGCAGGCATGGCGGTGGCGTAGAGCCGGGCCATCAGGTCGGTGAGCCGTCGCCGGCCCTCGGGGTCACGGATGACCACGAAGACCCAAGGCTGGGTGTTCTCGCTGCTGGGGGCGAAGCGGGCGGCGTCGAGGACCCGCTCGACAAGGTCGTCGCCGACGTCCCGGCCTCGGTCGAAGGCCCGGCAGGCCCGCTGCCGTCCGACAACGGCGAAGAAGTCCCGTTCGGGCACCACTAGCCCTTCACGTAGGAGAACTTCTCGGCCACCTTCCCGTCCCGGACCTTGAAGAGGTCGATGCCCCGGACGTGGCCCGAGCCGTAGTCGTAGGTCCAGAGATAGGTGGCCCGGTCGCCGGCGATGACCGCGTGCTCGGTGGTGAACACGCCGTCGGGGTTACCGGTGAACAGCGCGGTCCAGGCCGCCCGCACCGCGGCCTGGCCCTCGTGGCGGACGCCGTCGGGGGGCGAGGTGTCCTCGAAGACGCAGTCGTCGGTCATCTGGGCCATGACCCCGTTGACGTCCTGACGCCCGAACGCGGCGTTGAAGCGGACGATGGTGGCCAGGGTGTCGTCCTCGGCCGGGTTGCGCCCGAACCGGGCGAGCAGGTCGGACTGGGCGTCGCCGCCCGCGACGGCCACGGCCGGGCCGATGACCTGGCCCTCGCGGTAGAGGTCCTCCCGGCCGACGAACCAGGTGGCACAGACCCGCACCAGCTCGGGGTCGAGCCGCTCGGACTGGCCCGTGGCCCGGGCCAGGTCCCAGGTGTGGACGAGGTGGTCGGCGAAGAGCTGCATGAGGTACTCCTGGGCGGGCACGTCGCCGAAGGAGAGGTGGACGGTGGCGTCCAGGTCGAGGTCTTCGATCACCGCCAACAGTCCGGCAGTGGCGTTCTGCACGGCGGCCTTCGGGAGGTCGCCGAGCGGGTCGCTGGGGATCTCGTCGCCGACGTCTTCGATGGTGCGGCCGGCCAGAAGGGGTGGGGCCCACAGCTGTTCGTCCGCGAGGTGGACGACGAGGTCCCGCACGTCCCACCTGGCGTTCGGGGTGGGCGAGGTCCACTGGTCGTCGGCCACCCCCTCCAGGCAGGCGGCGAAACCTGCCGACGCGTCCCGCAACCAGGTCCTCACGTCCGCCATGGCGGTCCCCTCTCAGAAAAGCTTCAGCTCGTTGCGTTCGATCCCTCGGAGCTCGTCGTAGTCGACTTCCACGCAGGTTATGCCTCGGGACTCGGCGAGGACCTTTGCCTGCGGCTTGATGAGCTGGGCCACGAACACGCCGCGGACGGGGCGCAGCGACGGGTCCCGGTCCATGCGCTCCAGGTAGCGGGTGAGCTGCTCGACCCCGTCGATCTCGCCCCGCCGCTTGACCTCGACCGCCACGGCGTTGCCCTCGGCGTCGCGGCAGAGGAGGTCGACGGGGCCGATGTCGGTGGGCCACTCCCGGCGCACGAGCTTGAACCCTTCGCCGATGCGGGTGCAGTCCAGGGCCAGGAGTTCCTGCAGGTGGGCTTCGACACCGTCCTTGGTGAGGCCGGGATCCACCCCCAGCTCGTGGGCGGAGTCCGAGAGGATCTCCGCCATGGTGATGATGAGCTGCTCGCCCTTGGGGCTGGTCACCGTCCACACGCCGTCGCCCTCGACCAGCGTGTTCGGGGCGTTCATCCAGTTGAGTGGCTTGTAGGCCCCACCGTCGGCGTGGATGGCGACACAACCGTCGGCCTTCACCATGATCAGCCGCGGCGCCATCGGCAGGTGGGCGGTCAGCCGTCCCTCGTAGTCCACCTGGCACCGGGCGATGACGAGCCTCACGGCGGGCGAGGGTAGGCGAGGCGGGCGTACTGTCGTCCCATGCACATCGCGGAGCGCTGGGAGTACCTCACCATCGTCGACATCCCCGAGAGCCAGTTCGAAGGGGTCAAGGCCAGCTACGCCGAGCTGGGCTACGAGGCGGTGGCCCAGCACGGCGACCGCCTCGTCGTCCGCAAGGAGTTCCCCGTCACCGGCCAGATGACCATCGATTGACCGCACCGGCGGATGGTCCCGCTTCCGTTGACGCGCCCGAGGTGTCCGACGACCTCGGCGGCGTGGACATCGCCTACCTGACCGGTGGCGACGACGTCGAGGACGCAGTCGTCACCGGTGAGCTCGCCGGCGGATCGCTCGACGGGCTCACCCTGTCCGGCTGCCGACTCGACGGCGTGCGCTTGACCGGGTCCTCCTTCGACCGGCTTGTCCTCGAGGACGTCCTGCTCTCGGGCTGCGAGCTCTCGGGGGTGACCCTCGGTGGCGCGAAGCTCCGCCGGGTTCGGTTCGCAGGCTGTCGGATGTCGGGCCTCTCGACGGCCGAGCTCCACGCCGAGCACGTCAGCTTCGTCGAGGACCGCCTCGACGACGCCTGGTTCCGCATGGCGGACATCGACCGCGGCGAGTTCGTGGACTGCGACCTCCGCGGGGCCGACTTCTATGCCGCGTCGGTCAAGCGCACGGGGTTCATCGGCTGCGACCTGACCGGCGCGGAGTTCTCGAAGGCGGTCGTGGCCGCGGTGCGGCTTGAACGCACGACGGTCTACGAGCTCGGCGGCATCGGTGATCTGCGCGACATCGTCCTCAGTCCGGATCAGGTTGTCTCGTTCGCCCTGGCCTTCCTGGCCTCGTTCGGCATCACCGTCGACGACGCTGACTGATCACGGCCGACTGCCCTACGGGCCGAGGAAGCCGCGCTCGGTCAGCAGGTCGAGGATGCGTTCGAGGTTCTCGGCCGGGCCGACGGTGGCCGTGTCGAGGGTGAGGTCGGGGCTCTCGGGCACGTCGTAGGTGGCGGAGACGCCGGGGAACTGGGGTATCTCGCCCCGTTCCGCGGCGTCGTAGAGGCCCTCGGGGTCCCGCTGACGGGCGACTTCGACGGGGGCGTCGAGGTGGATCTCGAGGAAGCGCTCCGCGCCGATCAGCTCCCGGGCCCGTTCCCGCACGTCGGCCTTGGGGGCCGCGAAGGCGGCGATGACGATGATCCCCGACTCGTTGGCCAGGCGGGCCACCTCGGCCATGCGGCGGAGGTTCTCGGAGCGCTCCTGGGCGCTGAAGCCGAGATCGCGGCTCATCCCGAGGCGCAGGTCCTCGCCGTCGATGCGCAGCGTGGTGCGGCCGGCGTCGAAGAGCCGGCGCTCGAGGGCCACCGCGGTGGTCGACTTGCCGGCGCCGGTGATGCCGGTCAGCAGCACGGTGCAGGGCTTCTGGCCGTAGCGGCCGACCCGCTCGTCGACGGTGATCTGGCTGAGATGGCGCTGGAGGTGCTCGTCGGGCTTGGCGTCCCAGGCCGAGTCCTGCGGCAGGATCATGCACGCGGCGACCGTGGCGTTGGTCAGCCGGTCCACCAGGATGAACGCTCCGGTGGTCCGGTTGCGCTCGTAGGCGTCGAAGAGGAGCTGTTGGTCACAGGTGACCGTGCAGCGGCCGATCTCGTTCACCGCCAGGCCGGTGGCGGCTTCGGGCTCGAGGGTGTTGATGTCGACGCGGTGGGCCACCGAGGTGATGCGACCGGGGACGATCCGGTTGGCCTGCTGGACGAGGTACTCCTTGCCCGGGACCATGTCGGTCTCGCTCATCCAGACGACCATGGCCTCGACCTCGTGGCTGCGCTGGGGCAGCCGCTCGGGGTGGGCCAGGACGTCGCCCCGGGACACGTCGACCTCCTCGGCCAGGGTGACGGTGACCGCCGTTCCCGGCCCGGCCCGGCCGAGGTCCTCCTTGAAGGTGACGAGCCGCTCGACCTCGGTGACCACGCCCGACGGGAGCACGACGATCTCGTCGCCGGGTTGCAGGACACCGGACGCCACCGTTCCGGCGAAGCCCCGGAAGGTCAGGTCCGGGCGGCGAACCAGCTGGACGGGGAAGCGCAGGTCGCCGTCCTCGGGCACCGTCACGGGGACGGTCTCGAGGTGCTCCATGAGGGTCGGGCCCTCGAACCAGGTCATGTTCGTGCCGGGGTCGACCACCCAGTCGCCCTTGAGGGCCGAGATGGGGATGAACCAGGGCGCCTTCTTCAGGTCGAGGCGCTCGGCGAAGTCGAGATAGTGGTCCCGGATCTCCTCGAAGCGCTCCTTGGCGTGCTCGACCAGGTCCATCTTGTTGATGGCCACGACGGTGTTCTCGATGCCCAGCAGCGACGTCAGGTAGCTGTGGCGCTTGGTCTGGGACTGCACGCCGTAGCGGGCGTCGACCAGGATGATGGCCAGGTCACAGGTGGAGGCCCCGGTGACCATGTTGCGGGTGTACTGCTCGTGGCCCGGGGTGTCGGCGATGATGAACTTCCGCCGGGACGTGGAGAAGTAGCGGTAGGCCACGTCGATGGTGATGCCCTGCTCCCGCTCGGCTTTGAGGCCGTCCATGAGCAGGGCCAGATCGAGCTCGCCGCCGGCCGAGCCGATGGTGGTGCTCTCGGCTTCGACGGCCGCCAGCTGGTCCTCGTAGAGCAGGTGGGAGTCGTGCAGGAGGCGGCCGATGAGGGTCGACTTGCCGTCGTCCACCGACCCGCAGGTCAGGAAGCGCAGCATGTCCTTCTGCTCGTGCTCGGCGAGGTAGGCCTCGATGTCGGTGGCGATCAGATCTGACTGGTGCGACATCTAGAAGTACCCCTCCTTCTTCTTCTCCTCCATGGAGCCGGCCTGGTCGTGGTCGATGACCCGACCCTCCCGCTCGGAACGGGTGGCCAGCAGCATCTCCTGGATGATCTGGGGGAGGGTGGTGGCGGTGGACTCGACGGCGCCCGACAGCGGGTAGCAACCAAGGGTGCGGAAGCGGATCATCTTGTCGACCGGCTCCTCGCCGGGCTCGAAGCGGAAGCGGTCGTCGTCGACCATGATGAGCGTGCCGTCGCGCTCCACGGTGGGCCGGAGGGCCGAGTAGTAGAGGGGCACCAGCGGGATGTCCTCGAGCCAGATGTACTGCCAGATGTCGAGCTCGGTCCAGTTCGAGAGGGGGAAGACCCGGATGCTCTCGCCGGGGTGGACCCGGCCGTTGTAGAAGTTCCACAGCTCGGGGCGCTGGTTCTTGGGGTCCCAGCGGTGGTGCTTGTCCCGGAAGGAGAAGACCCGCTCCTTGGCCCGGGACTTCTCCTCGTCCCGACGGGCGCCCCCGAAGGCGGCGTCGTAGCCCCCGGCGTCCAGGGCCTGCTTGAGGGCCTGGGTCTTCATGATGTCGGTGTAGTTCTTGGAGCCGTGGTCGAAGGGGTTGATCCCGGCGGCCGCGCCTTCCTGGTTGGTGTGGACGATCAGCTCCACGCCGAGCTCGGTGGCCATGCGGTCCCGATGGGTGATCATCTCCTTGAACTTCCACGTGGTGTCCACGTGCAGGAGGGGGAACGGGAGCTTGCCGGGGAAGAACGCCTTCTCGGCCAGGCGGAGCATGACCCCGGAGTCCTTGCCGATGCTGTAGAGCATCACCGGACGCTCGAACTGGGCCACCACCTCACGGATGATGTGGATGGACTCGTCCTCGAGCTGCTGGAGGTGGGTGCGCCGGGGCGCGTCGAGAGGGGCGGAGGCGGTCATGGAGGGTGTCATCTTCCCACGGGGTCCTTTTCCGATCCAGCTGGCGTGTAATCACCGCCGCCCTTCCGGCTGCGCTTGGCCAGGCGCTCGCGGATGACGCGGCGCCGGGCCTGCAGCTCGGCGAGGGTGATGGCCTCGGCGTCGGGCATCCCGAGGGACGCCCGGTAACCGTCCAGGTTGACCTCGGCCAGGTAGGCGTCGGGGTCGTACTCCTGCTGCAGGTCGGTCGCGATGCGCTCGCCGTGGGTGAGGGCGAAGTGCATGATCACCTGTTGGATGAGGTCCAGGATGTCCAGGTCCGGGGCGAGGGTCTGGCCCATGGACGTGCTGAAGGCCATGTTCTTGACGAACAGCATGAGCTCCTTGGGCATCCGGGCGCCGTAGCCCAGGAGGGCCTTGAGCACCCGCTGCAACTCGGCCACCATCTCGTCCGGGTCCATCTGGGTGGGGTCGACGGCCTTCTCGTCCAGGCCGAGCTCGGCGATCAGGGCTTCGAAGTCGGTGTCCAGGGGCAGCGCACCGAGCTCGGCGAGGGCGGGGAGCTGGGCCCGGACGTCGTTCGTGCTTCCGGCGGCCAGGAGCTTCAGGAAGGCGAGGCGCCGGGGCTCGTCGAGGCGGCCGGTGATGCCGAAGTCCAGCAGGGCGGTGCGGCCGTCGGGCTGGATGAAGAGGTTGCCCCCGTGCAGGTCGCCGTGGAAGACGCCGTGGAACATGGCCCCCTCGAGGAAGCCGATGATCCCGGTGCGGATGAGGGCCATGAGGTCGACGCCCGCGGCCTTCATGGCGTCGACCTCGTCGAGGGCGAAGCCGCTCAGCCGCTCCATGACCAGCACCCGGCGGGTGACCAGCTCGGGATGGGGTCGGGGGATGACGTAGGCCTCCTGGCCGAGCTGGCGCATCGACCGGGAGACGTCGAGCATGTTCTCGGCCTCGAGCCGGAAGTCCAGCTCCTCCACGATGGTCTCGGCGAAGAGTTCGACCAGGGCCGGTGGGTTGGCCAGGGCGGCCACCGGGATTCGGCCCACGAACATCGGCGCCAGCCAGGCCATGACGCGGAGGTCCTCCTGGACGAGCGTGGCCACCTGGGGGCGCTGGACCTTGACCACGACGCTCTCGCCGGAGTGGAGCGTGGCGGCGTGGACCTGGGCGATCGACGCCGCAGCCAGCGGCTCCCGGTCGAAGGAGGCGAAGACCGACTCGAGCGGGCGACCCAGGTCCTCTTCGACCACCCGTCGGACGTCGGCGAACGGCTCGGCCCGGACCCGGTCCCGACACCTCTTGAACTCGTCGACCAGCTCGTCGGGGAAGATGCCCTCACCGGAGGAGATGATCTGGCCCAGCTTGATGTAGGTGGGGCCGAGGGCCTCGGCCGCGAGCCGCAGGCGCAGGGAAAGCCCCGCAGTGGAGCGGTCAGGGTGCCGGCGGTCGGTCACCGCCCAGCGGGCGACCCCCACGCCGAGGTGGCGGGACACGGTGGCCAGGCGGCCTAGCGGTGGGACCTTGCGGGGCCGGGCCAGCTCCGGCGCCGAGCGCCGGGTGGCCTCCCGCACGAGGTGCAGGTGGGCCTGCCAGGCCTGCGGGCGGTCCTCCAACACCCAGGGGGCGTGGTCACTGAAGACGCCCCAGGTCAGGTCCGCCGATCCGGTCATCCCGTAATGGTGGCGGGAGCGGCGCCGGATCGCACCGGCTGTGGTGAGATGGGGCGGTGGACCCGATGAGCGCCGACCCGATGGGACCGACCGACCCCCCGGGCACCGACGGCGGGTCCAAGGCACCGTTGGTCCTGGGGATCGCGCTCGTGTTCGTCGTGGTGGCTGTCGGCGCCGCCGTCCTGCTGCTCATGAGCGGAGGGGGCGACGACGGTGGGGGCGACGAGGAGGCGTCGACCGAGACGACCGAGGTGGCCGACGAGGACGCGTCGGACGAGTTCGACGACTTCTCCGACGACTTCTCCGACGACGTCCCGGACGAGCCCGACGCCGACGGTGACGGCCTGCCCGATGCCGAGGACCCCGACGACGATGACGACGGTGTCCCCGATGCCGAGGACCCCGACGACGACGGTGACGGTGTCCCGGACGCCGAGGAGGACGGCGGGGGCGAGGGCGACGACGGCGAGCCCGGTGACGACGAGGATCCCGACCACCCTGACGACGACGAGGACCTGCCCGCGCTGGACCTGCTGCGCAACGACCCCCGCCCGGCCGTCGACGCGTGGATCGACGCCGCCGGTGACGGGTCCAAGGCAGTCGAGGTCGTCCTCTATCCCGACTACGGCTTCGCCGACGTCCGGGACCCCGAGCACCCGAACCGGATCCTCGAGTTCGGCTGGCGGGACGGCGCCGTGCAGGGCCCTGAGCCCGCCGAGCCCTTCCCCGGCACCGATCTCGACGCGGAGTCATTCCGCATGACCGCCGTCAACTGGGACGCCCTGCCCGGCCTCGTCGCCCAGGCCCCCGATCGGGCCGGCCTCCCGCGGGGCGAGGTGACCCACGTCATCGTGACCAGCGACCTGCCCTTCAGCGACCGCTTCCTCTTCCGCGTCTACGTCACCGCCCCCAACGGCAGCGACTACGTCGTGGCCACCATCGACGGCCAACCCGCGAACCGCTGAGCGGGCGCCCGTGCGGCCCGAGCCGTAGGGCCGGGGGAACGACGGGCAGGGACGACGGGAGCGCCCGCACCCGGTCGGCCACCTCGTAGCGCACGACCTTGAGCTCCATGGCAGGATTCTGCCGTCCCGGCCTGTTCCTGAGGAAAACGAGGAGGTGGACGTGCGGTACTACGAGGACCTACCGGTCGGGACGGTGTCCGAGTACAACGAAGCGAAGTACCTGGTCACCCAGGAGGAGATCCTCGAGGTCGGCCGGCGCTGGGACCCACAGCCGTTCCACACCGATCCGGTCGCGGCCGAGGCGTCGGTCTTCGGAGGGCTCGTGGCGTCGAGCGTCCATCTCTTCGCCATCGCCGTCTCCTTCGGGGTGAAGGGCGACCCGACGGCCGCGGTCAGCTCCCTGGGCTTTCAGCAGCTGGTCAACCACGCGCCGGTCCGACCCGGCGACGTGCTGTGCGGGCGTTCGACGGTCCAGAGCCGCCGACGGTCGAAGAGCCGTCCCGAGCTCGGCGTCATCGGGATGCTCATCGAGGTGATGAATCAGGACGACGAGATCGTGTTCTCGTTCGCGAACGCGTTCCTCGTCCGCTGCCGAGAGGGTTCGCTCCCGATCAGTTGAGGAGGTCGAGGACCGGCTGGGCGTACTCGGGGCGGCAGATGAGGAGGTCCGGGAGGTAGACGTCGTCCTGGTTGTAGACCAGCGGCGAGCCGTCGATGCGGCTGGTGTGCAGGCCGGCGGCCTGGGCCACGGCGACGGGGGCGCAGGAGTCCCACTCGTACTGGCCGCCCGAGTGGACGTAGACGTCGACCTCCCCCAGGACCACGGCCATGGCCTTGGCCCCGGCGGATCCCATCTCGACCAGCTCGCCGTCGAGGTGCTCGGCTACGGCCAGCGCCTCGGCGGGAGGACGGGTGCGGCTGACCACGACCCGGGGTGGGCCGGCTTGACGCTCGGCGGGGACGACGGGTGGATCGGTGCGCAGGGTCAGCGCCCGTCCGGGAAGGGCCACGGCGCCGGCCAAGGGGGTGCCGGCCCGGTCGACCAGGGCCACGTGTACGGCCCAGTCCACCCGCGGCGGTTCGCTGAACTCGCGGGTGCCGTCGAGGGGGTCCACGATCCAGATCCGGTCGGCGCTGAGGCGGGCCTTGTCGTCCTTGGCCTCCTCGGACAGGACGGCGTCACCGGGGAACGACTCGGCCAGGGCGGCGAGGATCAGGTCGTTGGCCCGCCGGTCGCCCTCGTCTTTGAGGATGCGGGCATCCACGCCCTCGTCGCTCAGTCGGGCCCGGAGGGCGACGAGCAACTCCCCGGCCGCTTCGGCGATCCGGGCGGCTTCGGCATGGTCACGGGGGTCCGCAGGCACGGCGGGTGACGCTAGTGCCGACCGCCCTGCGCAGGAACTCTCGACCGGTTGCCGTCGGGTCGAGTTCTGCCGAAAGCTCGACCGGCGTACCCTCCGGACCGCATGACACGCAGTGAGAACGTCCGCTGGCACGAGAGCGAGCGGCCCCGTGAGGAGCGCTGGGCCGCCGTCGGCCTGCAGGGCGTCACGATCTGGTTCACCGGCCTGTCCGGCTCGGGGAAGTCGACCGTGGCCGTGGCCGTGGAAGACCGCCTGCTCGACGCCGGGCGACCGACCTACCTGCTCGACGGGGACAACCTGCGCCACGGCCTGAACGGCGACCTCGGCTTCAGCGCCGAGGACCGCCACGAGAACGTCCGCCGAGTCGGTGAGGTGGCCCGCCTGTTCGCCGACGCGGGCGTCGCGTCCCTGGTGCCGCTGATCAGCCCCTACCGGGAGGACCGGGATCGGGCCAGGGCCGCGCACGACACGGCGGGCCTCATCTTCCTCGAGGTCTTCGTGAACACGCCCCTGGAGGAGTGCGAGCGGCGGGACCCCAAGGGGCTCTACGCAAAGGCGCGGGCCGGTGAGATCAAGGGCTTCACGGGCATCGACGACCCCTACGAGGCCCCCGAGGCGGCCGAGCTGGTGCTCACGCCCGCCGACGGCCCCCCCGGCGCTCAGGCCGAGCGGGTCCTGGCCCTGCTCACCGAGCGGGGCGTGCTCCCACCCCGGTGAGGCGCGGCGCAGCAGCGCTCCTGGCCCTCGTCCTGTTGATCGGGGCCTGTGGCGGCGACGACGGCGACGAGGCGGCCGACGAGACGGTGGCCGCCACCACGTCCCAGCCGCCCAGTGACGCCGACGTCCGGCTGAACCGGCTGCTCCTCGACGAGGCCGACCTGTCGGACAGAGGGTTCGAGGCCGTGGTCACCGCCCGCCCGTTCGCCGCCCAACGGGCCACCCGGGTGCGGCTGTGTGAGCAGGACCTGCGCGCCGAGTTGGGGGTGGTCAACGGCCGCCAGTCCCGCTTCACCGACGGGACCGTGGAGGTCAGCCACACGGTCACCAGTGGGGGCGATGCCGCCGACCTGGTCGAGCGGTTCCGGACCGTGGTCCAGGAGTGCCCGGGACCGTGGCTGGATCCGCGGCTGCCGACCGGCGGAGGGCCGGTGCGACGGGAGATCACCGGGGCCTATCCCCTGCCCGCCGATCTGGGCGTGGACGGCATCGGGGCGGTGGTGCGGTCCCGCAACGGGGTGGGCGGAACCGACACCGTCGTCATCGTGTTGGTGCAGGGGGACCTGGTGTCGAGCCTGAGCATCTCCGGGCCCGTCGGGTCCGACTTCGACGTGGTCGACCACGCCATCGAGGCGGCGGCGGAGCGCCTTCGGTCGGTTCAGTCCCCGGCCGGGCCGTAGGGCTCGCCGCCCCGGGTGTAGCACTCGTCGTGGAAGTGCTCGACCCGCTGCCAGACGCCCTTGGTGTACACGTTGCAGATCACCTGTTTGGCTCGGATCTTGGCCTTGAACTTGATGTGCTCGCCGCAGGCCTCACAGCTGACGGCACTGCCCGCCTCGATGAGGCGGAACACGGCTCTGCTCTTCCAGACCGGCTTCTTGGCCCGCGTCGCACGGCGGGCCGAGCGAGTGGCGGTCGCGGTCGCTGCCATGGAGTACTCGTCGGCCGCGCGGCCCGTGGTGTGAGGTCTGGTACACCGAGAGGGTGAGCAACCGGGGCGAGCGGAATGCGGTCATCAGCGGGGTCGGCCAGAGCCAGATCGGCCGACGGATCTACCGGGACCCCGTGGACCTGACCATCGAGGCCACCTTCGATGCCCTCGACGACGCCGGCCTGACGGTGAAGGACATCGACGGCATCTCGACCTACCCCGGCAACATGAGCGTCCCACCGGGGTTCTCCGGGGTCGGGGTCACCGAGCTGCAGGAGGCGCTGCACCTCGAGCTGGAGTGGTTCTCGGGCGGCGTGGAGTCCCCCGGGCAGTTCGGCTCGGTGATCAACGCCATCGCCGCGGTCTCCATCGGCTTGTGCCGGCACGTCGTCTGCTTCCGGACCGTGTGGGAGGCATCGGCCCAGGGCGACCATGGCCGGGCGTCGGTCACGGCCGGCGGTAGTGGCGGTGGCGGTGGCTACCGGGCCGACGGCTTCATGCAGTGGACGCTGCCCTTCGGTGCCGCTTCGGCGGCCAACTGGATCGGGATGATGGCCCAGCGCCACTTCCATGAGTTCGGCACCACCCGGGAGCAGCTGGCCCAGATCGCTCTGAACGCCCGGAAGAACGCGGCGCTGAACCCGAAGGCCATCTACACCGAGCCGATGACCATGGACGACTACCTGAACGTCCGCATGGTGTCCGAGCCCCTGTGCCTGTACGACTGCGACGTGCCCGCCGACGGCAGCACGGTCGTGATCGTCAGCGCGGCGGAGACCGCTGGTGACCTGCGCCGTCCGCCGGTCAAGATCGAGGCCGTGGGCTCGGCCCTGCGCGGTCGCAACTCCTGGGACCAGTTCGACGACCTCACCACGATGGCCGCACGCGACGCCGGGAAGATGATGTGGGAGCGGTCGGACCTGGCGCCGGCCGACGTCGACGTCGTCGAGCTCTACGACGGCTTCAGCTTCATCACCCTCTGCTGGTTGGAGGCCCTGGGCTTCTGCGCCCACGGGGAGGGCGGGCCGTTCATCGAGGGCGGCCGGCGCATCGCCCGGGATGGCGAACTGCCGCTCAACACCCACGGTGGTCAGCTCTCGGCCGGCCGGCTGCACGGCTACGGATTCCTGCACGAGGCGTGCACCCAGCTCTGGGGCGAGGCGGGGGAGCGTCAGGTCGCCGGTGACCCGGAGGTGGCGGTGGCGGCCGCGGGTGGTGGCCCGCTGGCGGCCTCGCTGGTCCTGACCCGTTCGTGACCGACCGGGTCCGGCCGGAGGTTCAGGGGGCCCGCGCCGTCCTGCCCATTGCCATCGGGGTGATCCCCTTCGGCTTCGTGGCCGGGGCATCGGCGGTCGAGGCGGGCTACGGGTGGACGGGGGCGCTGGGGTTCTCGGTGGTGGTGTTCGCCGGGGCGTCCCAGCTGGCGGCGATCGACCTCCTGTCGGGCGGCTCCGGGATCGCCGTCGCGGTGGCGACGGCCTGGCTCATCAACCTGCGCATGGTCATGTACTCGGCCTCGCTGGCGCCGTGGCTGGGCCACGAGTCGTTCCGTCGGCGGGCGGGGGCGGCCTACGTACTGACCGATCAGGCCTACGCCCTCTCGATCACCTACTACAGCAAGGGCGCCCCCAAGCCGGACCGGCTTCGGTACTACATGGGCATCGCCCTCCTGCTCTGGGTGAACTGGCAGGTGACGACGTTGCTCGGGGCGCTGGTCGGCAACAGCATCCCGGAGTCGATCCCGCTCGAGTTCACCATCCCGCTCTGCTTCCTGGCTCTGCTCGTCCCGGCGGTCTCGGACCGTCCGACCGCGGTTGCCGCCGTCGTGGGCGGAGTCGGCGCGATTGTCGTGGCGGGCACGCCGCTGGCGGACGGGGCCATCGTCCTGGGTGCCGTTGCCGGCATCGCCGCGGGGGCCATCGCCGACTGGCGCCTCTCCCCGGAGGACCCGTGACCGAGACCGCCCGGGTCTGGGTGACCATCGTGCTGGCGGGAGCCGGGACCTTTCTGGCCCGCATCAGCTTCCTCGGCGTCGCCCACCGCATGGCGGACCCGCCGATCTACCTCCAGCGCATCCTGCGCATGATCCCGCCGGCCGCCCTGGCCGCGCTGGTGCTGCCCTCGTTCGTCCGCCCCGGCGGCACCTTCGACCTCACCCAGCCGCGGTTCTTCGCCGGTGTCGTCGCCACGATCGTCGCCTTCTGGACCAAGAACGTCCTCGTCACCCTCGCCGTTGGCATGACCCTGGTGGTGCTGTTCGAACAGCTCTGACAACGACACCGATGCAAGGACGGGGCGTGGGCTGGTTCTGGCGCCCGATTTGCCGGTCAGGGGCCGGAAATCAGGCGCCAGAACGGTGGGCGGTCACGGCGGGTGGGATTCGTGCCCCCGATGGCGCGGGCCCGACACCCACGCCCCGTGGTCGCGTCGTTGTCGGTGTCGTCGACTCAGTGGCCCCAGACGGAGACATGCCTGGCGCTGTCCCCGGTGAAGGGCTCACCCTGCCAGCCACCCCAGCGGTCACGCAGGCGGAGCCCGGCGATGCGGGCCATGAGGTCGAGCTCGCCGGGTGTGCAGTAGCGGGTCACGATCGGGGAGAGCCGGATGCCGTCGGTGCCGATCGACACGTGGCTCTCGTCGTAGATCTGGGTGGCCGCGTCGTACCGGCCGACGTCGAGGGTCACCCGGTCGGGCCGCATCTCCTCGGCCTCGACGTACTGGCCCCGGTCGAGGCCGTGGAGCCACCAGGGCGTGCCCGCCTCGATGACGAAGACGCCGTCGCCGGCCAGGTGGGCCGCCGACCGCTCGAAGCAGCGGACCTGGGCCTCCTGGGTCAGCAGGTTGAAGAAGGTGTTGAACACGACGTACACGAGCCGGTACCGGCCGGGGAGCTCGACTTCCGCCATGTCGCCCATCGTCACGTCGAGGTCGGCGCCGCCGGGCTTCTCCCGCAGGCGGGCCACCATCGCCTCGGACAGCTCGATGCCGTCGACCCGTGCGCCGGTCGCCGCCAGCGGTAGCCCGATCCGGCCGGTGCCGATGGCCAGCTCCAGGACGGGGCCGTCGCCGGCCAGGTCGGCGAGGAACGCCACCGTCTCGGACTCGTCGCCCCGGACCTCCTCCTCGTCGTAGACGGCGGCGGTCTCGGGTCCGAAGCTCATGACGGGCTCGTAGTCCTGCATGGGCGAAGTCGACTCGGCGGGCCCGGCCCGGGCAAGCGAATTCGCTTCAGGCCGAGTCGAGCAGCGCCAGCTCCACCGGGACCTCATCGCCGTCGGTGAGGCCCTCGGCCCGGCGCACTGCCTTCTTGACGGGGAGTACGAACGACCCGGCCTTGGTGTCCGGGAAGATCGAGGTGGCCCAGGTCGTCGCCCCGACGGTCACCTGGACCCGGACGGAGCCGAACCCCCGTTGCCGACCTTCGGTCAGCTCGTCGATCTCGTCGGTGACGGCGTGGGGGAGGGTGATGAAGTGCCAGGACCCCTCGCCGTGGTGCTCCCAGATCGGCTCGGTGAACGAGTAGCGCACGCCCCGATCCTGGCAGGCCCGCCGGAGTTCAGCGGTGGGTTCGACGCCCGGCGACGGCGAAGGGCAGGACGACGAGGTTGCCGGCCAGGCTGATGGCCCGGAACACGACGAGGTGCAGGGTGCGGCTCGCGATCTCGCTCATGGCCTCCCATCGGACGGTGGTGCCGGCTCCGTGAGGTCCAGCGCCCCCTCGCTCAGGGCAGGAGGCCGAGCAGATCGGCGTTGACGGTGGCCCCCACCTTGGTGCCGGCGGCGGCCGCGGTCACGACCTGGGCGGCCGGGTCGTTCACGTTGCCGGCGACGAAGACGCCGGGCACCTCGGTCTGGCCCATGGGGTCGGCGGCCACGTGGTCGCCGACGCCGGCTGGGTGCGCGGTCGGCGAGAGGCCGAGCGAAGCCAGCAGCCCGGCGCGGGCCGACGCGCGGGGACCGACCACGACGGCGGTGCAGGGCACCAGATCGCCCCCCACCCGCACGCCGGTGATCTGGTCGTCGGCCACCACGACCCCCTCGACCGCACCGGACCGCAGGGCGATCCCGCGCTCGGCCAGGTCGTCCCGGTCCGCGTCGGTCAGGTCGACGGTCTCGTTGGTGAGCAGGGTCACGTCGTCGGACAGCTGGCGGAACAGCTGGGCCTGGTGCACCGACCGGGGGCCGGTGCCGAGGACGGCGATGGTCTGGTCCTGTACCTCCCAACCGTGGCAGTACGGGCAGTGCAGGACGTCACGGCCCCACCGCTCGCGCAGGCCGGGGATGTCCGGCAGCTCGTCGGTGAGGCCGGTCGTGACGACCACGCGGCGGGCGTGCAGGTCCTCGCCGTCGGCGGTCGTGACGGTGAAGTCGTCGCGGGACCCCCGCAGCGCCACCACCTCGCCGGACCGGATCGTGCCGCCGTAGCGCTCGACCTCCGCCCGGCCACGGGCCAGGAGCTCCAGTGGCCCGAGGCCGTCGTGGCCCAGGAACCCGTGCATGTGCTCGGCGGGGGCGTTGCGGGGGTCGCCGGCGTCGATCACCACGACCGACCGCCGTGACCGTCCCAGCATCACCGCGGCGCTCAGCCCCGCCGCACCACCGCCGACCACCACCACGTCCCAGTTCGTCGTCATGGCGCCAGGATGCGTCAAACCTCGTCCGATGGCAATGGACCTTGCTGATCTGGCAAGCTCGTCACATGGACGTCGAGAACGCGCTCCGGGACCTCGGCCCCCGGCTGCGGGGGTTCCGGCAGCGGGCCGAGCTCACCCTGGCGGAGCTCGCCGAGGCGAGTGGCATCTCGTCCAGCACGCTCTCCCGTCTGGAGTCGGGCCGGCGTCGGCCCGGTCTCGAGCACCTGCTCGCCCTCGCCCACGTGCACGGCGTCCCGATGGAGGACCTCCTCGGGCCCGAGGCCTCGCACGACCCCCGGGTCACCCCGCGACCGACCCGACGCAGTGACCGGACCGTCTACCCGCTGACCCGTCGACCCGGTGAGCTCCAGGTGTTCAAGACGGTCATCGACGGGAGGACCGACCGGCCGGAGCCCGAGCTGAAGGTGCACGAGGGCTACGAGTGGCTCTACGTGCTCAGTGGGCGCCTGCGCATGGTGCTGGAGGACCACGACCTGGTCCTCGTTCCCGGTGAGGCCGCCGAGTTCGACACCCGGACCCCCCATTGGTTCGGGCCGGCGGACGATCAGCCGGTCGAGTTCCTCAGCATCTTCGGCAAGCAGGGCGAACGCATGCACGTCCGGGCCCGCCCGGCCCGGGGTTAGATGCGGGTTGGATGCCGGCTGGGGGCAGGGAGAAGCTGAAGTCCTCGATGCGCCGTGAGCGCGGGGTCACTCGTCCCGGCCGGCCGCAAGGTCGTCGACGGCGGCCCGATAGAGGGCGCGCGCCGACCACCGCATGAGCTCGGTGGCTTCCGCTCCCGACAGCCCGGCTACATCGACCAGCCAGACGCGGGCCTCGATGCCGGTCGTGGCCCGGACCGCGAGGACCAGGCGCTGCAGCTCGTCATCGGGCAGCGTCCCCTGGAGCGGGGCGAGCGCCTCGGCGATCCAACTGATCGCTCGGCCATGGCGGAGGAGGCCGGGGGCGTGCGCGCCGGCGTCGTGCTCCAGCGAGAGGCGAAGCATCGTGCGCTGCTGGGACTCGGTGGCGGCGATGAGGTTGGTGAAGGCCTCGACAACGGCGTCGAGGCGGACGCCCGGGTCCTCGGACTCCATGGTCGGCAGCAGCGACGAGGCCTCGGTCTCGGGGTGGGCGGCGACGAGCAGGGCCCGCTGGTTCGGGAAGTAGCGGTAGGCGGTGGTCCGGGAGATGCCCGCCGCTTCGGCCGCATCTTCGACGTGGGGGGTGTGGCCGTCGGTCACGAGCCCCCGCGCCGCGTCGACGAGGGCCTGGCGGGTGCGCTGCTTCTGGCCGGTCCGGCCGGTCGACTCGTAAGGGGCCGTTGACATCTCGGTAATGGTACCGTAGGTTCATCATGGTACTAGAGTCCCATGAACCTCGACCGAGAGAAGCCGCCATGACCACCCCGGACACGACCATCCGCCAGAGCGGCGAGGGGGAGAAGCGCTGGTTCTTCGGGGGTGGGCTCCACACCTGGAAGGCGACCGCAGAAGAGACGGGCGGCGCCTTCCTGTGCTTCGAGGACCACATGGAGGCGGGGAAGATGACGCCCTTCCACACCCACCCAGGGGCGGACGAGGCGTTCTACGTCCTGGAGGGCGAAATCGTGATCCTCGCCGACGGCGAGGATCACGCACTCCGGGCCGGCGGGTTCGCCGTCGCCCTGCGAGGTGTGCCCCATGCCTTCATGGCGTCGGCGGAGACCCGGATGCTCTGTTGGCAGACCCCCGGGACCGGCCAGGCCTTCTTCCGCCACGCCAGCGAGCCGACGGACGGTGACCGCATCGACGGACCCGTCGACTTCGCCCGCGTGCAGGCGTCGGCCCAGGAGCACGGTGGCGTCGAGATCCTCGGGCCCCCGCCGTTCTCCGCGGCCAGCGGTGCGGCTCCCACTGCCAACGGCGCATGAGCAGCCGACGGCAGGCAATGGTGGCGGCTAGTGCTCGCCGGCGGGCTGTTGGTTCGGGCTGCGGGTCCGACGACGGCAGCCAGGAAGATGCCGTGACCGTCGCCACCGATGTGTTCGACCGGCGAGGTTGACGCCCTGGCTCAGCTGCGGGCGAGGGGCTTGTACTTGATGCGGTGGGGTTGGTCGGCGGCGACGCCCAGCTCCTTGTGGCGCCACTCCTCGTAGTCGGAGAAGTTGCCCTCGAACCAGCGCACCTGGCTGTCGCCCTCGAAGGCGAGCATGTGGGTGGCGATGCGGTCGAGGAACCATCGATCGTGGCTGATCACGATGGCGCAGCCGGCGTAGGACTCGAGCCCGGCCTCGAGGGCCCGCAGGGTGTCCACGTCGAGGTCGTTGGTGGGCTCGTCCAGCAGGAGGACGTTGCCGCCTCGGCGCAGGACCTTGGCCAGATGGACCCGGTTGCGCTCGCCCCCCGACAGCGTGCCGACCTTCTTCTGCTGGTCGGAGCCGTTGAAGTTGAACGAGGCCACATACGCCCGGCTGTTGACCTCGACGTCGCCGATGGTCAGCTGGTCGTAGTCGTCGGTGATCTCCTCGTACACCGTCTTCTCCGGGTCGAGGCTGTCCCGGGACTGGTCGACGTAGGCCAGGTCGACGGTCTTGCCTATCGTGATCTCGCCCCCGTCGGGCTCCTCCTGGCCGGTGAGCATGCGGGCCAGGGTGGTCTTGCCCGCGCCGTTGGGCCCGATGATGCCGACGATGCCGGCGGGGGGCAGCGAGAAGCTCAGGTCCTCGATGAGGAGCTTGTCGCCGAAGGCCTTGCGGAGGTTGGTGACCTCGATGACCTGGTCGCCGAGGCGTTGGCCGGAGGGGATCTCGATCTGCAGGGTCTTGTGGGCGCGGTCGGCCTCCTGAGACTCCTTGAGGAGCTTCTCGTAGGCGTTGAGACGGGCCTTGCCCTTGGCCTGGCGGGCCTTGGGGGCCATGCGCACCCACTCCAGCTCACGGGCCAGGGTGCGGCGGCGGCCGTCGTCGGAGCGCTGCTCCTGCTCGAGGCGGATCTGCTTCTGCTCGAGCCAAGAGCTGTAGTTGCCCTCGAAGGGCAGGCCTTTGCCCCGCTCCAGCTCGAGGATCCACTGGGCGACGTTGTCGAGGAAGTAGCGATCGTGGGTGACGGCCACGACGGTGCCCTCGTACTTAGCCAGGGTCTGCTCCAGCCAGGCCACCGACTCGGCGTCGAGGTGGTTGGTGGGCTCGTCGAGGAGCAGCAGGTCCGGCTTGGACAGCAGGAGGCGGCAGAGCGCGACCCGGCGCTTCTCGCCACCGGAGAGGGTGGCGACGGCCGCGTCGCCCGGTGGCGTGCGCAGGGCGTCCATGGCGATCTCGATCATGCGCTGGAGGTCCCAGGCGCCGGCGGCCTCGATCTTGGCCTCGAGGTCGGCCTGCTTCGCGCCCAACTTGTCGAAGTCGGCGTCGGGGTCCGACCAGCCGGCCAGGACCTCGTCGTAGGCCTGGAGCAGGGCCGAGACCTCGCCCACGCCGTCCATGACGTTGCCCATCACGTCCTTGGTCTCGTCCAGGTGCGGCTCCTGTTCGAGCAGGCCGACGGTGAAGCCGGGGGTGAGGCGGGCCTCGCCGGAGTAGTCGTCGTCCAGGCCCGCCATGATCCGCAGGAGGGTGGACTTGCCGGAGCCGTTGGTCCCGATCACGCCGATCTTGGCGCCCGGGTAGAAGCTCAGGTTGATGTTCTCGAGCACCTGGCGGGCGGGCGGATGGAAACGCCCGACCTTGTGCATCGTGTAGATGAATTGCGCAGCCATGTCGGGGACGCAGGCTAGGGAGCGCTGAGGCGGTTGAGGGCTACTCGTCCTTGCGGCGGCGGCCGAACCGGCGGCGACGCTTGGCCGCCGAGTCGTCGGGCAGCGGCGCCTTCTGCTTCGGTGCGGCCTTGGCCTCGTCGGACTCGAAACCGGGGATGGCCAGGTCGAGGCCCTCCCGCTCCCAGTCGATGCTGTCGACGACGAACTCCCGGGTCTCGCCCTGGTCGAGGACCTGGCGAGCGGCGTTGGGGGCCGGGTCGTCCATGGCGCTGAGCGGGATGTAGCTGCGGACCCCGCCGACGATCACGTAGGCGCCGTGGGAGGCGAAGCCCTCGACGGTGCCTTCGGCGGTGGCGCCGAGCGGGTAGGCCTTGGCAAAGCGCTGGAACGACTTCGACGCGGCGTCGGGACCTTCAGGACCGGTGGGCTCCTGTTCGGGCTCTTCGGCCTGCTTGCCCGCCTCCACAGGTTGATTGCGGGGCCGCCGCTCGCGCCGCTCGCGGTCCCGCACCGCGGGGGTGGCGTCCCGGCTCCGGGGTTCCTTGCGGTCCTCGCGCCGCTTGGCGTCCGAGACCGAGCGTCGGCTGGCGGGGCCGCGCACGGGGGAGCGGGCCACGAAGACCCAGCCCACGCCGGGCACCGGCTTGCCGCCGATGAGGCGCCCTTCATCGAACAGCCAGGTGTAGTCGCCGTGGAACTCTTGGAAGGAGTCGTTGGACAGGACGGTGGCGCCGGCCCGGTCGGCGATCTGGAGCACGAAGGCGTCACCTCGACCGATCGCCCCGGCGGGCGGGGTCAGCAGCTCGTTGGCGGCGACGGCGAGTTCGTACTCGTCGCGCTCGGACGGGTCGATGCGGTGGGCGAACGTGGCGTCCACCACCACCGTCAATGTGTCGTGGGGGTGCTCCTCGAGGAACGAGCGGACGGCTTCGTCGAGTTGCTCGAGGCTGGGCTGGGAGCGTCCTTCGGTGGCGATGTTGGAGCCGTCGACGACGACGTGGCCCCCGCCCGACGCTTCTGAATCGGTCATGTTCTGTCCAGTAGATCATCCACCGGGGCCGATTCCGCGGAACCCGCGGTGGGCCGGCATCGGCCGCGGGGCCACGGCCTAGTGTCCGAGGCATGGCCGACCAGCTGACCGGCGAGGTCACCGAGCTGCTCCAGCAGCTCATCCGCAACGAGTGCGTGAACGACGGGAGCGTGGCCTCGGGCCACGAGGACCGCAGCGCCGACGTGCTCGCCCAGGTGCTGGACGGTCCCGGGCTGGACCTGCAGCGTTACGAGCCGGAGCCGGGGCGCACCAGCCTGGTGGCCCGCATCGAGGGTTCGGACCCGGAGGCGCCGTCCCTGCTGCTGATGGGCCACTCCGACGTCGTGCCCGTGAGTCCCGAGCGCTGGCGCCACGACCCCTTCGGCGGCGAGCTGATCGACGGCGAGGTCTGGGGCCGGGGCGCGGTGGACATGCTGAACCTGACGGCGTCGATGGCGGTGGCCACCCGTCGCCTGGCCGACGAGGGGTTCCGACCGAAGGGGACGCTGATCTACCTGGCCGTCGCCGACGAGGAGGCCCTCGGCAGCCACGGGGCGGCCTGGCTGACCGAGCACGCGCCGGAGGCTGTCGGCGCCGACTACGTGTTGACCGAGTCCGGCGGGATGCCCACGGTCACCCCGGGCGGGCTGAAGCTGCCCCTGATCGTGGCCGAGAAGGGCTCGTTCTGGTGCACCCTGCGGGTGACGGGCACGCCGGGCCACGGCTCGCAGAGCTACAAGGTCGACAACGCCCTGGTGAAGGCCGCCGAGATCGTGCGCCGGGTGTCGAGCTTCCGGCCCGAGACCCGCATCCACGAGACCTGGACGGGGTTCCTCGAGGGCATCGGCTTCCCCGAGGAGATGACCGCCCCCCTGATGGACCCGGACCGGTTCCTCGAGGCGCTGGACGACTACCCGGACGCCATGGCCCGGCTGTTCCACGCCTGCACCCACACGTCGGTCAACCCGACGATCATCCGGGGCGGGACCAAGCTCAACGTCGTCCCCGACGCCGTCGAGATCGACCTGGACATCCGCATCGTGCCCACCGAGACCGAGGAGGACGTGCGTCGGATGCTGGACGAGGCCATCGGCGACCTGGCCGATTCGGTCGAGCTGATCGTCCACTCCGCTGAGCCGCCCAGCGCCTCACCCATCGACACGCCCCTCTACGAGAGCCTCCAACGCCTCGTTCCCCGCTGGTACGAGGGCAGCGCGGTCGTGCCCATGCTCACCGTGGGCGCCACCGATGCCCGCTTCTTCCGCTGGCTCGGCATGACCGCCTACGGCTTCGGCCTCTTCAGCCAGAAGATGACCTACGAGGACTACTCGGTGATGTTCCACGGTGACGACGAACGCGTCGATCAGGAATCCCTGCGACTCTCCACCGAGCTCTGGCAAGCCGTCGCCCACGACCTTCTCACCTGACCGCCCCTCCCCGTTCTGGCGCCAGCAGGCCGTGCTCTCGTTCTGGCGCCCGATTGAGGCGCCGGGGCGCTGCAATCAGGCGCCAGAACGGATGGCTCGGAGGCGGGCCAGCGTGCCCTGTCGGTCGAAGATGATCTCCTGGTCGGTGAACGAGCGCACGCGGTAGCCGGCGGCGATCAGCGCGTCCCGACGAGCGGCGTCGGCCACCCGGTCGACGATGGCGTCGTGGTACAGGGCGCTGTCGACCTCGATGACCAACATCAGCTTCTCGCTGACGAAGTCGACTCGGCCGAGCCACTCGCCCATGGCGAGCAGGTCGCGCTGCCGTTCGAGGACGAGACCGACGGCCTTGCACAGCTCCTGGAACCTGTCCTCGAGGTTGGTGTCGTTCGGCCGGTAGTCCGGACCGCGGGCGTCGAGCAGCTCGCGCATCAGGGTGATGCCCTTCCTGCCCTTCCCCGCGAGGTCGTCCAGCATCCGCATCGAGCTGGCGTGGTTCAGGAGATGTCGGGCCCAGGCGCGGTCGAGGGCGCGTTCGGCTCCAGTCGCGTCGCCGAGGGAGGCGATGTCGAACGGGATCCTCGAGGGGACGACCACCGTGACGTCCTTGTGCACGGTCAGGTGGTGGTCGGGCAACAAACGGGGCTCGTGGATCGCGCGACAGCCGGCTGGGAGTGCTGGTCGCGTCCCGTAGGCGGCTCACGTGGAGCGGGCGCAACCGGAAGCCGTTGAGGTCGAACCACGCTGCGTCCGAGTGGTGGGAGAGTGCTGCCCGACGACCCGCGTCGAGGGTGGCGGCGAGCGTGGACCGTGCGTCGGACGAAGGTGACCCGGCTCGGCGCAGGACCATCGGTGTCAGGCGTTCCCAGTTGCCGGAACGCACCATGTGCTTGATCGTGTCGCGAGTTCCGCCAGCAGCGATCACCTGCCAGACGGTGAGGAGGCCGTGCTGCTGTGCGGCGAGCGCGACCACGTGGGCGTGGACGTCCATGGGTTCCCCTTGGACTCGTCCGTACTGGCGCCTCATTGCGGCGCGGGGACGCCTCAATCGGGCCAGAACGAGACGGTCCTCCTACTGGCGCCTCATTGCGGCGCGGGGACGCCTCAATCGGGCGCCAGAACGGGTGGGGTGGTGTCGGGGGGAAGCGACGGGGCGGTGAACCGCCCGAGGACCTGTGGTCTACAGGCCGGAGAAGGCGTCGTCGAGGAGTTGTTCCTGCTCCTGCTTGTGGACGGCGGCGCTGCCGGTCGCGGGGCTGGCGGACTCGGGGCGGGTGACGGCCCGGACGAACAGGCGGCTGGCGTAGCCCTCGAACAGGTAGCGCTTGGCGAAGCGCCAGGCGCCCATGTTGCGGGGCTCCTCCTGCAACCAGACCAGGGACTCGCTGCTGGGGTACTTGGTGACCAGCGCCGCGAGGCGGTCGGCGGGCCAGGGGTAGAGCTGCTCCATGCGGAGCACGGCGACCGGGGCGCCGGTGGCGTCACGGCGGGCGATCGCTTCGTGGGCCACCTTGGCCGATGCCAGCACGACCCTTCTCACGGCGGACGGGTCGACGACGCCAGGGTCGTCCAGGATCTCCTCGAAGGTGCCGGTGGTCAGCTCGGCCACGGGCGACCGGGCCTGCTTGGCCCGCAGCAGCGACTTCGGCGTGAAGACGATCAGCGGCTTGCGGATCTCCCGGACCATCTGGCGGCGCATGAGGTGGAAGTACTGCCCGGCCGTCGACGGATAGGCCACCTGGAGGTTGTCCTCGGCGCACAGGGTCAGAAAGCGCTCGATGCGGCCGGAGGAGTGCTCCGGGCCCTGGCCCTCGTAGGCGTGGGGGAGGAGCATGACCAGCCCGGAGGTCTGGTCCCACTTGTCCTCGGCGGCGACCAGGAACTGGTCGACGATGATCATCGCCCCGTTGACGAAGTCGCCGAACTGGGCTTCCCAGCAGACCAGGGCATCCTTGTCCACCACCGAGTAGCCGTACTCGAAACCGAGGGCGGCATACTCCGACAGCAGCGAGTCGTAAACGAACCACTTGCCCTGCTTGTCGCCGAGGTGGGCGAGGGGCACGTACTCACCGCCGGTCTCGTAGTCGACCAGCACCGAATGGCGGTGCGAAAAGGTGCCCCGCCGGCTGTCCTGGCCGGCCAGGCGGATGGTGGTGCCCGCCTCGAGCATCGAGCCCAGGGCGAGGGCCTCGGCCAGGCCCCAGTCCACCTCGCCGGTGCCGTCGGCGAAGGCGGCGCGCCGGGTGTCGAACTGCTTGGCCAGCTTGGGGTGGACGGTGAAGCCCTCAGGCACCGTGTCGATGGCGGCGAAGATCCGCCCCAGGGTGTCGGGGTCCAGCCTGGTCTCGGCGTGGGGGAGCACGCCGATCGGCGGTGGGGCGGGCTTGGCCCTGAGCTCACCCAGCTCCTGAACGTGCTCCCGGGTCTGGTCGAGGGCGTCCTGGAGGCGCCGCTGGAAGTCGTCGAGAGCCTGCTCGGCCTCCTCCAGCGTCAGATCGCCCCGGTTGACGAGGCTCTCGGTGTACTGCTTGCGGACCGAACGCCGGGCCTCGATCTTCTTGTACATCAGCGGCTGGGTGTAGCTCGGGTCGTCGCCCTCGTTGTGGCCGAAGCGCCGATAGCAGATCATGTCGATCACGACGTCCTTGTGGAACCGCTGCCGGTAGGCGAAGGCCAGCCGGGCGGCCCGCACGCAGGCCTCGGGGTCGTCGCCGTTCACGTGGATGATCGGCGAGGCGACCATCTTGGCGACGTCGGTCGGGTACTCCGAGGAGCGGGCGGACTCGGGCGGGGTCGTGAAGCCGAGCTGGTTGTTGATGACCAGGTGGATCGTGCCGCCGACCCGGTAGCCGGAGATCTGGCTGCTCTGCAGGGTCTCGGCCACCACGCCCTGGCCGGCGAAGGCGGCGTCGCCGTGGAGGAGCAGCGGCAGGACCGAGAAGGTCCCGGGCTGGTCGATCAGGTCCTGGCGGGCGCGGACCATGCCGACCACGACCGGGTCCACCGCCTCGAGGTGGGACGGGTTGGCCGCCAGCTCGATGGGCAGCTCGGCGCCGGTGCGGCTGACGTACTTGCCCGACTGGCCGAGGTGGTACTTCACGTCGCCCGAGCCTTGGATGGTCTCGGGGTCGATCGAGCCCTCGAACTCGGCGAAGAGCTGGTCGTAGGACTTGCCGACCACGTTGGTGAGCACGTTGAGGCGGCCGCGATGGGCCATGCCCAGCACCGCGCCGTCGAGGCCCTGCTCGGCGGCGGCCTCGAGCACGGCATCGACCAGGGGGATGGCCGACTCGGCACCGTCGAGGCCGAAGCGCTTCTGGCCGACGTAGCGCTTGCCCAGGAACTGCTCGAAGGCCTCGGCGGAGTTGAGCCGTTCGAGGATGTGGCGGTGTTCATCCGCGCTGAGGTCGCTGTCGACGCCCTCGACGTGCTCCTGGATCCAGCGCTTCTCCTCCGGCTCCTGGATGTGCATGTACTCGATGCCGATGCGGCGGCAGTAGGCGTCCCGCAGGATGCGCAGGATGTCGCCCAGGGGCAGCCGGTCGCCGGCGCCGCCGAGGGTGCCGGTGAGGAACTCCCGGTCCAGGTCCCAGATGGTCAGGCCGTAGGTCGCCGGGTCCAGCTCGGCGTGCATGTGCGGCTCCTTGGCCGCCAGCGGGTCGAGATCGGCGATGAGGTGGCCCCGGACGCGGTGGGCGTTGATGACGGCGTTGACCTGCATCTGCTTGTCGAGCATCGCCTGGTCCCGGTCCAGGGGATGGATGTCGGGCCGCCACTGCACGGCCTCGTAGGGCACGCCGAGGGCGCGGAACGCGTCCTCGTAGAACCCGTCCTCGCCCAGCAACAGGTCGTGGACCCGCTTGAGGAAGAGGCCGGATTCGGCGCCCTGGATGATGCGGTGGTCGTAGGTGGAGCTGACCGTGATGACCTTGGACAGGCCGAGGTCGGCCAGCACCCGGGGGTCGGCCGCCTCGTAGGTCGCGGGGTAGTCGAGGCGGCCGACGCCGACGATCAGGCCCTGACCGGGCATCAGGCGCGGCACCGAGCGTTCGGTGCCGATGGTGCCGGGGTTGGTGAGGCTGACCGTGGTGCCGGCGAAGTCGTCGGGGGAGAGCTTGTTGTTGCGGACCTTGCGGATGATGTCCTCGTAAGCCTGCCAGAAGCCCCGGAAGTCGAGGCTGTCGGCGTCCCGGATGCAGGGCACCAGCAGCGTCCGGGAGCCGTCGTCCTTGGCCACGTCCACGGCCAGGCCCAGGCCGAGGTGCGGGTGGCGGACCAGGCGGGGCTTGCCGTCGATCTCGACGTAACTGGCGTTCATGGCCGGGACCTCGTCGGCGACGGCCCGTACGACGGCGTAGCCGATGAGGTGGGTGAAGCTGATCTTGCCGCCCTGGGTCCGGCCCAGGTACCCGTTCATGACCCGGCGGTTGACCTCGAGCAGCTTGGCCGGGATCTCCCGGAAGCTGGTCGCGGTGGGGACGCCGAGGCTGGCCTCCATGTTGGTGACGATCCGGGCCGCGGCGCCCTTGATGGCGACACCCTCGGGGTCGGCCACCGGGACCTCCGCCGCCTCGGCCTTCGCCGCCTCGGGCGCGGGCGCGGGAGTGGGCGGGGCAGCCGGTGCGGCGGCCGGAGCAGGCGCTGGGGTCGGCGCGTCCCCGTTGGTGCGGTAGTCGGCGAAGAACTCCCGCCAGCTCTCGCTCACTGAGGCGGGGTCGGCCCGGAACTGCTCGAACATCTCGTCCACGAGCCACTCGTTGGGCCCGAGATCCTCGAAGTCGCGGGGCGCGTCAGCCATCGGGGCGGAGCCTACCGACCGTCCGCGCCGCCGTTCAGTGGCTCGGCCGAGCGTCACCCAGACGTCGGATCCAGCGTTCGAGGGTGTCACGGTCCTGCACGCCGGGGATCAGGAGGCGGTCAGCCACCCACCAGGCCGGGGTCCCCGTCACGTCGTGGGCCCGGGCCTCGTCCATGGCCGAGTCCAGGGCCCGCGCACCGTCGCCGGCCTGCCGCCGGGCCGCCACGGCACCGGGATCCACATGGTGGTCGGAGAGGACGGCGTCGACCACGTCCGGGTCGCCCAGGTCCCGGCCGTGCACCCACTGGGTGTCGTAGAAGGCGGCGTCGACGGCGGCGAAGGCGTCGGACCACCCGGCCCGCACCAGTTCCGCGGTCTCCAGGGCCATCCGGGTGTTGGCGATGCGGGTGGGCACCCGCAGGGGCAGGCCCACCTCGTCGGCCTCGGCCCCGATGCGGGCGAGCACCGCGGCGAAGCGCCCGTCGGGGCGCACGGGTCGGCCGTCGGGCGGGATCTCCGGGTGCAGCTCGTAGGACCGGGCGTCGACGGTGACGCCCAGCTCGGTCAGCAGGGCCGTGCGGTCACGGCCGAGATAGCACCACGGGCAGAGGTAGTCCCGCCAGAGGACCGCGTCCACCTGCTCAGTCGGCCTGCCGAAGCACGGCCTTCAGCAACTCGGTGGTGGCGGCCAGGGACTCGACGGCGCGCCGCGTGCTCCTGTCCGCGATGGCTGCGGCCTCGCTCCGGGCCTTCTGCAGGTGGTTGTGGATGCTCGACACGACCTCGCCGGGAAGCTCGCTCACCGCACGAGCGTAGGCAGGCGGCCCGACCTCCGCCGGTACGGTGCGCGGGTGCGGATCGCCACTTGGAACGTGAACTCCCTCGGCGCCCGCCTGGCGCGGGTGCAGGCCTGGGTGGAGGAGTTCCAGCCCGATGTCCTGTGCCTGCAGGAGACCAAGTGCGCGGACGACGCCTTCCCTGCCATGGACTTCGCGGCGTGGGGCTACGACGTCGTGCCCCATGGTGAAGGGAGGTGGAACGGCGTCGCCATCGCCAGCCGGATCGGCGTCGACGACATCCGGCCCGGTCTGGGGGACGCCGACCTCGACGTCGAGGCCCGCCTCCTGACGGTGCGCTGTGGCGACGTCCACGTCATCACCGCCTACGTCCCCAACGGCCGCACGCTCGACGCCCCCCAGTTCGAGCAGAAGCTGGCGTGGCTGGCCCGGCTGCAGGCCCTCCTGGCCGAGCGCTTCGACCCTGCGGTGGACAGCGTCGTGCTGTGCGGGGACCTGAACATCGCCCCCGACGATCGGGACGTCTACGACCCCGCGCTGTACGTGGACACCACCCACACCAGCGCGCCGGAGCGGACGGCCTTCACCGGGCTCCTCGACTGGGGCTTCGTCGACGTCTTCCGGCAGCGCTACGAGGCCGGGGGCCTCTACTCGTGGTGGGACTACCGTGCCGGCAACTTCCACAAGGGCAAGGGCATGCGCATCGATCACGTGCTGGCCACACCGCCGCTGGCGGCCCGGGCCGGCGCCGTCCTCATCGACCGGAACGCCCGCAAGGGCGAGAAGCCCTCGGACCACGCTCCCGTCGTGGTGGACTTCGCCTGATGGCCGCGGCCGACGAGCCCCTGGAGCTGACCGAGGAGATTCGCGAGCTGCTGCACGAGCGCTGGCATGAGCTCGGCGACGACCATCTCACCCCCCGGCAGAGGGAGCAGCGCCGGCTGGCCGGGCAGATGCGCACGGTGATCGACCGGCTGGTGGCGACCTCTGCCCCCGAGGAGGCGCTGCGCTTCGCCGCCGACTCGCTCGAGCGTCTGGCCGCCGAGTTCGAGCAGTACCCGCAGGGCAACACCTACGAGGGCTTCGCCGAGGCGGCCAACGCCGGCGGCGATCAGGAGGCCTTCTTCGACCACAGCCCCCTGATCGGCCTGGCCAACCCGCTGTCGCCGCCCGTGGTCATCCGGGTGGAGGGCGACCACATCGACGGACGGGTGACCTTCGGCGCGGCCTACGAGGGACCCCCGGGCTGTGTCCACGGCGGCTATCTGGCGGCGGCCTTCGACGAGGTCCTCGGCTCGGCCCAGTCGCTCGGCGGGCGGCCCGGGATGACCGGGACGCTGACCATCCGCTACCGGTCGCCGACCCCCCTGCACTCGCCGCTCCGCTTCGAGGCCTGGGTCACCGGGGTGGAGGGGCGCAAGATCTACACCGCGGGCCACTGCCACGCCGGTGACCTGCTGACCGCCGAGGCCGAGGGCATCTTCATCAGCATCAGCCAGGAGCGGGTCGACGAGCTCCGCGCCCTACGCGATCCCGATTGACCCCGATCTGCTCGAACGGGGTCAGTCGGGGTGGAGGGCGGCGAGGAGCGCCTCGCCGAAGCGGGCCGCCTTGACCGGCCCGAGACCGGGGACCCCCTGGAGGTCGTCGGTCGAGCCCGGCCGGACGTCGGCGATGGCGTGGAGGGTGCGGTCGTCGATGATCGCCTGCTCGGGGACGCGGGCGGCCCGAGCCGCCTGGGCGCGCCAGGCTTCGAGGCGTTCCACGGCCGCGTCGGGGTCGGCGTCCATCTCGGGGTGGTGGGCGTGGAGATCAGCCCGGGGTGCGGTCAGGTGCTGACGGCCGTCGACCGGCCGGGACGCCACCTGCAGGTCGAGCAGCGCCGCTTCGATCGGGGCCAGCCACGGTGACGGGCTGCGTTCCCGTGCCTCGCCGCCCTGCACTCGCGTGCGGGACCAGTGCAGGCGCAGCTCCTCCTCGGCCCGGGTGATCGCCACGTAGAGGAGGCGCTGCTCTTCGGCCCGGGCCCCCGGGGTCGTGGCGTAGGCGATGGGGACCAGCCCGTCTTCGAGGCCGGCCAGGTGCACCACCGGCCACTCGAGGCCCTTGGCGGCGTGGAAGGTCGACACCTCCACCACGTCGCGGTCGCCGCCCTCGCCGGCGCGGACCGCGGCAACCAGCCAGCTGGCGAAGCCGGCGCCGGTGGGCGAGGGGTCCAGGGCCTCGTACTCCCGGGCCAGCACGACCAGGGTGGCCCGGTCCTCGGCAGCTCGCGCGGCCTCCTCCGCCTTGCGGGCCGCATCCGGGCCTTCCCGGCGCCCGTCGGAGTCGTCATCGTCGACGGGCGGGGAGCGGAGGTCGGCCAGGACCGCCTCGTAGCTCTCTTGGCGCAGACGGGACATGGCGTCGGCTACGGCGGGCCGGGTGAGGAGCTGGTCGGCCCCGCGGAGGCGGTGGGGGATGCCCACCCGGCCGAGGGCCTCGGTGATCACCGCGGCCTGGGCGTTGCTGCGCACCAGGACGGCCTGGGTCGACCACGGCCGGCCGGGGCCGTGGTACTCCCGCACGTCGCGGGTGATGGCTCGTGCCTCCGCCGCCTCGTCGGCGTGCGCGGTGACCGTGGGCAGGGGGCCGTCGGGGCGATGGGCGACCAGCCGGCTGGTGGCCAGGACCGCGGCGGCGGCGGCCAGGACCTGTGGCGTCGAGCGGTAGTTGTCCCGCAGGTGCAGCACCGCCACCCGGGGGAAGCGGTCGGCAGGGAAGGCCTCCTCGAAGCGGTCGAGATAGCGGGCGTCAGCCCCGTTCCAGCCGTAGATGGCCTGATGGGGGTCGCCGACGACGAACAGATCGTCGCCGTCGCCCAGCCACCCCCGCAGCAGCCGGTACTGCAGCGGGTTGACGTCCTGGAACTCGTCGACGAACAAGTGCCGGAAGCGCCAGCGCTGGGCGGCGGCGGCCTGCGGGTCCCGCTCCATGACCCGCAGGGTGAGGCGGAGCAGGTCGTCGAAGTCGATCACCCGGGACTCGGTCTTGGCCTCGGCGTAGCGGTCGAGCAGGTGGGGCATCTCGTCACCGGGCAGCGGCGGCCGCCGCCCGGCCCGGGCCGCCCTGTCCAGGTACTCCGAGGGCGTGATGAGGCGGGCCGAGGCCCATTCGATCTCCCCCACCACGTCCTGGGCCTTCTCCCGCCGCCGGCCGAGGAGATCGGCGACGAACCGCAGCTTGCGGTCCATGAGCCGGGGCACCTCTGCGCCCCGATCGGCCCAACGGGCCCGCAGCTGGGCGTAGGCGATGGCGTGGAAGGTCCCCGCGGCGACGTCGTCGCGCAGGCCGAGGTGACGCAATCGCGACCGCAGCTCGCCCGCCGCCTTGCGGGTGAAGGTGAGGGCGAGGGCATGGCGGGGGTCTAGGTCGCCAGTCGCCGCCCGGTGGGCGATGCGCCGGGTGAGGACCCGGGTCTTGCCCGAGCCGGCGCCGGCGTGGACGCACAGGGGCCCGGCGGGGCTGGTCACGGCGGCTCGCTGGGCCTCGTCGAGGCCCCCGAGCAGCGCGTCCCCGTCCACGCCCGGGAGCGTACGACCAGGGGCCGGCGGTAGGTTCCGGCGCCGTGCACGTCACCCCGGACCGCTTCGAGGATCTGGTGGCCGACGCCCTCGACGACATCCCCGAGGGCCTGGGGGCGCTGATGGACAACGTCGCGGTGCTGATCGTCGACGACCCGCCGGAGCCGGGCCTGCTGGGCCGCTACGACGGCATACCGCTGACCGAGCGCGAGGACTACGGCGGGTACGGGAACCTGCCGATGCCCGATCGCATCGAGATCTACCGCCGTCCGCTCCTGGCGATGTGTCGGACCGAGGAGGAGGTGGTCGAGCAGGTGCAGATCACCGTGATCCACGAGGTCGCGCATCACTTCGGCATCGACGACGATCGCCTCGACGAGCTCGGCTGGGCCTGACCCGCCGGGTACTACGCTCGCCGCCGTGGCGTATCCCGAGAAGCTCCTGAACGAGGGCGAGACGGTCGAGCTGGACCTCCGCCCGCACTGGTGGTTCCTCGTGCCCCGCACGAGCGTGCTCGTGCTGGCCGTGATCGTCGGCATCTGGGCCGTCACGACCGACGAGCCCTGGATCCAGGTCCCGGCCGGGATCCTGGTCCTGGCCGCCCTCATCTGGTTCGGGATCCGCTACGCCCAGTGGGCCACGACCAACTTCGTGATCACCAGCGACCGGGTCATCTACCGCAGCGGGGTGCTCACCAAGCGGGGCATCGAGATCCCGCTGGACCGGATCAACACGGTGGTCTTCCACCAGGGCCCGTTCGAGCGCATCCTCGGCGCCGGCGACCTGGAGATCGAGTCGGCCGGCTCCACCCCGTCCCGTTTCACTGACATCCGCAAGCCCGCCATCGTCCAGGCCGAGATCTACCGGCAGAGCGAGGCCAACGAGAACCGGAAGTTCGACCGGGTCGGCAGCAACCTCGAGAGCATCGGCGGTCCTGGCCTGAGCGTGGCCGAGCAGCTCGAGAAGCTCGAGGGCCTCCACGCTCGGGGCTCCATCACCGAGGAGCAGTACGAGGCCCAGAAGAACCAGCTCCTCGGCGGCAGCTAGGTCGTCGTCACCCGGGCGCCGGCCGCGGGCCGGACCTTCCACCCCTCGTCCAGCGCGCCCGGCTCCGTGAGGGCGACGACACAGCCGCCGAAGCCGGCACCGGTCAGGCGGGCGCCGTGCACGCCGGGCGTGGCCGACAGGCGCTCCACGAGGGCGTCCAGTGCCGGTGTCGACACCTCGTAGTCGTCTCGCAGGCTGGCGTGGCTGGCGGCCATGAGCGCGCCGGCCTCGGCCGGCCAACCCTCCGCCAGGGCTTCGGCGAAGGCCCAGACGCGGGCGTTCTCGGTGATGACGTGACGGGCTCGCGCCCGGACCAGCGGGGTCCTCCAGGCGTTGCAGGTCGAGGGTGACGGCGTCGCGCAGCGGTCCGATCGCGGCCTCGGCCATCTCCGCCTGCGCCCGGCGCTCGGCGTACGCGGAGCCGACCAGCGTGCGGGCCTCGCCGGAGTCCACCACGACGACCTCGACATCGTCGGGGACGGGCACCGGGCGGAGGTCGAGGGCGCGGCAGTCGATGAGGAGCGCGTGGCCCTCCACCCCGGCGGCCGAGGCGAGCTGGTCCATGATCCCGGAGGGCACGCCCGAAGCCCGCTGCTCGGCCCGCTGGCAGGCCTCCGCCAAGGCGAGCGGGGTCCCCTCGAAGCCGAGAGCGAGCGCGACGGCGACCTCCAGGGCCGCGCTGGAGGACAGTCCGCCGCCGATGGGCAGGGTCGTCGCGACGGTGCCGGTGAAGCCGGCCGTCGGGCGGACCTCGGCCACGACGCCGGCGACGTAGCGGGCCCACCCGGGCTCGACTGCCGTCGGGTCCTCCACGTCGAGGGGGACGACGGCGGGCTCGGGCTGGTCGGCGGAGGTGAGGGTGACCGTGTCGCCCCCCGGATCGCCCTCGACCGTCGTCCCGAGGTGGATGGCCATCGGCAGCACCAGCCCGCCCAGGTAGTCGGTGTGGTCCCCGATCAGGTTCACCCGCCCCGGCGCCCGCGCCCGTATCACGTCCGACACCCCGTTCTGGCGGCTCTCCTGCGCGCTGGGCCGCGCACCGCAGCCACCAGAACGACAGCGAACGGGTTCTGGCGGCTCTCCTGCGCGCTGGGCCGCGCGCTGCAGCCGCCAGAACCAGGTGGGTCAGGCATCGCGGAGGGCTTGGGCGGCGGCCTCGGGGGCGACGGGGTTGAAGAAGATGCCGGCGCCGACTTCGGCGGCGGCGACGAATCGTGGCGTACCGGGGGAGCGGTGGAACGGGGCGATGTGGAGATGGACGTGGGCCGTGGGCCACTCGCCGCCGTCCGTCGGGCGCTGGTGGAACCAGGCCATGTACGGCATCGGCTCGTCGAAGAGCCGGTCGAGCCGGCCGAAGGCGTCGACCAGGGCGTCGGCCAGGCCGTTTCGGGAGGTCTCGTCGAGGCTGGGCAGGTCCGGGAGGTGGGCCGCCGGGGCGATCAGCAGGCCGTAGGGCCAGTCCGCCGCCCCGGGGACGCTCGTCTGCCAGCCGCCGACCTCGTGCACGAGCCGCTCGTCGGCTGAAGTCTCACACAGCGGGCAGGCGTCGGCGCCCAGCTCCCCGGCGGGGACCGGGGGGACCTCGTCGTAGGCGTAGATCTGGCCGTGGGGATGGGGGATCGTGGCCCCGACCTCCGGGCCGCGGTTCTCGAACACGAGGACGTAGGCCACGTCGTCGCGGGCGCCGAGGGTGGCGGTGCGCTCCGCCCAGAGGTCGACGACCCTGCGGGCCCCTGCCTGGCCGAGCTCGGCGAAGGTGGCGTCGTGATCGGAGGTGTAGAGGACGATCTCGCAGCGGTCGTCGGGCATCGGCGGCCAGCGGTTCGGAAAGGCCTTGACGTCGTAGGGCTCGGGGGCCTCGAGGCCCCCGACGCAGAACGGGCACTGGTCGGTCCGGGGCTGGTTGGGCCGACTCTGGCGGGCGGCCACGATCCGCACCTGCGCCCCGGTCAGCGGGTCGACCCGCCGGTCGCTCACGGCTGCAGTACGGCGCGGTCGCCGGTCCGCAGGCTCTCGATGATCCGCCGGTAGGCGCCCGCCGAGTCGTCGCCGTGGGCGTCGGTGTCGAGGATGCGGGTGCCCCGCTCCCGGTCCACACCGAACAGGCCGAAGCGGGGCTGGTAGCTGCCCCACTCGTAGTTGTCGGCGAGCGTCCAGTGGTAGTACGCCCCGACGGGAACGCCCCGGTCGATCAGGCCGACCATGGCGCCCAGGTGCTCCCGCAGCATGCGGGGCCGGGTCAGTCCGTCGCGGCGGTCGTAGGCCCGGCCGTTGCGGACCCGGTGGCACATCCCGTTCTCCACGATCCAGACCTCACGGTCGGGAGCGACGGCGGCCTCGGTGTAGACGGCGAAGGCGGCGGCGTGGTGGGTCTGGTCCCACAGGGGGAGGCCGGGCTCGGTGGTGCGCCCACCGGCGGTGCGGGCCCCGGGCCCCTGGAGCTGGTGGCCGACGCCGGGGTCGTAGAAGTCGAGCTGGGTGACGTCCTGGGTACAGACGTGGGGGCTGGCGTAGACGGCTTCGACGGTGCGGGGAATGGCCTCGCCGAGGGGGATGGCCTTGGCCGCCAACGTGCGCACGGCCCGCTCTTTGACCCCGGCCGGGCCGAGGGTCCGCTCCCAGTCGTCCCGGCGGCGGCCGAGCCAGGGCACCAGGTCGGCCCGTCCGACGCCGTGCAGTCGGGCGAGTAGGACGTCGGCCAGCATCCGGTCCAGCGAGTAGGCCGACACCGACAGGTTGTTGGTGGCCACGACGGCCTCGGGCTGCACCCGGTGGATCGCGTCGTACGCCAGCACGTGGGCGGTGAGCAGGTGGTCGATGGCCCGCGCCGCGTCCTTCGTGGCCAGTAGCCGCCCGGGCGGGAAGGCCCCGAGCCAGTACGAGCTCAGGGCCAGGATGTTCAGCTCGTTGAGCGTGACCCAGTTGGTGCACCGGTCCGCCAGACGGGGCACCAGCGTGGCGACCCAGGCGGCGAAGCGCTCGGGCGACCCGGGGTCGAGCCAGAAGTCCACCCCGAGCCAGTAGGGATGCGTGAAGTGGTGCAGCGTGACCAGCGGTTGTAGGCCCCGGTCGTGGCAGGCGGCGAGGATGTCCCGGTAGCGGTCGACGGCGGTGTCGTCGACCTGGCCGTCGGCGGGCTCGCACCGGGACCACTCGACCGACAGGCGGAAGGCGTCACAGCCCATGGCCGCGACCCGGTCGAGGTGCTCCTCGTACCGGTTCCAGAAGTCGACGGCGATCCCCGACGGCTCGACGCGGCCCTCGGCCTCCCAGTCGAACCAGTTGTTGGCCGGCTCGCCCGGGCCGTTCTGGCCGCCCTCGACTTGGAAGCCGCACGTGGCGACCCCGAAGCGGAAGTCCTCGGGCAGGATCGGGGCGTCGCTCATGAGCCGAACCGGGTACGGGCCTCGGCCAGGGCGTCGAGGACGCCGAGGTCCCACGGGGCCCGGATGGCGAGGTTGATCTGGTCGGCCCCGGCGTCCACGAAGGCGCCGATCTGGTCGACCATCTCGTCGGGGGAGCCGACGAGGCAGCCGGGCCGGGCGTAGTCGGTCATGCCGCCGAACTGGGCCCGCAGCCCGTCGAGGTCGGTGGCCGCGCCCACGTTGACGGCGCAGCGGATGTCGGCGGGGTCCCGGCCGATCGTGGCGCAGTGCTCGGCCAGCACCCCACGCTTGTGGGCGAACACCTCGGGGGCGACGAAGGGGATGTTCCAGCCGTCGGCGTACCGGGCGGCGATGGCCAGCGTCCGCTTCTCGCCGCCGCCCCCGATCCAGATGGGCAGCTCGGCCTGGACCGGCTTGGGGTCGTTGGCCGCGTCGGTCAGCGTGAAGTGCTCACCGGCGAAGTCGGTCCGGTCCTCCCTGAGCAGGCCCCGGATGCACTGGACGGCCTCCTCCAGGATGTCGAGGCGCTCACCCGCCCCGGGGAACGGGATGCCGTAGGCCTGGTACTCGCCGACCGCCCAGCCCGCGCCCAGCCCGAGCTCGACCCGGCCGCCCGACAGGTGGTCGATGGTGGTGATGGCGTTGGCCAGCACGGCGGGGTGGCGGTAGCCGGCGCAGTACACGAGGGAGCCGACCCGGACCCGTTCGGTCTCCATGGCCAGCGCGGTGTGGGCGGCGACCGCTTCCAGGCTGTGGGTGCCGCCGAGGTCGGCGGCGTAGAAGTGGTCCCAGATCGAGATCCAGTCGAAGCCGTGGTCCTCGATGCGGTGCCAGAGGTCCTTCAGCTCGTCGACGGTGGTGTTCTGCAACCCCGTGTGCACGCCCCAGGTCAGCCCCATGGGGCGAAGGTAGTTGCGTCCCGCGGGTGGGGGGCCATTGTGACGGGGGCCGGGCTGCCTAACCTCGGCCCCCGGCGGCACGACGCGGAGGTGGGCACTGAGGTTCGGATCGAGGTCCTGGGGCAGCGACGGCACCTGGTACGGGTGGCTGATCGTGGTCGTGGTGGCCGGTGTCGTGCTCTGGTGGTCCTTCGGCGTGCTCCGGGGGGACGGTGGCGACGACTGGGCCCGCCGCGGCTCGCCCGCGCTGGCGTGGACCGGCGAGCAGCTCTTCGTCTACGGCGGCACGCCCGTGCCCCGGGACACCGAGACGGTCCGCTCCTCGGAGCCGTTGGACAACGCCGCCCTGATCGATCCCGTGAGCGGGGACGTGGACACCCTGCCCGATGCCCCCTTCGACCGGGCCCTGGCGGTGGCACCGGCGGCGGTGCCGGTCGGTGACGAGGTGTTCGTGGTCGGGCCGATGTGCCGCGAGGCCGAGGAGGACCTGGGCTGCCCGGGCGGCGGCTATCGGGCCGCCGTGTACTCGGTCCCCGACGACGAGTGGCGCGAGGTCGAGGTGCCCGACCAGCTGAAGCTGATCAGCAACGGGCAGCGCGAGGCCGTCGGCACCACCTCCGACGGCCGGGCCGTGGTGGTCCTCGGCGCCCGAGACGGCTTCGGCGTCCTCGCCAGCCGCCAGATCTGGACCTATTCGCCCGAGGACGACACCTGGGAGAGGCTCCCGGCGCCGGGGACCCTCATCGAAGGCGTCTGCATGGCGAACGACGCCGTCGTGGTCGGCTCGGGGCTCCTGCCGGCGACGGCGGCGGGCGCGGGGCCGACGTTGCGGGTCATGGCCCTCGACGGCGACGCCCGGGTGTGGTTCCCCACCGAGTCGGCGGGCGTCACCCCGTTCGGTGACGCCGCCAGCCTGACCTGCGGTGACGACCTGGTGCTCTTCGACGACGGCGACAACGTCCGCGAGGTGTTCGACCTGGGACCCGAGGGCGGCTGGCGCGTCACGGCCGACGCACCGGGCGACGACACCCACGCCTCCCGGCTGTGGACGGGGGAGGAGTTCCTCTTCCTCGACCCCACGGCGCCGACGCTGGCCTACGACCCCGCGGCCGACACGTGGCGGGGCATCGAGGGCTCAGCGCCCAGCGGCGTCCGCCCCGTCTGGACCGGCGACGCCGTCATCGCCTGGCCCGGTCGCACCGACACCCCCGTCCGCTTCGAGGTCGCCACCGACTGACCCCTCCTCGTTCTGGCGCCTGATCTGCCGCCCATGACCGGGGAATCGGGCGCCAGAAGGGCTCAAGGGGCGACGCATGGGGACGTGGGGGATGTCGTCCTCGAGGTACTCGGGGCCGGTGACCTGGAAGCCGAGGGCCTCGTACCAGGCGACGAGGTGGGACTGGGCGTCAGCAAGGACGGGCCCGGGGTGGTCGGCCAGGACGCCTTCGAGCAGCATCTGGGCCAGGCCGGCGCCGCGGGCGTCGGGGCGGGTGACGACCCGGCCGAGGCGGGTCTCGCCGGCGGGCTCGGCCAGCAGGCGGACGTACGCGGTGGGGCCCTCGTCGTCCTCGAACCAGCGGTGCTCGGTGCCCGCGTCGAGGTCCCGGCCGTCCAACTCGGGGTAGGGGCAGGCCTGCTCGACCACGAAGACGTCGGTGCGCAGCTTGAGCAGGGCGTAGAGCGTGGGGGCATCGAGGTCGGACGGCCCGGCGGTGTGGAGGATCATCACCGCCGAGTCTCGCCCGTACGATGCGGCCATGGGTCCACTCTCGGGGGTGAAGGTCATCGAGATCGCGGGCATCGGCCCCGGTCCGTTCACGGCGATGGCGCTGTCCGACATGGGCGCGGACGTGATCCGCGTCGACCGGTCGGTGGCGGCGAAGGGCGGCGACCCCGAGCGATCCGCCGCGGGACATCCTCACCCGGGGCCGGCGTTCGGTGGCCCTGGACCTGAAGAACCCCGACGGCGTCGAGACCCTGCTCAAGCTGGTCGAGGGCGCCGACGTGCTGGTCGAGGGCTTCCGGCCCGGCGTGGCCGAGCGGCTGGGCTTCGGTCCCGATGTCTGCCATGCCCGCAACCCGGCGCTGATCTACGGCCGCATGACGGGCTGGGGCCAGGACGGCCCCTACGCCCAGGCCGCCGGCCACGACATCAACTACATCGCCCTGGCCGGTGCCCTGCACCCCATCGGTCGGGCCGGCGAGGCGCCCATCGCCCCGCTCAACCTGGTCGGGGACTTCGGCGGTGGCGGGATGCTGCTGGCCTTCGGCATCGCCTGCGCGCTGGTCGAGGCGAAGTCGTCCGGTGAGGGTCAGGTCGTCGACGCCGCCATGGTCGACGGTTCCGCCCTGCTGATGACCTTCATCCACGGCCTCAAGGCCATGGGCCTGTGGGAAGGGCCCCGGGGCACGAACCTGCTCGACAGTGGGGCGCCCTTCTACGACGTCTACGAGTGCGCCGACGGCGAGTACGTGGCGCTCGGGTCGATCGAGCCGCAGTTCTACGCCGAGCTGGTCCGCCTCAGCGGCATGGCCCACGAGCCCCACCAGCTGGACCGCGACGCCTGGCCGGAGATGCGCGATGAGTTGACCCGGGTCATGAAGTCCAAGACCCGTGACGAATGGTGCGCCCTGATGGAGGCCAGCGACGTGTGCTTCGCGCCGGTCCTGTCCATGGACGAGGCCCCGCAGCACGCCCACAACGTGGCCCGGGACACCTTCGTCGAGGTGGCCGGTGTCCCGCAGCCGAACGCCGCCCCCCGGTTCAGCCGGACCCCTGGTGGCATCCAGGGCCCGCCCGCCCACGCCGGCCAGCACACCGACGAGGTCCTCGCCGAGGCCGGCCTCAGCGCCGAGGACATCGCCGGCCTGCGGGCCTCGGGAGCGGTGGCGTAGTGGCCTCCCTGGTCGTCTTCCACGCCCATCCCGACGACGAGTCCATCCAGACCGGGGGGACCATGGCCAAGGCCGCGGCCGAGGGCCACCGGGTCACCTTGGTCCTGGCCACCCGGGGCGAGCACGGCGAGGTCGTTCCGGGCGTGCTCGAGGACGGGGAGCCGCTGGGCCTCCGCCGCATCGCGGAGACCTACCGTTCGGCCGAGCTGCTCGGCGCCCACCGCGTCGAGTTCCTGGGGTACGTCGACTCCGGGATGATGGGGGAGGCGACCAACGACGAGCCCGCCTCGTTCTGGCAGGCCGACGTCGAGCACGCGGCCCGCCGTCTGGCCCTGATCCTCGACGAGGAGCAGGCCGACATACTCACCTACTACGACGAGATCGGCGGCTACGGCCACCCCGACCACATCAAGGTCCACCAGGTCGGCCGTCGGGCCGGTGAGCTGGCCGGGACACCCAAGCGGTTCATGGCGACCATGAACCGGGACTTCCTCGTCGAGCTCATCCGGGCTCGCCTGGAGGCGGGAGAGTTCGACATCGGCGACAACGAGGCCCCGGAGATCGACGAGGAGAACTTCGGCCAGCCCGCGTCGGTCATCACCCACCAGATCGATGTCACCGGCCAGGTCGACGCCAAGCGGGCGTCCATGCGGGCCCACGCCAGCCAGATCGGCGACGACCACTTCTTCTCGGCTCTGCCCGACGACGCCTTCATGGTGAGCTTCGGCCAGGAGTGGTTCATCGACGACACGGGCGCGGCCACCGGGGGCGAACCCTTCGCCACCGACCTCTTCTCCTAGCCTGGGGGGATGACCTCCAACCCACGTTGGCGGGGGATCAACCACCTCGCCCTCATCACGCCCGACATGGACGCCACCGTCCGCTTCTACCACGGGGCCTTGGGCATGCCGATCGTGGCCACGATCAACGCCGGGCCGATGCGCCACTACTTCTTCGACATGGGCGCCGGGAACACCATCGCCTTCTTCTGCTGGTCCGACGCGGAGGTCTCGACCTTCGAGAAGCCGGCCGGCATCCCGCCGGAGTTTCCGGCCCAGTTCGACCACGTGTCGTTCAACCTGCCCGAGCTGCGGGACCTCGTCGATCTCCAGGCCCGCCTCCGCGAGCACGGCGTGGAGGTCACCGAGCTGGTGGACCACGGCTTCGTCCAGTCCGTCTACTTCACCGACCCGAACGGCATCGCCCTCGAGGCCAGCTACTGGGTGACCGAGCCCACCGGCCGGGCCCCGGACTTCACCGACACCGAGATGTTCGGTGACACCGACCCTGTCCCCGCCGTCCGCGAGCTCATGGCCACCGGCGAGCTGGCCAGCATCCCGAAGACCCACCTCGTCGACGAGGGCGCCGACCCTGTGTGACTCCCGTTCCGAGTGTCTCCCGTTCTGGCCCTTGATTTCGCCGCTATGGGCGTGAAATCACCGGCCAGAACCGGTGGGTTCAGCGGAGGCGTTGCTGTTCGGTGGGGTGGATGAAGTGCTTGCCGAGGGTCTCGACCTGGCCCTGGTAGTTGGAGCCGATGCCGGTGCCGTAGAGGCGGTCGGGGGGTTCGAGCATGTGCTCGAAGGTCAGCTTGCAGACGGGCTGGCGGTGCTCGACCATGAACGGCACGTCGTGGGCCCGGACCTCCAGCGCGGCCCGGGAGCCCCGCAGCAGGCCTGATGGGTCATAGCCGAACCCGGGGTCGAAGAACCCGGCGTAGTGGGTGCGCAACTCGCCGGCGGTCGGGTCGTAGGCGGTCATCTCCGCGGCGAGGTCGGGCGGGATGACCACCGCCTCGTCGGAGAGCAGCAGGTAGAAGGCCCCGGGGGCGAGCACGATGCGGTCGCCCTCCTCCCGTTTGACCGGCTCCCAGAAGTCCTCGGCGTGGTAGGCGCTGATGCGGCCCATGTCGAGCAGGGCCGTGTGCGGCTTGGCCCGGTGCCCGACGCGGCCCTCGGCGTCGCCCTCCAGGTCGAGGCCCAGAAAGAGCCCGGAGGCGATGCGGAAGTCCTCGGGGGCGACGGCCTGGTCGGCCCGGAACAGCAGCCCGTCCTCGGTGTGGCGGGCCCGGACCTCGTCGTCGGTCAGCGCCACCCGGTCGCCGGCGATGAGCCGGACCTGGTTCAGGGCCAGGCCCTCGTGGACCCGGACGGTGAAGGAGAGGGGCACGACCTCCAGCCACAGGGTGCCGGTGTAGCCGGGGGCGATCTCGTCGAAGGCCTTGCCGCCGTCGGTGATGACCCGGGTGAACACGTCGAGGCGACCGGTGGAGCTCTTGGGGTTGGTGCGGGCCCGGATGTGGTCGGGGAGGTCCAGGGTCTCCTTGAGCGGGATGAGGTACGGCCGCTGGGTCTCCAGGACGGCGCCCTCGCCGGTCAGGTCGAGCTCGTCGACGACGTAGGCCTTCACCCGACGCTCGACGGTCTCGGCCCCGGGCAGGAAGCTGCAGCGGATGCGGTAGGCGACCGGGCCGAGGTGCAGGTCGAGGCTGGCGGGCTGGATGCTGGCCTCGTCGACGTCGCCGGCGATCCAGCCGTCCGCCAGCGCCTGGGCCAGGTGCTGGCTGGGCAGCACCCCGGAGGCTTCGTCGGCGATGGGCATCGCCCCCGAGCGTAATGGTCGACGGCGGTACCCTCAGCCGCCGCATGTCGACCTCCGCCCTGCTCGACCTCCACGGTGCGTTCGCCTGGGTGCTGGTCGGCGTCAACGCTGTCGCCGGCGTGTGGGCCCTCGCCGCCCACTGGGTCGAACGGCTGCGGGGCCGGCCTTTGTGGTGGTTCACCGGACTGGCCTGGGCCACGATCCTGATCCAGGTCGTCCTGGGCGTGCTGTTGTCCAACCGGGACGTCGAGGCGCCGGAGTTCCACGAGTTCTACGGCTTCGTGGCCCTCATCTCCGCGGCCCTCATCTACAGCTACCGGGCTCAGATCAAGGACAAGCAGTACCTGCTCTTCGGCCTCGGCAACCTCTTCATCATGGGCCTCGGCCTACGCGCCATCCACCTCGCGTAGTCGGAGGCCGAGGGTCAGCGAGGCTGCGCAGCGGAGCGGAGCAGCGGTGAAGGCGTTCCACGACGGCGGCGCCGGACTTGCCGAGCGCAGCGAGGCCAGTCGGATGTGATGGCGTCAGAGGTTCACGACCGGGCAGGTGAGGGTGCGGGTGATGCCCTCGATCATCTGGACCTTGCTCACGACCATCTTCCCGAGGTCGTCGACCGACCCGGCTTCGGCGGTGGCGATCACGTCATAGGGGCCGGTCACGTCGTCAGCCGACACGATGCCGTCGAGCGCCCCGATCTGGGTGGCCACAGCAGCGGCCTTGCCCACCTCGGTCTGGATGAGGACATAGGCCCGGACGGTCATGACGTTCCCCCTGCGTGGACGTGACGGCCCAGCGTACGCGAACGGGCCCGGACCCTGTCCGGGTCCGGGCCCGCATCGCGCTGGAAGGGGGTCAGCGCGAGGGGATCAGGCGACGTCGCTGGCCTCGGCCTCGATGGCCGAGGGGGACTCGCTGGTGCCGACGGCGACCTTGCGGGGCTTGGCCGTCTCGGCCACCGGGATGGTGATGGCGAGCACGCCGTCGCGGTAGTCGGCCTCGACCCGCTCGCCGTCGAGGGTGTCGCCCAGCAGGAGGCGACGCAGGAACGAGCCCTGACGACGCTCGTTGGCCAGCACCTGGTCACCCTCGGCGCGGGCCCAGCGGCGCTCGGCCTTCACGGTGAGCACGTTGCGCTCCACCTCGAGGTCGACCGACGCGGGATCCACGCCGGGGAGGTCGAGGTAGACGAGCACGGTGTCGCCCCGACGCACGGCGTCCATCGGCATCGCGGGGGCGGCACTGCGGGCGAAGGCCTGGTCGGCCACGCGGTCGATCTCACGGAAGGGGTCGAACTGGAGAAGCATCTGCGGTACCTCCGAAGGAGTTGGTTCGTCGGAGTACTAGCCTAGAAGAAAAGTTGAGCGTTGACAACGCAACTTTCCTCATGTTCTTGAGCGCGCCGAAATCACGGGGGCCTTGCGGGTGTGGTCACCTCCGGGAGCTACCCCTCGTCGAGGTGCTTCTCGAGGTCGCGAAGCTGGTCGCGGAGCTCGGCGGGGAGGCGCTCGCCGACGAAGTCGTAGTGCTCCTCGATGAGGGCGACCTCACGGCGCCACGCGTCCACGTCGACGTGGACCAGGTGGTCGACGACGGCCGGGTCGAGGTCGAGGCCGCTCAGGTCGAGGTCCTGGGTCAGCGGCACCCGCCCGATGGGCGTGTCCTCGGCGTCGACCTTTCCGTCGAGGCGGTCGATGATCCATTTCACGACCCGGCTGTTGTCACCGAACCCCGGCCAGACGAACGAGCCGTCCGCGTCCTTCTGGAACCAGTTGACCCAGTAGAGGCGGGGCAGTTTGGGGGCGTGGACGGCGTGTTCGCCGATGCTCAGCCAGTGGCTGAAGTACTCGCCGACGTTGTAGCCGCAGAACGGCAGCATGGCGAAGGGGTCGAAGCGGACCTCGCCGAGGGTGCCGGCGGCCGCGGCGGTCTTCTCCGAGGACATGATCGAGCCCAGGAACACGCCGTGCTCCCAGTCCTTGGCCTCGGTGACCAAGGGGACGGCGGTGGCCCGGCGGCCACCGAAGAGGATGGCGGAGATGGGTACGCCCTCGGGGCTGTCCCAGTTCGGGGAGATGACCGGGCACTGGTCGGCGGGAGCGGTGAAGCGCGCGTTGGGATGGGCGGCGGGGCCGTCGGACTCGGGCGTCCAGTCCTCGCCCTTCCAGTCGACCAGGTGGTCGGGGGCGGGGCCCATGCCCTCCCACCAGACGTCGCCCTCGTCGGTCGCGGCCACGTTGGTGAAGATGATGTTCTCGCCCAGGGTCGCCATGGCATTGGGGTTGGTCTCGACAGAGGTCCCCGGCGCCACGCCGAAGAAGCCGGCCTCGGGGTTCACGGCGTACAACCGGCCGTCGGCGTGGAACTTCATCCAGGCGATGTCGTCGCCGATGCACTCGACCTTCCACCCGGGGAGGGTGGGGATCATCATGGCCATGTTGGTCTTGCCGCACGCTGACGGGAAGGCGGCGGCGATGTACTTGGTCTCGCCGTCGGGCGGGGTCACGCCGAGGATCAGCATGTGCTCGGCCAGCCAGCCCTCGTCGTGGGCCATGGCCGAGGCGATGCGCAGGGCGAAGCACTTCTTGCCCAGCAGGGCGTTGCCGCCGTAGCCGGAGCCGTAGGACCAGATCTCCCGCGTCTCGGGGAAGTGGGAGATGTACTTGTTGTCGCCGTCGCAGGGCCAGCTGACGTCCTCGGCGCCGTCGGCCAGCGGGTGGCCGACCGAGTGCAGGCACTTCACGAACGAGCCCGCGCCCAGGACCTTGAGGACCGGGCTCCCCATCCGGGTCATCGTGCGCATGTTGGCCACGACGTAGGGCGAGTCGGTGAGCTGCACGCCGACGTAGGCGATGTGTGACCCCAGCGGGCCCATCGAGAAGGGCACCACGTACATGGTCCGGCCCTTCATGGCGCCGGTGAAGAACTCCAGGATCTCGGCCTTCATCTCGGCGGGGGCCCGCCAGTTGTTGGTGGGGCCGGCGTCGACCGCCTTCTCGGAGCAGATGAAGGTGCGGTCCTCGACGCGGGCCACGTCGGCCGGGTCGGAGCGGGCCAGGAAGCTGTTGGGCCGCAGTTCGGGATTCAGGGCCTCGAAGGTGCCGCTCTCGACGAGGAGGCCGCACATCCGGCTGTACTCCTCCTCGGAGCCGTCACACCACTCGACGGCGTCGGGCTGGAAGATCTCGGCCCACTCGTCGACCCACTCCAGGAGGCGTCGGTTCGCGGTGAGGGCGTTGCTCGTGGGGGACATGGTCACTGCTCCTGGAGCTGGTCAGGGGTCCCGAGGTCCACCTCGGATCCCATGCGCACGCCGGACGCCCTACCCGCGTCGTCGAGGTCGAAGACCACGCGCTGGCCCTGGCGGAGGGTCCGGAAGAGGGAACCGGCGAGCGCGTCCTCGCTGAGGTCGTACTCGGTCAGGTCGGCGTCGCTGATGATCGAGCCGACCCCGGTCCCGGGGTCGTAGGACTTGATGACTCCCTGCACGTCGTCGCCTGCCCTGTGATCAGTGGGCGGCTTTGACGACCTTGCCGGCCCGGATGCACGAGGTGCAGGCCCGGACCCGGCGGGTGCGTCCGTCGACGACGGCGCGGACGGTCTGGATGTTCGGGTTCCACCGGCGACGGGTGCGACGGTGGGAGTGGCTCAGCTTCATGCCGAACGAGGGATGCTTGCCACAGATCTCACAGACCGCAGGCATGACGGGGGAACCTCACAACGCAGGAAACGGGGGTGGGAGAACGCTACCAGCCACCGCCCGACCCGCGGCAGTCGGGGACGAACCCGGTGGGGGGCCCGGCTCCGGGCCGATGAGGGTGCCGTGGCTACCATCGGCCGCCATGGCGACCCGCGAGCACTTCGGCGCTGACGACCTGCGGGCGGCGATCGCCACCTTCCGCGACCTCCTGCGATCCCACCAGGACCCGATCAACCGCCTCAACGTCTACCCCGTCCCCGACGGCGACACGGGCACGAACATGGCGCTCACGCTGGAGTCGGTGGTGGCCGAGATGGACGGCGCCGGTCCGGCCATGGCCGACACCTGCAAGGCCATCGGCCACGGCTCGCTCATGGGTGCCCGGGGCAACAGCGGCGTGATCCTCTGTCAGGTCCTCCGGGGCCTGACCACGGTCATGGCCGAGGGCGACGAGGTCGACAGTGCGACCTGGGCCCGGGCCCTGGCGGAGGCGTCGACCGCGGCCTACGGCGCGGTGGGCACCCCCGTCGAGGGGACGATCCTGACCGTGGTCCGCGAGGCGTCGGAGGCCGGCACCGAGGCGGCCGGCGCCGGCGCCGGGCTCGTCGAGGTCCTCGACCGGGCCAAGGCCCAGGGGGCCGACGCGCTCGCCCGGACGCCGGACATGCTCCCCGTGCTCAAGGAGGCCGGTGTGGTCGACGCCGGCGCCACCGGCTTCCTCCTCCTGATCGACGCCCTGCTCCACGTGGTCGATGCCCGGCCCCTGCCCCAGCCCGACACCATCGCGGTCCCCGACGTGGACCTGGCCCGGACCATGGCCCACGCCGGCCACGGTGAAGGGGGCGGGAGCGGCATCGCCGACCTGCGCTATGAGGTCATGTACCTGTTGGAGGCACCCGACACCACCATCCCGGCGTTCAAGGACGTCTGGGCCGGCATCGGGGACTCGATCGTCGTGGTCGGTGGCGAGGGGCTCTGGAACTGCCACATCCACACCGACGACATCGGCGACGCCATCGAGGCCGCGCTGGACTGTGGGCGCCCCCGCAACATCCGGGTTAGCGACCTGCTCGAGCAGGTCGAGGAGGAGCGCTGGGTCCGCGACGCCGCGCCCGAGCTGGACGGTGTGGTCGGGACGACCCCGGTCCCGACCGCGGTCGTCGCCGTGTGCACGGGCGACGGGGTCCGTCGCATCTTCCACAGCCTCGGCGCGCAAGGGGTGGTGCTGGGCGGCCAGACCATGAACCCGTCGACGGCCCAGTTGCTGGAGGTGGTAGAGGCCGTGCCGGCCGACGAGGTCGTGATCCTCCCGAACAACAAGAACATCATCGCCGTGGCCCGGCAGGTGGACGCCGAGACCGACAAGACGGTCCGGGTGGTGCCCACGAAGGGCGCGGCCGAGGGATTCGCCGCCCTCCTGGCCTACGACCCCCAGGCCCCGGCCGACGACAACGCCGAGGCGATGGGTGAGGCCGCGGCGTCGGTGGTGGCCGGCGAGATCACCCAGGCCGTCCGGGACTCCAGCAGCGACGCCGGCCCGATCAAGGAGGGTGACTTCCTCGGGATCAGCGGCGAAGGCATCCAGGCCGTCGCCTCGTCGGTGGCCGAGGTGGCCGTCGGCCTGCTCGACGTGCTCGTCGGCGAGGACCACGAGATCGTCACGATCATCGAGGGCGAGGGCTCCACCGTGGGCGACACCCGCCACATCCGCGAGTGGCTGGAGGACAACCGCCCCGACGTGGAGACCGAGGTGCACCACGGCGGCCAGCCCCTCTACCCCTACTACTTCGGCATCGAGTGACCCTGCCTACCCGTTCTGGCGCCCGATTGCGGCGCGATGACGCCTCAATCAGGCGCCAGAACCAGGGTGTCGGGGGGTGAGCGAACCGCTCACGCTGGCCGACTTCGACGCCCGGGGGGTCGAGTCGCTCAACGGGGTCGGGGCCAAGCGGGCTGAGGCGCTGGAGCACCTCGGCATCCGCACCCTGCTCGACCTGCTGACCGTCTACCCCCGCCGCCACCTCGACCGCACCCGCCAGGCGACCATCGGCGAGCTGGAGCTGGGCGAGGAGGCCACGCTGCTGGTCTCCGTCGAGAAGGTGAGCAGGCGGCGGACCCGCAACGGCAAGACGATCGTCGAGGTCCGGGTCAGCGACGGGACCGGTGGGTTGACCGTGCCGTTCTTCAACCAGCCTTGGCGGGAGCGCCAGTTCCACCCCGGCCAGACCCTGATCCTGTTCGGGAGGATGGACACCTACCAGGGTCGTCGACAGCTCCAGAACCCCGTGCTCGACGTCGCCGGCGACGAGACCGGGCGGATCGTGCCCGTGTACCCCCAGTCCGAGAAGGCCCGCATCCACTCCAAGGACTACCGGGAGTGGATCGCGGAGATCCTGCGCCGCTCCGAGGACCGGGGCATCGCCGATCCGATCCCGCCCGCCCTGCGCACGGAGCACGGCTTCGTCGCCCGCGGGAAGGCGATGCACGACATCCACCTGCCCGAGGAGATGGACGACGTCTACAAGGCCCGTCGGCGGCTGGTCTTCGACGAGTTGTTCCGGGTCCAGGTGGCGCTGGTCCGGCGCAAGCTGGAGTTGGAGCGGACCACGCCCGGCATCGTCCATGACCTGGGGGGTCGCCTGGTCAACGCCTTCCACGAGCGGCTGCCGTACTCCCTGACGGGGGCCCAGCAGCGGGTGATCGCCGAGATCGAGGCGGACCTCGGCCGCCCCTTCCCCATGCACCGACTACTGCAGGGTGATGTGGGCTCGGGCAAGACCGTGGTCGCCGTCAGCGCGCTGTTGGTCGCGATCCAGGGCGGACACCAGGGCGCGCTCATGGCCCCGACCGAGGTCCTGGCCGAGCAGCATCACCTCGGACTGCGGGACCTGCTGGCCGACCTCACCGTGCCTGACGACGCGACCCTGATGGGGGAACGGCCGTTGCGCCTGGAGCTGCTGACCAACCGCACGACCGGCGCGGAGCGGACCGGGCTGCTGGAGGGCCTGAACGACGGCACGGTCGACCTGGTGGTCGGCACCCACGCCCTGATCCAGGAGCAGGTGGGCTTCCGATCGTTGGGCGTGGTCGTCATCGACGAGCAGCACCGGTTCGGCGTCGAGCAGCGGGCCGCCCTGCGGGACGCCGGCCAGGGCGACCGGGTGCCCGACGTCCTGGTGATGACGGCGACGCCGATCCCGCGGACGGCGGCCATGACGGTCTACGGCGACCTGGACGTGTCGGTTCTCGACGAGCTGCCGCCGGGGCGGACGCCCGTCGAGACCGAGTGGGTGCGCACGGAGGAGGGAGCGCTGGAGATCGGGAAGCCGGACCTCTGGGAGAAGGTCCGCGCCGAGGTGGCGGGGGGACGCCAGGCCTACGTCGTGTGCCCGCTCATCGAGGAGAGCGACAAGCTCCAGGTCGCCTCCGCCGAGCAGACCTGGGAAGAGCTCCGCGCCGGTGAGTTGGCGGGCCTCGAGGTCGGCCTGCTCCACGGGCGCGTCACCCCCAAGGAGAAGGAGGCGACCATGGCGCTGTTCCGGGGCGGGCGGATGGACGTACTGGTGGCCACGACGGTCATCGAGGTCGGCGTCGACGTCCCCAACGCCACGGTCATGGTCGTGCTCGACGCCGACCGCTTCGGCATCGCCCAGCTCCACCAGCTCCGGGGCCGGGTCGGGCGGGGCGCCGACCAGTCGTACTGCTTCCTCGTCGGCCAGGGCGTCACCGAGGACGGCGAGGCCCGCCTCGAGGCGATGGTGCGGACCACCGACGGCTTCGAGTTGGCCGAGGTCGACCTGGACCTGCGGGGGGAAGGCACCCTCTTCGGTGAACGACAAAAGGGCCGCAACGACCTCAAGCTGGCGTCGCTCCGCCGGGACAAGGAGTGGGTCGTGAAGGCGCGCCGGGCCGCCGTCGACCTCGTCACGGCCGACCCCGACCTGTCTGGGCACCCGCTCCTGCGTGACGAGGTCGATCTCCTCCACGAAGACGACGACGCCGAGTTCCTTCTCAAGAACTGACTGACTCCTCGTCCGCCACCTGGGTCATCCGCGCCGACTCGATGTGAGGCCGTCAACCGTGGCGGGGGAAGATCCAGACCTCGACAGTGTTGGTGGGTGTGCCTGCCGCCGTGGTGATGCGCAGGGTGTAGGGGGCGCCGGGGTGCACGTCGCGGCGGACGGGGATCCAGGTCCAGTGGCCTCGGCCGTCGGTCCGACCGACGGCGAGGTAACGCTGACCCCGGGGGCGCGGCGCCAGACGGTGCCGGGCCGGCTGGCTCGCAGTACGACGGGTCGGCCCTGCTCGAAGGTGGCGCGGCGGTGACACCGGGGGGCGGCGGCGGACACGGCCACACAGGCCCGCGGTGGATCGTCCACCGCTCCGGCCGGCGGTGGCGACGCCATGATCGTCGCGGTCAGAAGGGCCAGGGTGATGGGCCAGCGAGGCATGTCGGGGCTCCTGTTCGGCCCGCCCCCTGGGGGCATCCTGCCTCAGGTCGCGACGGTTGAAAACCCCGGAAAAGGTCGTACAGGTGTTTGTAGTCCCGAGGCCGACCAAACGCGCCGCCTCCGATCCCGGGCCCTCAGAGGTCCCGGCCGCCACCCTCTTCACCCACGCCGCATGAGCCCCGGGTCGGGCGCGGTCCTCGTCAGTCGCCGGGGGCGTCTTCGGAGTCGGGGACGACGACGTCCCAGCGGTCCATGCAGTCCGCGCAGCGGTAGGCCACAACGTCGCCGGGCTCGAAGGGCTGGTCCGGCGGCGGGTGGGAGAGCAGGTGGCAGACGCCCCCACAGTCGACGCACACGATCGTCTCGGGCACCAGGGCGAAGGGGTCGGTCACCCCCGGCAACCTACGCCAGTAGGTCGGGCGGCGGGGGAGCCGGTACCGTCCCCGCCGTGACGAAGGTGCTCTGTCCCGGGTCGTTCGACCCGATCCACAACGGTCATCTCGAGGTCATCGAGCGGGCCGCCCACCTCTTCGACGAGGTCGTGGTCGCGGCCATGCGCAACCCGCAGAAGGGCGAGCCGCTCTTCTCCCTCGAAGACCGGGAGGCGATGATCAGCGAGAGCCTGTCGCACCTCCCGAACGTGACCTTCACCATGTTCTCCAGCCTGGTGGTGGACCTGGCCCGCGAGATCGGGGCAGACTTCATCGTCAAGGGACTGCGGGCGGTCTCCGACTTCGAGAGTGAGTTGCAGATGGCCCAGATGAACCACGCCATATCGGGGGTCGACACCCTGTTCATCCCGTCGGCGTCCTCCCACTCCTTCTTGGCGTCGAAGCTGATCCGGGAGATCGCCCGCTTCGGTGGCGACGTGGACTCGATGGTTCCCGAGCCGGTGGCCAAGCGCCTGGCGGAGCGCCTGACATGAGCGACCCCGACCCCGTCCCCGCCAAGGCCACCGGCTACAAGATGCCCGAGGTCGAGCAGCTGATCGACCGCATCACCGACCTGATCGACCAGGCCCGGCCGATGCCCCTGTCGACCTCGGCCATGATCAACAAGGACGAGATCCTCGACCTGCTGGTCGAGGTCCGCTCCCGCCTCCCCGAGGAGCTGCGGGCCGCCCGCTGGCTGCTCAAGGAGCGCGAGGAGTTCCTCGACAAGGTCAAGCGCGAGGGCGAGGACCTGCTGGAAGAGGCCCGGAGCCAGGCCGAGCGGATGGTCCAGCGCACCGAGGTGGTCAAGGCCGCCGAGCAGCGGGGCCGCCAGATCGTGGACAAGGCCGAGACCCGGGCCCGCCAGATGCGCCACGAGGCCGAGGACTTCGTCGACACGAAGCTGGGCAGCTTCGAGATCGCCCTCGAGAAGATCCAGGCCCAGGTGGCCTCCGGCCGCGAGAAGCTGCAGGCCGTGGCCGCGCCCAAGGCCGAGGACGACCTGGCCGATGTGGCCCAGTTCGGTGCCCACGGCGACGAGCGCACCGAGTTCTTCGACCAAGAGCACTAGGCGGTGACCGCCCGCCTGCGGGTCGGTGTCGCCGACCTGCTGCGCACCCTCGGCACCCGCCGCGAGTTCCGGGACCAGGTCCGCTTCGACGACCTCGGCGTGGTGTCCACCCGGGTCGACCCTGACGCCGACGTGGACCTCGAGTTCGTCATCGAGGCCTTCAGCGGGGGCATCTCGGTGACCGGCCGGGTGGAGGTCCCGTGGACGGGGGAGTGTCGGCGCTGCCTCGACGTCGTGCGGGGCACGACGGTCCAGCACGTGCAGGAGATCTTCGGTGGCCCGGAGGGTGACGAGGACGCCTATCCCCTGGGCCACGACGAGATCGACCTCGAGCCGATGGTCCGCGACGTGGTCGCCGGGGCGCTGCCGCTGGTGCCCCTGTGCCGGGCGGACTGTGCCGGGCCCAGCCCGGACCGCTTCCCGACCGGCCCCGCCGACGCGGACGCCCGCCCCGCCGATCCCCGTTGGGCGGCCCTCGACGAGTTGTCCTTCGAGTGACGCGGCGGAGCGGAGCGCAGCCGCTCGTGGTCGCCGGCTGGATCGGCGGAGCCGGCGGAGCGGAGCGGAGCGCAGCCGCTGTGGTCGGGCTGGATCGGCGGAGCCGGCGGAGCGGAGCGGAGCGCAGCCGCTCGTGGTCGCCGGCTGGATCGGCGGAGCCGGCGGAGCGGAGCGGAGCAATGTGATAGCCCCGCTAGCCTCAGGCGTCGCATCACCCCTGTGTTCGCGCCCTGATGATCTCGAGGACCTGACGATGGCCGTCCCCAAGAAGAAGACCTCCAAGATGAAGGGTCGGAGCCGCATGGCTTCGGCCTGGACCATCAAGACCACTGGCCGGGCCACCTGCCCGCGCTGTGACGCCGTGCGCCGCCCCCATCGGGTGTGCGGCAACTGCGGGTGGTACGCCGGCCGCCAGGCCGTCGAGGTCGACTGAGCCCGAAGACCCGGGGGAGGGGGGTCGGATGCTTCCCGTAGCCGTCGACGCCATGGGCGGCGATCGCGCCCCGGACGAGATCGTCGCCGGGGCCGTCCAGGCCGCCGAGGAGCTCAGCGTCCCCGTCGTCCTCGTCGGGCGACCCGAGGACCTGGGCGACACGGGTGGCCTCGAGGTCATCCCGGCGTCCGAGGTCATCGCCATGGACGCCGACCCGGGCAAGAGCGTCCGGCGCATGAAGGACTCGTCGCTGGTGCGGGCCGCCGAGGCGGTGCGCGACGGCAAGGCGTCGGCCATGGTCAGCGCGGGCAACACCGGGGCCACGATGGGCTCGGCGCTCCTGCGCATGGGTCGCATCAAGGGCGTCAACCGCCCCGCCATCGCCACCCCGATCCCGGCTCCGGGCCACGACCACCCGACGGTGATGCTCGACGCCGGGGCCAACGCCGAGTGCGGGCCCGAGATGCTCGTCCAGTTCGCCCTGATGGGGGCCGTCTTCGCCCGCCGTCGCTACGGGATCGAGACGCCGCGGGTGGCTCTGCTCTCCATTGGCGAGGAGCCCACGAAGGGCTCCCCCCTGGTCAAGGAGACCCACGCCCTGCTGGCGGCCGGTGCCGTCGAGGCGGTGGGAGCCACCTTCGTCGGCAACGTCGAGGGCCGGGATCTCATGGGTGACGACGCCGACGTCGTGGTCACCGACGGCTTCACCGGCAACGTCGCCCTCAAGACCCTGGAGGGCGGCCTGAAGTCGATCGTGGGGGCCATCTACGAGGTGTTCGGTTCCACCGAGGAGACCAAGGCGGCCGCCGACGTGCTCCTGCCGGCGCTGATCCCACTGGCCGAGCAACTCGACCCCGACACCACCGGCGGGGCCATGCTCCTGGGGGTCGACGGGGTCTGCATCATCAGCCACGGCTCGTCGTCCGCCGCGAGCCGTGGTCAACGCGGTCAAGGTGGCGGCCGAGATGGTCCAGGTCGACCTCGTGGGCGGGCTCACCGCGGCCATCCGTCCACCGGAATGATCTGAAGATTCACCAAAAGCAATGCAAGGGACTGGAGTGCTACCCGCGAGCCGGGGGTCGGCGGGGCTACACTTGTTCGACCAACACGACGAGCGAACGGGGAGAGTGCGCACGTGCCGGCCGAGACCCATGTCGAACAGGGCCCGATGGGACGTCCCGAGGTCCTGGCGCTGATCCAGGACCGTCTGGCCGACATCCTCGAGATCGAGCCCAGCCAGATCCAGGAGGGTCATTCCTTCCAGGACGACCTGGACGCCGACTCCCTGGCCCTGATCGAGCTGGTGGAGGCCCTCGAGGAGGAGCTGTCCGAGCGTTCGGTCGGGTTCCGCATCGAGGACGAGGACCTCGAGGACCTCAAGTCGGTCCGCGACGCCGTGGACTACGTGGTCGCCCGCCTCGGCTGAGGCGTCGGCGATGACGTGACGAGGGGATCCGTGGACATGACCGAGCGCGCCATGACCGAGCTGGCCGCCCGCCTCGGCCACACGTTCGCCGATCCCGTGCTCCTCGCGGAGGCCATGACCCACCGGTCGTGGTGCGCGGAGCACGTCGGTACACCGTCCAACGAGCGCTTGGAGTTCCTGGGCGACGCCGTGCTCGGCCTCGTCATCGCCGACCACCTCTTCCAGGTCGACGGGGCCATGCCCGAGGGCGACCTGGCCATGGCCCGGGCCGCTGTGGTCAGCACCGAGGCACTGGCTCAGGTGGCCTCCCGCATCGAGCTGGGTCAGTTCCTGCGCCTGGGCAAGGGCGAGGACGCCACCGGCGGTCGCTACAAGCGGTCGATCCTGGCCGACGCCATGGAGGCCGTCATCGGCGCGGTGTACCTCGACGCCGGCCTGGACGCCGCCCGCCGGCTCGTGGTGCCCCTCGTGGCCGACCGGCTGGCCGGGGCCGTCGCCGGCCCGGGTGAGGCCGATCACAAGACCCGTCTGCAGGAGGCCTCGGCCCGCAAGTACGGCCAGGTCCCCCGCTACGAGGTCTCGGGCACCGGCCCGGATCACGACCGACGCTTCACCGCCGTCGTGCGCATCGGGGGCACCGAACGGGGCCACGGCACCGGTAAGTCGAAGAAGGAGGCCGAGCAGGCCGCCGCCCGCGAAGCGTGGCGGTCCCTCCGCGCCGAACCCGAGAGCCGGACCGCTGATGCCTGAGCTGCCTCCGACGTCGGAGCACCCGACGACGTCTCACCCCATCACCGTCGGGACACCGGACCATGCCTGAGCTGCCTCCGACGTCGGAGCACCCGACGACGTCTCACCCCATCACCGTCGGGACACCGGACCATGCCTGAGCTGCCTCCGACGTCGGAGCACCCGACGACGTCTCACCCCATCACCGTCGGGACACCGGACCATGCCTGAGCTGCCCGAAGTAGAGACCGTCCGACGGGACCTGGAGCGTGACATCGCCGGCCTGCGCATCAAGGACGTCGAGGTCAACGATCTCCGCTCGATCCGCCGCCACGGCAAGAAGGCACCGTTCGTGAAGGCGCTGGACGGGGCCAAGGTCACCCACGTGAACCGTCGGGGCAAGTACCTCGTGGTCTCCCTCGACACCGGCAGCGTGCTGGTCATCCATCTCGGGATGAGCGGCCAGCTCCGACGCAACGCGGCCAAGGACGCGATGGAGACCCACACCCGGGTCGTCCTCACCTTCACCCAGAAGGGCCAGCTCCGCTTCATCGACCCCCGCAAGTTCGGGGAGATGTTCGTGGTCGAGGCCGACGCCATCGACGACGAGGTCCCCGAGCTGGCCCACCTCGGCTTCGACCCCGTCGAGCAGGCCGTGTCCTGGACCCGCTTCGGCCAGGCTCTGGTCAACCGCAGCGTGAAGCTGAAGCCGCTGCTGATGGACCAGAAGTTCATCGCCGGCATCGGCAACATCTACGCCGACGAGATCCTCTACGGCGCCGGCCTGCGTTACGACCGCCTGTCGGACTCGCTGTCCACCCAGGAGATCCGGCGCCTCTACCGGTCCCTGGTGGAGACCCTGCACGACGCCATCAAGTACCGGGGCTCGACCCTCTCCGATGGCCAGTACGTCGACCTCCAGGGCAAGCCCGGCGAGTACCAGGAGCACCACCAGGTCTACGACCGAGAGGGCGAGTCGTGCCGTCGCTGCCGGGCCGTCATCGTGCGCGTCAAGGCCAACAGCCGCAGCACCTTCCTCTGCGAGCAGTGCCAGGTGTGACGAACACGGCCTGACACGGCACACCCCGAGATCCGTGGGGTGCGCGACCGGCGGTGGGGTGCTGGCTAACGTCCGGAACATCACTGTTCCGTGGGGTCTGACGTGTTCCTGAAGTCGTTGTCCATGAAGGGCTTCAAGTCCTTCGCCGACGCCACCCGGCTCGACCTCGAACCCGGCATCACCGTGGTCGTGGGCCCCAACGGCAGTGGTAAGTCCAACGTGGTGGACGCCATCGGCTGGGTGCTCGGCGCCCAGGCCCCGAGCATCGTGCGCTCCAAGGCGATGGACGACGTCATCTTCGCCGGGACGGCCCAGCGCCCCGCCCTGGGCCGGGCCGAGGTGGCCCTGACCATCGACAACTCGGCCGGCCTGCTGCCCATCGAGTTCACCGAGGTCACCATCAGCCGGACGCTGTTCCGGTCCGGTGACAGCGAGTACGCCATCAACAACGTCCCCTGCCGCCTGCTGGACATCCAGGACATGCTCTCGGACTCGGGGGTGGGTCGCCAGCAGCACGTCATCGTCAGCCAGGGCCAGATCGACGCCGTCCTCAACGCCAAAGCCGAGGACCGGCGGGCGATCATCGAGGAGGCCGCCGGCATCCTCAAGTACCGCAAGCGCAAGGAGCGCTCCGAGCGCCGCCTGGCCGCGACCGAGGGCAACCTCAACCGGCTCCAGGACCTGGTGCGCGAGGTCCGGCGTCAGCTGCGCCCGCTGGAGAAGCAGGCCGACGCCGCCCGGCGCCACGCCGGGGTGGTGGCCGAGCTGACCGCCCTCCGCCTGTACATCGCCGGCCGCCAGATCGACGAGCTGCGCACCCGGCTGGAGAAGGCGGTGACGGCCAAGGCCGAGCTGGGCCGCGAGGGTGAGGAGCTGAAGCGCCGCCTGGCCCACCTCGATGCCGAGGTGACCCGGGCCGAGGCCGAGCTGTCCGCCCGCGGGGCCGACGACGTCGGTGACGACCTCGTGCGCTTCGAGTCGCTACGGGAGCGGGCCCGTGGCCTGTCCGCCGTGCTCAAGGAGCGGGCCCGGGGCATCGAGCGGGAGCGCCTGTCGTTCACCGACCAGGGCGTCATCTTCTCCCTGGAGGCCGACGCCGCCGCGCTCCGCCAGGAACTGGTCGACGCCGCCGCTGAGGTCGAGCGGCTGGGTCCCGAGCGGGAGGGCCTGGCCGAGTCCACCGCCCTCCTGGAACAGGACCGGGCGGCGTTCGAGCAGCGGGCGGCCGACACCGACACCGACTCCGACGGCCGTGCCGCCGAAGCCCGGGGTGAGCTGATCGCCCGCCGGGGCGGCATCGAGCGCGACACCAGCGAGCTCAACCGGCTGGAGGCCCGCCTGGCCGAACTGGCGGCCACCGCGGAGCGCCTCGACGCCGACGCCACCCGTCGCCGTGAGGACATCGAGCGGATCGTCGAGGCCGAGCGCCCGCTCATCGACGCCTTGGAGGAGGCCGAGCACGCCCGGGGCCGGGCCGAGCACGACCTTGCCCGCGTCGAGGACGCTCTACGGCGGGCCGACGCCGAGCGCCACCGCTGGTCGGCCCGGGCCGACGCCTTGGCCCTCGCACTGGAGGACGCCCGGTCCCGTTCCGGCGCCGATCACCTCACGGCGGTCGACGGCGTGCTCGGGCCACTGTTCGAAGCCATCGAGGTGGACGACGGCTGGCTCCCGGCGCTGGAGGCCGCGATCGGCGACGCGCTCGGCACCGTCGTGGTGGCCGATGTCGCCGCCGCCCGCCGGGCCATCGGGCGCCTGCGCGACGGCGAGCACACGGGTGCTGTCCTGCCGGTCGCCCTCGATCGGGCGCCCGGCGAGGTCCCGCCCGTCGGTGCGCCCGTACGGGCCCACGTCCGGGCCCGTCGGCCCGAGGTCGACGCCGTGCTGGACGTCCTCGTCGGGGCCGCCGTTGCCGTCGACGGTGACTGGACCGTGGCCGCGGACGCCGCCGAGGCTCACCCCGAGGCCGTCATCGTCACCCGGGAGGGCGACCGCTTCAGCCCGACCGGCTGGCGAGTGGGTTCCCAGCAGGGTGGGGCGACCCAAGCCGCCCTGGACGAGGCTCGGGAGCGGGCCGAGACCGCCGGCCTCGAGCACGGGGCCGCAGTGGAGGCCCTCGACGCCGCCCGCCGCGACCTCGCGGATGCCCAGGGCGTCGAGGCCGACGTGGCCCGGGAGATCGACGAGCACGACGGTCGCCGCACCGCCGCGCTGGAGGGCCTGGCCCGGGTCGACGCCGACCGCCGCGACGGTGAGACCGAGAAGGACGCCCTGACCGCCCACCGGGACGAGGTGGCCGCCCGCCTGTCCCGGGAGCAGGCCCGGGTGACCGAGTTGGAGGTGGGCCTGGCCGACCTGGAGGTCGACGAGGACGCGGCCAAGGCCGCGGGCCGGGAGCTGCGGACGCTCCGGGGGGCCATCGAGGAGCGGGCCGTCGAGCTGGCCGCCCGGCGCACCGACCTCGAGGTCCGCCAGGCCTCCCTCCGCGAACGCACCCGGGTGGCCGAGCAACGCCTGGGGGAGATCGAGCCGCGCCTGGCCAAGGACGCCCATGAGCGCGAGCACGCCGAGAGCCGTCGGGGCGAGATCGATGCCCGGGCCACCGCCGTCGACCGCCTCGCCGCCGAGGTCGACGCCCGTTCGGCGGAGATCGACGACGTCCTCGACGGCCTGCGCGAGAAGCGCCGGGCGCAATCAGAGGCCGTGCGGGGCGTCGCCGCCCGACTGGACGGCCTCCGCCGTGAGCGCAGCGAGGCCGAGCGCAATCTGGGCGAGGTGCGCGAGCGCTCCCAGCGCGAAGAGGTCCGGGAGGCCGAGGTCGCCGTGCGCCTGGAAACCGCCATCGAGACCCTGCGGGTCGAGCTGGACTGCGAGCCGGACCGGGCCGTGGCCACCGAGTGCCCGCCGTTGCCCGAGGGGAACACCGCCACCGGCCGGGCCCGGGAGCTGGAGCGGGACCTGCGCCTGATGGGGCCCATCAACCCGCTGGCCCTCGAGGAGTTCGAGCAGCTCCAGGAGCGCCACGAGTTCCTGAACGGCCAGCTGGAGGACGTCCAGGAGTCCCGTCGGGAGCTGCGCAAGGTCATCAAGGCCATCGACGACGAGATCCGTGACGTCTTCACCGCGGCCTACGCGGACGTGGCCGCGAACTTCGAGTCGCTCTTCTCGACCCTGTTCCCCGGCGGCACCGGGCGGCTCAGCCTGACCGACCCGGACAACCTCCTGGACACCGGCCTGGAGATCGAGGCCAAGCCGTCGGGCAAGAACGTGCGCAAGCTCTCGCTGCTCTCCGGCGGCGAGCGCTCCCTGACCGCGCTGGCGTTCCTCTTCGCGGTGTTCCGGAGCCGGCCGTCACCGTTCTATGTGATGGACGAGGTCGAGGCCGCGCTCGACGACGTGAACCTCCACCGCTTCCTCGACCTCCTGGCCGAGTTCCGCCAGGAGGCCCAGCTCATCGTGGTCAGCCACCAGAAGCGCACGATGGAGGCCGGTGACGTCCTCTACGGCGTGACCATGCAGCCCGGTGGCTCCTCCAAGGTCATCTCCGAGCGGGTCACCGACTCCGAACTGGTGAACTGACCCGTACGGCGCTCCGGCGGGGTGTCGGCAGTCAGTGAGGCTGCGAAGCGGAGCGGAGCAGCGCGGGGGACGGTCCACGACGGCGACGCCGGAGTTGCTGAGCGCAGCGAAGCCACTCAAGTGTCACGGAGACGCCCGCCGCGGACCAGTGAGGCTGCGAAGCGGAGCGGAGCAGCGCGGGGGATGGTCCACGACGGCGACGCCGGACTTCCTGAGCGCAGCGAAGGAAGTCGAATGTTATGGCAGGCGACTGAACCAGAGCAGGGAGAGCGCGGAGGTGACGACGAGGAGGGCGACGCCCAGCCCGAGGAACCAGGTGCCGACCTCGCGTTCGACGGTCTCGGAGTCGACGGTGCCGCCGATGTCGGCGAAGGCGTCGGCCAGCTCGTCGCCCGTCGTGGCCGAGAAGAACTGGCCACCGGTCGAGTCGGCGATGGCCTCGAGGGCCGCCTCGTTGACCGATACGTCCACCGGTCCCTCGCCGGGGATGTCGATGGTGGCGCCCTGGGTGCCGAAGGCGATGGTCGAGACGGGGACCCCCGCGTCGAAGGCCGCCTGGGCCGCCTCCACGTCCGGGCGCCCCGAGGTGGTCTCGCCGTCGGACATGACGACCAGCTGACTGGGCGGCAGGTCCTCGCCGGCGTCCGCCGCGGCGTCGGCCTGGTCGGCCTCGGCGATCTGGATGGCGTCGAGACCGGCGAAGATCGCCTCGCCGATGGCGGTGAACTCGGCCAGCTCCAGGCCGTCGACCGCGTCCCGGACCTCGTCGTGGTCGGTGGTGGGGGCGACCTGGATCGTGGCCGAGCCGTTGAAGCTGATCAGGCCGACCCGCACGTTGTCGGACAAGCCGTCGACCAGGTCGGTGGCGGCCTCCTGGGCGGCATCGAGGCGGTTGGGCTCGACGTCGGTGGCGTCCATGGACAGCGAGGTGTCGATGGCCACGACCAGCACCGGGCCCAGGGGCGCCGCCTGCGTGCGGGTCGGGCGGGCCAGAGCGAGCACGAGCACCGCCAGCGAGGCGAGGAACAGAACGGCCACGAGGTGGCGTCGCCAGCCTGGGCGCTTCGGAGCCACCGAGTCGAGCAGTTCCATGTTGGTGAAGCGGACCGTGAAGGTGGACTGGCGCCGCCACTGCAGGAGGCCGAAGGCGACGGCGAGCCCCGCGACGACGACCAGCAGCCAGAGCCAGTGCGGGGCGAGGTAGTTCATTTGTGCACGGTCCCCGCCGCGACCCGGCGATGCTGCTTGCGGCGACCCACGAAGCGCACGATGTCGAGCAGCCAGTCCCGGTCGGTGCGCAGGACCAGGTGGTCCACGCCGACCCGGCGGAGACCGAGGGCGATCGCCTCCCGCTGGGCCGTGGCGGCGGCGGCGTACCGCTCCCGGAGGGCGGCGCTGGTCTGGATCTGCCGTTGACTCCCGGTCTCGGGGTCGACCAAGTCGATCACCCCGACGTCCGGCAGGGCCAGCTCCCGGGGATCGACGATCTCCACAGCCAGCACCTCGTGGCGGTGGGCGAGGCCCCGCAGCGCCCGCTCCCAGCCGGTGGGGGCCAGGAAGTCCGAGACCACGACCATGAGGCCCCGCCGCCGGTGGCCGGCGCGGGCCAGGGACCCGATCGCGGCGGTCAGGTCGACCGGGCCGTCGGTGCTCACCCCCGAGGCCTGCGTGGCGGCGTGCAGCGTCCCCATGAGATGGCGGCGACCGGTGCCGGGGGGCAGGATCTGCACTCGGTCGGCCCCGGCGACGAGGACGCCGAGGCGATTGCCGGTGCGGAGGGTGATGAACCCGATGGCGGCGGTGGCGGCCAGGGCCAGGTCCCGCTTCTCGCAGCGGGCCGTGCCGAAGTCGAGGCTGGCCGACCGGTCGAGCAGCACCCAGGTGGCCAGCTCCCGGTCGGCGACCGTCTCGCGGACGTGGATGTCGGGCATGCGCGCGGTGACGTTCCAGTCGATCCGGCGCACGTCGTCGCCGGGGGCGTAGGCCCGGGCGTCACCCGGCTCGCTGCCCCGGCCGGGGACCAGGCCCTCGTGCTCGCCGTGCAGCATCCCGTCCAGGCGCCGGGTGATGTCCACCTGGAGGCGCCGCAGCACCTCCTCGGCGGGCGCCCCGGCGACCCGAGGCGGTGCCGACCCGGGACGTCCGGTCACGTCGGCCGGGAGCGGGGGGCGACCGATGCGGCCGGGACGGTCGACAGGACCCGGACCAGGACGTCGTTGACGTCGATGCCGTCGGCCAGGGCCTCATAGGAGAGGACGAGGCGGTGCCGGAGCACGTCGGGGGCCACGTCGAACACGTCCTGGGGCAGGGCGTAGTCCCGCCCCCGGAGCAGGGCCAGGGCCCGGCCTGCGGCCACGAGGCCGAGGCTGGCCCGGGGGCTGGCGCCGTAGGCGATCATCCCGTTCAGGTCGGAAAGGCCGTGGTCGCCCGGCTCCCGGGTGGCGAACACCACGTTGACCGCGTAGTCGACCACCCCGGGATCGACGTACACGTGGTCGGCCGCCGCCTGGAGGTCGAGGACCTTGTCGGGGGACAGGACCTGGGTCGCCGACGGCGGGTCCACGCCCATCCGGTGGACGATCTCGGTCTCCTCCGACGGCGACGGGTAGCCGATGGGCACGTTCATCAGGAAGCGGTCCCGTTGGGCCTCGGGCAACTGGTAGACGCCCTCGGACTCGATCGGGTTCTGGGTGGCCAGGACGAGGAAGGGGTTCGGGACGGGGAACGTCTGGCCGCCGATGGAGACGTGGCGCTCGGCCATGACCTCGAGGAGCGCGGACTGGACCTTGGCCGGCGCCCGGTTGACCTCGTCGGTGAGCACGAAGTTGGCGAAGACCGGCCCCAGCTCCACGTCGAAGGTCTCCGAGGAGCCCCGGTAGATGCGGGTGCCGACGATGTCGGCGGGGAGCAGGTCGGGGGTGAACTGGATGCGCACGAAGGAGCCGCCCACGACCTTGGCCAGGGTCTCGCTGGCGAGGGTCTTGGCCACGCCGGGAACGCCCTCCAGCAGGACGTGGCCCCGGGCCAGCAGGCAGGTCAGGAGGCGCTCGATGGTCTGGTCCTGGCCGACGATGACCTTCTTCACCTCGAAGAGGGCCTGCTCGAGGAGGGCGGCCCGGTCGGGACCGGGAGCGTCGTCCGTAGCGGGCGCGGGCGGCGGCGGGGCCTGGGTCACGGCGGGTCACCCTACGGCTGGGCCGACGAATCGGGGACGCGCGCCAGCGGTACCGTCGCCCCGTGCGGTTGCTCGTGGTGGACGACGAGGTCGACCTGGCCGAGGCCGTGGCGACCGGATTGCGCCGGGAGGGCCATGCCGTCGACGTCGCCCACGACGGCGAGTCGGCCCTGGCCGCGGTGGCCGTCGACGAGTACGACCTCGTGCTGCTCGACATCGCGATGCTCGGCGCCCACGACGGCCTGGCGGTCTGTCGGGCCATCCGCGACGGTGCGGCTACCGGCCCCATGCCCCGGGTGCTGCTCCTGACGGCCCGGGACACGGTCGATGACCGGGTGATCGGCCTGGACGCCGGGGCCGACGACTATCTGGTCAAGCCGTTCGCCTTCCGTGAGCTCAACGCCCGGGTCCGGACCCTCCTGCGCCGGGACGCCGCCGCGTCGGGGGCCGTGATCGAGGTGGGGGACCTCCGCCTGGACACGGCCCGCCAGGAGGCGACACGCGATGGAGTCGAACTGGACCTGACGCCCAAGGAGCTGTCGGTCCTGCACTGGTTCCTGACCCGCCCGGGGGTGGTGATCTCCCAGGAGGAGCTGCTGACCCACGTGTGGGACGCCAACGCGGATCCGTTCACCGCGACCGTGCGGGTCACGGTGGGCACGCTGCGCCGCAAGCTGGAGGCGGCTCGTCCCGATGCCCCGGGCCCGCTGGAGACGATCATCGGCCAGGGCTACCGCCTCCGGGACCCGGGATGACCGCCACCCGGGCTTCGATCGGTCTCGCCTCCCGACTGCCCTCCTGGGCGGGGTCGATCCGGGTGCGGCTCACCGTGCTCTACGCCGTGCTGGTGTTCGGCCTGTCGGCGATGGTGACCGGCGGGGTGTACCTGGGCCTGCGCCTGTCGCTGTCTGACGAACCGGTGTCCCGGACCTTCAACCTGACCCGGGTCGTGCGCACGCCGCAGGGGACCGTCGAGGTCCCCCAGGGCACGGTGCGGGCGGAGATCCAGGGCCTCGAGGCCGAGGTCAACGACCGGGCACTGGACGAGCTGGCCAGGTGGTCGCTCCTGGCGCTGGGGGCCGCGGCGCTGGCCGGGGTGGGCGTCGGCTGGTTCGCCGCGGGCCGGGTCCTGCGCCCGGTCGACCGCATCACGGGGGTGGCCCGCGACATCCAGGCCACCGACCTCTCCCGTCGGATCGACCTCGACGGCCCCGATGACGAGATGAAGGAGCTGGCCGACACCTTCGACGGGATGCTGGGTCGCCTCGACGAGGCCTTCGCCGGGCAGCGCCACTTCTTCCAGGAGGCGTCCCACGAGCTGCGCAACCCCCTCGCCGTCATCCGGGCCAACCTCGACGTGGCCCTGGCCGACGACGACGCCTCGGCGGCCGAGCTGCGAACGGCGGCCGAGCTGGCGGCCCGCACCGCCGAGCGAATGACCCACACGGTGGACGACCTGCTCCGGTACGCCCGCAACGAACAGGCCGAGATGCAGCGCGAGGCCGTGGACCTCGGCCCCCTCGTGGCCGAGGCGGCCGAGGAGTTCCGCTCGCCGGCGGCGACGCGGTCGCTGCGGGTCGAGGTCGCCGTGCCCGACGAGGCGGTCCGGGTCTCGGGGGACCGCGCCGCCCTGCGCCAGGCCCTGGCCAACCTGCTGGACAACGCCGTGCGCTTGGCGCCCGAGGGGTCGACGATCGAGGTCGGCACCGGGATCGACGGGCCGTGGGCCTGGATCGCGGTCCGCGACGAGGGGCCGGGCATCCCCACCGAGGACCAGCCCCTTGTGTTCCGGCGGTTCTGGCGGGGCGCGGCCGGCGACGGGCCCCGGGGCAGCGGCCTCGGCCTGGCCATCGTCGATCAGATCCTGGTGGCCCACGGGGGCGCCGCCCGGGTCGCCTCCGAACCCGGACGCGGCTCGATCTTCTCCCTGTGGATCCCCCGGGACCGGGGAGCGGGCTGAGAACGCCTTTCGGTCGGCTTTCGGGTTGACTGCCTAGGTTCCGTGACGTGAGCAGCGTCCCCCCGACCGATCAGGTGCCCGTGACCGACTTCCCCGAAACCCCGCCGCCGATGTTCTCGGCGCGCCCTCCGGACCTCCCGCCGATGGGGGAGCCCGCGGCCCCCGAGGGCCCCCGGCCCCGGCGCGGGCGCACGGTGGTGGCCGTCATTGCGGCCGTGGCCCTGCTGGCCGGTGGCTTCACCGCCGGATGGGCGCTCAGCCGCAGCTCCGAGGACAGCGGCGACGACACCGCGGCCTCGGCCGTGGCCCCCGCGGTCTCGGTCGAGTCCGACACCGACGACCGCCCGGGTGACGCCCCCGTGGAGTCCGCGGGCGATGAGCCGGTGGCGGCGGTGGCCGAGGCCGTATCGCCGACGGTGGTGCAGATCGAGACGACGGCGGGACTCGGTTCCGGGGTCATCTACGACCCCGATGGCCTCGTCCTCACCGCGGCGCACGTGGTGGAGGGCAGCACCACCTTGACGGTGCGTCTGGCCGACGGCACGAGCAGGGACGGCACGGTGGTGGGCACCGACACCGACAGCGACATCGGTGTGGTGGCCATCGACGGCGGGGGCGAGGGCCTCCCGGTGGCCGTCCTGGCCGACTCGCCGCCGAACGTGGGCGACACGGCCGTCGCCGTCGGCAGTCCCTTCGCCCTGGACCAGACCGTCACGGCGGGCATCGTCAGCGCCGTGGACCGCCCGGCCCCGGCTGGTGGCCCGTCGGTCGGCACGATCCAGACCGATGCCCCGATCAACCCGGGGAACTCGGGCGGCCCCCTGGCCAACCGGGACGGCGAGATCATCGGCATCGCCAGCTACATCCAGAGCCAGACCGGCGGCAACATCGGCCTGGGCTTCGCCATCCCCATCGACATCGCCGAGCGCGTTGCGGACGCACTGGTCGCCGGCGAGCCCGTCGAGTTCGGCTACCTCGGCATCGAGGGCGGCGACGCCGCCGGGGGTGAAGCCGGCGCCCTGATCGCCGCCGTCGTGCCCGGTTCGCCGGCCGAGGACGCCGGACTGCAGACCGGCGACCTCGTGGTCGGGGTCAACGGCGACGCCGTCACCAGCTTCGGCGACCTGGGCGTGATCATCCGTCGCCACAGCCCGGGCGACGACCTGGAGTTCACCGTCTCCCGCGACGGCGACGAGCAGCAGCTCACCGCCACCCTCGGCTCCACCGTGGACTGACGAGCACCCGTACTGGCGCCTGATTTCGGGGTCATGACCCCGAAATCAGGCGCCAGAACACGTGGTCGGTAGGGTCTCGCCGTCATGGAGATCCTGATCCTGGTCGTGGTGGTCGTCTGCATCCTGCTGGCGCTCATCCCCCGCTACATCGCCGTCCGGGGCCGCACCGGGGCCCCCCCGAAGCGGGAGCCCCGTCCGTCGCCGCTGGCCCCGACCGGCCCGGCCGCCACGGTCGAGGCCCCCGCCCGCATCGGGGACCGCATCGGCAAGACCCGCGAACGCCTGGCCGGCGCCCTGCGGTCACTGCGGTCCCGCTCGACCCTGGACGGCACCGTCTGGGACGAGCTGGAGGAGGCGCTCATCTCGGCCGACGTGGGCGTCGGCACCACCACGGCCCTGCTCGACGGCCTGCGGGAGCAGGTCACGGCAGGCACCGTCGAGGGCCCCGACGCCCTGATCGACGCCCTGAAGGCGGACGTCGAGGCCCGCCTCGAGGGCGACCGCACGCTGGCCGTGTCCGAGAACGGGACGACCGTGTGGCTCTTCGTCGGGGTCAACGGCGTGGGCAAGACCACGACCATCGGCAAGCTGGCCAAGCGGGAGGTCGACGCCGGCAAGGGCGTGGTCCTGGCCGCGGGCGACACCTTCCGGGCCGCCGCCGGTCAGCAGTTGGGCATCTGGGCCGAACGCACCGGCGCCGACGTGGTCCAGGGCCAGGACGGCGGGGATCCGAGCTCGGTGATCTTCGACGCCGTGCAACGGGCCGCCGCCCGGGGAGCCGACCTGGTGTTGGCCGACACGGCCGGCCGCATCCACACCAAGTCGAACCTCATGGAGGAGCTGCGGAAGGTCCGACGGGTGGCGGACCGGGACCCCGGCGATGTCACCGAGGTGCTGCTCGTGCTCGACGCCACGACCGGCCAGAACGGCCTGGCCCAGGCCCGCCAGTTCACCGAGGCCGTGGACGTCACCGGTGTCGTGCTGACCAAGCTCGACGGGTCGGCCCGGGGAGGCATCGTGATCGCCATCCAGGACGACCTCGGCATCCCGGTCAAGCTGGTCGGCCTCGGCGAGCAAGCGGAGGACCTGATCGTGTTCGACCCCCACGAGTTCGTCGACGCCCTCTTCGAGGGATAGGAGATCCTCATGGTCCGCCTCCTCGTCCTGCCGCTGCGCTTCCTGGTGTTCCCGTTCCGCTTCGCCGCCGGGTCGGCCCGCGCCGGCTTCTACGCCGGTCGGGCGGTGGGCATCAGCCGCTCGGCCTTCTTCGGCCTCGGGTTCGCCTCCGGCGTCCTGGTGGCATCGCCGAAGGCCCGCAAGGCGACCTTCGTGGGCCTGGGTCGACTGGTGACGGCGGCGGTCAACGCCCAGAAGAAGGCTGAGGTCGCGCCCACCCCCGAGCCGGTCGTTCCCGACCCGGCCGTCGCGGCGCCCCACGGCGTGCTGCTCACCGACCTGGACCCCGTCGATCCGCTCGACCCGACCGGGCCGGTCCTTCCCACCGACTAGCAAGGGGACCCGTCGAACACGAGGGGGACCGTGGCCGTGGAGCTCTGGCCGGAGGAGTACGAGGACCTGCGGGCCGAGGCCCGCGAGACGATCGGCGGCCTGCTGGGCGCCCTGGCCGACGACGCGTTCGGGGCCGGGGACATCCCTGCCGATGCCGGTCAGGACGAGAAGGTGCGGCGGGCCCGGGAGTCGATGGCCGACTTCTTCGCCCCGGTGCCGGAGGCCGAGGAGCGCGAGATCGCCGGTGTGCCCTGCCGGGTGTTCGTGCCCGAGGGGCCGGCCACCGCCGTCTACCTCCACTTCCACGGTGGCGGGATGATCATCGGCGCCCCCGAGATGAACGACGCCGGCAACCGGGCGCTGTCCCGGGACCACGGCCTGGCCGTGGTCTCGGTCGACTACCGCCTCGCCCCGGAGCATCCGTGGCCCGCCGGCCCTGATGACGGTGTCGCCGTGGCCGCGTGGCTGGTGGAGCACGCCGAGGCCGAGTTCGGCAGTGGCCGTCTCCTCCTCGGGGGCGAGTCGGCCGGCGGGTACATGGCCGCGGCGGTGGCCCTGCGCATCCGGGACGAGTTGGGCGCCATCGACCGGGTCATCGGCCTGGAGCTGGTCTTCGGCGTGTACGACTGGGGCCGCTCACCCAGCCAGCGGGGCCTCCGCCCCTACCGGGGCCCGGACCTGCTGGACCCCGACGGCATCGAGTTCTTCTGTGACCTCTACCTTCCGGGCCGCACCGACGACGAGCGCCGGGACCCCACGGTCTCGCCCGCGTTCGCCGACCTGGCCGGCATGCCGCCGGCCCGCTTCAGCGTGGGCACCGGCGACCACCTCTGCGACGACACCCTCTGGATGGCCAGCCGTTGGTTGGCGGCGGGAAGCGTGGCCGACGTCTGGGTCGGCCCCGACCTGCCCCACGGCTTCATGTGGTTCCCCTGTGAGCTCACCACCCGCTGGCAGTCCCACATGACCGATTGGTTCACCCGTACGCTCGCACCATGAGCATGAGCCAAGGCGGCGACCCGAACCGGACGCGCAAGTTCGCGATGCGGGAGAACGCCCTGTCCATCGGGGACGACTACTGGATCGAGGACGAGTCCGGCAACAAGGCCTTCAAGGTCAACGGCAAGGTCGCCCGCCTGCGGGACACCTGGGTGCTCGAGGACGCCACCGGCCGTGAGGTGGCCAAGATCCGGGAGAAGAAGCTCTCGGTGCGGGACAAGATCAAGATCGAGTACGGCGACGGGGCTGAAGCCACGGTGAAGAAGGCCCTCGTCGGCTTCCGGGACCGCTTCATCGTCGAGGTCGACGGCGGTGAGGATCTGAAGGTCCACGGCAAGATCACCGACCACGAGTACAAGGTCGACCGCGATGGCGACAAGATCGCGGAGATCTCCAAGAAGTGGTTCCGCATCCGGGACACCTACGGGGTCGAGATCGAGCACGACGCCGACTCGGTCCTCGTGCTCGCCGTCACCGTCGCCGTCGACTCCCTCTCCCACGACATCTGATTCCTCGTACTGGCGCCCGATTGAGGCGCCATGACGCCTCAATCCGGCGCCAGAACGGTCGGTTCAGGCGGTCAGGCGGGCGGTGATGCCCTTCATGCCCAGGTCAGCGGCCAGGGCGAGGGCCTCGGTGCGGGCGTCGGTGTCGCCGGTCAGGACGGCCAGGTCGGCGAGGGCGTGCACCAGCCGGGAAGGGACCCGGCCGCGGCGGTAGGCGGCGATCGCGGTGCGGAGCTCCTCTTCGCCCCGGTCGCGGTCACCGAAGGCCAGGTCGAGCAGACCCAGCACGTGGTCGACGAGCCAAGTGACCACCTCGGGCGTCCACGTCGCCCACTTCCCCCGGTGAGGCCGGAGCTCCGCCGCGAGGTCCTCGTAGAGGTCGGCGAGCCCCAGGTCGACGACCATCGGCACGGCGTACGAGGTGGCGTTCAGTCGGAAGGCGGCGGGGATGACGTTGAACATGCCGCCGTACCAGTCCTGCAGCCGGTCGATCGCGGTATGGCGATCTCCCTCGACCCAGTGGGCCCAGGCCACGTTGGGCCACGGGGCGACGGTCTCGGCATGGGCGGCGATGAGGGCCCGCTGGCGGTCAGCGGCCTCGGCCATGTCGCCCAGGTTCCACAGCAACCAGATCTGGTGGGACCAGCGCACCGCTGCTCCCGTCCCTCCCATGGAGGCCTCTTCCTCCCGGCTGGCCCCCAGGACATCGGACCAACGCCCTTCCAGCAGAGCGAAGACGTCGAGGTTGCTGGCGACGTTCCAGCGGGCGGCGGCGTCGAGCCTGGTCCAGTCGGCGGCCTGCATGGCCACGAGAGCGGAGCGAGCGGCGTCGAGGTCGTCGTCGACCACCCGGGCCACCAGCTCGGTGTACATGGCTTGGAAGCGGAGCGACTCGTCATCGGACACCCGCGCCAGGTCGGCGAGCCGGTGAGCCACCGTCAGCAGCTCGTCCACCTCGCCAAGGCCGGTGAGCGCGTTGCCGCGGGCCGAGAGGCAGAGATAGAGGGCGTCGATATCGGCGGTCTCCTCCGCCATGGCCGCTCCGGCCTCCGAGAGCCGGAGCCGTTCGGTCGGGTCGCGGTCCAGGAGCCGCCACATGCTGCGTTGGGCCATCGCCTGGGCCCGCAGCGACGACGTGGCGGTCGGGAGGGCCGCCAGGGCCTCGTCGAGGAGCGCAGGCCCGGTCGTGTCGGCGAAGTCCAGCCAGACCGCAGCCATGCCGCCGTAACCGACGGCCGCCGTCGCCAGGAGGTCCGGTCGATCGGCCAACCGGGCGGCTGCGGCCGCCGCGACGAAGTCCGCCCGCCCTTCGACGGCCTGTCCTGCGGTGTTGCGGGCCATGCCCAGGGCCAACAACAGCTCGCTGCGGCGGGCCGGATCCGGTGGCTGGATCAGCTCCTCGACCTCGACGGCCAGCAGGCGGAACCGGATCGCCTGCTCGTAGGCGAGCCGATCTTTGGCCTCCGATGCTGCCTGACCCGCGTAGGTCATCGCCTTCTCGGCGTCGGCCAGCGCGGCGGCCTCGCCGAAGTGATGGGCCAGATCGGCGGCGGTGGCGCTCCGGGCTTCCAGGGCGAGCGCCACGCGGTGGTGGACGCGCACGCGGCGGCTGGTGGACACCTCCTCCAGCAGGGTCTGGCGGACCAGGGCGTGGGCGAAGCGGAAGCGGTCGAGGGCCTCGTCGGACTCGACGACCAGGCGGCGGGTGACGGCGTCGTCGATCCCGGCCAGGACGGTGTCGACCTCCTGGTCGAGGGCCGAGGCCACGACGGCGGCGTCGAATGCCGGGCCGACGACGGCGGCCGCCCGTAACAGCTCGTTGGTCGCCTCGGGCAGGTCGGCCAGGCGTCGACCGACGACCTCGCGGATGCCTTCTGGCAAGCCGATCTGCTCGATGAGGCTCTGGTCCCCCTGCCATCGGCCGTCGTGCTGCACGAGGGCCCCGGACTCGACCAGGTGGGCGAGCACCTCGCCGATGAAGAACGGGTTGCCCTCGGTCTCGGCCGAGACCATCCCGGCGAGTACGACTACGTCGTCGGCGTCCACCTCGCCGCCCCCGGCCAGGGTGAGGAAGGCCTCGACCTCATCGCGGTCCAGACCGGTGAGGGCCACCCGCTCGACGCCGGACTCCCGGCGCAGGTCGGCCAAGGCCGCGGCCAGCGGATGGCTCCGGGCGAGGTCGGTGTCCCGGTAGGTCCCCACGAGCAGGAGCCGGGCTTCGCCCTTGTGGCGGACGACGTGGCGCAGGAGCAGGAGGCTGGACTCGTCGGCCCAGTGGAGGTCGTCGAGGACGACCACGACGGGGGCCTCCTCGCCTGCCCGGGCCAGCAGGTCCACGACGGCGCCGAACAGGCGCAGGCGCTCACTGTCGGGATCCGAGCCGGCGACGGGCGCGGTGCCGACGCTGGGCACCAGCCGGGCGATCGCGGCATCCCAGTCGGCGACGTGGTCGGCCAGCACCTCGGCCGGCAGGTGGATGACGAGGTGCTGAAGGGCTTCGGCCCATGGCCGGAACGGGATGTCCAGCTCCTCTTCGGACCGGCCGTAGACCACGGTGCTGCCGGCGGCGTGCGCGGTCGCGGCCAACTCCGACACCAACCGGGTCTTGCCGATGCCGGGCTCGCCGGAAACGACGACCAGGCTCGGCTCGCTGGCCACCGCCGCCTTCCACCGGTCGACCAGCAGGTAGCGCTCGGCGGCCCGTCCGGCGAAGGCGAACCACTGGCCGACCTGGAGCGCCGACGGCAGGGGAGTGGCGGGCTGGGCCTCCTGGATCCAGGTGACGAGCGCGACCGGCACCGGCTCGGGTAGGCCCTTGAGCGTCCGCTCACCGGCCGGCACGAACTCGTGGTCGCCCCGGCCCCGGGCCAGCAGGCGGACCAGATCGGCCACCAGGATCTCGTCGCCGCCGGCCTCGGCGCACAACCGGGAGGCCTCCACGACCGGAGTGCCGAAGCAGTCGCCGTCCTCCAGGGTCACGTCACCCGCGCTGATCCCGATCCGCACCGACAGCCGGTCGTCGGGATGGCGCTGGACGTGGGCGCCGACCGCCTGCTGAATGGCGACGGCGGCCCCGACGGCCTCGGCGGCCCCGGAGAACAGGGCCAGCACGCCGTCGCCGAGCCCCTTGACCACCTCGCCACCGTTCCCGGTGACCGCGTCGGTCAGCAGGCGGTCGTGGATCCGGCGCAGCGCCTCGGCCCGCTCCTCACCTAGGGCGACGCGGAGTTCGGTCGAGCCGACCAGGTCGGTCACCAGGATCGTCGCCGTCTGCGAGGTCACACCGCCCCTTCCCGTGGACCGAGCCGACCCTACCCGTCCGCCATCCCCGGGTCCGGCGGGGACGGAGCGATCAGGTGAAGGCCGCGAGCAGTGCGGTGATCGCCGCCAGCCCGAGACCGGCGATGGTCAGCATCCGGGTCGTGAGGTCGTTGGTCAGCTCCGCCAGGCGACGATCGAAGTGCTCTCGGGACACGGGCTCATCCACATCGCGGGCGGGGAACTGGGGCGGGACCTCCGACTCTGTCGTCGGGCCGGCCGTCCTGGGAGCCTGCTGACATGACCCACACATCCGTGTCCCGGGTGGTGCGGCTGGTCGTGGTCGCCCTGGTGGCGACAGTCGTGGTCGATGGTGGGGCCGGTCCGGCGGCGGCGGCCGAGCCGCCGCCGTCGTTCATCACCGCCTGGGGGCACCAGGGGACCGGCAACGGCCTGTTCAACTCGCCGTTCGGGGTGGCGGTGGATCCCTCGACCGGTGAGGTCTACGTCGCCGACACGTTCAACCACCGGATCCAGCGGTTCGACCCCCAGGGCGGCTTCCTCGACACGTGGGGCACGCCGGGGACGGACAACGGCGAGTTCGACTACCCGTACGGGGTCGCCGTCGACCCCTCGAGCGGCACCGTCTACGTCAGCGACTTCGGGAACAACCGGGTCCAGACGTTCGATGCGGACGGCACGTTCCTCGACAGCTGGGGCACGCCAGGGTCCGGCGCCGGCGAGTTCGCCGGTCCGTGGGGGGTGGCGGTGGACCCGTCCACCGGTGACGTCCTCGTCACCGACTCCGGGAACCAGCGGGTCGAGCGCTTCGACGCCGAGGGCGACTACCTCGACACCTGGGGCGCGCTCGGGTCCGGGCCCGGTCAGTTCCACTTCCCGGTCGGGATGGCGGTCGATCCGACCTCCGGCGACGTCTACGTCACCGACATGCTCGACGACCGGGTCCAGCGGTTCGAGGCGGACGGCACCTTCGTCTCCACCTGGGGCACCTCCGGGACCGGCAACGGCCAGTTCGCCGGACCAGCCGGGGCCGCGGTCGATCCGACCACGGGGAACGTCTACGTCACCGACACCAACCGGGTGCAGCGGTTCGACTCGGACGGCACGTTCCAGACGAAGTGGGGGACCGACGGCACCGGCGACGGCCAGTTCGACATGCCCGCCGGGGTGGCGGTCGTCCCGACCACCGGCGACGTCTATGTCGCGGACTACGGCAACGACCGGGTCCAGGCGTTCGGGTACCGGGGCCGTCCGGACGGGCGCATCCGGCGCGGCGCCGGGGTCCTGGTGGGTGACGGCATCTACAACACCACCGGGATCCACCAGACCCGGACCGGATCGGCGCTCCGGGGCCACCGCGTCACCTACTACGCCTCGATCCAGAACGAGTCCGGCCACGCGGACCGGTTCCGGCTCGAGGGTCAGCGTTCCACGCCCAACTTCGCGGTCCGCTACTTCCGGCCCAACGGGGAGGACATCACCCTCCCGGTCACGTTCGGGACCTCCCGCACCTGGCTGCTCGATCCCCAGGCGAGCTTCCGGGTCGAGATCGTCGTCACCGTCGGCGCCGCCGCCCCCCGGGCCGCCACGGTGACCCGCACCCTCACCGCCGTGTCGGAGAACGCCCCCACGGTCCTGGACACGGTCCGCTTCGTCACGAGCCGGAGCGCCTGACGCCGGGGCTCACGCCGTCCAGGACGGGGTCCGGCCGTTCCAGGCGACCAGGCGGTCGATGAGGAGGGCGTCGTCGGGGAGTTCGACGGCAGCGGCGAAGGGCGGGGCGGAGACCGGCGTGCCCTCGGGCAGGTTCTGGGCGATGGCCTCGAAGGCCTCCGTGCGACCCTCGGCGGGCAGGCCGACCTGCATGGCGGCGAAGGCGGCGGCGAGCACGGTGTCGTCCCAGTGCGGCGCCTGCCCGGTGGCGGTGGCCAGGTCCCAGGTGTGCACGCTGAGCTCGTTGCACCACATGATCAGGGTGGCCGAGCCGGGCAGCGTGGCCCACGGCAGCACGACGATGCGCTCGAGGGTGGCGTCGTCGGCCCAGGCCGCGGCGACCTCCTGGCCCACCCGGTCCCAGGCCTCGACCCAGCCGTCGTCGGGGACGCCCTCGGTGACCTCGAGCGGGGACAGCGGCTCACCCCGGCCGACCTCGCCGACCCGCTGGGCCATGGCCAGCAGGTGGCCGGCCAACGCCCGCACGTCGTACTCGGTGCAGGGGGTGGGCAGCCCGAGTTGGTCCGGTCCGATGCCGTCGAGGACGGTGCGGGTGGTGGCGAAGGCCCGCCCGAGCACGGCGCGGGGGTCGAGGTGGGTCGGGGGCTCGGTGTCGGTCATGGCCCCACCCTCGCACTCCCTCCGGCCAGATCCTGACCGGAAGCCCGGGTCGTTTCGACGCCTCGGCCTCCGCCGACCCGGGGAGGCCCGTCGTTAGGATCGGCGCCTCATGTTCGAGACACTGTCTGACCGCTTCGACGGGATCCTCAAGCGCCTGCGGGGCAAGGGCAAGCTCTCCGAGGCCGATGTCGACGAGGTCCTCAAGGAGATCCGGGTCGCTCTGCTCGAGGCCGACGTCGCCCTCTCCGTCGCCCGTGACCTCGTCGAGCGCATCCGGGTCCGGGCGGTGGGCGAAGAGGTCGCCGAGAGCCTCACGCCCGCCCAGCAGGTCATCAAGATCGTCAACGAGGAGCTCACCGTCACCCTCGGCGGCGAGACCTTCAAGATCACCTACGCCAGCAAGCCCCCGACCGTGGTGCTGCTGGCGGGCCTCCAGGGCTCCGGCAAGACCACGACGACGGCCAAGCTCGCCCGGTGGTTCAAGCAGCAGGGCCGCAACCCGCTGCTGATCGGTGCCGACCTCCAGCGTCCGGCCGCGGTCGAGCAGCTCCGCACGCTGGGTGCGTCCATCGACGTCCCGGTCTTCAGCGAGCCCAAGGACCCCGTCAAGGTGGCCAAGGCCGGCATGAAGGAGGCCGCCCGGCTCGGCCGCGACGTGGTCATCGTCGACACCGCCGGCCGCCTGGCCATCGACCAGGTGCTGATGGGCCAGGTCCGGGACATCTCCAAGCAGGTCAAGCCCGACTACACGTTCCTGGTCGTCGACGCGATGACCGGCCAGGACGCGGTCCAGACGGCACAGTCCTTCCACGAGACTCTCGAGCTGGACGGCGTCATCCTCACCAAGCTGGACGGTGACGCCCGCGGCGGCGCCGCGCTGAGCGTGAAGGAGGTGGTGGGCCGGCCCATCGCCTTCGCCACCACCGGCGAGAAGATCGAAGACCTGGACCTCTTCCACCCGGACCGCCTGGCCGGGCGCATCCTGGGCATGGGCGACATGCTCACCCTGATCGAGAAGGCCGAGGAGGCCTTCGAGACCGAGCAGGCCGAAGAAGTGGCCGCCCGCCTCATGGAGGGGCGGTTCACCCTCGACGACTTCCTCGACCAGCTCCAGCAGATCAAGAAGATGGGCCCCCTCAGTGGGATCATGGGGATGCTCCCCGGGATCCCCAAGGAGGTGAAGGACGCCGAGATCGGTGACAACGACCTCGCCCCGATCGAGGCCATCATCCGGTCGATGACCCTGGCCGAGCGGATCGACCCCAAGGTCATCGACGGTTCCCGCCGGCGCCGGATCGCCGACGGCAGCGGCACCTCGCCCAACCAGGTCAACCAGCTCATCAAGCAGTTCCGCCAGATGCAGCAGATGATGCGCAAGATGGGCGCCGGCGGCCCCCCCGGGTCCAAGGGCCGCAAGGGCAAGCAGAAGAAGGGCGGCCGCACGACCCAGAAGGGCGCGGCCCCCATCCCGAAGATGCCTCTGGAGCTCCCGGGCCTGAACTGAGTCGGCGCCGCGGACCGCGCGAGGTCCGCACCGGTGGCCCCCTGGGCCGACCGGGTCAGGAAAGATCCGGCGGGAGCGGTAGCCTTCCGCGTCGCTCACCGGGGACCCTCCGTCACCGGTCGACAGCTCTCGAACAGACCAGCGAGGAACCAGCACTGTGGCCGTGAAGCTCCGCCTGATGCGGATGGGCAAGAAGAAGCAGCCGACCTACCGGATCGTGGCGGCCGACAGCCGCTCACCCCGTGACGGTCGATTCATCGAGGTCGTCGGCACCTACGACCCCCGGGCCCAGCCGTCGGCGATCAAGGTCGACAACGAGCGGGCCGTGCACTGGCTCCGCCACGGCGCCCAGCCCACCGAGCGGGTACAGAAGCTCCTGCAGATCGTGGGCGCCTGGGACGAGTTCAAGGGCAACGCCCCGGCGACGCCCGCCCCCGCGACCGAGGCGCCGGCTGCGGCCGAGGCCGAGGCCGTTCCCGAGGCTGCGGAGGCCGCATCATGAGCGACTACGACGACGACACCTACGACGACACCGACCACGACGGCGACGACTACAACCGCAAGGACCCCAACCTGATCGAGGGGGCCACCGCAGCGGCCGTGCTGGAGTACATCACCAAGTCCGTCGTGGACGAGCCCGACGCCGTCGAGGTCGACAGCACCGAGACCCGGCGGGGCACCCTGAGCCTCGAGGTCCAGGTCGGCGACGACGACATGGGTCGCGTCATCGGCAAGCGAGGCCGGGTGGCCAACTCCATCCGGACCGTGGTGCGGGCCGCGGCGGCCCGTGACGGCGTCGAGGTCGACGTCGAGTTCGTCGACTAGTCCGGGCAGCCGGCTGCGTGCCCCGCGCGGAGCCCGACGGGCCCGAACGCCGTAGCGACCGCCTGCTCGAGGTCGGGCGGGTGGCCAAGCCTCACGGTCTCCGCGGCGAGGTCGTGGTCGCGCTGACCACGAACCGCCCCGAGCGCGTGGCCAAGGGCACCGTGCTGCACACCGACCAGGGCCCCCTGACGATCACCGGGTCGCGGCCCCACCAGAACCGGTACATCGTGCGTTTCGCCGGCGTCGACAGCCGGGAGGCGGCCGACGCGATCCACGGCCTGGTGCTGTCGGCCGAGCCCCTGGAGGACCCCGACGTCCTCTGGGTCCACGAGCTCATCGGCTCGGTGGTCGTCGACCAGCACGGCACCGGGCACGGCACGGTGACCAGCGTCGAGCTGAACCCGGCCAGCGACCTCCTGGTCCTCGAGGGTGGCGGCCTCGTCCCGCTCACCTTCGTGGTCGAGCAGGGGGACGGCCGCATCACCGTCGACGTCCCCGACGGCCTCCTGGACTGACGCGCCGTGCGCATCGACGTCTTCTCGATCTTCCCGGCGATGGTCGCGACGTTCGCCGGCGAGAGCCTGGTGGGCAAGGCCGCCGCGGAGGGGCGACTCGACCTGCGGGTCCATGACCTGCGGGACGCCACCACCGACGTCCACCGCTCGGTCGACGACAGCCCCTTCGGCGGCGGCGCCGGGATGGTGTTCACCCCGGGACCCGTCTTCGACTCGGTGGAGGCCGTCGGCCCGCCCCGTCCGCTGCTCCTGCTCGGCCCCGGCGGCCGCCGCCTCGACCAGGCCTACGCCGCCGAGCTGGCGACCCTCGACGGCTTCTCCCTCCTCTGCGGCCGCTACGAGGGCGTCGACGAACGGGTCCACACCCACCTGGTCGACGGCGAGCTGTCCATCGGCGACTACGTCCTGGCCGGGGGCGAGGTGGCGGCGATGGTGGTCATCGAGGCCGTCGCTCGCCTGGTCCCCGGCGTGCTCGGCAACGAGGTCTCCGTGCAGGAGGAGTCCTTCGCCACCGGCCTCCTGGAGTACCCGCAGTACACGCGTCCGGCGGACTTCCGGGGCTGGGAGGTGCCCGAGGTCCTGCGCTCGGGGGACCACGCCCGCATCACCCGCTGGCGCCGGGCGCAGGCGCTGGCCCGCACCGCCGAGCGCCGGCCCGACCTGATCGAGGCCCGGGGCGGGCTGAGCGACGAGGAGGTCGCCTTGCTGCGGGAGTTCGGCCTCGGGAGTTGAGTCGATACGCTCTCCTGACCGTTCGACCACTTCCCCCGGGTCCCCGAACGCCCTGCCACAGGATCCCGGGCGCACAGGAGCACGTGCACGATGCAGCCAACCGATCTCATCGACCAGGCCAACCTGCGGGACGACGTCCCCGATTTCGCCCCTGGTGACACCCTCAAGGTCCACGTCCGCGTGGTCGAGGGCAACCGCGAGCGGGTCCAGGTCTTCGAGGGTGCGGTCATCGGCCGCCAGGGCAGCGGCGTGCGCGAGACCTTCAAGGTCCGCAAGCTCTCCTTCGGGGTCGGCGTCGAGCGGACCTTCCCGGTGCACTCCCCGATCATCCAGAAGATCGAGGTCATCCGGAAGGGTGACGTCCGCCGGGCCAAGCTCTACTACCTGCGCGACCGGGTCGGTAAGCGGGCCCGCATCAAGGAGAAGCGCGACAACTAGGGCGAACCGTGGTCTCCCGGCGGCAACAGCTGGGGGCCGAGGGTGAGGCGCGGGTCGCCCACCACTACGAGGCACGGGGCTACACCGTCCTCGACCGCAACTGGCGCTGCCGGGACGGCGAGCTGGACCTCGTGCTGCGCAAGGGTCGCACCCTGGTCGTCTGCGAGGTGAAGACCCGCAGTTCCGCGGCGTTCGGCACACCGGCCGAGGCCGTCACCACCAAGAAGCAGGTCAAGCTCCGGCTGCTGGCCCGTCGCTACCTCGAGACGGCCCCGTTCCGGCCGGGCACGATCCGCTTCGACGTCGCCGCCGTCCTGGCCGGCGAGATCGACATCATCGAGAACGCCTTCTGATCAGCCCACCCGGCCCGGGCGGCGGCGGGCCCGGTGCTCCCAACAACCCTTGTGCCAGTGGCGGCGCAGGTCGGGGGCCAGGCGGGGGACGGCGACGAGGTGGAAGGTCCGGGGCGGGATGTCCTGGTTGCAGCCCGGGCAGATGTAGCCCTTGGTGGCCTCGTAGGGCTGGACGAAGCGGGTGTCGCAGTCGTCGGCGAAGGGGTCGGCGGCACTCACCCGAACACGGCCCAGGCCACGAGCAGAGCCACCACGATCACCGCGCCGACGACCATGGCGATGTCGGCGGGGGAGACGCTCTGGGGGCGGAACGGGTTGAGACCCATGACCACCGAGTATGGCCCTGGCGGGGGCGATCCCGCCGCTACTCTCCGCGCCGTGACCCGACGCCCCCACGTCCTCCTGGTCGCCCTGGTTGCCGCGGCCGCCCTGTTCCTCTCCGCCTGCGGCGGGGATTCCGAACCTTCCGGTGGCGGCGGGGACAGCCTCGGCCAGAGCGTCTATGGGGACAACTGCGCCCGGTGCCACGGCCCCGCCGGCGAAGGGGGTGTCGGCCCCCAGCTCGGTGACGGCGCGGTGGCCGAGAACTACCCGGACATCGAGGACCAGCTGGTGGTGATCCGCGACGGCCGCAACGGCATGCCCGCCTGGGAGGACACCCTCAGCCCCGAGGAGATCGATGCGGTTGCGGTCTACGAGCGCGAGGAGCTCGGGCAGTGACATGTGAGTGGCCTCGCTGCGCTCAGCAACTCCGGCGTCGCCGTCGTGGCCCGCGCCCGGGGCTGCTCCGCTCCGCTGCGCAGCGTCACTGAATGGCTTCGCTGCGCTCAGCAACTCCGGCGTCGCCGTCGTGGCCCGCGCCCGGTGCTGCTCCGCTCCGCTGCGCAGCGTCACTGATCCCGGTTCTCGTCACACCCCCTTCGTAACGTGAGGCCCAACGCTCGGTAGGCCGGCGTCGCGGCCCCTCCACATCCCGTTCCACGCGGAGGGTCCACCGTGCTCGCTTCCATCACCTCGGCCTGCCTCCTCGGCATCGACGGCTACGCCGTCCGGGTCGAGGTCCACATCGCCTCGGGCCTGCCGGGCTTCACGATCGTCGGCCTGCCCGATGCCGCCTGCCGTGAGGCGCGCGACCGGGTCCGGGCCGCGGTCACCAACAGCGGCTTCGAGTTCCCGGTGCGCAAGATCACCGTGAACCTGGCCCCGTCCGCGCTACGCAAGGCGGGATCGGGCCTGGACCTGGCCATGGCCGTCGGGGTGCTGGTGGCCTCCGACCAGGTGCCCGGGGCCGGCATCGACGAAGTGGCCTTCTTCGGGGAGCTGGGTCTCGACGGCTCCCTCCGTCCGGTCCGCGGCATGGTCAGCCTGGTCGACGCCTCGCCGGCGAACACCGTGGTGGTGCCCGCCGCGGCCTACGCGGAGGCGACGGTCTATGGCCGCCACCAGGTGCGCAGTGCGCGCCGACTGGTGGAGGTGGTCGAGGCGCTCCGGGGGGACGAGCCGTGGCCCGACCCGCCCGAGCCCTGTGCGCCGGCCCCACCGATCGGGCCGGTGACGGTGCGGGACCTCTCTGACGTCCGGGGTCAGGCCGCGGCGCGCACGGCCCTCGAGGTGGCGGCCGCGGGTGGACACCACCTCCTCATGGTCGGGCCGCCGGGAGCGGGCAAGACGATGCTGGCCAGTCGCCTGCCCGGGTTGCTGCCGCCGCTGGGGGTCGAGGAGGCGCTCGCGGTGGCCCGCATCCGCTCGGCGGTGGGCGAGCCATTGGCCGTCGGTGAGCTCCCGACGACGCCACCCTTCCGGGCTCCGCACCACACGGCGTCGCCGGTGGCTCTCACCGGCGGAGGCAGCGGACTGCTCCGGCCGGGCGAGGTGTCGAGAGCGTCGAACGGCGTGCTGTTCCTCGACGAGCTGGGCGAGTTCGCCCCGGCGGTGCTCGACGCCCTGCGCCAGCCCCTGGAGGAGGGGGTCATCCGGATCACCCGGGCCCAGGCCGCCGCCACCTTCCCGGCCCGGTTCCTGCTGGTGGGGGCCATGAACCCCTGCCCGTGCGGCCAGGCGGCACCGGAGGGCTGTGCCTGCTCCGACGGTGAGCGGGCCCGGTACCGACGGCGCCTGTCCGGTCCGCTGGTCGACCGCTTCGACCTCCGGGTCGACGTCCAGCGCCCGTCCCCCGATGAGCTCCTGCGCGGTGACCCCGGCGAGTCGACGGCCGTGGTCGCCGCCCGGGTCCGCGAGGCCCGGGCTCGGGCCTCGACCCGGGGTGTGCTCTGCAACGCCCGCATCCCGCGCCGCCGCCTCGACGAGCTCTGCCCCGTCACCCCGGAGACCGAGCTGGTGTTGGAGCGGGCCCTGGCCGGTGGCCGCCTTTCCGCCCGGGGACTCGACCGCGTCCGTCGGGTGGCCCGGACCCTCGCCGACCTACAGGGCCACGACGGCCCCGCGACCACCGCCCACGTGAGCATGGCCCTCGTGCTCCGGGCCCAGCCCCTCGTGGCGGCCTGACGTGGCCGACGAACGACTCGCCCCGCCAGGTCCGCTCGTGCCGATCACGGTCGATCCGGGCATCGGGCCGGGGGGGACGTCGGAGCGGCCCGACGAGGCCTACCTCGCGGCGATGGCCTCGATCCCGGGCGTCGGGCCGGCGACGATCCGGGACGAGCTGGCGGAGCGGTCGCCCGAGGAGGCATGGGCGCGTCTGCGGACCCGGCCCCGGTCGCCCACCGACCTCGACGCCCTGTGGGAGGCCCACCTCGAGGCCGGTGTGCTCGTCGTGGGCCGGGGGCACCCGGACTACCCGGCGGTGCTGCGGGACGATCCGGAACCACCGGCGGTGGTGTTCTGTCGGGGTGACCTCACGGCCCTCGACCACCGCCGAGTGGGGGTGGTGGGCACCCGGCGGGGCTCGCGCTACGGCCTCGACGTCGCCCGCCAGCTCGGCGAGCGACTCGGATCAGCCGGGGTCGCCGTGGTCTCGGGCCTCGCCTTGGGGGTGGACGGGGCCGTGCACCGGGGGCTGCTGCAGTCCGGCGGTGCCCCGCCGGTAGGGGTGGTCGGCTCGGGGCTCGATGTCGTCTACCCCGGCGGTCACCGGGACCTCTGGCGCCAGGTGGCCGAGAAGGGCCTGTTGCTGTCGGAGATGCCACTCGGGGTAAGGCCGACCCGCTGGAGCTTCCCGGCCCGGAACCGGATCATCGCCGGTCTGAGCGAGGTCGTCGTCGTGGTCGAGTCTGCCCAGAAGGGCGGCTCGCTCTACACCGCGGACGAGGCCCTCGCCCGGGACCGGCCCCTGTTCGCGGTGCCGGGGCCGATCACCAGCCGGGCGGCCAAGGGCACGAACCGGCTCATCGCCGACGGGGCCATGCCGCTCTGCTCGGTCGACGACGTGCTCCTGGCCCTCGGGCTGAGCTCACCGTCCGGGTCATCGATGCCGGTCCCCGAGCCCGGCGGCCCGCCCGGCCGGGTGCTCGACGCCTGCGCGCACGAGTCGGTGACCCTGCAAACCCTCGTCGACCGCAGCGGCCTGACCCTGCCCGAGGTCGCCGGGGCCATCGACGAGCTCTGCCGCACCGGCTGGCTCGCCGAGTCCGCCGGCCGCTACGAGCGCACCACCCCCCGCTGACCTGTTGCTCGAGCGCTCTGGAGCCATGTGCACCCCACTGGGCCGCGGACGAACCGATGGCAACCGAGGGGCCGGGCTCGTTGGGCCGACGTCGGCGGCGCCCTTCTCGCCCCTCGCCACCCTCCGTGGCGAAACGGCCCGTCGCGGCCCGACATCGGCGAACTGGCGCCCGATACACCGCCAATAGACGGCAAATCAGGCGCCAGAAGGAGAAGTCGTCACAGGCAGTGAGATTCATGGCGTCGGGAGGCCTCGACGCCCCCGACGGGCGGCAGCCCGTCACCACCCCCCGCTGAGCGGTCAGTCGAGGCCGGCGAGCTTCCGGGCGTAGGCGATGGCGGCCGGGGCGTGGTTGGCGGTGTAGCTGCGGAGCATCTGGAGCTTCTCGGCCTCCAGCGAGCCCTCAGCGTGGACGGCGAGGACGGCGTGGTAGCCGCCGAGGTCCCGGGCGGTGAGGTCCGAGATCAGGTTCATCATGGCCAGGCGCTCGGGGGCGGGGGAGGCTCCCGCGTAGTACTTCTCCAGGACGGGCCGGATCTCCGGTGCGTCCCAGTCGGCGCCGGACGGGCCGGTGACCAGCAGGCCGCCGGCGATGTCCTGCAGCCATTCGACCGCCTTGTAGAAGCCGGAGGCGAAGGTGAACTTGGCCATGTTCGTGGTCATGGGGTCCGGGTAGGCGATGCCGTGCTCGCCGATGCGGGAGCGCAGGGCGGCGGCCTCGGTGAGGGCCCGGACCGTCTCGGCATAGGCCACCAGGTGGGTGAGCTTGTCCCGGATGTGGCCCGCCTTCATGACGCCGTTCATCTCGGCGATCTGGGCGGCGGCGCCGACGAAGGCGTCGACCAACGGGAGCTTGTACGACACCGCCGTGAAGCGGTGGTACTCGACGAAGGTGAGGGCCAAGGCACCGGCCTTCTCGGGCTCCTGGCAGAGGAACACCCGCTCCCAGGGCACGAACACGTCGTCGAAGACGGTCAGGGTCTCCAGCAGCTTGTGCTTCGAGGACACCGGGTGGTCGAAGGCGTCGTGGCCGCCGGCCCCACCGCCGTACCCGGACACGTAGAGCGACAGGCCCTCGGTGTTGGCCGGCACCGCGAAGGACACGGCGTAGTCGGCGTCGTCGGGGCCCATGGCCCGGGTCGGGAAGACGATGATCTCGTCGCCGTTGGCGCTGCTCGTGGTGTGGCACTTCGCCCCCCGCACGATGATGCCCTCGTCGCTGCGGTCCACGACGCGGACGTAGAGATCGGGGTCGGCTTGCTGGTGGGGTGCCTTGGAGCGGTCACCCTTCACGTCGGTCTGGGCCACGGCCAGGGCCAGGTCGCCGTCCCGGCAATGGCGGTAGTAGGCCTCGGCCCTCTCCCGGCCTTCGCCCTCCAGCACCCGGAGCAGGGCGAAGAGGCCGTCAGTGCCGATCTCGTGGATGAGGGTGACGACCGTTCCGCCCGCCGCGGTGCCCGCTTCGATCAGGTGCGAACGGGCCATCACGTCCTCCGCGCTGCGGGGGATGCGGTAGCCGGCGTTGTACTCCTCGCTCGTGTCGGGGTCGACGGCGACGGCGATGTCCCGGTGGCCGGGGTCCTGGGCCAGGTCGAAGTCGATCGCCGCGTGATCCACGGCCACCCGCAGGTCGGGCACGGCGTTGATGTCGGGGACCGACTGGCCCTGGTAGTGCAGGCGCCGGCCGTCGACCAGACCAGAGCGGTACTCATCAGCGGTGCGGAGCGGCATGGGGGTCAGTATGACTCGTCGCCGCCGCGTGCTCGGCGCCGTCGTGACGAGCCGTCGTGGCCGCCACGTCACTCTCCGCGCGCGGTGGTTCCCTCTGGGTGGTTCCGTTGCTAGGGTGCCCCCGTGGCCGCCGCCTGGGACCTGGACGAGTTCACGTCCTCCCTCACATCCCTGGCCCCGGCCAGCGTCACCGCCTACCGCCGTGACCTCGACGCCTTCGTCGTGTGGGCCGACCGGCTCGGGCTCACCGGCCCCGACGGCGTGGACCGCCGGGTGCTGCGCCGTTACGTCGCCTTCCTCACCACCCGGGGCTACGCCCGGCGCACCATCGCCCGGCACGTCGCCTCCCTCCGCCGCTACTTCGACTGGCTCCGCCGCCGGGGACGCATCGAGGTCGACCCGTCCGCCCGCCTGTCGGCCCCGGGCCACGACGGCCGCCTGCCCCGGGTCCTGCGTCGGGACGAGATCGAGGTCCTGCTGGACGTCGGCCCGCCGCCGACCGACGACCCCGTCGAGGCCGCCCTCGCGCAGCGGGACACCGCCGTGCTCGAGATCCTGTACGGCAGCGGTCTCCGGGTGGCCGAGGTCTGCGGCCTCCGCCCCGTGGACATCGACCTGGACCGGGCCCGGCTCACCGTCTGGGGGAAGGGGTCCAAGCAGCGCACGGTCCCCTTGTCCCCGCCTTCGGTCGACGCCCTGCGGCGGTGGCTGGACGCGGGTCGCGCGGTGCTGGTGGACGCCGACACGCCCGCGGAGGCCGTCTTCGTGAACCGGCGGGCGCACCCCCTCACCCCCCGCGACGTGCGCCGGATCCTGGACCGCCGAGCCGCCGGACCGGCCCACCCCCACGCCCTGCGCCACACCTTCGCCACTCATCTTCTGGACGGCGGTGCCGACCTTCGTGCTGTACAGGAACTTCTCGGACACGCCGATCTCGCGACCACCCAGCTCTACACCCATGTGAGCCGGGAGCGCCTGCGGGGCGTGCTCGAGTCGACGCATCCACGAGCGTAGGGACGGGCGGTGGACCGACAAGGCGGTGGTGGCATCGAGGACCTCTGGTCCGGATACCGCGCCGATCCCTCGCGGGCCGACCGGGACCAGCTCATCGTCCACTACTCCCCGCTGGTGAAGTACGTCGCCGGCCGGGTGGCGGTGGGCCTGCCCCAGAACGTCGAGCACGCCGACCTCGTGAGCTACGGGATGTTCGGCCTCATCGACGCCATCGACAAGTTCGATCCCGAGCGGGGCTTCAAGTTCGAGACCTACGCCATCAGCCGCATCAAGGGCGCCATCCTCGACGAGCTCCGCTCGATCGACTGGGTGCCCCGGTCGGTACGGGCCAAGGCCCGGGCCCTCGAGCGCTCCTACGCCAAGCTCGAGGCCGAGCACGCCCGACCCCCGTCCGACACCGAGCTGGCCGAGGCCCTCGAGATGTCCGAGGAACAGCTCCAGACCCTCCTGACCCAGATCTCCTTCGTCGGCATGGCCGCTCTCGATGAGGTCCTGGCCATGGGCGGCGAGCGGGGCGAGGCCGTCACCCTGGGCGACACGATCGCCGACAGCGGGGACGGGCCGGTCGGGCGCTTCGAGGTCGAGGAGACCCGCCAGCTCCTGGCCACGACGATCAACCGCCTTCCCGAGCGCGAGAAGCTCGTCCTCACCCTCTACTACTACGAGGGTCTGACCCTGGCCGAGATCGGCGGGGTCCTCGGCGTCACCGAGAGCCGGGTGTGTCAGATCCACACCAAGGCCGTGTTGCACCTGCGCTCGCGGGTGGTGGCGGCGGAGCGGTCGCCCGTCTAGCGTCCCGAACGGCGCTTCCCCCGTCGAGAGTCTCTCCGGGGGTCCCCCTGTGTCCCGTTCTGTTCGTGTTGGCCTTGTCCTGGCTGCCTTCGCTCTGAGCGCGTCGTTCGCCTCGCCGGCGGAGGCCGCGGTCCTCTACCGCCCGCCCGTCGACGCTCCTGTCGTCGACGCCTTCCGCCTGCCCGACGGCCCCTACGGCGCCGGCAACCGGGGCCTGGAGTACACGACGGTGCCGGGCACCCCGGTGCGAGCCATCGGCGACGGCCTGGTCGTCTTCGCCGGCGTGGTGGCCGGGAACCGGGCCGTCACCCTCCTGCACCCCGACGGCCTGCGCTCCAGCTACTCGTACCTCGCCGACGTCCGGGTCGCCGTCGGGACGCGGGTGGCGATCGGCCAGGCGGTGGGGACCGCGGGGGAGCGCCTCCACCTCGGTGTCCGCTCGGGGGGCACCTACCTCGACCCCGCCGCGCTGTTCACCGCAACCGGGGTCCACCTCGTCCCGGTGGGCGACCACCCGAGCCGGGCCGCGCGTTCGACGGCGTTCCCGGAGCCACGGTCCGCAGGCCCGAGCCCGTCGTGGTGGACCTGGCTGACGGGCGGTGGGGCCGGGAGCGTCGCCGGTACACTCGCCCGTCGGTCGTGAGCCTCACGGCCGAGCACCATGTCCGCCCGTGCCAATCCCGCGGTCGCCTCCGGGCGCAAGCGCACGGGTCTCGCCAAACCGTCGGGGAGGAATGAACCAGATGGCGCCTGTCGTCACCATGAAGCAGCTGCTGGACGCAGGTGTCCACTTCGGACACCAGACCCGGCGCTGGAACCCCAAGATGAAGCGCTTCCTGCACGGTGAGCGCCAGGGGATCTACATCATCGATCTCGAGCAGACGCTCGACCGCGTCCGGGTCGCGTACGAGTTCGTCCGGGACATGACCGCGGACGGCGGGAACCTGCTCTTCGTCGGGACCAAGAAGCAGGCCTCCGACGCCGTCGAGTCCTACGCGCTGTCCTGCAACATGCCGTACGTCAACCAGCGCTGGCTGGGCGGGATGCTGACCAACTTCGAGACCATCTCCAAGCGGGTCTCCAAGATGGCGGAGCTGGAGCGTCGAGCGCGACACCGGCGAGTTCGACGCCATGCCCAAGAAGGAAGCGCTGATGAACACGCGTGAGCTCGACAAGCTCCTGCGGAACCTCAATGGCATCCGGAACCTCGATCGCAAGCCCGACGCCGTCTTCGTGCTCGACACGAAGAAGGAGCACATCGCGGTGACCGAGGCCAACAAGCTCGGCATCCCGCTGATCGCCGTCGTCGACACCAACTGTGACCCCGACGTCGTGGACTACGTGATCCCCGGCAACGACGACGCGATCCGCTCCGGCAGCCTCATGTGCCGGATCATGGCCGACGCCGTGAAGGAAGGTCGCTTCATCCGCTCCAAGAAGGTGCCGGGCGACGGTGGCCCCGTGGCCCCCGCCGTGCGCACCCCCGAGGAGGAGGCCGAAGTCGCCCGCCAGCAGGCCGAGGCCCGGGACCAGGCTGCGGCCCAGGCCGCCGAGCGCGACGCCCGCCTGGCCGCGGCCAAGCAGGCCGCGGATGCGGGCGAGACCCCCGAGGCCGCGCCGGCGGAGGCTGCTGCCCCCGAGGCCGCGCCGGCGGAGGCTGCTGCCCCCGAGGCCGCGCCGGCGGAGGCTGCTCCGGCGGAGGCTGCCGTCGCTGAGGAGGCACCTGCCGTCGAGGCCGAGGCCGCAACCACCGAGACCACCGAGGAAGGCTGATCGTGGCCGAGTTCACCGCGAAGGACGTCCAGGCGCTGCGCAAGCAGACCGGGGCGGGGATGATGGACGCCAAGCGCGCCCTCGAGGAGAACGACGGCGACTTCGACGCCGCGGCCAAGTGGCTGCGGGAGAAGGGCCTGTCCAGCTCCGCCAAGCGCTCCGACCGGGCCAACGACCAGGGTGCGGTCGCCGTCGGTGGCGACAGCGAGGTCATGGCCATCGCCGAGATCAAGTGCGAGACCGACTTCGTCGCTAAGTCCGAGCAGTTCACCGACCTGGTCCAGGACCTGGCCGACCTCGTCGCCGCCAAGGGCGAGGACGAGGCCAAGGTCGACGTCGCCGACCGGATTGACGACCTGAAGGTCACCCTGAAGGAGAACATCGAGATCGGCGAGATCGTCCGCTTCGAGAGGAGCGGTGGTGGCCTCATGGACTCCTACCTCCACATCCAGGAGGGCCGGGGCGTCAACGCCGTGCTCGTCGAGCTGTCCGGTGGTGCCCAGGAGTTGGCCCACGACCTCGCCCTGCACATCGCCTTCAAGCGCCCGCCCTACCTCACCCGTGACCTCGTGCCCGAGGCCGAGATCGCCGAGGAGCGGGCCCTCCTCGAGGCCGAGACCCGCAACGAGGGCAAGCCCGAGCAGGCCATCGAGAAGATCGTGGAGGGCAAGCTCCAGGGCCGGTTCTTCGCCGATCGGGTCCTGCTCGACCAGAAGTTCGTGCGGGACGAGAGCCAGACCGTCGCCGCCCTCCTCGGCGACGCCACCGTCGTGCGCTTCGCCCAGGTGGTGATCGGGGCTTGAGCCCGAGGCACGAGGGCGGGGCCCGAACGGCTCGGGGACGCAGTCGCCAGGAGTGGGGGACTTGAGCAGCTCCGGCGCAGGCGACAAGGGGCGCAATTGGGGACGCATCGTCCTCAAGCTCTCCGGTGAGGCCTTCGCCGGCGACCAGGACTTCGGCATCGACCAGTCGGTCGTCGACCTGATCGCCCGCGAGGTGATCGCGGTCCGCGAGGCCATGGGCACCGAGATCTCCATCGTCGTCGGTGGCGGCAACATCTGGCGGGGCCAGACGGCTGCGGCCGCCGGTCTCGACCGGTCCCAGGGCGACTACATGGGGATGCTGGCCACGGTCATCAACTCCCTCGACCTGCAGGCCACCCTCGAGCGTCACGGCCAGCCCACGCGGGTCCAGACCGCCATCGAGATGGCCGAGATCGCCGAGCCCTACATCCGGCGCCGGGCGGTTCGTCACCTCGAGAAGGGGCGGGTCGTGATCTTCGCCGCGGGGACGGGCAACCCGTTCTTCACCACCGACACGGCGGCGGCGCTGCGGGCGGCCGAGATCGACGCCGACGCCATCCTGCGGGGCACCCACTCGGGCGTCGACGGCATCTACACCGACGATCCCAAGACCAATCCCGACGCCACGCTGATCCCCGAGGTCGGGTACATGGAGGTCCTCGAGCGGGGCCTGCGGGCCATGGACTCCACGGCCATCACCCTCTGCATGGACAACGCCGTGCCGATCGTCGTCTTCGACCTGTTGGGCCCGGGCAACATCCGGTCCATCCTCGAGGGCAAGCCGATCGGTACGCTGGTTTCCTGACTCCGCAGTCGGGGGAATCCGCCTGATGGCCGACAGTGACGATGACCTGATCGAACTCGTCCTCGACGACGTCGGGGACAAGATGGACAAGGCCGTCACCCACACGCGCCACGAATTCTCCACCGTGCGCACCGGACGGGCGTCCTCAGCGCTTGTCGAGAAGCTGCCGGTCGACTACTACGGCGCTGACGTGCCCCTGCAACAGATCGCCAATTTCTCGGTGCCCGAGGCCCGGCTGCTCGTGATCACCCCGTTCGACAAGGGCTCGGTGAACGCCATCGAGAAGGCGATCCGCGAGTCCGACCTGGGCCTGAACCCCACCAACGACGGCCACGTCGTACGCCTGGCCTTCCCCGCTCTGACCGAGGAGCGGCGCAAGGACCTGGTGCGCCTGGTGCGGGGCATGGCGGAAGAGGGCAAGATCGCGCTGCGCAACCTGCGCCGCGCCGCCCGTCACGAGCTGGAGGGCCTCGAGAAGTCGGGGGATCTCCGGGAGGACGACCTCAAGCGGGCCGAGAAGGAGCTGGACGACATGATCCACGCCCACGAGGGAACCCTCGCCGGTGCGCTGGCCGACAAGGAGAAGGAGCTTCTCGATGAGTGACGACCGTCCGGACGAGGGCGCGCCGAGCGACCCGCGACCGTCGGGTCGGATCCGCATCGTGGGCGCCTCGCCGGCCACGGGCGAGCATCCGACCGTGGCGGCTCAGCGACCGCCGTCGGACCCGCCCGCCGCTGAGCCCCCTGACGCTGAGCCCCCTGCCACCGAGCCACCTCCGGTCGAGGACCCGAACCGCTTCGGGGCCATCCCGGTCATCGCCGACGACGACGAGCCGGTGGTCGACCCCACGCCGTCCCGGCCCGCGCCCGCGGCGGCCGAGGCCCCGGCGCAAGCGGGGCCCGAGCCCGAGCCGCCGGTCAGCGCCGCGCCGGACCTGGACGACCTGGACCTGCCCGAGACCGCCGGGGTGCCGGTGGTGCCGTCGGAGCCGACGCCGGCCCCGGCGAGGGACCTCGACGACATCCGGGTCTGGGCCGCGCCCGCCGCCGAGGACGACGGCCTCGAGATCGAAGCCGGTCGCTCGGCCAACGAGCACCCGTTCGCCGACCTCATCGGTGACCCTGATGACGGCTTGGACGACCTCCTCGGCCCGCCCGAGGACGACCTGCCGCACTGGAGTGAGCCGGTGGCCGGTGCCACTGACGACGATGACGCCTGGGCCGGAGTGTCCGGCGGCCCCCGTTGGCGGGGCCAGGGCGAAGAGACCGGTGAGCCGGAGGACTTCTCCGACCTCGTCGACGACGAGACCCGTGTCGAATCCTTGGGGGAGGACGAGATGACCTTCGACGACCTGGATCCCGCGGCTGCTGCGGCCGCCGCGATGGACTCACCGGCCGGGCCGCCGCAACGGCGCAACCCGTTCCCCGATGCTCCCGAAGAGGAGTCCGGCGGTGGCGGCGGTGGCGGTAGTGGCCGCGACATGCAGCAGGCGGTGATCGTCGGCGTCGGACTCGTCGGCCTGATGGCGGTCTGCTTCCTCATCGGCGCCTGGGCCGTGGTCGCCCTGGCCACCGCGGTGGTCGTGCTGGCGACCGCCGAGTTCTTCACCGCCACCCGCCGGTCGGGCTACCACCCGGCCCCGCTGATCGGCCTGGCCGGCTCGGGCGGCATGGTGCTGGCCGCCTACCTGCGGGGCGAGGGCGGCATGGTCCTCGTCTTGTTCCTGGTGGTGGTCACGACCCTGTGCTGGTGGTTGTTCGACGCCGGACCGGGTGACCACGCGGTGGCCAACGCCGGCATCACCTTGCTCGGCGTCTTCTACGTCGGCGGCCTCGGGGCCTTCGCCTCGCTCCTGCTCCGGATCGACGATGCGTCGGTCTCGGCCAGCGGGGCGTTGGTGTCGGGCTTCGGCGACAGCGTCGGCCGCTCACTGCTCTTCGGAGCCATCCTCGTCACGGTGGCGGCGGACATCGGTGCGCTCTTCGTGGGCCAGCGGATGGGCCGTTCGCCGCTCACCGCGGCCAGTCCCCACAAGACCGTCGAGGGCCTCGTCGGCGGGATCATCGCGTCGGTGGTGGTCTCGGTGCTCGTGCTCGGGATCATCGGGGTCGGGCCCTGGACGGCGATCGACGCCCTCGTCCTCGGCGTCGTGGCGGGGGTCATGACCCCGCTCGGGGACCTCTGCGAGTCCCGGCTGAAGCGGGATCTCGGCCTCAAGGACATGGGCTCGCTGCTGCCCGGCCACGGTGGCGTGCTCGACCGCTTCGACGGGCTGCTCTTCGTGCTCCCGGCGACCTACTACGTCGTGCGGCTGCTCGAGGTCTACGCCAACACCCCGTGACCATCGTCCGGTCTGGGTGCGTCCACCGGCGCCCGGCCGCGGACGGGCGCACCCAGAACGGGATCAGGGCGTGACGACGACGGTCGCGGTGCTGGGGTCGACGGGGTCGATCGGGACCCAGACCCTGGACGTGGTGCGGGCCGAGCCCGGGCGCTACGAGGTCGCGGTGCTGGGCGCCTGCCGTTCCGTCGACCTCCTGGCCGAGCAGGCCAAAGAGTTCCGGCCCGGGTTGGTGGCTGTGGTCGATCCCGAAGCGGCGGCGGGGCTGGCCGACCGCCTGCCGCCGGGTACCGAGCTGACGGTGGGGGAGGACGCCCTCGCCGATGCCGCCCGCGAGGCCGACGTCGTGGTCAACGGCGTGGTGGGCTTCGCCGGTCTCGGGGTCACCCTGGCCGCGCTGGAGTCCGGTCGTCGCCTGGCCCTGGCCAACAAGGAGTCCCTCATCGCCGCCGGGCCGGTCGTACAGCGGGTGCGGTCGACGCCGGGCGCCGAGCTCATCCCGGTCGACAGCGAGCACGGGGCCATCCACCAGTGCCTGCGGGCGAACCTCCTCGCCGAACGGGTGGCCCGCCTGGTCGTCACCGCCAGTGGCGGGCCGTTCCGGGGCCGTTCCCGGGCCGACCTGGCCGACGTCACCATCGACGACGCACTGGCCCATCCGACGTGGTCGATGGGGCCCAAGATCACGATCGACTCGTCCACGCTCATGAACAAGGGCCTCGAGGTCATCGAGGCCCACGAGTTGTTCGGCGTCGACTACGACGACATCGACGTGGTCGTGCACCCGCAGTCGGTCGTGCACTCGATGGTCGAGTACACCGACGGTTCCACCGTCGCCCAGCTGTCGATGCCCGACATGCGCCTGCCCATCGGGTACGCCCTGGCCTATCCGGACCGCTCGGCTGCCCCCTTCGGCCGCATCGACTGGACCACGCTGGGCTCACTGGACTTCGAGGCCCCCGACCGGGAGGCCTTCCCGTGCCTGGACCTGGCCTATCGGGCCGGTCGGGCGGGCGAGACCGCCCCGGCGTGGCTCAACGCGGCCAACGAGGTGGCCGTCGAAGCCTTCCTGGCGGGGCGCATCGGTTGGCTGGCCATCAGCGATGTGCTCGCGGCCACCCTGGACCGTCACGATGGAACCAAAGCCACTTCGGCCGACGTTGTGATGGAGGCCGATCGAAAGGCCCGTACGGTGGCGACCGAGATCGTCGCCGCCCTCACCCTCTAGAGCCAGCGGAGCCCATGTCCGACACCCAGCTGAAGCCGCCCCTTCCTGACGAGCCGATCACGGCGCAGGGCGACATCCCGGGCAAGGTCGGCCTCGCCGCCCTGATCGGCGGCACCGTCGCCCTCGGGATCTTCGGGGGCTGGTCGATCCTGATCATCGTTCTCTCGCTGGTGTTCATGATCTTCATGCACGAGCTGGGGCACTACCTGACGGCCAAGTCGGCGGGCATGAAGGTCACCGAGTTCTTCATCGGCTTCGGGCCGCGCATCTGGTCGTTCCGGCGGGGCGAGACCGAATACGGGTTCAAGGCCATCCCCGCGGGGGCCTACGTCCGCATCATCGGCATGAACAACCTCGACGAGGTCCCGCCCGCCGACGAGGCCCGGACCTACCGCCAGAAGTCCTACCCCCGGCGCATGTCGGTCGCCGTCGCCGGCTCCACCATGCACTTCCTGATGGCCTTCGCCCTCGGCATCGCCTCGCTCGTGCTCTACGGCAGCGTCACCGAGGACGACAGCAACTGGGAGATCGGCCAGGTGTCCACCGCCGAGGAGACGCTGACCGGCTTCCCCGCCGACGAGCTGACCCCCAGCCTGACCCGTCAGCTCGAGGACGGCGAGACCCCCGCGCTGGAGGCCGGCATCCAGGAGGGCGACCGCATCGTCGCCGCCGACGGTGAGGAGATCGAGACCTACGCCGAGATGCGGGACTTCACCCTCGCCCACCCCGGCGACGAGGTCGTGTTCGTCATCGAGCGGGGCGACGAGACCGTCGAGGCCACGGTGGTCCTCGCCGAGCGGGAGCTGGACGGCGAGACGGTCGGGTACCTCGGCGTGCAGGACGCGCAGATGCTGGAGCGCATGGGCCCCATCGAAGCGGTGCAGACCTCGGCCCAGGAGGTCGGCACGCTGATGGTCGAGTCGGTCAAGGGCATCGGCCGCTTCTTCAGCCCCGAGGGCCTGAGCAGCTTCGCCGACGTCGTCATGAACGCCCAGGACGAGGAAGCCGAGCAGGAGCCCGCCTCCGGCAGCGGGAGCGGCGGGAGCAGCAGCGCCTCCGAGGACGAGAACCGGATCATCTCCATCGTGGGCGCGGCCCGCATCGGCGCTCAGGCGACCGACGCGAACGGCCTCTACGCCCTCATGCGCTTCATGATGCTGCTGAACGTGTTCATCGGCGTCTTCAACCTCCTGCCGCTGCTGCCCTTCGACGGTGGCCACGTGGCGGTGGGCACCTACGAGCGCATCCGGGAGATCGGCACGGGCCGGCGGTACCAGGCCGACATCACCAAGCTGTTGCCGCTGACCTACGCCGTGGTCCTGTTCATGGTCACGATCGGGTCCCTGGCGCTCTACGTCGACCTGTTCGACCCGATCAACCTCCAGTAGCGACCCGCGCCCCGATGGGGGATCGGGCTGCGAGACTGGCCCCGTGAGCTACGAGCGCCGGAAGACTCGCGAGGTCGTCCTCGACCATCCGTCGCACCCGGTGACGGTGGGCGGCGACGCCCCCGTGAGCGTGCAGTCGATGACGATCACCAAGACGGCCGACGTCGAGGGCACGCTCCAGCAGATCTACGCCCTCTACGGCGCCGGGGCCGACATCGTGCGGTGCACCTGTAACGAGAAGGAGGCGGCGGAGGGCCTGGCCCAGATCGTGCCCCGCTCGCCGGTGCCGATCGTGGCCGACATCCACCACCAGTACAAGATGGCGCTGGCCGCCCTGGAGGCCGGGGTCCACTGCCTGCGCCTCAACCCGGGCAACATCCGCCGCCCGGAGCACATCAAGGCCGTGGCCATGGAGTGCAAGGACCGGGGCGTCCCCATCCGCATCGGGGTGAACGGCGGCTCCCTCGACCCCGACCTCTACGAGAAGCACGACGGCCTGACCGCCGAGGCCATGGTCGAGTCGGCCCAGCGGGAGCTGGACTACTTCGGCGAGGTCGGCTTCGACGACGTGAAGATCTCGGTCAAGGCCTCCAACGTGCCGCTGATGATCGACGCCTACCGTCAGCTGTCAGAGGTCACCGACCACCCGCTGCACCTCGGTGTCACCGAGGCCGGCCCGCCCCCTGCCGGGCTCATCAAGGCCACCGCGGGCCTGGCCACACTGCTCTCCGAGGGCATCGGCGACACCATCCGCTACTCGCTCACCGCCGATCCCGTGCAGGAGGCCCGGGCGGGCCGCCAGCTGCTGGAGGCCCTCGGCCTGCGGGAGCGCACCGGCCTCGACCTGATCGCCTGCCCGTCCTGTGGCCGGGCCGAGGTCGACGTCTACGCCATTGCCGACGCCGCCCAGAAGGCCCTCGAGGAGCTCGAGGTCCCCATCCAGGTGGCGGTCATGGGCTGCGTGGTCAACGGCCCCGGTGAGGCCCGGGAGGCCGACCTCGGCATCGCCGCCGGTCGCAAGCGGGGCCACCTCTTCGTCAAGGGCAAGGTCGTCAAGGTCGTGGCCGAGGACGAGATGGTCGACCAGCTCGTCGAGTGGGCCAAGATCGTCAGCGAGGACGGCGTCGAAGCCGCCCTGGAACGCGCCGACGCCGGCGCCGCCGCCGAAGCCGAGAAGGACCGCGCCGCCCTCCTGACCGAACAGGGCGACGACGTCAACGACGCCGAAGCCCACATCGACCAGATCCGCAAGCTCTAGCTGTCGTTCTGGCGCCCGATTGAGGCGTCGGCGCGCCGCAATCGGGCGCCAGAAGGTTGGGTCAGTCGGCCGGCAGTACCCTCCGCCGGATGGCCAAGGCTCCCGTGCTCACCCCTCAGGGTGAGGACTTCCCCCGCTGGTATCAGGACGTCATCGCGAAGGCGGAGCTGGCCGAGAACGGGCCGGCTCGGGGGACGATGGTCATCCGGCCCTACGGGTTCTCGCTGTGGGAGCGCCTGCAGGCGGCCATGGACGACCGCATCAAGGCGGCCGGGGTCGACAACGCCTACTTCCCGCTGTTCGTGCCCATGTCCTTCTTCGAGAAGGAGGCCGAGCACGTCGAGGGCTTCAGTCCCGAGCTGGCGGTGGTCACCGTCGGCGGCGGTAAGGAGCTCGAGGAGCCCCTGGCCATCCGGCCCACGTCCGAGACGGTCATGGGCACCTACTTCGCCAAGTGGATCCAGAGCTACCGGGACCTGCCCTTGCTGGTGAACCAGTGGGCCAACGTCGTGCGCTGGGAGCTGCGCCCCCGCCTGTTCCTACGCACGACCGAGTTCCTCTGGCAGGAGGGCCACACCTGCCACGCCACCGAGGCCGAGGCCCGGGACTTCGCCGTGCAGATCCTGCACGAGGTCTACGTCGACTGCATGGAGCAGGTCCTGGCCGTGCCCGTCTACAAGGGCCGCAAGACCGCCGCCGAGCGCTTCGCCGGGGCCATCAACACCATGGCCTGTGAGGCCATGATGCGCGACGGCAAGGCCCTGCAGATGGGCACCAGCCACGAGCTGGGCCAGAACTTCGCCAAGGCCTTCGGCATCGAGTACCTCTCCGCCGAGGGCAACCAGGAGAACGTCTGGCAGACCTCCTGGGGCACGTCCACCCGCATGGTGGGCGGCCTGATCATGACCCACGGCGACGACAACGGCCTCCGGGTGCCGCCCGTGCTGGCGCCCATCCAGGTGGTCGTCCTCGTCGTCCGGGACGAGGAGGGCGCGGGCGAGGCCGCGGCCCGCCTGGCCGGCGAGCTGAAGGCCGCGGGCGTGCGGGTGCGCCTCGACGACCAGGTCGACACCTCGTTCGGCCGGCGGGCCACGAACTGGGAGCTCAAGGGCATCCCCCTGCGCATCGAGGTGGGCCCCCGGGACCTGAAGGAGGGCGAGGTCACCCTCGTCCGTCGGGACAACGGCGAGAAGCGCCAGGTCGCGGTGGCCACCGTGGCGGGCGAGATCCCGGCCCTCCTCGAGACCATCCAGTCCGACCTCCTGGCCACCGCCACCAAGGACCGCGACGACCGCACCGTTGACGTGACCGACATCGAGGACGTGGCTGCGGCCGCGGCCGACGGCTTCGTCCGGATCCCCTGGCATTCGGTCGGCGTCGAGGGCGAGGCCCGCCTGGCCAAGGAAGCCCTCACCGTGCGCTGCCTCCAGCGGGCCGACGGCAGCCTCCCCGAGGCCGACGACGAGCCCGGGCTGATCGCCCTGGTCGCCCGCTCCTACTGACCCCACTCGTTCTGGTACCAGCTATCTCCACCAGAGCGCGCGTCGCTGGGACCAGAACGATGAGTTCTGGGGGCTGATGGGGTCGAATGGGGCATGAGCATCGATCTGACTCCGGCGGCGCAGCGGTTGGCGGGCCTCGTGGCCGCCGTGCGGGACGACCAGCTGGGGGACCCCACCCCCTCCGGGCACTACCTGGTGGGCGACCTGGTCGACCACATCGGGGGCCTGGCGCTCGCCTTCACCCTGGCTGCCCGCAAGGAGGACGGACCGGGCACCGGCGGGGCGCCGGAGGGTGACGCCGCCAACCTGACCGACGACTGGCGCACCCGGATCCCCACCGACCTGGCCACGCTGGCCGAGGCCTGGCGGGTCCCCGAGGCCTGGGAGGGCATGACCCGGGCGGGGGGCATCGACCTGCCCGGAGAGGTCGGGGGGATGGTCGCGATGGAGGAGGTCGTGGTCCACGGCTGGGACCTGGCCAGAGCGACGGGCCACGATGTCGCCGCCGCCCCCGAGGAGCTCGAGGTGGTGCTCGGGTTCTTCGCCTCGTTCCCCGACGAGGCCCGCGAGCCCGGCTTCGGCCCCGCCCACCCGGTCGCCGACGACGCCCCGATCCTCGATCGGGCGGTCGCTCAGGCCGGTCGGGACCCGAATTGGGGTGCGAACCCCTAGCCGACACTCGCCCGCCAGGGGCGAACCTCGACCGTTATACTCCGGGCAGCATTTTGTTCAGGTCGAGCAAAGGCGTGGGCTTCGGCCCACGCCTTTTCTTACGGAGAGGAGGAGTTCAGCCATGGCGATCACCGACCGCGTGCGGGCCATCGTCCTCCCTCTGGCCGAAGAACGGGGCCTCGACGTCTACGACGTCGAACAGCACCAGGCCAGTGTCCGCATCCTCGTCAGCCGTGAAGGCGGGATCGACATCAACGCCTTGACCGAGCTCAGCCGTTCGGTCTCCCGGGCCCTCGACGAGACCGACCCCGTGCCCGGCAAGTACACCCTCGAGGTGTCCAGCCCCGGCCTGGAGCGGCCCCTGCGCCGCCCGGACCACTTCCAGGGCGCGGTGAACGACCGGATCACGGTCAAGACCGTTCCCGGGGCCGAGGGCGACCGCCGGGTCACCGGCGTGCTCGTGGCCGCCGACGAGGACGGCGTCACCGTCCGCCCCGACGAGGGCCTGGACACCGACGACCGCCGCATCGCCTACGACGAGATCGCCGCAGCTCGGACGCTGTTCGACTGGGGCACCACCACCAAGCCGACGACGAAGAAGAAGAAGACTTCATGAGCGGAAACAACCTCGAGATGATGGAGGCCCTCCAGGCGCTGGCCATCGACAAGGGCATCTCCGTCGATGACCTGCTGGCCGCACTGGCCGATGCGCTGGAGTCGGCCTACAAGCGCACGCCCGGGGCCTACGAGTACTCGTGGGTCACCCTGGACCCCGACACCTTCGACATCCGCGTCTACGCCCAGGAGCTGGACGAGGACGGCGAGCCCGAGGGTGACGAGCTGGATGTCACCCCCGACGACTTCGGCCGCATCGCCGCCCAGACGGCGAAGCAGGTGATGATGCAGCGCATCCGCGAGGTCGAGCGGGACATGAAGTACGAGGAGTACGCCGGCCGGGAGGGCGACATCGTCACCGGCATGATCCAGCAGAGCGACCAGCGCTACACGCTGCTCGACCTCGGCCGGGTCGAGGCCCTGCTGCCCCAGGCCGAGCAGGTCCCCTACGAGCGCCCCGAGCCCAACTCCCGGGTGAAGGCCTACATCGTCGAGGTCCGCAAGACCGCCAAGGGCCCCCAGATCGTGGTCAGCCGGACCCACCCGGGCCTGATCAAGCGCCTGTTCGAGCTGGAGGTGCCCGAGATCGCCGACGGCATCGTCGAGATCCGGGCCTGTGCCCGCGAGCCCGGGCACCGCACCAAGATCGCGGTCTGGTCCAACGACAACAACGTCGACCCCGTCGGCGCCTGTGTCGGCGCCCGGGGCGCCCGCGTCCGCATGGTCGTCAACGAGCTCAAGGGCGAGAAGATCGACATCGTCCCCTTCTCCGACGACGCCGCCGACTTCGTGATGAAGGCGCTGTCCCCGGCTCGGGTCAAGGAGGTGCGGATCCACGAGGACACCGGCACCGCCGAGGTCATCGTCCCCGACTACCAGCTGTCCCTGGCCATCGGCAAGGAGGGCCAGAACGCCCGTCTGGCCGCCCGCCTGACGGGCTGGCGCGTGGACATCAAGAGCGAGACCCAGCTGGCCGAGGAGGCCGCGTACCAGACCGACGACTGGGCGCAGGGCGAGTGGATCGTGCATCCCGAGACCGGCGAGCAGATGTGGCAGCCGGCCGATGGCACCCCGGCCATGACGGCCGAGGAGTGGAGCCAGCTCGGGGCCGAGCAGGCCGAGGCTGAGGACGCCGAGACCGCGGGGGAGGACGCCGCCGTCGCCGAGGCCGCCGTACCGGCTGAGAACGATGCTGCAGCCGAGGACGCACCCGCCGCCGATGGGGTCGCGGAGGCCGAGGAGGCCGCCGTACCGGCTGAGAACGATGCTGCAGCCGAGGACGCACCCGCCGCCGACGGGGTCGCGGAGGCCGAGGAGGCCGTCGTCGAGGAGGCCGTCCCTGCGGACGCACCCGCCGCCGACGGGGTCGCGGAGGCCGAGGAGGCCGTCGTCGAGGAGGCCGCCCCTGCGGACGCACCCGCCGAGGCGACCGCCGACGACGCCGAGGCGACGTCGTAGCCCGCGCCATCCCCCAGCGGACCTGTATCGGGTGCCGGCGGGTCGCCGGCCCCGAGGAACTGGTGCGGGTGACCCGTCAGGGCGACGGATCGCTGGCGGTGGGACCTACACTTCCCGGCCGGGGCGCGTGGCTGTGCCGATCATCAGCCGCGTGCTTCGACGCCGCCCAGCGGCGCGGGGCCTTTGCCCGGGCCCTGCGAGCGCCGGTCGCGGACGCCGATGTCGAGGCGGCGCGTGATCAGGTGCTCGACCGGGCAGACGCCCGCCAGAATCTACGAAAGGGCTGACACAGCCAGGTGGCATCGAACGTAAGGGTCTACGAACTCGCCCGCGAGCTCGGTATGAGCAACCAGGAGGTCCTCGACCTCTGCGACAAGCTGGGTATCGGCGCGCGTAGCCACTCCTCCAGCATCGTCGAGGCACAGGGCGACCGGATCCGCCGCCGGGCCCAGAAGGACGGGCTGGTCAAGGCCGCCCCGGCCGAGGAGCCGAAGGCGGCCGACGAGGCCAAGCCCAAGAACCCGCCGGTCAGCACCAAGAAGGCGCCGCCGAAGAAGAAGGCCGCGCCCAAGGCTGAAGAGCCCGCTCCCGAAGCGGCCCCCGAGCCCACGCCGGAGCCCGCCCCGGAGCCGGTGGCCCCGGCGGCCGAGGTCCAAGCCCCCGAACCCGCTGCTGAGGTCGAGGCCGCGCCGGCCGCCGAGGCCCCGTCCCCCGAGGCCCCGGCCGCCCCGCCCGCCGACGCCCCCAAGCGCGTGGTGCGCTCGAGCGGCAGCAGCGGTCCGACCCGTCCCGTCGAGCCGCCACCCGCGCCGCCGACGCTGCCCGCCAGCGAGCGGGTGCGCCCCGCCCCCCCGCCGGCCGCCGCCCCGACGGCCTCGGCGTCGGCCGCCCCGGCCGCGGCCGAAGCCCCGCCCGTGTCGGACACCGGCAAGCCGGTTCCGCCCCCGCCCCGCCCTCCCACCTCCCAGACCGGCAAGCCGATCCCGCCCCCGCCCGGTACCGGTGGTCGCGGTGGTGCGCCGCCGGCCCGCCCCGGTGCCCGCCCCGGCGGTGGCCCGCCCCGGGGACGCCCCGGTGGCAGTCCGCGCCCCGGCATGGGTGGCGGCAGCGCTGGTCCCCGTCCTTCGGTCCCCGGCGCCGGTCCCGGCGGCGGTGGTCGTCCCGGCGGTGGTCCGCCCGGACGCGGTGGTCCCCAGCGGCCCCAGCGTCGTCGTCGGAGTCGTCGTCGTCGGGTCCGTGAGGAACTGCAGCCGATCGACCGGCCGACCTACACGCCGACCGATGCCGCCGTGCCCGAGGGCGAGGTCGTCATCGAACGGGCTTCGGCCCCCATGGACATCGCCCCCAAGCTGAACCGGACCGCGGCCGACGTCGTCCGCTTCCTCATGCAGCAGGGTGAGATGGTCACCGCGACCCAGTCCCTGAGCGACGAGATGATCGAGCTGTTCGCGGCCGAGATCGGGGCCGAGGTCCGCCTCGTCGATCCGGGCGAGGAGCAGGAGGTCGAGCTCCACAAGCTCCTCGAGTACGAGGACTGGGACGAGGAGGAGGAGGAGGACCCCGACGCGGTGACCCGCGCCCCGGTCGTCACCGTCATGGGCCACGTCGACCACGGCAAGACGCTGCTGCTGGACAAGATCCGCTCCAGCAACGTGATCGAGGGTGAGGCCGGCGGCATCACCCAGGCCATCGGCGCCTACCAGGTCGTCCGTGACGGCCACGAGATCACCTTCATCGACACCCCGGGCCACGAGGCGTTCACCGCCATGCGGGCCCGCGGCGCGGACGCCACCGACATCGTCGTCCTCGTGGTGGCGGCCGACGACGGCGTCATGCCCCAGACCGTCGAGGCGTTGAACCACGCCAAGGCGGCCGACGTGCCGATCATCGTCGCGCTCAACAAGGTCGACCGCGAGAACGCGGACGTCCAGCGGGTGATGGGCCAGCTCACCGAGCACGAGCTCATCCCCGAGTCCTACGGCGGCGACACCATCGTGGTGGAGACCTCAGCCCTGCAGGACCTCGGCATCGACGACCTCCTGGAGCAGGTGCTCCTGGTCGCCGAGCTCGAGGAGCTCCGGGCCAACCCCGAGGGTCGCGCCGCGGGCGTCGTGCTCGAGTCCCACCTGGACACCGGTCGGGGCCCCGTGGCCACCGTGTTGGTGCAGCGGGGGACCCTCTCGGTCGGCGACCCGGTCGTCGCCGGTGCCGCCGCGGGCAAGGTGCGGGCGCTCATCGACGACCACGGCGAGCAGATCAAGGCCGCCGGGCCGTCCACGCCCGTCGAGCTGCTCGGTTTGTCCGACGTGGCCGCCGCCGGCACCAGCTTCGTCGTCGCCCCCGACGAGAAGGTGGCCCGCACGGTCTCGGACAAGCGGGAGCACTTCGCCCGTCAGGCCAGCCTCGGCCGGGACGCCGGGGTCACCTCCGGCGCCAAGCTGGAGGACATCTTCAGCCAGATCCAGGCCGGCGAGGCCGCGACCCTGAACCTGGTCATCAAGGCCGACACCAACGGCTCGATGGAAGCGGTCACCGACGCCCTCCGCAAGCTGGAGCGGGACGAGGTCAAGCTGGCCTTCGTGCACCGTGGCGTCGGCGGCATCACCGAGAACGACATCAACCTGGCCGCGGCGGCCAACGCCACCATCCTCGGCTTCAACGTCCGCCCCGAGCGCAAGGCCCGCCAGTCGGCCGAGCAGGAGGGCGTCGAGATCCGGACCTACGAGGTCATCTACGCCCTCCTCGAGGACATCGAAGCGGCCATGGTGGGCATGCTCGAGCCCGAGTACGAAGAGGTCGTCACCGGCGACGCCGAGGTCCGGGAGATCTTTCGGGTCCCCAAGATCGGCGCCATCGCGGGCTGCTACGTCCTCAACGGGACCATCACCCGCGGCTCCAAGGTGCGCTTCCTGCGGGAGGGCACGATCATCTGGAAGGGCTCGATCACCTCGCTGCGCCGGTTCAAGGACGACGTCAAGGAGGTCCAGGCGGGCTTCGAGTGCGGTATCGGCCTCTCGGACTTCCAGAACCTGCAGTCCGGCGACATCATCGAGACCTTCGAGGAGCGCGAGATCCCGCGCGTCTGACCCGTGCACGTCCTCGCGATGGACATCGACCTCCATCTCCCGGCCTGTCGGTCGCTCAAGGCCAAGCGGGCCGTGCTCCGGCCCATCGTGGAGGGCCTGCGCAGCCGGTTCCGGGTCTCGGTCGCCGAGGTCGGCGACCAGGAGCTCTGGCAGCGGGCCAACATCGGGGTCGCCGTCGTCGGCGGGACCACGAGTCACGTCGAGGACGTGATGGACGAGATCGAACGCTGGGTCTGGGCCCAACCCGGGGTCGAGGTGCTGACGATGGACCGCACCTGGATGGAGGACTGACCGACATGAGCAAGCACCGCCGCCAGGCGAGTGGGCCCCACGACTACCCGCGCACGGCCCGGCTCAATGAGCTGGTCCGTCAGATCGTGGCCGAGGAGCTGGAGCGCATCGACGACGAGCGCCTGACGCTCGTCACCGTGGTGGACGTGGTCTGTGAGGCCGACCTGCGCAACGCCACCGTCTACGTCACGGGACTCGGCGGTCCCGAGGACGACGAGGCGATCGTCGAGGCGCTCGGCGACCACCGCAAGCACCTCCAGGCCACGATCAACCGCCAGACCCGGTTCAAGCGCACCCCCGAGCTGATCTTCGCGGCCGACGAGGTCACCCGCTCGGCCAACCGGATCGAGACGATCCTGCGGGACCTGCAGGCCGACGACCAGCGGGACCCCGACGACGAGACCGACGACGCCGGTGCCTGACGCGCCCGAACGGACCAGCGGGATCGCGGTGGTCGACAAGGCGGCGGGGATGACCTCCCACGACGTCGTGGACGAGGCCCGCACGGTGCTGGGGGAGCGCAAGATCGGCCACTCCGGGACCCTGGACCCCGACGCGACCGGGATCCTCCTGCTCGGGGTCGGCAACGCCACGCGGCTGTTGCGCTTCCTGACCGACCTGCCCAAGACCTACACGGCCGACTTCCTGTTCGGGACCGAGACATCCACCCTCGACGCCTCCGGCGACGTCACGGCGACCCACGACATGACCTTCACGCCCGAGGACGTTGCGGCCGCCGCCGCGACCTTCGTGGGCGAGATCGAGCAGATCCCGCCGATGGTCTCCGCCGTCCGGGTCGACGGCAAGCGCCTCCACGAGCTGGCCCGCGAGGGCAAGGAGGTCGAGCGCAAGGCCCGGAAGGTCACCGTCCACCGCTTCGAGGTGACCCCGACCGATGATCCCCTCGTCTACCGGGCCGAGGTGGAGTGCTCGTCGGGCACCTACATCCGCACCCTGGCCGCGGACCTGGGCACGGCCCTCGGCGGGGGAGCGCACCTGACCAACCTGCGCCGCACCAAGATCGGCTCCTTCGGCGAGGCTGAGGCTCACCCGGTGGAGGAGCTCATGATGCTCTCGGCGAGGGAAGGCCTGCGGGACTACCCCCAGACCACCGTCGACGGCGACAACGCCTTCCTGGTCCGCAACGGCCGCGTGATGGACCCCGACCAGCTGGGCGGCGTCGCCGGCCCCGGCCCCTGGGCCGTCAGCGACGAGGCGGGCAACCTCCTGGCGGTCTACGAGCGGGTCAGCCAGCACCGGGTCAAGCCCACCATCGTCCTCGGCCACTGACCGGAACCGAAACCGAGGCGACCAAGGGGGCCCGGTCGGGTCGCCGACCAGGTCCGTGGTGCCCCGAGCGAGCCCGGCCCGCCGCCTTCCTGACGTCAGCGCATCCGACCGCGTGTGGCGCGGCTCGATGCGCTTGGTTCCGTGCGATCGGCTCACCCCGCTGATTGACCGCGAACCGGGTCAGCCGCGGCAGGTCGTCTGGGGGGTGGCGATGACGAAGGCGGACAACGGGTCGACGCCGACCACGTTCAGGCCCAGGCTCTCCGGCGCCCGACCGTCCTCGAAGGTGAACCGCACCGTGGCCGCGCCGGCCGTCGGCGTGAACGCGGACGGCAGCCCGTCACCTTCGACCAGATCCGCGCGCACGGCAGGACGCTGGGACAGCGGGACGGTCTCGTTGGCGTCGCCCGTGATGACCCGCCAGGCGTAGCGGTGGTCCGCGGGCAGGGAGGTGATGCGGGCGTCGAGCCGGATCGGCTGTCCCTGTCGGCAGCGGATGCTGAAGGCACCTCGGGCGCTGCTCCACGCCCGCTCCGGGACCTGCGGGCTCGGGTAGCGCACCACCCGTCCGGGCCGGAGGGCGACCGCGGTCGTGGTCGACGGCGACTCGTCGTCGGAACCGCCGTCTGTCATCGCCAGGAAGGCCACGATCAGCCCGGCCGCGGCCAGGGCCATGACCGACAACCCGAAGTCGCTGCGCCGAAGTCCCATCGTGGATGAGACGTCTACCACCCCCGTTTGGTTCTGGCCCCCGATTCGGCTCCCGGGGGAGCCGCCGGATCAGGTGCCAGAAGGAGGGGGGTACCCTCGGAGCGTGGAGGTGGTGCGGTACCCGGGGCCTTGCCCGGCGCCCCGGGGGGGTTCGGTCGTCACGATCGGGGCCTACGACGGCGTCCACCTCGGCCATCGCGCGCTGATCGACCGGGTCCGCAAGATGGCCGCCGACCGGGGGATCGCTTCCGCCCTGGTCACCTTCGACCAGCACCCCGCCCGCCTGGTCCGCCCCGAGAGCGCCCCGCTCCTGCTGACCGACCCCGAGCAGAAGCTGGAGCTGCTGGAGGCCACCGGCCTGGATTTGCTGTTGGTCGTCCGCTTCGACGAGGAGCGGGCCCAGGAGTCCCCGGAGGACTTCGTGCGCGAGGTCCTGGTCGACTGCCTCGGCACCAAGACGGTCGTGGTGGGGGAGGACTTCCACTTCGGCCATCGGCGCCGGGGCAACGTCGAGCTGCTGCGCTCCATGGGCGCCGAGGCCGGCTACGAGGTGGAGCCCGTCGAGCTGCTCGGCCCCGACGGCCAGCCGGCGGATGCCGCCGCCCAGGTGTCCTCGACGGCCATCCGCACCGCTCTGGCCGCCGGCGACGTCGGGCAGGCAGCCACCCTGCTGGGCCGCGATCACGAGGTCCGGGGCGTGGTGGACCGCGGCGACGCCCGGGCCACCGAGCTCGGCTTCCCCACGGCGAACGTCTCGGTGCCCGACGACGTGCTCCTGCCCGCCGACGGGATCTACGCCGGCTGGTACACCCGCCCTGACGGCACCCGTCACGCCACGGCGATCTCCCTCGGCCGGCGACCGACGTTCTACGAGACGGCCCATGCGTCCCTGCTGGAGGCCCATCTGCTGGACTTCTCGGGTGATCTGTACGGCGAGCGGGCCCGGGTGGCCTTCGTGACCCGGCTCCGGGCCGAGGAGAAGTTCGACCGCGTCGAAGCGCTGATCGAGCAGATGGCCCGCGACTGCGAGCAGGCCCGACAGATCCTGGCGGGCTGAGGCGGACATCATCGCCGACCCCGAGCTGGCCGCTGCCCCCGACCACCTGACCGACCCGCTGGTCGGTCCGGAGGGCCCCGGGCCGCTCACCGCCGTCGAGGGCCGCCAGGCCCGACCGCGCCTGGCGCAGGCCACCGTCACGCTGGCCGACGGCCACGAGGTGGGCCTCTCGGTCACCGGCCAGGGCATCCCCCTCGTCGTGGTCCACGGCTTCTCGGCCGAGGGGATCCTCTACGCCCAGACCCTCTCCCGCCTGGTGGGCATGGGCTACCGGGTCATCGCCGTTGACACGGCCGGTCACGGCGGCACCTTCGGCCTGCCCGGCGGTGGTGGTGACCTGGCCGGCTACGCCGACCTGCTGCGTCGGGTGCTGGACCACCTCGGCATCCGCAAGGCGGTGCTGGGCGGCCACTCCATGGGTGGCCGCCTCATCGTGGAGGTGGCGGCCGAGACCCCGGAGCGGGTCATCGCCCTGCTCCTGCTGGACGCCATCGTGGGCGACAGCTGGGACCGGATCCAGTGGTGGTCCCGCCGGATGCCGCCTGTCCTGGGTGTCATCGGGGCCCGGCTGGTGGTGGACACCGTCCGCACGCTGCCGGTGTTCCGGGACCCGGGCCAGGCCCTCAAGCTCTTCCGCCTCGCGCTGCCCACCGGCGTGGCCCACCTCCGGCGGCCCTGGCGCCTGCTGGCCCCCGCGGTGTCGATCATCCGCTCGGACCCGAGCCACGATCTGCTCGAGTCGGTGGCGGGCCACGGGGTGTCGACCTTCGTCCTCCACGGCGACCGGGACTACGCCGTGCCCCTGTCGACGGCCCGGTCCGCGGCCGGACTGGCCAATGGTCAACTGGTCGTCATCCACGGAGCGTCGCACTCGTGGGTCCTGAAGGACCCCGAGACCCTCCCGGCCATCGTCTACGAGCTCCTCGGCGACGGACTCGGCCGGGCCCAGCGCCGGGCCCTCCTGCACGCCGGCCTCGTGCCGGGGGAGGCCACGCCGGCCGACGTCGAGAAGGCGTTCTACGAGCCCGGGGCCCTCGTCCAGCGCCTCGCCCCGCCCGAGGCCACGATGGACCGCAGCGAGCCCGCACCCCCCACCCACCGCCCGCGCTACCGCTGGACCATCTCAACCGGATGACGGGCTGGTAGTCTCCTCCCAAGAAACCGGGCGCATCACACCTTCTTCCGCGCCCCAGACGACGAAGAGACGCAGATGTCCCGACCCCCCACCAATCTCCCGGCGAAGTCGGCCACGATGGCCGAGCACGGGAAGCACGACACCGACACGGGTTCCCCCGAGGTCCAGGTGGCGCTTCTCACCGACCGGGTCAACCACCTGACAGAGCACCTGCGGGTGCACAAGAAGGACCACCACAGCCGACGCGGCCTGCTCATGCTGGTCGGCCGCCGTCGCCGGCTGCTCGACTACCTCGCCAAGAACGACGTCGAGCGCTACCGCGCCCTCATCGCCAAGCTCGGCCTCCGGCGGTAACGATCTCCCTCCAGCCGGCCGCTCCGGTGGCCGGCCCCCACTGAAAGTCCAAGACAGCGCAGCGCTTTCAGCTGCCAGTCGCCGACCCCCCGGCCCGCATCGCCGGCTCGGGTGGCCGCCAACTGGGAACTGGAACGCTGCTTCCCCAAGGGGCCCGAAGGCGGGCCCGGAAGAGAGCAAACCATGACGGAGTCCCACTCCGTATCCCGTCCCGTATCCGGGACCGACAAGACCCTGTCCTTCGAGTCCGGCAAGCTGGCCGGGCTGGCCGACGGCGCCGTGACCGTCCGCATGGGCGACACGATGGTGCTGGTCACCGCCACCGCTTCCCGGTCGGTGCGTGAAGGGGCGGACTTCTTCCCCCTCACCGTCGACATCGAAGAGCGCTTCTACGCCGCGGGCAAGATCCCCGGCTCGTTCTTCCGTCGTGAGGGCAAGTCCAGCGACCAGGCCATCCTGACCTGCCGCCTGATCGACCGCCCCCTGCGCCCCTCGTTCCCCGAGGGCTTCCGCAACGAGGTCCACGTGGTGGGCACCATCCTCGGCGCCGACCAGGAGAACCCCCACGACATCCTGGCCATCAACGCCGCGTCGGCGGCGCTGTGCATCTCGCCCATCCCCTTCGACGGGCCGCTGGGCGCGGTGCGCTTGGCCTTCACCCCCGAGGGCACCTGGACCGCCTACCCGACCTGGGACGAGGGCAAGGACTCGACCTTCGAGATGGTGGTGGCCGGTCGTCTGCTCGACGACGGCGACGTGGCCGTGATGATGGTCGAGGCCGGCGGCGGTGAGCACGCCTGGCAGCACTACGAGGCGGGCGCCCCCAAGGTCACCGAGGAGATCGTGGCCGCGGGCCTCGAGGCCTCCAAGACCCACATCAAGGACGCCATCGAGCTCCAGCAGGAGCTCATCGACGCCGTCGGCGGCAAGCCCGAGGTCTTCGAGTTCACCGTGGCCTCCGACTACAGCGACGAGATCTTCGCCGCGGTCGAGGCCGCCGCCACCGACCGAGTGGCCGCCGCCTACCAGATCGCCGACAAGGCCGAGCGCACCGGTGTCGAGGACGAGCTCAAGGCCGCCGTCGTCGCCGAGCTGCTCCCGCAGTTCGAGGACGTGGCCGGCGCCGAGAAGCAGATCAAGGCCGCCATCCGGTCCCTGACCAAGAAGATCGTGCGCAAGCGCATCGTCGAGGAGGGCATCCGCATCGACGGTCGCGGCACCCGCGACGTGCGGCCCCTGTCCTCGGAGGTCCACCTGGTCCCGACGGCGCACGGCTCCGGCCTGTTCCAGCGGGGTGAGACCCAGGTCCTCAACGTGGCCACGCTGGGCATGCCCCGCATGGAGCAGATGCTCGACAGCCTCGGGGGTGACACCTCCAAGCGCTACATGCACCACTACAACTTCCCGCCGTTCTCCACCGGCGAGACCGGCTTCATGCGAGGCCCGAAGCGCCGCGAGATCGGCCACGGCCTCCTGGCCGAGCGGGCCCTGCTGCCCGTCATCCCGCCGGCCGAGGAGTTCAGCTACACGCTGCGCACCGTGTCCGACGTGCTGAGCTCCAACGGCTCCACCTCGATGGGCTCAGTCTGTGCCTCGACCCTGTCGCTGATGGACGCCGGTGTGCCGATCAAGGCCCCCGTGGCCGGCATCGCCATGGGCCTCGTCTACGCCGAGGGCAAGTACACGGCCCTCACCGACATCCTCGGCGCCGAGGATGCGTTCGGCGACATGGACTTCAAGGTGGCCGGGACGAGCGAGTTCGTCACCGCCCTGCAGCTGGACACCAAGATCGACGGCATCCCCGCCGACGTGCTGGCCTCCGCCCTGCAGCAGGCCTACGAGGCCCGCACCCAGATCCTCGAGGTCATGCTGGCCGCCATCCCCGAGCCGCGGGACGACGTCGCCGACACGGCACCGAAGATCATCAGCTTCCAGATCCCCATCGACAAGATCGGTGAGGTCATCGGGCCCAAGGGCAAGGTCATCAACGCCATCCAGGCCGAGACCGGCGCGGATGTCAACGTCGACGACGACGGCACCGTGGGCACCGTGTCCATCGGCTCGACCGACAAGCAGGCCGTGGAAGAGGCCCGCCGTCAGATCGAGCTGATCATGGACCCGCCCGAGGCCGAGGTCGGCAAGACCTACGACGGCAAGGTCGTCAACATCACCAAGTTCGGCGCCTTCGTCAACATCCTCCCGGGCCGCGACGGCCTGGTCCACATCTCCAAGCTCGGTGGCAACCGTCGCATCGACCGGGTCGAGGACGTCGTGTCCCTGGGCGACGCCATCCAGGTGCGGGTCGACGACATCGACCCCGACGGCAAGGTGTCCCTCACCCCGCTGGGTGAGCATGGCGGGGGCGACGACGACGGCGAGGCTCCGGCCCCCCGCGAGTCCCGCGACCGGGGTGACCGCGACCGCGGTGAGTCCCGGGACCGTGACCGTGGCGGCGACCGTGGCGGCGACCGTGACCGTGAGCGTCGTCCGAGCCGGGACGACGCCGCGGATGACGCCCCCGGCGCCGACAACGGCGACGACCGCCCCGTGCGGGTCTCCTTCGAGGACGAGTTCGAGTCCGAGCTCGAGTCCGAGTTCGGTGACCTCGGCCCGGCGGCTCCCGCCTCGAGCGGTGGTGGCCGCGACCGCGGCGGTCGTGGCGGAGGCCGGGACCGTGGTGGCCGCGGCGGCGGCTCGCGTCGCTGAGTGACCTGATTCGTTCGAGCACACTCGACGACGGTCTGCGGGTCGTCACCGAGGACCTGCCCCACGCCCCGTCGGTCGCCGTCGGGGTGTGGGTGCAGGTCGGTGCCCGCGACGAGCCCGACGCCCTCGCCGGGGCGTCGCACTTCCTCGAGCACCTGCTCTTCAAGGGCACGGCCGACCGGTCGGCCCTCGAGATCGCCGAGGCGGTCGACCGCGTCGGCGGCGACATGAACGCCTTCACTGGGCGGGAGGTCACGGCCTTCTACGCCCGGGTGCCCGCCGACGAGTTGGCCATGGCCGTCGACCTCCTGGCCGACGTGGTCGTGGACCCGGCCTTCCACACCGATGACGTCGAGGTGGAGCGGGACGTCATCCTCGACGAGCTGGCCGCCAGCTTGGACACGCCCGACGACCGCATCCACGTCGCCCTCACCGAGGCCGTCTTCCCCGGCCACCCGCTGGGCCGGGAGGTCATCGGCAGCATGGAGACGGTCACCGGTCTCGACCGGGACACCATCGCCCACTTCCACCAGCGCTTCTACCGGGCCGAGGACCTCCTCGTGGCGGTGGCCGGCCCGGTCGATCACGACGACATCGTCGCCCGGGTCACCGACCGGTTCCCGGGTGGTCGTTCTGACGGCCTGCTCGGTCGCACCCCGCCCGGTGACGACATCGTGGCCGTCACGACCGTCGACCGCCCCGGCGAGCAGACCCACATCGCCCTGGGCTGGCGCTCCCTGCCCGCCGGCCACCCCGACCGGTACGCACTGGCTGTGGCCAACCAGGTCCTCGGTGGGGGACTGTCGAGTCGCCTGTTCCAGGAGATCCGTGAGAAGCGGGGCCTGGCCTATTCGGTCTGGTCCTCGCCCTCGCCCGCGTCCGACGCCGGGCAGTTCACCGCCTACGCGGGCACCGCCCCCGAACAGGCCGTCACGGTGCTCGAACTGCTCGACGGTGAGGTCGGCCGTCTGCTGGCCGGTGGCATCACCGAGGACGAGCGGGACATCGCCGTGGGCTACCTGACCGGCTCGCTGGTGCTGGGCCTCGAGGACACCGCCAGCCGCCTCGGACGCGTCGGTGGGCTCATGAGCACCCTCGGCCGGGTCGTGCCCGTCGAGGAGGACGTGGCCGGCCTGCGGGCGGTGACCGTCGCCGACGTGGCCGCGGTGGTCGAGCGGGTGCTCGGTGGGCCCCGCTCGGTGGCGGTCGTCGGCCCCCTCGACGAGGGCATCGAGACGGCGTTGGCCGGGCTGGGGACGACAGCTGGGGGGTAGGGTCCCGGCCCATGACCCTGCGTGTCGCCGTGTTCGGCGCCGGCGGACGGATGGGGGCCACGGTCTGTGCCGCGGTCGCCGGCGACCCGGGCCTGGAGCTGGTGGCCGCCGTCGATCCTCATCACGCCGGGTTCGACCTGGGTGAGGTGACCCGGGACCAGAGCCTCCCGGCCATCCAGGTCAGCCCGAGCGGCGAGAGCCTCGATCCGAAGGCCGTCGACGTGGCCGTCGACTTCACCGTGCGGGAGGCGGCCAAGAAGAACCTGGACTGGCTGGCCGCGAACGGGGTGCACGTCGTGGTGGGCACCACCGGGTTCAGCGAGAGGGACTACACCCGGCTGCGCAAGCAGTTCACGTCCAGCAACTGCATCGTGGCCCCCAACTTCGCCATCGGCGCCGTGCTGATGATGCGCTTCGCCGAGCTGGCCGCTCCCTACTTCGAGTCCGCCGAGATCATCGAGCTGCATCACGGCGGAAAGGTCGACGCCCCGTCCGGGACGGCCATGCTCACGGCCGAGCGACTGGCCAAGGCCTCCGACGACTGGATCGACGACCCGACCCGCGACGAGGTGGTCAAGGGCGCCCGGGGCGGTCGGGCCGGGCCCATCCCTGTGCACTCGGTCCGGCTGCAGGGCCTGGTCGCCCACCAGGAGGTCATCCTGGGCACGATGGGCCAGACCCTCAGCATCCGCCACGACTCCTATGACCGGTCGTCCTTCATGCCCGGTGTGCTCCTCGCGGTCAAGAAGGTGGGCGAAACGCCTGGCCTCACCATCGGCCTCGACCAGGTGCTCGGGCTCTAGCGGTTGCGCCGCCAAACTTATGGCACCTACGCTGCCAGAAGTTTGACCGGGGGGTTCCTGTGATCGTCGAGGTGGCGCGCCACGAGCTGAGCGACGTGCGGGTCGTCGAGGACGACGCCGTCGAGCTGGGGGAGGACCAGGCCCGGCTCCGGATCGACCGCTTCGGCCTGTCCGCGAACAACATCACCTACGGCGTGTTCGGCGAGGCCATGCGCTACTGGGCCTTCTTCCCCGCGGCGGACGGGTGGGGCCGCATCCCCGTGTGGGGGTTCGGCGAGGTCGCCGAGAGCCGGTCGTCGCAGCTGGCGGTGGGGGAGCGGCTCTTCGGCTACTTCCCCATGGGGGCCGAGTTGGTCATCACCGCGGGCCGGGGCGCCGACCAGGCCGTGGTCGACACGGCGCCGCACCGAGCCGAGATGGCCAAGGCCTACAGCCGGTACACCCGATGCTCGTCGGACCCGCTGTACCGGGTCGACCGGGAGCGCGAGCAGCTGCTGCTCTACCCGCTCTTCATGACCGCGTTCCTGATCGACGACCTCCTCGGCGACGCCGGGGACTTCGGGGCCGAGCAGATCGTCGTGTCGAGCGCCTCGTCCAAGACGGCGATCGGCGTCGCCCACTGCGCCCGACGGCGAGGGGCCCGGACCGTGGGCCTGACCTCCCTGGCCAACCTCGGGTTCGTCGAGGGCCTCGACGTCTACGACGAGGTGCGGCCCTACGACGACATCGACGCCCTGGCCGACAGTCCGTCCGCCTTCGTCGACATCGCCGGCAACGCCGACGTGCGTCTCGCCGCCCACCGCCACCTGGCCGACGGCCTCCGGTACTCGATGACGGTGGGCAACACCCACTGGGACCACGAGGCCGCGATGGGGGCCGAGCCCCTGCCCGGCCCGGCGCCGGAGTTCTTCTTCGCCCCCGGTCAGATCGCCAAGCGCCACGAGGAGTGGGGCCGGGCCGAGCTGGACCGTCGCCTCGCCGCGGCCTGGCACGACTACGCCGGCTGGGCCGGCACGTGGCTCGAGTTCCGTGACGTCCGCGGTGCCGAGGCCGTCACCGAGGTCTACCGCGAGCTCCTCGCCGGTCGTTCCGACCCCCGGGCCGGCTTCATCTGCTCGCTCGCCCCCGGCGCCACGGAGGCCTGACCGCCATGACCTCGTACGAGCCGTTCGCGGGCGAGATCGCCCGCACCCAGGCCGAGTCCACGCCGTGGTGGCCCACCCCGCCCCATCCGGGGGAGACGGCCCCGAACGTCGTGGTCATCGTCCTCGACGACCTCGGGTTCGCCCATCTCGGCTGCTACGGGTCCGACATCGAGACCCCCAACATCGACCGTCTCGCCGCCGGCGGTCTGCAACTGACCGACTTCCACGTCACGCCGTTGTGCTCGCCCACGCGGGCGGCCCTGCTGACCGGCCGCAACCACCACTCGGTGGGCATGCGGGCGGTGTCGAACTTCAGCACGGGCTACCCGAACATGCGGGGCCGGATCTCGCACCACGCCGCGACCATGGCCGAGGTCCTGCGGGCCGAGGGCTACACGACCCTCGGTCTCGGCAAGTGGCACCTGTGCCCGATGGAGGAGACCTCCGCGGCCGGCCCCTACGACCAGTGGCCGCTGCAGCGGGGCTTCGACCGCTTCTACGGGTTCCTCGACGGCGAGGCCGACCAGTTCACCCCCGAGCTGGTCCACGACAACCACGCCGTCCTGCCGCCGACGACGCCCGAGGAGGGCTACCACCTCAGCGAAGACCTGGTGGACAGGGCCATCGGCTTCCTCCACGACACCGTCTCGATCCGCCCCGACCGGCCGTTCTTCACCTACCTGGCGTTCGGGGCCACCCACGCCCCCCACCAGGCGCCGGCCGAGTACCTCGAGAAGTACCGCGGCCGTTTCGACGAGGGCTGGGACGTGGCCCGCGAGCGCTGGTTCGCCCGCCAGCAGGAGCTGGGGGTGATCCCGCCCGAGACCGAGTTGGCCTCCCGCAACCCCGGCGTCGAGGCCTGGGACGACCTGCCCGAGAACCACCGGAAGTTGGCCTGCCGCCTGCAGGAGGCGTTCGCCGCCTTCCTGGACCACACCGATGCCCAGATCGGGCGCCTCCTCGAGGCCCTCGAGGCCCTGGGCCGTCTCGACGACACCGTCATCGTCCTGCTGTCGGACAACGGCGCCAGCCAGGAGGGCGGGCCCTTCGGGGTCCTGCACGAGATGAAGTTCTTCAACTTCATCCTCGAGGAGCCCGACGAGGCGATCGCCCGTCTCGACGACATCGGTGGGCCGTCGAGCCACGCCAACTACCCGTGGGGCTGGGCCCAGGCCGGCAACACCCCGTTCCGCTGGTACAAGCAGAACACCCACGAGGGCGGGGTGCACGTGCCCTGCATCGTGCACTGGCCGGCGGGCATCGAGGACCCCGGCGGCCGGCGGGACCAGTTCCACTACGTGACCGACATCGCGCCGACGGTCTACGAGATCTGTGGCGTGACCCCGCCCGAGACCCACCACGGCTTCGACCAGATGCCCGTCGTGGGGACCTCGATGCGGTACCTCTTCGAGGCGGACGCGGCCCGCGAGCCCAGCCGGAAGACCGTCCAGTACTTCGAGATGATGGGCCATCGGGCCATCCACGCCGACGGGTGGAAGGCGGTGACCCGGCACCAGTCCGGTACCCCCTTCGACGACGACCGCTGGGAGCTGTACCACGTCGCCGAGGACCGCTCCGAGCTCCGGGACCTGGCCGAGGAGCACCCCGAGAAGCTGGCCGAGCTCATCGACCTCTGGTGGCAGGAGGCCGAGGCGAACGGCGTCCTCCCCCTGGACGACCGGACGGTCCAGCTCTTCGGCGCGCGGTTCCGGGAGAACGCCCCGCACCGGTCGGACCGGCACTATCGCTACCGGCCGCCAATGACGCCATTGCCGGCCCAGGCCGGGCCCCAGGTCGGCGGTCGCAGCTGGGACCTCACCGCCGCCATCGACCGACCGGCTGGTGCGGGCGGCGTGCTCTACGCCACCGGCAACGAGAACTCCGGCATGAGCCTGTTCGTCGCCGGCGACCGGCTGGTGTTCGACTACAACTGCTTCGGCGACCACCAGCTGGTCGAGTCCGACATCGAGGTCCCGACCGGGCCGTCGGTGGTCGGCGTGCGCTTCCGCCGCGAGGATGCGGCCGGTGAGGTCACCCTCGTCGTCGACGGTGCCGACTGCGGATCCCTGGCCCTGCCGTTGGTGATGCGCATGATCTCCAGCGTCGGCGCCAGCATCGGCTTCGACCACGGCTCACCGGTCAGCCGTCGCTACTCCGGAGCGAACCCCTTCACGGGCACCCTGCACCAGGTCGACGTCCAGCTCCTCACCCCGGGCGAAGCCGCCGCCGAACGTACCGCCACCGAAGCACGCGCCGGCCTCTCCCGCCAGTAGCCCCACCCGCTCCTTCTGGCGCCCGATTTTGGGGTCAGGGCACCAGGATCAGGCGCCAGTTCGGAGCGGTGGTCAGGGTTTGCGGTTGAGTTGGGTGGCGCCGAGCTGGTCGCGGGCGAGGACGACCATCTGGTCGATGTTGACCCGGCTGGGGCGGGTGGCCACGAAGGCCACACACTCGGCTACGTCCTCGGGGGTGAGGGCGTCGACGCCCTCGTAGACCTTGGCCGCCCGCTCGGCGTCGCCTTCGAAGCGCACCAGACTGAAGTCGGTCTCGACGATGCCGGGCTCGATCTCGGTGACCCGCACGGGCTCGGTGAAGAGCTCCTTGCGCAGCGCCTCGGCGAAGGCTCGCTCCGCGAACTTGGCCGCGTTGTAGCCCGCCCCACCGACATAGGCCTGGGACCCGGCGATGGAGCCGATGACCACGACCAGGCCGTCGCCACTGGCCCGTAGCGCGGGGAGCAGGGCCTTGGTCATGCGCAGTGTGCCCAGCACGTTGGTGTCGTACATGGCCTGCCAGTGCCCCAGGTCGGCGTCCTCGATGGGGGCCATCCCGACGGCGCCACCGGCGTTGTTCACCAGCACCGTGCACTCCGGCACCTCGGCCGCGAAGGCGGCCACCGACTCGTCGTCGGTCACGTCCAGGCGAAGGGCCCGGGCCCCGATCGGCGCGGCCACCGCCTCCAACCTGTCGAGCCGCCGGGCCCCCACGACCACGTCGAATCCCGCCTCGGCCAGCGCCACCGCCGTGGCCGCCCCGATCCCCGCACTGGCCCCCGTGACCACCGCCGTGCCGCGACTCATCCCGAAGCTCCCGTCGGGTCCTCCTCCGCGTCCGGTTCTGCCGGCTCTGCCGGTTCTGCCGGTTCTGCCGGTTCGGGGGTGGCGGGGTGCTCCACGACGCCGAGCTCCTCCTCGATGTCGAGGATCGCCTCCAGCTCGCCCTTGCCGGAGCGGCGGTCGAGGACCACGGTGACCAGGACCAGGGTGATGCTCAGCGCGGTGAGGGGGAGGCGGTACTCGCGGATGAAGTCCAGGATGGCCTCGATCGGCTTCTCGAAGGCCTCCCCGAGGATCCGGATCAGGTAGAGGCGGATGGCCGTGCCGACGACGTTCAGCGTCAGGAAGATGGCCGGCGGCATCCCGGCGGCCCCGGCGAACAGGCAGATGAAGTTGTTGGGGGCGATGGCGACGAGGGGCCAGGCCGCCTTCTGGAACATCTTCTCCCAGGTCCGCAGCATGCTGCCGAAGCTGCTGGAGCGGCGCTCGACCCATTTCACGCCGGCGTCGCCGTACCAGAAGCCGAGGATGTAGAAGAGCGGGTCCGAGGCCAGCAGCCGGAAGAAGGCGACGGTGTAGAAGGACAGGGCGTCCAGGGAGTTGGTGACCAGGACCAGGTTGCGGTTCCGGGCGTTGAGTGTGATCAGGAGAAGCGGGTGCTCCACCGCCAAGGTGGGCGCGAAGGCGTCCCCGATCTGGGCGGCGATGACCAGGACGATGAGCGGCCCCAGCACCAGCCAGAGCCGTACCCGGCTCGGCGGGGCCTTCTCCATCGGGCGATTGTGGCAGCCGGGGCCCGTTTCGGGCGGATCGTCCCTGGTCGTGGATGCCTCAAGCGCCCGCCGCCGTGGTTCGATAACTGCCAGATGCGCCGTCGCCTGCTCCTCGTCGTGGCCCTCCTGGCCGCGGCGCTGGTGGCCACCTCCGGCCCCGCCGCCGAGGCCCGGGCGGTCGGCGGCTGCCCGATGTTCCCGGCCAACAGCTACTGGCATGCCGATGTGTCCGGGCTCCCGGTGCATGAGCGGTCGGCGGACTGGGTGCGCAGCATCGGCCTCGACGCCGAGCTGAAGGCCGACTTCGGCTCCGGGCTCTGGGACGGCGGCCCCATCGGGATCCCGTACAACATCGCTGATGCCGACACCCGTCGCCACCGGGTCATCTTCCGCTGGGGCTCGGAGAGCAACCGGGTCCTGTACCCGATCGGGCCCAACCCCCGCATCGAAGGGGGCCGGCCGCCGGGGTCGACCGCGGACGGCGACCGTCATCTGCTCACCGTCGACAAGAGCACCTGCCGGCTCCTCGAGCTCTACCGCGTCCGGCGCCTGCCCGACGGCCGATGGCGGGCCGACTCCGGCGCCGTCTGGAACCTGCGCAGCAACGCCATGCGCCCCGCCGGGTGGACGTCGGCCGACGCCGCCGGGCTGCCGATCCTGCCCGGCCTGGTGCGCTGGGACGAGGTGGCGGCGGGCCAGATCGACCACGCCATCCGCTTCACCGCCCCGGCCACCCGGGACCGCTACATCTGGCCCGCCCGCCACCAGGCCGGCGACGCCGACCCGGACCTCCCGCCGATGGGGGCCTGGTTCCGGTTGAAGGACTCCGTTGACATCAGCGGCTACCCGCCCCGGCTGCGGGTGATCCTGGAGGCCCTGCAGACCCACGGGATGATCCTGGCCGACAACGGCTCGCCCTGGTACATGAGCGGTGTTCCCAACCCGAACTGGAACAACGACCTGCTCAACAGCCTCGGCGACCACTTCACCGGACGCGACTTCGAAGCCGTCGACACCAGCTCCCTCATCAGCGACCCGAACTCCGGCGCCGTCGCCCCCTGACGATCCCGTTCTGGTCCCAGCAACACTCGCTGGGGGGCCTGTCGTTCTTTCCGCTCCGGTCGTGGGGGGTGGCTGGGGGTGGTGGTCGGGTGTGGCCATGGCCGGGCGCGTGAGGACGGATTCGGGTTCAGGCGGGCTGGGGGGCGAGCTGGTCGATGATCTTGAGGGTGTTGTGAGCGATGGCGTCGAGGTGGAACTCGGTGTTGACCGCGGCGAGGCCGCGACGGATGAACCGGCTGCCGCCGCGCTGGGTCTTGATGGCGGCGAAGGTTCCTTCGATGAGGTGGCCGCGTTGTCGGTATCGGTGCCGGTTCTCGGGTCGGGCGAGTCGGGTGTTCATCGCCCAGCGGGCGATGGCCTTCTCGGAGGGCTTCTTGGTGACTTTGGGAGTGGCGGCGGGGACGGCGTGGCTGTCGCCGCCTTCGCGCCAGGCGGCGTAGGCGGCGTAGGCGTGAGACTGGGACAGGCCGAGCTGGTCGAGGACGGTCCGGATGTCGCCGCCGGTGGCGTGGATGTGGGCGAAGATCTCGGCCCGTCGGGCCTGTTCAGCCGAGCGGGCCGCGGCGGCTTCGGCGACGGCGGCGGCGTGGAGGGCTTCGGGGTCAGGGCCCGGGTCGGTGACGGTGTTGCGGCGGTTGCCGGTGGCGACCAGCACCGTGGTGTCGGGCATGGCCTGCTCGAGCTCGGCGACATCGTCGACCTCGAAGTAGCCGGCATCGGCCAGGACCACCTCGGGGTGGCGGGTGACGCCCGCCGCGGCCAGGTTGGTGCGGGCCTGGTCAAGCATCGGGCACAACAACCCGAAATCATTCGCGGCCTGGGTGACGGTGACGCCCAGGATGATCTGGCCGTCACCGACCACCGTCTGGGCGTTGTAGCCCTGCACGAACCCGGCGCGGGTCTTGACGATCCGGCTCTCGGGGTCCGCGACATTGACCCTCGCGTCGGGGTCCTCGCCGCCCTCAGCGGTGTCGAGCTCGGCCAGAGCGGCCCGGATCCGTTCCAGGCGGCGGGCCGGTCTGGCCAACTCGGCCGGGACCCGGCCGCCGGCGTCGAGATCGGCTTCGTCCGCGGCGGCGGCCTCGGCCATCACCCGGGCCGCTTCGGCCTCCAGGCCGGCCCGCCGTCGATTGCCGTCCAGGCCGGCATCGGCACCGATCTTGGTGCCGTCGACCGCCAGGGTCCCCAGCGGGAGCATCTCGAGACGGTCACAGACCAGCAGTGTCTGCACCAACAGGCCCTCGATCGCGGCCTGGTGGTCCTGACGGAACCGGCAGATCGTGGAGTGGTCCGGGCCGTCCCCGCCACAGATCACCCGCCAGGCAACGTTCTCCACACAGGCCCGCTCGATCCGACGCGAGGACCGCATCCCCTGGCTGTAGGACCAGATCAACAACGTCACCAACATGGCCGGGTCCCACGCCCGCCGCCCCCGACCCCCGAGGCGATACCCGGCCTCGAAGCCCGACAGATTGAACTCGGCGACCAGCCCGATCACGAACCACACCGCATGGTCTTCCGGCAACCACTCGCCCATGTCCGGCGGCAACAAGAACTGCTGACCCCGATCCGGCACCCGAAACTCGCTCGCCATCCCAGCATCATGAACACTCCCCGCCCCGAACGCGAGCACCACCGGTATTTCGCGACAGGCCCTGGGGCGGAGATGGCTGGTACCAGAACGAGATCGGGGTTGGGGCTTTAGCCTCCGGGGCGGTGTACGACTTTGCGCGGGAGCCCAAGTGGATCCTCTCGCACCTGTTCGTGCTGGTGCTGGTGGTGGCGATGATCCTGGCCGGGTTCTGGCAGCTGGACCGGCGTCAGGAGAAGCGGGATCGCAACGCCCTCATCACCGAGCGCCAGGACGAGCCGGTCGCCCCGGTCGACGAGATCGTCTCGGTCGACGACCCGACCTCGGTCGGGGCCGAGGTCCGGTACCGGCCGGCCACGGCCACGGGTACCTATGACCAGGCGGCGCAGGTCCTGGTGCGCAACCGCAGCTACGACGAGGCGCCCGGCTCCTGGGTCCTGACCCCGCTGGTCCTCGACGACGGCTCGGTGCTGGTGGTCAACCGGGGGTGGGTGCCGGTGACGGGGGACCAGGTGCTCGGTCCCGACGCCGCTCCACCCGACGGCCCCGTGGAGGTGACCGGGCTCCTCGAGGCCTCTCAGAGCCGCGGCTCCTTCGGCCCAACCGATCCCCGCGGCGAGGTCCTCGACACGCTGTCCCGGGTCGACATCGACCGCTACCAGGAGCAGATCGAGGGGGACCTGTACCCGGTGTGGCTCCAACTCGAGACCCAGGACCCCGCCCAGGGGGACCAGCCGACGCCGGTCCAACCGACCGCCCTCGACGAGGGCCCGCACCTGGGCTACGCCGTCCAGTGGTTCATCTTCACGACCATCGCCCTCGTCGGGTACCCGCTGATCCTGCGCCGCCGGGCCCGGCAGGGCGCGCCCGAGGAGGTGCCCGACCGCGTGCCCGACGACGTCCTCCAGGGATGACCTCCCGGGAGGGGGCGATGGAAGCCACGCTGACCTGCATCGAGCGGGGGGGCATGAAGGGCTTCACGGTGGAGGACGTGGCCCGGGAGGCGGGCCTCTCCCGGGCGACGCTGTACCGCTACTTCCCGGGCGGCCGGGAGCAGTTGGTCGGTGAGACGGTCACCTGGGAGGTGGGCCGCTTCTTCGCCCGTCTGGCCGAGGCCATCGACGACTCGCCGGACTTCCGCACCCGGGTCGAGCGCGGCTTGGCCTTCGCCCACCGCTCGCTGCGCGAGCACGAGGCCTTCCAGCGGGCCATGGCCTCGGACCAGGGCGAGATCCAGGCCCGCCTCGCCGGCATCGCCCCGATCGTGGTGGGCGTCATCCGGAGCTACCTCGAGCCCCTCCTGGCCCAGGAGATCCTCGTCGAGGGCGTCACCCCCACCGAAGCCGCCGACCACCTCGCCCGCCTCATCGGGAGCCTCATCGTCGACGAGGGCTCCTGGGACCTCGGCGACCCCGTCCAGGTCAGGGAGCTCGTCGACCGCTGGCTCCTCGCCGGCATCGTCGTCATCGACATCACATCTGACTGAGGGGTGTGCCGAGCGCGCTCCACGACGGCGACGCGAATGGGCCTGAGACAATGACGTGACGATTGTCACAGGGTCTGGGGCTTCCCCTGAGACAAACCGGAGCGTATTGTCTCAGGGGATGGGGGCCATCGCGGCGAACGACCGCACCTACGCCAGCACCGGCGCCGACCGGGTCGCCGCGGCCGCCCTCGCCTGCATCGCCGAGCACGGCGTGCGGGCCGTCACCGTCGAGCGCATCGCCGATGAGGCCGGGGTCTCCCGGGCCAGCGTCTACCGGTGGTTCCCCGGTGGCCGTAGCGACGTCCTGCTGGCGGCCGGCGGTCGCGAGATGGACCGCTTCTTCGACGAGATCGAGCCCCGCCTGACCGCGGCCGACACCCTCGACGACGTCCTGGCCGAGGGCCTGTCCGGCGCCGTGCGCTTCCTGCGGGACAACAAGGCCCTCCACGCCCTCCTCGAGCACGAGCCGGAGCTGGTCCTGCCCCACCTGGCCTTCGACCGGATGGGCACGGCCTTCGCCGTCGCCGCCGCGGTGGCCCTGCGCCACCTGCACCGCTTCCTGAACGAGGACGACGCCCGCCGGGCCACCGAGCTGGTCGCCCGCCTCGCCCTCTCCCACACCTTGTCCCCGTCGGCCGACCTCGACATGGGGGACCTGGACGCCGCCCGGCGCCACGTCCACCGGTTCGTGACCCCCGGCCTCGTCCCCCTCGTCCCCGCAACCCCCTGGAGCTGAACCCATGTCCGCCACCGACGAGATGTCCACCAACGAAGCCCTCATGGGGCGGTCGGACGTCAACGACCTCGAGGCCATCCTCGCCGTCTCCAACACCGATGTGAACGAGGTGATCCATGCCGTCGAGGACAACGCCGACGCCATCTTCACCTGGGACTACGAGAAGGGGCAGCGCCCGGCGCTGAACAAGCTCTACGAGAAGGCCAAGACCTCGCAGTGGAACGGCGAGACCGACCTGGACTGGTCGATCGAGGTCGACCAGGAGGCCGTCGTGGCCGCCAACGCCGTCCAGAACGGCTTCCTCGAGCAGAACCTGGACCTCAGCGGCACCCAGATGGAGCACTGGGACGACGCCACCTGGCTGCAGTTCGGGATCGAGGGCCAGAACTGGATGCTCTCGAACTTCATGCACGGCGAGCAGGGCGCCCTGGTCTGCACGGCCAAGATCGTCGAGACGGTCCCGTGGATCGACGCCAAGTACTACGCGTCGACCCAGGTGATGGACGAGGCCCGCCACGTCGAGGTCTTCGCGAAGTACCTCGACACCAAGCTCGACGGTCACTACCCGATCAACGCCCACCTCAAGATGCTGCTGGACGACATCATCAAGGACAGCCGCTGGGACATGACCTACCTGGGCATGCAGATCATGGTCGAGGGCCTGGCCCTCGCGGCCTTCGGGTTCATGCACCAGATGACGACCGAGCCGCTGCTGAAGCAGCTCCTGCGCTACGTCATGAGCGACGAGGCCCGCCACGTGGCCTTCGGCGTCCTGTCCCTCAAGGAGTACTACGAGGGCCTGACCGACGTCGAACTGCGGGAGCGCCAGGAGTTCGCCTTCGACGCCGCGCTGCGGATGCGGGACCGCATGCTGCAGCAGGAGGTCTGGGAGCGCATGGGCGTGGAGCCCCGCGAGGCCCTGCAGGCCACCATGCAGGCCCCCGAACGCCGGATGTTCCAGGCGATGCTCTTCTCCAAGATCGTCCCCAACTGCAAGAAGCTCGGCCTGCTGGACGCCTCCGGCGGCTGGCTGCGGGACCGCTTCACCGAGATCGGCGTGATCCAGTTCGAGGACTGGGTCGACACCGGCGAGGAGTACGAGGCCCTCGACGAGGTGGCCAAGGACCGCGAGGCCGCCGAGGCCGCCGCTTCCTGAAGCTGATCTCACCGGGGCCGCGACCGCGGCCCCGGTACGATCGCTGTCCATGGCCCACCCCTCCGAGCCCGGCACCCTGGTGCTGCACGGGTTGCGGTTGAAGGGCTTCGCCGAGACCGACGTCCTCGCCGAGAGCACCGGGCTCGACGACGTCACCGTCATCCGGGCGCTCGAGGCCTTCGCCGGCGAGGGACTGGTCACCCGCAAGCAGGGCGTCGACGTGTCCGGCTGGGTGCTGACCCCCCAGGGGCGGGCCGAGCACGAGAAGCGCCTGGCCGACGAACTGGACGCCGCCGGCGCCCGCGCCGACATCGAGGCGCTGTACGGGCGGTTCACCCGGCTCAACCCGGCTCTGCTCCAGGTCTGCACGGACTGGCAACTGCGCGACGGGGCCATCAACGACCACGCCGACGGCGCCTACGACGCCGAGGTCGTGTCCCGCCTGAGCGACCTCCACGAGCAGGCCGTACCCGTCGTCGCCGCCCTGGCCGGGTCCCTGGACCGCTTCGATGGCTACGGCCCCCGGCTCCAGTGGGCGGTGGACCACGTCCGCTGTGGGGACGGCGCCTGGTTCGACAAGCCGCTGACCGACTCGTACCACACGGTGTGGTTCGAGCTGCACGAGGACCTGCTGGCCACGCTCGGGCTCGAGCGGGCCACCGAGACCGGAGGACAGGGCTGATGGGACGCTTCGGGTCGGTGCTGGTGGCCATGGTCACCCCGTTCGACGACGATCTCGAACTCGACCTCGACGCCGCCGTCACCTTGGCCCGGTGGCTGGTCGACCATGGGGCCGACGGCCTAGTCCTGGCCGGCACCACGGGCGAGGCGCCGACGCTGTCCGACGACGAGTCGGTCGACCTCTGGACCGCGGTCCGGGAGGCGGTGACCGTGCCCCTCCTGGCCGGGACCGGGAGCAACGACACCCGCCACACCGTCCAGCTCAGCCGCCGGGCGGCCGACACGGGGGTGGACGGGCTCCTCGTCGTCACCCCGTACTACAACCGGCCCAGCCAGGCCGGGCTCGAGGCCCACTTCCGGGCCGTGGCCGACGCCACCGTGCTGCCCTTCCTGGTCTACGACATCCCGATCCGCACGGGCCGCAAGGTCGACCGCGAGGTGCTGGTCCGCCTGGCCCACGACGTGCCGACGATGGTCGGCGTCAAGGACGCGGCGGGCGACCCCGCGGCGTCGGCCCGCGTGATCGCCGAGGCCCCCGACGGCTTCGACCTCTACAGCGGTGACGACGGCTTCACGCTGCCCCTGCTCGCCATCGGCGGCGCGGGCGTCATCGGCGTGGCCGCCCACTGGTCGGCCGCCGAGCACGCGGAGATGATCTCGGCCCACGCCAAGGGCGACGTCGAGACCGCCCGCCTCGTCAACGCCCGCCTGCTCGACTCCTACGACTACGAGACCTGGGGTGGTACCCCACAAGCCGTGACCACCAAAGCCCTGCTGCGCACCCTCGGCCTCCGGGTCGGGCTCACCCGTCCCCCCATCGGGCCCGTCCCCGACGGCCTGGAGGACGCGGCCCGCCGTGTCCTGGACGGGCTCGGGCCCCGCTGATGGCCGCTCCCGTCAACATCACCTTCCTGGGCGGCCTCGGTGAGATCGGCCGCAACTGTGCCTGCATCGAGTCCGAGGGCAAGATCGTCCTCATCGACTGCGGGATCATGTTCCCCGACGTCGACATGCCCGGCATCGACCTGGTCCTGCCCGACTTCACCTACCTCCGCGAGAACGCCGACCACATCGTGGGCTGCATCGCCACCCACGGCCACGAGGACCACGTCGGCGGGCTGTCCTTCCTGCTGCGGGAGCTGAAGTTCCCGATCTACGGCTCCGAGCTCACCCTGGGCCTGGCCCGGCACCGCATCGAGGAGGCCGGCCTGGTCGACCGCACCGACTTCCGGATCGTGGCCGACAACGAGCGCAAGAAGATCGGGCCCTTCGACTGCGAGTTCCTGCCCGTCACCCACTCGGTGCCCCACGGCTTCGCGACCGCGATCCACACGCCGCAGGGCACGATCCTGCACACCGGGGACTTCAAGCTGGACCTCAACCCGGTCGACGGCCGCCTCACGGACCTCAGCGTCATGGGCGCGATCGCCCAGAACGAGGGCATCCGCCTGCTCCTGTCGGACTCGACCAACGCCGACTCGCCCGGGCACTCGCGGTCGGAGACGTCGGTCGGCGCCGTGCTCTACAACGTCATGCACGCCCACGAGGGCCGCCGCCTGATCGTGACCTGCTTCGCCTCCCACATCCACCGGGTGCAGCAGGTCGCCGACGCGGCCCAGGCCTTCGGCCGGCGGGTCGCCACCCTCGGCCTGTCGATGAAGAAGAACGTGGCCCTGGCCCGCAAGCTGGGCGTGCTGCGCATCCCCGACTCGGTGCTGATCGACATCGAGGACATCGAGAGCCTGCCCCCGGGCCAGGTCTGTGTGATCTCCACCGGCTCCCAAGGTGAGCCCATGTCCGCCCTCGCCCGCCTGGCCTCGGGGGACAACCGCTGGCTGGAGATCCAGGAGACCGACACGGTCATCCTCAGCTCCCACCCGATCCCGGGCAACGAGACCGGCGTCACCAAGGTGATCGACGGCCTGACCCGGCTGGGGGCCAAGGTCGTGCACACCGGCCTCGCCGACGTCCACGCCACTGGCCACGCGAAGCAGGAGGAGCTGAAGACGATCATCTCGGTCACCAGGCCCGACTGGATGATCCCCGTGCACGGCGAGTACCGCCACCTGGCCGCCCACGCCGACCTGGCCCGCCAGATGGGCGTGGATCCCGACCACGTCCTGCTGTGCGAGGACGGGGACCGCATCGAACTGGGCGACAAGGGCATCAAGCGCCTCGACAGCGTCCCCGCCGGCTACCTCTACGTCGACGGCACCGTCGGCGATGTCGGCGACGGCGTCCTGCGGGACCGCAAGGTCCTCGCCGAAGAGGGCGTCGTAGTGGTCATCGTCACGGTGGACATGAAGACCGGCGCCATCATCCGGGGACCCGAGATCGTCACCCGCGGCTGGGTCTATGCCCCCGAGGCCGAGGACCTGCTCGACGACGCCGCCGACGCCGTCCGCAAGGGCATCAAGGACGCGGTCAAGAAGGACGGGATCGTCGACTACGAGAACCTCCAGCGCCACGTGCGCAAGGCTGCGGGCAAGTTCGTCAGCGACAAGACCAAACGGCGTCCGATGATCGTCCCCGTCGTGATGGAGGCCTAGACGGTTAGCGTCGCCCGGCGATGACCTCGGATCCGCTCGCGAAGGCCCGCACGACCCTGCTCGGGGAGCGGCGGACGGTGGGCATGGACGTGCTCGCCGCGCTGGCCGCCCTGCCCGACGAGCAGGTGCCGGCGCTGGCGGCCCTGGCCCACGAGGTCCGGCTGGTGTGGAACGGCCCGACGGTGGAGATCGAGGGGATCCTGTCGGCCAAGACCGGCGGCTGCCCGGAGGACTGCAACTTCTGCTCGCAGTCGGCGCAGTTCGACACCCCGGTGCAGGCCACGCCGTTCCTCGACACCGACGAGGTCCTGCGGGCGGCTGAGGAGACCAAGGCCCTCGGCGCCACCGAGTTCTGCATCGTGCTCGCGGTCAAGGGCCCCGACGAGCGCACGATGACCCGCCTCGAGGAGCTGGTCCCCCTCGTCCAGGAGCGGGTCGGCATCAACGTGGCCGTGAGCGCGGGGATCCTGACCTCCGAGCAGGCCGAGCGGCTGGCCGCCGCCGGGGTCCATCGCTACAACCACAACCTGGAGACGGCCAAGAGCTTCTTCGGGCGGATCGTCACCACCCACAGCTGGGACGAGCGTTTCGCCACCTGCCGACTGGTTCGGGCCCACGGCATGGAGCTCTGCTGTGGGGTGCTGCTGGGCATGGGGGAGACCGAAGAGCAGCGCCTGGAGCTGATCGCCGAGCTGCGGGCCGTCGAGCCCTGCGAGGTGCCGGTCAACTTCCTCAACCCGCGGCCCGGTACCCCGCTGGGAGACCGGCCGCTGGTCGGCGCCCTCGAGGCCATCCGCTGGATCGCCCTCCTGCGCATCGCCCTCCCCGACGTGATCCTGCGCTACGCGGGCGGCCGCGAGGTCACGCTGCGGGAGCTGCAGGTCATGGGCCTGACCTCGGGCATCAACGCCCTCATCGTGGGCAACTACCTGACCACGCTCGGCCGGTCGCCCGAGGAGGACCTCCAGATGCTGGAGGACCTGCGCATGCCGATCGGCGCCCTGTCGAAGGTGATCTGAGCTGGCCGGCCCCGCCTTCTGCACGGGCTGCGGTCACCCGACCGCGGATTGTGACGACGCCTGCCGGCGGGACCTGGACCCGCCTCGCTTCTGTCCGACCTGCGGCCGCCGGTCCCGGGTCGACGTGACCCCCGCCGGCTACGAGTCCCGCTGCCGCGACCACGGTGTGTTCGCCACCGGCTGACCCCACCCTCGTTCTGGCGCCCGATTGCGGCGCCGGGACACTGCAATCAGGCGCCAGAACGGATGGGGTCAGGCGTAGCGGGCCTGGGCTTCGATCTCGCGGCCGTCCACGGAGCCGGTGACGACCACCGGTTCGCCCAGGCGGCCGAGGGTCCAGGACAGATCCGCAATGGTGCCGTCATCGACGCTGATGGTGACGTCGACGTCGGCGCCCTCGTCCAGGAGTCCCTCTTCGTTGGCGGTCACCGTGCCGGTGACGGCGGCGTCGGTCGTCCAGCGGGCACCATCCATGGTCAGGTCGCCGTCGGGCGCCCGGAACCGGCCCCCACGGAGGCCGTACCCCCGGTCGAGGTAGAGCTCCCGGAGGCGGGCCAGCGCGTCGTTCACGGTGTCCACGGCGACGGCCACGACCCGGCGATCGGCCACGGACGCACCGTCCGAGGGGCCCGTGGCCGGAGTGGCGTCGGCAACGGTCCGCGGGAAGGCCGCGACCCGGGGAAGGCTCGGGATGGCCGTGGCACACGACACGTCCCCGGCGTCGTGGTCCACCACGAAGCGGTTCACGAGCACCGAGGCGCAGGCGTTGGTGTCCCCGAGTGCCGTCACGTGGGTGGAGGCCGCTACCTCCACGAGGGTCGCGGAGGGCCCGATGGCCTCGGCGACGAGCGTGGCCTCGCCGATCGGCGTGATGGAGTCGAGGTCACCGGAGAGGATCAGCGTCGGCACGTCGGGGTACTCGAGGTCCGGATCGAGCACGGGGCCGTCGCCGGGGATCGCGGGCCACTCGATGCAGTCCCGGTAGGCCGATCCCGGGCTGTTGGCCCACTCGCCGACCGTGAACGGGGCGAAGGCGCCGGGGTTCTCCCGGGTGTAGTCCTCGATCGCCTGCTCGAACTGGGCGACCCGGTCTTCCGGCGGTGACACCATGTCGTAGAGCTGGTCGTAGTCGTTGCAGGTGACCGAGGCGTACTCGGCCTCGGAGGACTCGATGAGCGGGTACTCGTAGCCGGGGTCGTAGTTCTCCGCGGCCAGCCGCAGGAGGGGCAGCGGGTCGCCGTCGTCGAGCCAGGCCCGGCCCGCGGCGTCCAGGTCGCGGTAGATCGCCCGGTTGAAGGCGCCCGAGGCGGCGAGGTCGCTCAACGCACTCGGGTCGATCACGCTCCGGACCGGCGTCCCGTCGTAGCTGGCCGCGGTGCCGCGCAGGGGCTGCTCCCGTACGGCTTGGGTCAGGCGGGTGAGCGTGCCCTGTGTGTCGAGTTGCTCGCGGATGACCTCGGCCGCGGTCGGGTACCACGGGTCCATCTCCTGAACCACGTAGGTCCCGTCGAGGATCAGGGTCGCCAGCTGGTCCCCGTGGCGGAGAGCGAACACCTGGGCGAACCAGGAGCCGTAGGAGTCCCCGTAGAGCGCCACGTCGTCGGGGGCGTCGAGGGCCTCGAGCAACTCGGACAGGTCGTCGGCGCCCTGGGCGGTCCCGTAGTCGTCGGCCCGCTCGCCCAGCAGACGGCCGCAGGCGCCCGTGTCCTCGACGTAGTCGCCCCGGTACGCCTGCAGGTCCGGGCAGTCGGCCGGTTCGGAGCGGCCCGTCCCCCGCAGGTCCATGAGGAGGAGGTCTCGGTGGTCCCGGAGCGGCGCGAACAGCTCGGTGTAGTAGTCCCGGCTGGCCGTCGTGGCGTAGCCCGGGCCCCCTTCCATGGCCACCAGCAGGCCCTCGGCGGGGCCGGGGTCCGAGCGCGGGTGCCACTCGAAGCCGATCTCGATCACCCCGGACCCCTCGTCGTCGCGGTCCCGGGGCGCGTCGATCGTGCCGCACCAGACACCGTCCAGGATCTCACAGGGTGTGAGCTCCAGATCACCCATCGTGACCGACTCGCCCTCCTCGGGCACGGGCGCACCGGCGTCGGTCACCGGCTCGGCCGGGTGAGGCCCGTCATCCGTGCAGGCGGCAGCCAGCAGCACCAATGAGCAGCAAGCAAGTATCCGGGCGAAGCGCAGGCCCGTTTCGTACCATGCCCGCAGGCTGGCCAACCTCCCCTGTGGCTGGTGGGGCTGCTGTTAACGTTGGGGGCACTGTGGCTTCTTCTTCGCGCACCCGTCCGTCGAGCGCGTCGCGGTCCCGGACCGCCTCGTCCCGCCGCGGGGCCAAGCGGCCCGCCGCGGCCAAGAAGGCGCCGGCCCGCCGGGCTCCCGCCCGGAAGCCGGCGGCGCCGAGCAAGGTCGGCCTGGCCGTCAGCGACCGGGGTCGGGACCTGGCCGGTGTCCTGCTCATCGCCCTCGGCGTGCTCGGGGCCCTGGGGATCTACGGGGGCATCGCCGGACCGGCGGGGAACGCCGTGGACACCGCGAGCGGCGCGGTCATCGGCCTCGCCCGGTGGTTCGTGCCCCCGGCCCTGATCGTCTTCGGCGTCCTGCTGCTGCGCAACGTGCCCGAGGAGGACGGTCCCGGCTCCGACGACCCGCTGCTGGGCGTTCGTCTGGCCCTGGCCGCCGGCCTGATCACCATCGCCCTCACGGGGCTGCTGCACCTCAGCCAGGGTGAGCCGGCCTGGGGGGCGGCGGCCGAGGACTTCGTCGCGGCCGGCGGCGTCCTGGGCGCCGGCGTGGCCCGACCCCTCACCGCCGGCCTGGACCCCACCGGGGCCGTGCTGGCGCTGATCACCATCGGGGTGCTCGGCCTCGTCCTGGGCACCCGGGCGTCGGTCCACGCCTGGGGTCGCCGGGCCGGCGCCGGGATGTCGCCGCTGGCCCGGGGCCTGCGCAACAGCTTGGGCTCGCTGTTCCGGGTCGAGGGCCAGGGCGGGACCGAGGTGGAGCCCGAGGTCCAGAGCGGCTTCTTCGACCAGGAGGCCGAAGGCGCCGACGACGGGCCCGAGCCGCCCCTCGACGACGAGGTCATCGACCTGACGGACCCCGAGCTCGCCGCCGCGCTGTCCGACGTACCCGACGCCGCAGCCGACGACGTCGAGGCCGCCCCCCGTGCGCCCCGTGGTGCCTGGAAGTTGCCGCCCGCCCGACTGCTGGATCGCATGGGCAAGCAGGACGTGGACCGGCGCCTGGTCGAGGAGACCGGCCGTCGCCTCGAGGCCGCGCTGGCCGAGCACGACGTCCAGACCCGCCTGGTCGGCATGGTCGTGGGCCCCACCGTCACCCGCTTCGAGCTGGAGCTGGGCCCCGGGGTGAAGGTGGCCCGGGTCACCAGCCTGCACAAGGACATCGCCTACGCGATGGCCAGCCCCGACGTCCGCATCCTCGCCCCCATCCCCGGCAAGCAGGCCATCGGGGTCGAGGTGCCCAACATCAAGCGTGAGGTCGTCGCCCTCGGCGACCTCATGGCCGCCCCGGAGACCCGGGCCGCGACCACGCCGCTGGCCGTGCCCATGGGCCGCGACATCGGCGGGCGGACCCACGTCTCGGACCTGGCCAAGATGCCCCACATCCTCATCGCCGGCGCCACCGGGGCGGGCAAGTCGTCCTGCATCAACTCGATCATCACCTCGGTGCTCATGCGCACGACGCCCGACGAGGTGCGCATGATCCTGGTCGACCCCAAGATGGTCGAGCTGGGCCAGTACGACCGCCTGCCCCATCTGCTCACCCAGGTCGTGGTCGACCCCAAGAAGGCTGCCAACGCGCTGGCCTGGGCCACCCGGGAGATGGACCGGCGCTACGAGGTCCTCCACAAGGTCGGTGTGCGCGACCTCGGCGGCTACAACGCCGCGGTCGACGCCGGTCACCTCGATCCCGACGTCAACGACCAGCCCTACGAGCGGCTGCCATACATCCTCGTCGTGGTCGACGAGCTCAATGACCTGATGATGGTGGCCGCCCGCGACGTCGAGGACTCGATCTGCCGCATCGCCCAGAAGGCCCGGGCCGTGGGCATCCACCTGGTCATCGCCACCCAGCGCCCGTCGGTCAACGTCATCACCGGCGTGATCAAGGCCAACGTGCCCGCCCGCCTGGCCTTCGCCGTGTCCAGCCTGGCCGACAGCCGGGTCATCCTCGACCAGCCCGGCGCCGAGCGCCTGGTTGGCCAGGGCGACATGCTCCTGGTGGACGCCAACAGCAGCATCCCGCACCGCCTCCAGGGGGCGTGGGTCACCGAGGAGGAGGTCCGCCAGGTGGTGGGCCACTGGCGCCGCCAGTCTCCGGAGGTCCAGTACGTCGAGGGCGTCGAGGGCGACACCAGCGGCGGCTCCGGTGGGGGCGGTGGCGGCGGAGGCGACGATGACGACGACCTGCTCGTGGCCGCCATGGACCTGGTCGTGCGCTCCCAGCTCGGCTCCACCTCGATGCTGCAGCGGAAGCTGCGGGTGGGCTTCGCCCGGGCGGGCCGGATCATGGACCTGCTGGAGCAGCGGGGCGTGGTCGGTCCCTCCGAGGGCTCCAAGGCCCGCGCCGTGCTCATGACCGAGACCGAGCTGGACGAGATCCAGGGCAACGCCGAGTAAGGACCTCAGCCCGTCAGCGTGGCCTCGCCCGTGCGGCGGGCGTTGAACCTGAAGCCACCTCCGCTCCAGGGGCAGTCCGCGGCGCGCCCGGCGGCGGTCACCTCACCCCGGATCGTGCCAACGGACGTCATGGCCAGGGCCTGGCCGTCCTCGTCCACGTCGGTCACGGTCCACGTGGTGCGGTAGTCGATGGTGGCACTTCCGGCCAGGATGAGCTCACCGGTGGCAGTGTTGGTGCAGTCGGGACTCTCCTGGGTCACCACCAGATAGCGTCCTGGGCCGGCCGGCGTCCAGTCGTTGCCGGACTCGGAGTTGGTGCAGACACCCGATGGGCGGCACCGCAGGCTGATGGTCCCGGGCTCCTGGGCTCCGAGGGGCACCTGGGTGGTGTTGGTCGAGCTCTGGACCTCACTGGTGCTCGTCCACTCGCCGGCGATGTCGGCCGTGGCGAGAGCGAGGTCCTGGGCGGACTCGACAACGGCCCTGGGCCGGGGGACCCGGATGCGGACGGGGGAGCCGAAGTCTTCGAAGTCCAGGGTGACGGTGACCGTCTGGCCGTTACCGAGGGCGATGTCGGTGGTCATGCGTCGGACCACGTTGTCGTCGTCGATCCAGACGTCGACCACGAGGGAGTCGGTGCCGAGGCGGTCGATCGCGGCTTGCAGGGCGGCGCGGTCGGCGCCGTCGAGGGCGTCGAGGGCGGCCTGGAGGTCGACGGTGACCTGGTAGTGGGTCGCGGGGACCCCGCCGACGTCGTCGTCGCCCACGATGTCGATGTCGCCGTCGGCGCCGTTCAGGACCTGCAGGGCCTGCAGGGGTTGGAGGAACAACACGATGGTGGCCACGTCGGGCAGGCCGTCGAGGTCCTGGGTGTAGGTGCCGTTCCGGCCGACGTAGGTGTCCTCGCCGTCGACGATCACCGACGTGGTCTCACCGTCGAGGTCGACCTCGACCTCGCTGAGGAGGTTCTCGAAGTCCACCTGGCCGGTGCCGTCGTCGTCGCCGAGGCCCTCGAGGGTGACCAGGACCTGGGCGGTGCCTTGGCTGAACGTGGCCTGGGCGGCGCCCAGGACGATGCGCTGCGCCTCGGCCTGGGCGTCGTCGCCGCCGCACGCGACCACCCCCGAGATCACCAGGGTCCCCGCCAGCGCGAGCGCCGATCGCCGAACCGTCGTGTGCCGCCTGACCCGTCCGCCCATGGTCCCCCCCCGTACGCCTGCCCAAAAAGGTAGCAGACGCTCAGCCGTCGATCCGCTGCGCGAAGTACTCGACGACGAAGAGGGTGCGGCCGTCACCGCCGAGGGCGGCACCGACGCCGATGACGTTCCAGTCACCGCGGTCCAGGTTGTCCCGGGTAGCGGAGGAGGCCAGCGAGTCCTGCTGGATCGAGGCCACCGAGTCCCCGCTGAGCACGTTCTCGCCGAGGATCGCCCACCGCCCGGGGTGGCGAGCGCCGACCGCCTCGAGGTCGCTGCGCACGAGGGCGTCCGCTTCGGCCGCCACCTGAGCCTGTCGGGTGGCCTCGGCCGCCAACTGCCGGTCGACGGGTAGCGGGCTGAGGCCCTCGTCCTCCCGCTGGGCATTGACCAGGTCGGTCAACTCGGCGGCGGCCGCTCGGGCGTCGGGCAGGGTGGTGGCCGTGGTGCTTGCGTCATCGGCGGACGAGGGCGGGTCTTCGTCCCCCGGGAGGAGGAACACGGCCGCGCCGGCCAACACCACGACGCCGACCAGGGCCACGAGGACGAGGACAGGCCACCGCCGCCGCCGGCGCTTCGCCGGGACCGGCGGGGCTGCCCGCTCGTCCACCGGGGCCGCCCCGGGTGGGGCGATCTGCTCGTCGGTTCGGCCCCGGATGGTTCGGCCGCCGTCGTCGCCCGGCGCGCCCGGTCGGGCGATGGTCCCGGCCGGGTCCGTCGTCGCCCCACCACCGGCGGCGTCGCCGGTGACCTTGTCCACGTCGGTTCCGGAGGGCATGGCCGCCCGCCGGGCGGCGGCCACGGACTCGCGGCCGCTGACGCGCATGACCGAGGACGGGACCCCGGCGTCGGCCTGGGCCGAGCGCAGGGCCTCGCCGAACTCGGCCATCGACGCCGGTCGGTCCCCGGGGGCCTTGGCCATGGACCGCTCGATGGCGGCACAGACACCGTCTGGGATGCCCCGGCCCCGCAGGTCGGGCACCGGCTCGTCACTGATCCGACCGAGCAGCGGCAGGAGGCTCTCGTCGGTGGGCCGCCAGAACGGGGCCGCGCCCGTCAGGAGCGTGTAGAGGCACGAACCGAGGGAGTAGAGGTCCGAGCGAGCGGAGGCGGGGGCGCCGTCGAGGATCTCGGGCGGCGCGTGCAGGATCGTCGCCGTCACCACCCCCGTGGTCTTCGCCTGCTCACCGAAGCGGGCCAGGCCGAAGTCGCTCAGGCAGGGCTCCCCGAAGGGGGACATGAGGACGTTGGCGGGCTTGACGTCCCGGTGCAGCACCGTCGCCTCGTGGGCCGTCTCGAGCGCGCCCGCCAGCTTGACCCCGATGTCGACGGTGTCTTCCCAGGCCAGCGGCCCGTCGTGGTCGAGACGGTCGTCCAGGGTGCCGCCGGGCATGTACTCCATGACGAGGAAGGGCCGGCCGTCATCGGTCACGCCGGCGTCGAAGATGGTCACGATGTTGGGGTGTGACGACAGCATCCCCATGGCTGCGCACTCGCGCTCGAAGCGTTCGATGCTGTGGGGATCGCCCTTGGGATCGAGGAGCTTCACCGCGACGGTCCGACCGAAGCGGGGCTGGAACGCCCGGTAGACGGTGGCGAAGCCACCGCGGCCGATCTCCTCCATCGCCTCGAGCGCCTCGAGGCCGGCACCGGTGCGGTCGGGAGGCTCGGGGTCGGTCACGGGCACGGGTGGGGGTGGTCGGACGGGGTCGCCGGAGTGTAGGACAGCGGGCCGGACGGTCTGGGCTACCGGCCCACCCACAGGGGGCGCCGGTAGCCTCTGAGCGCATGGGGTCCCGGTTCTGGGTGGAGACCCTCGGCTGTCCCAAGAACCAGGTCGACTCCGACAAGCTGGTGGGGGTGCTCGAGGCCGACGGCTACGCCGCGGCCGACGACCCGGCGGACGCCGACCTGGTCGTGGTCAACACCTGCGCCTTCGTCGAGGAGGCCCGCCAGGAGTCCATCGACACCATCCTGGCCTTCTCCGACAAGCGGGCGCCCGGGGCCAAGCTGGTCGTGACCGGCTGCATGGCCGAGCGCTACAAGGAGGAGCTGGCGGAGGCTCTTCCGGAGGTCGACCTCGTCGCTCCCTTCGGTGTGCCGGTGACCATCGGCCGCAAGGGGGAGCCGCCGGCGCCGACCGTTCCCTCCCTCGACCTGCTGGAGCTGCCCCGCCCGCCGGCCTCGGCCCCCTGGGCCTACGTGAAGGTGGCCGAGGGCTGTGACCGGGCCTGTGGCTTCTGTGCCATCCCCAGCTTCCGCGGCCCGCAGCGGTCCCGCTCCGCCGAGTCGATCCTGACCGAGGTCGACGACCTCGGCGCCCGCGAGATCGTGCTCGTGGCCCAGGACCTCGCCCGCTACGGGCTGGATCAGGGCCAGGGGGCCAAGGCCCTCGTGCCCCTCATCGACCGGGTGGCCGACAAGGTCGACCGGGTCCGCCTGCTCTACCTCTACCCGTCGGACCTCGACGCCGCCCTGATCGACGCCGTGCTCTGCACCGGGGTGCCGTACTTCGACCTGTCGCTCCAGCACGTGTCCCGCCCGCTGCTTCGGCGGATGCGTCGCTGGGGCGACGACGAGCAGTTCCGGGCCACCATCGCGGCCATCCGGGAGCGGGAGCCGGCGGCGACGTTCCGCTCCAACTTCATCGTCGGCTACCCCGGCGAGACCGAAGCGGACCACGACCGCCTCCTGGCCTTCGTCGACGAGGTGCGCCTGGACTGGTGCGGCTTCTTCGCCTTCTCCGAGGAGGAGGGGACCCTGGCCGCCACCCAGGACGGGACGGTCGCCCCCGAGCTGATGGCCGAGCGCCTGCGGGAGCTGGGCGAGCTCCAGGACCGCATCACCGCCGAGCGCCGGGCCGACCTGATCGGCGCCCGCGTCGAGGTCCTGGTGGACGAGGCGGGCGTCGGGCGGACCTACCGGGAGGCCCCGGAGATCGACGGCGTCGTCCTGGTGGCCGATGATCTCCCCGTGGGGGAGTTCGCAACGGTCGAGATCTCGGCGTCTCTGGGCCCGGATCTGGTGGCGACGTGACCGGGGGTGCGTCGGAGGGGGGTGCGTCCTGGGTGCCCGAGCCCGAGGTGACCACGGCGTACGGCCCGTCGGCCCTGCGCACTCCGGCCAACTTCGTCACCGTCACCCGGCTGCTGGTCTCCCCGGTCCTGTTCGGCCTCATCGCCGACGAGGGCGCCAGCTGGCTGACGTTCTGGCTCTGGGTGGCGCTGGCCGCCACCGACGGGGTCGACGGCTGGATCGCCCGACGCCACGGCACCACCCGCTCGGGGGCCTTCCTCGACCCGCTGGCCGACAAGGTCCTCGTCTTCGGGGCCATGACCATGCTGGTGGCGATCGACGTGTTCTGGTGGCTGCCGGTCGCCCTCATCGGCGCCCGGGAGCTGGCGGTCAGCATGCTGCGCATCCAGTACGGGCGCCGCGGCCTGGCCATTCCCGCGACGAAGGGGGCCAAGCTCAAGACCCTCGTGCAGGCGTTGGCCGTCGGGACCGCGCTGTGGCCGGGTGGCGCCCAGGGCGTCAAGGAGTGGCTGGCGCCCACGCTCCTCGGCATCGCCGTCGTGCTCACGCTGGTCACGGGCTGGCAGTACTTCCGGGCGGGCAGCCGCCTGACCACCCGGTCCGGCCAGCGGGGGACCGACACCGCGTGACCCCTCTGCGGGCGGAAAGGCGACCGACAGCGTGAACTGCGAAGTCCTCGCGATCGGCACCGAGCTGCTGCTCGGCCAGATCGTCGACACCAACTCGAGCTGGATCGGCGAGCAGCTGGCCCTCACCGGGATCGACTGCGTCTACCAGGCCAAGGTGGGGGACAACCGGGCCCGGATCCGCACCGCCCTCGAGCACGCCCTGGAGCGGGCCGACGCCGTCATCGTCTGCGGGGGCCTCGGGCCGACCCAGGACGACATCACCCGGGACGTGATCGCCGAGGTCATGGGGGTGGCCCTGCTCCGGGACGAGGCCGTCGAGGTCAAGATCCGGGCCATGTTCGGCTCGCGGGGCCGGGACATGCCGGCCAACAACCTGCGCCAGGCCGACGTCCCCGAGGGGGCCTCGGTCATGGCCCAGCAGCCGGGCACCGCGCCCGGCCTGATCTGCCCCGTCGGCGACAAGGTGATCTACGCCGTCCCCGGCGTCCCCTACGAGATGCAGGAGATGGTCGAGGGCACGGTCCTGCCCGACCTGGCCCGCCGGGCCGGCTTGAAGGCGGTCATCCACAGTCGCACCCTGCGCACGTGGGGCCACTCCGAGTCCGGCCTCGCCGAGTTGCTGGCCGACCGGATCGACGAGCTGGACGAGCTGGGCAATCCCACCATCGCCTTCCTGGCCAGCGGCATCGAGGGCCTGAAGGTGCGCATCACGGCCAAGGCCGACGACGACGTCGCGGCCGAGGCGATCCTGGACGCCGAGGAGGCCCGGCTGCTGCCGATCATCGGCGAGTACGTGTTCGGCCGGGACGACGAGACCATGGAGTCGGTCGTGCTCGACCTCCTCCGGGAGCGGGGCCTGACCCTCGCCGTGGCCGAGTCGGTGACCGGCGGTCTGGTCACCGCCCGCCTGACCGACGTCCCGGGGGCGTCGGAGGTCCTGCGGGGCGGGGTCGTGGCCTACGCCTCCGACGTGAAGTTCGGCGTCCTCGGGGTGCCCGAGGGCCCGGTGGTCAGCCCGGAGACGGCCAAGGCGATGGCCGAGGGCGTGCGTCGGGAGCTGGGCGCCGACGTGGGCCTCGGGGTCACCGGCGTGGCCGGCCCCGACCAGCAGGAGGGCCAGCCCGTCGGCACCGTGCACCTCGGGATCGCCCTGGGCGACGAGGTCGAGGCGGTGACCCTGGGGCTGCCCGGTGACCGCAAGCGCATCCGCGACTTCGCCACCATCACGCTCCTGGACCTGCTGCGGCGCCGCCTCCTGGCGTGAACCGCCTGTTCGTCGCCGTCTGGCCGCCGGCCGAGGTGCTCGACGCCGTGGAGGGCTTGTACCGGCCGGTCGCCGCCGGCGGGCGGTGGACCCGGCGGGACCAGTGGCACGTGACCCTCCGCTTCCTGGGGTCGGCCGACGTCGACGAGGTCGCGGCCGCGGTGGGTGTGCTGGGGCATGCGCCGGTGGAGGCCGTGGTCGGCCCGGCGGTCGCGATGCTCGGGGAGGGAGTGGTCCAGCTGCCTGTCGTCGGGCTCGAGACCCTCGCCGACGCCGTGGTGTCGGCGACCGTCGGGGTGGGTCGTCCGCCCGAGGCGCGGCCGTTCTTCGGGCACCTCACGTTGGCCCGGGTGGCGGGTGAGCCGCCGGAGGGCGTGCTCGGCCAGCCGCTCTCGGCCTCGTTCCCGGTCGACGAGGTGGCCCTGGTCGGCAGCGGGCTCGGCGGCACCGCCGCCCGTTACACGACGCTGGCGAGCTTCTCCCTGTCGGGCTGACCGTCAGGCGACCGGGCGCTGCTTGACGGCCTTGGCCACGATCCCCGCGACCAGGACGAGGACCCAGCCGAAGGTGATGACGTACAGGCCCACGCCCGGGTCCAACACCTCGGCGGCGATGTCAGCCAGCTCGCCCTCCTCGAGGGAGCCGGAGATGTCGGCGAACCGGGCGGAGACCCAGAAGAAGCCGATTACCGCGGAGAGGATGAGCAGGACCTTCATCCAGGTCCGGGCCCCGTTCTTCAGGACGAGGATCCCGATCAGCAGGGGGATGAGGCCGAAGACCACGTGGATCGGGCCGTCGTTGATGTCCCCGTCCCACCCGTTGATCGAGTCGCCGGCCGCGCCGTTGATGGTGTCGAGGTTGAATTCCACGATGGGGAGGAAGGTGCCGATGAGCACCAGCGCGACGCCGACGAGGGCGAGCCACCCGGCGACCTTGTTGCGGCCGGCCGCCGGCGCCTGATGGGCCGGCGCCCCGGGAACCGGCTGGGGGTACCCGGGCTGCTGGTACGCGGGTGCGCCGGGCGGTGGCGGGGCGGCGGGCTGGGCGAACGCTTGCTGGGGTGCGGGTTGCTGGGGGCCGGGGGCTCCCGGCGGCGGCGCGGGTGCGCCGGGCGGTGGCGGGGCGGCGGGCTGGGGTGCGGGTTGCTGGGGGCCGGGGGCTCCCGGCGGCGGGGGTGCGCCGGGCGGTGGCGGGGCGGCGGGTTGCTGGGGGCCGGGGGCTCCCGGCGGTGGTGGTGGTGGTGGTGCTGGTGCGGTGGGCAACACGGCGGTCGGTGTGCCGCAGGCGGTGCAGGCGGCCGCCCCGGCCTGGACGAGCGCGCCGCAGTTGGCGCAAGGGGTGGAGGCCATCACCGCAAGCTAGTACGGGCGTTCCGCCTTCGTCCTCGGTGTCGTGCCCGGTGCCGCCCTCGGGTCCCGGCGCTTCAGCCGGCGGGGTCCGGTGGGTCTCGGAACCAGGGGAGGGCGTCACCCTTGATCAGCCAGGAGACGGCGAAGGCGAACACGGCGACGCACTCGAAGACGAGGAACAGGTGGCCCGCCCACGCCGCGGCGGTGGCCGCGCCCATCACCGCGATCGAGAGGAAGATCAGCCGGCCACAGGCGCGGAAGGCGACGTTGCGACGGCGCTTGTGGGTCGGCAGTGGCGCGCGGAACCGGACCGGGGTCCACACGAGCATCGCCAGCCGGTCCCAGGCGCTGGGTGGCGTGGTGATCCTGTCCGACTTCGTGAAGAACCACAGGCTGAGCGTGGCCAGCAGGGTGAAGAGCGCGGCCGCGGAGAAGGCGTGGATCCAGCCCACGACGTCGGCGCCCCCGGTCGCCGACGCGCCGTTGCTCGGGGTCGGGAAGAGGGCGACGCTGATGGCCATGATCCCGGCCCCGATGCTCAGGCGGCGGTCGAGTCGGAAGCCCTTCCGGGACGGGTACTCGTAGGAGAAGAAGAAGATCGCCAGGGCGCACAGGATCCCGACGAACACGCTGCCGGTCCGGGAGTAGTAGTAGGCGCTGATCGAGGTGCGCCACCCGGAGCCCTCGTCGAGCCACTGGCCGACGAGGACCACCAGGATCGGGAAGGCGAACGCCACGGCGCCGATCAGCTTCTGGAGGTACGTGTAGCGGGCGTCGGCGCCGACGAGGACCTCGGGTGGGTTCCGCAGCGTCGCCGGCTCTCCCTCCACCGCGGGCACGCTAGATCAGGTCCCGTCGGCCTCGTCGCCGGCTGCGGCGTCACGGTCGAGGCGCAGGCTGGCCGAGTTCATGCAGAAGCGCTGGCCGGTGGGGGCTGGCCCGTCGTCGAAGAGGTGGCCGAGGTGGGCGCCGCAACGGGCGCAGCGGGCCTCGGTGCGGGTCATGAACAGGCTGCGGTCGGTGACCAGCTCGACGGCGTCGGCATCCATCGCCGCGTAGAAGCTGGGCCAGCCGGTGCCGGACTCGAACTTGGTGGCCGACGTGAACAGGGGGGCCTCACAGACGACGCAGCGGTAGACGCCGTCGTCGTGCTCGTCCCAGTAGATGCCGCTGAACGCCCGCTCGGTACCTGCCTCCTGGGTCACGTGGTACTGCTCGGCGGTGAGCTTCTCGCGGAGCTCGGCGTCGGTGAGGGTGGGCTCGCTCATGGTCCTCTTCCTGGTGTTCGGAGATTTCTCGACGAAAGGCTTGATCGAACAACCGTTCGGAACTACATTCCTGTCGTTACCGGAGTCGTTCGGTCATGCTCTACAACCCCGCCGCGGTGCTCCTGGTTCCCGGGAGGGTGGGGTTCCCGGGATGACTGTCACACCCCCTCCGTAGGTTGACCGTCAGTCCCAGCCACCCGACGAAAGGAACCACCGTGGAACGAGACAAGGCCCTCGAGATGGCCATGGCCCAGATCTCCAAGGCCCACGGCGAGGGCGCGGTCATGAAGATGAGCGACCGCGCCGCCATGAAGGTCGAGGTGGTCTCCACCGGCGCCCTGGCGCTGGACATCGCCCTCGGCATCGGGGGCCTGCCCCGCGGCCGGGTCACCGAGATCTTCGGCCCGGAGTCCTCGGGCAAGACCACCCTGGCCATGCACGTGGTGGCCGAGGCCCAGCGCAACGGCGGCATCTGCGCCTTCATCGACGCCGAGCACGCCCTGGACCCGACCTACGCCGCCGCCATCGGGGTCGATGTCGACGAGCTGCTCATCTCCCAGCCCGACACGGGGGAGCAGGCGCTCGAGATCACCGACATGCTGATCCGCTCCGGGGCCATCGACGTGGTGGTCATCGACTCGGTCGCCGCCCTGACCCCCCGGGCCGAGATCGAGGGCGAGATGGGCGACACCCACGTCGGCCTGCAGGCCCGCCTCATGTCCCAGGCCCTGCGCAAGCTCACGGCCAACCTCAACAAGACCAACACCATCTGCATCTTCATCAACCAGCTCCGGGAGAAGATCGGAGTAATGTTCGGCTCACCTGAAACCACGCCGGGTGGTCGTGCGCTGAAGTTCTACTCCTCTGCGCGGTTGGACATCCGGCGCATCGAGGCCATCAAGGATGGCGTCGAGGTGGTGGGCAACCGGACCCGGGTCAAGGTGGTCAAGAACAAGTGCCTGGCCGCAGGCACGAGCGTGTTCGATCCGACCACGGGGGTGACCCATCGCATCGAGGACATCGTCGATGGCGGTGAGGCGACCCACGTCGTGGCCTCGGACAAGCTCGGCCACCTCCACGTCCGTCCGATCCTGGAGCGGTTCGACCAGGGCGAGCAGGAGGTCATCGGCCTCCACTTCCGCGACAGGACCGAGCTCTGGGTCACCCCCGACCACAAGGTCCTCACTGACCGCGGGTGGCAGGAGGCGGGGGAACTCGGCATCGACGACCGCATCGCCCGGCCCCGGCGCGTGCTCGGCTTCGGCACCGAGGAACTGATGTCCCCCGACCATGCCCGGCTCCTCGGCTACCTGATCGGCGATGGCTATGTCGGCGGCAAGACGCCCATCAGCTTCACCAACGTCGAGGCCTCGCTCCACGCCGACGTAGTCGAGATCGCTTCGGGTCTCGGATGCAAGGTGAGGCGCCAGGACCTCCAGGCGCATCTCTCTCATCGGCCGGGTGAGAAGAACGGTGTCCTCGCCCTGGCCCGTGAGGCCGGCATCTGGGGTCATCTGGCTTGGGAGAAGCGGATTCCGCCAGTCTTCTTCCGGGAAGAGATCCGTGGTGACGTCGTGGCGAACCTGCTCTTCGGCCTCTTCGAGTCAGACGGTTACGTCTCCCGTGAGCAGACTGGTGGTCTCCGCTGTGGCTTCACCACGACGTCGATGCAGTTGGCGCACCAGATCCATTGGTTGCTCCTGCGGGCCGGGATCGGGAGCTCGGTGAGCGACTACGACCCCACTCAGCAGCGACCCAGCCTCATCGAGGGCCGGCCGGTGTACCACCGTCGGCCTTGCTGGGAGACCCGGATCACGGGCATCGACAACGTGACTCGTTTCGCCGATTTCCTGCCGTCATGGGGCCCCCGAGGCCAGAAGATGGCCGAGGCGTTGGGCGATCCGGCCCTCAAGAAGCACCGTGGGTCCCAGCGGAACTACCTGCCGGAGAGCCAGATCGAGCCGGTCCTGGCCTATCTCCGGGGACGAGGCGTGACCGCGGTACTCGCGGCTCAGCTCGTCGGCGACGGCGCCGGCTCACCCCAGGGTGGACTTCGCCAGGTCCTCGGCCACAGCCGACTGCGGCGGGATCGCGTGGAACGACTGGCCGACGCGCTGGACAGCACCTTCCTCCGGGAGATCCTCGATGAGGACGTCTGGTACGACCGAATCACGGCGGTCAGCCCGTCGGAGTGGCGTCGTACCTACGACATCGAAGTCGCCGAGCACCATTCGCTCGTGGCCAACGACCTCGTGGTCCACAACTGCGCAGCCCCGTTCAAGCAGGCCGAGTTCGACATCATGTACGGCCGGGGCATCTCCCGGGAGGGCTCGGTCCTCGACATCGGGGTGGACCTCGGGTTCATCAAGAAGTCGGGCGCTTGGTACACCTATGAGGGCGAGCAGCTCGGGCAGGGCCGGGAGAACGCCAAGGAGTTCCTGACCGAGAACGCCGAGGTCATGGTCGAGGTCTCCGAGCGCATCCGCCAGGAGGTCGGCCTGGGCGACGACGCCCTCGACCTGACGGACGCGGCGACCTCGACCGACGAGGACATCGACCTCGACGAGGAGGAGCTGCTCACCCTCGACGACTGAGCGTCACCCTTCGCTGACCCGCCGGGACAGCCAGAACCGGCCGCCGTCTGCTCCCCCCGGACGGCGGCCGCTTCGCGCCCCGCCCCGACCGGCCGCGGTTGACCCGAAGGGGCGGGGCGGCCAGTCCCTAGGCTGGCGGCGTGAGCCAGCGGTATGTCGTGCGCACCTTCGGGTGCCAGATGAACGAGCACGACTCCGAGCGCATCGCCGGGCTGCTCGAGGCCGACGGCATGACCCCGACGGACTCGGTTGACGACGCCGACGTCATCGTCCTCAACACCTGCTGCATCCGGGAGAACGCCGACAACAAGCTCTACGGGCACCTGGGGCACCTCAAGGCCCTGAAGGACCAGCGCCCCGACCTGCAGATCGCCGTGGCCGGCTGCCTGGCCCAGAAGGACCGCGACACCATCCGGGACCGGGCCCCGCACGTGGACGTGGTCTTCGGCACCCACAACGTGCACCGGGCCGCGGACCTGCTGAGCGAGGCCCGGGAGCAGGGCCCGATCGTGGAGATCCTGGAGGAGACCGTCCTGGAGGACGCCCTGGCCTTCCCGTCGGTGCTGCCCGCCCGCCGGGACAGTCAGCACTCGGCCTGGATCACGATCCAGATCGGCTGCGACAACTCCTGTGCGTTCTGCATCGTGCCTGCCGTGCGGGGCCCGGAGATCAGCCGGCCCTTCGACACCATCGTCGAGGAGGTCCGGCGACTGGTCGACCAGGGCGTGGTCGAGGTCACCCTGCTGGGCCAGAACGTGAACTCCTACGGGCGGGACATCACCAAGCGACGCCCGCTCTTCGCCGAGCTGCTCCGGCAGGTCGGCGCCATCGAGGGCATCCGCCGGGTCCGGTACACCAGCCCGCACCCCAAGGACCTGCGGCCCGAGACCATCGCCGCCATGGCCGAGGTGCCCACGGTGTGTGAGCACCTCCACCTGCCCTTGCAGTCGGGCAGCGACCGGGTCCTGGCCGCCATGCACCGGGGCTACACCGGGGAGCGCTACCTCCAGAAGCTGGCCGCCGCCCGGGACGCCGTGGCCGATCTGGCGGTCACCACCGACATCATCGTGGGCTTCCCCGGCGAGACCGAGGACGACTTCGCCCGCACCCTCGAGGTGGCCGCCGAGGCGGCCTACGACAGTGCCTACACCTTCATCTACTCGCCCCGGCCGGGCACGGAAGCCGCCGACCGGACCGAGGACTTCGTGGATCCCGACGTGGTGGGGGAGCGCTTCGAACGCCTCCGGGTCGTGATCGAGCGCTCGGCGGTGGCCCAGCACGGCGCCCGGGTGGGCCGCACCGAGGAGGTCGTGGTCGAGGGGCCGGCCCGCCGGGACCCGGATCTCACCTCCGGGCGCACCCGCCAGAACAAGCTGGTCCACTTCGCCGCGGACGGCCTCCGGGCCGGCACGGTGGCCGCGGTGGAGATCACCGGCGCCGGCGCCCACCACCTGCGGGGTGACCTGCGCGAGGTCCTGGTCACCCCCCGGCACCGTCTCCGCATCCCGGTGGTCGCGGGCTGACGAGGGACGGCCGGCACCTGGCCCTGGTCGGGACCACGGCGTCCGGGAAGTCGGCCCTGGCCCACGCGTTGGCCCGTGCGGTCGACGACATCGAGATCTGCTCGGTGGACTCGATGCAGGTCTACCGGGGGATGGACATCGGCACGGCCAAGCCCACGTTGGCGGAGCGGGGCGAGGTCTCGTACCACCTGCTCGACCTGGCTGACCCCGGCCACGACTTCTCCCTGCCCGAGTTCCAGGTCGCGATGGCCGACGCCCTGGCGGGCATCGAGGCCCGCGGCCACCGGGCCCTTCTGGTCGGGGGCACGGCCCTCTACCTGCGGGCCGTGGTCGACGGCCTGACTCTGCCCCCGCAGTACCCGGAGGCCAGGGACGCGCTGGAGGCCGAGCCCGACACGGCCCTCCTCCACGCCCGACTGGCCGAGCTGGACCCGGTCGGGGCCACCCGCATGGAGCCGGCCAACCGACGCCGTGTGGTGCGGGCCCTGGAGGTGACGCTCGGCAGCGGCCGCCCCTTCTCCGAGCACGGCCCCGGCCTGGAACACCATCCGCCGACGCCCTTCAGGCTGGTCGGGGTGTGGCTGCCCCGCGAGGTCGTGGCCAAACGCATCCGGGAGCGCTACGCGGCCCAGGTCGAAGCGGGCTTCGTCGACGAGGTCCGGACGCTGTTGGCCCGGCCGGCCGGGATGTCCCGTACCGCCCGCCAGGCCCTCGGCTACCGCCAGCTCATCGGCCACGTCGAAGACGGCGTCCCCCTCGAGGAGGCGCTCACCGCGGCGATCCACCGGACCACCCGCTTCGCCCGCCGTCAGCGCTCCTGGTTCCGGCGTGATCACCGGATCGCCTGGCTGGGCCACGCCGACAACCCACTCGCGCTGATCGAACCCTTGCTGAGAGAATGGGCGTGATGACCCCTCTCGCCCTCACCAAGCACCACGGCCTGGGCAACGACTTCCTCGTCCTCCTCGACCCGGATGCCGACCTCGACGTCGGGCCGGACCTGGCGCGGGCGGCCTGTGACCGGACGACCGGCGTGGGCGCCGACGGCTTCATCCGGGCCCGTCCCGGTGGCGCACGCGCGGACGTGACCATGGAACTGTGGAACTCCGACGGCAGCATCGCCGAGCTCTCGGGCAACGGGCTCCGGTGCCTCGGCCAGGCGCTGGTCCTGGCCGGCACGACCGGCCGCGCGCTCACCGTGGCCACCGTCCGAGGGGTCCACGCCCTGCTGGTGCAGGACACCGACCGGCCCGGGGTGCACGAGGTCGTGGCCGACATGGGCCCGGTGGACCGGGGGGGCAAGGCTGCTGATTGGCTCCTGCCGGGCGTGGTCGACGCCGCCTTCGCCCGCATCGAGAACCCCCACCTGGTCCTGCTCGCTCCCGAGCCCCAGGCCGCGCCCGACCTGGACGAGGTCGGGCGGGCGGCCAATGAGACCGTCGCCGGGGGCATCAACGTCGAGATCATCCGGGTGAGCGGCAACGACCTCGTCCTCGACGTCTTCGAGCGGGGTGCGGGGCGTACGCAGGCCTGTGGGACCGGGGCCTGCGCCGCGGCCGCCGTGGCCCACGACTGGGGCCTGGTCGGCACCGAGGTCACCGTGCACATGCCCGGCGGCGACGCCCGCATCGGCCTCGGCGAGTCGGTCTCGCTGGCCGGTCCGATCGTGGCCGTGGCCCGCGTGGAGTACCCGTGGCCCTGATCGACCGCTCCTTCCGGGAGAAGATCGTCCTGGTGGGCATGACCACCCCGCCCGCCACCGAGGAGGACACCGACGCGTCCCTGGACGAGCTCGAGCTGCTGGTGGACACCGCCGGGGCCGACACCGCCGCCCGGGTGGTGCAGACCCGGGCCGCGCCGGACCCGAAGTACTACATCGGTAAGGGCAAGGCCGAGGAGCTGAAGGCCGTCGCCCTCGAGACCGACTGCGACACGGTCGTGTTCGACGACGAGCTGACCCCGGCCCAGCAGTTCAACCTGGAGAAGCTGCTGGGGCGGACGGCCATCGATCGCACCGCGGTGATCCTGGACATCTTCGCCCAGAACGCCTCCAGCCTCGAGGGCAAGGCCCAGGTCCAGCTGGCCCAGTACCGCTACCGCCTGCCCCGCTTGCGGGGGAGCGGGGCCCGGCTGTCCCAACAGGCCGGTGGCATCGGCACCCGCCGGGGCCCCGGCGAGACCCAGTTCGAGATCGACCGGCGGCGTATCCAGCGCAACATCAACCATCTCGAGCGCCAGCTGCGGGACATCCGCCGTCAGCGGGCCACCAAGCACAAGGCCCGCCACCGGTCCCGGATCCCCCAGGTCGCCCTCGTGGGGTACACCAACGCCGGGAAGTCCACCCTGCTCAACCACCTGACCGACGCCGGGGTCCTGGTCGAAGACCGCCTGTTCGCCACCCTCGACCCCACCAGCCGCCGCCTCGAACTGCCCGGCGGCGCCCCCCTCCTGCTCACCGACACGGTCGGTTTCGTCCGCAAGCTGCCCCACCAGGTGGTCGAGGCCTTCAAGGCCACCCTGGAGCTGGTGGCCGAGGCCGACGTGGTGGTGCACCTGGTCGACGCCACCGCGGCCGACCCGGAGGGCCAGATCGACGCCGTCCGGGTCGTCATGGACGAGATCGGCGCGGCCGACCTCCCCGAGATCCTGGCCTTCAACAAGGTCGACCAGGCCCCGGAGGCCCGGGGCCTGGCCGCCAGCCATCCCGGTTCGGTGGCCATCTCGGCCCGCACCGGGGTCGGCATGGACGACCTCTTCCTCGCCATCTCCGACCGGCTCCGGGCCGGCTCGGAGACCGTCGAACTGCTCGTCCCCTTCGAGCGGGGCGATGTGCTGGCCTCGGTCCACCGCCTGGGCGAGGTGCTGGTGGAGGAGCCGACGGAGGGCGGGATCGTGGTCCGGGCCCGCCTGGACGCCGAAGGCCGGGCCCGCCTGCGGGCCTTCCTGGTCGACCCGCCGGTCGTCGAGGACGACCTTGCCTGAGGGCTTCCGGCCGCCGCCGTACCCCTACGACCGGCTGGACGACCTCAAAGCGGTCGCCGCCGCCCTCCCCGGCGGGCTGGTCGACCTGTCCATCGGCACGCCGGTCGACCCCCCGCCGCGTGCGGTGATCGAGGCTCTGGCCGCATCAGGTGCCGAGCGGGGTTACCCCGCCTCCATCGGCAGCCCGGCCTACCGCGAGGCCGCGACCGGTTGGCTGGAGCGGCGCCTGGGGGTGGCGGTCGGTCCCGACGCGGTCGGGGCCTGTGTGGGCACCAAGGAGTTCGTGGCCGGTACGCCCGCCTTCCTGCGCCTGCGCACGCCGGACCGGGACACGGTCCTGCACCCGCAGGTGGCCTACCCGAGCTACGCGATGGGAGCCACCCTGGCCGGCTGTCGGGCCGTGGCCGTTCCGCCCCGGGCCGACGGCACCCTCGACCTCGACGCCATCGACCCCACCGCGGCCGCCCGCGCCCTCTGCCTCTGGGTCAACTCGCCGGGAAACCCCTCGGGGGTCCTGGACGACCTCGGTGCCGCCGCGGCCTGGGGTCGGGCCCACGGCGTGCCGGTGCTCTCCGACGAGTGCTACGTCGAGTTCACCTGGGACGGCCCGCCCCGCACGATCCTCGAGCACGGGACCGAGGGCGTGGTGGCCGTGCACTCGCTGTCCAAGCGGTCCAACCTGGCCGGGGTCCGGGCCGGGTTCTACGCCGGTGACGCCGACCTCGTGACCTACCTGCGCGAGGTCCGCAAGCACGCCGGCCTGATGGTGCCCGGGCCCGTCCAGGCCGCCGCGGTGGCGGCCTGGTCCGACGACGCCCACGTCGACGAACAGCGGGACCGGTACCGCCACCGACTCGGCCTGCTGCAGGCGGTCCTGGCCGACGCGGGCATCGCCTGTGCCCTGCCGGCGGGCGCCTTCTACCTGTGGGTGCCGGTGCCCGACGGCGACGCCTGGGGGCTGACCCGGTGGTTGGCGACCGAAGGTGGCGCGTTGGTCGCCCCCGGGGAGTTCTACGGTGGGAAGGACCACGTGCGCATCGCCGTGGTCCAGCCCGAGGACCGACTGGAACTGGTCGGCCGACGCCTGGGGAGGACCTGAGACCATGACCAGCCCGTTCGGTGACGTGCTCGGCAGCGACGCGATGGGCAACCCCGTGGACGACTCCGGTCGGCCGTCGAGCCTCGGCTACTGGCTGGGCGGCCTCCTGATCGCCGGCGGGATCATCGGCGGCATCGCCTGGGGTGTGATCAACGGCATCGGCTTCAACGACGCCATCGACGACTTCGAGCGGGTGCCGGTGGGCCAGGTCGGCACCATCGACCTGGAGGAAGGCGACTACGTCGTCTACGCCGAGCGGGGCGGCGGCGTTCCCCAGAGCAACTACATCAACGGGCTGCGCATGCGTCCGGCGGGGGAGGAGGGCCGAGGCGAGGAGATCCAGTTCGAGGACTACACCGCGGAGTTCACCTACGACCTCGGGGGCCGGACGGGCCGGGCCCAACTGACCTTCGCGATCGACGACGCGGGTGAGTACCAGGTCCGCGCCGACGACGGCCCGGGCACGACGGCCACCACCGCGGCGTTCGGCCCGTCGGTCGCCGGGGACCTGGTGTCGGCCATCGTCGGGGCCTTCGTGATCGCCGTCGGCGGGATCGTCCTCGGCATCATCCTGATCGTCGTCACCGCCATCCGGCGCCGGAAGTGGCAGCGCAGCTGGACATCGGGCGCCGGCGGCACGCCCTACGGCGCCCAGCCCGGCATGTGGAACCCCGGGGCCGCCAACGCGCCGCAGGGCGCCTGGGGCGCACCGGCCCCGCCGGGCTACACCCCGCCGCCCCCACCGGGCGGCGGCTACCCGCCGCCCCCCGTCTGACTCTGGCGGGAAGGCGCACCGGTAGCCTCCGGCCCGTATGAGCGATCTGCAGGCGAGCATCGAAGACCTCTGGGCCCGACGCGACGAGTTGGGTCCCGACGACGAGGACGCCCGGCGGATCGTGCACGAGGCCGTCGAGCTGCTCGACTCGGGCCAGGCCCGGGTGGCCGAGTGGGACGGCGAGGGCGAGGTCACCGTCAACGAGTGGCTGAAGCTGGCCGTGCTGCTGCTCTTCCGGGTCCAGGGCATGGACACCATCGAGCTCGGGCCCTTCGAGTACGCCGACAAGCTGCCCCTCAAGACCGACTACCTGGGCAAGGGGGTCCGGGTGGTCCCCGGCGCCTCCGCCCGGTGGGGCTCGTTCCTCGACCGGGGCGTGGTGATGATGCCCAGCTACGTGAACATCGGTGCCCACGTGGCCGCCGGCACCATGGTCGACACGTGGGCCACGGTGGGCTCGTGTGCCCAGATCGGCAAGAACGTGCACCTGTCCGGTGGGGTGGGAATCGGCGGCGTGCTCGAGCCCGTCCAGGCGGCCCCGGTGATGATCGGCGACGAGTGCTACATCGGGTCCCGTTGCATCGTGGCCGAGGGGGCCACGGTGGGCACGGGCACCGTGCTGGGCGCCGGGTCGATCCTGACCGCCTCGGTGCCGGTCATCGACGCCGGGTCGGGCGAGGAGATCAGCCGGGGCCACGTCCCGCCGTGGTCGGTGGCCGTCACCGCCACCCGTTCCCGCGAGTTCCTCGGCGGCACCTACGGCCTGCCCTGCGTCCTGGTCATCAAGCGCCTCACCGAGGGCGAGCGCCACGACAAGGGCGCCCTCAACGACATCCTCCGCGACCATGGCTCCACGGTCTGATGCCCCCCATCCTCGTTCTGGCGCCCGATTGCGGCGCCATGACGCCGCAATCGGGCGCCAGAAGGGATGGTTCGGGGTGAGTGCGCCGGATCTCCTCGCCCGGACCGAGGAGCTCTGCGAGATCGCGTCCGAGAGCCGGGCCGAGGGCCCGATCACCCACCACATCGACGGCCTGCTCGCGGCCGGGGCGCCCGGGCTGGAGCGGACCCGGGTGGGGGATAACCTCGTGGCTCGCACGGACCTCGGCCGGCCGCTGCGCCTGGTCCTCGCGGGCCACACCGACACGGTGCCGGCCAACGGCAACGCGGAGCCGCGACGGGAGGGCGACACCCTCTGGGGGCTCGGCAGCGCGGACATGAAGGGGGGCCTGGCCGTCATGGTCGAGCTGGCGATGGCCGTGCCCGAGCCCGCCGTGGACGTGACCTATGTCTTCTACGCCCGGGAGGAGATCGCGGCGAAGGAGAGCGGCCTGGAGGAGCTGTTCGTCGAACGCCCCGACCTGCTCGAGGGCGACGTGGCCATCCTCGGCGAGCCCACTGACGGCGAGGTCGAGGCCGGCTGCCAGGGCACGCTGCGCCTGGAGGTCACGCTGGCGGGGGAGCGGGCCCATTCCGCCCGCCCCTGGATGGGGCGCAACGCAGTGCACCGCCTCGGGCCCCTGCTGAGCCTCCTGGACGCCCACGAGCCCCGCCAGCCGGTCATCCAGGGGCTGCAGTTCCGCGAGGCCCTCCAGGCCGTCGGGGTGACCGGCGGCGTGGCCACCAACGTGATCCCGGACTCGGCCACGGTCGCGCTCAACCACCGCTTCGCCCCGGACCGCACCCCTGAGGAGGCCGAGGCCGCCGTCGGTGCGCTCTTGGCCCCCGTCCTCGAGGACGGCGACACCGTGGAACTGGTCGACGTGGCGGCCGGTGCCGCCCCCCACCTGGATCACCCCCTGCTGGCCGCTCTCCTCGAGCGCAGCGGCCTCGGGGTGCGGGCCAAGCTGGGCTGGACCGATGTGGCCCGCTTCGCCGCCCGGGGCATCCCGGCCGTGAACCTGGGCGCCGGCGACTCCACGTTGGCCCACCACGTCGACGAGCGGGTCGAGGGCGACCGCCTCGACGTCAGCTATCGGGCCCTGCTCGACCTCATCACCGTCGGCCCCTGACGCGGGGCGGGTCTCGATGCATAGGCTGCCCGCTCCCGTTCCCACCACTTCCCAGGAGATGCATCCATGGCGCTGGCGCCCGGCACCGCGGCCCCCGACTTCACCCTGAAGGACCAGGACGGTGAGGAGGTCACGCTCTCGTCGTTCCGGGGAGACAAGGCCGTCGCCCTCGTGTTCTATCCGTTCTCGTTCAGTGGCATCTGCCGCACCGAGCTCTGCGAGCTGCGTGACGACCTGGCCCGGTACGAGGCCGACGGCGTCCAGCTGCTGGCCGTGTCCACGGACAGCAAGCAGGTGCAGAAGGCCTGGGCCGATGCCGAGGGCTACCAGTTCCCCGTGCTGTCCGATCACTGGCCCCATGGTGAGGCGGCCAAGGCCTACGGCGTGTTCAACGAGGCCGCCGGCTGTGCCAACCGGGCCACGTTCCTGATCGGCCAGGACGGCACGATCGTGGACGGCTTCGAGTCCGGTGGCCTGGGTGAGGCCCGCCCGGCCGAGCGCTACGCCGAAGCGTTGGCCAAGCTCTGATCGGCGGCGGGTGATGCGCCGTCAGAGGCGGCGCATCACCGTCACGACCTTGCCGTAGACGACGACCTCGCTGGGGTCGAACACCATCGGCTCCAGCCGCTCGTTGGCGGGGAGCAGGACGATCTGGCCGTCGCGGCGGTCGAAGGTCTTGATGGTGGCCTCGTCCCCCGGGATGCCGGCGACCACGATCTCGCCCCGCTCGGCGGTGGTCTGGGCCCGGGTGACCACGTAGTCGCCGTCGAAGATGCCGACGTCGATCATGGAGTCGCCGCGCACCCGCAGCATGAACAGGTCGCCGTCACCGGTGAGGTCGGCGGGCAGGGGGTAGACCTCCTCGACGTTCTCCTGGGCCAGCACGTCGGTGCCCGCGGCGACGTCGCCGACCAGCGGGACGTGGCGCACCGGGCGCCGCTCGTGGCCGCCGGCGCCGGAGTTCGGGTCGTAGCGGACCTCGATGGCCCGGGGCTTGGTGGGGTCCCGGTGCAGGTAGCCACGGCGCTGCAGGGTGGCCAGGTGCGAGTGCACGGTGGAGGGTGAGGTCAGCCCCACGGCCTGGCCGATCTCCCGGACCGACGGCGGGTAGCCCCGCTCGGTGGTCTCGGCCTCGATGAAGTCGAGGATCTGACGCTGACGGTCGGTCAGCTCCTTCTTCTTCGGCGTGTACTTGGCTGCAGGCACGGGGCGCTCCTGGGGGACGGGCGACGAACAGGTGTTTGTGACCGTAGCACCCGGTGGGGGATGTGACAAACATTTGTTCGTCCCGGCCTTGACAGCGAACAGCCGTTCGTGATTGGGTGCCGGTGCGAACAGTCGTTCGTGTCACACCCCCCGAGGAGAATCTCGTCCATGGCTCTCGCACTCGTCGACACCCACCCCCGACCGGCCCTCCGGCTGCTCCAGGGTGGGCGCGACGCGGGACCCACGCCGGCGGTCTACCGGCGTCGTCGGGTGGTGGCCCTGATCCTGGCCGTGGCGCTCGTGGTGGTCGCCATGACCGGGATCCGGGCCGTCCTCCGCCCGTTGACGGGGAGCGTCGACGGTCGCCCACTCAGCGCCGTCGACGGTTCCGCACCGGTGCCCGCCGGCACCGAGACGATCCTCGTGCAACCCGGCGAGTCCCTCTGGGACATCGCCCGTGACCTCCAGCCCTCCGGTGACGTCCGTCCCCTGGTCGACGAGCTGGCGGCCCTGAACGGGGGGGCGACGCTCGAGGCCGGGCAGAACCTGCTTCTGCCCGGCTGACGAGCCGCCCCGCCGGGCGCGCCTGACCCGTCGGGCATCTCCCGGTCCCGTGGGGGTACCGTTCCGAGCCGTGCGGTGCCCGACGTGTGCGTCCCTCGACGACAAGGTGGTCGACAGCCGCACGACCGATGACGGCTCCGCGGTCCGGCGCCGGCGGGAGTGCCTCGAGTGCTCGACCCGGTTCACCACCTTCGAGCGGCTGGAGGAGACCCCGCTGCTCGTCGTGAAGTCCGACGGCACCGAGGTCCCCTTCGATCGGACCAAGATCGTCGCCGGCGTGGCCCTGGCGGCCAAGGGGCGACCCGTCGAGGCCGCCACCATCGAGGCCCTCGCCGCGGACGTGGAGGACATCGTCCGCCTGGAGGGCACCCGGGTGACCAGCGAGCGCATCGGCCGGGCCGTCCTGGAGGCCCTGGCTCGCCTCGACGGGGTGAGCGCCCTGCGCTTCGCCAGCGTCTACAAGGGCTTCGACGACCTCGCCGACTTCGAGCGCGAGATCGGACTGCTGACCAAGAACTAGGAGCCTGCTGAGCAAGTGGCTTTCTAGGCTTGATGGTGGGCCGGGGAATGGCCGAACCGAAGAGCCGGTGTCGCAGGCTGTGAACCGGTTGCCCTGGTAGAGCTTCGTGCTCGAGGTGAGGTGCCTGTGTTTGCCTTCCCCGGCCCGCCTTCAGGCGGTGGTCCAGGTGGTGCCGTCGTGGGTGGCGCCGAGGTTGACGAGCCGGCGGAAGTTGATGGCGGCGACTCGGAGGCTGAGGCCGAGTTGGTTGCGGTCCAGGCCCCGGTAGCGGACCCGGCGGCCGCCGTTGGCGACGAGCCAGGCGATGGATCGTTCGACCATGGGCCGGTGTTGGCGGTAGTCCTCAGCGAAGTCGCCGTTGGTCCAGGCTGCCCGGGCGGCGACGAGTTCGTTGTCGTGGGGGGTGATGCGCAGAGTGCGACCGTCTGCGGCGTTGGTGCAGCGCGGGCGAAGCTCGCAGTCCCCGCAGGCGGCCCCGAAGATGGCCGCGCCGGTCGCGGTGATGTGCCGGGTGAGCCCGGCGGGGCAAGTGGCGGTGCGGGCGGCGTGGTCGATGATGAAGTCGTCTCGGTTGAACTGGTCTGGGCCCAGACGCCGGTTCTTGCCTAACGGCATCGGTTTGATGGCCTGGCGGTGGCGGGCCCTGCGGAGCCCGGCCCGGACCGGACCGGACCCGTAGGCGGAGTCGGCCAGGACCTGCAGACCGTCGGGCTCGCCGTCGAGGAGCGCGAGGCCGATCGGGCCGTCGCCGGCATTGGCGGGGGTGAGCGCGCAGCCGGTGATGATCCCGGTGTCGGGTTCGATGGCGATGTGGGCCTTGTAGCCGTCGCGGTATTCGCTGCGGGACTTGTGCATGTGCCGAGCGTCGGGATCGACCGTGGAGATCACACGGTCCGGGGCCACCCCCCGGGCGATCCGCCACCTCCCAGGCTCCTCGTCTTCTTCGACGTCCTGGCCCGCGACCAGGGCCAATAGCCCGACCAGGGCAGCCTGGTCCTCATCCAGGTCGACACCGTCGACGGCGGCCAGGACCGCCAGGGCGTCATTGACCAGGCCGTTGACCAGTTCGGCCCGGGCGTCGGCGTCATCCCATGCGCACGCCGGCTTGCCCGCCGTGTTGTAGTCGTGGGCAACAACCGGCACCGCTGCGGCGACCGGAACCGCCCGGCGGACCCGGCGTATGGCCGAGGCCAGCTGGGTGACGGTGTCCTGGGTCGCGACCGCGTCGTCCAACAGGGTCGAGTCCAACGCCCGCCGGGTCTTGGCCGCCAGCACCCCGGTCGCGGTCACCACGTCTCGGACGGCGTCGAAGATCCGTTCCGGGCTGTCGCTGGCCCGCAGCTTGTTCCGCCAGAGCGTGAGCACTGTGGGGTGGAAACCCTCGTCGGTCAACGACAGACCCGCCGCGACCTTCCACCGCAGGTCGGTCCGCACCGCCTCGGCGGCCTCGCGGTCCGACCGGCCTTCGAGGGACTGCAGGACCATGACCGTCGCGATGACGTCGGCGGGCACGGAGGGTCTCCCCCTCCCCGACGGGAACAAATCCGAGAACATCCCGTCGGGAAACAGCCGCTGACGGTGCTCGGACAAGAACGCGTACACCGAGCCCGCCGGGACCAGATGCCCCACCAGCGCCCCCGCGTCCAACAACTCCGGGTTCGGATCGCTACGCCCCTGCACCCCGCCATTCTTTTCCATCCGGGCGCCAAACGCGAGCATCCACCGCCGGATTACTCAGCAGGCTCCTAGAGCCCCGTCAAGGCCTGTCTCCCATCGGGAGCCCGCCGCTCAACGCCGGGGATCAAGCCTCCCGAGCTGACCACGCAGATTTCTTGCTGCTCGGTGCAACACTTTCGGGCTGTCGATCGCCGTAGGTGATGATGGCGACAGTGGGGGTGAGAAGCCGACCGGATCCGGCGACGGATGACCGTGTCGCGCAACTCGATGCGCTGTTCCGGGTCGAGTACGCCGGGATGGTTCGCCTCGCCTACACGCTGCTGGCGAGCAATGCCGAGGCCGAGGAGATCGTGCAGGACAGCTTCGTCGAGGTCCACCGGCGTTGGCCCGAGGTCCAGAAGCCCGGTGCCTATCTGCGGTGCACGGTGGTGAGCCGCTGCCGGTCGGCGTTGCAGCGCCGCAAGCTGCGGTCCCCGTATCCGGTCGCCGAGCCCTCGGTGTCGGCTTCCGCCGGCGAACTGTGGGACGTGCTCACCCGCTTGTCCGACGAGCAGCGCATCGCGGTGGTGCTGCGCTACTACGGGGGCTACTCGGCGTCGGACATCGCCGCCATGCTCGATATGCCGGCCGCGACCGTGCGCTCACACCTCCGGCGGGGGCTGGCGACACTCAAGAAGGAGCTCGAGGAATGAGCAAGCTCACGGACCGTCTCGAACGGGACCTGCGTGAGATCGCGGCTGGCGCCCACCCTTCGCCATCGGCCCGGGAGTCGATCGTGGCGCGACTCGACGACGCTGGAGAGTCGGGGTTCGAATTCGTGCTCCCTCCCTCTCCCAGCAGGTCGACGCGCCGAGCCTGGATCACGGCCGCCGCCGCGGCCTTCGTCGTGATCGCCGGGGCGATCGCCGTACTCTCCAGAGCGGGCGACGACCACTCGACCGCCCCCGTCGACCAGAGCCCGACCACGACCTTCGTGTCGCCGAGGCACGGCTACTCCGTCCAGTACCCCGACGGGGCCGTGGTCACACCGGCCACGAACTTCTTCTGGGATCCCCGCATCGCGGAGGACGTGCGCCAAGGCCAGCGCCCAACCGTCAACGACGGAATCGATGTCGTGGAGACCGCCTCGGGCGCCGTCTTCACGGGCGGGTCGTTGGAGGACCCGGGGGGAATCCCAAATGACGCGTGGGCCTCGATCGATGATTACATCGACGACTACGTCCTGGATGGCGGCTGCGGTGCGCCTCGAAGCCAGCAGGCAGAGATCAGCATCGACGGGCAGTCGGGCAAGATCGCGGAGTGTTCGAACGAGATCGTGGCAACGGTCGTCGCCGGCGGGCGGATCTATGGCTTCACCCTGCTGCACGGTGGCGGTGACGCCAGAGCGGACTTCGACGCCTTCGCCGACACGATCCGCCTGACCCCGGAGACCGCGGACGCCATCCCGCCCCTGGAGACGACCTTCGTCTCGCCGACCTACGGCTACTCCTTCGGGTACCTCGACAGGGGTGGGCTCGCACCGGCCACGGAGCTCTGGGATCCCGTCAACGAGGTCGACGACATGCAGTTCGACGACAGCTTCGATGCCGTGGAGACCGGGTTGGGCGCCTACTTCGACAGCGCGTCGACAGAGATCCCGGATGGGGTCTCGATCGATGACTGGGTCGACGAGTACGTCTCGCCCAACGGGTGCGGTCGGCCGCGCAGCCAGCAAGAGGAGATCACCATCGACGGGCAGCCGGGAAGGATCTTCGAGTGTCCGACCGACCCTGGCCAGATCGTGGCGACCGTCGTTGCCGGCGGGCGGCTCTATCTCTTCAGCCTGCTCCACGTCCGCCCGGACGACGCCAGGGAGTTCTTCGACAGGTGGGTCGCTACGATCGACCTGACCCCGGAGACCGCAACGGTGCCCTAGGCGTCACGCCCGGACGTAGCGGAGGAAGAGCGTGTCCTCGTGCTCGAGCACACGCTCGAGGCGCAGGGGGCGCAGGGCGGGGGCGCGCCGTTCACGATGCGCCGGGAGTCGCCGCCGGCCAGGGTGGGGGAGAGGCTGATGTTCCACTCGTCCACGAGGCCGAACTCGACGAGGCCGCCGTTCATGGACGGCCCGCCCTCGCAGAGCACCACCCAGGCCCCTCGGCGCCGGAGCTGGGCTAGGGCGTCGGGCACGTCGACGGTGGTCTCGCCCGCCACGAGGATCTCGGCCACGGCCTCGACCTCGTCGCGGCGGTTGGTCGGCGCCGCGGCCGAGGTGATGACGATCGGGCGCTGGTCGCCGGGGTCGGTGAACATGGGCAGGCTGAGGTCCACGCTGAGACGGCCGGTGACGACCGCGAGGCGGGGGATCGCGGACTGGCCCCGCTCCCGGCGTGCGGTCTTCGCCTCCTCGCTGACCTTCGGAGGCCCGTAGGTCTCGGCGTTGGCCGTGCGGGCCGCGACGAGGACGATGTCGGGCACCGACCGCAGGGCCCGGAACACCATCTTGTCCCCCTCGCCCCCAAGACCGCCGGAGACGCCGTCGACGACAGTGGCACCGTCCACCGAGGCGATCATGTTGACCAGCACGTAGGGCCGGTCGGCGGGGCCTTCACGGGCGAGGGCGGCGTGGATCGCCGTGGGGTCGACGTCCTCGACGGGCTCGGGCAGCAGTTGGCGCACTGAGCCGAAGGTAGCCCTGTGGACCGCCGGCCCTGTGGACCACCGGCCCGGAACTGTGGACACAACCCGGGAAATCCACAGGCCGCGCACTTCAGATCCACAGGCCGGGTTCCTTAGGGTGGGAGCCCTGCAGCACAGCGGTCGGAATCGGAGGGTTGGCGTTCGCGGCCCCGGCGGGTCGGGCGCGGCTTGGGGCGGTGGTGGCTCACCCACCCCGTAGGGAGGGGGAACCGTCTCCGCTCTGTACCTGGCCGCTGTGCTGCAGCAGATCACCGAGATTTCTTTTGCGTAGCCGTTGACGCGGGCGACTCACGCTGCTGTAATTACGCCCCTGTCATCACGCCCACACTGAAACAAGATGTGGTGGTGTTGGGGGGACGAAGACCGGGGTTCGGCACGAGATGTAGGGGCACCGCGTGGTGCGCTTCCAGCCGTCGGGCAGACCTTCGTGACCCCTAGCATCGACCGCACTGGAGGACTCATGGCTCTCGCCCCCGAGCAGACCCGCATCGGCATCCGCCGCCACTTCACCGACGCAGGGACCCATCCCTACGACACGGTGCAGTGGGAGCGACGGGATGCCCGCATCACCAACTTCCGGGACGGGACGGTCGCCTTCGAGCAGACCGACGTGGAGTTCCCGACGACGTGGTCGCTCAACGCCACCAACATCGTCGCCCAGAAGTACTTCCGCGGGTCGCTGGGGACCTCCGAGCGCGAGTGGTCGCTGCGCCAGGTCATCGACCGGGTGGCCGACACCGTCACCGCGTGGGGCGCCCGGGACGGCTACTTCGTCGACGACGACGAGGCCGACACCTTCAACGCCGAGCTCAAGTACCTGCTCGTGCATCAGAAGGTGGCCTTCAACAGCCCGGTCTGGTTCAACATCGGGGTGCAGGGCGTGCCCCAGCAGGCCAGCGCGTGCTTCATCCTCTCCGTCGACGACAAGATGGACTCGATCCTCAACTGGTACGTCGAGGAGGGCACGATCTTCAAGGGCGGCTCGGGGGCGGGCATCAACCTGTCCCGCATCCGCTCCAGCCACGAGCTGCTGAAGGGCGGGGGCACCGCCAGCGGCCCGGTGAGCTTCATGCGGGGCGCCGACGCCTCGGCCGGGACCATCAAGTCCGGGGGCAAGACCCGCCGCGCCGCCAAGATGGTCATCCTCGACGTGGACCACCCCGACGTCGAGGAGTTCATCTGGTGCAAGGCCCGCGAGGAGCAGAAGGCCCGGGTCCTGCGGGACGCCGGTTTCGACATGGATCTCGACGGCGCCGACAGCCACTCCACCCAGTACCAGAACGCCAACAACTCGGTCCGGGTCACCGACGAGTTCATGCAGGCCGTCGTCGACGACGTCGACTGGCACCTGCGGGCGGTCACCGACGGCAGCATCATCAAGACCGTCCGGGCCAAGGAGCTCATGCGCCAGATCTCCCAGGCCACCTGGGAGTGCGCCGATCCCGGCATGCAGTTCGACACCACGATCAACCACTGGCACACCGCGGCCAACACGGGGCGGATCAACGGGTCGAACCCCTGCTCGGAGTACATGCACCTGGACAACTCGGCGTGCAACCTGGCCAGCCTCAACCTGCTGACCTTCCTGCCCGAGAACACCGACTTCGACGTCGAGGGCTTCAAGGCCGCCGTCGAGGTCATCTTCACCGCCCAGGAGATCCTGGTCGGCAACGCCGACTACCCGACCGTGCCGATCGGCGAGAACGCCCGCCGCTTCCGCCAGCTCGGCCTCGGCTACGCCAACCTGGGCGCCCTGCTCATGGCCCTGGGCCTGCCGTACGACTCCGACGGGGGCCGGGCCCTGGCCGGGGCCATCACCGGCCTCATGACCGGCCACGCCTACGCCACCTCGGCGGTCACCGCCGCCCGCATGGGGCCCTTCGCCGGCTACGCCGAGAACGAGGAGCACATGCTGCGGGTGCTGGACCAGCACCGGGAGCAGATGGCCGACATCGACGAGGAGCTGGTCCCCGTCGACCTGCTCTCGGCCGCCCAGCAGTCCTGGGACGTCGCCTGTGCCACCGCCGCCATCCACGGCGTGCGCAACGCCCAGGCCTCGGTCCTCGCCCCCACCGGGACGATCGGGCTGATGATGGACTGCGACACCACCGGCGTTGAGCCCGACCTCGGCCTGACCAAGATGAAGAAGCTGGTCGGCGGCGGGACGATGACCATCGTCAACCAGACCGTGCCCCGGGCCCTGCGCAACCTCGGCTACACCGACGCCGAGGTCACCGCGATCGTCGACCACATCAACGTCGAGAAGACCATCCTCGGCGCCCCCGACCTCAAGAAAGAGCACATCGCGGTGTTCGCCTGCTCGATGGGTGACAACCCGATCCACTACTCGGGCCACGTCCGGATGATGGGGGCGGTGCAGCCCTTCATCTCCGGGGCCATCTCCAAGACGGTCAACATGCCCGAGGACGTCACCGTCGAGGACGTGGAGCAGCTCCACATCGACGCCTGGCAGCTCGGCGTCAAGGCCGTGGCCATCTACCGGGACAACTGCAAGGTGGCCCAGCCCCTGGCCATGGCCAAGAAGGAGGGCGCGGAGGACGGTGCCCCCGCCGTCTCGGCCGGCGCCGCGGCAGCGACCGAGGTGGTCGAGCGGGTGATCGAGAAGATCGTCCAGGAGCCGTACCGCCAGAAGCTGGCCAAGACCCGGCGTGCCCGCACCTTCGAGTTCCGGGTCGCGGACTGCAAGGGCTTCGTGACCGTCGGCGAGTACGAGGACGGCCGCCCGGGCGAGATCTTCATCTCGGTCTCCAAGCAGGGCTCGACCCTGGCCGGGATCATGGACGCCTTCGCCATCTCGATCAGCCACGGCCTGCAGTACGGGGTGCCGCTGCGCAGCTTCGTGGACACCTTCACGGGCATGCGCTTCGAGCCGGCGGGCATGACCGACGACGCGGACATCCGCTTCGCCACCAGCCTGATGGACTACCTGTTCCGCAAGCTGGCCATCCTCTACCTGAGCCCCGAGGAGCGCAACGAGCTGGGCATCCACACCATCGCCGAGCGCACCCAGCCCACGCTGCCGGGCGTCGAGGAGACGGTCACCGCGAACGTCCAGGGCCAGGACGTGACCCCGGACCCGCCGTCCATCGAGTCGGCCTCCGCGCTGGCCCTCGAGCTGGACATGGACCTGACCGAGGCGAAGGCCCCCCTGCCCGTCGCCGACGTCAACGCCCCGCTCTGCATGCAGTGCGGCATCCAGATGCAGCGCGCCGGCTCCTGCCACGCCTGCCCCAGCTGCGGCACCACCAGCGGCTGCAGCTGACCCCCTGACCGAAATTGCGCCGATTTGTCACGCACAGCGTGACAAATCGGCGCCAGATCAGGATGTTTCGTCTTTGGGGGCCCAGTCGTCGCGGGTGTTGAGGCGGGGGAAGGGCTCGTCGGGGACGGGGAGGTCCAAGGCGGCGCAGATCGGCGCCCAGCCGTCGGTGACGGTCCACTCGAGGATGCGGTCGGCGGGCACCGTGGCCCGGACCGCGGCGTAGTGGGCCGCGAAGGCGGCGAGGGTGGCGTCCTCGTTCGCCAGGTCCAGGGTGAAGCGGTTGCCGAACACGTCGCGGACCATGGCGTGCCAGGCCTTCCAGTCGTCGTTTTGGTCTTCGGCGACCTCGGCGATGACACCGGGGAAGATGGTGTTGGTGGCACTCTCGTACCAGGCCTGCGGCTCCCGGTTGGAGACCAGGACGAGGGCGTCCGGGAAGGCCTCGGTCAGCTCGGGCCAGAAGGCGGCGCCGGGCCAGTCGACGACGGCGGCGTAGTCGGCCAGCAGCGTCGCCCAGTCCACCGCTTCGCCCCGGGCGGCGGCGTGCCAGTCCGGGATCTGCTCGGGGTGGACCATGAGCTCGAACATGTGGTGGCACGGGCCACCGAGGAGTTGCTCCAGCGCCGCCTTGAGCGACGTCGTGCCGGTCCGGCCCAGCCCTGCCCCCACCACCTGAATCGTCATGGCAGGCGACCGTAGCCCACCCTTCTGGCGCCCGATTGAGGCGCCAGGGCGCCAGAACGGGACCGGTCAAACCAGCGCGAGGACGGCGTCGATGACGGTCTGGGGGTGCTCGTGGGGGAGGAGGTGGCCGGCGTCGGGGACGACGACCGCCTTGGTGTCGAGCGACTGGCGGGCGACCGGCGCGAGCTTCGCCGGCGGGAAGAACGTGTCGTCCTCACCGGTCAGGACGGCGCGGGGCGTGTCCTGCCAACGGGCGAGGACGGCGTCACCGACAGGTCCGGGCGCGCCCTCGGATCGGGTGTGGCGACCCACGAGGGTGAACCACTCGGCGAGGTCCCGTGGGGCCGGGTGGCCCGGGGCCTGCATCCGCTCGATGAGGCGGCGGCTGCGGGCGTCACTCGGGCGCAGGAACCAGGCGGTGCTCGTGGCCAGGACGCCGGGCCGGATGGTCGCCTTGACCAGCCCGGCCGGATCGACGAGCAGGATGCCGGCGACCTGGTCGGACGGGGTCGCCGCCAGCACGACGGCGGCGCCCAGTGAATGACCGATGAGTAGGTACGGCCCGTCACCCACGGCGGCGAGGACCCCGTCCAACCAGTGCCCGTAGATGGTGATCCGGTCCTTGCCCGGCGAGTCGGCCGCGCTCAGCCCGGGCTGGCCGGGCAGGTTGAGCGCGACCACGCGGCGGTGCTCGGCCAAGGCCCCGATCAGGTCGAGACCCGTCGCGGCGTTCAGGTTGGTCCCGGGCACCAGCACCACGGTCGGTCCACCGGATCCGGCGGTGATCAGGTGGGTCGAGCCCAGCGCCGTCGCCCGCTCCTGCCGCTCGTGGGGCACACCCCAGCCGTCCAGGCGGTCGGTGCACCAGGCCCGGATCACCTGCTGTCCCGCCGCCGACCGGTACAAGCCCACGGCCGCGGACCGTAGCCCACCCTTCTGGCGCCCGATTGAGGCGCCAGGGCGCCTCAATCAGGCGCCAGTACGGGGGAGGGTGAGGTCGGCCAGGCCGGTCACCGAGCGCGTCGAGGGCGGCGGGGAAGGCGTGCTCGGCGGGGGTGCCGTAGCCGACGACGAGACCCGTTCGGTCGGGCACCGGGGCGTGGAAGGCGGGGCCGAGGGCACCGACGGCGACCTCGCGGGCCAGGAGGCCGTCGACCACCGGCTGCTCCGGGCGGCCGTCCAGGTCGAGGACCACGTGGAGCCCGGCGGCGATGCCCGACGGTGTCAGGTGGGGGACGGTGTCGGCCAGCGCGGCCAGGAGGTGGTCCCGGCGGCGGCGGTAGCGGAGCCGGGCCCGGCGGAGCTGGCGGTCGTAGGCCCCCGAGTCGATCAGCTCGGACAGGGTCAGCTGTTCCAGCACCGAGGTGTGGCGGTCGGCGAGGTGCTTGACCTCCCACAGCTCGTCCCGGAGCGTGCCGGGGACGGCCATCCAGGCCAGGCGCAGTCCGGGGGCCAGGCTCTTGGCCGCCGTGCCCACGTAGACCACGTGCTCGGGGTCGAGGGACTGCAGGGCGCCCACGGGCTGGCGGTCATAGCGCAGCTCGCCGTCGTAGTCGTCCTCTATGACCAGGCCCCCGGTGGCCCGGGCCCAGGCCACGGCCGCGGCCCGCCGGTCCGGCGCCAGGGTGGCTCCCGACGGGTACTGGTGGGCCGGGGTGAGCACGACGGCGCCCACCCCGCTCAGGTCGTCGAAGCGGGCTCCGTCCTGGTCGACCGGCAGCGGCACCACGGCGAGCCCGGCCCCCCGTACGGCGGCCCGGTAGTGGGGAATGCACGGGTCCTCCATGCCGATGGCGGTGACACCCCGGGACCGGAGCACCCGGCAGGTGAGGTCGAGGGACTGGCTCCACCCCGAGCAGGCCATCAGGTGGTCGGCGTCGGTGACCACGCCCCGCACCCGGCCGAGGTAGGCGGCCAGGGCCGTGCGCAGCCGTGGGTGCCCGCCCGGGTCGCCGTAGCCCAGGTCGGCGTCGGGCATCGTGCGCAGGACCTGGCGCAGCGCGGAGGCCCACGTGCGACGGGGGAAGCTGGAGAGGTCGGGGCTGCCGGGCTTGAAGTCGTGACGGGGCCGGGGTGGGAGGGCGGTCACCACGGGTCGGGGCTGCTCGCGCCCGGCGCTCTCCGCCACGGTGGTGGCCGCGCCCTGCCGGGCGACCAGCCAGCCCTCGGCGGTCAGCTGGGCGTAGGCGTCGGTCACCGTGCCCCGGGCGAGTCCGAGGTCGGCGGCCAGGGCCCGGGAGGAGGGCAGGCGGTCGCCCCGCACCAGGCGGCCGTCCCGGATGGCCTCCCGGACGGCTCGTTCGAGGGCGGCCCGGCGACCGTCGGGCCCGCTGAGCTCGACGTGGAGGTCGACAGAACTGGTCCAGGATGCCTCCACGGGAATAGACCCTACCGGTGGACCAGTTCGGGCGTAGGGTCCTTTCCATGACCGCGAAGGCCGACATCCTCCGATCCCTGCACGACGAGCGCCCGCTGGTCCTGCCCAACATCTGGGACGCGGCCAGCGCTCGGGCCGTCGCCGCGGTCGGCTTCCCGGCGCTGGCCACGAGTAGCGGCGCCCTGGTCAACGCTCTCGGCTACGAGGACCACGAGCAGGCGCCGGTCGACGAGGTGCTGGCGGCCATCGCCCGCATCACCCGGTCCGTCGAGGTCCCGGTCACCGCCGACTTCGAGGCGGGCTACGGCCTGCCGCCGGCCGAGATCGTGGAGTGCCTGGTCGAGACCGGCGCGGCCGGCTGCAACCTCGAGGACACCGACCACGCCGCCGGGGCCCTGCGGCCCGCCGCCGAGCAGGCCGAATGGCTCGGAACGGTCGTCGAGCACGCCGCCGGTCGCCTCGTGGTCAACGCCCGGGTGGACACCTACCTCGGTGGTAGCCGGGAGGACGACGACGCCGTCGCCCGGGCCACCGCCTACCTCGCCGCCGGTGTGGACTGCACGTACCCGATCGGTTTCCTCGACGAGGCCACGACGGCGCGGCTGGTCGAGGAGATACCCGGCCCCGTCAACGTCCTCTCGTTCCCCAACGGCCCGGCTCTGGCCCGGCTGGGCGAGTTGGGAGCGGCCCGCATCACGTTCGGCTCATCCCTGTTCAAGACCGTGATGGCCTCCTTGACCGACCGCGCCGAGGACCTGCGCCCGTGACCGCCACCCGCAGCACGATCACGCGCCATCCCGAGCGGGGGAGCCACCTGCCCGGAGGCCGGGGCGACGGACCGTAGATCAGACGGGGGGCAGTCCCAGCGCCTCGCGGCGGAGGTTCATCTCGGCCACCTCGGACTTTTGGGTGGTCACGATGGCCTGGGCGAGGTCGCCCACGACCTCCTCGGACCCGTGGTCGACGGCGTACTGGGCCATGTGCTGGCCGCCGCGGTGGTGGGCGATCATCAGTGCCGAGAACAGGTCATCGAGCTCCTCGCCTTCGGCCGCCTCCAGTTCGGCCAGTTCGGCCTCGGAGGCCATGCCCGGCTGCTCGGTCTGGGGGACCGGGGCCATCCCCATCCATTCCATGGCGTTGTCCAGGTCGAGGTCCGGGTTGCCCCAGTCCTCGAGCCACTGGCCCATCAGGCGGGACTCACCGGCCTGCACGATGACGATCTCGTTGGCCATCTGGCGCAGGGTGGGGTCCGTGCCGTCCTCCAGGTAGGCCAGGGAGAGGGTCACGCCCTGCAGGTGGTGGGTGCGCATGTCGTCGGCGAAGCCGATGTCGACCTCGTTGGGGTCGGGCTGGTTGGCCGCCTGCTGCCAGGCGAACACCACCGCCCCGGCCAGGAACATGGCCACGAAGCCGGCCAGCAGGGCCCGACCGAGGTCGACCGTCCGCCCGGTGAGCAGCGGCTCGAGGTCGTCGTCCTCGCCGGGGTCGACCGGGTCGGGCGCGTCGGAGTCGGGGTCGGCCACGACGGTCATGGTGCCAGCATGCCGTGCCCGTCCGACCGCGGGCAGGGCCTTCGGTCCCGATCGTGTCTTGACCTTCGACCTGGGTCGAAGGTCTACGGTCACCGCCATGGACGGATGCACCATCGCCGACGCCGCGGCCCGGACCGGGTTCTCGGCCAGTGCCTTGCGCTTCTACGAGCAGGAGGGCCTGGTGGCGCCGGCCCGCACGGACGCCGGCTACCGGGTCTACGACGAGCGGACCCTCATTCGGCTGGGCTTCATCGCCAGGGCCAAGAGCCTGGGCCTGAGCCTCGAGGAGATCCGGGGTCTCACCGCCCTGTGGGACGAGGAGCACTGCGGCCCCGTGCAGGACCAGCTACGAACCCTGCTCACCGACAAGATCGCCGACTGCGAGGGCCAGGCCCGTTCGGCAGAGGCCCTGGCCCGGCAGCTCCGCCACATCGCCGCCGGGTTGGACGGCCACCGGCCGGACGGCCCCTGTGACGAGCACTGCGGTTGCTCGACCACCGCTGCGGAGGCACCGCCTGTGGCCTGCACCCTCGAGATCACGGCCATGCCGCAACGGGTGACCGACTGGCGCGCGGTCAACGCCGAGGCGACCCAGCGCGAAGCGACGGCGACCGGTGTCCGCCTGGTGTTCGACCGGGGCGTGGACGTCGGGCGACTGGCTGCGTTGGCCGCGGCCGAGCAGGGCTGCTGCGCGTTCCTTCGCTTCGACCTCGGCCTCGGCTTCGACCGGGTCACGCTCGACATCACCGGGGCCGACGACGCCCGCACGGTCATCGACGCCCTGGCGGCCCTGTGAGTGGCCCGGCCGATGTCGATGAGGTCACCGACTCGTCGGAGGGCGACGCGGCGGCCCGCACCGGCCTCTCCGTCGTCGCCGTCGGGGCGGCGGCCTGTGTGGCCTGTTGTGCGCCACCGATCCTCGGTGCCATCGGGATCACCGCCGGCCTGTCCGGCCTGGCCTGGTTCGCCGGGGGACTGCTCCTCGCCGCGGCGGTGGTCCTGGGCGGCTCCGCGTTGATCGTCCGTCGTCGGCGACGGGCCGCTGCGTAGAGTCCGGCGATGACCGTCGCCCGGACCGTCGGGCTCTTCGTGTTGGCCGCATTGGCCGAGATCGGCGGCGCCTGGCTCGTGTGGCAGGGCGTGCGGGAGGACCGGGGCCTGCTCTTCGTCGGCGCCGGGATCATGGCCCTGGCCGCCTACGGCTTCGTGGCCACGTTCCAGTCGGACCCGAACTTCGGCCGGGTGTTGGCGGCCTACGGCGGCGTGTTCGTCATCGGCTCGCTGGTGTGGGGGATCGTGGCCGACGGCTTCGAGCCCGACCGCTACGACATCGTCGGGGCGTCGCTGTGCCTGCTCGGCGTGGGCGTGATCATGTTCGCCCCTCGCTGAGGGCGCCGCTCGCTCAGTCGGCGCCGGGCCAGGAGGGGAAGGCCTCGCCCACCAGCTCCTCGGACAGGGCCCAGAGGCGGGCGGCAGCCTTGTCGTCGGTGGCGTGGGGGGCGACCTGCTCGCACACGGCGGCGTCGGCCAGGTAGGCCCCGCCGGGGATGTCCTGGCCCGTGGCGGCCCAGACCTGGGTGGCCGCCCCCCGCTCCACCGGCTTGAACTCGGCGCTGGGGCCGCCGGCCGGCCGCTTGCTGGTGCGCTCGCCGATGTCGGCGATGTCGGCCTTGTCCAGGTGACGGCCCAGCTCGGTGAGGATCATCCCGGGATGCACCGCGAAGGCGTGGACGCCGTGGTCACCGAAACGGCGGTCCAGCTCTCGGGTGAAGAGGACATTGGCCGACTTGGCCTGGCCGTAGGCCTCCCACTTGTCATAGGGGCGGTGCTCGTAGTTGGGGTCGTCGAGGTCGACCCCGGCGATCAGGTGGCCGTGGGAGGACAGGTTCACGATGCGGGACGGTGCCGACTTGACGAGGAGGGGGAAGAGGCGGGCCGTGAACAGGAAATGGCCGAGGTGGTTGGTGCCGAACTGCATCTCGAAGCCATCGGCGGTACGGGCCAACGGGCAGGCCATGACGCCGGCGTTGTTGACCAGGACGTCGAGGCGCTCGATGCGGGCCAGCAACTCGTCGGCGGCAGTGCGGATGCTGTCGAGGTCGGCCAGGTCGACGTGCTGGAAGCCGGTCGCCCCGCCGAGCTCGTCCACCACCGCCAAGCCCTTGGCGTCGTCGCGGCCACACAGCACCACCCGCTCGCCAGCCGACGCCAACGCCCGCGCCGACTCCTTGCCGAGCCCGCTGGTCGCCCCCGTGACGACCACGGTCCGGCCGCTCAGGTCGAGCCCCGCCACCACCTCGTCGGTCGTCGTGTGCACGTCGAAGGCCATCAGCGGACCCTACTCAGCCCTGCGGAACGGCCTCCCGTGAACCCGGCGGGTTCGCGGTTTGGGATCGGTTACGACGGAAGGCAGCTCGTGCTCCCGGAATCGGTGAACGTCTGGCCCGCGATGGGCACGAACTGCCAGTCGTAGCTCGTCGGGTGCAGCGTGAACTTGATGACACCGTGCGTGCTGCTGTTCCTGACCTGGCTGTTGGCTGCAGTGGAAGAGCTGAAGCTGCTCAGGCTCGAGCCGCCGGTACCGACCACGAACTGCCGGATGCCGCGAACGGGATCCACGACCCCCGCGGGTGTCTGCGGCGCGAAGCGCTCGTAGTTGTGGCGGTGACCGCTCAGGACCACGTCCGCGCCCGCGGCGTAGAGCGGCGTCCAGAGGGCGCGCATGTCGGAATCACCCCCCTTCGAGCTGAACAGTGGTTCGTGGTGGGTCGCGAGGATGCACGCCCTCGGGTTGGCCGCCAGATCGGCCTGGAGCCATTGTCCCTGCGGCGAGCTCGCACCACACCCACCGATCCGGGAGCAGTTCGAGTTGAGGTGGATGATGTGCCAGGCCCCGAGGTTGTAGCTGTAGTAACCCCCCGGCGCAGGGCCCGCCGCGGCGCCGAAGTTGGCGAAGTAGGGCGTGGCGGTCGACGACGTGTTGTAGTCGTTGTCACCGGGTGTTGGATGGACGCGTCCCTGGTGCCGGCCCCAGGTGGGGCGCCAGCAGTTGGTGTAGTCGGCGGTCGATCCCGACGGGTTGGCGCTGTCGCCGATCGTGAACACCGTGCCGGGGATGTTGTCGAGCAGGTTCGCCGTCGCGTCATCGCTCGTGCGGCTGCAGTCCGCGATGTCGCCGGCGCCGACGAACACCTCCGAACCCGTCCCGACGGCGTAGACGTTGATGGTGACGTTGGCGGTGTCGCAGGCGTTGAGGGTGTCGCAGATCTGGTAGGTGAAGTTGTCGGGGCCGGTGTAGCCGGTGTTTGGGGTGTAGGTGAAGGTGCCGTTGGTGTTGTTGGTGAGGGCGCCGTTGGTGGGGGTGGCGCAGCCGGTGCAGGTGGTGGTGGCGGTGGCGGGGTTGAGGTTGCCGTTGGGGTCTGTGTCGTTGCCGGCGACGTTGATGGTGACGGGGGTGTCGGCGGGGGTGGTGGCGCTGTCGTCACCCGCGACCGGTGGCGCGTTGGTGGGGCCTCCGCCGCCACCGTTGAGCACGAGTTGTGGCGGTGAGGTGCCTTCGCGTGAGTCGTACTCGATGCCGTCGGTGCTGTCGGGGAGGAGGACGAAGTTGTAGGTGCCGTTGCCGGTGACGTCGCCGGTGAGGTCGTACTCGGACCAGGTGCCGGCGGTGGCGGCGGCGACGTTGGCGATGGCGGCGCCGGTGGCCGGGGGCTTGTTGTTCCAGGTGATGCCGGTCTCGGTCCAGGTGTTGTCGGTGAAGTAGAGGGAGGGGGCGTTGGATGAGCTGTTGCGGACGAAGAGGCGCAGGGTGGCGGTCTGGACGGTGCCGGTCACTCCGGTGACGTTGAAGCGGAGGTAGCTCTGCTCGCCGGGACTGTCCACGTCGAGGCGCGTGAGCGTTCCGGAGTTGACCGTCGGGCTCGCCGACAACACCCGGGAATCCGCGGCCGCGGCCAGGGTCTGGGGGGTGCTGACGGTGTTGACGTTGATGGTGACGTTGGCGGTGTCGCAGGCGTTGTCGGTGTCGCAGATCTGGTAGGTGAAGTTGTCGGGGCCGGTGTAGCCGGTGGTGGGGGTGTAGGTGAAGGTGCCGTTGGTGTTGTTGGTGAGGGCGCCGTTGGTGGGGGTGGCGCAGCCGGTGCAGGTGGTGGTGGCGGTGGCGGGGTTGAGGTTGCCGTTGGGGTCTGTGTCGTTGCCGGCGACGTTGATGGTGACGGGGGTGTCGGCGGGGGTGGTGGCGCTGTCGTCACCCGCGACGGGTGGCGCGTTGGTGGCGACGGGGGTGACGTTGATGGTGACGTTGGCGGTGTCGCAGGCGTTGTCGGTGTCGCAGATCTGGTAGGTGAAGTTGTCGGGGCCGGTGTAGCCGGTGGTGGGGGTGTAGGTGAAGGTGCCGTTGGTGTTGTTGGTGAGGGCGCCGTTGGTGGGGGTGGCGCAGCCGGTGCAGGTGGTGGTGGCGGTGGCGGGGTTGAGGTTGCCGTTGGGGTCTGTGTCGTTGCCGGCGACGTTGATGGTGACGGGGGTGTCGGCGGGGGTGGTGGCGGTGTCGTCACCCGCGACGGGTGGCGCGTTGGTGGCGACGGGGGTGACGTTGATGGTGACGTTGGCGGTGTCGCAGGCGTTGTCGGTGTCGCAGATCTGGTAGGTGAAGTTGTCGGGGCCGGTGTAGCCGGTGGTGGGGGTGTAGGTGAAGGTGCCGTTGGCGTTGTTGGTGAGGGCGCCGTTGGTGGGGGTGGCGCAGCCGGTGCAGGTGGTGGTGGCGGTGGCGGGGTTGAGGTTGCCGTTGGGGTCTGTGTCGTTGCCGGCGACGTTGATGGTGACGGGGGTGTCGGCGGGGGTGGTGGCGCTGTCGTCACCCGCGACGGGTGGCGCGTTGGTGGGGCCGCCACCGTTGAGCACGAGTTGTGGCGGTGAGGTGCCTTCGCGTGAGTCGTATTGGATGCCGTCGGTGCTGTCGGGGAGGAGGACGAAGTTGTAGGTGCCGTTGCCGGTGACGTGCCCGGTCAGGTTGTACTCGGACCAGGTGCCGCTGGTGGCGGCGGCGACGTTGGCGATGGCGGCGCCGGTGGCCGGGGGCTTGTTGTTCCAGGTGATGCCGGTCTCGGTCCAGGTGTTGTCGGTGGGGTAGAGGGAGGGGGCGTTGGATGAGCTGTTGCGGACGAAGAGGCGCAGGGTGGCGGTCTGGACGGTGCCGGTGACGCCGGTGACGTTGAAGCGGAGGTAGCTCTGCTCGCCGGGGTTGTCCACGTCGAGGCGCGTGACGGTTCCGGAGTTGACCGTCGGGCTCGCCGACAACACCCGCGCATCCGCCGCCGCGGAGACGATGACGTCGTCGGCCGCGGCGCCGGGCTGGACCTGGGCCAGCACGCCCGCGCCGATGAGCAGCACGAGCACCGCCGACAGGTAGCGGCGGGGCCCCCAGTTGGCCTTCGGGGCGCGACCCGCCACGGACTTCTCAGGCATCGGATGCCCTCCCTTCCCTGCCTCCACTAGTACCACAGCTTCGTCAGTGTCCACCCGTCGGGGACGTCGGTCCAGCCCCAGTACGCCGTCCGAACGCCGCCCGTGGGCAGGCGGACGCGGGTCGTGTTGATCGGGGTCTCGCCGTCAGAGCCGGTGCTTCTGGACCTTGCCGAGGGCGTTGCGGGGGAGGGACTCGACCCAGTGGTACTCCCGCGGGCACTTGAAGGCGGCCAGCTGTGACTCGGCCCAGACCTGGACGGCGGCGGTGTCGCCGGTGCCGACGACGTGGGCCGCGACCGTCTCGCCCCACTCGGTGGAGGGGACGCCGACCACCGCGGCCTCGGTGACGGCCGGATGGGCGCAGAGGACGTCCTCCACCTCTCGGGGGTAGACGTTGTAGCCCCCGGTGATGATCAGCTCCTTGGCCCGGCCGAGGATGCGCAGGTAGCCGGCCTCGTCGTGGTCGCCCACGTCGCCGGTGCGGAACCAGTCGTCGGGGGTGAACGCCTCGGCGGTGGCGTCGGGGCGTCCCCAGTAGCCCCCGAAGACGTTCGGGCCCCGGACCTCGATCAGGCCGGAGCCCTCGGCCAGGCGCACCTCGACGCCCGGGAGGGGCAGGCCGACGGTCCCCGCCCGACGCTCCCCGTCGTAGGGGTTGGACACCAGCATGTTCGTCTCGGTCATGCCGTAGCGCTCGAGCACGGCCACCCCCGCGGCCTGGTGCAGTGCCTCGTGCAGTTCGGCGGGCAGGGCGGCCGAGCCCGACACGCAGAGCCGCAGCCGGGCCAGCTCGGCGGCCCGGGGGGAGGCCGCCAGGCGGTGGTACATGGTGGGGACGCCGAAGAACAGCGTCGCCTCGTGGGTCGTGGTGGCGTCCAGCACACCGTCGACGCTGAACCCCGGCAGGAGGACGCAGGAGGCCCCGGCCAGCAGCGTCCCGTGCAGGCCGTTGCAGAGACCGTGGGCGTGGAAGAGGGGGAGGGCCAGGACGAGGCGGTCCTCGGCGGTCCAGCGCCACGCCCGCTCGAGGGCCTCGCTGTTGGCCAACAGGTTCCCGTGGGTGAGGGCGGCGCCCTTGGGGGCGCCGGTGGTCCCCGAGGTGTAGCCGAGGTGGGCGAGGTCGTCGGGCCCCACCGTGTCGAGCGACGGCGGGGGAGCGTCGGGCCGGTCGACATCGGGGCCGACCACCACCACGTCGGGGCCGCCCGCGTCCCGGACCCACCGGGCCCGGTCGGCGTCGTCGACCACGGCGCCCCGCACCCCGGCGTCGTGCACGACGTGGGCCACCTCCCGCTCGGTGTAGGCGGTGTTGGTCGGGACCACGACGAGGCCCGCCCGGTAGGCGGCCACGTGGGCCACCACCAGGTCGACCGAGGTCGCCGTGCTGAACAGCACCCGGTCACCCGGCACCAGCCCGGCCCCGGCGAACCGCCCGGCCACCCGCCGGGTCCGCTCCTCCAGTTCGCCCGCAGTCACCCAGGCGCCACCGCCCTCGGCCACGATCGGGGCGTCCGGCGCCGCCGCCCACTGCTCCACCCACGCTGCAGGCAGGCTCCGCCGGGCCAACGGCTGGTACGCCGCCGGGTCCTCCCCCGCCCGGAAGTGGCTCACCCCGTCCGCCCCCTCGTTCTGGCCGGTGATTTCACGCCTATAGGGGTGAAATCACCGGCCAGAACGGTTGGGGAGGGGTCGGTCATGGGAGGTCGAGGGGGTGGAGGGGGCCGGTGGGGGACTCGAGGACGAAGAGGTCGATGTCGTGGCCCTCGGCGCCGACGACGTCCTGGTCCAGCAGGATGCTGAACGCGGTGTCGGTGTCGAGCATCGGGAACAGGCGGGAGAAGCCCTGGACCACCCCGTCCACCGCGGCCACCACCCAGGCCTCGTCGGGGTCCACCCCGTCGAGGTCGACCTGGCCGCCGAGATAGGCGGGCTGGGCGCCGTCGCCGCCCTCCCGGACGGCGTCGAGCTGATCCAGCTCGGCTGACCCGCCGTCCTCGCCGACGTCGAGGTCGGCCACACGCGTGCCGTAGAGCTGACCGGGCGGGTACCGGCGGTAGAAGTCCCCGATGGGGTCCCGGACGTCGACGGTGGGCCAGAGGTCCTCCAGCAGGCGCCGGTAGTTGGTGGCCGTGTCGATGTTGAGCAGGGCGTCGGGCTCGGGCTGGAAGGGGTTCTCCAGCCGCTGGTAGCGCTTGGTGCCCGACGTGTCCGGGTCGGCCACCGCCGAGGCGCCGTCCACGTCGTACGGCAGCTCGATGCCGAGCAGGTCGGCCATCGTGGGCAGGAGGTCGGTGGCCTCCACGTCGGTGTCGTCGATCCCGTGCGCCAGGGCCGGGTCCCGGACGAACAGCGGCGTCCACATGACCTCGTGGGCGTTGGCGCTGGTCAGGGCCCGACCCGGCTGGTCGACTTGGAACGACCCGCCGTGGTCGGACACCACCACGACCAGGGCGTCCTCCCACAGCCCGCTCTCCTGCAGGCGCTCGATGGTCTGGCCGACCAGGGCGTCGGTGTACTGGGCCTGCAGCTCGAGGCGGAGGCGGGTCAGATCGGCCGGCCAGGCATCGGTCCAGGTGCCGCTGATCTCGCCCTCGGGGTCACCCTCGGGGGACTCGTACTCGGTGCCGTCGGGGAAGAAGCGCCAGGGCCCGTGGGGCAGGATCAGGTGGACGAAGTGCAGCGTCGGCTCTTCGGCGGGGACCAGTCCGTCGAGGAACGCGGTGAAGCGGGCGGGCTGGCTGGCCACCTCGCCCCGGGCCTCCTCGTCCATCTCCTCGGGCGCATCGACCGAGATGATCTCCTCGGCGAAGGCGTCGACCTGCACCTCGGGCTCGGCGTTCAGCGAGATGAGCTGGCGCAGGACCTCGCCGGTGTCGTCCAGCAACCCGCCCAGGCCCTCGCCCTGGATCGGCGTGCGCTGGGTGACCGTCCGCGACTCGTTGTCGCAGACGTCGGGCGGGCACAGCTGGGTCACCGACTCCTGGACGGCCATCTCGTAGCTCCCGCCGAGGAGCGTGAAGAGGTTGTCGGGCCAGTCGGTGTAGAGCGGCGCCCGGCCCCGGGTGGGCAGGGTCCCCGACAGGAGCGACGGCACGGCCTGGACCGTGCCGGCGTTGTGGGTCGTGTAGTTCCGGAACCAGGTGGACTGCTCGGCCAGCCGGGCGAAGGCGGGGAACTGCTCGGCGTCGATGCCGCCGTCGGCGCCGAGCAGGGTGGCGGTGGGGAACTCGTCCAGGACCATCATCACGACGGGCCTCGTACTGTCGACCGCCTCGACCACGTCGGCCTCGCCCCCGGTGACCAGCCCCGACACCGACGACGAGAAGCAGAAGAGGCCCACGGCCAGGAGGGACAGGGGGGCGAGGTAGAGCAGGAACAGGCGGACCTGGCTGACCCGCAGGTACAGCAGGGCGGCGCCGCTGCCGGCGGCCACGGCCACGACGAGGGCCGGCCCACCCCGGGCCAGGTCGGCCAGGCGCACGGCCACCAGCACGGCGATCCCCGCCAACGCCCCGACCGTCGCCACGTGCACCCCGAGGCGGACCGGCGGCCCGAACACCGTCGTGGCGAAGCCGCCCAGCCAGAGGACGGCGGCGGGGACGAGGGCGACGGCGAGCGCGAAGACGACGATCTGGCCGCCCTCCACCCCCCGGAAGACGAAGGTCTCGGGGCTCGACCCGAGGACGTCGAGCACGGGTTGGGTGATCGCCAGCCCGGTCAGGGCGAGCAGCTCCGCGCCGCGGCGCAGTTCGACGTTCCCCCCGGTCACGGCCCCGATCGTGACAGGTCGGCCGCGCCGGTCAGGGGTCGGCGGCCTCGAGGAGGCGGCGGGCGATGACCTTCAGGCAGAGGGTCTCGTCCGCGCCCTCGAAGATCGACAGCACCCGGGCGTCCACGAAGTAGCGGCTGACGGGGTACTCCTCGGCGTAGCCGAAGCCACCGTGGATCTGCATGGCCTCGCGGGTGACCCACTCGGCGGCCTTGCAGACGTAGGCCTTGATCATGGACGCCTCGAGGGCGCCTTCGCCCTTGGCCATCATCCGGGCCACCCCGTAGCTGAACTGGCGGGCGGCCTGGATGGTGAAGGCCATCCGGCCGAGCTTGACCCGGGTGAGCTGGTAGTCGGCGATGGGGTGGCCGAACACCACCCGGTCCTCGGCGTACTGGCGGGCCTCCTCGTAGGCGGCCTGCATGATGCCGACCGCCCGGGCCGCGGTCTGGAGGCGGCCGTTCTCGAAGCCCTCCATCTGGAAGTAGAAGCCGCGGCCCAGCCCCTCCTCGCCGCCCACCTGGTTCTCGGCGGCCACGAACCAGTCGTTCAGGGCGATCTCATAGGAGTGCATGCCCCGGTAGCCGATGGTGTCGATCGGCCGGCCCTCCATCTTCCCGCCGCCGGGTGCGCCCCCGTGGTCGCCGGGCGCCTGGCTCAGCTCGAAGCCGTGCCCCTCGCCCCGCGGCTTGGGGACCACGAACATGGACAGGCCGCGGTGGGTCTTGGACCGGTCGGGGTCGGTGCGGGCCAGCAGCATCAGGGCGTCGGCCCGGGCGCCGAAGGTGCACCAGGTCTTCACGCCGTTGATCAGCCAGCCACCGTCGGTCGGCGTGGCGGTGACCTTGATGCCGGCCACGTCGGAGCCGAAGTCGGGCTCGGTGACGGCGACGGCGGCCATGACCTCACCGGAGGCCAGCTTGGGCAGCCACGCGTGCTTCTGCTCCTCGGTCCCGCCCTTCACCAGCGCCCGGGAGAGGATCTCGGGCCGGGTGATGAGCGAGCCGCCGCAGCCCAACGAGCCGCGGGCCAGCTCCTCGGTGGCCACGACCATGGCCAGGTAGTCGCTCTCGCCGCCGGCGGCGAAGCCGCCGTACTCCTCGGGGACCGACAGGCCGAAGCCGCCGAGCTCGGCCATGCCCTGGATGATCTCCTCGGGGATGTCGCCGTTGGCGCGGTGGACGTGCTCGGCGACGGGGCGGATCTTGTCCTCGGCGAAGCGCCGGAAGGTGTCCCTGACCAGCTCGAACTCGTCGTCGAGGTGGAGGGGCCCGGGGGTGGCGGCCAGCGAGGCGAGGAAGCCCGGCTCCCGGTGGGCGGCCACGAAGTCCCGGGTGGCGTCCAGCACGCCCGGCGCGACGCCCCACTCGGCTTCCCGGCCGTAGAGCTTGCCGGTGAGGTCGGCCACGGCGTCGGCGATGTAGGCGCAGGTCAGCGCCGCCTCGGTCTCGCCCTTGCCGCCGTAGTCCAGGACGGCCCGGCCGGTCTCGACCCCGGCCGCGGCGTGGGCCAGGTCGTAGGCGATGACCTGGTTGGCGTCCACCCCGCCCTCGGCGGCCAGCTTGGCGACGGCCCGGTCGACCACGCCGCCGGCGAGGTCGATGGCGGACGCGGCGGCGGTCAGGTCTCCGGTCATTGTCCGCCCCGCTCGTGACGACGCGGTCTCCGGGCCGCTCGGGCCTTCGCTTCGCTCATGGGCCGAAACGGTACCGAGGCCGCCCCGCGCCGTACCATCCGGGCCGTGACGACCCACGACCGACCCTTCGGCCGCTACCTCGAGGACTTCGAGGTCGGTGACATCTACCAGCACTGGCCCGGCAAGACCATCACCGAGTACGACGACCACCTGTTCTGCATGATCACCATGAACCACCACCCGTTGCACACCAACGCGTGGTTCGCCGAGCACGAGACCGTGCACGGCAAGAACGTGGTGGTCGGCAACCTCGTGTACTCCCTGGTGCTGGGCATGAGCGTCCCGGACGTCTCCGGCGCCGCCATCGCCAACCTCGCCGTCGAGCAGCTGACCCACAAGAAGCCCACCTTCCACGGCGACACCATCTACGCCGAGACCCGGGTGCTCGGCGTGCGCGAGTCGGCGTCCAAGCCCGATCGGGGCGTGGTCACCGTGGAGACCAAGGGCCTCAACCAGCACGGCGACGAGGTCTGCTACTTCAAGCGCCAGGTCATGGTCTGGAAGCAGGCGGCCGGCCCCGCGCGCCGCCGCCCCTACGACGAAGCCGCGATCTGGGAGTGAGGCTGCGGAGCAGACTCGGCGGGCCGGGCAGGCCCGCACGGCGATGAGCCGTCAGGCGAAGAGCGACAGCACGAAGGCTGCGGAGCAGACTCGGCGGGCCGGGCAGGCCGGCCCGGCGATGAGCCGGCCGGCGAGGCGCATCCACGAGGCCGCCGCCACCGGGTTCGAGCGAGGGGCGGACGACTATGTCGCCGCCCGACCGGGGTATCCGAGAGGGGCGATGGACCTCCTGGCGGCCGAGCTCGGCCTCGGGCCCGGTGCCGATGTCCTGGACCTGGCGGCGGGCACGGGCAAGCTGACCGTCGACCTGGTCGCCCGCGGCGCCCGGGTGGTCGCCGTTGAGCCGGTCGTCGCCATGCGGGAGCGACTCGTGCGCGACGTGCCGGGGATCGAGGCCCGGGACGGCACGGCCGAGGCCCTGCCGCTGGACGACGCGTCGGTCGACCTGGTCACCGTGGCGCAGGCCTTCCACTGGTTCGACGCCCCGGCCGCCCTCGCGGAGATCCGCCGCGTCCTGCGGCCCGGTGGCGGCCTGGCCATGATCTGGAACGTCCGGGACGAGACCGTCGGGTGGGTCCGCGCGCTGGGCGAGATCAAGGACGAGACCGAGGGGGGCCCGCCCTACGACCTGCACCAGCAGGTCGACTGGGAGGCCCACGTGGTGGCCGACGGGGGCTACGGGCCCTACACCGAGGACTGGTTCCCGAACTGGCAGGACGCGACCGTCGAGACCGTCGTCGGCCGCACGGCGTCGACCAGCTGGATCTCCGCCCTGCCCGACGCCCGCCGCGAGGCGGTCCTCCACCGGGTCCGGGACCTGCTGGCCCGGCACCCGGCCACCCGGGGTCGGGCCCACTTCCCATTCCCCCACGCCACGGTGGTGGGCTGGTGCCGACGGACGGAGGCAAGCGCCTGAGTGAACGGGGGACGGGCCCGGGGGCGAGCCCGCTGCGCCGGGTCATGGGCGCACCGGACCTGCGCCGTCTGGCGCTCGGCTACGTCGTGTTCATCGTGGCCGAGCTCGCCACCTACATCGCCATCCTGGTGTACGCCTTCGAACAGGGGGGAACGGGGGCGGTGGGGCTGGTCGCGGCTCTGCAGCTCGCCCCGGCCGCCCTCCTGGCGCCACTGGCGGCGACGGCCGGTGACCGTCACGGGCCGGCCCTCCTGCTCCGGCGGCGCTACGTCGCCTTGGCTTTGGCCAGCGCGGCGGGGGCGGCGCTGCTGCTGGCCGACGGCCCGGTCGTCCTCGCCTACGCCGCGGCGGCGCTCGTCTCGGTCCTCGTCTCGGCCACGAGGCCGCTGCACCACAGTCTCCTGCCGGAGGTGGTCGACGGGCCCGAGGACCTGACCGCCGCCAACGCCGTCCTGTCCAGCGCCGAGGGGATGGGCAGCCTGGTGGCCCCGCTGGTGACCGGCCTGGTCCTGGCCCTGGCCTCACCCGGCGCGGTGTTCGCGGTCACGGCGGTCCTCATGGTGCCGGCCGTGATCGGGCTGGCGACCCTGCGCCACCACCACCGACCGACGGTGACCGCTACGCCCGGCTCGGCCCGACAGGAGATGAGCGACGGGCTGCGGGTCCTGCGCCAGGGCGCCGGCGCCCGCGCCGCGCTGATCAGCACCGCGGCCATCTACGTCGCGGTCGGAGCCACCGATGTGCTCACCGTCCCCCTCGCGGTCGACGAGCTCGATGCGGGGGAGGCGGCCGTCGGCTGGCTGAGCGCGGGCCTCGGCGCCGGCATGGTGCTGGGCGGCGTCGCCGCCGGCCTGCTCTCCGGCCGGGCCCACCTGAGCCGGTGGGTGACCCGGGGCCTGGTCGTGTGGGGGGCGGTCCTGGCCACCGTCGGTTTCGCACCGGTGCTGGCGGTCGGGATCCTCGCCCTCGTGCTGGCCGGCGCCGGGGCGGCCGTGGCCGGCGTGGCCACCAACACGCTCCTGGCCCGGCTGGTGCCGGGGCCGCTGCTCACCCGCGCCCTCGGCCTGGCCGAATCGGTGTTCCTCGGCGCGACGTTCGTCGGGGCGGTCATCGCCGCCCCCCTCGGATCGCGGCTCGGGGTGCCCGAGGCGTTCGCGGTCATGGGCCTCGGGACGGTCGTGGCCGCTTTGGCGGCGGGATGGGCGCTGCACCGAGCCGAGCGGGGGACCGCGCCGCCCGAGCGCCAGCTCAGCCTGCTGCGGCTCGTCCCCATCACCCGGGCGCTGGATCCCCCCACGCTGGAAGACCTCGCGCTGCGCCTCGACCGGGTCGTCGTCGGTGCCGGCGATCGCCTGATCACCGAGGGCGACATCGGGGACCGCCTCTACATCATCGAGCGTGGTGTCTTCGGTGTGCGGCGGGACGGCGAGTACCGGGCCGAGCTCGGTCCCGGCGACTCCTTCGGTGAGGTGGCGCTGTTGCTGGACGTGCCCCGCAACGCCACGGTCGAGGCCCGGACCGCCGGCGAGGTCTGGACGCTGGAGCGGGCGGACTTCCTCGAGGCGTTGACCGGCACACCCCAGGCCCACGGGCTGGCCCGAGGGATCGCCGACGGGCGCCGGTGACGGGCTCGCTGACGCCGCGGCGCGTGCTGGAGTGGTGGGACGGGGCCGGGCGGGACCTGCCGTGGCGGCGGACCCGGGACCCGTGGGCGGTGCTGGTGTCAGAGGTGATGCTGCAGCAGACCCAGGTCGACCGGGTCATCCCGAAGTGGCACGCCTTCCTGCACCGGTTCCCGGACCCGTCGACCTGCGCCTCGGCCCCGGTCGGTGCCGTCATCGAGGCCTGGGCCGGGCTCGGCTACAACCGCCGGGGCGTGGCCCTGCACCGCTGTGCGGTGACCGTGGTCCAGGACCACGACGGCCGGCTGCCTTTGGACCTCGCCGCGCTCCTGGCCCTCCCCGGCATCGGCCCCTACACCGCCCGGGCGGTCCTGGCCTTCGCAGGGGAGCGGGACGTGGCCGTGGTCGACACCAACGTGGCCCGCGTCCTGGCCCGCCAGGCCGGTCGCCCCCTGCGGCCCGCGGCGGTCCAGGCGGCGGCGGACGCCCTGGTCCCGGACGGGCAGGGGTGGGCGTGGAACCAGGCGATGCTCGATCTGGGCGCCGGCGTCTGCCGGGCCCGGGGACCGCAGTGTGGCAGGTGCCCCGTCGCCGCGAGCTGCGCCTGGCGGGGTGGCCCAGGGCCGGACCCGGCGGTGGGCTCCGCCGGGGTGTCGGGCGGCCAGTCCCGGTTCGAGGGCTCGGACCGCCAGGGCCGGGGCCGGCTGGTCGACGCCCTCCGCCGTGGCCCCGTGGCCGACCTGGCCACGGCCGCCGGATGGCCCGACGACCCCGAACGGGCCGCCCGGGTGGCCGAGACCCTCGTCGCCGACGGCCTGGCCGTCCTCGACGGCGACACCCTCGTCCTCCCCTGACCCCCACCCGAAGGGTCTCCGGACTGGCGCGATGCCCCAACCGGAGTGCGAGGATGGAGGCAATGGTCACCCGAACTCGCTCACGCGCCACGTCCCTGATCGCCCTGATCGCCGCCGTCTTCCTGCTGGTGACCGCCTGCAGCGACGACTCCGGTGACTCGGCCTCCACCGAGACCACGGCTGCCACCGACGCGACGGCCACCACCCTGGCGGCCGAGGATCCCCCCAGCGAGAGCCCGGCCGCCAGCCTCCGCTCGAACCTGACGGCGCTGCTGGAGGAGCAGGTGTACCTGACCGGCTTCACCGTGCAGGCCGGGGCGGCCGAAGGCGGCGACCTGGAGGCCCCGGAGGCCGCGGCCACGGCCGTCGCCCTCGGGGACAGCGCCACGGAGCTCTCCGAGATCGTGGGGGCGGCCTACGGCGTGGCCCAGGGCACCACGTTCCTCGAGGCGTGGGACGCCCACCAGCAGGCGATCATCGACGTGGCCTTCGACGAGGCGATCCCCGAGGACGTGGACATCGCCCGGGAGGCGGTCGTGGCCGGCTTGGCCGAGGCCGACCCCGAGGCCGACTTCGCGGGGCTCGACGAGCTCCTGGCGACCAGCGACGCCGACCTCATCACCACCGTCGAGCAGCTGGCGGCGGGCGACGACGGCGCCGTGGTCGACCTGCGCACCGCCGCCGACGTCATGCCGGATGCGGCCCTCGAGCTGGCCGAGATCATCGCCACCCACAGCGCCACCGAGGGTGAGGTGGCCTCGCCCGAGTCCGACCTGCGGGCTGAGCTGACCGGCCTGATGCAGGAGAGCGCGCTGCTGACGGGTCTGGCCGTGACCGAGGCCGTCGAGGCCGACGGCGACGCCACCGCCCCCGGCCCGGCCGGGGTGCTGGACGCCGTCGAGGAGAACACCGACGCCTTGTCCGAGGCCATGGAGCCCGAGGATGAGCCCGCCCGGGACGCGTTCGCCGAGATCTGGGGGGCGCACATCGACGAGTTCATGGCGTACACGACGGCGCTCGTCGACGACGACGCGGCGGGCCTGGCGAGCGCCCGTGAGGAGTTGGCGGTCTTCCGTGACGATCTGGGCGAGCTGCTCGCCCAGGGCTACCCGGCCCTCACGAAGGAGGCCGTGGCCGAGGAGCTGGTGCCCCACACCGACTCGATCCTCGCCTACACCGACGCCCGCGTGGCCGAGGCCGCCGGGGCCGAGCCCATCGAGTCGGCCCAGCTGCTGCGGGAGGCGGCGCTCGCCATGCGCCTGGCGGCTCGGACCTTCACCGCGGGGCTGACGGCACCGACCGCCTGAGTCGGTGTGACAGGTGTCACCCTGGGCAATGCGCAACCCGTCCATGGGTAGTGTCGAAGAACGGGGGAACGTCGAGTTGCCGGGGGGTGAATGGTGAACGTCAACTTCTTCGGGGTCCGGGGGTCCACCCCCTCCGCGTGCCGGGAGCTCGCCCGTTACGGCGGCAACACCGCGTGCGTGGCCCTCGAGGCACCGGGCCGTGATCCGCTGGTGTTCGACCTGGGCACCGGCCTGCGCTTCTGGGGCGAGACCCAGCCCCAGGACGGCTCGTTCCGGGGGGCCGCCCTGGTCAGCCACATGCACTGGGACCACGTGCAGGGCCTGCCGTTCTTCGTCCCCGTGCTGCGGCCGGGCGCCCACCTCGACATCTACGGCCCCCCGCCGGAGGAGATGAGCCTCGAGGAGGCCTTCCGCCACTTCCTGCGCCCCCCGTTCTTCCCGGTGGAGATCGAGGCCCTCCACGGCGAGATCGCCTTCCACGACCTCCTCGATGACCAGGTGGTGGTGGGCGACGCCAAGGTCACCAGCCGGACCGTGCCCCACGTCGGGCGCACGGCGGGCTACCGCGTCGAGTACGCCGGGGTCACCGTCGCCTACATCAGCGACCACCAGGCCCCCGTCGACGGCGGCATGGAGGTGGCCGAGTCGGTCCTCGAGCTGGCCGACGGCGCCGACCTGCTGATCCACGACGCGCAGTACACGCCCGCCGAGTTCGCCACGAAGGTGGACTGGGGCCACTGCACGATCGACTACGCGGTGAACGTCGCCGCTCAGGCCGGCGCCCGGCGGGTGGCGCTGTTCCACCACGATCCGGCCCACGACGACGACACCCTCGACCGGCTCACCGCGACCGCCGTCGAGCAGGGCGAGGCCCTGGGGGTCGAGGTCATCGGGGCCTACGAGGGCCTCACCGTGGCCTTCGACAGCCTCGAGGGGGCCGTCGCCGGCCTCCCGGACGCCGACGCCGTCCCGACCTGACCCGGCTCCGGCCGGCGGGCGCCCGACGAGTAGCCTGCGCGCTTCGTGAGCGACTCCACCCCCTCTGCCGGCCCGGTGATCGACGAAGCGAGGTACCGCCAGGTCCTCGGCCACTTCCCGACGGGGGTGACCGTCGTCGCCTCCCACACGGAGGGCGAGGCCCCGGTCGGCCTCGCTGTCGGCTCGTTCTTCTCCGTCTCCCTCGAGCCCGCCCTCGTGGGCTTCTGTCCGGGGAAGTCCTCCTCCAGTTGGCCCCGCATCGAGGCCGCCGGGTCGTTCTGTGTGAACGTCCTGGCCGACGACCAGGAGGACGTGGCCCGGGTGTTCGCGGGCAAGGGCGAGGACAAGTTCCAGACCGTGGGCTGGCGTCCCGGGGCCACGGGCTCACCGGTCATCCGTGACGTCCTGGCCTGGATCGACTGCGCCCTCGAGGACGTGCACGACGCCGGCGACCACTACATCGTGACCGGGCGGGTGCACGAGCTGAAGGTCGAGCGCGAAGGGCACCCCCTGGTGTTCTTCCGCGGCGGCTACGGCTCGTTCGCCTCCTGACGTTGCCGATCTACGCGCTCGGCGCGGCCGAGCCCGATATCCACCCCACGGCCTTCGTCCATCCCGACGCGGTGGTGATCGGCCGCGTCCACATCGGGGCCGACGCGACGATCTGGCCCACCGCGGTGCTGCGGGGCGACGACGGCGACATCCACATCGGCGCGTTCACCTCGATCCAGGACGGCACGGTCATCCACACCACGGCGGCCCAGCCCACGACCGTGGGGAACCGCTGCGTGGTGGGCCACAACGCCCACCTGGAGGGCTGTGTCATCGAGGACGGGTGCCTGGTCGGCTCGGGCTCGGTCGTCCTGCACCGGGCCGTGGTGCGCACCGGCGCCCTGGTCGGGGCCAACGCCCTCGTCCCCAACGCCATGGTGGTCCCCTCCGGCGCCATGGCCCTGGGCGTGCCCGCCCAGCTGCGGGAGGGCACCGTCACCCCCGGCCAGTTCGAGCAGGCCGTCGTCTCCTATGCCGAGCGGGGCCGGCGCTTCCGGACCGAGATGCGCCGCCTGGACTGAGCGCCGGACCCGCTCCGCTGGCCGATGAGGCCTGCCCGGCGATGAGCCGTCAGGCGAAGAGCCCTGGGTCCAGCGGGTCAGGTGCCTCCGCTGATCCCACAGGAGGGGTTCGTGATCGGATAACGCTGGTAGACGGCGTCGGAGTGCGGCAACGACCACCGGACGTACTCCGCCGATCCGGTGATGGTGTCGGGCTCGATCGCTGGCGCGCTCCTGGTGGCCATTGCGCCGGGCGCCTACCATCCTCGCGGTCGTGGTGCCGAATATCGGTGGCCGGTCGGTGAGGGGGTGATCGTGGCACGGCGAGCACTCGTGGTCCTCGTCGTTGTCCTGGCGCTGACCGCCTGCGGCGACACCGACGACGGCGACCTCGAGGCCGATCTCCAGTCGTTCCAGACCGACCTCGGAGTGGAGCCGACCGGCGTGATCGATCCGGCCACCATCGCCGCCGCCCAACGAGCCCTCGAGGAGACCCGCACCCCGGCGACCCCGACCACCACCGAGGCCGCCGAGTGAACACCACCAGCTCCCCGACCCATGGCCCGTGTGGAGGTCGTGCCGTGAAGCACCGCTTCGGTCTCGTGCTGGTCATGTCGACCGTGCTGGCAGTCGCCGCCTGCTCCTCGTCCGGAGGTGATGACACCGTGTCGGCGCCGGACCCAGAATCGTCGACGTCGACGACAAGCGCCGTCGACGTCATCGACGAACGTTTCGACGTCGGCAACGGTCAGGAGCTTCACCTCCGGTGCGAGGGGGTTGGCTCGCCGACGATCCTGCTGGAGGCCGGCGACGAGTCGGGCGCAGAGGACTGGCGCGCGGTGATGCCGGGCCTGTTCAACGAGACACGGACGTGTGCCTACGACCGAGCGGGAACGGGCGACAGCGACGAGGCGACCGGCTGCCGACAGCTCGACGACATCGTGGGCGACCTCGAGGCCTTGTTGGAGGCAGCGGAGATCGACGGTCCCTACATTCTCGTCGGCGCATCCGGGGGCGGCTACCTGATGGCCGGCCTGGCGGCACGGCACCCTGCGGACGTGGCTGGCATCGTCCTCGCCGAGACGCCCAAGGCGATCACGGTCACTGAAGCGCCACCGGAGGTCGTCGAGGCGATCGCCTGTGATGCCCCGAACAACATCGAGCGCCGCGACTACGCCGCCGTCGAACATGCCGCGTGGGACAACCGCCAGGAGATCGGTGACTTTCCGATGGTCGTCATCTCCAACGACTACGGCCCGGAAGCCACCGAGCCCGGCGAACGGACCAATGCGCGGGATCAGAGGGGCTGGCTGGTCCTGAGCCCGAACGCCCGCCAGGTGATCGTGACCTCGGGCCATGACGTGCCCATCAACGAGCCCGATCTTGTCGTGAGCGAGATACTGGGCGTGCTCGAGGACGCGCGGGGCTGACCCTGGCGGGCACCAGCCCCTCGGAGATGCGTCGCCTGGGCTGACAAGGCGCCGCCTGGTCTGTGCAATCCCCGGAAGGCCGGCTGCGGTCGCTCGGTAGATTGCCGGCATGGTGCTGTCCTCCGTTGATGACTCGCGTTCGAGTCGTGACGGGTGGCACCTCATCGGCGCCACGATGCGGGCCCAGTGGAAGGGCATCACCGCCGGGGTCGTGGTGGGCCTGCTCTGGACCGTCGGCAAGGTCGCCGCCCCGCTGTTGGTGCGGACCGCCATCGACGAGGGGATCGTGGCCGAGGACGGCGAGGCCCTCCTGTTCTGGTCCCTGGCCATCGCCGGCGCCGGGGTGGTCGCCGCCACCTTCACCGGGCTCCGCCGGTACCTGGCGTTCCGCGAGAGCCGGTGGACCGAGCTGGTGCTGCGGGACCGGATGTTCGCCCACCTCCAGCGGCTGCACTTCGCGTTCCACGACGAGAACCAGACCGGCGAGCTCATGAGCCGGGCCAACACCGACCTGCAGCAGGTGCAGCAGTTCGTCGTGTTGGTCCCGCTGACCATCTCCAACGCGGTGACCGTCGCCTCGGTGGCGGTGATCCTGGCCTTCATCGACCCCGTCCTGACGGTGCTGGCGCTGGGGGGCCTCCCGTTCCTCAACTGGATGGGCAAGCGCTTCTCGAGCCGCCTCCACGTGCCGGCCATGGCCATCCAGCGCGAATCGGCGGAGCTGGCCTCGGTGGTCGAGGAGTCGGTGTCGGGCATCCGGGTGGTCAAGGGGTTCGGCGCCGAGCAGGGCCAGACCGACCGGCTGCGGCACGAGGCCGACGACGTCTACCGCGAGTCCATGGCGGCGGCCCGGGTGCGGGCCGCCTACCTGCCGGCGATGGAGCTGCTGCCCAACATCGGCCTGATCGCGGTGCTCGGCTACGGCGGCCACCAGGTGCTCGACGGCAGCCTCAGCCTCGGCTCGTTCGTGGCCTTCAACGTCTACGTCGTGCTGCTCATCTGGCCCCTGCGGATGCTGGGGATGATCATCGCCCAGGCCCAGCGGTCGGCGGCCTCGGCGCAACGGGTGCACGAGATCCTGGTCACCGACCCCGACATCGCCGACCGCCGGGACGCCGTCAGCCTCCCGCCCCGGGACGCCGACCATCCCGGCGGCGACGTCCGCTTCGAGGCCGTCGCCTTCGGCTACGGCGAGGGGGCCATGCCCGTGCTCTCCGGCTTCGACCTGCACGTGGCGCCGGGGGAGTCGGTGGCTCTCGTCGGGGCGACCGGCTCGGGGAAGTCGACGGTGGCCCACCTCCTGCCCCGCTTCTACGACGTCGACGGCGGCCGGGTGTTCCTCGACGGGGTCGACGTGCGGGACGTCAAGCTGGTCGAGCTGCGGCGGGCGGTGGGCATCGTGTTCGAGGAGACCTTCCTCTTCCACGACACCGTGGCCGCCAACATCGCCTTCGCCGACGGCGACGCCGACCAGGCCCAGATCGAGCGGGCGGCGCGCCTGGCCGGGGCCCACGAGTTCATCAGTGAGCTGCCCGGGGGCTACGGCACCGTCGTCGGCGAGCGGGGCTTCTCGCTCTCGGGGGGCCAGCGCCAGCGCCTGGCCATCGCCCGGGCCATCCTGGCCGACCCGCGGGTGCTGATCCTCGACGACGCCACCTCCGCGGTCGACCCCACCAAGGAGCACGAGATCCGGGGCGCCCTGGCCGAGGTGATGGCGGGGCGGAGCACGATCGTCATCGCCCACCGCCCGGCCACGGTGGCGCTGGCCGACCGGGTCGTGCTCGTGGACGGCGGTCGGGTGGCGGCCGAGGGCACCCACGAGGAGCTGTTGGCCACGAGTGCCCGGTACCGGGAGGTCCTGGCGTCGGCCGAGATCGAGGTCGGGGGACAGGAGCCGGCCGATGTGGGGTGACGCCGGGGTCGCCGAGGAGGACATGCTCGACGCCGACGCGGCGAAGCAGGTCATCCGCCGCGCGGCGCGCATGCTGGGGCCCTACCGCCGCAAGGTGGTCGGGGCCAGCCTGCTGCTGGTCGTGTGGACCGGCTGTGTCCTGGCCGGGCCGTTCCTCGTCCGCTACGCCATCGACCAGGGGCTGACGCCGGGCGACGCCGGGGCGCTGAACCTGGCCATCGGCCTCTACGTGGTGATCGCGGTCCTGGGCTACGTCGTCTACCGCCGGGTCGTCCTGCTGGTGAGCGTCGTGGGCGAGTCCTTCCTGCGGGACGTCCGCCTCCGCGTGTTCGCCCACCTGATGCGCCTCTCCATGCCGTTCTACGACCGCGAGAAGGCCGGCGTCGTGGTGTCCCGGATGACCTCCGACGTCGAGTCCCTCCAGGAACTGGTCCAGTTCGGGCTGCTCATGTTCGTGACCAACACCCTGCTGCTGGTCTTCTCGTTCGTGGCCCTCGGGGTCGTCTCGTGGCAGCTGCTCCTGGTCTGCTCCCTGGCCCTGCCCCCCGTGATCCTGGCCAGCATCCGCTTCCAGCGGCAGTCCAACCAGGCCTACCTGGTCGTCCGGGACCGCATCGGCTCGACCCTGTCGGACCTCCAGCAGGGGATCACCGGGGTGCGGGTCATCCAGGCCTTCGGGCGCGAGGACGCCGAGGTGGGGCGCTTCCGCTCGGGGAACCGGGTCCTCTACGACGCCCACATGGAGTCGGTGAAGATCCAGGCCTGGTACCTGCCGATCATCGAGTTCGCGGGCCTGGGGACCACGGCGGCGGTGGTCGGCATCGGGGGCTGGCTGGTGTTCGAGGACGTGGTGACCGTGGGCACGGTCACGTTCTTCGTGCTGACCCTCTCGAATCTGTTCGAGCCGGTCCAGCAGCTCAGCCAGTTGTTCAACGTCCTGCAGTCGGCCGGCGCCGCGCTGAGCAAGCTCTTCGAGCTCCTCGACACCCGGGTCGACGTGGCCGAGCGGCCCGGGGCCGTCGACCTGCCCGACCGGGGCGACCTCGAGGTCGACGGGGTCAGCTTCGCCTACGGCCCCGACCAGGCCGAGGTGCTGAGCGACGTCAGCCTCTGCCTGGCCAGCGGCGAGCGGCTGGCGCTGGTCGGGCCGACGGGGGCGGGCAAGTCGACGCTGGCCAAGCTGATGGCCCGGCTCTATGACCCGACCGAGGGCACCGTGCGCTTCGGTGGGGTCGACCTGCGCGACGGCCGCGTCGGCTCCCTGCGCCGGCGGATCGTGGTCGTGCCCCAGGAGGGCTTCCTGTTCGCCGGCACCGTGCGGGACAACATCCGGGTCGGCCGCCTGGACGCCACCGACGCCGAGGTCGACGCCGCCGTGGCCGAGTTGGGGCTGCTGGAGCGCTTCGAGGCCTTTCCCGAGGGGTTGGCCACCGAGGTGCGCGAGCGGGGCTCCCGGCTGTCGGCCGGGGAGAAGCAGCTGGTCTCGCTGGCCCGGGCCGCCCTGGCCGACCCCGCCGTGCTCGTCCTCGACGAGGCCACGTCCAGCCTCGATCCCGGCACCGAGGCGCTGGTCGAGGCCGCCGTGGTCCGCCTCACCGAGGGCCGCACGGTCATCCTGGTGGCCCATCGCCTGAGCACCGCCGAGCGGGCCGACCGGGTCGCGGTCGTGGCCGACGGTCGCCTGGTCGAGGTCGGCCCCCACGCCGATCTGGTGGCCCAGGGCGGCCAGTACGCCGCCATGTACGCCACCTGGTCCGGCACGACCACGGCCGCCTGACCGCACGGCAGGGTCGTTGGGCCGGGCTCGTCGGGGGCGGGTGGGCGGTCGGGCCGAGCGACTGATGGCAGGGACGGGGGCGTGGGGTCGGGCTGCTCGTTGGTCAGGGGCAGACCAGTCTCAGCAGCCCGTCTTCACCACGCTCCGTGACCAAATCGACGTGCCATGACCGGTCCCCAGCTCTGGCGCCTGATTGAGGCGCCATAGCACCCGAATCGGGCGCCAGAACGGAATGCGGTCACGACCCGTGAGATCCAGCGGCGGTGCACCCCGCACCGTGAGGCCGCGGCCACGGAGGGCGATCAAGGGCCGGCGTGCCCCCGACAACCGGGCAGCCCGACCCCACGCCCCCATCCCTGCCGTCGTTTCCCCGGCCCGACGAGAGGCGAGTCAACGCAAGGTCACACCGCGTAGACGTGGTCGAGGTAGGGGACGATGTCGGCGGCGGGCATGGGCTTGGCGAAGAGGAAGCCCTGGGCGGCGTCACAGCCGAGGGCCTGCAGCTCGGAGACTTGCTCGACCTTCTCGACGCCCTCGGCCACCGCCTCGATCTCGAGGTTGTGGGCCAGGCTGACGATGGCCGCGGCGATGGCGGAGTCCTCGGGGTCCGGGCCGAGGCCGTCGATGAAGGACTGGTCCACCTTGAGCAGGTCGATCGGGAAGCTGCGCAGGTGGGGGAGGGACGACACACCGGTGCCGAAGTCGTCGATGGCCAGGTGGATGCCGATGTTCTTGAGGCGCCGGAGGGCGGCCACGGCCACGTCGGTGTCGCCCTGGAGGTCGGACTCGGCGATCTCGAGGCAGAGGCGGTGGGGGGCCAGGCCGGTCTCGGCCAGGATGTTGCGCACCACGGCGGGGAACTGGTCGTCGGCCAGCTGCCGGCCGCAGATGTTGACGTGCAGGCGGGGGGCCTGGGCCACCTCGGACTGCCAGGACTGGGCGCACCGACAGGCGTTCCGCAACAGCAGGGGCCCGAGCTGGTCGATGAGGCCGGTCTGCTCGGCGAGGCTGATGAACTCCTTGGGGGGCAGGGGGCCGCGGGTGGGGTGGTTCCAGCGGGCCAGGGCCTCCATGCCGGTCACCTGGCCGGTGCGGAGGCTGACCGAGGGCTGGTAGTGCAGGACGATGGCGTCGTCGGCGATGGCCCGGTTGAGGTCGTCGGACAGGGCGACCCGCTCGGCCACCTGGCGGCGCAGGTCGTCGTCGTAGACCTCGAGGCGGCCCCGGCCGAGCTCCTTGGCCCGGTACATCGCGGCGTCGGCCTCGCGCATGAGCCGCGTGGGCGGGGTGCCGGCGTGGGACAGGGCGATCCCGGCGCTGATGGTCACCGACAGCTCGCCGCTGGCCAGCGCCATCGGATCGGTCTCGATGACCTCGGTGACCCGGCGGCCGACGGCCAGGGCATGGCTCTCGCTCTCGACGCCGTCGAAGAGCACGACGAACTCGTCCCCGCCGAGGCGGGCGACCAGGTCGTGGGGGCGGAGCGCGGTGCCGATGCGCTCGGCGATCTGGCAGAGCAGGTCGTCGCCGACGTCGTGGCCGCGGGTGTCGTTGACCAGCTTGAAGCGGTCGAGGTCGAGGAAGAGCAGGGCGACGTAGGAGCCGTCCCGACTGGCCCGGGCTAGGGCCTTGTCGAGGTGGTCGAGCAGCAGGGCCCGGTTGGGGAGGCCGGTCAGCGGGTCGTGCATGGCCCGGTGCTCCCACGCCGCCTCGACCCGGCGGCGAGCGGTCATGTCGTGGGCCACGCCGCTCATCTCGCGGAGGCGGCCCTCGTCGTCGCGCTCGGCCCGCAGGGTCACCTCGACGTAGATCGGGTTGCCGTCCCGACCCCGCACGATCAGCTCGCCGGTCCAGGCGTTCTCGGCCTCGACCTGGTCGAGGATCTCGGTCTCGAAGCGGCGCAGGGACTCGGAGGTGAGGAGGGACTGCAGGGTCGGCTCGCCGATCTCGGCGTCGCCGAAGAGGTCCTCGGCCGTCCCGTTGAGGAACCAGACCCGGCCGTCGGCGGTGATGCTGAACACGGCGTCGCTGTTCGACTCGACGCTGGTCGTGGTCGTGGTCGGGGTCTCGGCGTCGTCGTCGACCTGGGTCACGGCGGCGACGTCGTCGAGGGAGCCGACGAGCCCGACCGACCGGCCGGCGGCGTCCCGGGCGACGGCGGCCCGGAGCTGGACGCGGTGCTGACCGCCGTCGGCGTCATGGGACCGGAACCACGTCAGGGCCGGCCCATGGCCGGACCAGGCCTCCTGGAGGGCCTCCTCGACCCGCTCGCCGTCGGGGCCGGCCAGCTCGGGCAGGGACCGCCCCAGGGCCGCGTCGAGCGGTAGGCCGGTGAGCTCGCCGACGCGCGGGTTGGCCCAGACGAGGCGCAGGTCCTCGTCGGTCAGGAACACGCCGACCGGGACCCCGTCGAGGAGATCGGGGAAGGGGGCGCGTGCGGTCACAGGCACGTCGTGCTGTGCGGCGCCGGCCAACCTTTCTCTCCCTGTTCGATCGCTCCTCCCATCCATCGGCCGCTGGCCCGTCCGAGTCAAGTGGCGGCGGTCGGTGGGGTTGTTACTATCCACGTAGGAGAAATTGCCCGGTGCCCCGTGGGTCCAGGAGACAGCGATGACGGCTAGTGATGTATCTCTCGATCTCTCTCGGTACAAGCTGGGTTGGAGCGACGAAGAGGACTACGTCTTCAAGCCCAAGCGTGGCCTGAACGAGGACATCATCCAGGAGATGTCCTGGATGAAGGGCGAGCCGGACTGGATGCGCAAGTTCCGGCTGAAGTCGTACGACCAGTTCACCAAGCGCCCCATGCCCGACTGGGGCGGGGACATGACCGGCATCGACTTCGACAACATCTACTACTACATCAAGCCCACCGACCATCAGGTGGACGCGTGGGACGAGTTGCCCGACTCGGTCAAGGACACCTACGAGAAGCTGGGCATCCCCGAGGCCGAGCGCAAGTACCTCGCCGGCGTCACCGCACAGTATGAGTCCGAGGTCGTCTACCACCGGAACCGGGAGGACCTCGAGCGGCAGGGCGTGATCTTCACCGACATGGACACGGCGCTGCGGGAGCACCCCGAGATCGTCAAGGCCTACTTCGGCAAGGTCATCCCCCCCAACGACAACAAGTTCTCGTCGCTCAACTCCGCCGTCTGGTCGGGCGGGAGCTTCATCTACGTCCCGCCCGGCGTGAACGTCGAGATGCCGCTGCAGGCCTACTTCCGCATCAACGCCGAGAACATGGGCCAGTTCGAGCGGACGCTGATCATCGCCGACGAGGGCAGCCAGGTGCACTACATCGAGGGCTGCTCGGCGCCGGTGTACACCACCGACTCGCTGCACTCCGCGGTGGTGGAGATCATCGTGAAGCCGTCGGCCCGGGTCACCTACACGACCATCCAGAACTGGTCCAACAACGTCTACAACCTGGTCACCAAGCGGGCCCGGGTCGAGACCGAGGGCCACATGGAGTGGATCGACGGCAACATCGGATCTCGCCTGACCATGAAGTACCCCGCGGTGTACATGGTCGGTCCGAAGGCCTCTGGCGAGGTCCTGTCGGTGGCCTACGCCGGCCCCGGCCAGCACCAGGACGCGGGGGCCAAGATGGTCCACGCCGCCCCGGAGACGACCTCGAAGATCGTCTCCAAGTCGATCTCCAAGGACGGCGGGCGCACCTCCTACCGCGGCCTCGTCCGGGTCGAGGACGACGCCTACGGCTGCAAGAGCCACGTCCAGTGCGACGCCCTCATCCTGGACGACGACAGCGTCTCGGACACCTACCCCTACATGGAGGTCGGGTCGGCGGACGCGGTGGTGGGCCACGAGGCCACGGTGTCCAAGGTGGCCGACGAGCAGCTCTTCTACCTGATGAGCCGGGGCCTCTCCGAGGAGCAGGCCATGGGCATGATCGTCAACGGCTTCATCGAGCCCGTCACCCGCACCCTCCCCATGGAGTACGCCGTCGAGTGGAGCCGCCTCATCGAGCTCCAGATGGAAGGCTCCGTCGGCTGAGCCGACTTCGGACCGCCGGGAGCCGGGCGTACGATGGCGGGCATGCCGATGCGGGACGACTGCAAGCACTTCGAGAGTCGGACCTACGGCAACGGCGAGACCGTGCGCAAGTGCGACCTCGACCTGGCGCCGGAGGCGCCGTGGAAGTGCCCGGACGACTGCCCGAGCTACACCCGCCGGTCCGACATCGCGTGGCAGGTCGGCACCCAGGTCGCCCCGCCCGCCCCACCGGCGCCGGCGGGGCTGGGCGAGGACGACAGCATCGCCCAGCTGCTGGACGAGGCCGAGGACATCATCAACGCGGCCGGCCCGGACATCCTGGCCGACCTGGCGCAGGAGAAGAAGGGCCGCCGCGGCCGCCGCAAGCGCCGCCGCAAGGACTGACGGATCCGGGCTAGGCGAGCTCGTCGCGACCCGCACCGGCCGGCTGGGGCAGTTCGATGAAGGTGGTTGTCCATGCCCCGCAGCCGGTCTGGCGCAGTTCGATGGAGGTGGTTGTCCATGCCCCGCGGCCAGCCTGGGGCAGTTCGATGAAGGTGGTCGTCCATGCCCCGCAGCCGGTCTGGCGCACATCCGGTGGCGGTGGTTGTCCATGCCCCGCAGCCGGCCTGGCGCAGATCGGTGGAGGTGGTGGTCGCCGCCCGACAGCAGCCGTTGGGCACCGGGGGCGCCACCGTAGACTGGCCGGCGGAGCCGATCGGCAGGCCAAAGAAGGCCTGCCGCGCGATGAGCCGTCAGGCGAAGCGCCATCGACTCTGAGCAGCCGCCGCCCCCGCCGGAGCCGACCCTGACCGCCCTGACCCCTGACGCCGCCGCCGCCCTCGTCGGCCCCGACTGGCTCCGTACCCGTCGCCGGGCGGCCGCCGAGCGCTTCGTCGCCTCCGGCCTGCCCCACGCGGCCGAGGAGGTCTGGCGTTACAGCCGGGTGGAGGAGATCGACCTCGAGGCCGTCACGCTGGCCGGCTCCGACGGCCCGGCCCCGGCGCCGACCGCGGTGGCGGCGACCGTGGTCCTGGTGGACGGTCACCTCCGGTCCGCCGACGCCCCCGCCGGGGTGGAGATCGTCCCGTTGGCCGACGCCAAGGGCGGCGAGGACGCGCTCGGAGGGGTCCTGGGCGACGCCCCGGACGCCTTCGCCGAGCTCAACACGGCCTTCGCCCCGGACCCCCTGCTGATCCGGGTGGCCCCTGGCACCGTGGTCGACCGGCCCATCGTGGTCCAGGTCCACGCCGCCACGCCCGGGGCCGCCACCTTCCCCCGTCTGGTCGTGGAGATCGGCGCCGACGCCGAGGCCACCGTGGCCGAGGTCCAGACCTCGGTGCCCGGCGCCGGTCTGGTCGCCACGGTCACCGAGATCGCGGTGGGCGACGCCGCCCGGGCCCGCCACATCACCGTGCAGGACCTCGACCCCTCCACCTGGCAGGTCGCCACCCAGGTCAGCCGCGTGGGCCAGTCCGCCGACTTCCTCGCCGCGGGCGCGGCCCTCGGCGGGGCCTATGCCCGCCTGCGCACCGACTGCCGCCTGGTCGGCCGGGGCGCCTCCGGCACGCTGCTGGCCGCCTACCTCGGCGACGGCGACCAGATGCTCGACTTCCGCACCTTCCAGGACCACGCCGCCCCCGACACCACCAGCGAGCTGCTGTTCAAGGGGGCCCTGGCGGACCACTCCCGCTCCGTCTACACCGGCCTCATCCGGGTGCGGCCCGACGCCCGGGGCACCGTGGCCTTCCAGACCAACCGGAACCTCAAGCTCTCCGAGCACGCCTGGGCCGAGTCCGTGCCCAACCTCGAGATCGAGAACAACGACGTCAAGTGCTCCCACGCCTCCGCCGTCGGTCCCGTCGATCCCGAGCAGCGCTTCTACCTCGAGAGCCGGGGCGTGCCCACCGCCGAGGCCGAGAAGCTGATCGTGGCCGGGTTCTTCGACGACGTCCTCGTCCGCTTCCCCGACCAGGCCGTGGCCGACCAGGTCCGGGCCGAGATCGCCGGCACCCTGGAGCACGCGTGACCCGGCTCTGTGGGCGCGACGACCTGGTCTCCGGCGAGGCCCGCCGCTTCGACGTGGACGGCTGCCCGGTGGCCCTCGTGCGCGTCGGCGACGACTTCCTCGCCATCGGGGACACCTGCAGCCACGCCGACTTCTCGCTGTCGGAGGGCACGGTGGACACCGATGAGTGCACCATCGAGTGCTGGAAGCACGGCAGCGCCTTCTCGCTGCGCACGGGTGAGCCCGAGTCGCTGCCGGCCACCCGTCCGGTCCCGGTGTACGCCGTGACCGTCGACGGCGACGACGTCTCGGTGGAGATCCGGTGAGCGTCGGAGACGATCGGCGGGCCGAACAGGCCCGCAAGCCGATGAGCCGTCAGGCGAAGAGGCATCAGCGATGAGCGTCGGAGACGATCGGTGGGCCGAACAGGCCCGCAAGCCGATGAGCCGTCAGGCGAAAGGCATCAGCGATGAGCGAGCTGGTCATCTCGGGCCTGGAAGCGGGCATCGACGGCAAGAGCATCCTGCGGGGAGTCGACCTCACCGTGAAGGGCGGCGAGGTCCACGCCGTGATGGGGCCCAACGGCTCCGGCAAGTCGACCCTGTCCCACGTCGTGATGGGCCGCCCCGGCTACGAGGTCACCGGCGGGTCGGTGACCATGGACGGCGAGGACGTCCTGGCCATGGCCCCCTGGCAGCGGGCCCAGGCCGGTCTGTTCCTGGCCATGCAGTACCCGACCGAGGTGCCCGGCGTGTCGCTGGCGGCCATGTTCGAGGCCGCGGTCACCGCGGCGGGCGGGGATCCGGCCGACGTGAAGGCCCGCATGGTCGTCGAGGCCGAGCGCATCGGCTTCGACGAGCGCTTCCTGGAACGGCCCCTGAACGTGGACCTCTCCGGCGGCGAGCAGAAGCGCAACGAGACCCTCCAGCTGGGCGTCCTGCTGCCCAAGATCGCCATCCTGGACGAGCTCGACTCGGGCCTCGACATCGACGCCCTGCGCACCTGCAGCCGCCGCATCGAGGAGGCCACCCACGAGAACGGCCTCGGCGTCCTGGCCATCACCCACTACAGCCGCCTGTTCAGCGAGCTGCGGCCCGACCGGGTCCACATCCTGGTGGACGGCCGCATCGTGGCCGAGGGCGGCGACGAGCTGGCCACCGAGCTGGAGGCCGAGGGCTACGCCCGCTTCGGTGTCGAGGAGGACGACGCCGCCGCGAGCCCCACCCCGGATCCCTTCGCCGACCCCCTCGCTTGAGCCCGCTCGAGCCTGGCGGCCGGCTTCCGGGCGGCTCCCGCCGGCGCCCGGCTCAGGCGATCAGTGCCGAGGGCACCACGGTCACCGGGAACGGCCGGGTCAGCTCGAGCGCGTCACCCCCAGTGACCTCGTGCTCGGTCTCACCGTCGTCGGTCCAGGTCCACACGGTCACGGCCGGTCGGTTGGGATCCACCACCCAGTAGCTGCCGACGCCCCCCTCGCGGTAGGCGCGCCGCTTGAGGGTCAGGTCGTAGGACCGGGTCGAGGGGGAGAGCACCTCGACGACGAGCAGGGGCGTGGACCAGACCTTGGTGTCGTCCCGCTCGTCGATGGTGAGCACCAGGACATCGGGCTGTACCACCGTTGCCGGACCGAGCACGAGGTCGAGTGGGGCGAACAGCACCTTGCGGTCGGGCGGGCAGGCCCGGTCGAGCAGGCGGAAGGCGTTGGCCACCGCCTCCTGGTGGGGCAACGCCGGTGATGGCGTCACGTGCAGGCTCCCCTCGATCAGCTCGTAGCGATTGCCGTCATCGGGGAAGCGGTCGAGGTCGTCGATGGTGAACGGGCGCCCGGCGGGCATCATCACGTTGGGCTGGTGCCCGGCGGGCATCACGACGGCCACGACATGAACTATACCGAGATGTCAGGAGGGCGCAATGGACGGCGCCACCGGGTAGAACAGTCGGGTGGCGCAGCGACTGGGTGATGGGGCGATCGAGCAGTTCCTGGCGACCCGGCCGGCCTGGGCGCTCGTGGACGGGAAGCTGCATCGCGAGCTGCGCTTCGGGGACTTCGCCGAGGCCTTCGCGTTCATGGCCCGGGTGGCGATCAACGCCGAGAAGCTGGACCACCACCCGGAATGGTCCAACGTCTACAACCGGGTCACCATCGACCTCGTGACCCACGCCGCCGGCGGCCTCACCGGGCTCGACATCGAGCTGGCCGACCGAATCGACGTCGCCGCGGGGTGATCCTCGACGCCGAGAGCCTGGCCGACGGCACCCGCCTGGCGGCCGATGTCTGCATCCTCGGGGCCGGGGCCGCGGGCATCACCCTGGCCCGGGAACTGGAGGGCACCGGCCTGACCGTCGTGGTCCTGGAGAGCGGGGCCGAGACCCTCGAGCCCGACATCCAGGACCTGGCCCGGGGCGAGTCGGTGGGGGAGACCCTCGGGTTCTCGGACAACCCCGCCACCCTGGACAGCATCCGCCTCCGCCAGTTGGGGGGCACGACCAACCACTGGGCGGGGTTCTGTCGCCCCTTCGACGAGGTCGACTTCGAGGTCCGGCCCGCCCTTGAGCTGTCGGGCTGGCCGATCACCCGGGCCGACCTGGACCAGTGGTACGAGGCGGCCCTTCCCGTGCTCGGCCTGGGCCCCTACCGCTTCGACTGGGAGTACTGGGTCGACCAGGAGGGAGCGGGGGAGCCGCTCATCGACACTCCGCTGGTCCGCACCGGCGTCTACCAGATCCGGGAGACCCGCTTCGGCCCCGAGTACCGCGACGAGCTCGAAGCGGCCCAGGACGTCACCGTCTACCTCCGGGCCAACGCCGTGGACCTGCGGCTCGACGCCGCCGGCGACCGGGTCGTCGAGGTCTTGGCCAAGACCCTGGGCGGGGTCGAGTTCAGCGTCGTGGACCCGACGGTCGTCGTCGTCGCCCTGGGGGGCATCGAGAACCCCCGCCTCCTGCTGGCCAGCAACACCCAACGGCCGGCGGGACTGGGCAACGAGCACGACCTGGTCGGCCGCCACTTCTGTGAGCACTTCGCCGTGCCCGCGGCCGTCGCCGCCACGGGCAACGACCCCGAGGCCCTCAGCGCCCTGTTCGAGGCCGACCTCGGTGCCCAGGCGGGCACCCTGCGGATCAAGGGCGAGGTCGCCCTCACCTCCGAAGCGGTCCGGGACCGGGGCCTGCTGTCCCTGGCCTGCCAGCTCGTGGTCGGCGCCTACGCCGAGGAACGGCCGCGGGCCATCAGCGGCCTCGGCATCAGCGAGGTGGCCGCGGTGGCCACGGCCACGGGCTCCCAACCGCCGCGCTCGTCGCTCTACTTCCTGGCCACGGCGGAACAGGCGCTGAACCCGGCGTCCCGGGTCCGCCTCGGTCGGCAGCGGGACCCGCTGGGCGTGCCCCGGGTCGAGTTGGACTGGCAGTTCACCGAGCGGGACCGCTCCTCGATCCTGGAGGGCATGGCCCTGATCGGCGACGAGTTGGGGCGCACCGGCGTCGGGCGCCTGCAGGTCACGCCCGGCACCATCCGCTTCGAGCGCACCGACGGGATCCGCCCCTACGTCGGGGGCCTGGCCGTCGACGCCGACGCCGCCGATCCGACGGGCTTCGAGCTCGGCCTCGGCTTCCACCACATGTGCACCACCCGCATGGCCGCCGACCCCGCCGAGGGCGTCGTGGACGCCGACCTGCGGGTCCACAGCGTCGACAACCTCTACGTGGCCGGCTCGTCGTCCTTCGGCACGGCGGGGGCGGCCACGCCGACCTACACGCTGGTGGCCCTGGCCCTGCGGCTGGCCGACCACCTGCAGCGACAGGTGCTGACGTGAGCCCCGACCGGCGGACGGTGCTCAAGGGCCTCGCCGCGGGCGGGGTGGTGGTGGTCGGTGGCGCCCTCGTCGCCCAGCAGGTGGGAGACGACGACGAGGAGTCGGCCCTGCCCGCGACGACCGCCCCGCCGCCCTCCGAGCCCCGCTCGACGATGGGCGCCGCCCTCGTCGCGGTGGGCGCCCGCTACCTCGACGACGTCCCGGAGGAGGCCGACCAGGCGTTCCTCCTGGAGCAGTTGCCGGCCCTCGACGGCACGGTGCCCGAACGGCCCGGCCCGATGCTCGGGGTCCTGGCCCCCCAGGCCGTGGCCGACCACACCGCCGGCGACCTGGTCGAGCTCGACGGCTGGGTCCTGTCCCGCACCGAGGCCCGGGCCGCCGCCCTCTACGCTCTCTGAACCTCGCCGGGCGGGGTCAGCTCAACCTGTTGGGTGCTGTGGCGTCCGGAACGGTCGTTCAGCCCGGCGATGCAGGTGCTCATCGCGTCGGCGGGGCCGAGCGTCGGGTCCCAGAGCTCGGGCAGGTCGGCCGGGCGCAGCGGTCGCCCGGTGACCCGGGTGACGAGCGGGTGCTCGGTGGGGCGGGGGTCCTCACCGCAGCCGAACAGCACCTCGGACAGCTTCTCGCCGGGGCGCAGGCCGGTGTAGCTGATCTCCACCGGTGGGTCCACGGATTCCGCCAGCCGGCGGGCGACCTCGGCGATGGGCACCGGCTCACCCATGTCCAGGACCAGGACGTCACCGTCCCGGCCGACGGCCCCGGCCTGGATGACGAGCTGCACCGCTTCCTCGACGGTCATGAAGAAGCGGGTGACATCGGGGTGGGTCACGGTGACGGGCCCACCGTTGGCCACCTGGTGCTCGAAGGTCGTGAGCACCGAGCCCCGACTGCCCAGGACGTTGCCGAAGCGGACCGAGACGAAGGTGCCGTCCGCGCCCTCGGCCACCCCTGCGGTGAGGCACTCGGCCAGGAGCTTCGAACGACCCAGGACGTTGACCGGGTCGGCCGCCTTGTCGGTGGACACGTTGATGAACCGGTCTACCCCGGCCGCGGCGGCGGCCTCGAGCACGTTGCGGGTCCCGCGCACGTTGGTCTTCAGCGCCTCGCCGGGGTGCAGCTCCAGGAGGGGCACGTGCTTCAACGCCGCGGCGTGGAAGACGACGTCGGGCCGGAAGGCACCGAACACCTCGGCCAGCCGGTCCTGGTCACGGATGTCGGCCACCACCAGGCATTCGTCGTCGACCCGCGCCTGTCCCTCCATGCTGAGCTGGAGCCCGTGGAGGGCGGACTCGTCGCGGTCGAGCATGATCAGCTGCCCCGGGTCGAACCGCTTGATCTGGCGGCACAACTCGGAGCCGATCGAGCCCCCGGCCCCGGTGACCAACACCCGGCGGCTCGTGAGGTACTCGGCGATCCCGGCGATGTCCAGGTCGAGCTCGTGACGGCCGAGGAGGTCGGTGATGGTCACGGTCCGGACGTCGCCGAGGTCCACGTCGCTCCTGGCCAGCTCCCACAGCGGGGGCAGGACCCGGACGTCGAGGCCGGCGGCCTCGCCCTCGTTTACGACCCGCCGCACCAGCTCGCTGTCGGCGCTGGGAATGGCCAGGACGACGACTTCGGCCCGGTGGCGCTCGGCCACCCGGGCGAGGTCCGGGCCGGTGCCCTCGACCCGCACCCGGCGAGCCAGCCGGTGCTGCTGCTTAACCGGGTCGTCGTCGACGGCGGCCACGGGGAGCAGTGGGCTGCGGGGATCGGTGACCATCGCCCGGGTCAGCTGGTGGGCGGCGTCGCCGGCGCCGAAGACGACGGTCCGCTTGACCGTCTCGTGGTCCGGTCGGCGCTGGCCCTCGAGGTAGAGGCGCCAGCCGTACCGCAGCGCGCCCATCAGCGCGAGGGCGACCAGACCGGAGGCCAGGACCGCTCCGCTGGGGACGAGGTGGCCGAACGCGAGGTTGACCACGAAGGTGAGCGCGGTGGTGACGCCGACGGTCACGACCAGGGCCGCCACCTCCTCGAAGCTGCCGAAGCGCCACCGCCCGGTGTAGAGGCCCTGGAGGCGGCCCAACCCGACCTGGACGGCGCCGGCGAAGAGGGCAGCGAGGGCCAGGTCGGAGGCGTCCACGGGCGCGAAGGTGAACTCGTAGCGCAGCCACGTCGAGTAGACGAGGGCGACCCCCCACGCCAGCCCGTCGACCACGGCGGTCGTCCGCCCCCGGTGTCGCTCCAGCCAGGTGAGGAACGCCTTGGACCGCATCGGGTCCGCGGACGATGACGCGTCCGATTGGTCGTTCACGTCGAGAGGCCGGATCGGCCTTGCCCTGCGCTCATCGCCCGCCCTTTCACCGTCGGCCCAGCATACGCACGTGGGCGTAGGGGCACCGTAGGCCTGGTGGCCTCATCCTCGGTGTCTTCGTCCCGGTCGGAATGGTGGACGAGCGGGGTGAGGAGGACGAGGAAGAAGGGGAACATCTGGGCTCGTTGGCGGACGAGGAGACCGAAGTTGTTGAAGCTCGAATAGGCGACGATGAACGCCAAGGTGAACATGAAGCAATAGAGCACATAGGGGTTGCGCATCATCGTCTTGGGCAAAGCCAGGACCTGCCGCCACGACAGCGCAATGAGGCCGAGCAACGCGAGGCCCTCGGCCCCGGTGACCAGGCCCTGTCCGCTGTCGACTTCCCAGAGGAACGGCCGGAACAGGATGGTCACGGCGGCCGAGGGGATGTCGGTCGGTGAGCTCACCTGCTCGTTCTCGAACTGCGACCCGCCTTGTGAGGTCTGTGCTTCGGTGTTGGTCGCGACCGCTTGTGCGCCTTCAGCGTCGAGGCGCTCGACCCCGAAGAAGTCCTCGGCCTGGGACACGACGGCAAGGAGGACCACGATCAGCACGGCGAAGCCGAAGGCGCGGAAGTACGGGCTAAGGCCGAGGCGGTTGCGCCCGCGGGAGCGCACCAGCCAGGCCGGCCCGAGGGCGACCAGGACCATCAGCGCGAGGTGGGGGCGGACCACGCTGGCCCCCCACAGTCCCAGCCCGAGCGGCACCAGGCCGCTGGGCCGGTGGGCGAACACCTTGGCGGCCCCGTAGGACGCCAGACCGACCATGGCCACCATCCAGGCCTCCTTGCCGAGGCTGGAGGGCCAGAACACGATGGTGGGGAGGAAGAACAGCAGCAGGTCGTACCGCCGATGATCGGCGTCGGGCAGCGCGATGCGGATCGCCCGGCTGAAGAGGATGAGCCCGAGGAAGGCCATCCAGGAGAAGAGCAGGAAGCCCGCCAACTGGCTGGGGGGAAGCACCGTGTAGGCGAAGCCGCTGGCGATCTCGATGAACCGCGTGCCCGACAGCTCACCGAAGACGTAGTTCCCACGCTCGAACTGCGCCGCGAGCTCGAGGCCCACCGCGTAGTAGCGGTCGGCGTCACCCCCTCCGTAGACCTCCTTTAGCACCGTGTAGCGGACGTAGGCGCCGACCATCTTGGCGAAGAATGCAGCCAGGAGCAGGGAGGTGTAGCTGCGGTTGCCGTCGAGGCGCCCGAGCACGACGGCGAGCGGAATGGTGATGCACAGCAGGACGGCGAAGACGATCAGGGCCCCCAGGTCGTCCGGACTCAGCCCGTTCAATCCAAGGGAGCCGGCCAGGAGGACGAACCCGACGATCGCGACGCCCGCGACAGGTCCGAGAGGAGACGGGGCGTCGGGCCGTCGACTTCGGTGGGGGAGCATTGTCTCCTGGGTGCGTGGTACGAGCTCAGAGGAGCGGACCGGCAGCGATCGTACCGGCCGTCGCCCCTCGACGCCGTGGCGGGACCGGCGTGAGGTGTCGGTCGCCGCCTGCGACCGACCGGCTCCTACCGGGGTGACCGGTGGGGAAGGAGGCGGGAAAGCCCCCTACAGACGTGGTCCCGTCGGCGGAGCCCGCGGCGCTCGAGGTACGCCCGACTGGGCCAGGCCACGGCGTGGAGGTACGCGACGCGGCTCGAGAGCCCGGGTAGGACGGCAAGACCGGCCAATCGCCGGCTCGAGGCCCGGCCCGGTCCGAGGTGAGCGGCGAGCAGCCATCGCTCCCGCCGGCTCGTACGGCGGGCCCGGGCCCAGTCGACCAGTGGCGGCACCGCCTCCGGCTCGAGGAGGTCCCATGCCGTCGTGAGTGCTCGAGCAAGAAGCGGCTCCGCCCGCCACCGGCGGGCGAAGGCCAGCACCGTGTCGCGATCGGGCTCCTGCACCAGGAGGACCTGGGCCACGTCCCGGACCGAGCCCAGGCGCGGGGGCCAGTCGCCCACCACGGCGCTGAAGGCCGCGTGCAGGAGGAGTTGGGGGGCAGGCAGGGCCTGGAACTCCCGGTCTCCCAGGGTGAAGGGTTGCCCCGGCTCGAAGAGGTCCGGAAGGTGGATGGTGAGCCCCAGCCCCCCCTCCACGAACGTGCGATGGAGGTCCAGCTCGGGCCGCCCCTCTCCTGTGAGCATGGCCTCCTTGCCGAAGCGGTCGTCGAACCCTGGCCGCAGCTCGGGCTCGACCCGCTCGAGGTCGAGCGCCGGGCCGAGGATTGTGGCGGCTTCGTGCAGACGGGCGGCCGGAACGAGCAGATCCAGGTCGCCGAACACCCGCCAGGCCGGATCGGGATAGGCGAGGTGGGCCAGCGCCGCACCCTTCAGGACCCGATGCTCCAGACCCGCGGCGTCGAGGGCGCGGGTGGCGTCGAGGAGCAGCCGTTCGACCCGCAGGGCATGGGCCAGCCAGGCCTGCAGCAGGCGCTCGAGGTCCTCGTGCTGACCGGGCGTGACCAGCACGACCTCGGCCCTGACCGCGGCGCCCAGCAGCCCGAGCAGGCGGTGGTGCTCGCACTCCAGGAGCAGACGTGAGAACTCGTCGTCGTGGAGCGGGCCGATGCCCGAGGCCGGGGGATCGCCGGGGAGCCCGTGCCTGGCGATCGAGGCCGGCCAACCGGACGCGGACGGCGACACCGGGTCCTGCATCAGGTGCTCATCCTGCCAGGCGTGACGTCGCCCGCCGTGGGACAAGCCCTCGAAGAGCCGAGTGTCCCCGAAGGAACACACTAGTGTAATTCGTGAGCGAGGTCGGTCAGAGTCGGGAGAGCGTCAGGGCGTGACATCCGCATGGTGACCCGAGGCGAATCGAGCGTCAGCCGCCGAGCGATGATCAAGCGCGTCGCGGCAGCCGGTGCCGTGGCCTGGACGGCTCCCGTCATCGTGGACAGCCTGGCGTCGCCGGCCGCCGCGGGCACCGTCCCCACCGGCTGCTATCGCGCCCAGTTCAACGGCACCTGTGGCGAGGTGAGCCCGGGAACGGGCGGCTGCCTCCCGACCCCCTGGACCCAGAGCCAGTTCCCGACGGGGCTGATCACCTGCACCGGAAGCGCGACCAACACCGCGACGTTGACCCTCGCGCCCGATGCCGGATGCTTCTTCATCCGCGGTTCAGCCCAGCGCACCCCCGGCGGCAACTGCTATCAAGCAGGCGGGGCCCCGGGGACCACGGTCACCTTCACCAAGACGGGCCAGACGTGGCTGGCGTTCCGGGTGATCATCGCCTGCGGTCCTCCGGGGACGACCTGCTGAGCCGACGCGCCGCAGCCGTACCTTGGTCGCGGTGCGGCCCAAGCGCGAGCCACAGGCTGATCTGATGCGGTCCCGTTGTCGTTGGTCTTCGCCCCGGTGACCGGCGAAGCCCGCTTCGAGGCCCTCGGGTTCTCGTTCGCCCTGGAGTGCGAGGATGCCGAGCTTCAGGACTACTTGGAGGGCGTGCTCGCCGCCTTCGCCTTCGGTGGTCCGGTCGCCCATCGTTATGTCCTGCGGTCGACCGGCGAGCCCTCTGAGGAGCTTCCACACGAGGTGATGCTGGACGGCGAACGGATCGCCGGGGCGGCGGTCGGGTGGGCGATGGTCGATTCCGTGGTCCACGACCTGAATCGGCGAGTCGTGGACTCCAGCCCCCATCTCCTGCTCCACGCCGGTGGAGTCGCCGGCAATGGTGCCGCGGCGGCGTTGCCGGGTCACATGGAGGCGGGGAAGACCACGTTGACGGCGGGGTTGGTGCGATCCGGGTTGACGTATCTCACCGACGAAGCGCTGGCACTCGACCGGGAAACCCTGTTGGTCCACCCGTACCCGAAACCGCTGTCGATCGATCCCGGGGCGTGGCCGTTCTTCGCCGGGCTGGCGCCGCCACCGGTGACGGATGGCGGCTTCGAGTATGTGCAGTGGCAGGTGCCGGCCACGGCGATCCGCCCGGGTGCGGTCGCCGCCCCCTGCCCGGTGGTCGTGGTGGTGTTTCCTCGCTACGAGCCTGGAGTCGACACGGTGCTGGAACCCATCGGCCGGGCGGAGGCGCTCGTCGAACTGGCCAAGAACACCTTCCGGTTCAGGGAGCGGGGAGCCCCCGAGCTCGATCTCCTCGCCGATCTCGTCCGGCGCGTCGAGTGCTACCGATTGAGGATGGGGGAGCTCGACGGTGCCGTCGACCTCGTCGCCGGGCTCCTCGGTGTCACCCCGGACCGTGAGCCGGTGGCATGAGCCAGTCCTGGACCGACATCGTCGACGAGGCCTTCGTCCCCGTTCCCAGCAGCTCGGTGCACACCGTGGAGATCGACGGCGAGGCCGTGCTCCTCGACCAGGCCGCCGAGCGACTGCATCACCTCAACGCCACCGCCACCCTGGTGTGGGCCTGCCTGGACGGCCGAGCCTCAGCGGGTCACGTAGCCGCGGATGTGGCTGCGGAGCTCGGTGTCTCCTACGACACCGTGCTGGCCGACACGGTGGCCTTGATCCGCCAGTTGGGCGATGAGGGCCTGTTGGCGGGGGTCGAACGGGATCCATGTCGCGGTCGAGATCTTGCCTGAGCGCTGGCGTCGCCGGCCCGCAGTGCTCTGGCGGCGATCCCTCGACGCCGTGCTGGTCCTGCCTCCCGGTGCTGATGAGCCATTGACCTTGGCCGGCACCGGCGCTGCGCTCTGGGACCTGCTGGAGGAGCCGGCCTCCACCGATGAGCTCGTCGTCGCGCTCGCCGACGGGTACGGCGTGGAGCTCGCGACGGTGGAGGTCGATCTGGTCCCGGCGCTCGCCAAGCTGGAGACGCTGGGGGCGATAGAGGCAGAGCCAGTCGCCCGCTCATGATCCTGCTCAAGGTGACGGAGCGAGGTGACGTTGTGAGGATTCGGGTTCTGGGCAGGCCAAGATGCGTAGGGAGGTCGCCCGGTCTGTCGCATTTCGCGGGGGTAGCCGTTAGGCATCCACAGCCCAGAGGTGGAGAGGATCGCTGACTTGAAAGACGAGGAAGGGCCCCAGCCAGCGTCCGTGGTCGGTCGGCGCGCCTTGGTCAAGCGTTCCGTCGTAGCGGGAGCCTTGGCTTGGACGGCGCCCGTCATCATCGACAGCCTGGCGTCTCCGGCTGCCGCGGCGACGGCACCGAGCGGTGCCAATGATTTCACGATTGGCACCAACAACTGTGCGCTTTCAGGCCATCCAGCCGCCAACGCTTTGCCCTCTGCCTGCATCACGCCTGCGACGTACAGCGGAGGTGGTCCGGTGACGTTCTCCGTTACCGGTGGATGCTCTTGCACGTTCACCGCGGCGATAGCGCAACGAACTCAGGGCGGCACCTGCATCAGCCCGTCGTCGTCAACCGCGACCAGCGTGTCCTTCGCTGCCCTCGGCGGGAACCAGACCTTTGCCGGCTTCAAGTTCGTGCTGACCTGCGGCTGAGCCCTTTGGGTCCGGCGCACGTCGATTCGCCGGAGATGTCTGGACCGTGGGTCTGACGTCGACCATCCACCAAGCGTCGACGATGGGCAGGTAGGTTGCTCGTGCTGGTGAAGGAGTGGGGTAGCGGAGATGTCCATGCAGATCGATCGCCGCCGCCTGATCAAGCAGGTTGCGACGGCGGGGGCGGTGGCGTGGACGGCGCCGGTGATCGTCGGCAGCATCGCCTCACCGGCGGCCGCAGCCACCGCGGCCCCGGGCTGCAACCGGATCCAGATGAGCGGCGCCAACTGTGGGCCGATGACCCAGGACGGCTTCTGCCTCCCGTCCGGGTGGGCCGGCTGCGCGAACACCCTCGACAGCGCGTGCATCACCTCGACCACGGGGCCCAGCTGTGCTGGCACCGGATCCAGTGAGGTCTTCCAGATCACCGGTGGGTGCAGTTGCACCTTCACGGCCGCGACGTCGCGCTTCAACGTGTTCGGCATCTTCCCCACGTGCAACGGCGGCGCCGGCGGCACACCGACCGTCACCCCGACGACGGTGACCTTTCCTTCACTCGCCGTCAGCAACTACACCCAGTTCAAGTTCGTGCTGACCTGCGGCTGAGCCCGGGCTGTTCCTCAGCACCGGTGGGTCGGCTCCAGTTGCTCGTCGAGCGCCCCCGGCCGGTCCAGCCAGACCCCGTGAGGGACCGCCTGGTCGAACAGTCGGGCCAGTCCCTGGCCGATGACCTGCGGGTCCCCGTCGGTGGAGACCAGGCTGTAGGCGGAGGCCACCCCGACGGCGGGGGAGAGCGGTCCGACCTCGTCGGGGGAGCGGTTCAGGTACCACGCCGTGATCGGGTACCGGCCGGGCTGTACGCGGGGGAGCTCGGGGCTCAGGCGGGCGCCTCGGTCGACCTCGGTGAGGACCGCGGAGTCATGGGGCACCGACGGCACGGGTACGACCAGTTCACCCGCCTCGAGGTCGATGGTCACATAGGGCGCATCCACGAGGACGATCCTTCGTCGGGCCAGCTTCGTCTGGATGTGCTTCGTCCAGTTCACCAGCCCCGGGGGCAGCAGGAGGGCCGCCCCGTCCACCACGGCCCCCGTGGCGTTGAGAGGCAGGAGGTCATCGTCGGGCGGCGTCGTGTCGGCGGAGAGATACGTCAGTAGCGCGGCCAGGGCTCGGGCTGCCGATCGGCTCCGTACAAGCTGGCTCCCATTGCGGACGAGCAGGTTCAGCCGGCGGGAACGGGCGCTGCGCTCCGGGTACAGGGCGAGCGAGAAGTTCTCGGGAGTCCGGGGGTCATGGACCCGGGCCCCGGGCATCAGCCGGTCGACCAGTGCGGCGGTCTCCGGATCGTTGTAGCGGACCCCGATGTGGAAGTCGCCGACCCGGTACGCCGCGGTCCCGGCCCACTCGGTCGTGCTCGCCGGACCGCCGCCCCCGCCTCCGGGGCCGCAGACGGCGCTGGAGGTCGGGAAGTAGAGCACCTGGTCGTCGGCCGTCTCGGCCACGTCGGTGGCCTGGGGATCGGAAGCGCCCGGTCGGTCGACCCCGGCGAGCTCCGCGGCCCGGGCGGGCACGTCGTCGGCGCCGTAGGCCATCGGTTCCTCGACCCGGCCGTTGGCATCGAGGAGGTAGGCGGCGGGGGTCCCGAAGCCGGCGAACGGGTCCGCGTCGTCGTCGTCCCGTAGGAGGGCCGGTGCCCTGAGGCCTGTCTCGTCGAACACGCGGCGGTTCTCGTCGGTGTCGCCCTGGGTGAGGAGCACGAGGTCGACACCGGCCTGGGCGAGTTCCGCTTCGACCGCAGCCAATTCGGCGGCGGTGCTGACGCAGAACCCGCACGTCGGGCTCCAGTGAACGAGGAAGACCCGCCGTCCCTTCCATGCCTCGAGGCCGGCCGGGGTGCCGTCCAGGTGGGTCAGGGAAGGCGTCTCGACCACCTCACCGACGGCGATCGGTTCGGGCGGGGACCAGTCGATCTCGACGAAACTGTCGGGGTCGATCGGCTCGGCCACCCCCTCGAGCAGGCCGGCCCGTCCCAGCGCCCGGGCGAAGTCGACGATGTCGGCCCGAACCGTTTCGCCGTCGACCTCGAGGGCGTCGGCGAAGTCGTCAACCAGGTCCTGCAGCGCGGTCCGGCCGTCAAGGAACTGCCAGACAAGTCCGGCCGTGTCGTTGAGGACCAGGGCCTGGCCGAAGCGGCCCAGGAGAACCGTCTGCCCGCCCACCGGGAGCAGGTCGAAGTCCGGGCCGAGCCGGGGTACGAAGCTGTCGTCGATGTCGTCGGGGGCGATGGTGGTGTCGACGTCGGTCACGGCGCGGTGGTCGGGGTCGGTAGCACCCCGGTTCCGTCCACTTGGCCGGCTGGGCCCCCGTTGGTGGTCGAGGGGTCATCCGGGACACCGATCGCCTTGTCATCATCGGCGTCGGTGATGTCGAGCGCCTCAGCGGTGTCGAGCCGCTCCGCGTCGACCTCGGCACCAGCGGTGTCCGATAGCTCTGTGTCGCCGTCCGCACTGGTCTCGGGTTGTTCAGCCTCGTCGCTTGCGTTAGTGGTGTCGGATGCCTCAGCGGTCGCGGGCTCGGCCACGCCGGGGAGGATCAGGTCGCTGACGTCGACCGGGGCCGACGGCGGGGTTTGGCCGACGGCGTCCTCGGTGCCCCGCTTCGACCGCTTCTTGTCCTTGGGGGGTCCCATGCGCAGGGCCCGTCGCCAGCGTCCGCGGGCCTTCTCGGTGCGGGCGTTGGCCCGGTGGTAGTAGTACGGGCTGTAGCCCGTCTGGGTCTGGTCGGTGCCGACGAGCACGACCCCGGCGACCGGGGCCTGCTGGCGGGCCATGTTCTCGATCATGCGCTCGGTGGGGCCCTGACTGGTGCGGCGGGACTTGACCACGACCACCACGGCGTCGACCCACGGGATCAGCTCGGACGCGTCGTTGGCCACGAGGTAGGGCGGGGTGTCGACCAGCACGACGTCGGCCTGGCGGCGCGACGCCTCGATCAGGGTGCGGGCCCGGGTGAACAGGCGGGCGGGGTTGTCGGTGGGGGTGCCCGCGGGCACGAGGCGGACACCGTCGACCGAGGTGGCACAGATGACCTCGTGGTCGGCGTGGAAGCGGCTGGGGTCCTCCAACGTGTCCGCCAGCCCAGGGACCTCCCGGGTGCCGAAGATCTGGTGGAGGCGGGGGCGGCGGAAGTCGCAGTCCAGCACGAGCACGCTGCGGCCGGTCTCCGCGTAGCTGGCTGCCAGGTTGGCGATCGTGGTGGTCTTGCCCTCGTAGGGCCCCGAGGAGGTCACCAGGATCACGGTCGGTTCGGCGTCGATGTCCCGCCCGAGCGGGACGCCCGGATCGACCCCGTCTTCACGGGGCTCGAGGACGATCCCGCGGGCGAAGGCCAGGGTCGAGCGCAGGCTGCGGTAGGCCTCGGCGAAGGGTGACGCAGGCCGGGTGGCGCTGATGAGCTCATGGCGGTGGCGGCGGGGCAGGAAGGGGATCTCGGCCAGCACGGGGAGCCCGCTCGCGACCTCGGCGTCCTCCTTGGTGCGGATGCGGGTGTCGAGCCGGTCCAGGACCAGGGCCAGGGCGGCGCCGAGCAGGAAGCCCAGCGCCCCGAAGAGGGCCATTCGGGCCGGACGGGTGGTGGGGGCACTGAGGCCCTGCGTGGCCCGCTCGGGGACGGCGTTCTCGAGGATGACGACCGGATCGCCGGCCAGCGTGCGCTCCTGCAGCGCCTGGAGCTCGTCGTAGGCGATGCGGTACTGGTTGATCAGGGCGTCCCGCTGGGCGGTCAGGACGGCGGCGTCGGGCGGGGCCTGGGCGATCCGGGCGTCGAGCTCGTTGGTCCGGCGCTGGAGCTGGTCGACCTGGCGGGTGGCGACGGCGATCTCGGCCTGGACCTGCCGTTCGGCGTCACTGATGAGCACGGTGCGGAGCTTGCGGCCGAAGGTGTTGGCGATCGCCGCGGCTCGGGCTCCGTCGTCGTCGGTGGCGGTGATGCGCAGCACCCCGACCGCGTCGTCGGGCTCGGTGATGATCGACGAGGCCAGCTCCTGCGGGGTCCCGGGATAGTCCAGCGCCTCGGCCACCTGCACGGGCACCTCGCCGACGGTCGCGTACACCGCCAGCTGCGAGGGGGTGAAGCTGACCGACGGCGCGGTCTGGCTGATCGTCGGCTGGACGACGCTGAGGGTCTGGGTGGCGGAGTAGGTGACGGGGGACTCCTCGTCGCTGGCCGTGAAGAAGCCGACGGCCAACCCGAGGAGTGTGACGAGGGCCACGATCAGCCACCGGCGCTGCAGCACCCGCAGATAGTCAGCTAGCTCCACGACACGACCCGGACTCGACGACAGAGCGGCACGAAGGACCCGTCGGTCTCCTGTGCTGGACCGCCAAACCTTAGCGGTCGGCCTCCGGCGTGACGTGGCACCACCGTCGTGGGCTGGTAGACCACGTTCCGTGGCCGGTGCACGCTCTCCCGGCGTCGGGCGGCGGCCGACCGGACGCCGGCGGGCGCCCAGCCGCACCGAGTTCGACCTGATGTGGGCGATCGTGGCCGCCTCCGCCGTCGGCGGGGCCCTGAGCCAGGCCGAACCCGCCGGCTGGTGGCCGGCCGACCTGCTCTGGCGGGCCGGCTTTGCCGCCCTCGTGGCCGGGGCGACGGCCAAGGCCAACCGCTGGACCTGGGTGGTGCTGGCCGGGGTGGCCGCCGCCGTGGCCACGCGGGGCCCCCTTCTCGTCGCCGGCCTGGTCGCCGTGGTCCTGGCGATCGCGGCCGGCGTGGCCCATCGTCGTTCCCGGCCCGTCGGGGCCCTCGTGGGCGCTCTCGCCGTACAGGTCCTTCTGCGCGCCGACATCGACGAGGCCGGGGCGTCGGGCCTGCTGACCCTCGTGGCCGTCACCCCGGTGTTCGTCTCGGCCTACCTCCGTTCGGGGCGGCGGGCCCAGCGCCGGATCGGGCTCGCTGCGCTGGCCGGGGCCGCACTGGTGCTGGTTGCGACGGCCGGGCTGGTGTTCGCCGGCCTGCGGAGCGAGCGGCAGCTGCGGGACGCGGCCAACGAGGTCCGTGAGGGCCTCGAGGCCCTGCGGGCCAACGAGCCCGAGCGGGCGGTGGCCCTGCTGGTCGCGGCCAACGAGGACTTCGAGGCCGCCGAGCAGGCCCTGGGGACCTGGGGCCGGCCGGCCCGGGTCATCCCCGTGCTCGGGCACCAGGCCCGGGCCGCCGCGGTGGTGGCCGGCGAAGGCGCCCAACTCTCGGCCGCGGCGGCCGATGCGACCGTCGAGGCCGACATCGACGACCTCGAGTTCGACGACGGCGTGCTGGACCTCGAGCTGGTGGCCGGCTTCGAGCAACCCCTGGAGCAGGCCTACGAGGCCCTGGCCGGCGCCTCACAGGCCGTCGCCGAGGCCCGGACCATGTGGCTGGTCGACCCCCTGTCCTCGGCGATCGCGAGGTTCGGCGACGAGGTCGATCAGGCCCTGCCCGACGCCGAACTGGCCATCGAGGCGGTCCGGCTGGCGCCGGCGCTCTTCGGGGGCGAGGGCGAGCGTCACTACTTCATCGCCTTCACCCAGCCGGCGGAGGCCCGGGGCTTGGGCGGCTTCATCGGCAACTACGGGGAGCTGACCGCCGTCGACGGTGACCTGGAGCTGACCCGCTCGGGTCGGATCCGGGAGCTCATCGACGCCCCGGGGGCCGACCAGCGGACGCTGAGCGGGCCCGAGGACTACCTGACCCGCTACGGCCGGTGGCAGCCGGCGCAGTTCCTGCAGGACCTCACCTTCAGCCCCGACGGGCCCTCGGTCGCCCAGGTCATGGAGGAGCTCTACCCCCAGGCCGGGGGCCAGGAGGTGGACGGGACGATCATCGTGGACCCGGTGGCGCTGGCGGCGCTCATGGAGTTCACCGGGCCGATCCCGGTGGAGGGCCGGGCCGAGCCCCTCACGGCGGAGAACGCGGCGGACTTCCTGATCCGCGAGCAATACCTCACCTTCCAGGAGGACGAACAGCAGCGCATCGACTTCCTGGACGAGGCCTCCGAGGCCACCTTCGAGGCGTTGACCGAGGGGGACCTCCCCGGGCCCCGCGAGGTGGCCGATGTGCTCGGTCCCGTCGTCGGCCAGGGCCGCTTGATCGTGCACAGCGTCCACACCGCCGAGCAGGCGCTCATGGAGCGCACGGGCCTCGACGGGGCCCTGCCGCCGGTCAAGGGGGACTTCCTCTCCCTCACCACCCAGAACGGCGCCAACAACAAGATCGACATGTTCCTCGAGCGGCGGGTCGACTACCGGGCCGACTGGGACCCCGCCACTGGCCTGGTAGAGGCCACCGTCACCGTCGAGCTCTACAACGGGGCCCCCGCCTCGGGCCTGCCAGAGGTCGTCATCGGCAGCAGTGACGCCCGGGACCTCCCACCGGGGACGAACCTGCTCTACCTCTCGCTCTACTCCGCCCTCTCCCTCACCGAGGCCGAGTCCGGGGGCAGGCCCCTCGCCATGGAGCCCCAACGGGAGCGGGACCGGTGGGTCTACTCCCGCTACGTCGAGCTCCCGCCCGGCGGGCGGGTCACGCTGCAGTTCCACCTCGAGGGCGCAGTCCCGGCGGCCACCACCTTCCGGCTCGGCTACGCCCCCCAACCGCTGGTGAACCCGGACCGGGTGAGCCTCCGGGTCGAGGCGACCGAGGACTGGGTGACGGCCGGATCCCGGGGCTGGGTGCGCACCGCAACGGGGGCCGCGGTGGCCTTTCCGTCCGACGAGGACAAGACCTTCAGCCTCGAGGTGACACCGAATTGATCACGAAGCCATGGAAGCGGCCGACGAGGATGATGGACACGGCCCGCTACGATCGGGCACACTGCGTTCCACGGCTACGGGGTGGAGGAATCTCTTGCTGAAGCGCTTGCTCATCGGGACGCTCGCCGTCGGCGCGCTCCTGGTGCTCGCGGTCGGCCCCGCCACGGCCCAGTACATCTCGCCCTCGACGCTGACCTCGAGTGATGGCAGCGGTTGTGCCTCGGCCGAGCCGGTGACCCTCACCGTGGACGGTGCCGCCCCCGGCAGCGATGTCACGTTCATCTTCGAGCCTGACTCGGTCGTGCTGGGCATCGCGACCGCGGACGCCAACGGCGTGGCCGTGCTGCACACCGCCTGGCCCGTGAACGCCGGGGCCGGGCCCCACACCGTCATCGCCCGGGGCCTCGACGGTGACCCCGATGGCCCGGCCGGCCTCGATCTCAGCATCGAGGTGGACTGCTCGGCCGCCGCCGGGGGCGCCCTGGCCCGCACCGGCTCGGACAGCCTGCCCTGGGCCCGGGTCGGCATCGTGCTGGTGGCCCTCGGCGGCATCATCCTGCTGACGGCCCGCAAGCGCCACGCGGTGGTGCGCGAACGCGTCTGATCGCTCAGCGGAAGCCGTTGGACCGCCGTGGTCCGCGGTCCGAGATCGCCGACTGCAGCGTGGTCAGCCATGCCTCGGCGACCACGTCGATCTCGAAGCGCTCCATGCAGCGGGCCTCGGCGGCTTCCCCCATGGCCTTGGCCATCCGGGGATCCTCGAGGATGGACTGCAGGGCTTCGCTCACGGCGACCGCATCGGCCTTGGGCAGCACCAGCCCGGTCTCGCCGTGCTCGATGACCTCGGCGATTGCGCCGATATGGGTGGCGACGGTCGGGAGGCCGCGGAAGCCGGCTTCGATGAGGACCGCCGGCATCGAGTCTCCGCCGCGCGACGCCAACAGGATGAGATCAGCGGCTTCGTAGGCCCGGGCGGGATCCGGTAGCGAACCCGCGAAGCACACCCGCCGCGGCGCCTCCTGCTCTGCCAGTCGATCCAGTGCCGCCCGTTCGGGCCCGTCGCCGGCGATGAGGAGCTGGACGCCGGGGAGCCGACCCACCGCAGTGATGGACAGATCAACGCCCTTCTCAGGCACCAGGGCACTGAGCACCGCCACCGTGGGCGCAGCCCCGTCCAAGCCGAAGTGTTCTCGCGCCGACCGCTTCGCCTGGACGGTCGCGGCTCGATGGTCGCCTCTGGGTACCCCGTTGGGGATGACGACGCAGCGGTCCGTAGCCACGCCGAACCTGTCACGGAGCACCTGGCGGGCATCAGCCGACAGGGCAACCACCCGCTCGGCCCGGGCCAGTCCGGCCCGCACCCGGGCGCGGCGCCGTCGGGTGGGCGCCCAGAACAGCGAGTCGCTGATCTGGCGGTACACGAAGGGCGTGGCCGTGCCGATTCCCGCGAGCGCACTCGCCGGAAGCGTCGACGAACCGTGTGCGACGACCACGTCGGCCGTGCGGAACCGTCGGTGCAGCTCCCTGAGGGTGGACGAGGAGAGCCGGCTCGGCCCGAGCACCTCGACATCGAGGCGTATCGGGCTCTGGCCCGCAGCCAGGGCAACCGTCTCCACAGACTGGTCCCGCCGCTCGAGCCCGCCCTGGAGGTCGGTGGCGAACACCTGGGCGCCGCGGCGGTCGGTGTCGGTGATCACCTGCAGGATCCTCACGACCCACCAGGATCGGGCTCATCGGGCCGGGCCAGAGGGTCGTCGGTGGGGTGGTCATGGACACCAGCGCCGGACAGCATCGTCGGGATCGTGCGGAGGAGAATGGCCAGGTCCAGACGGGGCGAGTTCTGGATGACGTAGCCAAGGTCGAACTCGATCCGCTCGGCCCAGGGAAGGGAGTTGCGCCCGTTCACCTGGGCCAGGCCGGTGAGCCCGGGGCGCACGGCGAGGCGTTGCCGCTGCTGGTCGTCATAGCGCTGCACCTGATAGCCCATCGTCGGCCGTGGGCCCACGATGCTCATGTCCCCCCGGGCCACGTTCCAGAGCTGGGGGAGTTCGTCCAGGGAGAGCCGGCGGAGCACCTCCCCGACGCCGGTGATGCGGTCGGCGTCGGGGAAGACAGGGTTGCCCTCCGGCGCGTCGACCATCGTCCGGAACTTGAGTACCTCGAACGACCGGCCCAGGTGGCCGATGCGCTCCTGGCGGAACAGCACCGGTCCCCGTGAGGTGAAGCGGACCAGCAGAGCGCAGATCGCCGCCAGGATCGCGGCGGGAACCGCCAGCACGAACAGGATGGCGATGTCGAACGCCCGCTTGCCCCGGTACGAGGCATCGGTCATCGGCGGACCTGGCGGCAAACAGTTCCGACGTGTGTCCGAGGCCCGCCGCTCACCCCGCCTGGCGAGCCGGTCGTATCGGCTCTCGAGCTCCCGGGTGGCCCGGGCCGCCGAGAAGGCGCTGGCCCGTTTGGCTGCCGCCTCGCCCATCGCTTTACGCCTACCTGAGTCCGAGGCCGCTTGGACAAGGGCAGCCGCCAGGGCCTCTTCGTCGCCGGGCGGAACGAGGAGGCCCTCCACACCGTCGGTGACCGCCTGCGGAATGCCGCCGACGGCCGTGGCCACCACTGGAAGGCCGAGGGCGAAGGCCTCCATCAGCGCGACCGGCAGGCCCTCGTGGGTGGACGCCAGGGTGAAGACATCGAAGCCGCTCATGACCCGGAGGGCGTCGGTCCGGTAGCCGAGGAGCAGGAAGCGGTCACCCAACCCCTGCTCGCGGTGCCAGGTCGCCACGTGGTCGGCCAGTGGCCCCTGGCCGACGGCCACGAACCGGCACCTCGGCGCCTGGTCGACAACCTGGCGGGCCGCCCGCAACAGCAGGTCATAGCCCTTCTGAGCCCGCAGGTTGGCCACGATGCCGATGACGACCTCGTCCTCAGCGATGCCGAGCTTGGCCCGGATGTCGATGCGCTCGGTCCGGTGGGCCCGTACACCGTCGATGTCGACGCCGTGGACCAGGACGTCGACCGAGTCCCGATTCCGGGCATCGACCGTGCTCCGGACATCATCGGAGACCGCCACGTGGTCGTCGTCGAGCCGATACGTCACCCGGTTCACCCACCGGGTCAGCGGGTGGTAGCGGGGCCAGCGGTTGTGCTCGGTGTACATGACCGCCGGCCGATTCCTTCCCAGGGTGCGGACCATCACCCGAGTGGCGGCGGCCAAGGCGGGGGAGTGGACATGGATGACGTCGACCGGGTCCTGTCGCAGCCGATGGCGCAACTGCAGGATCCAGCGCCCCGGCGGCCGCTGGGCCAGCAGGGTGCAGCGGACGCCGAGGTCTTCGAGCTCGGGGACGAGGTGGGTCTTCTCGGGGACGAGGTAGGCGGCTTCGTAGACGAAGCGGGTTCGATCCGCGGCCGCTGCCTGATTGACCAGGAGCCGTTCGGCCCCGCCGGGACCGAGGCCCTTGACCAGCCAGAGCACCCGGATGTGCTCGGGTCCTGCCGCATCCGACCCCATGCCCACCGAGTCTCTGTGACGCGTGGTCCGGGAGGGACCGGGCTCAGGCCGTCGGCTCGCCGACGGCCTCGTCGAGGCCCTGCGCCAGCGTGTTCCAGGACAAGGTGGCGCACTTGATGCGCACCGGGAACTTCACCACTCCCCGCAGGGCGGCGAGATCACCGAGACTCATCTCGGGGGCGTCGGGCTCGGGGGCGCCGTCCTCGCCGGCGATCTCGGCCTCGTGGATCGACATCATGGCCTTGAAGGCCCTCGTGAGGTCCTGGACCTCCGGCAGGGTCTTGCCCTTCACCGCCGCGCTCATCATCGAGGCCGAGGACTGGCTGATCGAACAGCCTTGGCCGGCGATCTTGATGTCCTCGACCACGCCATCCTCGACGTCGAGGTAGACGACGACTTCGTCACCGCAGAGGGGGTTGAATCCTTCCACGCGCACCGCCGGGGGACTCTCCAGCTCACCCCGGTTCCGGGGGGAGCGGTAGTGGTCGAGGATGATCTCGCGGTAGAGGTCTTCGAGGTCGGGCATGGCGTCGCTGAACCTACCCGGCGAAGAACTCGACGGTGCGGGCCAGGGCGTCGCCCAGCCGGTCCACGTCGTCGGTGTCGTTGTACACGTACAGGGAGGCCCGTGCCGTGGCCGGGACCCCCAGGAGTCGCATCAGCGGCTTGGCGCAGTGGTGGCCGGCCCGGACACAGACCGCCTCCTGGTCCAGGACCTGGGAAATGTCGTGGGGATGGATGTCAGCGAGGGCGAAGGAGAGGACCCCGCCCCGGGCGGCGGGCTCGGTCGGACCGTGGATGACCAGTTCGTTCCCGAAGCGCTCGTTCAGGGTGCGTAGGGCGTAGGCGGTGAGGGAGACCTCGTGCTCCCGCACGGCGTCCATGCCCAGGCCCTCGAGGTAGTCGACGGCAGCACCGAGGCCGACGGTCTCGGCGATCGGGGGAGTGCCCGCCTCGAACTTCCACGGGATGTCGTTGGGGGTCCAGCCATCCAGGCGGACGTCGCGGATCATCTCCCCGCCGCCCAGGAATGCGGGCATGGCCTCGAGCAGCTCCTCACGGGCCCAGAGGGCACCGATGCCGGTCGGCCCGAGCATCTTGTGACCGGTCAGGCCGTAGAAGTCGCAGTCCATCTCGGCCACGTCGGTGGCCAGGTGCGGGCTGAACTGGGCCCCGTCGACCAGGACCAGGGCCCCGGCGCCATGGGCGGCGTCGGCCAGTCGGCGCAAGGGGGTCAAGGTGCCCAGCACGTTGGACATGGCCGTGACCGCCAGGAGCTTGGCCCCGTCCAACAGGCGGTCGAGGTCCGAGAGGTCGAGCTGGCCGTCGTCGGTGACCCCGAACCAGCGCAGCTCGACGCCTGTCTCCTCAGCCAGCATGAGCCAGGGCACGATGTTGGCGTGGTGCTCCATCTGCGTGAGCACCACGGCGTCGCCAGGCCCGAGGTTGGCCTTGCCCCAGGTCTTGGCCACCAGGTTGATGGCTTCGGTTACGTTCTTGGTGAAGACCACGCCGGCGGGGGAGGGGGCGCCGATGAAGCGGGCCAGCTTGGCCCGGGCGTCCTCCATGAGCCGGGTCGCCTCCTCGGCGATGGTGTAGACGCCCCGGTGCACGTTGGCGTGGGTGGTCTCGTAGTAGTGGTCCATGGCGTCCAGGACCACCTGAGGCTTCTGGGAGGACGAGGCCGAGTCCAGGTACACGATTGGCCTGCCATGGACTTCCCGGGCCAGCAGCGGGAAGTTCTTCTTCACTGCGGCGACGTCGAGGGTCATCGGAACCCCTCGTAGCCCTCGGCCTCGAGCCGGTGGGCCACCTCCATGCCCCCGGACGCCACGATGCGGCCCTCCCACAGGACGTGGATGCGGTCCGGCGCCAGATGCTCGAGCAGGCGCTGGTAATGGGTGATGGCCAACACGCCCAGCTCGGGCCGCTCCGAACGCACCTCCTGCACCCCCCGAGCTACCACCTTGAGGGCGTCGATGTCGAGGCCCGAGTCGGTCTCGTCCAGGATGGCCAGCTCTGGCTCGAGGATCGCCATTTGCAGGATCTCGTTACGCTTCTTTTCGCCGCCGGAGAAGCCCTCGTTGAGGTACCGGTCGGCGAAGGAGGGGTCCATGTCGAGGCGCTCCATCCACTCCATGATGGCCAGCCGCAGCTCCAGCACCGACAGGTCGATGCCCTTGCGGGCTGACAGGGCCTGACGCAGGAAGTTGATGACCGACACCCCGGCGATGGCCATCGGGTACTGGAACGCGAGGAAGATCCCGGCCTTGCCCCGCACATCGGCGCCCCAGGCGGTGATGTCGTCGCCTTTGAAGCGAATCGAGCCCGAGGTCACATCGTACTCCGGGCTGCCGGCCAGCACGTTCGCCAGCGTGGACTTGCCGGAGCCGTTAGGTCCCATCAGGGCATGCACCTCGCCGGCGGGGACCACGAGGTCCAGGCCGCGCAGGATCTCGGCACCGTCGGCGGCGACGTGGAGATCCTCGATCTCGAGCAGGGGGGCGCTCACCCGTGCCAGTGTATTACTCCTACGACGATAGTAGTAATCCTTGGCCCCGGTCACCCAGCTCGCGACAGCTCGATCGCCTCTCGGTAGTAGTCGTTCTCCCGTTCGAGTACCTCGGGCGTGTCGAAGTCCTCGAGTCGACCGTCCTTCAGCACGATGATCTTGTGGCACATGCGCAGCGTGGAGAGCCGGTGGGCGATCACGACGAGGGTCACCTCACCCTTGATTTCCGCCAGGGTTTGCTGGATGAGAGCTTCGGAGTGCACGTCGAGGGCACTGGTCGGCTCGTCGAGCACGAGGAACTGGGGCCTACCGGCGAGGGCCCGCGCGATGCAGAGTCGCTGCGCCTGTCCCCCCGACACGCCGCTGCCGATCCCGTGGAACACCGTGTCGTACCCGTCGGGCCAGGAGAGGATCTCGTCGTGGATGTGGGCCCGGCGCGCGGCCGATTCGATGTCGGCGGTCGTGAGCTCCTCACGGAAGAACCGGATGTTGTCGGTCACGGTTGCCTCGAAGAGACGAGGTTGCTGCGGCACGACGGCCAGGAGCGGATACCAGCTGTGGAACGAGAACGACTCAGCCGGACGACCATTGATCCGATAGACGCCCTCGGTCGGTGGACGGAGGCGCAGGAGCAACTGGATCAGCGTGGATTTCCCGCTCCCGGATGGTCCGACCAAGCCGACGACGTCGCCTCGTCTGATCCCGAGTGACACACCGTGCAGGGCTTCCTGTTGGTTGTCGTATCGATAACCGACACCGACCAACTCGAGGACATCCAGCGTGCATATCTCATCACCCCCAGGTTGAGGTGCGCTCGCCCGATACCGATCCTCTTCTGCGCGAAGGCTGCGTAGATACGGACCCATCTCGATCAGCGTGTTGCCGGCGACCTGGAGCTGCTGGCCATAAGCGATGCTGCGTAGCAGGAGCAGGACGACGGCCCCGATCGACGCGAGGTTGCCAGGTCCTGCCGCATAGAACAGGCCCAGACCCCCCAGGACGAGGAGGATCGCGAGGCTCTGGTAGACACCGGGGAGAAGCTGTCTGACGAAGTGCACCCGGCGGGTGGCTTGCGAGGCAACTGCGGCCGATGCCCTCAGTTGCTCCGTCACAGCGGGACCGACGTCGAAGACCGTGATCTCTTGGGCGAGACCGACCACTTCGGTCATCTGAGTCGCGAACGTGGTGTTGGCGTTCCGATTTGTGACGGCGCGCCGACGAGTCGACTTGGCTACCGGGCGCAGCATGAGTGAGAGAAGGACGACCGAGGCGACCAGACCCGCGGCAGCCTTCGGGTTGAGGAGTACCGCCACTCCGATCAGTGCGCAGAGATTGAACAGAGCGGTCAACGTTGTCGCCATGAGCGTTGCACCGGTCTGCGCCCGATCGGCGTGAGTCGTGAGCACCTCCTGAAGGTGGCCCCCCTGTTCTGCCGACTGCACACTCCATGCCGACTGTAGGAACGCTTCGGACAGACGACAGCGTGTCGTCTGCAGGGCGTCGGCTGAGACGCGAGAAGAGAGGGAAGCCGTCCAGAGGTGGAGCGCGAACATGGTGAGCGCCAAGCCACCGGCCAGCGCGAGGGCACTGCCAATCGGAAGCTCTAGTCCGCCGAGCGGGCCCAGCGAGAATCCGAAGGTGTCGGTCCCTTCGGACAGGGCGAGAGCAATTCGCGCCACGAGTACGAGAACGCCCGCTTCGGCCAAGCCTCGGGCCAGCGATGAGGCCGCGATGGCCACGAGCCGGCTTGGGGATATGCCCAACAAGGCCGAAACGATTCGCCATGAACGAATCAATCGTCTGGGGCTGAGCGGAGCGATTTGGTTCATCCGGATGGCTACGTTTCGATCTCAGCAGACAGTCGTGTATGGACCCGCGTGTGATTGACACCATTCCGACGGGAAGCCGGCGATGCCCTGCTGACAGGACAGTATGCCGGTCAGGGGGACTTGGGGTGACCCTCGACGTTGCCTACCCGGGCTCAGCCCTCGCCCGCCACAGCCCGGTACAGCTTGATGAGCCCGGCGGTCTCGATCTCGGGCGTGAAGCGCTCGAGGTACCGAGCTCGTCCCGCCTCTGCGAGCGTGGCGGCGAGGACCGGTTCGTCGAGCAGGCGGGTCAGGGCAGTCGCCAGACGAGCTGGGTCACCGGGCGGGACCAAGATCGCCACCGACCCGTCGCCGGTCACCTCGCGCACCGCGGGCAGGTCCGACGCGACAATCGGCGTACGGAGCGCCATTGCCTCGATGAGCGCACCGCCGAGACCCTCATACAGGGACGGGAACGCGAACACGTCGGCGGCGGTCAGCAGGTCACCCACGTCCTCTCGGTGACCGAGCAACTGCACGCGCCCCTCGAGGCCATGCTCACACGCGCGTTCTTCAAGCGCCCCGGTCGCCGAGCCGGGTGTGCCCGCGAGGAGCAGCGTTGCCGATGGGAGCGCGGTGGCTAGCAGCGCGAACGCGTCGAGTAGGTGTACGTGTCCCTTTTGCTGCTCTTGGCGGCCCACGGTGAGCACGATCATGGCGTCCTCGAGCCCCAGGGAGCGTCGCACGGCGTGGCGACGTTCCTCGCTTCGCTCACCGAGCCGCACCGGGTCACGACTGCGGAGGACCACCGTCACCCGGTCCGGGGGCACTCGCAAACCCCGAACAGCCGAGTCCTTGGCGGCGTTGGTGATCGCGTGTATGTGCGAACTCAGGTGGCGGGCCGTCCATCCGTCGAGTGCCCACATGAGTCGGCGGCGCCAGAGGGGGCAGGTGTCGTCGACCAGGAGCGTTACGTCGTGGGTCGGGTTGACGATGCTCGACACGACCGGGGTGCCCGTCCCCCAGACCGCGAGCCGGCCCGCTTGGTCGGCCGCGTACATGGTCGTGTGAACGAGGTCGGGTCGGCGATCGCGTACGAGGCGGCGCAAGCGCCGAATCGCCGCGGAAAGATGGTCAACCTGGAGCACGTCGACCGGAATCCCTTCACGGCGCAGGTCGTCTTCGAGGCTCCCTTCCGAGTGCTGAAAGCACGCGAGCTCGACGTGCACCCCCGAACGCCTCAGGCCGCATGCGAGCTCTGCCACCGAGCGCCCGGCACCCCCCGTGCCGTCGAGTTGCGAAATCACCAGGAGGATCGTGAGTGGCCTACCCGACGGTGGGCGAGCAACCGTTGCAGATGTCACCTCGAGCACGAGTGCCTACTCCGCTTCCGCATCCGCCCTGCGAACCCTCTAATGACCACCGCGATGTCACGGTACCCGCACGGCACGTCGAGTCGTCCACCACCGCACGGTCTTGCCGCCGTTATCGATGATCCCCGTGGTTCTGGGAAGGCGATCCATCTTGGCGTGCCAGAAGGCGATGAAACCGGGCACACTCAGCGACATGGGTGACCATGCTCGAGAGGGTCGTGGGTTCCTGCAGCCCAAGAGCTGGTCACGGGCTTCACATCAGCCTCGTTTCGAGACCATCCGTCCATACGTCGAGGGCCGCTCGGTACTCGACCTCGGTTGTGCAACGGGCCATTCGCGCCCCGACTGGTTGCACGGCGCGATATCTGACGCGGCGTCGGAAGCGGTGGGCGTCGATCTGGACCAACGGAAGATCGACCTCGCGCGGGCACAGGGATATCCCCTCATACGAGGTGACGCCGAGACAGTCCGCCTCGACCGGACATTCGAAGTCGTGTTCGCCGGTGAGCTCCTTGAGCACCTGACGTGCTTCACGCAGTTCTTCGACACGGTGCGGGCTCATCTGGACCCTGGCGGCTCCTTGGTCCTCACGACGCCAAACGCCTTCGGTGTCTCGAATTTCGTCTATCGCCTCGGTGGCGCCGTCCGGGTCAACGATGACCACACGTGTTGGTTCTGCAGAGACACCCTCCGACAGTTGCTGGCGAAGAACGGCTTTACGATGGAACAATTGACCTATCTTCGTTCCGAGAGTCCGAGCAGGGGTAGGCGGTCTCTTGCCCGGATTGTTCGGGCGCCTTTGCCCGAGCAGCTGGCGTGGAACACCCTCGTGGCCATGGCCAAACCGACTTGACCGATTGATGGGCGGGCTTCCCGGTGCAGGACCCCCGCCTTGACACGCTCTCGCCAACTCATCTCCACTTGAGGGCACGACGGGCCGGGAGGGACTGATGCTTATCCATTCGAATGGTGGATCTGCAGGCCCCGGGACATCGGCGCCTCGTGGTGTCGTGCACGTGATGCCGCGGCCGAGCACGGAATGGGCGACTGCGGCAGCCTGCTGGATCGGGGCGGCCGAATGGGCAGCAGCCGCCCGCCGGCGCTTCGGGCACGCCTGGGTCGTGACGCCTGACGCCGTGGCGTCGCCGGAAGTCGTCCTCGGTTACGGGAGCGAGCAGAGGATTGCGCGGCGCCGTTGGACGCGTGTCATCCCGCAGGTCGTGCGTACGGCGGTCAACGATCTGGTTGCCTTCCGGGTGCAGAGGAAGTACTCCGATGTCGGCGAGAGACCTGAGTGGCTCGGCGTCGAGCTGGAGTTCGTCTGGCAGTACCACCACCTGTTCCACGACGCCGGCCGACAACTCGCTCGACGTCACCGGTGTCCGCTGGTGTCGTTCGTCGAGGCCCCGAGAGTCCTGGAGGATCGCAGATGGGGCGTGCGCCGCCCAGGCTGGGCGCGCCTCGTCGAGCGCTTGGGCGAGCGGCCTCAGCTGCAGGCCAGCGATGTCGTACTGTGTGTGTCGGACGAGGTCGCCGCCGAGGTTGTCCGTCTCGGTGTCGCTGAGCAACGGATCGTTGTCAGCCCCAACGGCGTCGATGCGGACCGTTTCAGTCCCGATGTCTCAGATGAGGCGGTACGGCGGCGTCTTGGGCTCCAAGGACGTTTCGTCGTCGGCTGGACGGGGAGCTTCCGGCGCTTTCATGGCCTTGAGCAGGCGATCGAGGCGTTCACCAGAGTGCATAGGGACGACCCCGACGCCCGGCTCTTGCTTGTGGGCGACGGTCCCGAGCGAGAGAATCTCGAACACCTCGTCGCTTCGCTCGGCCTCGCCAACGCCGTCGTGTTCGTCGGCGCGAAGCCGTACGAAGAGGTTCCCGACTACGTCGCGGCTATGGACGCGACGGTGGTCACGGCTCAGGTGGCCCACGAATTCCACTACTCGCCGTTGAAGATGCGGGAGTACCTGGCGAGTGCTCGGGCGGTCGTGGCGCCACGTGTAGGCGACGTCGGTCGCACGGTCACCGACGGTGTCGATGCGCTGCTCTATGAGCCCGGCGATGTCGACCGCCTGGCCGAGCAACTCCTCGTTCTCCGCTCCGATCCCGATTTGCGGGTGCGGCTGGGTTTGGCGGGCCGCGAGCTCATGCTGGCGACGAGCACGCGTGATCTGCAGCTCGAACGCTTGCTCTGCTCGGTTCCCTTTGGTGAGGCGGTGTCGCGAATTGAGGCGGGCGTCTCGTCTACGTGATCCCGAAGTCGGCAATCCTGGATAGCTGGCTTGGTGCCGGCTTATGAGCCACGGGCCGAATTCATCAGTACTTCTTGACGTTTTCGGCCTCGTCGCCTGCCAGGTCGCTCGGCACCCAGCCCCAGTAGTCGACGGGACGCCCTGCCAATTCCAAGAACTCGTTGACATCCGGTTCGATTCGGCTGCGCACCCACTCGATCGCATCGGGCGTCCACCCATCGGCGGGTAGCGTCGTTGTGATTCGGGCGAGGGCTTGGCGGCGAATCGCAGCCCGCATTCCCGCGGGGATCACGTCACGAAGCGGATGGAAACGCCGCAGGTTCCACAGCAGGGTCGGCTCGCCTCCGAATGCCTCGCTCGCGTTGGCCTGGAGCGTCGGCTGGGTACGGAACAGCTCGGATTCGATACTCAGATGTGACGCGAGTGCACCAAGTGTAGAAGGTGGGTCAACGGCGAATTCCTCGAAAAAGTAGACGAAGACCTGACTTCGATCGAAGTAGTCAAGGTACCGGCGCAATTGAGTCGCGTAAAGAGCGGAGTCCATGACGCGAGGAACGCCGCGGATCACTTCGAACATGGTCGAGCGAGGGGAGACTGTGCGGTTCTGGCGTTGCTGGCGTGCGTACGAGCGCAGTCGGTCTAGCGGATGACGCACTCCGTAGACAATGCGCGCGTCGGGAGCGAACTCGGCGATCCTCGCCGGCGTCTTCGGCCAGGTCCCAGTGCACGAGTACTGGGGAGATCCTTCGCCGATGATTCTGGTCCCAGAAGTGGGAGCATGGAAGTGTTCCAAGTAGCGCTCGTACGAGTGGTGGTCCCATTGGAAGAAGTCCGTTTCCTTCGGATCGCTGAGGACGACTTGGGGATGCTTCTCCAAATGAGCGCAGATCGTGGTCGTGGCGGCCTTCGGCGCCCCGATTACGAAGAACCAGGGGAATTGACCTCGCAACCTCTCGATCACGTTCGTCCTAACTCCGACCGATCACAGGGACTGGCGCCGCTCTCAACAGTACTCCTCCCATCGCCAGGATCCGCCGGACGCTGTGGCGGGTCGTCGAAGCCGCGGGCGATGTCGAGTTGAAGGTCAACCAGGGGGGAGCTCCAGACTGAGGGTCCCCCTTCTTACCGGTGACCCCATGTAAGAGTTGGCGATGTCAGTGATGGGAGCAGGAGCCGGCGACCCGGCGTTCGTTCACCGAGGAGTTCAAGCGTGAGTGGGAGCACCACTACCCTCAACCCCAGGCCGACCGGGCCGCGTATCCATCGTGACCGGTCAACGGGGCGAACCTCAGTCGGCGAGACGATCTTCGGGATCGGTCTCAACAAGACGGGAACCCATTCCGTGGCTGCAGCGCTGCGGATTCTCGGGTTCACCGTGCTTCACTACGGCGATCGGGACACTGCGAAGCTCGTGATCCGAGCCGACCCCGAGGACCTGCCGCTTCTCACGTACGTCGGTGAGGACTACGACGCCTATTTCGACATCGAGCCGCTCGTGAATGCCTTCAGCAAACTCGACGAGCAGTACCCGGGATCGCGATTCGTCCTCACGACACGAGACGCCGACTCTTGGCTGGCCTCAAGACGCCGGCACGTAGAAGCCAACCAGGAACGGGCCGCGCGGGGCCTCTACTCCGGGGACTTCCTGGTCATCGACGAAAGGGCGTGGCTGGCCGCACGCGAGGAACATCATTCGGCAGTGATCCGTTACTTCGCCGGTCGTAGCAACCTGTTGGTGTTCGACGTGACCGACGGGTGGGAGCCGTTGGTTGGGTTCCTTGGGGTGGAGACACCGGACCAGCCGTTCCCATGGAAGAACCGAGCGGGCGTCGACAGTTACTCGATGATCCCTACACGGCGCTCAGCACGGGCGGTCAATCGTCTGAAGCGGGCGCTCCGGCGGTAATCCGGCTCAGAATTCAGGGGTCGACGAGGCCCGAAGCGCGGACGGCGAGCGCCTGCCTGTCGATCTTGCCGGTCGACGTCCTCGGCATGGAGCTGAGGAGCGCTATCTGCTGTGGTGCCATGTAGCCCGGAAGGCGGCTTCGACAGCTCGTCAGCAGGTCGTGCTCGGTCACCGTTCCGATGGCGACCACGGCGAATGCGACGAGCCGATTGGTGATCAGCTCATCAGGAACGGCGATCGCTGCGCACTCGATGACGCGTTCGTCGGCGTTCAACGCCGTCTCAATCTCCCCGAGTTCGATCCGATAGCCGCGACTCTTGACCTGGTTGTCGCGGCGACCGACAAACCGGAGGTTTTCGTCATCGAGCACCTCGACGAGGTCGCCTGTGCGGTACAAGCGATCCGTGGCGTGCGTGTCAAAGGGATGCGCGACGAGCTTCGCCGAGTTTCGTTCCGGGTCAGCCCAGTAGCCGCGCATGACCGTCGCACCACGCACGAGGAGCTCACCCGTGTTGCCCGGAGCGGTTGGCGTCCCGTCGTCGTCGACCACGACGACCTCGTCGTTCGGAATTGCCCGGCCGATCGGGATGTCCTCCTCGCCCGGCGCGAGCCGCGGCACCTCGTACCAGGTGCAAACGTTCGTCTCGGTCGGGCCGTAAAGGTTCACGAAGCGCACGCCTGGCAGCTGCTCCATCAGCGAACGTAGAAACTTTGTCGGGAACACCTCGCCCGCGAACAGGACGGTCCGCAGCGTCGGAAGGCCTTGGTCTCTGAGACCACCGCGCAGAGCCAGAGCGCTAAGCACTGATGGCACCGAGTACCACACCGTTATCCCCGAGGTGCGAATGAACGTCGCGACCTCGCGGGGAAACACCGAGGTTCTCGGGGGAACAAGTACGAGACGGGCGCCGCCGTGGGCAGCTGCGAAAAGGTCGAACACCGAGAGGTCGAAGTGAAACGGCGCGTGACTCGAGAGCCTGTCGTCCGCCCCCACCCGGAACGCGGACGCGGCCCAGTCGACGAAGGCCAGGGCGTTGCGATGGCTGAGCATGACTCCCTTTGGGTGCCCTGTCGATCCGGAGGTGTAGAGGACGTACGCGAGGTCGTGATCGACCGACGCCACGGCCGGAGCTTCGGTCGACAGGCCCGCCAGCTCCTCTCGCGCGGCGCCATCGAGGGGCAGCACGGCGGGCGCTTCTGTGGCGTCGTTCGCGATCACCAATGCCTGGTCGTGACGCGCTTCGCTTGTCAGGATGGCGGACACCGAGCAGTTGGCCGCGATGTAGCCGAGACGGGGCAGGGGCGCGCTCGGATCGAGCGGGACGTAGCACGCTCCGCTTCGGAGCACCGCCCAGATCCCGACGACCGCCTCTACTGACTTGTCGAGGTAGAGGGCGACGCGATCACCCCGTGCGACGCGGTGATCTCGAAGGAGGTTCGCAATCTGTGCACTGCGTGCCTCGAGTTCTCCATAGGTCAAGGACCGCTCGCCGTCGACGACCGCGATAGCGGCAGGATCGCTGGTCGCCGCCCGCTCGAGAAGGTGCGGGAGCAGGAATGCCTGCATCATTCTCGCTTTGAGGCGACCAGTGCGGCGATATCGGCGATCGTCTCGAAGTTCTCGGGAACGAGGTCATCGTCGTCGATTTCGACGTCGTAGCGCTCCTCGAGTAGCACGACGAGCTGGTAAATCCCTTGGCTGTCGATGGCGCCGTTGTCGAGTAGGGGATAGGAGGATGTCAACTCGCTGGCGGACCCTGACCAGCGGAGATCCCTGATGATCATCTCTCGGATGGTGTTGTCGAAGTCCACGTTTCTCACCTTTGTTTCGAAGGGTTCACAGCCCCAGCTCATGCGCGGCGATGTTCCGTTGCATCTCGGACGTTCCTGAGTACAAGCGGCTACCCACCGCGTCGCGTAGATCTCGCTCGAGCTCATACTCGGTCATGTAGCCGTAGCCGCCGTGGAGCTGGACTGCATCGAGGCTTGAGGTCAGGAAGGACTCGCTCAGGTGCAGTTTGCAGAGCGCGGCATCGAGCGCAGTGCTTCTGCCCTCCTCCATGAGCCACCCGAGGCGGTAGAGCAGCAGCCGGGCCGTTTCCAGTCGGAGCTTCATATCGACAATGCGATGGGCGACCGCCTGGAAGTGGCCTATGGGCTGACCAAACTGCTCACGTTCGCGAGCATGCGCGAGCGTTCGTTCGAGATTTCGCTCCATGGTTCCGACAGTCGAGGCGAGGATCAGAGCACGCTCCCGCTCCATCGAGGAGTTGAACACCGCCATTCCACCACCAATTCGGCCGAGTAGCGCGTCCTCCGGCACCTCACAGTCTTCGAGGAAAACCTCCGCCATCGGCGAAGTACGCAGGCCCATCTTGTGGAGCGGCTCGCCGACCGTGAGGCCGGGGGTGGATCGCTCGATGAGAAACGCGCACAAGCCCATGAAGCCGCGTGCACGGTTGGTCGTCGCAAAGACGAGGAAGAGGTCCGCGACAGGTGCGTTGGTGACGAAGGTCTTCGAGCCGTTGAGGACCCAACCGGAGTCGACTTGGAGCGCTGTCGTCGACAGGGCGAACGCGTCCGATCCTGAGCCGGGCTCGCTCATGCCATGAGCGGCGATGATCGAGCCGTCCGCGAGCCCAGGCAGATAGCGGACCTTCTGCGCCTCGGTGCCGAACCTCTGTATCGGGTGCTGGCATGCCCACATCTGCGCATTCAGTGAGAAGACCAAGCCGTTGTCCGAGCAGGCGTAACCCAGTGCCTCGAGGGCGACGATCTGCAACATCACCGAGGCACCGCCGCCGCCGTACTCGGGGGAGACCGGCAATCCCTGGATGCCGAAGGCGGCACAGTGCTTCCATGCCTCAGTCGGGAAGACCATCTCGCGGTCCCGGGCCACAACGCCGTCGTTGAGTTGGCTCCGAGCCAGATGGATGACAGCCTCGCGTAGGGATGCCTGATCGTCATCCCAGTCGAAGTTCACGCCGGTGCATCGGCGGTTCCGAGCACCGCCTCATCGGGGTTGGGGCCGCCTCGGGCAACATTGCGGCCGATCCAACTGCTGACAGTATCGACGAGATCATCCTGCATCTTCGTTGTGGAGTCCATGCTCCCGGCGCCGTCGAAGACGGCGATCTCGACCCGGTCGGCGGCGTCGGTCAGAAGTGAACCGAGGTGACCCTCTCGCGCCGTCTCGAAGTCACGATAGAAATGGTCACGGCCGGCGAATGCTATGAGGACCGGCACATTTCGACTAACCAGCGATTCGATACCCTCAACAAATCCGCCTTTCGCATCCGGAAAACTGCCTGCCCGCATTCCCTTTCGCTTGGCGCGAACGGTCAAGATGATTTTGTCCCATAGGCGTTGCCGAGATGAGCGATCTGTCAGCGTTCGGGCATTCACCTGGCGCAACGCTTGACGGACTATGAATCCAAACGAGCGATGACTAACGGCAGCCTCAAAGTGATCCGCGTCCTGTACAGGCGGACCAAGCAACACGACCCCAACTAGGTCGTCGAGTTCGTCGAGCATCCCAAAGAGGATGCGCGTCCCGTAGCATTTCGCCACGACCAGTAGCGGCAGCGATGGCTGGGACCTCAGGTATCCAGCCATGGCTGCGCCTTCTGACGAATCAGGGTTCGCCAGATCGAGCGGTGGGAGTTCCCCCAGACTCTCCCCAACGCCCGGCCTGTCGATCCGAAGATCGATGCCGCCGTGGTGGACCACGGCTGAGGACAGCTTGACCCGAACTTGGTTGCGTCCAGAGCTCGGAAACCGTCCGGCGCCCCAGATCTGGACTCCCCGAAAGCGGGGCGCGGTCGACTGTGGCCGACTTTCCAGAGCGAACAAGTTGCTCGCGTTCGCCGTGATGTACTGCGGTCGCATCACGATTCCCTCGTACGCCCACTCGTCGTACTCACTGGTCGGTTGGCGGGCAGGCGTCCTATGACCTTCATCGCTGTCCTCGAGCCAGGCGAGTGTGTCGCTCGCCAGACTGCCGATGCCGCGGTCGTGCTCGTCCTGGAACCACCAGCTTTCGCGCGTAGAGGCCAGACTCACCGTTACGTCGAAGGTCCGAGCTCGCGCGCAGTCCGCAACACGTTGCGCACCTGATCCAGGGACCTCGCCGAAGGGAACGAGAAGCAACCTGCCGGGCTGACCCAAACGCTCGCATAGCTCGAGGTCCCAGAATGATCTGTAGGTTTCTGCTCGCACCTGGCAGCCGAGAAGGTCAACCGTGCCGCCGGCTTCAAGCGTCGCCTGGAAGTCCTCTCTTGAGCCACCGTCATCCTGATCGGCGAGTTGGCGCATTCGCCCAGCACGGAATCCCTCACGGAAGATGGCGCGCGAGTTGACGAAGGGATCCCAGAGGATCAGCTGCCCTGCCTGGGAGATGTTGCGGACCTCGGCGGCGATGACAGTGGATAGCCGTGTGCCAACCACGGTCACGTCCTCTATGCCGTGAAGTGCGCCAAGCGCGAGCAGACCGTCCTCGACGGCCGAGTCGAGGGTGAACGCCTCCGTCCGTATCCCGCTTGATCCGGTGCCTCTGTAGTGAAACCGCACGACGGTGTAGCCAGCTGATGCAAGGCGCCGTGAAAGGGGGACTTCGCGGTGGTAGTTCGCGAGGAGATCGGCGAAAAGAGGTGGGCAGATGACCACCGCGCGGCCATTCGGATGGGCGGGCTCGTGGCGAACGGCGAACAGCCCGTTCTCGAGATAGATGGCCCGCTCGAGGCCAGTCTCAGTTTTCACTACTGCGCCCGGCATGACGGCCCCCTCAGGAACGTGTATAGCTCAGCGACATAGCACCGGTCCCAGTCAGCGACCGGATCGGTCGCCAACTGGGACCCGTACCCACAGTCTGACCCAACACTGAGAGCGGCACAAGCGGCCACATCTTGTGAGAATTCGGTGAGGAGAGCAGGGCGATTGGGGCCGACTCAGGTTTCGCCGTCCCGGCATCCGCCGACGAAGGCGACGGGCATGAACAGGGGTTACACGGTCGTGTCGACCGCCTCGGTGTCGTCAGCGCACATCTGCACTCACGCCGTCCCGGGCTGGACCGAATCGACCGGCCTCGGGCCCTTCTGGAGGTGCTCGGCGCCACTGATGGCTGATCAGCCGAAAGGGCACCTGGGCCGATCCCGGCGTCGTCCCGTGGGTTGTGGCCAGCGAGGTCGGGCCAGCGTGACACTTGACCGAGCGGTCTAGTAGACACTGCGCCGTGAACTTCGCATTCTCCGAGGAGCAGGAAGAGCTCCGTAAGATCGTCAAGCAGTTCCTCGACACCAAGTCGCCCGAGGCCGAGGTCCGGCGGCTCATGGAGACCGAGGAGGGCTACGACGAGGCCGTCTGGGACCAGATGGCTGGCCAGATGGGCCTGCAGGGCCTCATCGTCCCCGAGGAGTACGGCGGCTCGGGCTACAGCTACGTCGAGCTCATCGTCGTGCTGGAGGAAATGGGCCGCCGGCTGTTGTGCGCCCCCTACTTCTCGACCGTTGTTCTCGCCGCCAACACGCTGCTGCACAGCGGGGACGAGGAGGCCAAGAAGAGCCTGCTGCCGGGCATCGCCTCCGGCGAGACCAAGGCCACCCTGGCCTTCACCGAGGAGAACGGTCGCTGGGACGAAGAGGGCATCACCCTCGCCGCGTCGAAGGCCGACGACGGCTACACCCTGTCGGGCACGAAGATGTTCGTCCTCGACGGCCATGTGGCCGACCTCATCCTGGTGGCGGCCCGCACCGATGCGGGCGTCAGCCTGTTCTCCGTCGCCGGTGACGCCTCGGGCCTCACCCGCACGGCCCTGTCCACCATGGACCAGACCCGCAAGCAGGCCAAGCTCGACTTCGCCGACACCCCGGCCACGCTCATCGGCACCGACGGCGGCGGGTGGTCCGTGCTGGAGCGGGTCCTCGACCTCACCGCGGTGGCCCTGGCCGCCGAGCAGGTCGGCGGGGCGCAGGAGTGCCTGGAGATGGCCGTGGAGTACGCCAAGGTCCGGGTCCAGTTCGGCCGGCCCATCGGCAGCTTCCAGGCCATCAAGCACAAGTGCGCCGACATGCTGCTGGAGGTGGAGTCGGCCAAGTCGGCGGCCTACTACGCCGGCTGGTGCGCGGCGGAGCTGAACGACGAGCTGCCCACGGTGGCCAGCCTGGCCAAGGCCTACTGCTCCGAGGCCTACTTCCACACCACCGCCGAGAACATCCAGATCCACGGCGGCATCGGCTTCACCTGGGAGCACCCGGCCCACCTGTACTTCAAGCGAGCCAAGAGCTCCGAGCTGCTGTTCGGTGACCCGAGCTACCACCGGGAGCTGCTGGCCCAGCGCCTGGGCATCTGATCAGCCGCCTGTCTGGGTCCTGGGATCCGGCAAATAGGCGCCGCTAGCCTCAGTCCGCCAGCGGACACCGATCAGACGAAGGACGAACCGGCAGGTGAAGGTTCTCGGGATCACCCACGACGTGCTGATCTGCTCGGCCGCCCTCGTAGAGAACGGCCAGGTGATCAGCGCCATCGCCGAGGAACGGCTGGACCGCCAGAAGCAGAGCCGGGTCTTTCCCGAGTTGGCCATCCAGCACTGCCTCGACGAGGCCGGTCTCGAGCTGGGCGACATCGATGAGATCGCGGTGGCGTGGAACCCCTCGATCGAGTTGCAGTCGATGCCCAGCGGGTTCCTGGCCCGTCGGTGGCGCTCCGAGCACCTGTCGCAGGTGCCGGCGCGGCTCATGCGGGTGGCCGGGGCGGGGCCGTCGCCGGAGTTGACGCTGACCGACGGGTTCGAGGGCTCGCCGCCGATCACCTACGTCAAGCACTACCACGCCCACATCGGCTCCTCGTACTTCCTCAGCCCTTGGGACGAGGCCGCCATCCTCATCCTGGACGGCCGGGCCGAGACCAACACCGGCCTGCTGGCGGTCGGGCGGGGCGCCCAGATCGAGATCCTCGACGAGATCGAGTTCCCGCACTCGCTCGGGCTCTTCTACGGCACCATCACCCAGTTCCTGGGCTACCGGCCCGACTCCGACGAGTGGAAGGTCATGGCCCTCGGCTCCGCCGCGGACCCCGACAACGAGTTCTACGAGGAGCTCAGCCGGATGTTCACGGTGCACGATGACGGCACGTTCCGGCTGGCCCTCGAGTTCTTCGAGTTCTTCAACTACCACCACCCGAAGATGTACTCCGACGAGTTCGTCCGGGGCTTCGGCCCACCGCGGCGCCGTGGCGAGGAGTTGACCCACCGCCACGAGCAGCTGGCGGCCGCCACGCAGAAGGTCTTCGAGGACGTCGCAGGCCGGGTCCTCACCATCCTCCACGAGCGCACCGGCCTCGACCGGGTCGCCCTTTGTGGCGGGTGCTTCATGAACAGCGTGTTCAACGGCAAGATCGCCGAACTGACGCCGTTTCGGGAGTCCTTCGTCTCCTCCTGCCCCGACGACTCCGGTACCAGCGTCGGGGCCGCGCTTTGGTTGGAGTCCCAGCGCACCGGTATCAAGGCCGTACCGACCCCGCACAACTACTGGGGCCCGGCCTACAGCGATGAAGCGTGCCTGGCCGCAGCCGAGAAGTACCGGCTGCCCAACGTGGAGGTCGTCGACGATCCGTCGGCGCGGGCCGCGGCCGACCTCGTCGACGGCCGCATCCTCGGCTGGTTCCAGGGGCGGATGGAATTCGGCCAGCGGGCGCTGGGACACCGGTCGATTCTGCTCGACCCTCGGCGTCCGGACGGCAAGGACATCGTGAACTCGGCCATCAAGTACCGGGAGGCCTTCCGCCCGTTCGCCCCGGCCATCCTGGCCGAGCGGGTCGGGGAGTGGTTCGAATGTCCCGAGGGGACCGAGGTCCCGTTCATGGAGCGGGTCTTCCCGTTCATCAAGGAGAAGGCCGAGGAGGTGCCCGCCGTGGTCCACACCGACGGCACCGGTCGGCTGCAGACGGTCACCGCGGACCACGCCCCTCGGTTCCATGCCCTGGTCTCGGCGTTCGACGAGTTGACCGGTGTGCCGCTCGTGCTGAACACGAGCTTCAACCTCAACGGGGAGCCGATCGTGTGCTCACCCGAGGACGCCATCCGGACCTTCTTCACGTGCGGCCTGGACGTGCTCTATCTGGGGAACGTACGCATCGCGAAGTGACCAGCCACGATCCTGCCCGCCGCCGATTCCGGTGGGCAGCGGTGATCTCCGGCAGCGGGTCGGAAGCGACGCCGCTCGCCGGCCGGGCGATAGTCAGGCGGGCCGCTTCCGCGTCTCCAACAGCCGGTCGTAGGTCGCCAGGGTGGTGTCGACCACCTGCTGGTGGTCGAACTCGGCCCGGGCCTTGGTGCGAGCGGCCGCTCCCATGGCTCGGCGGCGATCCTTGTCGGCGGCCAAGTCCGTGATGGCGGCGGCGAGGCGCTCGGGTGACCGGGCGGGGACGAGCAGGCCGGTGTGGCCGTCATCCACCACTTGGCGACAGCCCCGGATGCCGGTGGCGACCACGGGGAGACCCATGGCCGCGGCTTCCATGGCCGAGCGCGGGAACCCCTCCCGGTGCGAGGCGAGCACGTAGACGTCGAGGGCGGCGTAGAGGGTCTCGACGTCGTCGACCATGCCGAGGAAGCGCACTCCGGCCTGCTCGGCGGCCGTGATCTCCGGCTGGGTCACGCCGTCGGCCTTGTCCGGGTCGGCGGGGCCGGCCACGACAAGGCGAGCCTCCGGGTGGTGGGCTCGCACCTGGTCCATGGCCGCGAACAGTTCGGGGTAGCCCTTCTCCCGGACCAGGCGGCCCACGGCGCCGACGAGCACGGCGTCACCGTCGGGGTCCAGGTCCTGGCGGAGGGCGGCGACGGCGTCCGGATCGACGCCCTCCGGATCGAACCGGGCCAGGTCGATGCCGTTGCCCAGCAGGGTCAGCTTGCGGCGGGGCACGCGGAGCCGGGCCAGGGTCTCGAGGTCCTCTTCGTTCTGGACCAGCTCGGCGTCCGAGCAGGTGGCGGCGAGGCGCTCGAGGCCGTAGACGGCGGCCCGCTTGGCGGGCCGGTCGTCCTCGGTGGCGTAGAGGCCGTGCTGGGTGTTGACGATCACCGGCACCCGGGCCGCCTTGGCGGCCAGGCGGCCGTAGACGCCAGGCTTAGGGTTGTGGGTGTGGACGATGGTGGGCCGCAGCTCCCGGAACAGCGAGTACAGCTCGGCCAGGGCCCGGGCGTCGCTGGTGAGGGACCAGCCCCGGGTGGCGTGACGCAGCGGCACGTGACGGATGCCGTCGGCCTCGAGGCGCTCGACGAAGGGACCGGGGGCGGATGCGCCGATCACCTCGTAGCCCTTGTCCTGGAAGGCCCGGAGCTGGGGGCCGAGGAGGAGCTCCAGGCTGATGTCGACCGTGGTGACGTGCAGCAGCCGGGGTCGACTCACGTGGTGGCCCCGGCGTAGCGGCGCCGGTTGATCGTCCGTCGGAGCCCGTCTTCGACGGCCATGCCGCCCCGTACCTTGCGGCGGAACCAGGTCCGCCCGTCGCTGACCTGGATCGGGGACCGGGCCAGCCGGTAGGGGTCGGTGGCGCCCGGGGGGTTGGACCGGGTGCCGGCCACCGCGGCGGACCGGAAGCGGGCCTTCACCGCTTCTTCGGCGGCTGGGGATCCGAGCAGCGCCTTGGGGTAGGCGAAGTGCTCGGCTGTGACCCCGAGGTGGTCACCAATCAGCTCTATCGAACGGTCCAGCTCGGCGTCCACTTCGCCGTCGGGTAGGCGGTCCAGGAGGGCGTGGGTGTGGGTGTGGGAGCCGATGGTCACCAGGCCGGTGGCCACGGCCTCGCTCAGACCGCTCCAGGTCACGGGGGCGACGTCGGGCGGGAAGGGCCGCTGCTGCTCGACGAAGTCGGTGGCCACGTAGAGGAGGGCGGGGACCCGGTGCCGTACCAGCACCGGGAGCGCCTGGTCGACGAAGTCCACCGTGCCGTCGTCGAAGGTGACGACCACTGGTTGGGGGCCGGTCGCGGGCTCAGCGGCGTCCAAGTGAGTGAGCCCCTCGTCCAGGGTGACGGGCCGGTGGTGCTCGGCCAACCAGGCGATCTGCTCGTCGAAGGTGGCGACGGGCAGGTCGACCTCGGCCCCCGTGCCCGCGCCGACCCGGTGGTAGATGAGCACCACCAGGCCCGGTGGGGGCCGGCGGACGAGGTCGACGGCGGCCGCGGTGGCCTTCACGGCCTGGCCGAGGAGGATGCGGGCGGTGGCCATCAGAAGAGCTCGAGGTCGCCGAGGGTGAGGCTCCAGCCGGCGAGTGTTGGTGATTCGGTCTGGTTGAGGGCCCGCCAGGTGACCTGGGGGCCCTGGTGGGGGAGGGGGAGCAGGCCCCCCTGGAAGGGGGAGAGGCGGCCGGCGACCAGGAGGTAGTCGGCGCCGTCGACCTGGCCCAGGAGGTCACCGACCGCACCCCGGTCGCCGGGATGCACGACCAGCTCGCAGACCGTGCCCTCCACGGCGCCGCCCCGCCGGCGGAGGCGGACCACGGCGAACCCGTCGCGCAGTCGTTCCCCCCGGCGCACGACCCGGTAGTGGAGCGGGCCGAAGCCGAAGCGCCACCGGAGGTAGGCGGCCGACCGGTTGGTGGCCAGCAGGTCGAGGGCCAGGTCTTCGACCACCTCGTCCAGCTCGTCGTCGTCGGCGAAGGCGTCCGGGGCCGACTGGCCGAAGGTGGCCGGCTCGGACCACTTGGCGGCCGCGGCCCTGGCCCGGGCGAGGCGGAGCAGGCCGCCGGGGCCCCGGGGACGGACCCGCACCGGTGGTCGGCCGATCAGCTCCCAGCCCATCTTGAGGTAGCCGGGGCGGCTCTGGTCGTTGGGGGTGTTGAAGACGAAGTCGACGCCCTCGTCGATGAGCTCGTCCACGGCCATCATGGTCAGGGCCCGGAACAGGCCCCGGCCCTGGTGGTCGGGGTGGGTGGCGGTGTCCACCGCCCGCACCGCCGTGGCGATCGACCCGTCGGGCCGACGCCACTCCCAGCGCAGGAACGTGCGGAACGCCACGATTTCGCCGTCGTCGTCGGCCACCCACATGGGGGAGGGGCCGAAGGGGTTCTCGGCGTGCTTCCAGGTGAAGAAGGCGTCGTGGCGGTCGTCGTCGTCCCAGCCCAGCGCGGCTCGGGCCAAGGCCAGGATGGCCGGCCGGTCGTCGCCTTCGGCCCGGCGCAGGGCGAGGCCGGCGGTCATCGTCCCATCATGGCGCCCGAGCGGGGGGAGGAGACCTACCAGCCCCGTTCGATCCACTCGTCGAGGTGGGGCCGCTCGGCGCCGATGGTGGTGTCGTCGCCGTGGCCGGGCAGGACCAGGGTGTCGACGGGCAGGGTGAAGAGGCGGCGGTCGATGGACTCGATGATCCCGTCGAAGTCACCGCCGGGATAGCCGGTGGCGCCGGGCCCGCCGGGGAACAGGGTGTCGCCGCTGAACAGGACGGGCGAGCCCTCCACCCGGAAGCACATGGACCCCGGCGTGTGGCCGGGGGTCAGGATCGTGTGCAGGCGGAGGCGGCCCACCGCGATGACCGCCTCGTCCTCCAGCAGGTAGTCGTAGGCGTCGAGCATCTCGGCGTCCTCGGCGGTGACCCCGACCTGGTAGCCGGCGTCGCGCACCGCGGGCACGGCCTGGATGTGGTCCCAGTGGCCGTGGGTCTCCAGCACGGTGCGCACCCCGAGGGCCTGGCAGAGGTCGAGGAGGCGGTCGTGCTCGTTGGCGGCGTCGAGGAGCACGGCGTCACCGGTCTGCTTGCACCGCAGCACGAAGACGTTGTTGTCCACCGGACCCACCACGACCTTGTGGATCTCGGCCTGGGTGTCCTCGTAGTGCAGCGTGCCGGTGGCCATGGCCCCAGTCTGCCGGAAGAACGGGGCAGGCCCGGCGTCGGTCGGACGTGGCGGTCAGGGCCGCGCCGGGGTGCCGCAAGGATGGGTTGGCTCAGGCGGCGGCCGGTCAGACCCGGCGGCCGTCAGCGAGTGGCCCGCGGGCGCAGGAGCACGGCCTCGAGGCCGGCCGCGACGGCCATGGTGAGCAGGGCGATGGCCAGGGCCGTGGCGGCGCCGGTCTCGAGGCCGGCGCCGCGGGAGCAGGCGAGGACGGCCAGGGCCTGCACCGCCAGCAGGGCCCCGAGCCGGGCAGGGCCGGGTGGCTCCGGTCGGTCCGGGCTCAAGACGGGGGCGACGACAACCGGTAGGGCGATGAGCGCCACGCAGGCCAGGGCGCCGACCGCGGCGCCGGGCCGGCCCCGGCCGCCGTCCGCCGCGGCCCAGGCCAGCAGGCCGGCCAGGGCGAAGCTCCCGGTCCAGCCGTCCCGTGGCCGCCACAGGACGAGGACGACCAGGGGGGCGAGAACTGCGCCCACGGCGAGGATCCCTTCGGTGTCGGGCACCGTGAGGTAGACGCCGAGCGCCGAGCCCAGGACCACCAAGGTGCCGACCAGGGGGCCCACGGTCGGGGCCAGCGCGCCCAGGGCGACGCCCACCCCGAGGGCCTCGACCCCGCCCACCAGACCGGACGGGAAGGCCCCCGCGGGATCCACGGCCAGGGCGAGGACCACCGCCCCCATGACCGCCGTGGCCCAGCGGGGGAGTGGCTCCGGCAGCACATCGGCCACAGCGAACACCGCGGTGACGCCCAGGGCCGCACCCGGGAGGCGGTCGACGGCGACGAGGACGGCGGTCCCCGCCACCACCGCCGCCGCGGGCAGGCCCGGCCCGCCGAGCCGGGTGGTCAGAGGTATTCGACCCGGGGGCCCGCCACGACGTGGCGGGTGTCGAGGACGTAGGCGGCGTGTTCGACCAGGGCGTCAAGGTCGAAGTCGTCGTGGTCGACCAGCAGGACCACGGCGTCGGCGGCGGCGACCTCTTCGGGGGTGGCGTCGACCCGGGTCACCGGGGGAGCGAACTCGTCGTCGGCGACGTGGGGGTCCGCGCCGCGCACGTCGGCGCCGAGGGCGAGGAGCTGGCGGGCGATGACCGCGGACGGGGTCTCGCGGGCGTCGCCGGTGTTGCGCTTGTAGGCCAGGCCGAGGAGCAGGATGCGCCGGCCCTTGACGGCCTGGCCCTGGTCGTTGAAGGCCACGACGAGGCGGCGCACGACGTAGTCGGGCATGTGGGAGTTGACGTCGTTGGCCAGCTCGACGAAGCGGAAGGCCTGGCCCAGGGAGTCCCGCACCCGCCAGGACAGGAACGAGGGGTCGATGGGCAGGCAGTGGCCGCCGACCCCGGGGCCCGGGGTGAAGCGCAGGTAGCCGAAGGGCTTGGTGGAGGCGGCGTCGATGGCCTCCCAGACGTCGATGCCGAGGTCCTTGGCGAACATGGCCAGCTCGTTGACCAGGGCGATGTTGACGTGGCGGAAGGTGTTCTCCAGCAGCTTGGTGAGCTCGGCCTCCATGGGGCTGGAGACCGGCACCGTTTGCTCGACGAGGCGGTCATAGAGGCCCTGGACCCGCTCGAGGGAGGCGGCGTCGATGCCCGAGACGACCTTGGGGGTGGTCTCGAAGGTCCACTCCTGGTTGCCGGGGTCGATGCGCTCGGGGCTGTAGCCGAGAGCGAAGTCGTCTCCGGCGGTGAGCCCGGAGCCGGCTTCCAGGATGGGGGCCACCAGCTCCTCGGTCGTGCCCGGGTAGGTCGTGGACTCGAGGACCACACAGGCCCCCCGGGTCAGGTGGGGGGCGAGGGCCTCGGCGGCGGCTTCGATGTAGCTCAGGTCGGGGTTGCCGTCCCGCAGCGGGGTGGGCACCGAGATGACGGCGTCGTCGAAGTCGGCGCAGTCGGCCCAGTCGGTGCTGGGCCGGTAGCGGCCGGTGTCGAGGGCGGCGCGCGAGGCGCTCGGGGGTGATGTCCTCGACCGGTGAGTCCCCGGCCTCGATGCGCTTGACCCGGTCGGCGTCGACGTCGAGGCCGACCACGTCGAAGCCCGCTTCGCAGGCCCGCACCGCCACCGGGAGCCCCACGTAGCCCTGGCCCACCACCACGAGCTTCGCCATGGGCCGCAGTGTAGGAGGCCGCATTGGCGCGGAGCCGACCGACCCGGCACCCTTGCGCTCCGTGAGCCGCATCTACCTGTCGCCCCCCGACGTGCGGGCGGCCGAGCGGGAGCTGCTCATCTCGGCCATCGACTCCAACTGGGTGGCCCCGGTCGGCCCGGACCTGACCGCCTTCGAGCAGGAGGTGGCCGCGGTCACGGGCCGGGCCCACGGGGTGGCCCTGTCCAGCGGTACCGCCGCCCTGCACCTGGCGCTCCTGGAGCTGGGCGTGGGCCCCGGCGACGACGTGATCGTGTCGACCTTCACGTTCGCGGCGTCGGCCAACGCCGTCACCTACGTCGGGGCCCGGCCGGTGTTCGTGGACAGCGAGGCCTCGTCCTGGAACCTCTCGCCAGCCCTGCTGGCCGAGGAGCTGGACGAGCGCGAGCGGGAGGGGCGTGACCAACCGGCGGCGGTGATCGTCGTCGACCTCTACGGGCGGTGCGCCGACTACGACCGGCTGGGGCCGCTGTGCGCCGAGCGGGGGATCCCCCTCATCGAGGACGCGGCCGAGGCCATCGGGGCCTCCCTCGGCGGCCTGCCGGCGGGGTCCTTCGGGGCCCTGGGGGTGCTGTCATTCAACGGCAATAAGCTCATCACCTCCGGGGGTGGGGGCATGCTGGTCACCGACTCCAAACCCCTGGCCGAGCGGGCCCGTTACCTGGCCACCCAGGCCCGCCAGGACGCCCCCCACTACGAGCACACCGAGGTCGGGTACAACTACCGGCTGTCGAACCTGCTGGCCGCGGTCGGCCGGGGCCAGCTGTCGACCCTGACCGAGCGCATCGCCCGCCGCCGGGAGATCCGCCGGCGGTACCAGGAGGCACTGGCGGGCCGGGCCGGGGTGGCCTTCGGCCCGGACGGCCCTGAGGACAACGCCTGGCTCACCTGCATCATGATCGACCCGGCCACGGCGGGCGTGGACCGCGAGGCGGTGCGCCTGCACCTGGAGGGCCACGACATCGAGAGCCGACCGCTGTGGAAGCCGATGCACCTCCAGCCGGTCTTCGCGGGCTGCCCCGCCCGGGTCGACGGCACCAGTGAAGGCCTCTTCGCCACCGGGCTGTGCCTGCCGAGCGGTAGCGGTATGACCGACGACGAACAGACCCGGGTCCTGGCCGCCCTCGACGAGGTGCTCCGTCCCGCCCCGTGACCGGCCATGTGACAGAGGGTGACCGACGCGCCTAGGCTCACGTGCGGCAACGGAGGGATGGGAGTAGCACCATGGACGTCGAGACGCCGACCGAGATCACCGCCGCGGCGTTCGACGCGGCGGCAGAGAGCCTTGCTTGGGCCGAGAGGGCGCGGTGTTCGCTCCCGCAGTCCCCGCCAGAGGGATCCGACGAGGCCGAGGTCCTGGCGTGGGCCGAGGACACGCTGATGACCATGACCGAGCTGAGCGAGCTCATGGCCGAGGCCTGGGAGCGGATCGCGGTGGCCATGGAGTCCGTGGCGCGCGTCGCCCGCCCCGACGCCACGCTCGAGCCTTCCGCCGAGGCCGTCAAGGACACCGCGGACCGGGTCGTGGCGGACGAGGACAGGGCGGGCGACCCGGGGGAGCCGACGGCGGAGGATCTCCTCGGGCCGACGTCGTTCCTGGACGCGATAAGCGAGACGCCGCCCCGCTCCACCCACGCCGCCTAGGCGTCGACGCAACCGAACGCACCCGGGCCGGGCCGGTCCTATCGGCGGGATCGACGGGCGGGTGACTTGGCCTCCGGAGCGACACCGCGAGCCAGGGGCAAGGCCATGAGCAAGCCCGAGAGGAAACACGTGAGGATCGTCAAGAAGGCGGCGGCCTGCGCAGTGGTGGCGATGGCCGTAGGGAGCACGCTGGCTGTCGGGAGCACGCCGCCGGCGCAGGCATCGATCTCTCAGCCGGCGGTGGTGTCGGCGAACCCGGCTGACGTGACCCCGCACATCGTCTTGAGCGAACCCTCCCAGGACGTGCGGGCCTTCGCGCAGGTCGGTGACACCGTGTATGCCGGTGGCCTGTTCAATCAGGTGCAGGACTGGGCCCGGACGACCACCTATGCCCGGCAGAACTTCGTGGCCTTCGACCGCGAGACCGGGGTGGTGTCACCGCTCGACCTGGCGTTCAACGGGACCGTCGGCGCCATCGAGGCCACCGCGGACGGGACCGCGCTGTTCATCTCCGGCTCCTTCTCGCAAGTGAACGGGATCACCCGCCGGGGCCTGGTCAAGTACGACCTGGTCAACAACCGGATCGACCCGACCTTCCTGCCGGGGAACCTGCGAACGGTGTCGGACATCAAGCTGGCCAACGGTGCGGTCATCGCGGCGGGGAACTTCACCGGGCACGTGGCGGCGCTCAACCCGACGACCGGGGCGAACACCGGCGCCATCGCCATCACCGTCGCCGGAGTGGTCGAACCGTCCGACGAGACCAGGGTCCAACACATCGCCGTCTCCCCCGACGGCACCCGGTTGGTGGCCACGGGCAACTTCGCCACCGTCAACGGCCTGGGCCGCAAGCGGGCCTTCATGTTGAACCTCGGCGCGACCGCCACGCTCAGCACCTGGCACGCCCCCCGCTTCGACCTGGACTGCACCGTGTGGACCACGATGGCAAGTGCGCGAGGCGTGGACTTCTCGCCCGACGGCAGCTACTTCGTGATCGTCGCTACCGGAGGGGCGTATCCCCGCGGGGTGTGTGACGCGGCGGCCCGGTTCGAGACCGCGAACGTGAGCGCCAACGCGGCGCCCACCTGGATGAACCAGACCGGCGGCGACACGCTCCACAGCGTGGCGATCACGGGAGCGGCGGTGTATGTCGGGGGCCATCAGCGCTGGCTCGACAACCCCGCCGGCAGTGACTCGGCCGGTCCCGGCGCGGTCTCTCGCCCGGGCATCGGCGCCATCGACCCGGTGACCGGCATGGCTCTGGCCTGGAACCCGACCAAGTCCCGCCACCACGGCACCATGGTCCTGTACCCCACCCCACAGGGGCTCTGGGTGGGCAGCGACGGCGAACGCTTCGGGCGCGAAGACCACTACGGGATCGGCTTCGCCCCCCTGGACCTCAGCCCCACGCCCGACACGACCCGGCCCAACACGACCATCACCTCGGGCCCGTCGGGCACGGTGACCAACACGTCGGCCACCTTCAGCTTCTCGGCCACCGAACCGGCGACCTTCCAGTGCCGCCTCGACAACGCCGCGTACGCCCCGTGCAGCTCACCGAGGAGCTACACCAACCTGACCGCCGGCCCCCACACCTTCCAGGTCGTCGCCGTCGACAGCTCCTACAACGTCGACGCGACCCCCGCGGCGCGGAGCTGGACCGTGGTCGCTGCCCGACCCGACGGCAGGATCCGACGCGGCACCGGCCCACTCGTCGGCAACGACATCTACAACACCACCGGCGCCGGCCAGACCCGCACCGGCACCGCCGCCCGGAGCCAGAGCGTCACATACTGGGTCACGGCGCAGAACGACGCCCCCGTCGGCGGACGACTCCGGCTCCGAGGCCAGGGCTCGACGCGCGGGTTCACCGTCGTCTACCGCAACCCTGCCGGGGCCGACATCACCACTGCGGTCACCAACGGGACCTACACGACACCGAACCTGGCGCCCAACGGCACCCACTGGATCAAGGTCGTCGTCACGGTGCAGGGCACCGCACCCCGCGGCGCCTCGGCGGCCCGCACCCTCACCGCCATGTCCGCCACCCAACCCACCGTCAAGGACACCGTCAGGTTCATCACCGGCCGCCGCGCCTGACCCCGCCGAGGCCCCGGGCCCGCACCCGTGGGCCCAGAGGTCGTCACCTGTCGGGCGGGGGTAGCGGCGGGCCTCGACGATCGGGCCCTTTGCGGACCCGGGCCCGGTAGGGCCAACCTGTGGGTGTGGCACTCCTCTTCGTCCTGCTCGCCGCGCTCGCCGTCGGGGCCATCGCGGTGCTCGCCCTGAAGCGGGCCGACACCCTCCTGGCGGCTCGTGAGGCCCCGGTGCTCTTCGAGGTGGACGAGGCCATCGAGTTCGTGGCCAGTGCGCTCCCTGACGACGTGTCGGCTCGCCTCAGCTACGAGGACGTCGAGGCGCTGCTCGGTTGGCACCTGGTCCACCTGGTCGACCGGGAGGGCGAGGTCGACATCGCCGACGACCTGGCAGTGGCCGATCTGACGGCCCGGGCCGAGGCCGACGGCCGCGCCATCAGCGCCGCGGACGTGCGGGCCGTGCTCGCCGCCGAGGCAGCGTACCTGGCCGCCATCGGGGCGCTGGGCCCCGATGCCGAAACATGACCCGCCGTGGGGTTCCCGGTGTGCTTTGATGGGCAGACCGAGGAAAGGAGGTGGTCCAACTGAGTGGTGAACGATCTGGGACCTCGGAGGTGTTCGGCCGCTAGCGGCCACTGGACCTCGTAGCGAATACCATCCGGACACCGACGGCGGTGCGGCCGGGGCTGGTCCCTCCTGGTGTCAACGCCCGCCGGAAAGTCCAGAGCAGACAACAACGCACGAGGGAGCGGCCGCCATGGCCGCTCCCTCGTCGCGTCACCCCGTCCTTCGCTCAGGCCGTGTGGTCCCGGAGGTCTTCCTTCCAGGTCCGGAAGCGCTCGTGGGTCTCGCCGCTGGGCCCGGCGCCCTCGCCCGAGCCGTCGGGGTGCAGGCGGTAGCGGAACTGCCGGCCGAGGTCGCGGTGGTCGACGGCCAGGTAGCGGGCATCGGCCCGGGCCGCGGGGCCGGCCCGCCAGAGGAGCCAGGGGCCGATGCGGCGCTTGTAGGCGACGAGCGGACGGCCCAGGTCGTCGCCCAGGGCCAGCAGCTCGGGTGGGGCCTCGATCCAGGCGGTGGCCGGGATCTGCCGGTCCCGCGTCGGGGTCAGCGGCAGGTCGTCGGTGTGGACCGGGGTGGGGTCGACGGGCCGCTCGTCGGCGGGGAGGGCAGCCACCAAGCCACCGTAGCTTCGGTCCTCGCTCCGGGATCCCGTACGATTCGCCCATGGACCGTCCCAAAGGCTTCGCCGAAAACCGCTTCCTCGGGGACAAGCGCTCCCAGGTCGTCTACGACCTCGACGACGACGCCACCCCGGCCGGGGCCATCGACGACCTGATGGCGGCCGAGGCGTTCCTGGCGTTCGGGCCCGACACCCTCGCCGAGGCCCGCAACCGCGGGTACCGGCTGTGGCGGGGGTCCCGCGCCGAGGCGTGACGACCACCCTCGAGCACCACTTCTCCGTCGACGGCATCACCCTCGCCGGCCACCTGGCCCGGCCCTCGGGGTCGGCGGCCCGACGCCCAGGTGTCGTGGTCTGCCACGGCTTCCCGTCGGGTCACGGCAGCGGGCCCAAGTCGGCCCACACCTACCCGCAGCTGGCCGACCGGATCGCCGAGGACATCGACGCCGTCGTCCTGGCCTTCAACTTCCGGGGCTGTCGTCCGTCCAAGGGCATGTTCTCCATGGACGGCTGGGGCAACGACGTCCGCGCCGCGGTGGACCACGTCGGCCGACTGCCCGGCGTGAACGGCGTGGCCATCGTGGGCTTCGGGACGGGCGGGGCCCTGGCCATCTGTGCCGGTGCGGCCGATCCCCGCGTCCGGGCCGTGGCCACCCTCGGGGCGCCGGCGGACTTCTCCGGCTGGGCGGGTGCCCCCCGTCAGCTGCTCCGACGAGCTCGGGAGCTGGGCATCCTCGGGGACCGGGAGCCGGAGTCGGTCGACCAGTGGGCCCTGGGCCTGCGCGCGGTGAAGCCCGCCAGCTGTGCGGAGGCGCTGTCTCCCCGGCCGCTGCTGGTCATGCACGGGGCCGACGACGACCTCGTCCCCGCCCTCGACGCCCGGGCCCTGGCCGACGCCCACGGGCTGGCGGAGCTCAAGATCATGGCCGGCGCCGGGCACCAACTCCGCCACGACCCAAGGGGGGTGGCCGTGCTCCTGGGCTGGCTGGACCGCCAACGCACGGCGATCCAGGGCGGCGAACCGATGGCGGCCACGGATCGGGAGCGATGATCTCGGACGTGTGCTTCCGACGGTCGATCTGACCCCTACCGGTGACCGGTCCCCGGGTCGCCGGCCTCGAGGAGGGCATCACCGTGGCGGCGGACGTCGCCGTCCCGGCGCTGATCTTGGTGCTGGTGGCCGACACCCGTCGTCCTGCCGGCGGGTAGAGGCCGTCGGGTGTCAGCCCCGACGGCGACGGACCGCTGCGCTGGCCATGTCGACGAGCAGCCGCCCGGAGGCCGCCGCCTCCAGGACCAGCTCGAGGCTCCGCTGGGTCCGCGGGGCGCGGCGCTCGAGCTCGTCGTACCAGCGTCGAGCCAGGTCTCGCCCTCGCGTCGTCGCCGTCGCGTCGAGCTGGGCGTGCAGCTGATGGTTCACTGCCGCCAGCGCGCGGGCGTGCCGTCTGAGTCGATCTGCCTCGGCATCAGCATGGTCGGTCACGGTGGGCCGCCTTCGGTCCGTCGGCAGGTGTGCTCCCTGGTACAACTCGGCATAGCGGTCCGCGGTGGCGGCGGTCGATCGGAGCTCCGTCGCCGCAGCCCGACCGGTGGCCCGCAGGACCTCCGGTCGGCAACGGTCGAGGTGCTCCACCAGAGACGGTAGTTCGCCCTCCTGCTGGCGGTCGAACGTCCAGCCCACCCCGAGGGCCCGGATCCGCTGGCCGAGCGCGCCGTAGCCGGCACCGATCACCGGCAGTCCGGCGGCGAGCGCCTCGGTCATGACGTGGCTGAAGGTCTCGGAGCAGGGGCCCGGCAGCAGGACGACGTGGATGCCGGCGTCCCGGAGCAACCGAGGCAGCTCGCGGTTGTCGTAGGTCCCGTGTCCGACCAAGCGGGGCGACGCCGGCTCCTCGAGCGGTCCGAAGTGGTGGACCTCGATGCCGGAGGCCGCTCCGGCGTCGGCCAGGTCACTGGCGAGGTCGAGGCCCTTCTTGCGCCAGCCCCGGCCCACGAACGCCAGCCGGAGGGGGTCCTCCAGCACGTGGCGCTCGTCGACCACCCGCTGGCCCGGCACCTCGATGATCGCCCCGTGCTCGATGAGCTCGATCCGGGACTCGTCGACGTCGTAGGCCCGCAGCAGGTGGTCGGCCGCGCTCTGGCTGGCGGCGACGAAGTGGTCCACGACGTCGAGGTGCGCCTCGACCTCCGCCCGGAAGCGACGGAGGTACGACACGGGCTCGCCGACGCGGCTGGCCGGCAGGCAGCGAGAACACACCTCGAGGTCCTCGGGGATGCCGCACGGCTCGGTGTCGAGATGGAGCAGGGAGTGGTTGGGGCAGGCCAGGTAGAAGTCGTGCACGGTGCAGATGACCGGCCCGGGGAACCCAGCAAGGACCGACAGCGGCGCGAGCGAGTGGCCGATGAGGTTGTGCACGTGCACGATGTCGACGTCGAAGAGGTCGAGGACGGTCTGGAGGGCCGCGGCCGCCACCGTGTCGTGCACCTCGCTCACCCGGACCCCTCCCCCGGGGAGCAGCAGCTCGTGCTCCACGGGCTCCGCGCCGCCCACCATCCAGCGGGTCCGGAGGAGGAAGCCGGACTCGACCGGGTGGAGGACCGACACGTCGAAGCGGTCGCTCAGGGCGTCATCGAGTGCCCGGACGTGCTTCTCGGTGCCGCCGGTGGCCGGTGACGGCTGGTGCAGCAGGCGCAGCACGTGCGGCCGCGCCGGGTTCCGCTCGGTGAGCGCCAGCTCGAGGGCCTTGAAGGCGACGGTGAGGGGATGCTCGGCGCGCTCGCGGGCGTTGGTCGCCCGGAAGTACGGGTAGCGCTCCCGCACCACGGCCGAGCCCCGGGCCAGGCCCGCCACCCGCTCGGCACCGAAGGACACCCCGCCCCAGTGGTGGACGTAGGTGGCGTCCTCGACGAGGTGGCGAAAGCCCACTCGGGTGGCCCGCAGGCAGAAGTCGACCTCCTCGCCGTAGCCCCGCCCGAAAGCCCGCTCGTCGAGCGGCCCACACCGGTCGATCGCCTCCCGGGTGACGTAGAGGCAGAAGCCCACGCCGGTGATCACCTCGGGCCGCAGACCGAGCGACTGCTCCCGGACGAAGGCCGCGCAGGCGTCGATCCGGGGCGCGGGTCCGTCGAGGCCGAACGCCGCCACGACCGGGGGCGGCAGCGTGCAGATCGAGCCGAAGTTGGTCAGCGGGGTCACGGTGGCGACGTCCTCGCCCCGCGCCGCGTCGGCCAGGGCGTCGAGCCACCCGGCGGTCACGACGGTGTCGGCGTTGAGCAGGACCACGTCGCCGTCGGCCTGGCCAATGCCCCGGTTGGCCGACGCCACGAAGCCGACGTTGTCCGGGTTGCGCAGGAGGGTCACCTCGACCGAGGTCGGCTCGGCGGCGAACCGCTCCAGCTCGGCGCGCACCGCCGGCTCCGGGCTGGCGTCGTCCACGATCACCAGCTCGAACGGGCTGGCGAGGGCCGGCGCGTGGTCGAGCACGCTGGCGAGGCACCGCTCGGTCTCGACCGCCCCGCGGTAGACGGGGACGATGACGCTGATCCGTGGCGTGACCGTCACCGCGCGACGTCCTGGCCCGGTGGGACCGGGAGGGGGCCGGAGCAGAGCCGGTTCACCAGCGCGGCGAACGTCGCCGCACCCAGGGAGGTCCCGATGCGGGCCCGAAGACGACCCGACGCCCGCCCGATGCGCCAGTCCACCAGCTCGGACTCCGCACTGAGGTCCGGGGCGACCTCGACGACGACGGTCCGACGGTCGGACCCGCACCACCGGGAGGCGACCGCGGCGGCACCGGTGTCCAGGGCCACCACGACCTGGGGTCGGAGCGCGGCGATCGAGGCCGGATCCGGGTGGCACGGCCGGGTCAGGTGGGGTCCCTCGGCGATCTCGACCGTCGCCAGGCGGGCCTCCACGTCCTCGGCGAGGAGGTCGTTCACCAGGCGAAGGGCCCATCGGGCCTCCCCACCGCCGGCCTCCAGGGCGAGGAACACCACGAGCGGCCGGACCGGAAACGGCGAACGGCCGTCGGCGCGAGCGACCTCGATCGACCCGGGGTCGGCGAGCGGGTCGTGGACGTGCGCACCCCGATCGACGGCCATGGGCCCGGCGACGTGTACCTGGCCGTCGTCGACCTCGTGTTCGATGTCCTCGCGCACGAGCACGGCACCGGCGACCGGACCGTCGACCGGCTCCAGGTGCACCGGGCGGAGCGCACGCCACTCGGCGTGGGTGCGATAGCTGCCACCCGGCGGTAGTGGTCCCGGAACGGCGCCCACCCCGGCCACGGTGGACGGCGCCGCCGCCAGGGCCCGCTCGAGCCGGTCGATCGAGATCCAGTCCATGCACCAGCCGTCCGGCACCACCAGGGTGCGCCCGGTCGCGGCGCCCGCGGGCGCCATCACCCGGTGGTGCCCTCGATCCGGCGACGGACCGAGCGCACCCGCCGTCGGACCCGCGTCCCCAGCTGCGCGTCCCGCTGCCGGTTCCGGGACCGGATCTCCTCGGTGAGGGCCACAACCCGAGCCCGCGCCTCCGCCAGCTGGCGGGTGTCCGCCGGCGCCTGCAGCCAGCCTCGGCGGATGCCCTCGGCGGTGTCCGGGGCCAGCGCCACCAGGTCGACCTCGCCGCCGTTCCACACCGCGTCCGCCATCGCCACCAAGGGGTTGTCCGACGGCACCGGGACCGAGGTGACCCGGTGGTGGACGAGGCCGGGATCCAGATCACGCCGGACCGTGGCCTCGACCTCGCCGGTCGGACGAGGCACCCCGACGTGGTCGGCCAGCACCTCCAGCGTGGCCGGGAGGTGGTCGAAAAAGGCCTGCTGGTCGACCAGCAGGTGGTCGTCGCCCTCAGTGGCAGCCAGCAGGTGGCGCAGCCAGAGCAGGGCGCCCTGCGGTGGGTCGAGCCCGTCCCGCTCGGCGAGGGAGGCGGCGACGGCTCGGGGTTCGCGGACGACCACGACGGTGGCGTCGACCGGGTTGACCATCCGCCAGAACGGCAGGAGGAGCGAGAGCCTTGGGTCCTTCCAGCCGACGACCGTCGCCGGCGGGACCCGGCCGAACGACCGGGTCAGGACCTCGGTCGCACGCTCGCGGAGCGGGTCCAGCCGCGGGTCCAGCTCCCAGCCCGGGTCCAGCACCGGCGGATGGTCCCACGAGCCGCCGAGCAGGCTCAGGACCAGGTCGTCGAGCTCCTTGACGGCGCCGTTCTCCCAGTAGCCGGCAGGGTTGTCCGGACCGGCCGTGAGGAGGGTGTCCGGGTCGCCCAACGACACGCCGAGCAGGTGGAGGGTACGGGCGGCCATCGACGTCCCGCTGCGGTGCATGCCGACGATGCAGACGACCCGGTGCGGCAACGGCCCCGCCGGGCGGTCGGGCCTCACAGGTCTCCTCTGCTCCGCGGACAAGCCAACGGATCCTACTGCTGCGCCTGGTCCAGGCCGTAACGGGCCAGCAGGGCGAGGAGCTGGTCGGCCCGATGGTCGAGGGTGTGCGCCGCCAGCACCGCCGCCCGCCCCGCCGCCGCCCGGCGGGCGGCAGCCATGGGATCGGCCAGCAGCTCGCGCACGTGGTGGCCGAGCTCGTTGGAGTCGGCAAACGTCAGGACCCCGTCGGGCAACTGATCGTCGATCTCAGGGAACCAGTCCGACACCACGGGCGTGCCGCAAGCCAGCACGTCGTAGACCCGGTTCGACACGATCCCCCAGGAGCGCATCGTGTCCCAGTGGTCATTGAGGACGACCGCGGCGGACGCGTACACCTCGGGCAGCTGCTCGTTGGCGACGTGCTCGGCCACGATGAGGTCGCGCGCCACTAGGCCCTCCCAGCCGCGACCGTAGATGGCCGGGCGGATCCCGGCCGCCAACGCTCCCGCCACGGCGGGGCGGAAGACGTTGCGGGTGTTCGCCACCACCGTGACCGGATGTGTGTGTTCGGGCACGGGGGGCATCGGGCGGAACCGGTGGTGGTCCGTGCCCTGGAGCAGGACCTCGACCGGCGTGGCCGTGAGGTCGCGCAGGTGCGCGGCCAGCCGGGGTGACGCGGCCAGCACCAGGTCGGCCTCGTCGCACTCCTCGGGCGCGACCAGCTCGGGGTGGCTGATCACCCACAGGACGTGGCGCTGCCCCGGCGAGCGACGGACCCCCACCAGGCCCCGCAGGACGAGGTGGACGTCGCAGGCCCGGCTCGCAGGATCGTCGACCTGCTCGCGGTCCTGGACCCGGACCTGTGCCCCCCGCCGCCGCAGCGCGCGCGCCAGTGCCGCGCCCAACTCCCAGTCGCCCCACCGGCCGCGCTCGCGCGGGAGCGCCGCGGTGCTCACCGCCACCCTGAGGCGATCAGCCTCCCCCGAGGCTCGCCGGCGCAGCGCCGGACCCCGTTCGTCCAGCAATCGGCGCCAGTCGGCGCCGGCAGGGACCACCGGCCGCACCAGCGCCGCCCGGGAGCGCACCGGTCGACGGTCGAGTACGACCGCCTCGGGCACCGCGACCGTGCGGGCGCCGTGATCGGCCAGTCGGCTGCACAGCGCGGCGATGGCGACGTCGAGGCCTTCGTACGCCCCGAGTCCGCCGGCCGCCAGGAACGCCTCCCGGTCCACGACGAGGCAGGGCCCGACCGCGGTGACGACCTCGCCACCCGCCAGCTCGGGGGCCGACGGCCGCGCCCCCGCACCGATGGCCACCAGGACGGGCGCATCGTCCTCCACCACCACCTCGGCGCCGAGGTGGCGAACCCGGAGGTCGTGGGGCGTCCTGGACCACAGCCGGCGCTCGGGGTGGACGACCTGCGGCACGGCGGCCATGACGTCGCCGTCGAGCGGGGCCGCCAGCCGATCGAGCCAGCCCGACTCCAGCGGCACGCAGCAGGCGTGGATGAGGCACACGAGGTCGCCAGTGACGCCGGCGACGACCCGGTCGACGGCCGCACCAAGCCCCTCGTCGCCGACCGGACGGGCCACGACGACCTCGTCGGGAGCAATGAACGGCGGAAGGTCCACTCCCGCCGTCGGCGCCTCGACCACGACGACGGTTTGCCGTCGATCGGCGCGAACCGGTGCGAGGGCCTCGACGGCGCGGTCGAGGTCGGCCCGCCGCCGCTGCCGGCGCGCTCGACCGACCCTGAGCCCGGCGCCCAGCAACGTGAGCCGCGCCCCGCCCTCGCTGACCACCGGGGCGCCAGCGAGGCGAGCCAGCCGCTGCACCCGGCGGTCCACCGCCAGGGCCAAGCGGGTGATCGGACGCTGGTGAAGGGCGGCGAGCTCGGCGAACTGGCCGCCCGCCATCCGCCTGAGTGCCGCCGCGTCCACCTCGAGGGGCGGCCGAGCGGGGCGCTCGGTCAACGAGCGGCGCCCGGCGCCGCGTGGCGCGGCGAGCGGTGGCGGCGGGGGCCTATAGAATGGCTGCGCTGGCTCGCCGAACGAGCTGTCCGCCATGCTGTCGTTCTCATGGGCACCTCCACCTCCTCCTTCGAACACGCCGTCATCTACGGCGACGACGAGCCACCCCCGTCGCTGGCACGCTACGCGAGGGAGTTGTGGAGCCGGCGCAGCCTCCTGAACTACTTGACCCGCACCCGCCTGAAGGCCCAGCACTACGACACCACGTTCGGCAAGGCGTGGCTGGTCCTCGGCCCCCTGATGATGGCGGGTGTCTACATGTTGGCCCGCGGCGTGATGCGACCCTCGGGCGACGAGGAGCACGCCCGGATGGTCATCGCCCACATCGTCATGGGAGTGTTCATCTTCCAGTACGTGGCCGGGGGCATCACCACGGGAGCGAGCTCGGTGCTCGCCAACACCAGAATGGTCTTGAACACCTCGATGCCCTGCGGGGTCTTCCCCACTTCCAGCCTGATGGGCGGGGTGATCACGCTCATGCCCACGCTCGTCGTGCTGCTGGCGGTGCGCGCCGTCCTCCGCCAGCCCTTCGGGATCTCGTTGCTCGCGGTCCCGGTGGTCGTCGTGCTGCTCACCGGCTTCATCTACGGTGTCAGCCTCGCCCTGGCGGCACTGACGGTGTACTTCCGCGACACCACGAACTTCCTCACCTACCTGACCCGCCTCTGGCTCTTCCTGACGCCGGTCATCTACACCGTGGACGAGATCCCCCCCCACCTCCGCCGCATCCTCGCCCTCAACCCCCTCTACCCCTACTACGCAGCCCTCGACGATGCCCTGTCGGCCCAGTGGCCCGCCCATCGCTACCTCGTGTGGGCCGCCGCTTGGACCGTGGGGGCACTTGTCGTCGGTCTGCCGGTCTTCCTCGCCAAGGAGCGCGACTTTGCCGTCCGCCTCTGACGACATCGCCATCCGGGTCGAGGACCTCTGGATCACCTACCAGACGTGGGCCGAGGCCGAGCCGACCCTGGTCCGCAGCATGCAGGCCCTGCGCCGGCGGACCAAGTTGACCAGGACGGTCAATGCGGTGCAGGGGGTCTCCTTCGAGGTGCCCCGAGGGTCGGTGCTCGGCATGGTCGGTCCCAACGGCTCCGGCAAGTCGACGATCCTGCGTGCCCTGGCCGGCATCCTGCGGCCGACCAGCGGCCGGATCACCGTCCGCGGCCGCGTCACACCGCTGCTCTCGCTCGGGGTCGGGTTCAACTTCCAGCTGAGCGGCCACGAGAACATCAAGCTCGGTGGCCTCCTCGCCGGGATGGAGCTGTCGGAGATCCGCGAGCGGACGCCGGAGATCATCGAGTTCTCCGGCCTCGGCGATGCCATCAACCGGCCGATCCGGACGTACTCCAACGGGATGTTCACCCGCCTGTCCTTCTCGGTGGCCGCCTTCCTGGACCCGGAGATCATGCTCATCGACGAGCTGCTCTCCGCGGGCGACGTCGAGTTCCGGTTCCGCTCAGCGGACAAGATCCGCAAGCTCATGGAGGACGACACCACCGTGGTGTTCGTCTCCCACACCCACGGCGAGATCAAGTGGCTCTCCGACCGATGCCTGTGGCTCGAGGACGGGGTCGTCATCCAGGAGGGCGACCCCGACACCGTGGTCGACGCCTACGCCGACCACCACGGCGTCCACCAACCGGAGATCGAGCTGGAGGAGGAAACGGGCGCCTTGAGCTTCGTGTGGCGACCCGACACGCCGGGCGCCGGCGGGCCAGCGGCGGGCAGCCCGACTAGTTCTTGAGGCAGTCGCCCTCGGCGAGGATGGCGCGCACCGCGTCGTTCACCGGCCCTGGGTCGTCGACGTTGACGCCCGAGTACCAGAGCATCAGGTCGCCCTCCTCGATCGCTCCCGCCGTCACGAGGTAGCCCAGCACGCCGGCCACGCAGCTCGTGTCGATCTGGTTCGGCGGTGGCGGTTCGAAGTCCCGCGGGACCTCGACCTCGCCGTCCTCGAGTTGGACGATCAGCTGATCGAGGTCGATCGCGAGGCGGGGGACCGAGTCCTCGGTCGCCGCGTCGTCGACCGCGGTGCCATCGGCCCCGTCGGTGCTCTCGGACCCGTCGTCGGAGCACCCGGAGACCAAGAGCACGACCGCTGCCGACGCTGCCATGAGGTGACGAACCACGCACTGTCCTCCTCGCCGCTCCAGGGGGCTCGAGCGACCAAGGGACTGTAGACGACCACGGCAAGCGGCGAGGAGCACCCCTACCGTTCCCGTCAGCACCCCGGTCTCCGGACAGTGGTCAGGGGATCGGAGCGCGGGCGGCCACTCAGAGCAGATTGACAGGCCTCGACGGGTCCGGTATCCAGGTTGGTGCGCAGCATCTCCGGATGCCGCGGCGGCTTCTACGGATGGAGCACGAGGGAGCGGGGAGTGCCGAGGCCGCGGCCCGTGCCGCGACCGGGCATGTGACTAGGGGGGAAGGGCGAACCATGGCAGCACGACCTGGAACGAGAAGCGGCGGGGTCTGGTTGCATCGCGTCGTCGACGTCCTCGGGGCGGGACTGCTCTTCGTGGTCGCCCTCCCGGTGCTGCTGGTCCTGCTCGCCGGCTCGGCGCTGAGCTTCAGGGCGTGGCCGGTCTTCACGCAGGTGCGAGTCGGGTGGCACGGACGCCCGTTGCGCTTCTCCAAGGTCCGCTCGCTGCCACCGACCACTCCGGTCGACGCCGACAAGTACGCTCTCGCGGCGGTCGAGAACGCCCCGTTCGGCAAGTTCCTCCGTTCGAGCCACCTCGACGAGCTGCCGCAGCTCCTGCACGTCATCACCGGGAAGATGAGCCTCGTCGGCCCCCGGCCGGAGATGGAGGGGCTGGCGACCAGGTTGTTCACCCCCGAGTTCCAGCAGGAGCGCACCCGGGTCCGGCCGGGATGCACGGGGATCTGGCAGATCAGCGTGGATGCGGGGCGGCTCATCGCGGAGGTCCCCGAGTACGACCTGGCCTACGTGCGATCGGCCACCCTTCGCCTCGACCTCTGGGTGCTCTGGCGCACGGTCCTCCAGATGCTGACGCCTGCGGCCCCGGTGACGCTGGACGACATCCCCGCGTGGACCGGCTTCCAGAGGCAGGCTCGGCCCGAGTTGGCGCCGGCCACGCCGCCCGCGGCGGTGAACGGCCACCGCCCAACCGCCACGCCGGACCTCGTGGCCATACCTGCCATGTCGGCGACGATGAGCGGACCCGCGGAAAGGGAGCGACCGTGACGACCGACGACCTCACCGTCGTCACCGGAGCCGGCGGGTTCATCGGAGGCCACCTCGTCGCCGACCTGCGGCGCGACGGCCGAGCGGTCCGGGCCGTCGACCTGAAGCCCGTCGACGAGTGGTACCAGCGCTTCGACGACGTGGAGAACGTCGTCGCCGACCTGCGCCAGGAGCGGGCCTGCTTTGAGGCAGCCGAGGGCGCCTCGTCCGTCTACAACCTCGCGGCCGACATGGGCGGCATGGGGTTCATCGAGAACAACCGGGCCCTCTGCATGCTCTCCGTCCTCATCAACACCCATCTGCTGCAGGCCGCGGTCCATCACGGCGTCAAGCGGTACTTCTTCTCGTCATCGGCGTGTGTCTACGCCGCCGAGCACCAACGCTCGCCCGAGGTGGTCGCCCTCCGCGAGGGCGACGCCTACCCGGCACAGCCCGAGGACGGCTATGGCTGGGAGAAGCTGTTCAGCGAGCGGATGTGCCGCCACTTCCGCGAGGACTTCGGCCTCGAGACCAGGGTTGCCCGCTACCACAACGTCTACGGCCCGCACGGGACCTGGTCCGGAGGGCGGGAGAAGGCGCCCGCCGCCATCTGCCGCAAGGTGATCGAGGCCGTGATGTCGGGGAACCTCGAGATCGAGATCTGGGGCGACGGCAAGCAGACCAGGTCGTTCATGTACATCGACGCCTGCGTCGAGGGCACGCGGGCGATCATGAACAGCGACATCCTCGAGCCGATCAACCTCGGCAGCGCCGAGCTGGTGACGATCGACGAGCTCGTCGACATCGTCGAGGACATCGCCGGCGTCAGCTTGAAGCGCCGATACAACTTGGACGCGCCGCAGGGCGTTCGGGGTCGCAACAGCGACAACACCATGATCCTCGATCGGTTGGGCTGGCAGCCCGACATCGGCCTCCGCGAGGGCCTGGAGCAGACGTACCGTTGGATCCATGACGAGGTCAGGCGCGCTGTCCCGGTTCCCGCGGCCTGATCCGGGAGCACCGCTCCCGCGCACCGAGGTCCTTGGCGTGGGCATCAGCGCCGTCACCATGGAGCTGGCCGTGGCGGAGATCGAGCGACGGATCCGCGAAGGCGACCAGGGCTTCGTCACGCTGACCGGGGTCCACGGGGTCATGGAAGCGCGCCGCTCCCTCTCGGTGCGGCAGGCCCACGACCAGGCGGCGATGGTCTGCCCGGATGGCATGCCCATGGTCTGGTCCTGCCGGTACGCCGGATTCGACTGGGTGGAGCGGGTCTACGGGCCCGATCTGATGCTGGAGCTCTGTGCGCGGTCGCTGGAGAACGGCTGGCGACACTTCTTCTACGGCGGCGGGCCGGGCGTCGCGCCGCGCCTGGCGGATCAGCTGCGCTCGCGCTTCCCGGGCCTGCAGGTCTGCGGCGTGCACACCCCGCCCTTCCGCCCGCTCGACGAGGCCGAGACCGCCGAGGTCGTCGATCACATAGACTCGTCGGGCGCCGACGTGCTCTGGATCGGCCTGAGCACGCCCAAGCAGGAGCTGTGGATGGCCGAGATGCACCCCCGCCTCGCGGTGCCCGTGGCCCTCGGTGTCGGCGCTGCGTTCGACTTCCACGCCGGGCTGGTCCCGCAGGCCCCACCGTGGGTCCAGCGATCAGGCCTGGAGTGGCTCTACCGCCTCGGGCGCGAGCCCCGGCGGCTCTGGCGGCGATACCTCACGAACAACCCCGCCTTCGTGGCCGCCATCCTGCGCCAGCCTCCCCACCGCGTGGGCAGCGAGAGGTGAGGAGCCCGACGGCGGCGGCCCGGTCGACGACGAGCGACCAGACACTGACGGCGAGCCGGAGGGCCGGAGTCGGACGTCGGACGATCCTGGGTCTGATCGACCAGGGCCTTTCCAGCATCACCAACTTCGCGCTGAACATCCTGGTCGTCAGCTCGGTCTCCTCGGCCGACTACGGCGCCTTCGCCCTCGCGTTCGCCACCTACTTCCTCGCCCGCAGCGCCGTCTTCGCCCTCGTCGGACAGCCGCTCCTCATCCGCCACACCGACGAGGAGCGGGTCGACGGCCGGGCCCCGGTCAGCTACCGGCGCGCGCTCGGAGCGAGCCTTCTCCTCGGCATCGGTGGCGGCCTGCTCATCCTGGGCGGTGCCGGCGCTTGCTGGGTCCTCTTCGCCGACTCGCCGCAGATCGCGCGCTCCGTCCTCGTGGTCGGGGTCGCCCTCCCTGGCCTGTTCCTCCACGACGGCCTGCGATCGGTCTACTTCGCCTCCGGTCGACCGCAGTCGGCCATCGCCATCGATCTGGCGTGGGGCCTCGCCCAGCTCGTGACCGTGGCGGTCCTGCTGGCCACGGGCCACGAGCAGGTCGAGCTGCTCCTCCTGGCGTGGGGGGCCGCCGCGACCGTCGCCGCCGCCGCCGGGCTGGTCGCCTCCCGCCTGTTGCCGAAGTTCGACGGCGCCCTCGCCTGGATGTACCGGGTGAGGGGCCTGTCGCTGCCAATCCTCGGCGAGGCGCTGATCCCCCAGCTCGCCTTGCAGGGCGTGACGATGGTGCTCGCCGTGGCCGCGGGGCTCGAGGCGGTGGGCGTGCTCCGCTCGGCGCTGGTCCTCGCCAGCCCACTCAACGTCTTCCTGCTCGCCATCCCCATCATCGCCGTACCCGAGACGATGCGCATCCTCCACGATGCGCCGGCGCGACACCGGTCGGCGATGGTCGTGCTCAGCGGCGCGCTGGCGACGCTGTTCGGCCTTTGGTGCACGGCGATGATGCTGCTGCCCGACGACATCGGCACCCGCGTGCTCGGGGAGAGCTGGCCGGCGGCCTCGCAGATCCTTCCCCAGGTGCTCGGGTACTTCGTCGCCACCGCCCTCGGCCTGGGAGCGATGGTCGGCTTGCGGACCCTCGAGCTGGTCTACCGCAGCTTCCGGGCGCAAGCCGCCGGCTCGATCACCGGTCTGGCCGCCGGAGGGGCCGGCGCCTTCCTGGCGGGCGCCGAGGGCGCGGCGCTCGGCCTTGCGGCCGGTGCGGTCGTAACGACGATCCTGCTGTGGGCGAGCTTCCGCCGCGACCTGCCGGCTCCGGTGGGCCGCGCCGAGGCACCGGCGTCCTTCGCAGGGCCACCCACCCCGGTCGCCCTGCCGCTCAGCCACGTCGGCAACGGGCGATACCGGGTTGGCACTCGCATCGGCCGCCTCCCCTGGGCCGACGTCCACCATGGCATCGATGAGCAGGACGGGAACACGCCGTTCCGGATCTCGGTGCACACCCACTCCGGCCTCGACGGATCCGCGCTGCCGGCCGTCGTCGACAAGCTCGCCCGGGCGGCGAGCCGCCTCGACGACCCCGCTGTGGCGCCGATCGTGGCGTGGGGGCTCGAAGGCGACGTCGTCTACGTGGTCGAGCGCTGGCCCGAAGGCCCCACGCTGGCGGAGGTCCTCGCCACCAACCCGCGGTCCGTCGCGTTGGGCGCGGCCGTCCTCGAGGACCTGATCGGCGCGCTCTACGCCGCGCACCGCGGGGGGGTCGTCCACGGCGGCCCGACGCCCACCGATGTCGTGTTCTCCGAGCGCGGCCGCGGCCGGGCCGTGCTGGGTGGGTTCGTCCTGCCACACGCCTGCGCGCTCGCGACCGACCACCGTCACCCGGCGATCGGCGGGGGCCCGCATCCGGCCCCCGAGAGCCGCGGCGGCACTCGACCCAGCCTGGCGACCGACCTCTACGCCGTCGGAGCGATGGTCTACGAAGCGGTCACCGGCGATCCGCCCGGCCCGTGCCACGGTGCCGGACGGGCCATTCCGGCGTGTCTGGAGGACGTGACGATGCCGGTCGCCGGCCTCCTCGCCGCGGACCCCCAAGCCCGCCGCGAAGCGGCCAACGCCATCCTCCAGCGATTGCGAGCCGATCGCGGCACCGAGGCCGTCGCGCGGTTCCCGACCGGCCCGGAGCCCTGGATCCTGGTCGCCGCCCGCCCGTCACGCCGGCGCCGCCTGCTGTGAGGCGACGCCGGGCCGGTGCGCTCGCCGCCGCCTCCGTCGTGCTGGTGGTCGCAGTGGTCGCGCTCGTGATTCGGGGCTGATGTGGCCACGGACGCGCATCAGCCCGCGACCCCTCCGGCGCTAGCCTCCCGACGATGCCCCGGGTGATCTTCGTCGCCGGAGCGGCCCGGAGCGGATCGACGTTGCTGGCGTCGCTGCTCGGTCAGCTGCCGGCCACGGTGAACGTCGGCGAGCTGTACTTCCTCTGGGACCGGGGCCTCATCGAATCGTGGCGCTGCGGCTGCGGCGACCCGGTGCCGGACTGCGTGCTCTGGTCGAAGGTCGTCGCCACCGTCAACGGCGACCTCGACCCCGAAGAGATGACCCGGATCCGTGACCGGGAGGTCAAGACGCGCCACGTGCCCCGCCTCCTGCGCGGGGGCCGGCCGTCAGCCGACCTCCTCCGCTATGCTCGGACGCTGGAGGAGACGATGGTGGCCGCGGCGGAGTTGTCGGGGGCCGACGTGATCGTCGACGCCTCCAAGAGCCCCGCGGCAGCCCTGCTGCTGCACCTCCACACCTCGCTGAACGTCCGCGTGGTCCACCTCGTGCGAGATCCGCGGGCGTCGGCGTTCTCCCAGTCCCGGCCGAAGCTCGACCCGGCAACGGGTGAGCCCATGCCGGCGAGCGGGCCGGTGCCGAGCACGTTCAACTGGCTGAACAAGAACTGGCTGATCGACAGCACCGTCGCCCCCCGGGTGCCGACGCTGCGGATCCGCTACGAGGACTTCGTCACGGCCCCCGACGACGTGCTCCGGCAGATCAGCGACCACATCGGACAGGAGCTACCCGACGACCTGGCCGACCGGCCCTGGTCCCCACAGCACACCGTGTCGGGCAATCCCGCACGCTTCAGCGACCGTCCCATCGTGGCGGACACGACGTGGGAACAGGCCATGCCTCATCGCGACCGACACCTGGCCACCGCGCTCAGCTGGCCGTTGCGGCGGCGCTACGGCTACCGGGCCCAGGTTCAATCCGCGGCGCGAAGGCCCGGGCGGCACGAGGCCATTCACGAGCTCGATCCCGACCACAAGGGCCACCGGGCCAGCCGCATGCGGTTCGTGTTGGCCCGCACGCTGCAGTCGCAGCACCGCGTCTATCCCCTGGTCGCCCGCCTGATGCCGGCAAGGTCGCCGTTGCTCGTCCGGCCGGACACCGAGCTGGTGATCGAGGGCGCCCCGAGGTCGGCCAACACCTTCCTGGTCGCGGCCTTCCAGTTGCTCAACCCCGAGCGCCGGATCGCACACCACCTGCACAACCCGTGCCAGGTGCGCCGAGCAGCGCGGTTCGGCCTACCCTGCATCGTCCTCGTCCGGGACCCGATGGACGCCGCCGCGTCGGCCCTCGTCTGGTCGTCCGACCGGCGACCCCGAGAGGTCGTGCGGGATTGGGTGACGTTCTACGAGCGGGCCCTCCCGTATGCCGACTCGTTCGTCGCCGCCGACTTCGAACTCGCCACGACCGCCCCCGGAAAGGTCCTGACCGTGACGAACCATCGCTTCGGCACGTGCTTCGCCACGGACCACGAGCCGGAGCGGCACGATTCCCTCGTGATGGAGAGCGTCGAGCGGCTCGGCCGCGACCACGACGGTGACCTGTACGAGACCCGGGTCGCCCGGCCGTCGTCCTCCGAGTACCGGCAGCAGCAGCAGCGACTCGCGCACCGCGCCCTCGACGAGGAGGTGCCCGAGAGCCTGCGGCGACGGGCCCGCGAGCTGTACGAGACGTACCTCGGGCTGGCGGCCCGGGTCCTGGTCGCCGAGGACCAGCCGGCCCGATGAGCTCCATCACCAAGCCCCTCGACGAAGAGCGCGACAACGGTGGCTGGCGACGCGAGCGACAGGACGGGGCGGCCTGGGTGCCCGAGGTCCGCCGGATCCCACCCCGGCGGGTCACCGGGACGTTCCTCGCCGTCGCCGCCGCGTCAACCCTCCTCGCCAGCATCCTGACCGTCCACGGCTGGGCCAACCCGGTCGTGTTCGCCGGTGGCGCGATCCTCGCGGCCGCCCCCTTCGCCCGGCGCTTCCTCCGCCGCCACGGCGGGCGACTGCTCGCCCAGTCCTACGCCGTCGCGTCGATCTACCTGGTCCTGCTCTCCACCCTCGTGCTGCGCAAGCGCACCGCGGCTGACATCGCGTCGAACCCGCTCGACCGCGCCGGGCTCTACCGGGTCGCCTGCCTCGCGGCGGCAGCCGGCCTCGCTGTGATCGCGATCGTGCTGACGAGGCGGTGGGCAGCCGTCCCCCGGATCCCGCGGCCGGCCATGCTCACCCTGGCCTACATCGGCGCCGCGGTCGTCCCGGTCATCATCGCCGTCAACCCGGCACTGGCCTCGTTCCGCGTGCTGGAGCTGGTGGTCTTCTTCACGGTGTTCCTGGCGTGCCACCGGAGCTTTCGAGGGCAGTGGGCCGTGCCCATCCGCCACCTCATGGACGTCATCTACGCCCTGCTGGCCACCGCCGTCATCGGGGCCGTCCTCGCCCCTGACGAAGCCTTCGGCGAGATCCACGGCTCCGACCGCCTGAAGGGGGTCTTCCCCGAGCTCTCCGCGGACTTCCTCGGCATCCTCGGCTCGCTGTGCGTGGCCTACGGCCTGGGCCACCGGCGGGTGCGCTGGCTCCCCGTCGTCGTCGGCACCGCGTTCGTCATCGTCCCCCAGCACCGGACCGGCCTGGTCGCCATCGCCGTCGTGGTGATCGTTCGCCTGCTGTTCCAGAAGCGGACCTCGCTGACCATCGCCGGCATGATCGCCGCCACGGCACTGGCCATCGTCGCGTTCACAGGCGTGGCCGACAGCCTCTGGCTCCGGGGCCAGGCGTCCGAGGAGATCGGGACGCTCAGCAGCCGAACGGACTGGTGGAGCGCCGGCTTCGAGGCCGTCGGCCGGTCCCCGGTGACCGGCCTCGGCCTGTCGTCCGGCAGCCGGTACGAGGTCTTCGTCGACTTCGACACCGAAACACCGAACCTCCACGGGACCTGGCCGGAGGTCCTCGTCGGAACCGGGCTGGTGGGCCTCGTGATCCTCACGTCTGCCTACGGACTGGCGGTGGTCGACGCGGCTCGGTCAGCGCGGCCGGCGCTGCAGCTCGTTCCGCTGCTCTTCCTCGTCTCGCTCGGCGTGAACTCGCTGACCCACACGACCTTCGAGCTCGGTAGTCTGGCGTTCCTGGTCTTCCTCTTTGCCGTCGGGGCGGGAAGCACGGTCCGAGCGAGCAGACCCCGATCGCAGGACATCCGCCGGATGACACCCGGCGACGTCACCCCCACCCGCTGATGCGCGTCCTCCTGGTCCACAACCGCTACCGATCGGCCCTGCCGTCGGGCGAGAACCAGGTGGTCGAGCGTGACGAGACCTTGCTCCGAGAGGAGGGGGCGGAGGTCCGCAGCTACGTGCGGGAGAGCGACTCGATCCCCTCGTTCGGGCGTCTCGAGAAGGCGGCTCTGCCGATCCGGCCGATCCACTCGTTCGCCGATACGAGGGCGATCGACCGCATCCTCGCCTCTTGGCGGCCCGACGTCGTCCACTTCCACAACCCGTACCCGCTCATCTCGCCGGCGTTCATCCGACGGGCGCAGCGCGCCGGTGCCGCCGTGGTGCAGACCGTGCACAACTACCGCCACGTGTGCCCGAACGGGCTCTACTTCCGCGACGGGGCCATCTGCCGTGACTGCACCAATCGGCGCGTCGCCTGGCCGGCCATCCAACACGGCTGCTACCGAGGATCTCGGCCCCAGAGCGCGGTCATGGCGGCAGCCCTGGCCCGGCACCGCTCGGCGTTCCGCGGCGTGGACCTCTTCGTCGCCGTGAGCGAGTTCACGGCCCGCTTCCTGGTGGACGACCTGGGCGTCGACCCCGACCGCGTGGCCGTCCGCCCGAACAGCCTGCCTGACCCGGGACCGGCGACGCCGCCGGGATCCGGGTTCCTCTGTGCGGGTCGACTCGAGCCGATCAAGGGCACGGCCCTGCTGGCGGACGCTTGGACGCTTGCCCAGCCGGCCGGTCATGGGCTGGTGATCGCCGGCGACGGCCCGGACCGACCGAGGATCGAGGACCTCGCAGCCCGGGACTCCTCCGTCACCTACCTCGGGGCCGTCGACCGCGCCGAGGTCCTCCAGCAGATGGACGCCTGCTGCGTCGTGGTCGTGCCCTCCGTCGGCTACGAGGCCATGCCGATGGTCGTGGTCGAGGCCTTCAGCCGGGGTCGGCCGGTGCTCGCCACCGGCCACGGCGCCATGGCCGACCTGATCGACCGCGAGGTCGGGTGGCTGTGCGAGCCGACCCCGGCGTCGCTCGCCGGCGCGATCGGGGCCGCGGCGGCGGGGATGCGCCCCTCGCCGGCGTCGGTCCGTCGGCGCTTCGAGTCGCGATTCTGCGGCGACGAAGCCGCCCGTTGGCTCCTCGACCGCTACCACGACCTCCTCCGCGCGCGGGCCGGCACTACGACCGGACCGTCGCCGCGCTGATGGCCTCCCACCGTCCTGGCGTGCCATCACGCCGGAAGGCTGGTAGCTTTTCGCGTCGACGGGGAGCTGTTGGGTTGGAGGGTCGCGGTTCCTTGGCGGTAGCAGCCACGTCGTTGTTCGGCCTCTCCCCCGAAGCGTGAGTTGGCATGGATCCACAGATCAACGACGACCTCCATTTCACCCGTGTCGTCTACCTCCTACGTCGACGGGCGTGGGTCATCGTCGCGATGGCGGTGATGGGATTCGCCGTCGCCTACGCCTACTCCTCGCTCCAGCCCTCGCTGTACCGCTCGACGGCACAGATCAACATCGTCTCCCCGAGCGAAGACCTCTTCACCAGCTCACCTGAACTCAATCCCCAGCGCAACGTCAACACGGCGATCTTCATCGTGGAGTCGGACGCCGTGCAGAGCGACGTCCGAGAGGAGCTCGGCGCCGACGCCGATGGGCTCGAGAACATCGAGGCCGCGGCCGCCGAGGACACCGACATCATCGAGATCTCCGCGGTCGCCGACTCCGCCGAGCTCGCCCAGCGCGCAGCCAACGCCGCCGGCGATTCGTACATCGAGGTGCAGCGGGCGCTCAACGTTCAGTCCCGACGCATCCAGGCCGACGAGCTGCGGAGGGTCGCCCGACAGTTGGAGGACGACATCGACGCGCTCGACCAGTCGCTGGCCGATGGCGGGTCCAGCGATCAGCTGGACGCGCTCCGGCTGCAGCGCGAGCGACTTCTGGCCCAACAGGCGGACCTGCGGATCCGGGCGAACGAGCTCGACACCGAGGCCGACCTCAATGCCGGGTCCCTCAACTTCCTCGTCGAGGCGGAGCTGCCGGACAGCCCGTTCGAGCCGACGCCGTTGCGCGACGCCCTTCTCGCCGCCCTGGCGGGCGCGTTCCTCGGTCTGACCCTCGTGCTGGCCTACGACTGGGTCAACAACCGGGTCACGACACCCGACGAGGTCGCGCGCCTGACCGCCGGCCTGCCGATCCTGGCCGCGCTGCCCGTGCACGGCAACGGACGTCGCCGACGCCGTCGCCTCCCGGCGATCGACCAGCAACTGGTCGCCGCGGGGTCGCCGGCCGACGAGGCCTATCGCACGTTGGCAACCAACATCCGCTTCTCCGCGGAGGGATCGACGACCAGCAGGTTGGCGGTCACCAGCGCCACCCCCGGCGAGGGCAAGACGACCGTGGTGGCGAACCTCGGTCGCACTCTGGCCGCGTCGGGTGCCCGCGTCGTCATCGTGTCGGCCGACTTGCGCCGACCGCGGATCGGCTCGGTGTTCGGCATCGACGAGACGGCGACCGGCCTGACCTCGGTCCTGCTCGGCGAGGTCCCGCTCGCCGAGGCGGTTCTGCCCCTCGACATCGGGACCGGCCTGCACATGGCGCTCCTGCCCACGGGCCCGCTGCCCGGCAACGCACCGGCGATCCTCGGATCGGAGGCCTTCGCCAAGATCCTCACCCGGCTCGAGGAGGCCGGGGCCGACATGATCCTGATCGACACGGCACCGGTGCTCCCGGTGAGCGACACGCTCGTGGTCGCCCAGCAGGTCGACGGGCTCGTTGTCATCGCGGTCCCCGAGCTGACGAAGAAGTCGGACCTGGCCGAGGCCGTTCGTCGGCTCCGCGCCGTCGAGACCGAGATCGTGGGCGTCGTCATGAACGGCGTCACGAAGAAGACCGGGAACTACTACGGCTACGGCTACGGCTACGGCTACAGCGACGGCTACCGGCATGACTTCGGGAACCCGGCCGAGGTCGAAGCGCTGTCGTTGTCCCCGGATGACAAGGACACCTCGCCCGACCAGGCGGTGTTCGGTCGTTGACCGAACATCAGGGTCCCCCCGTGTCTCGCCGGGGTGTTCACATCGTGGCCGGGTCCCGACGAGCGGGCGCCTGAGCCGTCCGGGCGGAGGTGGGGGGGACATGGCCGAACAGCCGGTGGTGACCGTGCTCATGACCACCCACGCGGCGAACCCGGCCCTGCTGCGTGCGTCGCTGAGCAGCATCCTCCGCCAGTCCTTCCCGGACTTCGAGCTGCTCGTGGTCCTCAGCGGCGACATGGGCGCAGACCAGGGGACCGAGATCGCGCGGGCGGCCCAGGACGAGCGCGTGCGGGTCATCCGGCCCGGTCGGGTCGGCCGGGGTCGGGCCCTCAACATCGGCCTCGACGCCGCCGCCGGTGGGTTCGTGGCGATCCAGGACTCCGACGACGAGTCCCACGCCCTGCGCCTCGAGCACCAGCTGGCCACCCTGAAGGCGCGCCCCGACATCGACCTCCTCGGCACCGAGGCGCGCCACACGTCCGACCTCGACGACCACGCCGATTGGCCCCTGGGTCTGCCACCGGAACGGGTGGACCTCGTGGGTCGCGAGCTGCTCGGGCGCAACGTCCTGGTCCACACGTCGATCATGGGTCGCATCGACACCTTCCGGGCCATCGGTGGGTATGACGACACCCGGAAGCGGTTCTTCGACTACGACCTGTACCTGCGAGCGCGGAGCCACGGCGCCCGCCTGGCGCGGTTGCCCGAGCCGTTGGTCCTCCAGCGGGTGCACGGGGACCAGTACTTTGCCTCCGAGCGGGCGGTCATGGAGCGCTTGCGCGACGCCTACCAGCTCCAGTTCGCTCACGCCCGGGTAGAGCCCGTCCCGGCACGCTGGTGGTGCATGGCGACCATCTGCGTGCGGGTGCCGCTGCGGATCGCACGGGCTCGGTGGCGGCGGCGACGGCTCGACGAGGTTCGGCGCACGCTGCCGGACTGACGCCGACTCACTCCGGTGGTCGGTAGCCCCAGTGGCCGGAGAAGTCCTTGCGGGTGTAGGCGATGCTGGCCGGGCTCTGCAGCGGATAGGCCGGGTTGCCGCCGATGTTCACGAACGGGCCCACCCAGTACTGGCCCATGGCCAACCCGGTGCCGGTCCCGATCAGGCCTGGCGGATCACGATCCAGCTCCCGGCGCCAGAACTCCTCTGAGAAGAACACCGCGCACAGGTCCAGGATCGGAAAGTCGTCGGTGAACACGTACCCCTCGTCGGTGAGGTGCGGCCACAGGTTCACCAGGCACTGGTGGATGCTCATCTGCAGATCGACGTCCAGGAAGCACAACACGATCGGCTCCGTGTGCGCCGGCAACGTGTCCGAATACCAGCCCTTGCGGAACTCGCACACCTCGATCGCCCCGTACCGGGCCACGTTCGCCCGCACCTCCTCCAGTGCCCCGGCGAACAGGCCCGGGGTGTACGGCGAGGCGATCTTGTCGTTGGCGTCGCCTTCCGGCAGGCCCTCGAAGGAGTCGTACACGATCAGCTCCCGGCCCACCGCCTCGCAGATCAGCGACAGGTTGACCGTCGACCCGCCCAGGTAGCAGCCGCACTCCACCACCACCCCCTCCACCCCCGGTGGTACCTCCAGCAACTTGGCCAACATCGCCAGGTGGGCCCGGTACGACGTGCCCGTCGGCACCCGGATCGTGTTCCGGTACATCCGCCACGCCAACCGGCACACGCGCCGCCACCCCATCCCGTACGCGGACTGGACCCGACGGTTCAGGAACAGGAACGACACCGTCACCGGAAGCATCCACACCGGATACCCCACTCGGACCAGGCGCACGACTCGCTCGCGCAGCGGCCCCTCGCGCCCGAGCACGACGTCTCGGAGCGAACGGGTCACCGACGGGGGGGAGAGTCTCACCCGCTGAGTATGGCCCGCACCTCGAGGGCGATGCGCTCACCGAGCCGACGAGAAACCGACGGGGTCGTAATGGTGTCGGCCGACGGCGGGATCACTGGCCGCTACCCCGGCCCGGCCCGGCGCGGCGGCGTAGCAACTGATCCCGAGCCCCTCGCGCCATCCGGGCAGCCGGCCCCGGGAGGTCGGCGCCGTGTCGCTGCCACCATCGTCGCGCCCGGTCCACGACTGCGGCGCCGACCCGCCGCGCCGAGGGGATCCGGCGCCGAGCCTGGTCGCGGGCCGTGAAGAAGCGGTCCATCCAGCCGGCCACCGCGCGGGCCGTTGCCCGGTTGCGGTCGAAGCGGGCGGGCGCGCAGGAATCCAGCCGGGTCGTGGCCGGGTCGTCGCCCTGCCAGCGGTCGAGGAAGAGGCGCCGGTTACGGGCCCAGAGGTCCTGCCAGTCACCCAGCCGGGACGCCGACGCCTTGCCGACGTGATCGACCAGCACCCGCTCGTCGAGGACGACGTCGAGGTCGTTCACCCACACCTTGAACGCGAGATCGACGTCCTCACCACTGGCCACCAGGTACTGCTCGCCCCAACCGCCGAGGGCACCGATCACGTCGCGCCGCATCAGGTAGACCACCGCGGAGGGCGGCGGCGAGAAGGGCGGCAACGTCGTCACGGCCTCGCCGGGCCGCGCGCGCACCGACACCGGGTTCCCGGCCGCGGTGACGGCGGGAACGACGATCCCCGCCTCCGGGCGCGCTTCGGCCGTCGCCACCAGCGTGGACGCCCACGCCGGCGGAAGCACGATGTCGTTGTTGCAGAAGGCCACGTACGTGCCCCGGGCGGCCGCCAGTCCCTGGTTCATCCCCCGGCTGAACCCCAGGTTCTCCTGGTTCAGCACGGCTCGGTCCGCGGCCGCCCGCGCGTAGTCGGCGGCATCCGCCGCCGAGCCGTTGTCCACCACGATCAACTCGTAGTCGACGTCGGTGTGCTGGCGCACGCTCTCCACGCACCCCTGCGTGTAGGCCAGGTTGTCCCAGGCCAGCACCACGACCGAGAGCGTGGGTGACTCGGGCCGGGCGGGGCGGGGTGGCGGCGCCGCCGTGGCCGTGCCGGCGGCCACGCCGTCGAGGATCTCCTCCAAGTGGTCGGTGCGGTCCTCCCAGTCGAAGTCGCGGCGCACCACCTCCAGCCCGTTGGCCACCAGGCGCTCGGCCAGGGCCGGGTCCTCACGAAGCCTCGCCATCGCCTCGGCCATCGCGACAACGTCGCGCGGTGGCACCAGCAGCGCGGTCTGCCCGTCGACGGCGTACTCGCGGCAGCCGCCGTTGTCGGTCGTGACCAGGGGGACCCCGCAGGCCAGCGCCTCGAGGCCCGGTTGGCCGAAACCCTCGAACCAGCTCCCCACCACGAACTGGCGGGCGGTGCTGTACTCCCGACCCAGGGCCGGTTGGTCGAGCCCTCGACCGGCATAGGTGACCAGATGCAGGCCGAGGTGGTCCGCCGCGGCCCGGATCGTGTCCGTGCCCTTCCACCAGCGCTCGTCGCCGGCGCAGAGCACCTCGTGGCGCTTGGCGCCGCCGTGGGGACAGAACACGCTCCGATCGATGCCCGAGATCACCACCTCGGGCCGGTGCCCGATCTCGGCGGCGATCTGGTCGGCGGTCCAGGCGCTGTTGGCCAGCTGCAGGTCGACCTCGGCCCGGAGCGCCTCCCAGCTCGAGCGCTTCTGGTAGAGGCCGCTGTGGTGGAGGGCGTAGAACACCCGGCGCCGGGCACGGCCGAACCGGTCGAGCAGGAACCACTGGGGCTCGTCGTTGAACAGGAGCACGTCCAGGTCGTCGTCGTAGCCGTCCCGGAGGTGGCGGACCTGCGCCCGGCACGACATCCACGCGCAACGGCGGGGCTCGGTGGCCGGTACGTAGAGCGTCACCCGGTGTCCCCGGTCGACCAACCGGTTGGCGAACTCGACCATCCGCCGGATCCCGCCGTACGCGCCGAGGTGGGGCTCCAGGATGCCGAGCCGCAGCCCCCGACCCGACGCCGCGCTCACCCGGCGACGGCTCAGGCCGGGCCTTCTTCGACCACCGACCGGCGCCGACGGAGGCGGTCGCGCACACGCTCGCCCAGACGCGATCCCGGGCCCTGTCCGGGGACGGGGAGTCGGGCCATCCGGCGCTCGTGACGAGCGTTTCGTTTGGCCTCGAACCTGACCGCCTCGCCCCAGTCCTCGGCCGTCATCTCCTCCTTGTGGGGCGGACCGAGGTCTTCGAACGGGACGACCTCGTAGTCGAGGTCACGCCAGTAGTACTGGAGGCGGTCCGACGACCACCCCTCGTAGATCTCCGCCCAGCTCAGCCGCTGGAAGTGCGGCTCCAGCACCCCAGGCGTGAGCGCCTCGCCCGGTCGCTGGTACCGGAAGTCCACGGACAGTCGCAGGTGGAACTCGCTGGCGTTGTGCAGGGAGGCGTGCACGGTCATCGCGGGGAACAGCAGCACGTCGCCTGCCTCGAAGTCCGTCGTCACCCATCGCAACGCCTCGAGCATCTCGTCGCTGACCACCGCCCTGCGCATACCGGGGCCCATGTGCCAGGCCAGCGGCAGCATGCCGCACCGGTGCGAGCCCCGGAGCACGGCCAGCCCGCCAAGGTCACGCGGGCAGTCTCCCAGTGGTGTCCAGGTCGCGGTCAGGTCCGGCGTCCCCTGGTTGTTGGGGTAGTCCTGGTGGGGCGGCGTGGACACCTCGTCGCTGAGGGGGAACCCGATCCGGGCGATCTTGAGCGGGTGGGGGAACGCACCCTCGCCGAGGACCTGGGCGACGAGGTCGAGGAGCCGTTCGTCGTGGGCCAGGGTGTGGAAGGCCTCGAGGCGCTGGATGTCGTCGTAGACGGCGAAGAAATCCTCCTCGCCCTCCCAGGTGAGGCGACGGATGGCAACGGCGAGCGAAGGGTCATCCGACCGCACCCAGCCGTGGTCGGCCAGGACGTCGGTCACCTGCCGTCGCAGGTCCAGCACCCGATCCCGATCCAGGAGGCCACGGAACAGCAGGTAGCTGTCCTCGTCGAGGCGCGCCCGCAGCGCGGCAGGGTCACCGAGGAGGTCGTCGGAGGCCCGCATCGGCAGGAAGGCCCAGAGGTTGTTCATGGTCGTGTCGCCGTTCGCAGACGCAAGAGCCTACTCTCGTCGCCGTGGAGGCCACTTCAGCCCGCTCGCAGGACGCGGCGGTCCTGCGCCGGGAGATCGAGGAGCTGACCCGGGTCGTTCGCTCCCGGCGCGACCCGGACGCGGAGATGCAAATCGTCCGCCTCCGTCACGCCCTGGGCATCGCCGAGTGCGCCGACGACCCGTCAGACCCGTCCCCGTGGCCCCCCTCGCGGCCGGATCGCTTCGCCGGAGCCGATGGGCTGCCGACGATCCCGGCCACGGACCTGTCCGCCGAGGCCATCTCGAGCGCCGTGCTCCACCACGGCGCCCTCCTCGTCCGGGGGCTCCTGACCGCCGCCGAGGTCGGCCGCCTCGTCGAGGACACCGATCGGGCGATCGCGGCGTTCGACGCCGCCGAGGCCGGGGCCCCGGTCCGCGACACCGCACCGTGGTACGTCCCCTTTGAACCACAGGACGGTTACCCGATCGGCTTGGGCCGACACTTCGTCCGCCAGACCCAGAGCGTGTGGGCCGTGGACTCGCCCCGGGCGACCTTCGACCTGCTCGAGGTGTTCGAGCGCACCGGTCTCGTCGAGGCGATCGCCGCGCACCTCGGCCAGCGCCCGCTGCTGTCGGTCAAGAAGTGGACGCTGCGGCGGGTGCCCGTCGACACCCACACCGACTGGCACCAGGACGGCGCCTTCCTCGGCGACGATGTCCGCACCGTCAACGTCTGGATCACGCTGTCGCCCTGTGGGCTCGACGCGCCAGGGCTCGACGTCGTTCCGCGGCGGATCGACCACCTGCTCGAGACCGGCACCCACGGTGCCTGCTTCGACTGGTCTGTGGGTCACGACCTGGCCGAGGCGGAGGCGGCAGCCCGTGACACCACCATCGTGCGCCCGACCTTCGAGCCGGGTGACGCCCTGCTCTTCGATCAGCTCTTCCTCCACCGCACCGCCGTGAGCCCCGAGATGACCCGGGTCCGGTACGCGGTCGAGTCGTGGTTCTTCGCCCCCACCGGCTACCCACACGCGCAGATCCCCGTGGCGCTGTGAGCGTCGCCCTCCCGGTTCCTGACCCGCTCTCCGCCGTCTGACTGACGGCCATGTTCCGCCGGTCCCACGACGAGGATGCTCGCTACTTCTTCATCCACGTCCAGAAGACCGCCGGGACCTCGCTCTACTTCCAGCTGCGCAAGGCGCTGGGGTCTCCGGCCGTCTACCCCGACCGCGGCCGGGGGGACTACGACGACGTCAGCGACGAGGCCCAGCCGATCCTCTCGGTCGACCACCTGGAACGCCGGTGGGCCGCCCGGCGACAGGAGATCCGGGTGGTCACCGGGCACTTCCCGATGTGCACGACCGACCTGCTCGACGCCGACTTCCGCAGCTTCACGTTGCTCCGCGACCCGGTCGAGCGGACCCTCTCGTACCTGCGACACCACCTCGAGCTCTACCCGGGTGACGGGAGTGCGTCGATCGAGGACGTCTACGACGACGACTTCCGGTTCCGGGGCCTCATCCACAACCACATGGTGAAGATGTTCTCGCTCACCGCGGACGAGATGGACGCCGGCGCTCTCACCCGGGTCGATTTCGGCCCCCAGCATCTCCAGCGGGCCAAGGAGAACCTGGCCCGGGTCGACGTCGTGGGCTTCCAGGAGCGCTACGCCGGGTTCTGTGAGCAGCTCAACGCTCGATTCCGGTGGAAGCTCTCGGATCCCCGGCACATCAACCGCACGACGCCGGTGCCGGTCGATCCCGGGCTCCGGGAGCGAATCGCCGCGGACAACGCCTTCGACGTCGAGCTGTACGCCTACGCCCGCGAGCTCAGCCGGGAGCGGACACAGCCAGTGCGGTGACCGACCGGACGATCAGCGGCCGAAGACGGGGATGCGCCGTCGCCGCGGTGCCCGCGGGATGGCGAGGACGCTGCTGACGCCCGGCACCATCTGGTCGAGCACGTCGCCGATCTTCCGCGTGACGTCGACCATCTGCGCCGCCATCTCCGCGGGGTCGACGACGGAGTGCTCGCCCTCGTCGGGGCCGCGCAGCTCGTCGATGAGCTGGTTGAGTGGATCGAGGTTGCACGTGCGACAGACGGTGCTGCGGTTGGCGACGTGCTCGAGCTTCTGCCGGGTGACGTCCAGGAAGGAGACGTCGAACACGCTGCCCAGCGGCACCTCCTTCTTCCAGTCCGAGCAGCAGAGGTAGTAGTTGCCGTCGTAGCCCACGAACAGGTACGCGAACGGCGCACCACAGATCGCCTGACCACCTTGGCCGGCGAGCTCGCGCTGGGCCTGGTCGTACTGCGGCATGGTCTCGAACTGCATGTGGTCCACGAACAGTGACCCCCCGCGGTTCATGATGCCGTACTCCACGAAGTGGTCGACCCCCCGCGCCCGCCAGAACGCCTTCATCTCCTCCAGGTGGTCGGCGTCGCCCCGGTAGTCCACCAGCACGACGTCGACTTGACAGGCGTCCCCCGCCAGCTCCACGAAGCGCACGATGTTCTCATGGGTCCGCGGCCAGGGGAGCTTGTACACCTCCTCGTAGGCCTCGCCGATGTCGCCGACGTTGATCATGATCCGGTCCAGGCCGGCGTCGAGGACGGCCTTACCCCGCCGCTCGTCCAACAGCGCCCCGTTGGACGACAGCGTGCACCGGAAACCCGCCTCCTTCACGGCCCGAACCCAGGCGGGGGTGTGCTTGTTGATCAGCGGCTCGCCCAACCCGCAGAGGCTGACGTCCGTGCCGGTGTCGAGGAGCTCGGCGGCCACCACGCGGTACTCTTCGGCCCGCGACAGGGCCTGCTCGAAGACCTCCGGGGTCATCAGACCCTCGTGCGGCGTCTGGTCTCGCGGGCAGAAGTGGCAGTCCGCGTTGCAGCGGTTCGTCACCTCGATGTCGATGACGAACGGCACGCCGGCGGTGGACGTCGCCATGGGCTCCTCCGACTCCTCGCGGACCCGCTGCGGTCGTTCCGCCCCGAGGCCGCCTTCACCCTAGACTCCCCGCCACCGTACATCGATCGTGGAGGACTGGTGCTGCGCCGGACGCTCGGCAGGCTCATCAAGGTGAACGACGGTCGGGGCCGGCCGCCCAAGGGCGAGACCTCACCCGAGCCCCTCGCGAGGACCGGTGAGCGCGCGGGAACCCTCACGATCGAGCAGGTGAACTTCTTCGAGACCTTCGGCTTCCTCAAGCTGCCGGGCCTGTTCGCGGACGACATCGAGGAGATCACTGCCGGCTTCGAGAAGATCTTCGCCAACCACGAGAACTGGGAGCTCACCGAGGACATCCACCTCAACCAGCCTCGGAGGATCATCCTGGACATCCTCGAGCAGTCGGCAGACGCGCCGAAGCTGTACCGGGATCCCCGGGTGGTGGGGACCATCACCTCGCTCTTGGGCCCCGGCTACGAGGACGCCCCGAGCGACGGCAGTCTCTTCTCGTGCGACAGCTCGTGGCACTCGGACACCTACGGCGCGCCGATGACTCGGCAGACGGTGAAGATCTCCCTCTACCTCGACCCCCTGACCGCCGAGACCGGTGCCATCCGCGTGATGCCGGGCACCAACTACTACCAGAGCGACTACGCCCTGACCCTGCGCCGAGACTTCACCGATGTCGACGGCCCCCAGAGGGTCTTCGGGGTCGACCGGGAGGACATCCCCGCCTACGTCGTGGAGAGCGTGCCCGGCGACGCCATCGTGTGGGACTACCGCACGATCCACGCCAGCTTCGGTGGGGGTCAGCGCCGCCGGCTGCTCTCGCTGAACTTCAAGGAGCGGGCGGCCGAGCCCGCCGCGGCCGTCTGATCGACGGCCCGCGAGGAGGTCAGGGACCGGTGGAGCGGCCCTCGGTCACGGCCAAGACCGCGTGGGGGATGTCGTCGCCGCAGTACCGGCGGTAGGCCTCGCGGGGGTCGGCCGGGATCCGCATCCGGGTGTTGGCGGGGGCGTCGAACAGGTTCGACAGGAACCGGCCGGGCGTGAGGGGCTCCGAGACCGCATCCTGGATCCGCTGGATCGCCGGGCAGGCCAGCGCTGCCCGGGCCCAGGCGATCTGCTCCTCCAGCTCCTCACCCTCGGTCACTGGGATCAGCTGGCCGGACGGGTGCGGCGGCGGCACGTCGCCGGCATCGAACGGCTCTCCCTCCCGCAGGACGCGGGCAGCCACCCACGGGATGGGGAGCGGCTTCTCGTGGCCCGCCAGCCAGTGCCGCATCGTCCCGTTGACGGGCGCCGAGGTCGGCGCGAGGTGCGCGGTGAAGGCGTCGGCCAGGCCCAAGGTGTCGAGGATGCGGACATCCGGGTCGAGCGCGTGGCCCAGGTTCCCCATCGCGGTACCGATCACATAGGGCCGCGGCAGGCCGGGCCGCAACAGGGCATCCGGGCTCCTCCACCGCCTGCTCTGGCCCTGGGTGGCGAAGTAGGAGTAGTAGTAGTCGTCGTCGCCGAACCAGGCGAAGTTCTCACCGCCCTCGCCCCAGCCGTAGTCGTCGCGGGTGACGAGGCCTTGCCGCGGTGTCCCGAGGACGAACACGTAGTCGCCCTCGAGCTGGATGAAGCCCTGAGGTGGTCGCAGGGCCAGGCCGGCGGCCAGGGCCCAGGGGACCACGGCCAAGGCGATCGCGTAGCGCCAGGCGACAGCCACGACCGCAACCGGCGCGCACAGCGCGAACCAGGCGGGGAGGAACAGGCGGGCGTGGAGGTAGTCACCCCCCACCGCCACGACATACAGCCCGGAGAACGTCCCGAGGCCCAGGAACACCAGGACCACCCACGACGACACCGTCCTCCCGCATGCTCGCAGGGCCCGCACCAGCGGTAGATGGGCGCCGGCCACCATCGCCAACAACGGCACCCACAGCCAATACGGGCCGGCGAAGTTCCTCAGGTAGGCCCACCCCCGGTCCCACCGCAGGTCTGTTCCCTCCTTGGCGATCGCCGTGTTCGCCACCACCATGCCGAAGTAGCCCATGCGGAAGACCTGGTAGGCGACCGGCACGGCCACCGCCGCCGCCACGAAGCCGACCCGGCTCCGCCAACCCTGCACCCGGCGCTGCGCCAGCAGCACCAGGGCCAGGAACGCCGCGCTGAACACCACCAACTCGGGGCGCACCAGCCAACCCAGCCCCAACAACACCCCCCACCGCGCTCGCATCGGCCCGACCGCACCGTCGAGGCTGTCGGCGCCGTCGGCCCACCGGGCGAGGGCCCACAGGCACGTCCCGATCCACGCGAACACCAAGCCGTTCTCCAACCCGGCGCTCTGGAACACCCACACCGGCAGGATCGCCCCGAACGCCAACACCCCGATCGGCAGCATGAGGGCGTCGGGCAGGTCGTGGCGCACCAGGAGGCGTGCGCCCAGGATCGCCATCACCACGCCCACCACCGACAACCCGATCCCGCCAAGGACCGCGAGCCACTCCAGGCGAAGCGGCATCACCACGTCCGCGACCGTCAGCACCGCCAGCCACAGCGGACTGGTGAAGGCCTCGACCCGTTCCCCGGCGTTGAACACCGGCCCGTTCCCCGCCTGGAGCTGTTCCACCACCCGGAAGTAGATGAACCCGTCATCGGTGACCGACCGATAGCGGTAGGCCTGCGCGGCGAGCACCACGACCGGCACCGCCACGATCCCCACCCGCACCAGCCGGCCCACACCGGTGTCCAACCACCGACCACCAGCCAGTGGTGCCGCCCGAACCATCGTCTCGCCCACCGAAACCCCTCGCCTCGCTCCGCCGGACGACTGCCCCGTCGGCCGGCGAACCGTACCATCGGACCTTGTCCCGGTACTTCAGGGATACGCGGCATACAGTCCATTGCTTGCTAGCCGCAACGCCGACGCCCTGCTCGACGCGGACCGCGGACCCGTCCCGGTGCTCAGCAACCAGTTCGAGAACCTCGGCGGATCGGTCGAGGCGACGTTCTACGCAGTGCCGCTGACGTGAGCTCTCGGGGGGAGCCGGGGCGACGGTTGCCCGCTCAATATCGTCGGCGGTTCGAAGCCGAGGACGAATCGCGCCACCGGGTGTGGGGGGTGCTCATCGAGGCGTACTTCCAGCGCTACCTCGAAGGGGTGACATCGGTGCTCGACATCGGTTGCGGATGGGGACACTTCATCAACCAGATCGATGTGGTCGAACGTCACGCCATCGACCTGAATCCCGAGGTCGCCACGCACCTCGACAGAGGCATCCACCTCTACACCCAGGCGGCGAACGACCCCTGGCCGCTCGAGGACGGCTCGCTCGACCTCGTGTTCACCAGCAACTTCCTCGAGCACCTCCCCGGCCCGGCGGCGATGACCGAGACACTCGACCAGGCGCGACGGTGCCTTCGCCCCGGTGGCCGTCTCGTGTGCATGGGGCCCAACATCCGGGCAGTCGGAGGGGCCTACTGGGACTTCTTCGACCACGTGATCGCACTGACCGAACGGTCGGTGGCCGAGGCAGCAGAGCTGTCTGGCTTCGAGATTGAGACATCGATCGGTCGGTTCCTCCCGTTCACCATGTCCGGCAAGTCCCCGCCCCCCTCAGCGCTCATTCGCGCCTACCTCAGGTTCAAGCCGGCTTGGCGGTTCCTCGGTGGCCAGTTCCTTGTCGTGGCTACTACGCCGGGCGCCCGAGCCACCAACCCAAGATGAAGACGACGGTAGTCAGCTTCGACGGCACCGAGCGCTCCGAGGTCGACCTGATTCGTCCGGACCGCTACCGCGCTCTCGACGCGCTCTTGAGCCAACACCCGGTTGCGATCAGGGGGAGCGGCTTGAGTTACTGCCTGGCATCGGCGGCAAGCGGCGCAAGCTCCCTCAGCACCGTCGCCTTCAACCGCATTCTCGACTTCGATGCGGTCGCCCGCACCATCCGGGTCGAGGCCGGCATCACCGTCGGTGACCTCCTTCGCTTCGCTGTAGCTCACGACCTGTACGTGCCGGTACTCCCCGGCCACCCGGCCATCTCCGTCGGCGGCTGCGTTGCCTGCAACATCCATGGCAAGACGCAGCGTGGAGTAGGCAACTTCGGCGAACACCTCACCTCACTCACGCTGATTCATCCCGACCACGGCACGATCGTCTGCGGACCCCACGAGTGCGCGGAGATCTTCGAGCTCACCGTGGGCGGCTTCGGTCTCACCGGCTACATCGCCGATGTCACCCTGGCCCTCGCTCCGCTCCCGGGGGCGGCGGTCGTTCGCGACGTCGGCTCGACGACCTCACTGCAGGAAACCGTAGAGGTCATGCGCCGGACGGACCCGGCGGCCCCCGTCTACTCGTGGAACGACCTCCAGCGTCGAGGTCGTGGCTTCGGGTCCGGCGTCGTCTACCAGGAGCGGTTCGAGGCCAGCCCTCAGCCTCCCAGTGAGGTCCGGTACCGCGCGCTCTCTTCGCGGAGGTTGCCGCTGCCGTTCCCGGCGTTCAACCGGACGACCACAGCGGCGTTGAATCGTGTCTACCGGCGATGGGAGGCCCGTCGTCCAGCCACGACCCTGCCGGTGTTGGCCGCTGCGTTTCCGATCAATTCGAAGACGACCTACTTCAACCTCTTCGGTCGGTCTGGCTTCCGCGAGTACCAACTCATCGTCCCCGACGAGGCGTGGGACCCGGTCCCCCAGGAGATAGCCCGCATGATCCAGCGAGCCAAGGCATGCGTCACGCTCGGCTCGGTCAAGCTCTTCTCCGGTGCTCGAAACCTCCTCTGGTTCCAGGCCGATGGCGTCTGTGTGACCGTGAACGGCCCGAACAACGCTGGGACCATCGCTCTCTTCGAAGCACTGGATGCTCTGGCGATCAGCCTCGGCGCGCCAGTCAACCTGGCCAAGGACAGCCGGATCGATGCCGCCACCGTTCGTCGGGTCTTTCCCGGCTACGAGGAGTTCGCCCAGCGTCTCACCGCCTTCGACCCGAAGCGCCGCTTCGACTCGGCCCTGCGCCGACGAATTGAGGTGTAGACGGGCGCAGTCGTGATTGGAGCCGGTGCCGGCGTCGGGCGGGCCATCGCCGATCAGCTCGGTCGGGTGGGTACCGACATCGTCATCGCTGCTCGAGACGACAGAGATCTCACAGCGGTGGCGTCCTCCGCGTTCTGCCGACCGTTGGCGCTGTGCGATACTCCGCCCCGATGACGGAGGGAGCGGGGCGGATGGCGGAGGCTGCCGCGCTCGCCCGCACGCCGACGAGGTGGGCTCCGTGGCTGCTCGCCGCGATGCCGGCGGCGTGGATGCTGATGATCGTCTGGAGCGACACCCACCTCCAGTACGACGACTACTGGCGGGTACTCGCCGACACGTCCACCCCGAGCGGAGGGTTCGACCTCGGTTCGCTGCTGGTGTTCAACAACGAGCACCCGGTTGCCGTGCCCAACCTCCTCTATTGGGCGAACATCTACCTCGCCGACGGCTCGAACCTCTGGCTGGGCACCCTCGCCGTGGTCCTCGTGTTCGCCCAGCTGGTGGTCCTCTCGCGATTCATCCCCGCCGGTGATCGCCGCTCCTGGGCGGCGGCCGCCTTCATCGTTGCGGCCAGCATCCTGCTCTTCTCCCGCCAGGGCTCCTGGAACTTCACCCGGTCGATGAGCGGCGTCGCGTGGTTCACGGCCAACCTTTGCGTGCTCGGTGCCATCGTCCTCCGGTGGCGGGGTCGGGTCTGGCCGGCCGTGGCCCTCGGACTGGTGGCGTCGCTCTCTCTCACGACCGGGCTGCTGATGTGGCCGGTACTGGTGCTGGTGGGCCTTCTCGTGGATCGACGCTGGCGGCCGGACTGGCGCGTCGTCGGGATCGGTGCCGCCGTGTGGATCTGGTACTTCCTCGAGCGAGGGACCCTGTCGCGAGAGGTCGGAGTGGCGCTCGAGGGGGCCGATCGGAACCTGCCCGCGCCGCTCGAGGCGATCAGTCGAACGCTGGCCACGGCGGGTTCGCTGTTCACGTGGGACTTCCGGGTCGCTCGCGTCCTGGGCCTCGTCGCCGTGGCGACCGGTCTCGGGTTGGGCGCGTGGGCTCTCCGGCGCCGCTCGAGCGATTCGACACCCTGGATCGGGTTGTTCTCGTTCTCGCTGGCCAGCCTGCTGTTGACCGCCGCGGCGCGACTCGACTTCCCTCTGCCGTTTCGCACCCAGGGCAGGTACGTCTGCTTGGCAGCCCTGTTGTGGATCTCGATCGGCGGTCTGGCGGGTTCGCTGACGTCGTGGCGGCCGCGGCTCATCGCACCGATGGCGATCGTGGCGGCGTTCGCTCTGACGATCGGATCGGCGGCGGTCCGCCAGGACCGTAGGGCCCTGTTTTGGCAGCGTGACCTGGCCGCCGCGTATCGGCTCGACCTGGTCGAAGGTCGCGCCGACGTGTTCGGCGTGCCGTACCCCGCCATCTCGTCGCGCCTCGCCGCGCTCGGGCACTACCCGTTCAGCGATCGCTACGACGATGACTGCGGCCTGCTGGGTGACCAGCTGGACCTCGACAGGATGGAGGTCGTCGGCCAGGGCGGGATCGGATCCTTTGGGATCGACCGGGGTGCTGTCCGATTGACCGCGACGGTGCCCGAGTCCCGCGTCGCCGAAGTGGACTGCGTGGTCGTCGCCGACCAGGACGGGCGCGTCGTGGGCATCGGCACTGTGGGCGTTGGCGGGATCGGCGGCCCCGTGGTGTCCGACCTGGCCAGCGCGATCGCGCCGACGGGCTCGACGTCGTACACGGTCGTCCTGGTCACCGACGCCGGCGACCAGGTCCTCCTCGACCGGCCCGTCGAGGAGAGCGAGATCGTCGTCGGATGATTCGCGCCGCCGGACCGACCGAGAGGCGGCCTCACCCGGTGAACGGCGGCGCGAGGCGCCGATGAGGGCGCTCGTGGTGGGGGCCAGTGCCGGGGTCGGTCGGGCCATCGCCGCCGAGCTCGCCGGTCGCGGCGCCGCTCTCGTCGTGGCGGCGCGGAGCGACGAGGCGTTGCACGACCTCGCCAGCGAGCTTCGTGATCGCCACGGCGTCGAGGTGACCGTGCTCCCCCTCGACCTCACCTGCTCGGATGCGGAGCTCCGAGCCTTCCTCGACGAGGCCACCGCCGTCCTGGGCGTGATCGACGTCGCCATCCTCACGGCGGGGGCGGTCGACGCCGACGACGACGGCGTCGGCGACTGGGAGCGAACCGAGGATCTGGTCACCGTCAACTTCCTCGCCCCCCTGAAGCTGGGCGGTGCGCTCGTGAAGCAGTTCGAGGGCCAGGGGGGTGGGACGCTCGTGCTCTTCTCGAGCATCGCCGCCGCCGCACCGCGGCGCCGGAACGTCGCCTACGCCGCGGCCAAAGCCGGCCTGGAGTCCTTCGGCCGGTCGATGCGGCACCGAACCGCCGGCACCCCCGTCGAGGTGCAGGTCTACGCCCTCGGCTACGTCAACACGGCCATGACGCGTGACCTCGACCTGAAGCTGCCGGTCGCCGATCCCGGTCGGGTGGCCGAGCTCGTCGTCGGGCGGCTCGACCAGGGCTCGAGCTTCCGGTACCTGCCCCGGCCGTGGGGCTTGGCGGTGCGCGTCCTGCGGTGGTTGCCGGCGCCGATCTACAACCGCCTGCGGTTCTGACGTGGCCGAGACCCTCACCGTCTTCTTCCCCGTGTACCGGGACGAGGCGACGGTCGAGCGCGTCACGGACAAGGCGCTCGACGTGTGCCGGCGGATCACCGACGACTTCGAGGTGGTCATCGTCGACGACGGCAGTCCTGACCGGGCCGGAGCGATCGCCGACGAGCTGGCGGCCCGGCATCCGGAGGTGCGGGTCATCCACCACGGCAGGAACCGGGGGTACGGCGCTGCCGTGCGGACGGGCCTGGCGGCGAGCACCAAGGACTGGATCTGCCTCACCGACGGTGACGACGAGTACGACCTCTACGACCTGGAGCGGCTGTGGCGCCTCCGCCACCACTACGACCTGATCATCACCTTCCGCTACGTCCGGCGGTACTCGGGGATCCGCATCCTGATCTCCTGGATCTACAACTGGGTGCTCCGCTTCCTCTTCTTCACGCGGTTCCGCGACATCAGCACGGGTCTACGCCTGGTCCGGAGGGAGGTCGTCCAGGAGCTGGACCTCGAGGCGAGCAGCCCGTTCATCGGTGCCGAGATCGCCATCAAGACGATGTTCATGGGCTACCCGGTCGGCGAGGTCGGCATCCAGACGTTCCCCCGCGACTTCCGTCGGGGCCAGTCGACGACGCCGAGGAACATCGCGGCGACGATCATCGACATGCTGCACTGCCGCCGGCAAATCTTCTCACCGTCCTACCGATCGTCCGGTCCGGACGGGGACCGATCGTCCGAGCCCTGACCGGGTCTAACCGGCCCGCACCGGGATGCGCCGGCGAAGCCTGGTGCGCAGCCGCCGGGGCAGGGCGACGTCGTCGTCGAGGCGGGCGAGTCCGTCGTGGATCGCCTGGTTCACCCGGAGCATCTCCGCGGCCATGGCCTCGGCATCCTCCATCGTCACCTCGCCTCGGGCGACACCCCGCAACTCGTCGGTCAGGCGGTTCAGCGGATCCAGGTTGCAGGTCTTGCAGACCGGCTCTCCCGTGGAGACGTGCTGGAACTTGCGACGGGCCGCCTCGGCTATGTCGGTGTCGAACACGCTGCCCACCGGCGCCTGCTTCCGCCAGTCGGAGCAGCACAGGTAGTAGAGGCCGTCGTAGCCGATGAACACCGAGGTGAAGGGCACCGAGCACAGGGCGTGACCGCCACCCTCGGCCAGCATCTCCCGCGCCTCGGCCAGCTCGGGCATCTGCTGGTACTGCATCTCGTCCACGAAGAGCGCGCCACCGCGATTGATGACGTCGAACTCCTGGAACCGGGTGACGCCCCGCTCCTGCCAGAACTGCCGCATGTCCTCGAGGTGCTCCGGGTCCCGCCGGTGGTTCACCAGCACGAGGTTCACCTCGCAGTCGCCGCCCGCCATGGCGACGAAGCGCTCGACGTTGGCCAGGGTGCGCTCGAACGGGAGCTTGTAGACCTCTTCGTACTCGTCGTCCCGGTCGCCGACGTTGAGGAAGACCCGGTTGACGCCGGCCTCGAGGACCGCCGCCGCCTTCTTCTCGTCCAGCAACGAGCCGTTGGACGACAGGCCGCACTCCACGCCCGCCCCCCGCACCCGCTGGATGAAGTCGGGCACATGCCGGTTGAGGAGCGGTTCGCCCAGCCCGCAGAGGTTGACCCGGATGGACTCCGGCATGGCGAGCGCCCGTTCGAAGCCCTTCTCGAAGACCTCCGGGCTCATCAACCCCTGGTGGGGCGTGGCGTCACGCGGGCAGAAGTAACACTTCGCGTTGCAGCGGTTCGTGACCTCCATGTCCACGATGATCGGGATCTTCGCCACCTGGCCTGTCCCCCCCTTTGACGCCGCTGCACTGACGGGATCGAGACTACCCCCGACCCGACTACCTTCGTCGAGGTCCCTACTGGCCCACTCCTGGTTTCGCATGATCGTCACGTTCGTCGCCCCGAGCACGTCGTTTCCGACGGGGGGAGCAATCGCGATCTACGAGTTCGCCAATGGCCTGGCCCGCCGCGGCCACGAGATCCACGTCGTGCACGTCGACATGTTCGGCGATCGCATCGCCGAGGTCGCCGACATCACGTGGTGCCCGTTCGACGAACGCATCCACCACCACCTACCCGACGAGCCGGCCGACCCGCCGGTGCCGGACGGTGACGCCGTGCTCTGCTTCGACGGGCGCCTGCCTACCGGCGGCGGCGCGCTCGCCATGTTCGTGCAGGCCTACCGCATCCTGCCCGAGGACATGGAGGACGCGATCTATCACGCGCCGTGCCCGAAGATCTGCACCTCGCGGTTCCTGCAGCGGATGGTCATCGAGCACGGCACGCCCGCCGATCAGGCGGTGCTCGTGCCGTATGGCCTGCGCCACGACAAGTACCACGTGACCGTGCCGATCGACCGACGACCGCCACGGGTGTCGATGCTCTACAACAACCATCCCACCAAGTGCGCCGCGCTCGGCGTTGAAGCGCTCGCCGCCGCCCGCCGACAGATCCCCGACCTCGAGGTGGTGCTGTTCGGGACCCAGCCTCCTGACGACCCTGTGCCCGCCGACATGCGGTTCGTGCTGTCGCCCGACCAGAGCGTGCTCGTTCAGGACATCTACAACGCCAGTCGGGTCTTCGTGAGCTCGGCGCTGTACGAGGGCTTCGGGTTGGCCCCGGTAGAGGCGATGGCGTGCGGCGCGGCGCTGGTCACCACCGACAACGGTGGGGCCGACGACTATGCCGTCGACGGCGTCACCGCCCTCGTCGCCCCGCCGCTGGACGCTGACGCCCTCGCCACCCGCATCGTCGAGCTCCTCGACGACGACGACCGTCGGCAGGAGATCGCCGAGAACGGGCGGCGGTTCGTCCAACGGTTCACCTGGGACGTGGCGGCCGAACATCTGGAGCGCTTCCTGGTAGACCACGTAGTACGGGGCGCTGGCTCCCCCATCGAAGAGTCGGAGCAGTGAACGTCGGGCCTCGCGCCCGGACCTCGATCCGCCGCTTAACCCGGCCACGATCGCCGCGCCCGACATCAAGGCGTGGACTGACCGCTTGCCGACGGTCGGGTAAGGCGGAGCTACCACAGGTACTCGGCGATCCTCGACCAGATGGGCGTCTTCTGACGAGAAGCCGCGCACCGACAGCGGCGCAGTCGGTGAACCGAAGCGCCGGTTCTCGCTGCTTCCCTGTTGAACGGGGTGAACGAACTGCCGTACCTTTCAAGGATGGCGGGGGAATCGGCGGTCAAGTTCCTGCGGGCGGTCGCGCTGCAACAGGCGCGCGAGCAACTCGCCGACGACGACCTTCTGCTCGAGGTTCTGGAAGCCGGAGATGGGTTCGTTGACGCGCCGCGCCTCGTCAACCTTCGCGAACGCTGCCTCGCCGCGCCCGACGGTGCCTTCGTCGAGTGCGGGGTGGCGCAGGGCACCTCGTTGGTCGTCATGGCCGCGTACGGAGACGGCCGCATCGTGTGGGGGTTCGACAGCTTCGAAGGGCTCCCCGAGCTGTCAGACGCCGACGACGGGTCGGGCGTCGAATTCGTCGGCTACTCCTGTTCGGGTGAACGCGGCGAGCAGTCGGTTCGCGACACGTTCGCGAAGATCAGCGTGCCGATGGAGGACGTGCGGCTCGTGAAAGGTTGGTTCGCTGACACGCTCGCTTCGGCAGAGACGGGCCCCATTGCCGTGCTGCGGCTGGATGGCGACTTCTACGAGGCGACCCGGTGTGCGCTGGAGACGATGGCCCCCCGCGTCGTGCGCGGCGGCTTCATTCTGATCGACGACTACAACTCCTTCGATGGCTGTCGGAAGGCAGTCGACGAATACCGCGCGGCACAGGGAATCCGATCGCCGTTGGTTGTCACCGACCCGAACAGCGAAGTGTGGTGGACCGCCTGAAGTGAGCCCGGTTGCTGCTCGATCCGCGCGGTGGCGAAGCTCTCGGCAACCGCGTTGTCGCAGGCCTTGGCTGGCGCGCATCTGCCGACGCCTTCGGCGAGCACCTACGCTCCCTCGGACAGGCCGGTGCTGCAACGACCGGTTGAGCCTGGTCTGTCATCCAGCCAAACGACGGACGGAGTAGCTGTGTTTCCATTGTGGGAGATTGCGATCGCGCCGGTGCTCGAGGCCGCGGGCGCGACCAAGATCACCGAGATCGGCGCTTTGGCCGGCCAGACGACCGAGCTGATGCTGAAGCGGCTCGGCCCCAAGGCGGAACTGCACGTGATCGACCCGGTGCCCCAGTTCGATCCGTCCGAGCACGAACGCCGGTTCCAGGGTCAGTACATCTTCCACCGGGATCTCAGCCTCAACGTCATCAAGACCCTGGAGCCCATGGACGCCGTCCTCATCGACGGCGATCACAACTGGTACACCGTCTACCACGAGCTCCAGCAGATCGCCCACGTCTCGGCCAACGCGGGCGCGCCCCTGCCGGTGTTGATCCTCCACGACGTCGGCTATCCGTACGGGCGGCGCGACCTCTACTACGCGCCCGAACAGATCCCCGACGCCTACCGCCAGCCCTACGCCCAGCGGGGCATGCTCCCGGGACGCAAGGTCCTGGCCCGCGCCGGTGGGCTCAACCCCAGCCTTCACAACGCCATCGAGGAGGGCGGGCCCCGCAACGGCGTCATGACGGCGCTCGAGGACTTCATCGCGGAGCACGACGAGCCGCTGCGCCTCGTGGTGCTGCCGATCTACTTCGGGCTGGCCATCGTGGTCGCACAGGAGCGGTTGGAGCGCCAGCCCGAGCTGGCCCGGGTGCTCGACGAGCTCGAGGGGGTCGAGCGCCGGGACGCGCTCCTCGAGCTGTCCGAGGAGACCCGGATCGAGGGACTGGTCTTCCAGCACGGCCTGTTCCACACCCGCGAGCGCCAACTCCGGGAGGGGGCGGCGCGCTACCTCGGCCTGCTGAAGGCGGCGCTCCTCGACGACCACTACATCGAGAACGAAGCCCGCATCGACTACCTCCTGCTCTGCCTCGAGCACGGCCGCCCCCTCGATCCCCGCAAGCTCCGGGATCCGGCGCGCAACCTCAAGGACCGCCTCGCCCTGATCCGTCGCAGCCGAGAGCACGGCGGCGACCGCGACGGCGGCGAGACCGGCGCGGGCTACTTCCCCTACACCGACATGGGCCGCACCCGGCTCAATGCCCTCCAGGACCACCTCGACGTCATTCGTGAGCAGCGGGTCGAGGGCGACCTGGTGGACTGCGGCACCGGGCGGGGCGGCGGCGCCATCTTCATGCGCGGCTACCTCCAGGCCCACGCCATGACGCCGCCCGCGGTCTACGTGGCCGATCCCTTCAAGTCAGCCCAAGCCAAGTTCGTTCCCGAGCGGGCCGAGCTCCGCCAGCCCCGCTCGTGGCTGCGACGGGTCCGTCGGGGGCGGCTCCTGGCGCCCGTGCCCGGGGGCTGGAGCGGCCTGCGGAATCTGCGCGCGGACCTCACCAACGTGCGCAACGCCTTCAAACGCTTCGACCTCTTCGACGACCGGGTGCGGTTCCTCCAGGGCTCCTACGGCAGGACGCTGACTTCGGCGCCGATCGAGAAGGTGGCCCTGCTGCGGATCGGTTCCAGCGCCCACGAGCAGGCCGACGAGATCCTCGAACGGCTCTACGACAAGGTCACGGTGGGCGGGATCGTGGTGGTCGACGGCTACGACGACCCTGCGTGCCGCAAGCGGGTGGAGGCGTTCCGGGAGAAGCACGGGATCGCCGACCAGCTCGTGCGGGGCGATCACTGGGGCGCTCACTGGCGCAAGCTGGGCGAGACCGGCTACCAGCCCCCGGAGCCCGAGAGCGACGACTTCGACACACCCGAGGACCTCACCCGTGACCTCCCGGAGGACACGGACCTCCCCGAGCCCGGCGACGCGCCGGCCGTAGCCACCATCGGCAAGGACCTGTCGGTCATCGTCGTCTTCTACAACATGAAGCGAGAAGCCGAGCGCACCCTCCGGTCGCTGAGCCGCTCGTACCAGGACGACATCGAGGACCTCGATTACGAGGTCCTCGTCATCGAGAACGGCTCCCGCCCCGACCAGCGCCTGGGGGCTGAGTACGTCCGCAGCTTCGGACCCGAGTTCCGCTACCTCGACATGGGCGAGGACGCCCCGAGCTCGCCCGTGCCCGCGCTGAACCGGGGGATCGCCGAATCCACGGGGGAGAACCTGGCCCTGATGATCGACGGGGCCCACGTGCTGACGCCCGGCGTGCTGCACTTCGGCATGGAGGGCCTGCGCACCTACGGGCCGGCGATCGTGGCGACCCAGCAGTGGTACGTCGGCCCCGGCCAGCAGGGCGAGCTGATGGCGGCGGGCTACGACCAGGCCATGGAGGACGGGCTCTTCGAACGCATCGGTTGGCCCGCCGAGGGCCACCGGCTGTTCGAGATCGGCCACTTCATCGGCGAACGGGACTGGTTCGACGGGCTCTGGGAGAGCAACTGCCTGTTCACGCCGCGGCGCCTGGTCGAGCAGTCGGGCGGCTTCGACGAGATCTTCGCCATGCCCGGCGGCGGCTACGCCAACCTCGACATCTACGAGCGCCTGGGGTCCACCCCCGGGGTCACGGTGGCCACCATCCTCGGCGAGGGCTCGTTCCACCAGTTCCACCACGGGACGACGACGAACCAGGACGAGGTCGAGAACCGCCACCGGCTCATCAGCTCCTACGCCGAGCACTACGAGGCCGAGCGGGGCAAGACCTTCACCGACGCCGGCAAGCCCATCCACTACGTGGGCCGCCTCACCACCGACGCCACCCGGACCCGGGCCCGCCGCTTCGTGGCCCGAGGGTTCTGGACGCCGCAGTCGACCGAGGGCCGCGACGGCGTGCCCGACGAGCCCCAGCCGATGCCCCAGGAGGTCGCCACGGCCTTCACCGAGGCCTTCTGGCACAGCCTCGCCTGGAAGGAGACGACCTGGCTGGGCGAAACGGTGCCCGCCGCCCCCACCGACCTCGTCATCTACCAGGAGCTCCTGAGCCGGGTGCGGCCCGACTGGGTGGTGGTCACCAGCGGCGGCGGTCCCGGCATCGCCTCGTTCATGGCGTCGATCTGCGACCTGCTCGACCACGGCCGCGTGCTCCTGGTCGGTGACGACGGCGGCCCGTCGCACCCCCGCCTCGAGCGCATCGGCGGCCGGCCCACCGACGACGCCACAGGTAGCGCGGTGGCCGAGCGCGTCGGCGACGGCTCGGCCCTCGTCGTTCTCGGTGGCCCCAAGCACCGCGACCACACGGTCGGCGAGTTCAAGACCTACGCGCCGCTCGTGCCCGTGGGGTCCTACGTGGTGGTCGAACAGTCGGTGGTGAACGGCGCGCCGGTCTGGCCCGGCTTCGGTCCCGGTCCCCAGGAGGCGATCCGCCTGATCAAGCAGGACCACCCGGAGTTCATGTCCGACCTCGAGGTGCAGCGCTACTCGCTGACCTTCAACGCCAACGGCTTCCTCAAGCGGGTGCGCTGACCCGGAGCCTCCGGGCGAGGCGTCGCCACCAGGGCCGGCGGGCTGATCGCCGCTCCAGCCTGGTGCGGGCCGCGCGAATCGAGTGGTCGAGGAGGCCGAGCGCGGCGGGCGGCATCGTGCCGACGTAGAGCGACGGCACCTCCGGCTGTCGGTAGGGCGCGCCCCGCAGCCGCTGATAGTCGGCGTCCATCTCGTCCCAGCCGTGGAGTCCCGACGTGGCCGCGCCGCCGTGGTATTGGTGGAACGTCCCTTCGCCGAGCAGCGTCACCAGCCGGGTGCCCTCCAGATCCACAGCCCGGCGGAAGAGGTCGTGGTTCACCAACCCCCCGCCGGGGAGGGCGAACGCCTCGTCGAGGCCGCCCAGCTCCCGCCACACCGACGCGGGCAGGAACAGGGCGCTGCTCTCCGGGATCGGGGCGAACCAGCCATGGGCCGACGATCCCCCCAGGGTGCTGATGCCGAAGAGACGGTAGCCGTCGTCCTCCCACCCGGACCGGGCCAGCAGATCGTCTTCAGCGACCTGGTCGTAGCCAGACTCGGCGGCCTCCATGTGGCGGACCGCACCGACGTGCCACCCGAGGCTGGCGACCACCGGCCGGTCGTCCAACCGCCGGGCCAGCAGGGCTGTGCGAAGGAGGCCGGGCGAGGCGATCCGGGCCCCGTCGACGATGAGGCCGATCGTCTCGCCCGTCGCCAAGCCGATGCCGAGATTCGCGGCCCGGGCCGGGGACGGCGGGGCCGGGTCGATCCGCTCGAAGCGGTACGTTCCGGCCAGGTGGGCGAACCGGCTGGGGTCGACGGGCCGGGATGAGCCGTTGTCGACCACGATGACCTCGTAGTCGGACGCCTCGACGCCGACCTGGTGATCGGCCGACAGGGACCGCAGCGTGCGCGGCAGCTCCCGTTCCATGTCGTAGGCCACGACAACCACGCTGAGCGGCCGCTCTCCGCCGGTCATCTCGGTTCGCGGACCCGTCGGGTCGCCGCCGTGGACCCGGACAGCGGCCGCGAACCGCCTTCAGCGACACCCGGCACCTCGGCAGGGTACTGCGCTGCGTGTGCAAGTTCTGGCCGCGTCCGTCCACCGCCTGGCCCGTCATCGGGTGGGCGGTGGCCATCCCGACCCTCCCGGTGTCGCCGGGTTCGAGCCGAACTCCACCGACAACCGTCGCGTGATCCGCTCAACTCATCGGTGGATCCAGGTTCAGTCCGTCTTCGCCTTGCCCGCGGCCTTCTTGGCCTTCTTCCAGGCCCTGACGTCCAACAGTTCGGCGTCGGAGCCGATGTCGGCCACCGAGCGGGGCTGGTCGTCGCCGAAGGGGCCGGCCACCTCCCGCCAGCCCTCGGGGGCCCGGCCGAAGCGCTTGCCCAGCAGGGCGATGAAGATCTGGGCCTTCTCCTCGCCGAAGCCGGGCAGGGCGTTCACCCGGGCTGAAAGGTCGGCGGCGTCCGCGGCCCCTTCCCACACGTCGGCCGCGTCGGCGTGGTGGTGGTCGACGAGGTGCTGGCAGAGAGCCTGGGCCCGCTTGCCCATGCTGCCGGGGTAGCGGTGCAGGGCCGGCTTCTGGCTGAACACCTCGGCAACGGCGTCAGGGCCCATGGCGGCGATCTCGGCGGCGTCGAGGCGTCCGCCGAGGCGTTCCCTGAGCCTGGCGGGGGAGCGGAAGGCCCATTCCATCGGGACCTGCTGATCGAGCAGCATCCCGAGCATCAGCGCCAGCGGATCGTCGATCAGCAGCTGGTCGTCGTCGGGGTTGCCGGTGATGGGGAAGGTCGGCGCGGCCATGGCCGTCGGAAGCTACCGCCTGGGCGGGCTCAGCGGGTCCAGGGGGGCGCCGCCTCGGGGTCGAGGTCGTACTGCGCGATGGCCTTGGCCACGACGGAGGGCTCGATCGTGCCGTCAGCGGCCAGGCCACTGAGGACCGCCACCACCACGTGGGCCATGTCCGTCTCGAAGAAGCGGCGCAGGGTCTCGCGGGTGTCGCTGCGGCCGAAGCCGTCGGTGCCCAGGGACAGCCACGGGCGGGGCGACCAGCGGGACACCTGGTCGGGCACGGCCCGCATGAAGTCGGTGACGGCCACGACCGGTCCTGAGCCCTCGGCCAGGCGCTCGGTCACCAGCGGGGTGCGGGGGTCGTCGGTCGGGTGGAGGCGGTTCCACCGCTCGACGGCCATGGCCTCCTCCCGGAGGCGCTTGTAGGAGGTGGCCGACCAGAGGTCGACGCCCACGTCGTAGTGCTCGGCCAGCTCGGCCTGGGCTTCCCGGGCCGCCCCGTGAGCCGAACCGCTGAAGAGGACGGTGGCGGGGTGGGTGGCGGCCTCGGGGGCCGGGGCGAAGCGGTAGAGGCCGTCGAGGATGCCGGCGTCGACCCCCTCGGGCTTGACCGGCATGGCGTAGTTCTCGTTGTAGAGGGTCAGGTAGTAGAAGACGTCCTCGCCTTGGGTGGCGTCGCCGTCGGGGTACATGCGGCGGATCCCGTCCTGCACGATCACGGCCAGCTCGTAGGCGAAGGCCGGGTCGTAGGCCTCGCAGGCGGGCACGGTGGAGGCCAGGACGAGGCTGTGGCCGTCCTGGTGCTGGAGGCCCTCGCCCAGCAGGGTCGTGCGGCCGGCCGTCGCCCCCATCAGGAAGCCCCGGGCCCGGGCGTCGGCCGCGGCCCAGATCAGGTCGCCCACCCGCTGGAACCCGAACATCGAGTAGAAGACGAAGAAGGGCAGCATCGGCGTGCCCCGGTTGGCGTACGAGGTCGCCGCCGCCGTCCAACTGGCCAGGCCGCCGGCCTCGGTGATGCCCTCCTCGAGGATCTGGCCGTCCTGGTCCTCGGTGTAGGACAGCAGCAGGGCGTGGTCGACGGGCTCGTAGAGCTGGCCGAAGGGGGCGTAGATCTCGAACTCCCGGAACAACGAGTCCATGCCGAAGGTCCGGGCCTCGTCGGGGACGATGGGCACGACGCGGGGCCCGAAGGACTCGTCTCGGGCCAGGTTCCGCAGGATGCGGGTGAAGACCATCGTGGTCGACGCCTCCTGGGTGCCGGAACCGGTGGCGAACTCGGCGAAGGCGGAGTCGGCCGGGGGCTTCACGGGCCGGCGGTCCCGGACCACCCGGCTGGGCACGGCGCCGTCCAGGGCCTGGCGGCGCTCCATCATGTAGCGGTACTCGACGGAGTCCTCGGCCGGCCGGAAGTACGGCGGGGCGTCGGCGTCGAGGGCGTGCTCGGGGATCTCCTCGTGCAGGTGCAGGCGGTCCCGGAGGGCCTTCAGCTCGTCGACGGTCATCTTCTTGATCTGGTGGGTGGCGTTGCGCCCCTCGAAGCCCGGGCCCAGCGTCCAACCCTTGACCGTCTTGGCCAGGATCGCGGTGGGGGCCCCGGTCTGCTCGGTGGCGGCCTTGTAGGCCGCGTAGAGCTTCCGGTAGTCGTGGCCCCCCCGGGGCAGGCTGCGGATGTCGTCGTCGGAGAGGTGGGCGGCCAGGTCTCGCAGCCGGGGGTCGGGGCCGAAGAAGTGCTCCCGGGCGAAGGCCCCGTCCTCCACCGCGTAGCGCTGGTAGGTGCCGTCGACGGTCTCGTTCATCTTGTTGACCAGCACGCCGTTGACGTCCCGGGCCAGCAGCTCGTCCCAGCGCCCGCCCCAGATGACCTTGATGACGTTCCAGCCCGCGCCCCGGAAGATGGCCTCCAGCTCCTGGATGATCTTGCCGTTGCCCCGCACCGGGCCGTCCAGGCGCTGGAGGTTGCAGTTCACGACCCAGGTCAGGTTGTCGAGGCCCTCCCGGGCCGCCAGCGAGATGCTGCCCAGGGTCTCGGGCTCGTCGGCCTCGCCGTCGCCCACGAAGCACCACACCCGCGACCCGCTGGTGTCGTCGATCTGGCGGTTGTGGAGGTAGCGCAGGAACCGGGCCTGGTAGATGGAGTTGATGGGCCCCAGGCCCATCGAGACCGTGGGGTACTCCCAGAACTCCGGCATCAGGCGGGGGTGCGGGTAACTGGACAGGCCACCGCCCCCCACCTCCAGGCGGAAGCGGTCCAGCTGGTCCTCGGTCAGGCGGCCCTCGAGGTAGGCCCGGGCGTACACGCCGGGGGCGGCGTGGCCCTGGAAGTAGACGGCGTCGCCGGACTGGCCGTCGGCCTTGCCCCGGAAGAAGTGGTTGAAGCCGACCTCGTACTGCGCGGCGGAGGAGGCGAACGTCGAGAGGTGGCCGCCGATGCCCTCGGCGGTCTTGTTGGCCCGGATGACCATGACCGCGGCGTTCCAGCGGATGAACGCCCGGATGCGGCGCTCGATGTCCTCGTCACCGGGGAACCAGGGCTCCTGTTCGGCCGGGATGGTGTTGATGTACGGCGTGGACACCGAGGCCGGGGTGCCCACGCCGAGCTGGCGGGAGCGTTCGAGCACCTTGGACAGCAGGAAGCGGGCCCGGGCCTCGCCCTGGGCGTTGACGACCGCGTCCAGGGAGTCCAGCCACTCCTGGGTCTCCTGGGGGTCGGTGTCGGGCAGCTGGTGCACGAACCCGTCGATGAAGGTCACATCTGTCACCATGCCCCGGATGACGACGATCGTCTACACCGACGGGGCCTGTTCGGGGAACCCGGGGCCGGGCGGCTGGGCCTGGGTGGTCCCCGACGGCGCCTTCGCCAGCGGCGCGGACGCCCACACCACGAACCAGCGCATGGAGATCGAGGCGGCGACCGAGGCGCTGTACGCCATCGACGGGCCCGTCAACGTCGTCAGCGACTCCACCTACGTCGTGCACTGCTTCACCAAGAAGTGGTATGTCGGCTGGAAGGCCAAGGGCTGGAAGAACGCCAAGAAGGAGGACGTGGCCAACCAGGACCTGTGGCGGCCCCTCATCGACCACGTGCTCGAACGGGGCGACGTGACCTGGACGTGGGTGAAGGGCCACAGCGGCGACGAGTGGAACGACGTGGCCGACCGCCTGGCGGTGGAGGCGGCGACGAGCCAACAAGGCCGGTCGGGGGACCGCCCGCCCGAGGTCCTGGGGGTGGCCGACGCGGTGGGGCTGGGGGCGTGGGCGCCGCCGGAGCCCGAACCGGTGACGAAGGCGTCGTCGGGCACCGGGGGGCCGACGAACCGGCCCGCCGGCCACCTGGTGGCGGTGTTCGGGCACCGGCCGCCGGAGCTGGGCGGCTACGAGGCCAACCTCCTGCAGGCCGCGGTGCAGCGGCGCCTGGGCGACATCCTGGACGCCCAACGCCAGTTGGACGACGACCTCGTCCTGCTCACCGGCCTGCAGCTCGGGGCCGAGCAGCTGGCGGCCGAGGCCGCGGTGGACCGGGGCGTGCCCTTCGTCGCCGTCCAGCCCTTCCCGGACCCGGACGGCAAGTGGCCCGCGGCCAGCCGGGCCGCCTACCGCCGCCTGCTCGACCACGCCCGGGAGGTCGTGCTGCTGCAGAAGAAGAGCGTGCGCAGTCCGGGCGATGTCCGGCGGGCCATGGGCCAGCGGGACGCCTGGCTGACCCGGGCCGCCGACGCCGCCATCGTCGTGTGGGACGGCAAAGACGCCCTCCTGGGCAAGGCCGTCCGGGCCCTCGAGCAGGAGATCGGTGACGAGGTCTGGATCATCGACCCCAACGAGCTGGGGTGATCAGTGGAAGTGCAGCGCCCGCAGCGTGGCGTGGGCGGCGTTGATCTCCGCCATGCGGTTCCGGCCCAACTCCCGGGCGTCGGGGGAGAAGGCGAACAGCCGGTCGGGGTGGAACTGCTTGGCCAGGGTGCGGTGCGCCCGGGTGATCGCCTCCCAGTCGGCGCCGATGTCGACCTGGAGCACGAGGTGGGCCGAGTCGAGGTCGATGCCCCCGGGGACGGCGAGGTCGGCCTCGACGGTCTCCTCGGCCTCGCTGGTGTCGTCGGTCGCCTCGGCGGTCTCGGCGGTCTCGGCGGCCGGGGGCGACGGCCTCTCGTCGGCCGATGGTGGGGGCGGCTGCGGCCGCCTCCTGCTGAACATGGAGTCGGCGGTCCACTCGCGGGCGGCGGGCGGATCGGGGGGTCGGGGGGGCGCTTCGGCCGCGTGGCGGGGGCCCTGAGGCACCCCGGCGACCTTCTCGCGGGCGACCCACCACGCGTGCTCGTCCTCGCTGAGGTCGACGGCCTGGTCCTCGAGGTCATCGTCCCCGCGGCGGAACAGACGACCTCTCCTCCCAGCAGCGTTCACTGCTGTCTTTATCGGCCCCCGGGACCGGGCCTTGACGACGGGTACATTCCGCACAGATGCGGATCGGGTCGGACACCGGGGGCACGTTCACCGACCTGGTGACCGAGCGGGGCCGGGTGGTCAAGGTGCTGTCGACCCCCGAGGATCCCACCGAGGCCATTCGGGCGGGGATCCGCGCGTTGCGGTTGCGGCGGCTGGACGTCCTGGCCCACGGCACCACCGTGGCCACCAACGCCCTGCTGGAGGGCGACCTGGCCTCGACCGCCCTGGTGACCACGACCGGCTTCGCCGACGTCATCGAGATCGCCCGCCAGGACCGGCCTCGACTCTATGACCAGGGGGCCGACCGGCCGGCCCCGCTCGTCGACCGGTCGCTGCGGTTGGAGGTGGACGAGCGCCTGGACGCCACGGGTCAGGAGCTGGAGGCGGTCGGGGAGGTGCCGGAGATCCCCGCGACCGCGACGGCCGTGGCGGTGTGCCTCCTGCACGCCGACCTCGATCCCGCCCACGAGGCCGCGGTGGCCGCCGAGCTCCGGGCGCGGGGCCTCGACGTGTCGGCGTCCCACGAGGTCTCCCCCGAGTTCCGGGAGTACGAGCGCACGGTGACCACCGTGGTCAACGCCGGCCTGGGGCCGGTCTGCCGGCGCTACCTCGAGGCGCTGGCGCCGTTGGCCACCCGGGTCCTGGTGATGACCTCGGCGGGGGGACTGGCCCCGGTGGCCGCCGCCGCCCGGACCCCGGCCGGGTTGCTCCTGTCGGGCCCCGCGGGTGGGGTGCGGGCCGCCGCGGCCTATGCCGTCGCCGCCGGCTACCCCGACGCGGTGACCTTCGACATGGGCGGCACCAGCACCGACGTCGCCCTCGTGCTGGACGGGGAGCCCCAGCCGGCCGCCGAGCGGGAGGTGGCGGGGTACCCGATCCGGCTGGCCTCGGTCGACGTGCACACCATCGGGGCCGGCGGGGGTTCCATCGCCGCCCTGGACGCCGGCGGGGCGCTGACGGTGGGGCCGCGTTCGGCGGGGGCGGCCCCGGGGCCGGCCTGCTACGGGCTCGGTGGGCAGGAGCCGACCGTCACCGACGCCAACCTCGTCGCCGGTCGCATCCCGGCCGCGCTCGGCTTCGACGCCCTGGGCGAGCTGGACCGGGACGCGGCCGCGGCGGCCCTCGAGGGACTCGGCCTGGGGTCGGCGGAGACGGCGGCCGAAGGGGTGGTGGAGGTGGTGGACGCCCTGATGGAGCGGGCCGTGCGGCGGGTGTCGGTCGAGCGGGGCATCGACCCGACCGGCCTGGCCCTCGTCGCCTTCGGCGGGGCCGGGCCGCTGCACGCCTGTGGGCTGGCCGACCGTCTGGGCATGGCGGCGGTGGTCATCCCGCCCCGGGCCGGGGTGCTGTCCGCCGTCGGGCTCCTGGCCGCCCCCGTCCAGCACGACCGGGTGCGGACGTGGGCCACCCCGACCGACCACGACGGCCTCGAGGCGGCGTTGGCCGCACTGCGCGAGGAGACGGTCGCCGCCCTGGTGGCCGATGCCGGCGGGACGGCCGGCGACGTCGAGGTGGTGGTGTCCGTCGACGCCCGCTACGAGGGTCAGAGCCACGAGCTGCGGGTGGCCGACGTGGCCGACTTCCCCGAGCGCCACCGGCGTCACAACGGCTATGACCGGGAGGATCACCCGGTGGAGGTCGTCGCCCTGCGGGCCAGCGCCCGGCGGCCCTCGACCCTCGACCCGACCCGGATGAAGGCCCGCCCGCGCCCGCCCTTGGCGGGCCCGGCCGTGGTGGTGGAGGACGACACGACCATCTGGGTCCCGGCGGGCTGGCGGGGCATGCCCGGCCCGGCGGGGACCCTGGTGCTGACCCGGGCCGAGCCGTGAGCGACGAGACCGGCTCGCCCGCCGAGGTCGAGGTCGGCGACGAGACCGACGACGAGGTCGACGTCGAGGCCGGCGACGAGATCGAGGACCCGACCGCGGGCCCGGCGCTCGATCCGGCCGCCCTGCAGGTCCTGGTCTCCCGGCTCACCGGCATCGCCGAGGAGATGGGCGCCGTGCTGCGCCGGGCGGCCTTCAGCCCCAACATCAAGGAACGGGCCGACTGCTCCGCCGCCCTGTTCGACGTCGACGGCGACCTCCTGGTGCAGGCCGAGCACATCCCGGTGCACCTCGGGTCGATGCCCGCGGCGGTGGCCGCCGCCATCGCGGCCTTCGGTGACGAGATCGAGCCCGGCGAGCAGATCGTCCTCAACGACCCCTTCGCCGGGGGGACCCACCTCAACGACATCACCGTGGTGGCCCCGGTCCACGTCGACGGGGCGCGGATCGGGTGGGTGGCCAACCGGGCCCACCACGCCGACATCGGCGGGGCCACGCCGGGGTCGATCCCGCCCGATGCCACCGAGATCCAACAGGAGGGCCTGCGTCTGCCGCCCGTGCGGCTGAACGCCGACGTCCGGGAGGTCATCGTGGCCAGCTCGCGGACGCCGGAGGAGCGACGGGGGGACCTGGACGCCCAGTGGGGCGCCAACGTGGTCGGGATGACCCGCCTGGCGGGGGAGGTCGGCCAGCCCTTCGCCGAGGTGACCGCCTACGGCGAGCGCCGCATGCGGGCCGCCCTGGAGGCGCTCCCGGACGGCCGGTGGGACTTCGCCGACGTGCTCGACTCCACCGGGCCGAGGCCCGAGCAGCACGCCGCGGCCAACATCTGTGTGTCGGTCGCCGTCGAGGGCGACGAGATCACCTTCGACTTCACGGGCACCGACGAGCAGCGGTCGGGCAACATGAACGCGGTCGAGGCGGTCACGCTCAGTGCGGTCTCGTTCGCGTTGCGATCGGCGGTCGTGCCCGACCTGGAAGGGGTCGGCGGATCGATGCGCCCCGTCACCGTGATCGCCCCGGCGGGGACCCTGGTGGCGGCCCAGGCGCCGGTCGCGGTGGGCGCGGGCAACGTCGAGGTCAGCCAGCGCATCGCCGACGTCTGCCTGGGGGCGCTCGCCCAGGTGGTCCCCGACCGGGTGGCGGCGGCGTCGCAGGGGACGATGAACAACGTGCTGCTCGGCGGCGACGGCTGGGTCTACTACGAGACCGTCGCCGGGGGTCAGGGGGCCCGGCCCGACGGTGACGGCATGAGCGGCGTGCACACGGGAATGACGAACACGCGAAACACGCCGACCGAGGCGCTGGAACGGGCCTACCCGATGCGGGTGCGGCGTTACCGGCTGCGGTCGGGGAGCGGCGGGGCGGGACTCCACCGCGGCGGCGAGGGCATCGAGCGGGACGTGGAGGTGCTCGAGGACGTGACCCTCTCGCTGATCACCGAGCGCCGGTTGTTCCCGCCCTGGGGGCTCGCCGGCGGAGGCCCGGGCGCCGTGGGCGAGAACTGGCTCCTGCCCGGTGGGGACGAGAAGCAGGCGGAGCGCCTGGGCGACAAGTGCACGCTGCAGTTGAAGGCCGGCGACGTCCTCCGGATGCGCACCCCCGGAGGCGGGGGCTGGGAGCGGGGGGTGACCGGGCGGTGCCGTGAGCCCTGATCGGCGGATGGCCGCGGGGTAATCGACTGAGACGCTAGCGGATCGTCGGCGGGCGCGTCACGGCCGAGCTGCGTCGAGCGGAGGGGTGAGCGGCGGAGGGCGGCGACCTGCGCATGCGCACCCCCGGAGGCGGCGGCTGGGGTCCGTTCCGGGATCAATGAATGGTCTAAGAAGGGAGTAAGCGACCTGCCGGACCTGGACGTCTCGGCAGGGGATGTGATCGAGGATCTCGACGCCGGACGGGGTTCGGGATCGGTGGGATCCGACCGACCTTAGGCGGTCAGACCATAAGGTTAGTAAAGGTCAAGGTAAGGTCCGTTGACATGGACCCACTGGACAATCCGTACCGGCCAGGTGCAGGAACACCGCCACCGGCGCTCCTTGGACGCGACGCCCTGATCGACGCCTTCGGTGTGACGGTGCGTCGGGCGGTTTCGGGGATGCCGGGGAAGAGCCTGATGCCGATCGGCCTGAGAGGCGTCGGTAAGACGGTCTTGCTCAACCGCTTCGGCGAGATCGCCGGTGATGCGGGCATGACGACAGCCTTCATCGAAGCACCGGAGACGGGCGACTTCCGGATGCGTTTCGTTCCTCGCCATCCGCATCCGGAAGATCCTCCTCGGGCTGGAGCGGAGCGGTCCCACTCGGGCGGCGCTTCGAGCCCTGCGAGTCCTGAAGACCTTCACCCTCCAGCTGCCGGACGGCACGCGAGTCGCCATCGATGTCGACGCCTTGGCGGGCGAGGCGGACTCGGGTGACTTGTCGAGCGACCTCACCGATCTGCTGGTGGCGACCGGTGAAGCGGCAGGAGACCGCAGCGCTGGCCTCCTCCTCGCCATCGACGAGGTCCAGTACCTCAAGGGCGAGGAGCTCGGTGCGCTCATCAGCGCCATTCATCGCACGACCCAGCTCTCACTGCCGGTGACCCTGTCGGAGCGAGGCTGCCGCAGCTGCCGTGCGATAAAGAAGAACGGTCAAGCGCTGAGGACGAACAGAGACCGGCTGCTCCCGCCGACAGTAGTCAAGCTCCGCGCTCATCAGCGCCATTCATCGCACGACCCAGCTCTCACTGCCGGTGACCCTGTCGGAGCGGGGCTGCCGCAGCTGCCTGGGTTAGCCGGCGAGGCCAAGTCTTACGCTGAGCGACTCTTTGACTTCCCGCTGATCGGATCGCTCGACGACGAGGACGCCCGGGGAGCCATTGCGATTCCTGCCCAGGAACGGGGTGCCCAGATCACGGACGGCCGCGCTGGTCTCATCGGCGGAGCTGCAACCAGGGGTATCCGTACTTCCTCAGGAATGGGGCTCCCATCTGGAACGACGCGGCGGGCTCGCCGATCGCCGAGGACGATGTGCGGTCGGTGCGGCCCATCGTGCTCGATCAACTCGACCGGAACTTCTTCCTCGTCCGCACCGACCGCCTGACTGCCCCGGTCGACGCGCGACGGTACTCGGGCTCATGGGCGGAGTGGGGCCCGGGACCGCACCGATCGGGCGACATCGCCGCGACCTGGCTACGACAAGTGTGAATCGGGCTGTCGCCCTTCATCGGGCGCTGGCGGTCACAGCTGATCTCGAAAGGAATGATCTTCAGCCCGGCGCACGGCGACACCGCCTTCACCGTCGCCCCTCTTCGACGGACTCAGGCCTCGGGAGGTCGACCAGGCGGGCCGAGCGCACCACGTCCACCGAGCTCGCCACCTCGGCGACCTTGACTCAGCAGCTCGGGACCTGACGACGCACGATGCCGACGGACGCCCAAGGACGGTCGGACGAGTGACCACATGGGCGTGACCACGCCCCTGCCGGGTGACCCTCCCCCTCGTTCCGGGCCCTGGGGTTCGTGGGGGGTGGGGGAGGGTCGGTAACGTCGCTCGCCATGGACATCAGCGGAGCAGGAGCACTGGTCACGGGTGGGGCGTCGGGCATCGGTGGGGCGACATCACGTCTGCTGGCCGAGCTCGGCGCGACGGTCACCATCGTCGACCTGCAGGACGAGAAGGGCGAGGCCCTCGCGGCCGAGATCGGCGGGCGCTACGCCCACGCCGACATCACCGACACCGAAGAGGTCGAGGCCGCGGTCGCCGCGGCGAACGCCGACGGCAACCTGCGCATGGTGGCCAACTGCGCCGGCATCGGCTGGGCCCAGCGCACCGTCGGCAAGGGGGGCGAGCCCCACGACCTCGGGGTGTTCGAGAAGGTCGTCCTCGTGAACGTGGTCGGCACCTTCAACGTGATCCGCCTGGCGGCCGCGGCCATGAGCCACAACGAGCCGCTCGCGGACGGCGAGCGCGGCGCAATGGTCAACATCGCCTCGGTCGCCGCCTTCGACGGCCAGACCGGCCAGGCCAGCTACTCGGCCGCCAAGGGGGCGATCGTGGGCATGACCCTGCCCATCGCCCGAGACCTCGCCGCCGTCGGGATCCGCGTCTGCACCGTGGCGCCGGGCACCGTCGACACGCCGATGTTCGCCTTCGCCAGCGAGGACACCAAGGCGGGCCTGGGCGCCGGCGTCCTCTTCCCGAAGCGCATGGGCCGGCCCGACGAGGTGGCCTCGCTCCTGGCGGAGATCTTCCGCAACAGCTACCTCAACGCCGAGACCATCCGCCTCGACGGCGGGATCCGGATGCCGCCGAAGTAGCCCTCAGCCCCGCCGGCCCACCCAGGTGGGCTCGTGGGCCGCGGCGAGCAGCTCCCGGTCACCCGAGGAGTTGCCGTAGGCCCACAACCGTTCGGGGGCCTCGCCGCCCAGCCACTCGGTGAGCCGGACCACCTTCTGGTGACCCCGGCAGTTGGGCCCGATCATGGCGCCGGTCAGGCGCCCGGCGTCGTCGACCTCGAGCTCGACCGCGCACACGCCGTCCAGGCCGAGGTGGTCGACCACCGGGTCCAGGTAGGCCCGCAGGGAGGCGGAGACGATGACCACCTCGTGGCCCTCCTCCTGGTGCCAGCGGATGCGCTCGACCATCTCGGGCCGGAACTGCTCGGGCAGGCGCTCGCCGTACCGGATGGCGGTGGCGTGCAGGTCCTCGGCCGGGTGCCCGGCGAGCACCCGGCGCAGGACGGCGGCCTTGTAGGCCTCCCGCTGGTCCGCGGCCAGCAGGGCCGGCACCGAACCGAGGAAGGCCGAGGCGAACCGGGGACGTCCCGCGAGATGGCGCAGAAAGGGCACGAGGGTGTCCCGGCGGGTGATCGTGCCGTCGAAGTCGAAGGCGGCGACCCGTCGCCCCACGCCTTCAGCCACCGGTGACGACGGCCTCCAGGCGCTCGAGGGTCTTGTCCATGTTGGCGGGGTGCTTCTTCGGGTAGCCCATCAGCTCGATGAACTTGGGGACCCGGGCCGTCGACCAGTCGAAGGTCTCGGTCACCTTCGTACCGCCGTCGACGGGCTCCAGCTCGTAGCGCCAGCGGTGCTTGCCGAAGTGCTGCCAGGCGATGAGCCGGTCCTTGTCGTACTCCACGACCTCGTTGCTGATGCGGTAGGGGAGCCCGATGCGCATGTTCATGCCGAACTTGGAGCCGAGCTCGAGGGGCGCCGGATCGCCCGTGGCCCCCTTGACCGAGCCGGAGCCGTCGAAGTCGGCGTGACGGTTGGCGTCGGCGATCACGGCGAAGATCGCCTCGGGGGGTGCCGCGATCACGCGGCTGACGGACACCTGCTGGTCAGACATGGCATCGACGCTACTTGCCGAGGATCGCCCTCAGGCCCGACTCGAGGTCGGGATGGGTGAACGTGAACCCGTCGGCGTCCAGGACCCTCGGGTACACCCGCTGGGAGGCGTAGAGGAAGGTCTCGGTGGCCTCGCCGCCGAGGAGGATCTTGGGGCCGAAGCGGGGGACGGGCAGGAACGTCGGCCGGTGCAGGACCTCGCCCAGGGTGGTGGTCAGCGTGTGGTTGGTCTCGGGCTCCGGGGCGGTGAGGTTCACCGGTCCCGACACCTCGGACTCGAGGAGGTGGCGGATGGCCCGGACCTCGTCCTCCAGGGTGATCCAGCTCCAGAACTGGTCGCCGGAGCCGAGGCGGCCACCGAGACCCAACTTGAAGAGGGGCAGGATCTTCTCCAGCGCGCCACCGCCGGGGGCCAGGACGATGCCGGTGCGCAGGAGGACCACCCGGATGCCGGCGGCAGCGGCCGGGGCGGTGGCCGCCTCCCAGTCCGCACAGAGCTCGGCCAGGAAGTCGGCGCCCGCCTTGCTCTTCTCGGTCAGCTTCTCGGCGCCCCGGTCGCCGTAGTACCCGATGGCCGACCCCGAGAGCAGGGCCCGAGGGCGGGGCGTCCAACCCGGCCAGGGCGTCGGCCAGGAGGGTGGTTCCGTCGACCCGGGCGTCGCGGAGCTCCCGCTTGCGCTCGTCGGACCAGCGCTTGTCGCCGATGCCGGGCCCGGCGAGGTGGACCACGGCGTCGGCCCCCTCCAGCCCGGCCCGGTCGATCTCGCCGGCGTCGACGTCCCAGCGGACCTCGTCGGGCCCCTTCGGCGCCCGTCGCACCAACCGGCGCACCCGGTGCCCGTCCTCGTGCGAGAGCGGCGACGAGGGCGGTGCCGATGAGGCCGCTGCTCCCGGTGACGATCACGTCCATGGGTCCCACGGTAGGGGGTACCCGCGACCGTAAGGTCGGGGCATGGCCGAAGGGAACGGGAACACCAACAGCCGGGTCGGGCTCGTCGGACTGGTGCTCGCGGCGCTGGCGCTGCTGGCCTTCGTCGTCCAGAACACCGAGGACGCGACGTTCAACTGGCTGATGATCGAGATGACCATGCCCCTGTGGCTGGCCCTGGTCATCGCCGCCGTCCTGGGGGCGGTGATCGCCAACCTCGGCGGTTGGATGCTGCGGCGAAACCGGCGGACCTGAAACCCGCTAAAGGAAATCGGCGCCGAACGTCGATAAGAGGACGTGCGATTCAGGACCCTTCTGATCTCGCTGGTCGTCGGCGTGCTGCTGGCTGGACCGGCCGTGGCCGCCGAGGCGGCCGAGGCCGCCGCCCCCGGGGCCCGACCCGACGGCGCCATCCGGTTGATCGACCAGTCCTCCTACGTCGGACGCGGCGTGTTCAACACGACCGGCGTCGGCCAGACGCGCGAGCGCCGCATCGGCGAGCGCGGCCGCGGCATCTTCGTCGTGCGGGTGGACAACGAAGGGGCGGCGACCGACGACTTCCGGCTCTCGGGCTCCAGCCACAGCGTGAAGTTCTCGGTCCAGTACCGGGTCGGGGGCGTCGATGTGAGCGCGGCGGTCAAGGCCGGCACCTTCGTCCTCCGCGACCTCGCGCCGGGCGAAGCACGCACGGTCACCGTCATCGTCTCCACCCGCCGGTCGGTGCCGAAGGGCACCACCAAGGTCGTGTGGCTCCGCTCCCGGTCGATGGCGACGAGCAACGTCGACGCCGTCCGGGCCCTCGTGGTCCGACCGCTGTACAGCGACGACCAGGTCACCGTCGCCGGGCAGATCAACGCCAGCCGGACGTCGAGGGGCCTCAGCCGCCTGGCCATGAACCGGACCCTGGCCACCAAGGCCCAGGGCTGGGCCCAGCACCTGGCCGCCATCGGTCGGCTGGAGCACTCCGATCTCACCGCCGGTGTCCCGTCGAACTGGCGGGCCCTGGCCGAGAACGTCGGCTACTACACCACCCTCGCCAACGTGCACCAGGCGTTCATGGACTCACCGGGCCACCGGGCGAACATCCTCGGCCCGTACACCTTCGTGGGCACGGGGGTCGCCCGGTCCGGCAGCCGGGTGTACGTCGTCCACGTCTTCATGCGGACCTGAGGCTCAGAGCCGCTCGAACCCCCGCCGGACCTCCCAGTCCGACACCGTCTTGTTGAACTCGTTCCACTCCTGCACCGCGGTGTTGACCAGGTGCTTGTGCACGTCCTCGCCGAACGCCTCCCGGGCCACGGTCGATCCCTCCAGCAGCCCGATGGCGTCGACCAGCGTGTGGGGCACCCGCAGCAGGTCCTCGGCCTCGTAGCCGTTGCCCGCGTAGGGCTCGCCGGGCTCGAGGCCGTTGCGGATCCCGTGCAGGCCGGCCGCGACCTTGGCCGCCAGGGCGAGGTAGGGGTTGGCGTCGGCGCCGGGGATGCGGGACTCCACCCGGTAGCCCTGGCCGTGGCTGACCACCCGCAGGCCGAGGGTGCGGTTGTCCTTGCCCCAGCCGATGGCCGTGGGCGCCCACGAGTCGGGCTGGTAGCGCTTGTAGGAGTTGACGAACGGGGCGTAGCACCACGCCAACTCCCGGGTGGCGGCCATCTGGCCGCCCAGCCAGCCCCGGAAGACCTCGCTCATGTGGTGGGGGCCGTCCTCGTCCCACATCAGGCTCTTCTCGCCCGCGGCGTCCCAGACGCTGGAGTGGATGTGGCAGCTGGAGCCGACCTTGTCGAAGGCGTACTTGGCCATGAAGGTGATGGCCTGGCCGTTGAGGGCGGCGATCTCCTTGACCCCGTTCTTGTAGATCGTGTGGCGGTCGGCCATCTCCAGGGCCTCGGCGTAGTACAGGTTGATCTCGTGCTGGCCGTGCTCGGCCTCGCCCTTGGAGAACTCCACCGGGACCCCGGCCCCGTCCATGCCGTTGCGGATCTGGCGGATGAGGTACTCGTCCTTGGTGGTCTGCAGGATGTGGTAGTCGAGGATGTAGTCGTTCTGCGGGGTCAGGCCCCGGTAGCCGGCGGCGGCCGCCTCCTCGTAGGACTCCCGGAACAGGATGAACTCCAGCTCGGTGCCGCACATGATCGTGAAGCCCATCTCGGCCGCCCGCTCGAGCTGGCGGCGCAGGATCGTGCGGGGGGCCACCTCGACGGGCTCACCGGTCTCCTCGTCGAAGAGGTCGCACATGACCAGGGCGGTGGCCTCCAGCCACGGGATGCGACGCAGGGTGGCCAGGTCCGGCCGGCAACTGAAGTCGCCGTAGCCCTTCTCCCAGGTGGCGTACTCGTAGCCGGGCAGGACGTTCATGTCGACGTCGACGGTCAGCAGGTAGTTGCAGGCCTCCACCGAGCCGTCGATGACGTGGTCGAGGAAGTAGTGCCCGGTGACCCGCTTGCCCATGAGGCGGCCCTGCAGGTCGGGGAAGACGACGAGGATCGTGTCGATCTCGCCGCTGCGGATCATCTCTTCGAGGGCGCTGCGCTCCAGCGGTGAAGGTGCCATGGCGCGTGAGCATGGCACGGACCCCGGGTGCGTGCGCTCCGTACGATGACCCGATGGCCGACCACCGTGACCTGCTGATCGGCGGGGTCGCCCGCCCCGCCGCCGAGGGCGAGACCTTCGAGGTCCACAACCCCCACGACGGCTCGGTCGTGGCCTCGGTGGCCAAGGGCGGGGTGGCCGACGTGGACGCCGCCCTGACCTGTGCCACCCGGGCCTTCGACGAGGGCCCCTGGCCCCGGATGCCCGCCGTCGAGCGGGGCCGGGTGCTGCTGCGCGGCCGCGGCGCTGCTGCGGGAGCGGGCCGAGCAGTTCGTGGCCTGCGACGTGGCCAACGCGGGCAAGCCGGTGGCCAGCGCCCGGTGGGAGGTCGAGGCCACGGCGTCCACCTTCGAGTACTACGGCGGGGCGGCCAACAAGGTCCACGGCGAGGTCCCGCCGGTGGCCAAGCCGGGCCTGGCCGTGGTCCTCCGGGAGCCGGTGGGCGTGTGCGCCCTGATCGTGCCGTGGAACTTCCCGCTGATGATCGCCGGGTGGAAGGTGGCGCCGGCGCTGGCCTGCGGGAACACCGTCGTGCTCAAGCCCGCCAGCTACACGCCGCTGTCGGCGCTGCTGCTGGGCGAGCTCCTCGTCGACGCCGGCGTCCCGCCCGACGCCGTCTCGGTCCTGCCCGGCCCGGGCGCCAGCGTGGGCGACGTGCTGGTCGGCGATCCCCGGGTGCACAAGATCAGCTTCACGGGCGAGACCACGACCGGCACCCGGATCCTGCAGCAGTCGGCCCCCAACATCGCCCGGGTGGCGCTGGAGCTGGGCGGGAAGTCGCCCTGCATGGTGTTCGCCGACGCCGATCTCGATCGGGCCGCGGCCGAGCTGCCCATGGCCGTGTTCGACAACGCCGGCCAGGACTGCTGCGCCCGGGCCCGGGTGCTGGTCGAGCGCCCGGTGTACGACGACTTCGTCGCCGCCTTCGCCCGCCACACCGAGGCCGTGGCGGTCGGCGCCCCGACCGCGGCGGGCACCGAGATGGGGCCCCTGATCTCCGGCCGCCAGCGGGACTCGGTGGCCGGCTACGTGGCCCTGGGCCAGGAGGAGGGGGCCGAGCTGGTGACCGGCGGGGTCGTGCCGGCCGACGCCGACCTGGCCGAGGGCGCCTATCTCACGCCCGCGGTCCTGGCCGGGGTGGACAACGACATGCGGGTGGCCCGGGAGGAGATCTTCGGCCCGGTGGCCACCGTCATCGCCTTCGACACCGAGGCGGAGGCGGTGGCCCTGGCCAACGACTCCGTCTACGGCCTCTCCGGGCTCCCTGTGGACCCGGGACGTGGGCCGGGCCATCCGGGTGGCCAAGGCCGTCCGGACCGGCGTCCTGTCGGTCAACACCAACTCCTCGGTGCACCAGGAGGCCCCGTTCGGCGGCTACAAGCAGAGTGGCCTGGGCCGGGAGAGCGGCCTGGCCGCCATGGCGGCCTACACCGAGCAGAAGACGGTGTTCCTGTCTGACGTATGAGGTAGGCGCGCTCGGCACGGCGATCACGGTTGTCGGGGTCGGGCCGCCCGCTGCCACACTGCTGACCTCATGCATGTGCTCGTCACCGGCGGCGCCGGCTTCATCGGGGCCAACCTGTGTGCCGAGCTGGTCGAGCGTGGGGTCGCGGTCCGGGCCCTCGACGACCTCTCGACCGGTCTGCCGGCGAACCTGGACGGCCTCGACCTGGAGTTGGTCGAGGGCTCCATCACCGACGCCGACCTCATGATCCGAGTGGCGGCGGACGTGGACGCCGTGGTGCACCTGGCGGCTCGCTCGTCGGTGCCCCGCTCCATCGCCGACCCCGTCGCCTGCCACGAGGTCAACACCGACGGGACCTTCCGGGTGCTCGAGGCGGCGCGTGCGCACGGTCTGCCGGTGGTCGCCGCGTCGTCGTCCTCGGTGTACGGCGGCAACCCGACGATCCCGAAGCACGAGCACCTGGCCCCGATGCCCCTCAGCCCCTATGCCGCCAGCAAGCTGGCCAACGAGGCGCTGGCCCTCTCCTACCAGCACGTCTACGGGCTGCCGGTGCTCATGTTCCGCTTCTTCAACGTCTACGGACCGCGGCAGCGAGCCGATCACGCCTACGCCGCCGTCGTGCCGAAGTTCATCGACGCTGCGCTCGCCGGTCGACCCCTGGAGGTCCACGGTGACGGCCGTCAGTCCCGGGACTTCACCTTTGTGGCGACGGTGGTCCGGGTCTTGGCCGAGGCGGCGACGAACCGCGTGCACCACGACACCGCGGTCAACCTCGCGTTCGGGTCACGGACCGATCTCCTCGACCTCATCGGCCGGGTCGAGCGCCTCGTCGGCCATCCGGTCGAGGTTCGCCACACCGACTCCCGGCCCGGCGACGTGCGCCACACCCAGGCCGACAACACGGTCCTACGTGGCCTCTTCCCCGCCATCGAGCCGGAGTCGCTGGAGGACGGACTGGCGGAGACCGTCAGCTGGTTCAGGGCGACCATGGGTGACGGCCCGAGCTGAGGAGCGGCCTCGCTCGCCTCAGGCCAGTCCCAGGCGCCGGCCGAGATCCGACTGCAGCACACCGGTGGGATCGACCCGGGACCGCACGGCCCGCCACTCGTCGAGGCGGGGGTACATCGGGGCCACCAGGTCCGGGTCGAGGCGGCTGTCCTTGGCCAGGTAGACGCGACCGCCGACGTCGGCGACCTCCCGGTCCAAGGTGTCGAGCAGCGGGCCCAGCGAAGCGTCCCCGGCGGGGATGTCCAGGGCCAGCGTCCACCCCGGCATCGGGAAGGACAGCGGCCCGGGATCGGCGGCCCCGAAGCGCTTGAGCACCGCGAGGAACGACGGTCGACCGCCCTGGGCCAGCGCCTCCACCGCCCGCCGCAGCGTGGCCTCGGCGCCGAAGGGGACGACCATCTGCCACTGGAGGAAGCCTCGCCGGCCGTAGATGCGGTTCCAGCCCTTCACGAAGTCCAGGGGGTGGAAGAAGGGGGCGATGGCCTGGAGCTCGCCCGTGCGGTGCCGGGGGTGACGCCGGTACCAGGCCTCGTTGAAGGCCCGGATCGACCAGCGGTTGAGGGCCAGGTCGGGCACCCAGGGCGGAGCGCTCAGGCGGACGGCGGGGTCGTAGGCGAGCGGGTCGTCGCGATCGGCCGCCGGGAGGGCCTCGACGGGGGCGAAGTCACCCCGCGTGAGCACCGACCGGCCCATGGTCGCCCCCGTGGCCAACAGGTCGATCCAGGCGACGGAGTAGTGGTAGGCGTCGTCGCCCCGGTCCATGCGGTCGAGGGCGTCGTCCAGGTCGGTGGTGCGCTCGGTGTCGACCAGCAGGCGGCTGCTGGGGATCGGCTGCAGGGCGAAGGTGGCGTCGAGGATGACGCCGGTCAGGCCCATGCCCCCGGCCGTGGCCCAGAAGAGCTCGGGGTCCTGGTCCGGCCCCACCTCCACGACGCCGCCCGGTGTGCGCAGGCGCAGCGAGTGGACGTGTTGGGCGAAGGATCCGTCGCGGTGGTGGTTCTTGCCGTGGACGTCGGCGGCGACGGCGCCCCCCACGGTGACGTACCGGGTGCCGGGCGACACCGGCACGAACCAGCCGTGGGGCACCACGACCCGGAGCAGGTCGTCGATGCTGAGCCCGGCCTCGGCGGTGACCAGCCCGGTGCGGCCGTCGAAGGCCAGCAGCCGGCGCACTCCGGTGGCGTCGGCCACGGTGCCGCCCACGTTCTGGGCCGCGTCGCCGTAGGACCGGCCCAGGCCCCGGGCGATCACCCCCCGCTCGGGTGGGGCGTCCAGCACGGCGGCCAGGTGCTCGGGGGTGGTCGGCGAGGTCACCGTGGCCCACGTCGGCGCGGTGCGCGACCAGCCGCTGAGCTCGCTCATGCGAGGTAGACGGCGGTGCCGTAGGTCAGCGCCCACGCCAGGCCGGCCAGCTGCAGGGGCCGGTCGGCGAAGAAGAGCTCCTCGGGCGCCGCGCCCTGGCCGTGATCGAGGAGCAGGGCGTAGCGCAGGACGGCGATGACGAAGGGCAGGATCGACAGCTCGAACCAGGGGACCGAGCCCGACGCCGAGGCCGCGGTCTCGAAGGCCCACACGCAGTAGGCCATGAACATCACCCCCGACGAGATCGTGCGCAGGTAGGCCAGGTAGGACGGGCTGTACTCCTCGAGGGTGGCCCGCACGTCGCCCGCCGTCCCCTCCTCCTCGGCCAGGTCCCCGATCTCGCCCTGCCGCTTGCCGGTGACCACGAACAGGGAGCCGAAGGAGGTGACGATGAAGAACCAGTCCGACACGGGCACGCCGGTCGCGGCGGCCCCGGCGATGGCCCGCAGCACGAACCCACTGGCCACGGCCACCACGTCCAGGATGACGATGTCCTTGAGCCAGTAGCTGTAGGCCGTGGTCACGGACACGTAGATGGCCACCACGACCGCCACGTGCCAGTCGGCGACGAAGCCGACCGCCACGCCGCTGAGGATGGCCAGGATGCCGACCACGGTGGCCAGCCGGGGCGGGACCACGCCCGCCGCGATGGGCCGGAACCGCTTGGTCGGGTGGCGGGCGTCGGCTTCCCGGTCGGCGACGTCGTTGAGCAGGTAGGTCCCCGACGCGGCCAGGCAGAACGCGGCGAAGGCGATGGTGGCGTCGGCCAGGGGCTCGGCCTCGTCGATGACCCCGGCGGCGGCGGGGGCCGCGAACACGAGCAGGTTCTTGGCCCACTGCTTGGGTCGGGCGGCCCGCAGGAGCCCGCCGGCGACCGACTCGGTCGTCGCCGTGCTCATCGGTGCCCGGTCCGTCGACCGAGCCACGAGCAGCGGCTGGTTGCGCCCCGGGACATGCGTGGAGGCTACGGGGGCCGCCTCAGCGGGCGGAGACCTTGCGCCACAGCGGCCGGGGGAGGTGGCGCATGGCGCTGAAGACATAGCGCAGGACCGGCGGGGCCCACACCACGTCCGCGCCCTTGGCCAGGCCCTTGGCGATCTCGTCGGCCACGGCCTCGGCGGTGGTGGCGAAGGGCGCGGGGTCGCGGCCCTCGGTCATCCGGGTGTGCACGAAACCGGGACGGACGATCATCACGCGGGCGCCGGTGCCCTGCAGGGCGTCACCGAGGCCCTGGGCGAACCCGTCGAGGCCGGCCTTGGTGGCGCCGTAGACGAGGTTCTCGGCCCGGACCCGCTCGCCGGCGACCGAGGAGATCACCACGAGGGTGCCATGGCCCTGCTCCTGCAGGCGGTTGGCCGCAGCCAGCCCGCTGGACACGGCGCCGGCCAGGTTGACGCTCACGGCGTCGGCTGCCGAGGCGGGGTCGGCGTCGAAGGCGGCCTGGTCGCCGAGGATGCCGAAGGCCGACAGGACCAGGTCGAGGTCACCGATCAGCCCCACGGCCGCCTTGATCACTGCCGCATGGCTTTCGGGGTCACGGGCGTCGAACGCGATCAGGTGGACCTCGTCGAGCCCCTCGGCCCGCAGGCCCTCGGCCACCGGCGCCGCGGCCTCCGGGTCCCGGACGGCCAACACGACGCGGCGACAACGGTCCTGGGCCAAGCGCCGCACGGTGGCCAGCGCGATCTCCGAGGTGCCGCCGAGCACCAGGACGGTCTGTACGGCCCCGAGGGCGTCCTTCATGGCCGTGGAGGCTACGGCGTCGTCTAGCCCGCCAGGAGGACCTGGACGGTGAAGGCCACGAGGATGGCCAGGCCGCAGAGCAGGGCGGCGATGATCAGGAGGCGGGTGCTCACCGGGCGGGAAGGGTAACGACGCCGGCCCGCCGACCGCCCGACGGCCGGTCGCATGAACATCCGGTGCCCCGGGAACAGCCTTCGGGGCGACCGGTAGGCTCGGCCGGGCATGGCTGATCGACACGACCTGGTGATCATCGGCGGCGGGCCCGGGGGCTACGCCGCCGCCCTGTACGGCGCCTCGGCGGGCCTCGACGTGGCCATGATCGAGAACCAGAAGGTCGGCGGGACCTGCCTGCACCTGGGCTGCATCCCGGCCAAGTCGTTGCTGGAGACCGCGACGGTGCGGCGGGCCCTGGCCAGCGCCGCCGACTTCGGGTTCACGATCGACGAGCCGACCATGGACTTCGGGGTCAGCCAGGACCGCAACCAGGCCGTCATCGACAAGCTGCACAAGGGCCTGTCGTCGCTGCTCGGGAACCGCAAGATCCGGGTGGTGAACGGCACCGGCCGGCTGCTGGGGCCTGGCCGGGTGGCGGTCTCGGGAGGCGAGGACGGCGACCTCGAGGTGGCGGGCGACGCCGTCGTCCTCGCGACGGGCTCGGTCCCCCGGACCATTTTCGGCTTCGAGGTGGACGGCCGGGTGGTGCTCACCTCCGACGAGCTGGTGAAGGCCCGTGACCTCCCGGCCTCGGCCGTGGTCATCGGGGGCGGGGCCATCGGCTGTGAGTTCGCGTCGATGATGGCCGACCTCGGCACCGAGGTGACCATCCTCGAGGCCCTCCCCAAGATCCTCCCCGGCCTGGACGGGGACGTGGCCAAGCTGGTCGAGCGGTCCTTCAAGAAGCGCGGCATCACCATCCACACCGGCGTCGAGGTGAAGGGCCACCAGCCGGGGGGCGCGGGGACCACCGTGCGCTTCGGCGACGACCAGTCGATCGAGGTGGAGCGGGTCGTGGTCTCGGTCGGGCGCCGTCCGCTCTCCGACGTCCTCGGCCTGGAGGGCACCGGGGTCGAGGTCGACGAGCGGGGCTTCGTCAAGGTCGACGAGTACGGCCGGACCACCCTCGACGGGGTGTGGGCGGTGGGTGACCTGGTGCCCACGGCCCAGTTGGCCCACGTGGCCTTCGCCGAGGCCATCGTGGTGATCAAGGACATCCTCGGCGAGGCCCCGGCGCCGGTCGACTACTCACGGGTCCCGTGGTGCATCTACTGCCATCCCGAGGTGGCCTTCGCCGGCCTGTCCGAGGAGGCGGCCGAGGCCGCGGGCCACGACGTGGTGACCGTGAAGCACCGCTTCGGCGGCAACGGCCGGGCGCTCATCATCGGTGAGGCCGACGGCCTGGTGAAGGTCATCGCGGCCAAGGACGCCGACGGGAAGGCGGGCCAGATCCTCGGCGTGCACATGGTGGGCCCGTGGGTGACCGAGCAGCTGGGCCAGGGCTACCTGGCCGTGAACTGGGAGGCGACGGTGGACGAGGTGGCGCAGTTCATCCAGCCCCACCCGTCGCTGTCGGAGAACTTCGGCGAGGCGGTCATGGCCCTCACCGGCCGTGGCCTGCACGGATGAGCCGTCAGGCCATGTCTCGTTCTGGCGCCCGATTCGCCGGTCATAGCAGGCGAATCGGGCGCCAGAACGGCCAATGGGTCACGAGCCCGAGAGACTGACGGACGAGGCGAAGAGGAGACAGATGGCCGACGTAGAGATGCCCCAGCTGGGGGAGACCGTCACCGAGGGGACGATCACCCAGTGGTTCAAGGCGGTGGGGGACCGGGTGGAGGTGGACGAGCCTCTCTTCGAGGTGTCCACCGACAAAGTCGACTCCGAGGTGCCCTCGCCTGCCGCGGGAGTGCTCCAGGAGATCCTCGTCCCCGAGGGCGAGACCGTCGACGTCGGCACCCGGCTGGCCGTCCTGGGTGACGCCGCGGCCGGCGCCCCGGCCGGTCCGGCGACCGCCCCCGAGCCCGAGGCGGCGCCGGCGGCCGAACCGGCGTCGGCCCCCGAGCCCGAGCCCGAGACCGCCGCGGCCGAGCCTGTCCCCGACCCCGCCCCTGTGGGCGCGGCGGTCGCGACGGCTGCCCCTGCCCCTGCCCCTGCCCCTGCCCCTGCCCCTGCCCCTGCCCCTGCCCCTGCCCCTGCCCCTGCCCCTGCCCCTGCCCCGGCCCCGGCCCCGGCCCAGACCGAGGCGGCCGCCCCGGCCCCGGCCACGGCGTCCGCCGCGGACCCTGCCTTTGCGCCGGAGGCCGGTGACGGTCGGGTGCTCTCACCGCTGGTGCGGCGGCTGATCCGCAAGCACGGCCTGGACCCCGCCACCATCACCGGGACCGGGCCGGCCGGCCGCATCACTCGCAACGACGTGCTCGCCGCGGCGGAGTCCGGCGCCGGGCCCGCTCCCGCAGCCGCCCCGTCGGCGGCTCCCGCTCCCGTCCCTGCGCCCACCCCGGCGGCCGCGCCGGTCCAGGTGAAGGCGGCGGCCGACGGCACCTCCGCGGAGCCGTTGAACAACATCCGCAAGCGCACCGGCGAACACATGGTCCGCTCCCAGCAGACCTCACCCCACGTGCTCACGGCGATCGAGGTCGACTTCGAGGGCGTGGACCGGGTCCGCCGGGCCCAGCAGGGGACGTGGAAGGAGCAGGAGGGCTTCAGCCTCACCTACCTGCCGTTCGTGGCCCGGGCCGTGGTCGACGCCATCGAGGACTTCCCCTACCTGAACGCCTCGGTGGGGGAGGGCGAGCTCCTCGTGCACCACCCCGTGCACCTGGCCATCGCCGTGGACCTCGACTTCCAGGGCCTGTTGGCTCCGGTCGTGCGCAACACCGAGTCCAAGCGCCTCCGGGCCATCGCCCGCGAGATCAGGGACCTGGCGGACCGGGCCCACCAGAAGAAGCTGTCGGCCGACGAGGTCGCCGGCGGCACCTTCACCATCACCAACCCCGGCCAGTACGGGACGATGATGCAGTTCCCCGTGATCAACCAGCCCCAGGTGGCGATCCTCTCCACCGACGGGGTGCACCGCAAGCCGGTGGTGGTCACCGCCGCCGACGGCACCGAGGCGATCGCGGTGCACTCGGTGGGGGTCCTGGCCCTGGCCTGGGACCACCGGGCCTTCGACGGGGCCTACGCCGCCGCCTTCCTGGCCCGCCTCCGCGCCATCATCGAGACCCGGGACTGGGAAGCCGAGCTCTGAGCATGCTGCGGCAGCGCTGGCTGGGGCGGGTCGCCTACCAGGACGCCCTCGCCCTCCAGCAGGGGCTGTTCGCCCACTCGACCGACGACCACCTGCTCCTCCTCGAGCACCCCCACGTCTTCACCCTCGGGCCCCGGGGCTCCCTCGACCACCTGCTGGTGGACCCCGCCGCCGTCGGGGCCGAGGTGGTGCACACCGATCGGGGCGGCGACATCACCTACCACGGCCCCGGCCAGCTCGTGGGCTATCCGATCCTCACCGTGCCCGGGAAGCGGGGCGGGGGCATGGCGGACACCGTGGCCTACGTCCGCTCGGTCGAACAGCTCCTGATCGACGTCCTCGGTGACCTCGGCCTGACCGACGTCGGTCGGGTCGAGGGCCTCGCCGGGGTGTGGGTGGCCCCCGATTCGCCCCGGCCGCGGAAGGTGGCGGCCATCGGCGTGAAGCTCAGCCGGGGCCGGTCGATGCACGGCTTCGCCCTCAACGTCGACCCCGACCTGGTGTGGTTCGACCGCATCGTGCCCTGTGGGATCACCGACAAGGGCGTGACCTCCCTGCGGGCCGAGGGGCTCGACGTGAGCATGGCCACCGTCGTGGACGCGGTCATGGCGAGCGCCGCCGAGCGGTGGGGCGCCGGCGGTGAGGAGCGGGCCGAGGTGAAGGCCCTCCCGTCGGACGTGCCGGTCCGGGTCGGTGGGCTCGCGGTGGCCGAGCGCAAGCCGGAGTGGCTGCGGGCGCCGGTGCGTCTCGGCGAGGACTACCGGGAGCTGCGCAAGCGCATGCGCCGTCTCGACCTCGTCACCGTGTGCGAGGAGGCGGGTTGCCCGAACATCTCGGAGTGCTGGGCCGACGGCACCGCCACCTTCATGCTCAACGGCGAGCGATGCACCCGGGCCTGCGGCTTCTGCCTGGTGGACACCGACAAGCCGGACACGGCCCCGGAGGCCGACGAGCCCGAGCGGGTGGCCGACGCCGTGGCCGAGATGGGCCTGCGCTTCGCGGTGTTGACCGCCGTGGCCCGAGACGACCTGTCCGACGGTGGCGCCACCCAGTTCGCCCGCACCATCGAGGCCATCCGCCGTCGTGACGCCCGGGTCGAGGTCGAGGTGCTGATCCCGGACTGCAAGGGCGATCCCGACTCCCTGGCCACCGTCTTCGCCGCCCGCCCCGACGTCCTGAACCACAACCTGGAGACCGTGGCCCGGCTCCAGCGGGCGGTGCGGCCCTCGGCGGGCTACGCCCGCAGCCTCTCGGTCCTCGCCCGGGCGAAGGCGGCCGGCCTGACGACCAAGTCCGGGATGATCCTGGGCCTGGGGGAGACCGAGGACGAGGTCGTCGCCGCCCTGGCCGACCTGCGGGCCGTCGGCACCGACATCGTGACCCTGGGCCAGTACCTCCGGCCCACCGCCGCCCACCTGCCGGTGCGCCGGTGGTGGCGCCCGGAGGAGTTCGACCGCCTGAAGGCGGCGGGGGAGGCCCTGGGCCTGGCCCACGTCGAGGCCGGCCCCCTCGTGCGCTCCAGCTACCACGCCCGCGAAGCCGCCGACCAGGCCGGCCCCACCCCCCTCGTCGACGCCGGCTGACCCACTGTTCTGGAGGCTCCGGTGCGCGCTCAGGTGCTCGCCACAGCCGCCAGAACCGGGGGTTGCGGCTCGTAGGGTGAGCGGGTGAGCGTGTTCGGCGAGCGGGTGGGGCGCGTGCGGGCCGCCATGGACCGCCACGGCGTCGACACCCTGCTGCTGTCGGTCGGCGCCGACCTCCCGTGGCTGACCGGCTACGAGGCCATGCCCCTCGAACGGCTCACCATGCTGGTGCTGCCCCGCGAGGGCGAGGCCACCCTGGTCGTGCCCCGCCTGGAGGCGCCCCGGGTGGTGGCGCGGCCCGAGGTGTTCGCGGTGCGCCCCTGGGAGGAGACCGAGGACCCGGTGGCGCTCGTCGCCGCCGCGGCCGGGTCGCCCGCGGTGGTGGCCCTCGGTGACCGGACCTGGGCCCGCTTCGTGCTCGACCTGCAGGCCCGCCTGCCCGGGGCGGCGTTCCGGGCCGCCCAGCCCGTGCTCGGCCCGTTGCGGGCGGTCAAGGACGCCGCCGAGGTCACCGCCCTACGCCGGGCCGGAGCGACCGTCGACCGGGTCGTGGCCGCGATCCAGGCCGGCGAGGTGGCGTTGGCCGGCCGGACCGAGGCCGAGATCGCCGCCGAGGTCCACGGCCGCCTGCTCGAGGCCGGCCACCACCAGGTCAACTTCGTCATCGTGGCCTCCGGCCCGAACGCCGCCAGCCCCCACCACGAGCCCGGCGGGCGACGCATCGAGGCGGGGGAGGGGGTCCTGTTCGACATCGGGGGCACCGTCCTCGACGACGACGGGGTGGGCTACTGCTCCGACATCACCCGCTGCGTGCACCTGGGCCCGCCGCCCCCGGCGTTCCGCGATCTCTACGCCGTCCTCCAGGACGCGCAGGCCCAGGCCGTCGACGCGGCCACGGTCGGCACGCCGTGCGAGGACGTCGACGCGGTGGCCCGTCGCCTCATCACCGAGGGGGGCTACGGCGACGAGTTCGTCCACCGCACCGGCCACGGCATCGGCATCGAGGCCCACGAGGACCCCTACGTGGTGGCGGGCAACTGCGAGGCCCTGGTCCCCGGCCACGCCTTCTCGGTCGAGCCCGGCATCTACGTCGAGGGTCGCTGGGGCGCCCGCATCGAGGACATCGTCGTGGCCACCGAGCACGGCCCCGAAGCCCTCAACCAGGTCCCCCACGACCTGATCGAGCTCTGACCTCCGTGCCCTCTCTTCCGAAATTGCGCCGATTTGTCACGCCAGGCGTGACAAATCGGCGCAATTTCGGTGTGGGGTGGCGGGGTGATGGACTTCGACGGCGCGACCGTCCTCTTGCAGTGGGCGGTCGGGGGGCTGGCCTTCGGCTGGGTCACCACCCGCCACCAGCTCCTGGGCATCGGCTACGGCTGGCTGCTGCGGGGGGTGTGGGGCATCACCGCGCTCGGCGGCCTCGTGGTGGGCCTGCGCACGGACACCGTGCCGGTCCGGGAGGCCGCAGCGGTCGGCGTGGTGCTGGCCACCCTGTTCGCCCTGGTCGTCTCGGTCCGGCTGAAGGACGAGGGGCCGAAGGGACTGCCGAGGTGGCTGGACCTGCCCGCCCCGCTCATCGGGGTCGTCGGCCTGGTGGCGGCGGGCATCGACGCGGGCGGGCCCGACGCCCTGGCGGTGGCCCGCATCGTGGTCGGCGCCGCCTTCCTCGGGGCCATCACCGACGCCATGCTCCTGGGCCACTGGTATCTCGTGCAGCCCGGCCTGACCCGGGACCCGCTCTACGAGCTGCTCACCCTGTCCACCGTGCTCTGGTTCCCGGAGATCCTGGTCCTGCTCTGGCCCGTCGGCATGGTGTCGGTGCTGAACGGCACCATCGACGACGGCTACGGCGGGATGCTGGGCTGGTTCTGGGTGATGAGCGCGGTGACCACGATCGGCCTGCTGGTGGTGACCCGGCTGGCCCTGCGCGAGAAGCAGTACTCGGCGGTCATGGCGGCCACCGGCCTGCTCTACCTGGCCATCCTCACCGCGGCGGGCACCGACCTCGTGGGCCGCGCCCTCCTCGCCTCCTGAACCGGGACCGGTAGCCTCCGGGGCGCTCGTTCCCGCCCCACCCGTAGCGACCGGAGACCGTCATCAGCGTCGAGCCCGAAGCGGCCCCCCCCGAGTTCCGCCCCCTGGGCGCGCTCGAGTTCGAGCCCGCCGCCTGCCCGGTGTGCGGCGGTCACGAGGTCGGCAAGCGGCTGCACAAGACGTTCCAGGACGTCGACCTGCACTTCGGCGTCTGTGCGACGTGCTCGACCCTCTACGCCGACCCGCGGATGACCGTCGAGTCCCTGCGCACCCTCTATGACTCCGAGGAGTTCTTCGAGGGCAAGGAGTCGAACCTCAACTACTACTCCTTCCTCAGCGGCGAGACCTACCTGCGTCGCACCGCCCGGGGCCGCATCGAGCGGTTCCAGGCCCACGCCCCGGGGAAGCGCCTGCTGGAGGTGGCCTCCGCCGCGGGGTTCTTCCTGGCCGAGGCCAAGGCCGCCGGGTTCGAGGCCGAGGGTGTGGAGTTCTCGGGGCCGATGGCCCGTTACGCCGCCGAGCGCTGGGACGTGCCGGTCACCGCGGGCTCCATCGAGGAGGTCGAGCTCGAGGCCGAGGCCTACGACGTGATCGCCAGCTGGGGCGTGATGACGATCATCCGGGACCCGAAGGCGGTGATGGCCAAGTTCCACGCCGCCCTGAAGCCGGGCGGGGTGTGGGCCTTCAACACCTACAGCCGCCGGTCCCTGTGGGGCCGGCTCTTCGGTGGCCGCTGGTACATCCTGGTGCCCAACACCAGCCAGATCCACGACGACGACACGCTGCAGCGGCTCATCGACGAGGCCGGCTTCGAGTTGGTCGGGCGCGGTCGGGACCGCCCGTACGCCAGCGTGGAGCGCCTCCTGTTCGTGCTCCTGTCCCACGTCAGCCACGGGGTGCGGGACAAGTTCTTCGAGCGTGTCCACTTCCTGAACAAGCTGGTCATCCCCTTCCGGGCCCCCGACGCCTTCGAGTACGTCTGCGTCAAGCGGCCATGACCCCGACCGACGGGCCGACGATGACCGGCGGGAGCGCCCTGCGCCCGATGGGGTCCGGGCTCACCGAGACCGAGCCGGGGTTCTTCGTCGGCCCCGCCGCCGAAGGCCTGCACTACGACTCGGCCCGCTCCCTGCACTGGCGGGAGGCCGAGGACGGCTCGGGCTGGCATCGGCACCGGGCCGCGGTCGTGGCCGACGTGGTCACCCGGTTCTCCCCCGACGGCACGCTGTTCGACCTCGGCGGGGGCAACGGCTTCGTCACCCGGGCCCTGGTCGAGGCCGGCATCTCCGCAGTCCTGGTCGAGCCGGTCGAGGAGGCGGTGCGCACCGCCTACGCCCGGGGCCTGCGTCCCGTGGTCTGCTCCACCGTGGAGGCGGCCGGGTTCCCGGAAGGGTCGCTGCCCGCGGTGGGGCTGTTCGACGTGATCGAGCACGTCGAGGACGACGCGGGCTTCCTGGCCCGTCTCCACCGCCTGCTCGCGCCGGGCGGTCGGCTGTATCTCACGGTGCCGAAGCACCCCGGGCTGTGGTCGGCCCACGACGAGGAGTCCGGCCACCAGCGCCGGTACACCTCGGCCGCGCTGCGGTCGGTGGTCGAACAGGCCGGGTTCACCGTCGAGCACCAGACCTCGTTCTTCTCGGCGCTGCTGGCGCCGATGGCCCTGCGCCGCCTGGTGCAGCGCACCCCCCGGGAGGACCCCTCGACGGTGACCGATCCGACCGGAGGCGGTGGGGCGATGGCGGGGATCCTCGACCGCCTGCTGGCCCACGAGCGCCGCTCCCTGGGTCGCCGCACCCGGCGCACCGGCACCAGCCTCCTCCTGGTGGCCCGCCGTGGCTGAGGGGCGGAGCCACTCGGCGGGCCGAACAGGCCCGCAAGGCGATGAGCCGTCAGGCGAAGAGCCATGAGCGCTGACGCGGCCGGACCGACGTACTCGGTCGTCATCCCGGTGTTCAACAGCCGGGACATCGTGGCCGCCACCGTGCAGGACGTGATCACGTGGTTCGAGAGCCAGGGAGCGACCTTCGAGGTCATCCTGGTCAACGACGGCAGTCAGGACGGGAGCTGGGAGGTCATCCGGGACCTCGCCGCCGCCGACGAGCGGCTGGTGGCCGTGCGCCTGCTGCGCAACTACGGCCAGCACAACGCCAACCTGGCGGGCTTCGCCGAAGCCCGGGGCACCTGGATCGTCACCATGGACGACGACGGCCAGAACCCGCCCGAGGAGATCGCCCACCTGATCGCCGCCGCCGAGGCCGGCGATCACGACGCCGTCTTCGGCCGGTTCGACCGCAAGAAGGCCTCGCTCAGCCGCGCCTTGGGCAGCCGCCTCATGAGCGAGATGAACCGGCGGATCTTCGGCAAGCCGCGGGACCTGACCGTGAGCAACTTCCGGCTCCTGCACCGTGACGTGGTCCGGCGCATCCTCGACTCCGGCAGCACCTACCCCTACATCACGGGCCAGGCGCTGCTCTACGCGGCCTCGCCGGGGAACGCGGATGTCCGTCACCTGCCCCGGGCCGGCGGCCAGAGCACCTACAGCCTGCGCAAGATCCTCAGCCTCGTGGTGCGGATCATGTTCAGCTACTCCTCGGCGCCGCTGCGGTTCATGGCCGTGCTCGGCGCCCTCGTGGCCGCCGGCAGCTTCCTGATGGGCCTTCTCTACCTCGTCAACGGGATCGTCAACGGCTCCGAGGTCGAGGGCTGGACCACGGTGATCGTGCTCCTGGCCTTCCTCAACGGTGTGGCCATCGCCATGCTCTCGATGCTGGGCGAGTACATGGTCCGCACCTTGCGCCAGGTCAGCGACCGCCGCTCGTACCTCGTGGCGGACCGGGTCGATGGCCGCAGCGACTGAGCTCGGCCAGGCTTTCATCGTCGGGGCCCAGCGCGGCGGGACGACCAGCGTGGCCACGGCGCTGGCCCGACACCCGGAGGTGGCGCTGGCCCAGCCGCTGCGCCCGGAGCCCAAGTGGTTCCTCGAGCCGGGCTCGGCGGACACCGTCGACGAGTACCTGGCCCGCCACTACCCGGAGGTCGCCGAGGGGGCCCGCCTGCGCCTGGAGAAGAGCACCAGCTACTTCGAGTCCGACGTGGCCTGCGCCGAGATCGCCCGGGCCTTTCCGGCGGCCCGCATCGTCGTGGTCCTGCGGGATCCGGTGGACCGCGCCCTGTCGCACTACGCCTTTTCCCGGTCCAGTGGCGTGGAGGACCTTCCGGTCGGCGAGGCCCTCGACACCGCCGCCGAGCACCGCGCGTGGGACCGGGGCGCCATCTCGGTGTCGCCCTACCGCTACCTGACGCGGGGTCGGTACATCGACGACCTCCGTCGGTGGGACGAGACATTCGGCCCCGCCGCGGTGCACGTGGTGATCCTGGAGGACCTCGTCGCCGAGCCCGAGCGGTTCGCCGACCTCGAGGCGGCGCTCGGGCTGGCCCCGGGGCCGGCGTTCGTGGCCGGGGACCGGCACAATGCGGGCGAGGGGGCGCGCCCCCTCGATGACGGCACCCGGGCCCGCCTGGCGGACTGGTTCGCCGACGCCAACGCCGACCTGGCCGAGCGGCTGGGTCGCCCGATCGAGCGGTGGACCCATGCCTGAGCCCGAGATCCGCTTCAACCAGCCGACCCTGGAGGGGCGCGAGGTCGAGTACATCCAGCAGGCCGTGCTCGGGGGCCACACCTCGATGAACGGCCCGTTCGCCAAGCAGGTGACGGCCCTCCTGCAGGACGAGCTGGACGCCGCCGGTGTGCTGCTCACCACCTCGTGCACCGACGCCCTGGAGATGGCGGCCATGCTCCTGCGGCTCGAGCCGGGGGACACGGTGATCGTGCCGTCGTTCACGTTCGTGTCCAGCGCCCTGGCCTTCATCCGCGAGGGGGCCCGCATCGTCTTCGCCGACATCGAGCGGGAGACCCTGGGCATCGACCCCCGCCACGTGGCCGAGCTGATCGACGACAGCACCCGGGCGGTGGTGGCCGTGCACTACGCCGGCGTGGCCTGCGACGTGCCCGGGCTGCGGTCCGTGCTGGCCGACCACCCCCGCGTCGACCTGATCGAGGACAACGCCCACGGGCTGTTCGGCCGCTTCGACGGGCGCCCCCTGGGCAGCTTCGGGCGGATGTCGGCGGTCAGCTTCCACGAGACCAAGAGCTTCACCTGCGGAGAGGGCGGGGCCCTGGTGCTCAACGACCCGGCGGACGTGGACCGGGCCAACATCCTCTACGAGAAGGGCACCGACCGCCGGGCCTTCGAGGACGGCCGGGTCGACAAGTACACCTGGCGGGACACCGGCTCGTCCTTCGGCCTGTCCGACATCCTGGCCGCGTACCTGTTGGGCCAGCTGGAGGCCCGCGACGCCATCCTGGCCAAGCGCCGGGCCGTGGTCGAGCGCTACCAGGAGCGTCTGGCCCCCGAGGCCGCGGCGCGGGGCTTCGACGTGCCGGTCATGCCCGGCGGCCGGGACTACGCCTACCACCTCTACTACGTGCTCCTCGAGGACGCCGACACCCGGACCCGGGTGACCGAGGCCCTGCGGGCGGCGGGCATCCGGGCCGCCTTCCACTTCGTCCCCCTGCACGACTCCGACGGGGGCCGCCGCTTCCGGGCCCGCGAGACCGACTGCCCGGTGACCGAGGACGTGACCGCCCGCCTCCTGCGCCTGCCGGTCCACAACGCCCTGACCGTCGCCGACGCCGACCGCATCAGCGACGCGTTGTTGACCGCGCTGCGCTAGGGAAACGAAACCGCAACCGAGGCGACCACGGGGGCGTGGGGTCGGGCCGCCGGCGGTCGGCGGGCACCGGAATCTCACGTTTGGTGACCACGTTCGGTTCTGGCGCCTGATTTCGGCCCTATGACCCCGAAATCGGGCGCCAGAACGCCGATGCCGCTCCGATGCGCGCTGGGCGGCCACGGGGGGTGGTGAAACGGGGATCGAGGGGCACCGCCGACCTTGGCAACCGCAGGGCCGGCCAGGCTCGACGGCCGCCCGGCCGACGCGTCAGGCGGGGGCGAAGCCGCAGACCTCGAGGTCGCCGACGCGGGACTCGAGGGTGAGCTCGGCGGTGTCGGTCGGGGCGGCGAGGGTCAGGACCACCCGACGGAGGTCGGGGTCGTCGACCCGGCGGGTGCCCTCCCCGAACTCGTCCGCCCAGGTCAGGGCCAGGACCTGGCCGGGCTGCTTGGTCAGGGTGAGCTGGGCCGGCCCGGTCACGGTGGCCGTCACCGGCTCCTGTTCGGCGAGGGCGACGCAACCGTCGTCGTCCACCGGCGCATCGGCGGTGGGCGGCACGTCCGGGACGTCGTAGTCCTCCAGCGCCTTCCGGTTGGCGTCGAGCACGCTGATGCGCAGGACGCCCCGGGCCTCGGCCTCGATCGGCTCGCGGTCGGCCCGGTCCTCGGGCAGCGGTGCGGGGTGGTAGCCCTCGTCCACGAGCTGGGCCAGCTCGTCGCTCTCCAGGCCGGGCACGAGGGGGGAGGGCACGGCCACGACGGGCTCGCCGGCGTCGATCATCCCCGCGGCGGCCACCGAGAGGACCAGGGCCCGTTGGCCTTCCTCCTCCCGCACGTTGATGGCGTCGCGCAGCTGGGTCACGTTGGCGGCCAGCAGGCCCACGGTGACCACGACCAGGCCGACGCGGGCGAGGGTCGTGCGGGGCAGGCGGATGTGGGGCACCAGGGCGAGGGCGAGGAGCACGAGCACCGAGTAGCCGTAGCGCAGCCGGTTGGCGGCCTCGGCGTCGAGGGACACCCGCTGGATGGTGAGCAGGGACAGCCCGGCGGCGAGGGTCCAGAGGATGATCCCGTCGAACAGGTCGAACCGGCGGCGGACGGCCAGGAGCACGATCCAGGCCGCGAGGCCGAGGACGACCAGCGCGGCCAGCCAGCCGGGAAAGGCGGTGGCCGACTCGACCGCCGTCCGGGAGACCCGGAAGGCGCCGGCGGGGATGTCCAGGATCGTCGAGACCGACAGCTGCGGCTTGGGCCGCAGGTCGTTGCGGTAGTGCAGGTACCAGAGGCCGTAGGCCACCAGGGCGGGCACCAGCGACGGGATCCACCGCACGAGACGGCGGGTCAGCAGGAGGGCGGCGGTGATGCCGGCGATCGCGGCCACGGCGTACCCGTTGCCCAGCACCGCGACCAGGAGGGCCACGGCCCACGAGGACCCGGTCCCCGGTGGTCGGCTCGTCGGGGCGCCGGCTGATGACCCAGGCGCACAGGATGAGGACGGCGTAGACGGTCCAGTTCCCCAGCTGGAGCGCCCGCTGGTAGCCGCTGGCCCCCAGCACCAGCAGCACGGCGTAGGCCGCCATCGCCACCAACGGGTCGGCTCCCCGTCGGCGGGTCACCCGCCAGATGAGGGTGACCAGGAGGGTGTGGCCGATGAGGCGGGGGACGTAGAACCAGGGCCAGAAGTCGACGCCGACGGCCTGGTAGATCGCCCGCAGCAGCAGGGTGCTCCACGTCGTCCAGTGCCCGGCGCTGGGCCGGGTCAGGTCACCGAGGTCGAACGCGGTGCGGTTGGCCAGGAACTCCCACTCGTCGGTGGTGAACCAGAGGTCCCGGGCCGTGTAGGCCGTGACCGCGACGGCCACGACGGCCAGGACGAGGCCGACCAGCCACTCCGTGCGGTGCGCCGACAGGCCGAGCGGGCGGCCGAGGGCGGCGAAGGGGTTGTCGTCCTCCGCCGGATCCACCTCGACGTCGGGCTCGGCGGCGGTCATGGCGAGGTCGTGGTCTCCGGTGGCGTCGAGGACGGCCATGAGGGCGAAGGCCGTCAGCTCGCTGGCGAGGAAGGCGGTGACGACCAGCGGGAGCGGGTCGAGGGGCGCGGCCACCATAACCACGGCCCCCACGACGAGAGCGATCGTCCAGGTCGGTCAGGACGAGCCGACCGGCACCGTCGGTCATCTGCACCAGGGTCAGGCCCAGGGTGGCCAGGGCGGCGAGGCTGCCGACGGCGAGGCCGGCGCACTCGAGGCCGGTGAGGTCGACCTGGTCACCGAAGACGAGGCGCAGGACCTCGGGCCCCACGACCGCCGGCCCCGATCCCGCCGACCGCCATGGCGGCGACCCCGGTGGCGGTCATGCGGCGCCGGATGCGGGCCAGGTCCGTCCAGCGCCCGTGGGCCACCAGGTCGGTGAGCGTGGCCGTCATGCGGATGGCCAGGCCGAGGGCGACGATGTAGGGCGCCCGGAACAGGGCGAGGGCGGTGAAGAGGCTGGTGACCTCGGCCCGGGTGCCCCCGACGAGGCTGAGCACGACGGGGCCGGCGGTCAGCACCGACTGGGCGATGACCGTGCCCCCCGCCACGTTGCCCAGGAACGCCAGGGGGGAGATGCCGGTGACGGCCGGGCCCCGGAACACCAGGGCGCGGGGCCAGATCAGGATCACCAGGGACCCGGTGAGGATGGCGGCGCCGTACCAACCGACGCCGGCGCCGACGGCGATCACCACGACGCCGAAGGCGAAGCGCACGACGTTCTCGCCCGCCAGCGCGGCGGCGGTGGCCAGGAACCGGGACCGGCCGGCCAGGCCGCCCCGCAGCAGGCCCATCGCCGCCGCCCCGATCGTGATGCCGCCGGCGACCAGGGGATAGAGCAGGTCGTCGCGCCCGAACACGTCGCCCCGGACCAGGAAGGTGACGGCCACGACGGCCAGGCCCAGGCTCCCGGCGATGGCGCCCAGGCGGGGGAGCACGGCGCGGACCGCCCCTCCGTGGCCGTCGGTGCGCAGGCGTTGGATCACCCAGTGCTGGATCGGGAAGGTCAGCACCGACGCGCCGAAGAACCAGATGGTCCAGAGCTGGGCCACCCCGGAGAAGCCCCCGGCCCCGAACTCCCGGGTCCCGACGGCGATGAACAGGTAGGCGAAGAGCCCGCTGACGACGCTGGCCGCGCCCAGGGCCAGGGCGCCCGCGTCGCGCGTGCCGGAGTCAGGGGAGCGGGCCACCGCGGCCGAGCGTAGGCAGGTGCGGCCATACTGGACCCATGCCGCGTGCCATCTGGAGCGGGTCGATCAGCTTCGGCCTGGTCAACATCCCGGTCCAGCTCTTCAACGCCGTCAGCCGCAAGTCGGTCCGGTTCAACCAGATCGACTCGCGCAACAACGCCCGGATCCGCAACCGCAAGGTCAACGCGGAGAACGGCGACGACGTGCCCGACGAGGTGATCGTCAAGGGCTACGAGCTGTCCAAGGGCAACTACGTGCTGGTCAGCGAGGACGAGCTGGCCGCCCTCGACCCCGAGTCCCAGCGCACCATCGACATCGAGGAGTTCGTCGACCTCGCCGACATCGACCCGGTCTACTTCGACGCGACGTACCACCTGTCGCCGGACCCGGCCACGGTCAAGGCCTACGCCCTGCTGGCCCGCACGATGGAGCAGGCGGGCAAGGTCGGCATCGCCCGCTTCGTGATGCGCCAGAAGCAGTACCTGGCCGCGATCCGCCCGGTCGAGGGCCACCTGGTCCTGTCCACCCTGGTCTACGAGGACGAGGTCAACGGCATCGACGACGTGCCCGAGCTGGACAAGGTGGCCGGGGTCGACGTCTCCGACAAGGAGCTGGAGATGGCCGAGCAACTCGTCGAGTCGCTGGCCGGCACCTGGGAGCCCGAGAAGTACCGCGACATGCACCGCGAGCAGGTCATGGAGCTGATCGAGGCCAAGGCGGCGGGGGACACCGACTTCGTCGTCGCCACCGAGGCGCCGCCCCGGGAGAAGGTCGTGGACCTCATGGCGGCCCTGGAGGCCAGCGTCAAGGAGGCCAAGGAGGCCCGGGGGCGCCATCCCACCTCGGCCGACGGCGAGACGGCCAAGAAGAAGCCCGCCGCCAGGAAGGCCCCGGCCAAGAAGAAGACGGCCTAGCGGGGCGTGCCCGTCGTCGAGATCGACGGCCGGGAGCTGTCGGTCACCAACCTCGACAAGGTCCTCTACCCCGAGGTCGGGTTCACCAAGGCCGAGGTGATCGACTACTACGTCCGGGTCGCCCCGGCGATGCTGCCCCACGTGCGGGGCCGGGGGGTCACCCTGCGCCGCTACCCCGACGGTGTCGAGGGGCCGTCGTTCTTCGAGAAGCGGTCCCCGGACCACCGGCCGGACTGGATCGGCACCGCCCTGGGTCCCGGCGACCGCAAGGGCGGGATCCACTACCTGGTGATCGACGAGGTGGCCACGCTGGCCTGGGTGGGGAACATGGCGGCCCTGGAGGTCCACGCCCCGATGGCCCGGGCGATCGACATCGACGCGCCGACGATGGTGGTGTTCGACCTGGATCCGGGCCCGTCCGCCGGCATGGTCGACTGCTGCCGGGTGGCCCTCGACATCCGCGACGTCCTGGCCGATCTCGACCTCGAGGCGTGGGCCAAGACCTCCGGCTCCAAGGGCCTGCAGCTCTACCTGCCGCTCAACACCCCCCACACCCACGAGCACGCCTCGTCCTTCGCCCTCGCGGTGGCCCAGCTCCTCGAGAAGCAGGACCCGAAGCGGGTCACCAGCGTGATGAAGAAGGAGGTCCGGAGGGGGAAGGTCTTCGTGGACTGGAGCCAGAACTCCCACCACAAGACCACCGTCGCCGCGTACTCCCTGCGGGCCCGCCCGACCCCGACGGTGTCCACTCCGGTGTCGTGGGACGAGGTCCGGTCAGGAGCCGACGGGGACGGGCTGACGTTCACCGCCCCCGAGGTGCTGGAGCGGGTCGCCGACCTCGGCGACCTGTTCGCGCCGACCGCCACCCTCGAACAGGAGCTGCCCCGGGCCCGCTCGTAGGATCGGACCATGGTGCAGGTGACCGGCTTCGACCACATCGTCCTGAACGTCGCCGACGTCGAGGTGTCGGCCGCCTGGTACCGGGACAAGCTCGGCCTCGAGCTGGTCCGGATGGAGGAGTGGCGCCGGGGCGAGGTCCTCTTCCCGTCGCTTCGCATCGATGCCACCACGCTGATCGACCTGCTGCCGCGCCGCGGACGGGGGAGAACCTCAACCACTTCGCCGTCGTCGTCGACACCGACGACCTGCAGGCGGTCGTCGACCGCGGCGAGTTCGAGCTGGCCGGCCCGCCCCACCCCAGCGACCTGTTCGGCGCCCGGGGCCAGGGCCTCGGCATCTACGTGAAGGACCCCGACGGCAACACCGTGGATCTGGAGCGGGTCGATCAGCTTCGGCCTGGTCAACATCCCGGTGCAGCTCTTCAACGCCGTCAGCCGCAAGTCGGTCCGGTTCAACCAGATCGACGCGCGCAACAACGCCCGGATCCGCAACCGCAAGGTCAACGCGGAGAACGGCGACGACGTGCCCGACGAGGTGATCGTCAAGGGCTACGAGCTGTCCAAGGGCAACTACGTCCTGGTCAGCGAGGACGAGCTGGCCGCCCTCGACCCCGAGTCCCAACGCACCATCGACATCGAGGAGTTCGTCGACCTCGCCGACATCGACCCGGTCTACTTCGACGCGACCTACCACCTGTCACCGGACCCGGCCACGGTCAAGGCCTACGCCCTGTTGGCCCGCACGATGGAGCAGGCGGGCAAGGTCGGCATCGCCCGCTTCGTGATGCGCCAGAAGCAGTACCTGGCCGCGATCCGCCCGGTCGAGGGCCACCTGGTCCTGTCCACCCTGGTCTACGAGGACGAGGTCAACGGCATCGACGACGTGCCCGAGCTGGACAAGGTGGCCCGCGTCGACGTCTCCGACAAGGAACTGGAGATGGCCGAGCAGCTCGTCGAGTCGTTGGCCGGCACCTGGGAGCCCGAGAAGTACCGCGACATGCACCGCGAGCAGGTCATGGAGCTGATCGAGGCCAAGGCGGCGGGGGACACCGACTTCGTGGTCGCCACCGAGGCGCCGCCCCGGGAGAAGGTCGTCGACCTCATGGCGGCCCTGGAGGCCAGCGTCAAGGAGGCCAAGGAGGCCCGGGGGCGCCACCCCACCTCCGCCGACGGCGAGACGGCCACGAAGAAGCCCGCCGCCAGGAAGGCCCCGGCCAAGAAGAAGACGGCCTAGCGGGGCGTGCCCGTCGTCGAGATCGACGGCCGGGAGCTGTCGGTCACCAACCTCGACAAGGTCCTCTACCCCGAGGTCGGGTTCACCAAGGCCGAGGTGATCGACTACTACGTCCGGGTCGCCCCGGCGATGCTGCCCCACGTGCGGGGCCGGGGGGTCACCCTGCGCCGCTACCCCGACGGTGTCGAGGGGCCGTCGTTCTTCGAGAAGCGGTCACCGGACCACCGGCCGGACTGGATCGGAACCGCCCTGGGCCCCGGCGACCGCAAGGGCGGGATCCACTACCTCGTGATCGACGAGGTCGCCACGCTGGCCTGGGTGGGCAACATGGCGGCGCTGGAGGTCCACGCCCCGATGGCCCGGGCGATCGACATCGACGCGCCGACGATGGTGGTGTTCGACCTGGATCCGGGCCCGTCCGCCGGCATGGTCGACTGCTGCCGGGTGGCCCTCGACATCCGCGACGTCTTGGCCGATCTCGACCTCGAGGCCTGGGCCAAGACCTCCGGCTCCAAGGGCCTGCAGCTCTACCTGCCGCTCAACACCCTCCACACCCACGAGCACGCCTCGTCCTTCGCCCTCGCCGTGGCCCAGCTCCTCGAGAAGCAGGACCCGAAGCGGGTCACCAGCGTGATGAAGAAGGAGGTCCGGAGAGGGAAGGTGTTCGTGGACTGGAGCCAGAACTCCCACCACAAGACCACCGTCGCCGCGTACTCCCTGCGGGCCCGCCCGACCCCAACGGTGTCCACTCCGGTGTCGTGGGACGAGGTCCGGTCAGGAGCCGATGGGGACGGGCTGACGTTCACCGCCCCCCGGGTGCTGGAGCGGGTCGCCGACCTCGGCGACCTGTTCGCGCCGACCGCCACCCTCGAACAGGAGCTGCCCCGGCCCCGCTCGTAGGATCGGACCATGGTGCGGGTGACCGGCTTCGACCACATCGTCCTGAACGTCGCCGACGTCGAGGTGTCGGCCGCCTGGTACCGGGACAAGCTCGGCGTCGAGCTGGTCCGGATGGAGGAGTGGCGCCGGGGCGAGGTCCTCTTCCCGTCCCTTCGCGTCGATGCCACCACGCTGATCGACCTGCTGCCCGCCGAACGGACAGGGGAGAACCTCAACCACTTCGCCGTCGTCGTCGACACCGACGACCTGCAGGCGGTCGTGGACAGCGGCGAGTTCGAGATGGCGGGCCCGCCCCACCCCAGCGACCTGTTCGGGGCCCGGGGCCAGGGCCTCGGCATCTACGTGAAGGACCCCGACGGCAACACGGTGGAGCTCCGCACCTACCCCTGACCCCGCCCGTCTTCGCGCGGAGCGCGCGAATACAGCCACGGAGGGTCCACCACCGGCGCGCGCGCCCTCGCTACGGTTTTTCCAGGCTTCGCACCGAGGAGGTGGTGGCGATGGCGTGGATAACGGGAGGCGAGGAGCGGGCATTCCACTCCGGGACCGCGGACGGTGGTGGGACGGGCTCCTGCCATGCCGTGGACCCGGAATCGTGGACGACCGCATGCGGGGTGTTCACGAGCCGGCTCCAGCTCTGGCCCGACGTGCCCTTCGCCCGCGTGCGGATGGCCGGGGCCCAGGCCTGTCCCACCTGCGTGGCCCTCACCGAGCAGGAGCACGTCCCGGCCTGAGGCCGGTGCGGCCGTCGGCCCCGCCGACCGGCCCGCTACGCTCCTGCTCCCAATCGGGCGATTAGCTCAGCGGTAGAGCGCTGCCTTCACACGGCAGAGGCCACTGGTTCGAAACCAGTATCGCCCACGGAACGGTTTCCCTGGTCAGAGGGTGATTTTCGTCGCGTCAGGACCTGCGGCGGGGAGACTCCGATGGTCAACGGAGCGCCAGTCGAACTCATGCAGATCGACCGCAGGTAGCGGGACTACGGGCCTCACCGAGAAGGGGTTGAGGCCGGTCGGGTCGGTTAGGTGGTGCGCCACCAGTGGATGCTGACGGCGAGTGTCCATAGGGGTAGTGCGAAGAACGCCGCCCCGCCGGTGAGGCTGAAGAGGACCAGGAAGGCGGTTACGACGTAGCCGAGTACGCGGAGCCAGCGGGGGAACGATCCGGTTCGACCGGCGGAGATGGTGGCGGTGAGGACCATGGCTGCTGCGGTCCAGTTGGCGAAGAGGGCGAGGGTGACGTAGCCGAGTTGGGGGAGGACTGCTTGGCCGGTGGTGAAAGGCTGGTCATCGGTGAGGGCGGCGAAGGCGAGCGTGACGGGGACGGTCACGAGAGCGGCGGTGCCGACTAGCAGCAGGGCGACGAAGGTCTGGCCGGTGCTGTACACGAAGTTCGGGAGGGTCGGTGGGTGTGTGGTGTCGGGCTGGAGTCGTTGGCGGAGGTGTTGGAGGAACCAGAGGAAGGCCAGGGCCGAGGCGGCGAGCAGGATGCCCCCCACGATGTTGCCTGCCCGGTTGGCGGTGTCAGCGAAGTAGACCTCGAAGGCTTGGTCGGAGTCGGCAAAGCTTCCGAGGAGTTCGCCCATCGGTAGGACCCCGGCGATGAACAGGACGAAGAAGCAGATGCCGCTGGCGGCGCCTGCTCGGCCCGGGGCGAGCGGTTCGGGATCGTTGATCACCGCACCGAAGTCACCCGCGGGTCGGGGCATCGGCGGCCAAAGGCTGGAGTAGTGGTTCTCAGCGGAGTCGATCTAGAGCGTCAGGCCACGAGGGCCTGCCGTCGGCCCCGGTGACTTGCGATCAGGGTCGAGGTTCTCAAATGACTTCCACGGCGACTTCATGGTCCCCCCTGCGAGCGACAACTGGTCCGACCTGATGGCGCCTCGACCACCGCTGGCTGCTGCCAGACCGTAGTGCGGCCAGCCGAGGGATGAACGACGAAAAGGGGGCAGTGCCTAGCCCTTCGGCATTGCTCGCCGAACCTCACCAACGATGCGGTTACCTAACCAGCCGAGCGCCCGGGTGTCGTGGCCAGGCAAGCCGCCGTGCCGACCGCACGGCGGCGCTCGGCGTCGTGAACGTCGACAGGAACCCGTCGCCGGCGGTGTCGATCTCGGTCCCGCCGTGGCGTGCCAGCTCCACCCGCATCAGGCGATCGTGCGTCTCGAGGCCCCAACCATGACCGAGTACGAAACTGCTCTCGAACCCCGGCGGCATCAAGTTCGACGACGGTTCTGCGATCCGCTGGCGACGGGAGCGCGGACCGAGCCATAGTGGATTCGCGACATGAGCGCGCCTTCGAACCAGCGGATCCGCGCATGAGGCTGAGGAGCAGCGATGAGTGAGTCCGTGCCGGGCCCCGATACGTCCGATATGGCTGCAGTGCACAAGGTGTTCAGATTGTCCCTGGATTCGGCGCCTGAACTCGTGGGCAGCGCCGCGGGGGACGATGTGCGCCGCGCGCTCATTGCCAACTACTACGACAACGTCGGCGCCTTCCTGACCGCACACCACGACGGGGAAGACCAACTGGTCTACCCGTTGTTGATCGAGCGAGCTCCTGATCACCGGGCGGTCCTGGAGCTGGGCGAGCGCCAGCATGAAGACGTGCTGCCTTTGAAGGATGCGGTCACGGCGAGCGTCGACTCGTGGCGGGCCCAGGGTGACTCGCAGGCACCGCGGTTGCTCCGCTCCTTGCAGGCCCTCGACGATGTTCTGTCTCCGCACCTCGACTACGAGGAAGCAGAGGTCGTCCCTCTGGCCACCGAGCACCTCACGGTCGAGGAATGGGGGGCGTTGCCCGGTCATACCTTGGGCACCTTCGACGGGGACAAGGTCTGGCTGATCATGGGGCTCGTCCGGGAGAACTTCACCCAGGAGCAGCGCGACGCGATGCTGGAACACCTGCCGCCACCCGCTCGCCAGATGTGGGAGACCATGGGTGAGGCGTCGTTCGACGAACTGATCGCTCAAGTGCGTCAGACCACTTAAGCCTCGATCCACCGCTGGTCCCCGCATCGAAGGACCTGTGGGTCCTCGGCATCAGGTCCGACGTCTCTCGTCACCCGACGATCGGCGGCTCGGAGCGCACGTCCGGCCATGAGGCGTCGTCAGGAGTCGTGAACCTGTTTCGGTCACTCGGATCCGCGGGTTGGCTACGGGACCGGCTGCCACGCCTGGAGCGCGATCCAGGGCTTGGTCGTGTAGTCGGTGTACAGGTTGGTGAGCGGGTCGTCGGAGAGCACGATGGGCGGTCCAGCGGGGTCGACGGGAACCCGCAGGAGGCCTGGCCCGCCGGAGTACAGCAGCTGGGTGCCGTCCGGTGACCACGTGACGCTGTTCGCGTACCACCACTGCGGGTTGAGGCCAGGCTCCCCGTAGAAGTCGTTCGGGATGGGCGGGATGGCGCGCTCGGTCCCGATCGGGTTCTCGGGGTCATCATCGGTCGCGGTGACGAGGATGACCTCGCTGCGCTCATAGCAGGCTGGGTCGGCGCAGTCGGCGCGTTCTCGCTGATAGACGATCTGGTCGCCGCGTGGCGACCACACCGGCCCGATGCCCTGTTCCACCCAGTCGTCGGTGGTGAGCGTCCGTCGGTTGGTGCCGTCGGCGTCGACCAGGCTGATCCCCGACATCGTGTCCGCGGCCCCGGGGACGCCCTGGGAGTAGGCGATCGTGGTGCCGTCGGGTGACCAGGTGAACCGGACCGCCTCGACACCGTCGATGGTGCGGAGCTCGCCGGTGCTGACGGTGTAGATGTCGATCGGGGTGTTGGGGTTCGGCCAGGATTGGCCAGTGATGGCGAGCTGGTCGGTCCCGGGCCGCCACTCGAGGTCGGTGGCGTCGGAGACGGGGAGCTGGCGGACCTCGGCGGTCTGGGTGTCGACGACCCAGACCGAACCGCCGCCGCCCAGTGCTACCCAGCGACCGTCGGGCGCCCAGATCGCGCGCCTGGGTCGCAACCTCGTCGATCGTCGTCGGAGACACGGTGGCAACGATGGCCACACACGTTCCTGGCCGCGCACCTTCGAGCACCCCGTCCAGACCGGTGACCGCGGCGAGGACCTGCGCGTCCGTCTGCACGCAGACGAGAACGACATCACAGCGAGCCGCCAGGTCGCGCGACGATGATGCCGCTTCGGCCCCGTCCGCCGTGGCGGCTCGGATCGCTTCGTCGCGTATGTCGAACACGACGGGCGGATCGCCCGTTTGCCCGAGCCGTCGTGCCACCGCCCCACCGATCAACCCAAGCCCGACGATCCCGACCACCGACGACTGGTCCGACTCCATTGCTCGAATGTCACCACGATTGCCCCCAGGTGGCTAGAGCCGTTGGTCCCACCCTGACCAGCTGACTTCGCCGCTCGAGGTGTCCCCCGGATTCCCGGGGATTCTGGGGCGATCCGGTAGCGTGCCTTCACACGGCAGAGGTCACTGGTTCGAAACCAGCATCGCCCACCGAGCGGCAGACGACTTCGTGGTCATGTCCGTACCTCGATAGGGATCTGCCGACTCACCGGTGGGGCTCGACAGGTTCGAGCCACCTCGTGGCGTCGGATGGCCGGTCCGTTCCGCCGGCGAGCCCCCGGTCAGCGACCCTCCTGCGACCGCCAACTGAAGTGTGTGAGGCTGCGAGTTCGAGCGGAGGCTGAGTGGATCGATTTGAAGGAAGGGTTGCGATCGTCACGGGGGCCGGTTCGGGGATCGGACGCGCCGTGGCGGAGCGTCTGGTCGCGGAGGGAGGCCGTGTGCTCGGCGTCGACATCGATGCCGATCGTCTGCGCTCCACCCAGTCGCTGGTCGGTGACGGCCTCGCCGTCCTCGAGGCGGACGTGGGCCGCCCTGAGGCGTGTTCGGCCGTGGTGGATGCCTGTGTGGCCGAGTTCGGCGGGCTCGATGTCCTGGGGAACGTGGCGGGGATCTTCCGTGCGCATCACGCCGTGGACGTGACCGTGGCGGAGTACCGGCGGATCATGGCGATCAACGTCGACGCCTACTTCTTCCTGTCGCAGGCGGCGATCCCGTACCTTCTCGAGCGGAACGGGAACATCGTGAACGTGGCGTCCAACTCGGCGCTTCAGGGCATTCCCTACGCCGTGCCCTGCGCCATCAGCAAAGGAGGTGTCGTGCAGCTCACCCGTGCCTTGGCGGTGGAGTTCCTGAAGCGTCCGCTCCGGGTGAACGCGATCGCTCCGGCAGGCACGAACACGAACCTCGCCACGGAGACGACCTTTCCCGCGGACATGGACGTCGACCTGGTCGGCCGGATGGCGGGGCTCCGCGGCCTGGCTGAGCCCCAAGAGGTGGCGGGCGTGTTCGCCTTCCTCGCCTCGGACGAGGCGAAGAGTGTGACGGGCGCCGTGTACACGATCGACAATGGGCTTACGGCCAGCTGACGTGGGCGAGGGGGCGTGATGGACGTGCAGGCGGTCGCCGACAAGTTGGAGATCCACGAGCAGTTGGCTCGCTACGCCAGGGGCGTGGACACCCACGACTGGGAGCTGTGGAAGTCGGTGTTCACCGAGGACGCGATCGTCGACTACAGCCAGTCCGGGGTGATGTGCGGATCGCGAGACGAGGTGGCGGCGTTCCTGGCCGAGGCCTTCGCGACGGTTCCCTGGGCGACCCACCACGTCACCAACGTCGAGATCGTCCTCGACGGTGACCGCGCGAAGGTGCGCGCCATGTTCTTCAACCCCATGCAGATCCCGGGCATGGACGAACCCAGCTCGACGGGCGGCTACTACCACCACCAGTTCGTCCGCACCGCGGAAGGCTGGAAGAGCACCCACCTCGTCGAGGAGCCGGTGTGGTTCCTCAACCGTCCAGGCGGCTGATCTTCAGTCGGGGCCGCTTTGACCCGAGGACGCGGTTTCGGCGGCGAGGGGGACACGTGGCGATGCGCCAACGGTCTGGTCGGAGGTGGTCTCCGTGTCTCACCTATGGGCGCGCGAACATGTGGCCGTCTGTACTCGGACTACGGCGGGGGTGGTGAAGTCCTATCGCCGGCGAGCCGCATGGTCGGCGAGCGCATCGAAGGCAGACTCGGACAGATCCTTACGGTGATCAACAGGGGGGCGAGGACATGACCGACCCGATCGCGGACATCATCGGCGGCTACCAGGCGTTCGCCGCCCAGCAGCGCGACCGGCTGCTAGCGCTTGGCATCGACATCGCTCCGTACGAGCTCAGCCACCTCGCCTTCCGCGTGCCCGAGTGGGGCCAGTACGTCCACGTCCGGACGCTCCTGGAACGCCATGCGAGCGCGAACCGCGAGAACCTCTGGAACGGCCGGCCGATCTCCTTGATCCTTCCCGCCGAGCCGCCTGAGGTCCTCGACGGCAAGGAGGTTCCGATGATCGAGCTCATTCCGCCCGTCCATCAGCGCGTCTACAAGATGGGCCTAGAGCACCTCGGGGTCGTGATCGGCGACACGTTTGACGCGTTCGTCGACGCCCACAAGCCCGTCCTGACGGGCCAGCAGTTCCAAGGTCCCAACAGCACTCCGGACCCCGTGTACGTCCTCCTCGAGGACTTCACCCACGTGAAGTTCTATCGGTGCTCGCTTCGCGCGGCGGTTGAGAGCCAGGGCTCCCGGTTCGACGGCATCGAGCACGTGGAAGACTGGATGCCTCAGCAGCTTGTTACTGCTACCGGCCCGAACCCACTACCACGCTGACCGTCGAGGTCCCCTTCACGCGCCGTCGGCGGCGAGGAAGGCGTCGATCTCCGCGAGCAACCGTGCCCAGGCCGGTTCGTCGGCTCGCAGGAGGTGGTTGGCGCTGTCGAGGGGGATCACCCGACTGCCCCGGATCAGGGTCCCGAGCTCCAGGGCGCCCTCGAACGGGGCCCGCAGGTCGCCCCGGGCGTGCAGGATGAGCGTCGGCAAGTCGAGCCGCCGCGCGACGTCGACGACATCGACGTTGGACCACGTCTCGATCATGTGGGCGGCGTTCTCGGCCGAGGTGGTGCGGCGGAGCAGCTCGGCGAAGGCCTCCCACAGCTCCGCGGGGGCGTCGGGGATGAACGACGAGGTGAAGAAGCGCCTGAAGGTGGGGTCGTCGCGCCCCCAGCCGAGGCGGGCCAGCTCGATCTGCACCTCCGCCTCCCGCCGCTCCTCGTCGGACCGGGCCCGTTGGACGCGACCCTGCGCCCGCTCGTTCTGGCGCCTCGATCCCCGGTCATGACGGGGATGCGCCGGCGCAGGTGCCCTCCACAGCGGTCGATCTGACTGCCCTCGTGGCTCCGGACCCGACGCCGCGGCCAGGCCGCGAACGGGTCAGTCGCAGGCGGAGCTGGTCAGGCCTGCTCGGATGTGGAACCCCTGACGATCCGGGCCTGTCGGAAGCCTGCCGGTCAGCCGGAGCTGTCCGGTTGTGAGCGGATTGCCTTCAGACGGCAGAGGCCTCCGGCTTGCCCGCCGTCAGCCGCGGGCGACGGCGAGGTCCCGCAGCACGCGGACCTCGAGTTCCCGGTCCTCCAGCTGGCTCTTGACGACGTCGCCGATGCTCACGATCCCGACCAGGCGATGGGCCTCGACGGCGACGATGTACCGACTGCGCCGGTGGGTCATGTCGGCCATCAGGTCACGGATCTCGTCGTCGGGGGTGCAGGTCGTGACGTCGCCCGTCATGAGGCTGGACACCGGCTTGGTCAGCACAGCGGCGCCAGCGTCGGCAAGGCTGCGCACGACCTCGGTCTCGGTGACGATGCCGTCGACGCGATCGCCGTCGATCGACACCACCACGGCCCCGATCCGGTTGTCTCGGAGCCGTCGGACGGTGTCGGCGACGGAAGCGTCGGGCGCCACGGTGACCACCTCGTGCCCCTTCTCCTGGAGGATGCTTCGCACCTTCACGGCGTTCCCCCCTCGCTCGGCGAGTACCTCCACGCTACGCCTGAGCGGCTGATCAGTCACCTGTCTTCGTCGCTGCGATCCGTCTCCCTCCGCCGGCCCGCCTGAGTAGCGCTGGCCGATCAGGTACGCCCGGGCGAAACGGCGTCGGGCTAGAACTCCGTCGTGGATGGGTCGCGAGACACAAAGGACCTTGCGGCGGCGGTGTTGCCTCGTGCCGACTATGCCAGTCTCGGCGAAGCGGTCTACCTCAATCAGGCGTCACTCGGGCTCTTGGGTCGCCCGGCGGTCGAGGCCATGCACCGATTCCTCGAGGACGTCGGCCGTCACGGCAACCTGCACCTCAGTGACGAGGACGAGGTGGCCTACCTCGGGGCCCTGAGGGCCCAGGCGGCTGCGGTGCTGGGCGCTGGTGAGAGCCAGGTCGCGTTGCTGTCGGGGGCCAGCGAGCTCCTGGGTCAGGCGCCGCTGCTGCTGGCACCGCCCGCAGATCGCACCGTCGTGCTGGTCGCCACCGACTTCCCGGCGGTGACCCGCCCGTGGTTGCTGGCCGAGGATCGAGGCGGGCCTGGCGTCCATTTCGTGCTCGACACGGCGACCACGGACCTGACCGATGCCGTCGTCGCCGCGGTGGACGAGACGACGGCGGTCGTCGCCGTTGGGTCTGTGCAGTACGCCACCGGGAGTCGTGTCGATGTGCCTCGGCTCCGGGCCGCCACCGATGCCGTCGGAGCTCGGCTGGTGATCGATGCATCCCAGGAGGCGGGAGCGGAGCCGATCGACGCGGCCGCCTGGGATGTCGACCTGATCGTGTCGAGCGGGTACAAGTGGCTGGGCGGCCATGGTGGGGTGGCCATCGGGGCCATCCACGAGTCGTTGCTCGATCGCCCCCCGCCGCTGCCGGGCTGGATGGGGGCACCCGATCCGTTCGCGTTCGACGCCACCCGGCTGCTGCTCGCCGAGGGTGGGCGGCGCTACACGCAGTCGACGATGTCCTATATCTCGGTGGCCGGGCTGACGGCGGCGATCGCCGAACTGCTCGCCGGCGGTGCGGCGGAGATCTCAGGGCACGCCGAGACGCTCGGTCGCCATCTCATCGAAGGGCTTCGGCCTTTCGGGTGGCGACCGTTCCGGGACCTGGACGCCGTCGGTGCCGCTCGCCATCTGATCTCGTTGGGGCGGGAGGGTGACCTGCCCGCCGGCACGCTGTCGCGCCTGACCGCCGCCGGCATCGTCTGCGGTTCCCGCGGGGGACGGATCCGTGTCTCGCTGGCCCCCTACAACGATGCCACCGACATCGACGCCCTCATCGCCGCGCTCTCGTCACTCCCTGACTGAGCACCCACCACGCGCCGCGGCACGGCGGTGCCGTCGTCCTGCAGCAGGCGGAAGCGCCGTGTCAGCCGGTCAGTCGCCCACCCCCGACTGACGAAATGCTTCCGCCAGGTCGTCGACGAGATCGAGGGCCTGCGCCGATGCCGCGAGATAGGTGCGGTCGATCACCTCGTGGTGCACCCGCAGGATGCCCACCACGTCCCGCCACTGACGGTCCGAGACCCGCTCCCCCTGTCGGTACCAGTCCAGCTTCCGGAGCACCTGGTCTTCGGCCGAGGTGACCCAGATGCCTGCCGGCGCCCCGGGGATCTGGACCAGTACCCGACGCTCGATCTGCATGCGGTCGAGGAGGCCGTCCCCCAGGACGAAGATGTCGACCTTCAACGCGTTGACGGTGTCGACCAGGTTGAACGAAGAGCGACTTCGGATCGCGGTGCGAGCGGAATCGACCGGTACGTAGAACTCGGGGCCCACCCGCTCCAGGAGCGCCTCCCCCGACGCGGGGTCCATCGCCACTGCCATGTCCACGTCCACGGTGGACCGGGGCTCACCCAGCAGTGAGCTCGCCATCGACCCACCCAGCGCGTACCGCAGGCCGAGCTCGTCGAAGATCCCAGCCATGTGGCGGACGAGCGCGAAGGGCCCGCCCGCCATCAGAACCGCCGGTGTCGGTAGGCCTCGTCGGCGAGCGCCGCTCCGAATCGACGACGAGCCAACTCGTGGCGGATCTCGGGCTCGGTCATCTCCGGGTGCGTGGCCCGGATTCCGGCACGAGCCATTCGTTCGACGTCGGCAGTGACCTGATCGACGAGATCGACCCTTTCGGCCACCGACATCGACCGCCAACGCTCGACGAGGACCGCGAAGGCCGCAGGGTCGGTATCGGCGGGAATCGACACCTGGGCCATGAGATCGAGACTACTGACGACCGGTGACAGGGAAGCTGAGCGACGGTCGCCACGTCACTGTGTAGTCGTGGTCGCCACTCTATGTGGTGACAGCTGGCGGACTTGGTCTACCTTTGGGTGCGTCGGATCAACAGGGAGCATGGGATGCGAGCACGAAAGCTTCTGGTCGGGGTCGTGGTGGGGTCGATCCTGGTCACCTCAGCGATGGTCGGGACGGGCACAGCGCAGGAGCTGGTCCAAACGCCGCATCCTCAACTCAGCTTCAACCGTCTGATTCGGACCTCGCTGTTCCCCGCCCCGAACCGGGTGTTCGACAACGAGGGCAGCGCCTACGTCGCGGGCGACAACGCGCTGTGGATGGCCGATGACCAGTCTGACGCGCTGTTCGAGGTCGACCGCACGACCGGGGCGCTGCGGCGGACGATCCCGCAGTCGGCCTTCATCAACGCGCTGCCGCTCGGTGGCGGCAGCATCGCCGGTCAGTCGCGGACCGAGGACATCGAGGCGCTGGCCTATGACGCCGACGCCGACGTCCTCTACGCCTTCTCGGGGAGCACACCGTTCCGCGTGAACACGGTCCCGACCCCCTCGGACCCGACCGTCTACCGCCTGACCCGGGACATCAACGATCAGTTCCAGGTCGAGTCCTGGCAGGCGGTGGCCTCGGAGTCCGCCGGTGCGGGCTGGCGCTCCGCCGATGGCCTCACCTACGTCGCGAACCTCACGACCATCCGGACGTATGACTACCCCACCAACTCCTTCGGGACCCCGTTCTCGATCTCCGGGCTCTCCCAGATCCTCGGGGTCGACTTCGATGACGACACCGGCGATCTGCTGGCGGTCAACAACACCGAGCGCCTCTACCGGGCTTCGATGGACGCTCCCAGGGCGCTCCGGGCGGGATGGAACGGGATCAGCCTCACCGGTTTGGGCCTCCTCAACACCACTGCGGTGGAGGTCATCGGTGAACACGTCCTCGTGACCGACGGCGCCGACGCCCCGGCGCTTGATGGGACGTGTGCCACGACGTGCCGGCCGGCATCGGATCCGATGTCCCACGCGGTCTTCGTGCTCGACGTCGTCGCAGCCGCCCCCCGACCCGACGGCCGGATCCGTCGCGGCGCGGGCCCGCTGGCGGGCAATGACCTCTACAACAGCACCGGCGTCGGCCAGACCCGGGCCGGCTCCGCCGCCCGGGGCCACAGCGTGACCTTCTACGCCTCCATCCAGAACGATGCCGCCTTCGCCGAAACACTCCGGCTCCGGGGTGAGGCATCCACGCCCCGGTTCGCCGTGGTCTACCGGGACCCCGCCGGGGTCAACATCACCAACCAGGTCACCGCCGGGACCTACACCACCCCCAACCTGGCGCCCGGGGGCGCCCACCGGATCACGATCGTCGTCACTGTGCGCAACACCCCGCCCTTCACGGGCTCGCTGATCCGCATCCTCACCGCCACCTCCACCACCGACCCCACCATCAGCGACACCGTCAGGTTCATCACCCGCCGGACCTGACGAGAGTCTGCTAGTCACGAGGAGTGGTGTGAACAGCCACGCTGTGTGTGGTGTCGGCTCGCAATGGAGCGATGCAAGTCCCGGGGAGGGGAACACGTGAGGATCTTCGAGAAGGCGGTGGCCTGCGCAGTGGTGGCGATGGCGGTCGGGAGCATGCTGCCGGCGCAGGCGTCGATCTCTCATCCGGCGGTGGTGTCGGAGAACCCGGCCGACACGACCCCGCACATCGTCTTCGACGCCCTGTCGCAGGACGTGCGGGCCTTCGCGCAGGTCGGTGACACCGTGTATGCCGGTGGCCTGTTCAATCAGGTGCAGGACTGGGCCCGGACGACCACCTATGCCCGGCAGAACTTCGTGGCCTTCGACCGCGAGACCGGGGTGGTGTCACCGCTCGACCTGGCGTTCAACGGGACCGTCGGCGCCATCGAGGCCACCGCGGACGGGACCGCGCTGTTCATCGCGGGCTCCTTCTCCCAGGTCGACGGGATCACCCGCCGGGGCCTGGTCAAGTACGACCTGGTCAACAACCGGATCGACCCGACCTTCCTGCCCGGGAACCTGCGCACCGTGTCCGACATCAAGCTGGCCAACGGAGCGGTCATCGCGGCGGGGAACTTCGCCAAGCATGTGGTGGCGCTGGACCCGACGACCGGCGCAGACCTCGGCACCATCGCCATCACCGTCGCCGGGGTGGTCGTCTCGTCCGATGAGACCAGGGTCCGACACCTAGCGGTCTCCCCGGACGGCACCCGGTTGGTGGCCACGGGCAACTTCGCGACGGTCAACGGCCAGGGCCGCCCACGGGCCTTCATGCTGAACCTCGGCGCGACCGCCACGCTCAGCACCTGGCACGCCCCCCGCTTCGATGTGGACTGCCGCTCGAGCAGGGGGATCAGTGCGCGAGACGTGGACTTCTCTCCCGACGGCACCTACTTCGTGATCGTCGCCACCGGAGGAGACGTACCCAGCGGGATATGTGATGCGGCGGCCCGGTTCGAGACCGCCAACGTCAGCGCCACGGTCGCGCCCACCTGGGTCAACGAGACCAACGGCGACTCCCTCTACAGCGTGGCGGTCACCGGACCGGCGGTGTACGTCGGCGGCCATCAACGCTGGCTGGACAACGGCGCGGTCTCCCGCCCGGGCATCGGCGCCATCGACCCGGTGACCGGCCTGGCTCTCGCCTGGAATCCCACCAAGTCCCGCAACCACGGCACCATGGTCCTGTACGCGACCCCACAGGGGCTGTGGGTCGGCAGCGACGGCGAACGGTTCGGGGGCGAAGACCACTACGGAATCGGCTTCGCCCCACTCGACGACACCACCGACACCACCGAGCCCACCATCACGATCGTGACGCCGCCCGCCGGGGCGGCCTACGCCCGGAACCAGGTCGTGAACGCCGACTTCTCCTGCGCGGATCAGGGCGGTTCCGGGCTGACTTCCTGTGAGGGCACCGTGGCCGACGGACAGGCCATCGACACCGCCACCCTGGGCCCGAAGACCTTCACCGTGACCGCCACCGATGGCGCGGGCAACGCGCGGGTCCTGAACCGCACCTACACCGTGGTCGCCGCCCGACCCGACGCCCGGATCCGTCGCGGCGCGGGCCCGCTGGCGGGCAATGACCTCTACAACAGCACCGGCGTCGGCCAGACCCGGGCCGGCTCCGCCGCCCGGGGCCACAGCGTGACCTTCTACGCCTCCATCCAGAACGACGCCGCCTTCGCCGAAACACTCCGGCTCCGGGGTGAGGCATCCACGCCCCGGTTCGCCGTGGTCTACCGGGACCCCGCCGGGGTCAACATCACCAACCAGGTCACCGCCGGGACCTACACCACCCCCAACCTGGCGCCCGGGGGCGCCCACCAGATCAAGATCGTCGTCACCGTGCGCAACACCCCGCCCTTCAGCGGCTCGCTGGTCCGCACCCTCACCGCCACCTCCACCACCCACCCCACCATCAGCGACACCGTCAGGTTCATCACCAGCCGGACCTGACCACCGCCGAGCCCAGGTCTGACAACAGGGCTCTCCGCGATGAACCGTGGGGGCGTGTCGGGTTGAGGGCCTGGGTTCAGGCTCGCCGGGCGCCGGCCGTGACGAGCGGCTAGAACTGGCCCGGTGCGCATGAGTCGCGCGGTGGTGGGTGCCTTGGCGCTGGGACTGGTGGCGTCGGCGGTCGCGGTGGTATGGGTGCCCCCGGCTGCGGCCGAGCCGGTGTCGCGGCCCGAGGACCCCGTCGTGGTCACCGGCCGAGCGCTCACGCCGCTGTTCGGGGTGACCCCCGACCGGGTCGCCGCCTTTCGCCGCGAGGCCGGCGCCTGGGTCCCGATCCCGGTGCAGGTCGACGAGCGGGCCGTCGTCGACTTCGGTTCGGAACCGATGGCGAACGGCGTCCCGGGGTCGACCGGGACCGTCTACGGGACCGCCGCCATCGGCGTGGTCGCCCTGCAGTACACCGACCCGGACACGTGGGTCGGTCCCGACCCGAGACCGGCCGTGGACGGCAACGACGAGGTCGCGCTGATGGCCCGCGACGCCGGCGAGCAGGCGCTCGGCGCCGACCCACCCGAACATGTCGACGCCGCCACCGGCGTGGAGCTGTCGATCACCGACCCGCTCGAGCCCGGCGCCCAGAGCTGGGCCTACCTCTTCGCCCACGACGGGACCCTCGACCCCTCCGCCGGGCAGCACCTGGTCGACTACGACTTCTCGCTCGCGTCCGGCGACTACAAGGCCACCTACCTCCGGGCCGACGGTCCCAACCCCGAGGACTCGACGGTCACGACGGCGGCCTACGCCCACCACTTCTCCGACCGCTGGGTCGACGACGAGCTCCACATCACGGCCGGCGCCGCCACCGGGGTCGACATCCTCGATCGGCACCGCAACCAGTTCGCCCCCTTCGAATGCGGACGCAGCGAGGACACGTTCTCCGACGGCGAGGGCGCCTTCGTCGTCAACCGGGTCGGACCGGTCCGGGCCATCCGCTCGTACCTCGGCGCCAACAGCGGCCCGCTCAGCCAGCGCACCCATTTCTTCTACGAGGCCCGCCACGAGATCCGGAACGACCTCCGGGTGCACGCGATCCCGGGGATGATGGAGATCTTCGACTACAGCCCGGCCGCAGCGGGCATGACCTATCGCCACTCGGCGATGGGCGCGGATGTCACCATCGACGGGGTCCCCGACGCCGTGTCCACGCCCGCAGCTTCTGGGAGATGGTGCGGGGGGAGCAGGGCTCGCTGATCAGCGTGCGCCACGCGACCATCGAACAGGACCTCCCCAACTCGGCCTACAGCTCGTACTACCTCGACGATGTCACCCCGCCCGGCGACATGTGCACGGGCGACACCGCGGCCTACGGCGTGAGCGGGCTCCGACTGACCGCCTCGATCGACAACACCGATCCCCGATTCGCTCCGTACAGGCGCTTCCGGGCCCTGCGGGTCCTCACGTACCGGGCCCCCGGAGCGACCGTGGCCGACGCCCGCACCGTCCGCCACCAGGTCGAGGCCCCGCTGGTGGTCACCGCCCGGCGGCTGTCGGACTACCCGCCCCACCCGTTCGTCGACGTCGACGGCCTGGCCTCGATCGCACCCGCCCTCGACTGGGCGGCCCACCACGGGCTGGTCGCCGGCTTCGCGGACGGGGAGTACCGCCCCGACGTGGCGGTCCTCAGGGGTGCGGCGGTCAACACGCTCTGGCACGACGTCGACGAGCCCCCGGCCACGGCGCCGCACGACTTCCCCGACGTCCCCCCGGGGGCCTTCTACCAGGACGCGCTCTCCTGGGCGGCCGAGGCCGGGGTGGTCACGGGCTACCCCGACGGGCGCTTCGGCCCTCGGGACCCGCTGACCCGGGGACAGGTGGTCAACCTCCTCTGGGCGATGGTCGGCCGGCCCCCGGGCGCCCCGCCCCACGGGTTTGCCGACGTGGCCCCGGCGGCCGTCTACGGCGACGCTCTCGACTGGGCCCGGGACCGGGGGCTGGTGACCGGCTTCTCCGACGGGCGCTACCGGCCTCGCGACCCCGTCACCCGCGGCCAGTTCGTGACCATGCTCTTCCGGCTGGCGGGGACGCCCGAGGGCTGGACGGCCTTCGGGCCGCCGCCGTCGACCGTCCGCTTCTAGCGGTACCCGGCCATCAGGTCGGTGACCGTCGGCTGACGGGCGGAGCCGGTCGGTCAGGACCGTTGCTGGATGACCGTGGCCCGGAACGGTGCGGCCAGCAGCTCGAACACCGGCTCGGGCCCCGGGCGCGCGGCGGTGCCGCGCCGTCACATCGGTGACTGGCGCGGCACTCGTCGGCGTCGGCAGTCAGCTCGGTGGGGCGAAGAACTCGAGCGCGATGCCATCCGGATCGCGAAAGCTCACACCCGAGCCGTAGGTGGCGTCCTTGATGCCAGCGTGGTCGATGCCGAGCTCGTCGAGGCGCAGGGCCCACTTCTCGAGCTCCTGTCGGTCGGCACAGCCGAACGCGACATGGTCGAGGCCGACCCGGAACTCGCTGAACGTCTCGGGGCCCAGCGGCCTCGCGTGCTGGTGCAGCCCGATGAGCGTGCCGTTGCCGACGAGGTACACGGTGTGATGGAGGTCGGGGTCGGTGTCCTCGTCGATCACGGGCGCGCCGTCGAACAGCGACTCGTACCAAGGCACGCTGACGGCGAGGTCGCGGACGGTGAGGGCCACATGGGCGAGGGGGGGGAATTCTGACATTGGTCAATCTCTCTCTTCGGGGTATGGACTCGGAACCAGGAGCACGTGTTGCGCGGCCTGGTATGAGGAGTATCCGGGGGATCTGACGGAGTGGCCATGACCGTGCAACCGGCGAACCTTGCCGCGACACTTAGCCTTGGTCGATGCCCAACGGGGAGCCGCTCGGGTCAGACGGTGTCGAGGGGCCGCCGGCCGTCCTCCAGTCGGCGCTCGAGCACCTGCGCCTCGAAGGCGCGCTCTTCTTCCGTTCCGAGCTGACGGAGGCCTTCGAGTTCGAGTCGTCGCCCCTCGCGCTGGCCGACACCCTTCACCCCGGGGCGGAGCGACTGATCCTCTTCCACATCGTCGCCCGAGGCTCCTGCTGGGTCACCGTCGCGGACAGCGACCGCTACTGGGCGCACGCCGGCGACGTGATCGTGCTGCCCTACGGCGACCGGTACGTCATGGGCGGCGAAGGACGGGCTGAGTGCGCGTCGATCCTCGAGCTGCTCGATGAGCCTCCGTGGGAGGTGATGCCCCTGCTGCGCCACGGCGGCGGCGGCGCCCGCACTGACATCGTCTGCGGATACCTGTACTCCGATGATCCGCTGTTCGATCCGGCGATGCGGGCCTTGCCGACCGTGTTCGTCGTGCGCCTGCCACAGGGCCCGGCGGCCGGATGGGTCCAAGCGAGCATCGCGTACTCGCTGGAGGAGGCCGCCCCTCCGTCGGACCGGAGCAGGAGCTCGATCGCCACGAGGTTGCCCGAGCTGGTGTTGATCGAAGTACTGCGGGTGCACCTGGCGACGGCTCCGGCGGTCGACCATGGATGGATCGCCGCCCTGCGTGATCCCGTGCTGGCCCCGGCACTGTCGCTCCTGCACAACTCGCCCGAACGACGATGGACGGTGGCAGATCTTGCATCGGGCACGGCGGTGTCCCGCTCGGTGCTCGACGCGCGGTTCCGCGACGTTCTGGGTCGCTCACCGATCCGCTACCTGACGCAGTGGCGCATGCACCTGGCTGAAGAGCTCCTCGCCACGACCGACACCGCCGTCGCAAGAGTGGCGCGCCGCGTGGGCTACGACTCAGAAGAGGCATTCAGCCGGGCCTTCAAGCGCGAGCACGGGATGGCGCCGAGCCACTGGCGCGCGGCCCGCTCCGCCGTTGCGTCCTGACCGGTCCATCGGTCGCCTTCGGGAGAGCGACTGACCCTGTCGCCGATGGATCGAGCCGAGCATCGGCGGCCGCTGGCCAACCCGCCTGATCGTCGATCCGGCTGGCGTCGATCCCCGACCGGCACGAACGTCGAGATGCAGCTCATCGACATCATGAGGTTCAACGGCGCCGGGCTCGTGTGCGAGCACTGGGGGGTCACGGACATGCTGTCGCTCATGCAGCAGCTCGGCGTCGTGCCGGCTGACCCTCCGGCCTAGCCGGCGATCGTCGGCTGACGGGCGAGGCCGACTACGGGTCGACCGCCGGACGGACCTCATTCCAGAACCGCTCGATCTGGCGGGCCTCGTCGACGACGGGCCACACGAAGACACGCTGGACGCCCGCCCGGGCGAACTCGGTGAGCTTCTCGGCGAATGTCTCGGCCGGCCCCACCGGCAGGCGCGATCGAAGGACCTCCTCGGGGCGGTTGATGGTCGGCACCAGACGCTCCTGGATCACCCGGTCAGCCTCGGCCCGGCTGTCAGTGATGTGGAACCACATGGTTGCGAGCGCGTTGGGGAACGCGTCGGGATCCTTGCCGTGGGCGGGAAGCAGATCCCGCAGCCGGGCCCAGGCTTCGCCGAAGGCGGTCGGCGTCGTGTTGTACGCCGACGCCAGCCAACCGTCGGCCAACCTCGCCGTGCGGCGAAGCCCCGCGTCCGAGCCCCAGCTCCCCACCCAGATGGGCGGTCCTCCCGGGCTCGTCGGGTGGGGATCGAGGTCGACGCCCACGGTGGAGTAGAAGCGACCCTCGTACGGCGCGCCATCGGCCCGCCACAGGGCACGCAGGGCGTCGATGGACTCGTCGAGACGGGCCCAACGCTCCTCGAAGTCGATGCCGACGCACTCGTAGTCCTTCTTGGAGGAGCCCGGACCGACGGCGACGACCAGCCGGCCACCGGTAAGGCGGTCGAGGGCAGCCAGGGACTTGGCCAAGGGGACCGGGCCGCGAACGACCGGAAGGCACACGGTCGTCGCCATCGTCATGGTCCCCGAGTGTTCGATCATCGCCGCCAGCGCGGTGGGCCCGTCCAGCCACGGCACCGAGAACACCAGGTGATCGTTGACCGACAAGGCACTGAAGCCGAGACGGGCTGCCGTGTCGGTGTACTCGGCCAGGTGGTCGAAGGTGTAGGGGTGGCCACCGAAGTCCATCAACGGGAGATGCGCACCGAAGTCCACCCAGCCAGTTTCACATCCGAGGCCGGCACTACGGTGGCGCGATGCCAGGGGGGTCGTCGTGACCACGGCCGGGTTCATCGGGATGGGGAGCCGGGGCGGGGGCCCGCTTGGCCGCGGCCCGCGCACGAAGCCTGTGAACAACGTGCTGGACGCCGCCCCCTTCGCCCTCGCCCACGACGTACTGGCCACCGGCGCCGTCCTGGTGGACCACCCGCGATGAGTCCCACCGGTGCCCGGCGGAGTGTCGACGTCCGCACTCGGGACCGACGGCCGACCGACGTCGTCGACCCGGCCGGGTTCTGGGCCGGGACGTGGGCCGAGGCATCGGCCCGCCACGGTCCTCAGGCGGCCGCCGACGCTGAGCTGCTCGGTCTCGAGGCGCTCACGATCCGCGTCGACGGCGACGCCTGGACCGTGGGGCTCGGCCCGGGAGGGATCGAGGCCCGGCCCGGAACGCACGCGGCGCTCCTAGTCGACCTCGACCGAGAAGCGTTCACCGACCTCGTGGGTGAGGAGCGGACGGCCCTCGGTCTCGTCATCGCCGGGCGGGTCGGAGGCGAGGGGCCGGCCCACGAGGCCTTCTGCGCATGGGACCCCGTCCTGCGTTCGCTGCTGGACGGCCGGGCCCTCCACCGCCCCGGCTCGGTCGCCGTGCAGGCCACCGACGGCACGGCCCTCGACCTCGAGCAGCGCTTCGTCCTGGGTGAACGCGGCGAGGAAGCGGCCCACTTCCTCGCCGAAGCCGGCTTCCTCCTGCTGCGGGGGGTCTTCACCGACGCGGAGATGGACGCCGTGGACGCCGACCTGGCCGCCGCGATCGAGGACGCCCGGCCCGACGACGGGGCCTCGTGGTGGGCGGCGACGAGCACCGGCGAGCGCTATCCCTGCCGGATCCTCGACCTCGTGGGCCGGTCGCCGCACCTGCGCGGCCTGCTCGCCGATCCCCGCTTCCTGGCCATCGGCGGGATCCTGGACGACGGCCACGAGCCGGGTGATCCCTTCGGCGAGCACTTCAGCGACCTCACGGCCGAGGGCCTGGTGAAGCGGGTGGCGTCGGTCGAGGGGCTGGTCTGCCTGCCGTGGCACAAGGACTGCGAGCGGGGTGGGCACTCGATGTTCTGCTCGGGCCTGACGATCGGCATCTGCCTGACGCCCGTCGACCGCGCCCATGGGGGCCTGGACGTCCTCGCCGGGTCCCACCGCGCCCACATCGCCCGCCGGCAGGTCGATCGGGGGGTGGACCTGCCGGTGGCCGCGCTGCGGGCGGACCGGGGTGACGTGACCGTGCACTTGTCGTGCGCGCTCCACCGGTCCACGCACCCGGAGAGCGCCGAGCGCCGGGTGATCTACACGGGGCTCGCCCTCCCGCCCCGCCCCGGCGACCTCGACGGCGCCGTCGATCAGGCTCGCCTGCTCCGCGAGCGGGCCGCCATCGCCGGCCGCCAGGACGCCGCGATGTTGTCGTTGCGGCACACGGACACCCCGTCGCGATGATGCCGGTCTCGGTGGTGACGGGCGCCGCCGGGGCGATGGGTTCGGCCTGTGCGCAGACCCTCGGCGCGTCGAGCGACGTGCTGCTCCTGACCGACCGCGACGAGGCGGGGCTCGCCGCGACCGCCGCCGTGCTCGAGGCGGAGGGGACCACCGTGGTCACCATCGTCGGCGACGTCGTCGATCCTCTGGTGATCGACGCTCTCGTCCGACAGGTCACCGCCTACGGGCGGCTGCGGGCGCTCGTGCACACCGCAGGCCTGTCGCCGTCGATGACCGACTGGGAGGAGATCCTTCGGGTCGACCTGGCGGGGGTGGTGTGCCTCCTCGACGCCTTCGCCCCCGCTGTGGTGCCGGGGAGCGTCGCCGTCTGCCTCGCGTCGGTGTCGGCCCACATGGGCGAGTTCGCCCCGGAGATGGACGCGGTGCTGGACGCCCCGCTCGCTCCGGACCTCGCGGGCCGCTTCCGCTCGTGCCTCGGGACCGAGCCAGACCCTGGGTCCACCTACCGCTTGGCCAAGCGAGGCGTGCTCCGGGCCTGCGAGCGGGCCGCGGTGGCGTGGGGCGCCTCGGGGGGAAGGGTCGTCTCGCTGTCCCCGGGCCTGATCGACACGGGCATGGGGCGGCGGGAGCTGGCCGAGAACCCGGTCAAGGCCCACCTCGTCGAGCTGACGCCGATCCAATCGAGCCGGCAAGGCCCCGAGCCGCTGCTGCCCGGGCACACGGCCGACATCGCCGAGGCGGTGGCGTTCCTGTGCTCCGAGCGGGCCGCGTTCGTCTCCGGATGCGACCTGCGGGTGGACGGCGGCCTCATCGCCGCCATGAACCAGGAACTGACCGAGCGGAGGCTCGCGATGGCTGCCCACTACGGTGCCGAGATGGCGAAGACCGTCCTCATCACCGGTGCTGGTTCAGGGTTCGGCAGGGGCGCGGCCATCGAGCTGGCGGCCCGGGGACACCGGGTGATCGCCACGACCGAGACGGTCGAGCAGGCCGACGTGCTCGGCGGCGAGCACCCCGAATTGACGGCGATGAAGCTCGACGTGACCAAGGCCGAGGATGTCGACGGTGTCCGCGAGATCGATCCCGACGTGCTCATCAACAACGCCGGTCTGGGCGTGATGGCACCGTTGACGAGCGTGCCCCTCGATCGGCTCAAGGCCGGCTTCGAGGTGAACGTCTTCGGCATGGTGGCGATGAGCCAAGCGGTGATCCCCGGCATGAAAGCCAAGGGCGCCGGTCGGATCATCAACATGTCATCGATCGCGGGGGTGCTCTCGGGTCCGATGACCGCGCCCTACGCCATGACCAAGCACGCGGTGGAGGCGTTCACCCGGGCGCTCCGTGATGAACTGGCCCCCTACGGCGTCGACGTGACCAAGCTCAACCCGGGTCCCTACGACACCGGGTTCAACGACGCGATGGTCAACGGCATCGCCGCCTACATCGAGGACGGCGATGCTCCGGCAGCTCAGGCCGAGGAGTTCGTCCGGGCCATCGTGCTCACCGGTCAGCTCGACCCCGATGAGGTCGTGCAGGCCATGGCCGACCTGGTCGAAGCCGAGGTGACACCGGTCGAGACCTTCCTGCCGCCCGGGATCCAGGATCTGCTCGCTTGACGCTGCGGTCCCGTTCGTGTCATTAGGGTGCTGCTATGACGAAGACGGGAATCCGCAATCTCCTGGCCCTGGTGCTCGCGGTGTTCCTGAGCGTGGCCGGCCTCACCGCGTGCAGCGACGACTCCGGCGGGAACGGCGACATCAGCGACGACGTGTCCTCTGACATGAGCGACGACCTGAGCGATGCCAGCGACGACGTGTCCTCTGACATCAGCGACGACCTGAGCGACGCCAGCGACGACGTGTCCTCTGACATGAGCGACGACCTGAGCGACGCCAGCGACGACGTGTCCTCTGACATCAGCGACGACCTGTCGTCGTAGCCGGGAGCGGTCCCGCTCACGACGCAACTCGACCAACTCGGCGCGCTCATCTCATCCAACGGGTTTCAGGAGGGTGGGACGGGCAGGAAGGGCCGGTGCTCGAACGTCCCGGGGGCCAGCACGGCCATCGTCGACTCGGGCACCTCGTGGAACGCCCCGGGGAGGTCGGTCAGGGGCTCGGAGACGATGACCCGGCCATTCGGGCCGAACTCGGCCAGATCGGCCCGCTCCGGGTACATCTCGAGGAGCGTGGCGGCGCTTGCCGAGTGGAACAGCGACCGCGACCTGCCCTCGCTCGAGTACCGGAAGGCCCAGATGGTGGCGCCGTCGGTGACGGCCACGGTCATCTGGATCGGGAACCTGATGTCGTGGCCATGGCCCACGGCCTCCACGAAGCCGACCGCCCGTTCCAGCGCACCGATCGGGTCCTCCTCCAACCCGTGGGTGAGGGCGAGGTGGAACACGACCTCGGAGTCCGTGGTGCCGAGGATGCCCGGGTAGAGGGACGGGTCGACCGCGACGGTCAGGTCCCGGCGAACCCGCCCGAAGTCCGCGAGCCCCCCGTTGTGCATGAAGAGCCACGAGCCATGCCGGAAGGGATGACAGTTGGTCCGCTGGACCGGAGGGGCCGTGGCGGCGCGCACATGGGCGAAGAGCAGGTGCGAGTGCACACTCCCGGTGATCTCGCGGAGGTTCTCGTCGTTCCAGGCCGGCTCGGTGCTGCGGTAGATCGCGGGCGGTTGCACCACCTCCCCGGCCCGGGCCTCCGGGTACCAGCCCACCCCGAACCCGTCACCGTTGACGGTGGTCGCGCCGAGCGGGGAATCGAGGCTCTGGGCCACGAGGGAGTGCTTCGGGTGCAGAACAAGGTCGGCCGGGTGGACGGGCAGTCCCGAGTACGCGAGCCAGCGACACATGGCGAACCTCCGGGAGCCTCCGTGTGGCACCCAGGCTATTGCCGTCGTAGGGGACCGGGTTTCCCCCTGCTGTTGCGGCTGTAGCGACGACTCGGGCGGGGAACGGCGTCATCAGCGACGACCTCTCGTGGTAACCGGGAGCGGCCCTTGTCAGCCGACCGGTCGTGTGTTGCTCGCCGCCGCGGCACCCGGAGGCCTAAGGAGTGCCTGAACGGCGGCCAGGCCGGCCGCCGTTCAGGCGCCGTCTGCGGCGAGGAAGACGTCGATCTCCGCGAGCAGCTGCGCCCAGGCCGGTTCATCGGCGCGGAGGAGGTGGTTGGCGCTGTCGAGGGGGATCACCCGACTGCCCCGGATCAGGGTCCCGAGCTCCAGGGCCCCCTCGAACGGGGCCCGCAGGTCGCCCCGGGCGTGCAGGATGAGCGTCGGCAGGTCGAGCCGACCCGCCACATCGACGACATCGACGTTGGACCACGTCTCGATCATGTGGGCGGCGTTTTGGCCGAGGTGGCGCGGCGGAGCAGCTCGGCGAAGGCCTCCCACAGCTCCGTGGGGCGTCGGGGATGAACGACGACGTGAAGAAGCGCCGGAAGGTGGGGTCGTCGCGGCCCCAGCCGAGGCGGGCCAGCTCGACCTGCACCTCGGCCTCCCGCCGCTCCTCGTCGGACCGGGCCCGTCGTACGCGCCCCGCGCGGTAGCTGCCCACGAGTATCAGGTGGCTCACCCGCTCGGGCGCCGGTTGGCGTAGGTCATGGCCACGGGGCCGCCTTGGGACACACCCAGCAACGGGAACCGCTCGAGGCCGAGGGCATCGACGACCGTCTCCAGGTCGTCGACGAAGGCGTCCAGTGACCACCCCTCGACGTCGTGATCCGAGAGCCCGCATCCCCGCTCGTCGTAGCGCACCAGCGTCCGCCCCCGGGCCAGGCCTTCGAGCCAGTGGCGCCAGACGGGGCTGTGCCAGTCGTAGTCGAGGTGGGTCATCCAGTGGGCGGGCGCGGACGAGGGGTGGTCCTTCGCCGATCGTGGCGTAGGCGAGCCGATGACCGTCCTCGGTGGTGCAGAACCGGATCTCCTGGTCGAGCGAGGGGGCGGTGGGCAGGGGCGCGGGCGCCCGCTGGCCGGCCTCCTCGCTCACGTCGGCGATGAGCTGGTAGCCCCGGCCGTGGGCGGTGCGGATCACCCGTTGGGTGGAGCCGTCGTCGCCCACGGCTTGGCGAGCGGCCTTGATCCGGCTCGTGAGCGCCGACTCGCTCGACGAACCGGTCACCCCACACGTCGTCGAGCAGCTCGGTCTTGAGCACCACCCGGTGACGGTGTTCGAGCAGCACCGTGAGGACGGCGAAGACCTGTGGCTCGACGCGCACGAGCTCGCCATCACGGCGGAGCTCGTAGCGCTCCGTGTCGACCACCACATCGTCGAACGCGTACCGCATCGTCCGCGATCGTGCCACGAGCCGACTACGTGCGTGGCGGGGGGGGGGCGACGGGGGACGGGATGGCCACGCCCTGCGCGACCAGGCCGGCGTCCGGTCAGGATGACGC